>NZ_JAHWFK010000007.1 GCF_019710575.1 Paractinoplanes polyasparticus | reverse complement strand
GTGGTCAACGCGTGGATGGCCAGCCCGGGCCACCGCGCCAACATCCTCAACTGCAAGGCGATCGCGGTCGGCGTCGGCGTCGCTTACGCGTCCAACGGCCTGCCGTACTTCACCCAGAACTTCGGTTACTGAGTTCCCGCACCACGCGGCGATACGACAGCAGGGCCTCACCCTCACCGGTGAGGCCCTCGGTCGTTTCCAGCCACGGACCGACGGCCTCGGGCGTGCCGCGCAGAAAGACCCGCGCCACCGCGGCCAACCGGCTCACAAGCAGGTCCCTGTCCGGCTTGCCGACCGGTCCGCCGACGACGAGCAAACCGATGTCGTGCACGCCGGCCAGCGCCTCCGATGACACCGTCCCCACCCGCACCTCGGCCACCTCGCCCAGCTGATGAGTGGCGAGCGCGGCCCGGGTCCGCTCCACCCGGGACGCGTCCGGATCGAGAGAGACCAGCCGGCCGCCGGATTCCTCGACCGCGTACGCCATCCAGACCGTGGCAGCGCCGGCGCCGAGCTCCAGCACCAGGCGCGGGCGCCGGGTGCGGATCAGGTGCAACACGTCGAGCAGCTCGGCGGCCCCGCCCGAGGGGGGCATCGGCGCCCGCGGCGTGATCTGCTGGAAGAGCTGGACCGTGGCCTCGACCTGGCGGGTCTGCGCGCCCATCCGGTCGGCCAGTTCCTCGTGCCGGTCCCCCGAGTGCAGCAGCAACTCCTCCAGCGCGGAGAGCAGGCGGCGCTGGGTGTGGTCGAGCACCGTGCGCGCGTCGGTCTGCTGCCGCCGTTGCAGGCGCTGCAACCCGGAGAGCCGCCGAGCCAGCAGCAACAGCCCGGCGAAGAGAATCGTGAAGAAGACGGCGAGCAGCGTCAGCGCCAAGCCGACGTTCCCGGTGAGCGCGGCGGCGGCCACCGCCACACACAGCACACAGGCCCCGGACGCAGACACGACCTGACGGCGGGTCAGGCTCCGCAACCGGCGCATTGAATCTCCTCCAGCTTCTGCTCCCCGATCAGGAGAAACGCGGGCGGCGTCAGCCGGTTACGCCCGGGCAGAAGGCCACGCCGGCGCGTTGGCGGGACGCGATCTCGAGTGATTCGTCGAAGCGGCGCACCGAGAAGGGCGAGCCGGCGTGCAGCTTCACGAATTCGGCGCGCAGTTCGCAGCGCCGGGCGGCGCCGCCTGCGCCCGGATCGAAGTCGGCCATCTCGACGGCGATCCGGTCAGCGAGCCGGGCCGCCGGGTTGGTCATGGCGATGTCGCGCTGGCGCTTGTTGACCGCCGCCGACACGGACGCGGCAGCCGCGCAAAGCACGATCGCCGCGACGAGAACGCCTGTTGCCGAACGAGTTCGGACGAGGTGGATCAGAGCCACCAGCAGCAGGGCCCCTGCCGTCGTGGTCACCGCGGAGTCGCGCCAGCCGTAACCCCACCGCTCCGAGGCCACGAGCTGCTGCACATCGGCGTTGAGCGACCCCATCCCCGCCCCCAGCAGCACCAACGTCCCTGCCGTCACCGCCAGCGCCGACGCCGCCCGCCGCCCCACCTGCGACAACCGCGGCAGGTCCCGAACGGCCAGCCACGCCAGCCACCCGATGATCAACACAGCGGCGATCAGCACGAGGCCACCCAGCCACGATCCACGGGGAGACGCCGCACGCCACATCAGCGGCGGCAGCCAGGCGATGGCACGGACCGGAAAGGCCTCCAACGTCGCCGCCCCGAACTGGACGTCCGAGCCCCGGTAGCAGTTCCCGGTCGCGCAATACCGCTGAATCACCACTCGCACGGCCAGGAAGACCGGCAAGAATCCGACCCACAGCAAGCCGACAGCCTGCGCCGGCGCCCCGGTGAACAACCGTCCAGGGCGCAACACGAGCACCAGCCATCCCCGCGCCGTCACGGCCACGGTGGCGAGCGGCAGAGTCAGATACGCGATCTCGTTGAACGCGGCCAACGCCGCCCCACCGACCAACAAGAGCGGCATCATCCACAGCCGCAGCGGCTTCTCGGGATCGACCCGGCACAACGCCGCGGTCACCCCGAGCACGAGGGCGGCCGACGCCAGATACAGACCGCCGAAGAGCACGATCGGACTGGATCCCCCGGCGGCCACGAATCCGGCCGCCACCGCGAACGGCACCACAGCGGCCACAGTGGACGGAACCCGGCGGAACAGCCGCCCCCGGGCCACGACGCTCTCGGCCAGGAGCACGGCGACCACGCACAACACCAGCGCCGACACGAACGAGACGAGCCGCAGACCGACGTTCACCGGCAGGCCGAGCACCTCACTCAGCGCGTACGCGGCCGTGTCGAGGGCCTTCTCCAGCATCCGGCCGAGGAGGCGGAAGTTGCCGAGGCGCAGATAGCCGGGCAGCGAGTCGACCGTGTGCGGCACGATCCGCAGCGGGTCGTCGCGGAAGAGGCCGCCGTGCCAGTAGAGGTTGAAGCGGTGGTCGCGGCTCGGCGCCAGCGCGACCAGCGGCGCGAGCACCGGCAGCGGCACCAGCACGGCCCGGGTCAGCGCGCGCCGCCAGAGCGTTCCGACCGGCGGCCCCTCGACGACGAAGCGCATCCCGGCACGCGGGGCGGCGGGGGCATCGATCGTCGAGGCGCTCATGCCGAGGCCAACGACCCCACCCTTCGATCGGTGACGAGCAGGCGGGCGAGGGTGGGCGGGTCGCGGGGGTCGATCACGACGGCGTGGGCGGCCCGATGGTCGCGGCACAACTGGGCCACACGGTCGGCCAGCAGCGCCTCCCAGTCCGAGTCGGGCTCGTGCCGCGACCAGGTGGCCGGGTCGGGCAGATACTCGAGCACGACGCCCGGCACCTGCAGGTGGCGCAGCGACGGCTGGTCGGTCACCACCACCGGCAGATGGTCGGCCTCGACGAGCACGCGCTGGCGCAGTGCCCGGATCAACCCGTGGGCCCCGGCCCGCGACAGCCCCACCGCCACGTAGATCCGGGCCGGTGGCGGGGCTGCCTGGGCTCGGGCGGGCGGGGCCGGCGACCGCCGCAGATGCCGGGCCATGGCCGGGGCGCTCCGCACCGGGTCGCGAGCCAGGTCGACCAGGGCCCGGCCGAGCCGGTAGGAGCGGCTGCGCCGCAGGGCCAGCACGATCTCGCGGTTGCGGTCCCGGTCGCGTACGGCCGCGTCGCGCTCGTCCTCGACGCAGCGCAACCGCCCGGTCAGCGTGGCCACCTCCCAACGGGCGACCGCCAGGTCGGCCGCGTCCGGTTCATCGAGCACTTCCGGCCTCCACTTCGGATCGTCGCTGACAGTGCCCGGCCAGCCAGGCTGCGGCGTCGGCGGCGCCGTTGCCGAACGCCACCTCGGCGCAGCGACGGCTGAGCGCCTCCCGGGCCGCCGGGTCGGCCAGCCGTTCGAGCGCGGCGGCGGCCGCTTCGTCGTCGGTGGCGCAGATCGCCACCCCGGCCGCCGCCGCGAAGCGGGCCCGGGTCAGCTCGTCGTCGGCGCCGTCCGGATCGGGGACGAAGACCGTCGGCACCCGGGCGCCGAGCAGCTCGTGGAAGCTCGTGTAGCCGGCCCGCGAGACGGCGAGCGCCACCACGCCCAGGTCACCCGGCCCGGCCTCGACCACGGTGAACCCGGGCAGGGTGGCCTCGACGCCGCGGCAGAGCAGGGTCGGGCGCGACGGGCGGCGGGGGCGCGGGGCGGGCAGTTCGGTGATCGGGTCGACCGTGGTCACGCCGGCCCGGGCCGCGGTGGTCCAGCCCTCGTCCCCGGCCGCGGCGAACTCGCCCGGTTCCAGGATGCCGTCGAACAGCGAGCCACGGGCCGCCCATTGGCCGCCGGTGCCCCGCCGCCACATCGCCGGGCGCAGCCACAGCCAGCGCGGGCCGGAGTGCTCGGCGACGGCGGCGGCGATGCCGTCGTGCGGCACCCCGCCGACGAGGACGGCGCGCGGACCGTAAAGGCGGATCAGGTGCCGCAGACGGTCGCGCACGAAGCCGGTCCAGCGGTCGTCGGCCACGCCCAGCTCGGCCGCGGCGGGCAGGTATTCGGTGAGCAGCCCGGCGGCGTGGGCGGCCGGCAGCCCGTCCGAACCGGCGACCACCACGGCTTCGAGGTCACCGGGCAGGTGGCGGGCGATGGCCCGGAAGCGGGCGATGTCGTCGCCGATCAGCAGCACGTGCCGAGTCGGCCGGGTCACAGCAATGCGCGGCGCCGGAAGAAGGCCGCGCGTGAGCACGCCCAGCGAGGCCAGCCGCGCGATGTGGGAGCCGATCTCGTGCCAGTCGGTTCCGTGCAGCGGCGCGCCGGGCAGCCGTTCGCGCACCCCGGCGTTGGCCGGAGCCCACACCACGTCCGGGCCGAACTGCCGCTCGATGCGCTCCCGAACCTCGGCGAAGTCGGCCGGCGGCTCGTCGAGCACGACGATGGTGTGCGCGGCCCGCACCGGCGGCGCGTCGGCCACGGCCTCGGGGCGGCGGATCAGCAGCACTCTCGCGGCGAGTCCGGTGTCGTCGTCGTGGGCCAGGTCGGCCCGGCCGTCGCGCAGGCAGGCGACGATCCGGCGGTCGAAGGGACGGGCGTGCGCCCGGCCCGGCTCCGGCACGTGGATCAGCACCGTGGTCAGCCCGGCCGCCGCCTGCGCCTCGACCTCGGCGACCAGGCCGGCCGCGCTGCCGCCGGTGTGCCGCAGGTCGGACAGGATGGCGACGTCGTACACGGGAGGGACAACGACCCTCCCAACCGGGCGATACGGACAATTCACCCGAGTCGTTGATCACCTCGGAATTGCTCTCACCGAGGGGGACCATGCGCGACACCGGACCTCACCCGCTCGCCGCCGCGGCTCTGGCGGCCCGGTCGACCGCGGCCCGGGAGCCGCTCGCCCGGGCGGGCGACGACCCGTGGACCGTGGGCGAACTGGCCCGCGTGATCGCGCTGCAGAACCTGCGGCCGGAGGATCGGGGTGAGGCGCTGACCCTGCTCGGCGGGCTGCGCGAGCGCGGGCAGATCGCCGGGGTCCATCAGGGACTGCACTGCCAGCTGGCGTACGCCGCCGGTGACCCGGACACGGCCGAGGCGCTGATGGCCGAGTACCGGGACGTGCCCGAGCCGGTCCGGGCCGCCCTGGCCGTCGACCTCGGCCACGCGAGCCTGGCCACCCTGCTGCCGGCGCCGAAGGTGCAGGTGGCCGACGGGCCGGGCAGGCGGTTCGACCGGATCACCACCGGGCCGGTGCAGCGCCGGGGCCACGAGCGCCGGATCACCTCGATCGTCACCACCTGGCAGCCCGGCCCGGAACTGCTCACCGCGGTGCGGTCGCTGACCCGCCAGACCTGGACCAACCACGAGATCCTGGTCGTCGACGACGGCTCCTCCACCGAGTTCGGGCCGGCGCTGCGGGCGGCGGCCGGCCTCGACCCCCGGGTGCGGGTGATCCGCATGGTCGCTCCCGGCGGCCCGTTCGTCGCCCGCAACGCCGGCCTGGACGCGGCGACCGGGGACTTCGTGACCTTCCAGGACGCGGCCGGCTGGTCCCATCCACTCCGGTTGGAACGCCAGGTGGCGCCGCTGCTGGCCGACGAGCGGCTCTTCTCGACGACGTCCGCCGCCCTGGCCGTCACGCCCGGCCTCGTGGTGACCCGGCCCGGTCTGAGCACCCTGGGCGAGCCGAACCCCTGGTCCCTGATGGTGCGACGGGCGGTCGCGCTGAGCCGGGTCGGTCACTTCGATCCCGTACGGGCGGGCGCCGACCTCGAGTACGCCGAGCGCGCCCACGCGGTGCTCGGCCCGGCCGCCACGATGCCGGTCAACGGCCTGCCGCTGGCCCTGACCCGGCCCGCCCCGGACGACATCGGCGCCCTGCGGTCGTACATCTCGGCGTTCCGCCGCTGGCACACGCACGTCCGTGAGGGCCGTGAGCCGGCCATCCGCCCGCGAGCCTTCGCCGTCCCCCGCCGGCTCCGCGGCGAGACCGGGGCCCGGGCCTACGACGTGGTGCTGGCCGGCGACTGGACCACCGCCGGCGGCGCCGGCCGGGCCGGGATCGGGCAGTTGCGAGCCCTGGCCGCCCGCCGTCAGCGCGCGGCCCTGCTGCACCTGGACTCGCCGGCCAACCTGCGCGAGGGCCCCCGCGACCTCGACCCGGCCGTCCAGGATCTGATCAACAACGGGGAGCTGACCGAGGTCGGGCTGGCCGACGACGCCCGGGCCCGGCTGGTGGTGGCCCGCTCGGCCCAGGTGCTGCAGTACGCCCCCGACCGGCCCAGCGGCATCCGGGCGCAGCGCGTGCTGATCGAGGACGCGGTCGCCGTGCCGGCCGCCGCCGCCGCGGCCAAGCGCCTGTTCGGCCAGTGGCCGGTCTGGACCCCGGCCGGCCCGGACGGCCGCCGGCTGCTCTCCGCCGACACGAGCGTCACCGTGGCCCGGCTCGACCTGCCCAGCACGCTCGACGCCGCGCAGTGGCGGCTCGACCGGCGCGGACCGCGGGCCGACCGGCCGGTGGTGGGCCGGCACTGCCGCGGCGGCCCGGCCGAGTGGCGCCGGTTGCGCGACGAGGTGCCCGAGACCGCTCGCCTGGACGTCCGGCTGCTCGATGCGGCCGGCAGCGCAGACCGCTCGTTCGGGCGCTTCGGCCCGCCGCGCAGCTGGCTGGTCTACGGCCCGGGCGACGTCAGCCTGCGCTCGTTCCTCGGACAGATCGACTTCTACCTGCACCTGCCGCCCGACGACGAACCCGCCGACCCGGAGCCCGACCTGCTCACCGCCCTGGCCGCGGGCTGTGTGGCCGTGCTGCCCTACCGCTACGCGGCCACCTTCGGCGACGCCGCGGTCTACTGCACGCCCGAGGAGGTGCCGGAGACCGTACGCCTGCTGCACGCCAACCGCCGGGCCCTGCGTGACCAGTCGGACCGCGGCGCCGCGTACGTCCGCCGGCACCACACCCACGCCCTGTACGCCGAACGGGTCGCCCACCTCGCCCATCCCACCGCCGCGACCGCCGCCTCGGAACCGAACTGAAGGCCACCCATTCGGTGACCAATTGGCACCGCACGAATCGTCAACCCGCCCCCGGCGCGACCGATTCGTAAGGGCACAAGACACACAGACAGACTCGGAGCGGCCCCCGCCGCTCCGTAAGCGGGACGCTTCATCTCCCCCACCCCGCGAACCGCTGCCCCGTCGTCCCCCGCGACGGGGCAGCGGTCTTTCTACACCTTGGACGAGGCGGCCGCGGCCTGCGGATGGGTCAATGCTGTCCAGCGGCCCGGCAGGCGGCGCCGGACGGTCAGGCCGAAACCGCCGCCCTGGCGGGGCGCGACCCGGGCCGGCTCGTCGTCGACCACCACGGCTGCGGCCGGGGCCAGGCGGCGGCCCAGCACGTGCAGGGCCGGGGCCAGCGGGTCGGGCGCGGCCGGCGTCAGCGACCCGTCCACCACCAGCAGGTCGATGTCGGTCAGACCGTCCAGGGCGTCCACGTCGTACCAGTCGGCCGTCCGGCCGTCGACCGACAGCTCGGCCAGCGGCACGTGCCGCACCTCGACCGCGGCCAGCCCGTGCTCGGCCACCCGCGTACGCACCCGGGCGGCCCGGCTCTCGTCGTGTTCCACGGCGACCAGCCGCCCACCGCCGGCGCCCACCGCGTATCCCAGCCAGACCGTCGACGGCCCGCACCCCAGCGCCACCGTCAGCCCGGGACGGCGCTCGCGCGCTATGTGCACCAGCCCCAGCAGGTCGGTCGGGTGCAGAACGCCACCGGCCGGCATCGGCGCCCGCGGGCTGACCGCGCGGAAGAGCTGGAACATCGCCTCGATCTCGCGGCTCTGCTCGTGCAGCAGCACCTCGGCGCCGCGCGCGGTGAGGCGCTCGGTCCGCGCCAGCGCCTCCATCAGCTCCAGGTGGCGGTCGCCGGCGGCCAGCCGTTCCTTCTCGACCGCCGCGATCACCCGCCGCTGCAACTGATCGACCGTGCCGCGCAGTTCGCGCACGGCGTCCTGGGTCGAGCGGCTGAACCGGACCAGGCGCCGCGACAGGTGGATCACGCCCGCCGGCACGGCCACCAGCAGCGACGCGAGCAGGCAGGTGGCCACGGAGGACAGCCCGATCACCGACGAGACGGCGACCCCCACGGCCACCGCCAACCCGATCGCCAGGCCGGCCAGCTGACGGCGGGACGCGCCGCGCAGCCGCCGGACGACGGTGCGGGCGATCCTCAGAAGCCTGGTCATGCGCACACCGATCTCAACGCCGGGCCGACCCGGCCCGTTACGGGATCGTCAGCAACGCCGGCAGCATCCCCATGATTCGCAGCACGAACCGGGCCGGGTCGTGCGCCGCCGCGACCGCCTCCCGCGCCCGCCGGCTCTGCCCGGCGAACAGCGCCGGGTCGGCCCGGTAACGCGCGATCAGCGCGGACGCCTCGCTCCGGGTGCAGTAGACGGCAGCGTCGCCGTAGAACGGCCGGTAGCGCGGCGGCATCACCACGACGCACCCCATCGCCGCCGCCTCGAGCGCCGGGCGCGAATACCATTCGGCCGACTCCCGCGGCGGGAAGTGGAGATAGAAGTCGAGCTGGTGCAGGAACGGCCGCGGCCCCAGATCGGCGGCCTGGTAGGCGAGCCAGGCCGGTCCGATCGCGACGGGGGACGAGCCGGCCGGGCGATCGGGCAGCCGCACCCGGACGTCGGCCTCGGGCAGCCGCCGGCACACGGCCAGGCTGTCGGCCACGTCCGGGGGCCAGTTCGCCGCGTCGCACAGGTCGGTGCCCACGATGGCTGTGCCGGCCTTGCGGTCGGCGACCCAGCCGGCGGTCGTGAGGGTGACCGGCAGGTCGTCCGGGTCCAGGTTCTCCACCGTACGCAGGGAGGCCCGCACCCCGGCGTCGCCGGGAACCCACACCGGCTCCGCCCCGAACAGCCGCCGCACCGCCGCCGCACACGCCGTCGGCTCGTAGCGGTGGTCGCTGCCGTCGGACCGGACGGGCGCGCGGTCGGCCACGACGACGGCGCGGGTGGCCCGCACGCGGCTCGACAGCCCTCCGGTGAACTGCACGACCGCTGCCTGCCGCACCACCAGCAGCGCCGCCTCGACCGGATCGTCCAGCCCGACCCGGTCCACCGCACCGCTGTTGACCAGGTCCTGCACCACGCCGGCGAACGGCACCCGGCGCACTTCCAGAGCCCGGTACGAGTCGAGTTGCAGCACCGCGACCCGCAGTCCGGCCGAGCTCAGCGCCCGCAACTCGTCCACCGCCGTGCGCTGCGTGCTCTCCAGGAACCGCCAGTCGGCCACCATCACCACGTCGTAGGCCCGGTCCGGGGCAGCGCCGAGCAGGTGGCCGGGCGCCGGGAAGGGCCGGTCGGCCCCGTCCGCGGGCCGGTAGGCGCCGGCCTGCCGGGCCGCGATCACCTGGTGGTGCCGCTGATAAGCCGACATGTAGGCGGTCCGGGCCGGGTGCATCCAGTGCGCCCGGATCTCGGCCCGCGACAGCGAACCGGCCGACAGCCGGATCAGCGCGAGCGGCGGCGAGTCGAGGTGCCGGACCCGCCCGGTTCCGAACGCGGCCTGGATCCGTCCGATGTACTCGGAGTCGGCCGCCTTGCGCAGCCGGTCGAAGTAGCCGACCGTCCGCAGCACCGTGCTGCGCCGCAGGAGCAGCGACGACGGGTTGAACCGGCTGCTGCGCACTCCGGGCCGGGTGCACAGCAGCTGGTCGGTGACGGCCAGCCCGTCGGACGTGGTGGCCACCAGCCGCCGGTCGTCGATCAGCGGCCGCACCTGGGACTCGATGCGGCGCGGGTGGGACCAGTCGTCGGAGTCCTGGAACGTCGCGAACTCGCCGCCCGCCGCGTCCAGACCCGCGTTGCGGGCGGCGTAGGTGCCCACGTTGACGGGCAGCCGGATCAGCTTGATCCGGTCGCCGAGCGCCACCGCCTCGCGCAGCACCGGCTCGAACTCCGGCGGCGAGGCATCGTCCACGATGATCACCTCGGTGTTGGCCCAGCTCTGCGCGAGGATCGAGCGCACCGCGGTGAGCAGCCCCCGGTCCGGGCGGTAGGCGGTCACGATCACCGAGACCCGGTGCGAGTCGTCCACCCGCTCGGGCGCCTCGGCGGTCAGCCGGTCGAACGGCGCCCCGTCGCCCTCGGTCACGTCCAGTCCGGGCACCAGCGCCCGCACGGCGGTCCGCCAGGGGCCGGCCGGCCGCGGACCGGTGAAGGGGTTGAGCAGATCGGCGCGCAGCCCGGCGCGGACGGCCTCGCCGATCCGCAGGTAGCGGCGCATCAGCTTCCGGGCCCGGGCCGGGCCCTCGACGGCCAGCGCGAGTTGTGCGTGCAGGGCCTGGTTGGCCGGTGACAGCGCCCGGGCCCCGCAGGCCCGCCGGGTGAGTTCGAAGAGCGCGAGCGCGTCGTCCGGCTCCTCCTGCAACGCAAGGGTGTGTGCCAGCGCGGCGACCAGCCCGGGGTCGATCCGGCGGCGCCGGCTTCGCAGCCACCGCCGGTCCCCGGAGCGGGCCGCCTCGAGCAGGCCGTCGAGGGTGCCGTGCTCGCCGAGAGCGGCCCGCGCCAGCAGCGCGCGGGCATCGGACGAGCGGGTGCGGGCGGCGGTGGCGGTCAACGCGAGGCGGAAGCGGGACCCGGCCGCCGCGACATGATCATCCAGCAGGCCGGAGGAAGGGGCGGGCATGCCCCGGTCAACGGGCCCGCGGGCCCGGCGGTGACGTCGATCTTCAGACCGCGGCCAGCACGGCGGCCGCCACCCGATCCCGTTCGTCGGCCTGGGCCCACGACCCGACCAGGTAGAACGCGTCCACGACGTCGCCGCCCAGGGTCGAGATGCGGGCCGCGCGCACCTCGGCGCCGGCCTCGTCGAGCGCGGTCGCCACCCGGTAGAGCAGGCCCGGCGAGTCGGCCGCCCGCAGTTCGAGGACGGCTGCGTCGGTCGCCACGTCGCGCTGCCACATGACCCGCGGCGAGGCGGTGCCGCCGCGCGCGCTCATCGCCCGGGCCCGTACGCGCTGGGTCACCGAGACGTCCCCGGCGGCCACCCGTCGCAGATCGGCAGCCAGCGCCACCGGGTCGTAGGGGGTGCCGTAGCGCGGCTGGGTGAAGAACTCGACGATGGCGCGTCCGTCCACCGTGCTCGCGTTCGCGCCCACCACGTCGAGACGATGCATGGCCAGGCAGGCGGCGACGGCGCCGAGCAGGCCCCGGCGGTCGGCCGCGGCCACGGCCAGCCGGTCGCCGTCCAGGTGCACGGCGGGCAGGCCACCCTCGAGCAGCTCGGGGTCGGGGGCCGGCGGCTCGGGCAGCTCACCCGTGTCGAGCGCGGTGTGCACGCGGCTGACCAGCTCGCTCATGAGCCGGCCCTTCCAATCCGACCAGGCGGCCGGGCCGGTGGCATGCGAGTCGGCGCGGGCCAGGGCGTGCAGCAGGTCGAGGGTGGTGCTGTCGCCGACCTCCCCGGCCACGCTCGAGATGGTCATCGGGTCGCTCAGGTCGCGCCGGGTGGCGACGTCGGGCAGCAGCAGGTGCAGCCGCACCATCTTCTCGATGGTGGCCACGTCGGCCGGGGGCAGGCCGATCCGGGTGGCGATGGCGGCGGCGATCGGGGCGCCGACCACGCTGTGGTCGCCGGGCAGGCCCTTGCCCACGTCGTGCAGGAAGGCGCCGATCAGCAGCAGGTCGGGCCGCTCGACCTCGCGGGCGTAGGCGGTGGCCTCGTACGCCGCCTGCACCAGGTGGCGGTCGAGCGTGAACCGGTGGATGGGGTGGTGCTGGGGCAGGCTGCGCATCCGGGCCCACTCCGGCAGCCAGGCGTCGATCAGCCCGTACCGGTCGCAGGTCTCCCACGTCGGCAGCAGGCCGGCGCCCGAACCGAGCAGCGATACCAGCGCGGCCCGAGCGGCCGGCGGCCACGGGTTGGGCAGCGGCGGGCTGAACGAGGCCAGCCACTCGCTGGTGGCGCGGGCGATCGGAAGCTGCACGACGGCGGCCGCGGCGGCGACCCGCAGCGACAGGCTGGGGTCCGGGACGGGACCGATGGCCGTGCGGGCGAGCACAAGTTCGCCGTCCTGTTCGACGACATCGCGGGCGACCGGGCGGCGGGACGGCGTACCGGCCGGCACACCCCGGCGTCGGCCGTTGCGCAGCCGGTCGGCGGCCCGCCAGGCGTCGTCGAGAGCGTGGGCCACCGTACGGGCGTCGCCCGCGACCCGGCGCAGCAGCGCGTCGCCGTCGTCGAGGTCGAGCAGTTCGGCCACCGCCGCGCGTTCCTGCGCCACGAGCCGGTCGATCCGGCGCCCGACGGCCAGGTGCAGCGCGTCGCGGGTGTCGAGCTGCCGCAGGTTGGCCGCGCGCACCGCCGGGCGCATCGTGTCGGCCACCCCGGCCCGGCCGATGGCGCGCAGCAGGGTCACGTCGCGCAGCCCGCCGGCCGCCTCCTTGAGGTCGCCCTCGAGCAGAAAGGCCAGCTCGCCGTTGGCCGCCCAGCGGGCCGAGGTCAGTTCTCTGAGCTGGGGCAGCAGCCGCACCGCGGTGCGCCGCCACTGGTCGGCCGCCGCCGCCACGAGCTCGCCGGTCAGGGCCGCGTCGCCGGCCACGTGGCGGGCGTCGAGCAGGCCGAGGGAGACCTTGACGTCGTCGTGCGCGACCGACAGCGCCTCCGGCAGCGTGCGCACGGAGTGGTCGAGGCCGAGCCGGGCGTCCCAGATCGGGTACCAGAGGGCGGCGGCGATCCGGTCGATGCCGGCCGCGCCGTTGTGCAGCAGCACGAGGTCGAGATCGCTGTACGGCGCGCACTCCCGCCGGCCCAGGCCGCCCACCGCCACCAGGCTGACGCCGGGGACGTGGCGGGGAAACATCTCCCGCAACCACACGTCGAGCGCCGCTGCCCGTTCCTGCCGGGCGGCGGCGCCGATGTGCTCGCGGAGCTTGTCCAGCGAACCGCCGACCGGCACCTGGGGTGGGGCCGGCGGTTCGCTGGGCATGCGTGTCATCCGATTCAGATCAGAGCGCGTCGAGGCCGCGCTCGCCGGTACGGACCCGGATGACGTCGTCGACCGACGTGACCCAGACCTTGCCGTCTCCGATCTTGCCGGTCTTGGCGGCCGTGACGACGGCGTCGACGATCTTGTCGACGTCGATCTCGTCGGTGACCACCTCGACCTTGATCTTCGGCAGGAACTCCACCGTGTACTCGGCGCCCCGGTACACCTCGGTGTGGCCCTTCTGCCGCCCGTAGCCCTGTACCTCGCTCACGGTCAGGCCGCTGACGCCGAGGGCGTGCAGAGCCTCCTTCACCGCGTCGAGCTGGTACGGCTTGATGACCGCGGTCACCAGCTTCATGCTCAGTCCTTCCATCGGTGCAGTCATGGAGCTATCTAACCGGCGACTTTCTGGCTGACGTCGGCCTTACCGTCAGCGTCCACCGCGGCGCCGGGCTTGAGGCCGGCCATGGCGAACCCGCCACCGCCGCCGGAACCGCCGGCCGGGGTGATGTCATAGCCCGACTCACCGTGGTCGGCGATGTCGATGCCACCGACCTCGGACTCCTCGCTGACCCGGCCGAGCTTGACGGCCTTGAGGATCAGCGCGAGCACCAGGGCGATCACGAACGAGTAGACCGTGACGGCCAGGCTGCCGACGAACTGGCGGCCCAGCTGGGTCGCGCCGCCGCCGTAGAACAGGCCCTCGGAGGCGCCGAGCACGTCGGTGATCGCGCCGTTGACGTCGGTGGTGGCGAAGAGGCCGATGAACAGCGAGCCGATCCAGCCGCCGACGAAGTGCACGCCGACGACGTCGAGCGAGTCGTCGTAGCCGAATCTGTACTTCAGGCCCACGGCCAGGGCGCAGACCACACCGGCGATGAGGCCGAGCAGCACGGCCGGCAGCGGGGCGATGAAGCCACAGGCCGGGGTGATCGCGACCAGACCGGCGATGGCGCCGGAGGAGCCGCCGACCAGGGTGGGCTTGCGGTCCCGGATCCACTCGACCACGAGCCAGCCGACGACCGCGGCCGCGGTGGCGAGCTGGGTGTTGACGAAGGCGACCGCGGTGGTGCTGTCGACGGTCAGCTCGGAGCCGGCGTTGAAGCCGAACCAGCCGAACCACAGGATGCCGGCGCCGAGGGCGACGAACGGCACGTTGTGCGGGCGCATGTTCTCGCGCGGCCAGCCGATGCGCTTGCCGAGCACCAGGGCCAGGGCCAGGGCCGCGGCGCCGGCGTTGATGTGCACCGCCGTGCCACCGGCGAAGTCGAGCGCCTTGACCTGCGCGCCGATCCAGCCACCGCCCCAGACCCAGTGGGCCACGGGCACGTAGACGAGCGTGAACCAGCCGAACGCGAAGAGGATCCAGCCGCCGAACTTGAAGCGGTCGGAGACAGCACCGCTGATCAGCGCCACCGTGATGATGGCGAACATCATCTGGAAGGCCATGAAGACGTACGTGGGGATGCCGGTCTCGCCCCACATGTCACCGACCCAGCTGGTGCTGGTTCCGGCGTAACCCCAGTTGCCGATGATGTTGTTGAGGCCCTCGGAGCCGTTCGCGCTGAACGCGAGCGAGAACCCGTAGAGGGCCCAGAGGATGGAGATGAGGCCGATGGCCGAGAAGCTCATCAGCATCATGTTCAGTACGCCCTTGGACCGGTTGAGGCCACCGTAGAACAGCGCCAGACCCGGAGTCATGAGCAAAACGAGCGCAGACGACAGGAGCAACCAGGCGGTATTGCCGGTGTCGATCTCCACGCTGCCTCCTCTCGGAATGAAGGTGTCTCACAAACAGCCAAGGGCGGCGTCGCCGGTCGGCCGGTTTCGTGACGAGAGACTTCCGGTCCGAGGTTTCACGCACGGTCTACGCGCGATTTCCAGCGCGTGACGGACTGTTTCGTACGTGTGAAGAAAACCTCACAGACACGCTCATGAAACGGGATGAACTGGGATAACCGGCGCAACGATCTCGCGGCCAATTGTCAACAGCCGATCACCGAAGCGCGTATTCGAGGGTGTGTCGCTCGTAATCGAGCAGCCGCAGATCACGCATCGGGCGGCGCAGGTGGCCCTTGTGCACGATGCGGACGAAGGCCGGATCGCCGGCCGCCGCCATGCGCCGGATGCCCTCGACGTGGTCGACGATGCGCTTGCGGATCGTGCGCACCAGGCGGTGCCGATCGCGCGGGATCAGGCCGTAGGCGTCGGCGAACAGCCGCAGGCGGCGCGGCCGGTTCGGCCTCTTCCAGCCCAGGGTGTACGAGTCACGGTCGCTGAACAGCGGCACCCAGGTCCACGCGGCGTAGGCCACGTCGTAGATGCGCGCGCCCGGCGAGGCCAGATCGAAGTCGATCAGCGCCAGCGTGCCGTCGGGCCGCCAGACCACGTTGTGCGGCGCGGCGTCGTGGTGGCAGATCACCTCGGTGTCGGGCGGCGGCGGGCCGAACGAGCGCCACACCGCGCCCGGCGGGGGCACGAAACCGTACTGGGCGTCGTGGAACATCCGCAGCATGGTGGCCACCGTGACCAGGGCCTCCTCGGTCACCCAGTGCGGGGCCAGCGGATACTCGCCGCACTCGCCGTCGAGGTAGGAGAGGACCTCGCGGCCCTTCTCGTCCATGCCCAGGGCGTGCGGCGAGCCGGTGAAGCCCACCCGCTCCAGGTGGTTGAGCAGACTGTGCACAGCCGGCGTCCACGGCCCGGCGTTGCGCCGCACGGTGTCGCCGACCTTGGAGACGGTGCTGACGTTGCCGCCGTGCAGCGGGATTTCCCGCTCCTGCGTCACCAGCACCCCTCCCCCCGCTGAGACCCCTGTTCGAACGAGACTACGCGGCGCTGCCAAGCAGCGCCTCGACGAAGGCGGCCGGCTCGAACGGCGCCAGGTCGTCCGGGCCCTCGCCCAGCCCCACCAGCTTGACGGGAATGCCCAGCTTGCGCTGTACAGCGATGACGATTCCCCCCTTGGCGGTGCCGTCGAGCTTGGTCAGCACCACACCGGTCACGTCCACCACCTCGGTGAACACCCGGGCCTGCTCGAGGCCGTTCTGGCCGGTGGTGGCGTCCAGGATGAGCAGCGTCTCGTCGACCGGCCCGTGCTTCTCGACCACCCGCTTGACCTTGCCCAGCTCGTCCATCAGGCCCACCTTGTTCTGCAGGCGGCCGGCCGTGTCGATGATCACGGTGTCGATGCCGGTGTCGACGCCTCGCTTGACCGCGTCGAACGCGACGCTGGCCGGGTCGCCGCCCTCGGGGCCGCGGACGGTCTCGGCGCCGACCCGCTCGCCCCAGGTCTGGATCTGGTCGGCGGCGGCGGCGCGGAAGGTGTCGGCCGCGCCGAAGAGGACCGTACGGCCGTCCGCGATCAGCACCCGGCCGATCTTCCCGCAGGTGGTGGTCTTGCCGGCGCCGTTCACGCCGACCACCAGCATCACCGCGGGCCGGCCGTCGTGCGGGGTCGTCTTCAGCGTGCGGTCGAAGTCGGGCTCGAGCGCGGCGACCAGCTCCTCGGCGAGCTGCTCGCGCACCTCGGCCACGGTGCGGGAGCCGAGGACGCGGACCCGCTCACGCAGCCGGGCGACGATCGCCTGTGTCGCCTCGACGCCGACGTCGGCGCTGATCAGGCTGTCCTCGATCTCCTCCCAGGCGTCCTCGTCGAGGTGGTCGCGGGAGAGCACGCTGAGCAGGCCCTTGCCGAAGACGTTCTGCGAGCGCGACAGCCGGGCCCGCAGGCGCACCAGCCGGCCGGCCGTGGGCTCGGGCTTGTCGAGGACCGGAGCCGCCGGCTCCTCGACGATCAGGGGCGGCAGGCCCTCGTCGGCCTCGGCCGGAACGACCAGGGGCGGCGTCTCGACCCCGGGCTCCGCCGCGGACGGCCGCTCCAGGGTCGCCGTGTCGCCACCGGTCGACGACGGCGGCAGCTCACGGCGGCGCATGCGCGGAACCACCAGGCCGATCGCGCCGGCCAGCAGGACGACGAGCAGGATGACTGCGGCGACGACGTATTCCATAGCCGAAATCCTGACAGATGCCTGCTCCGGACGTGGCGTCGGCCGTGGACTGGCGACTTGCACCACCGTGACGGAGGATGGAGCGCCCCTCAGACGAGAAAGCGTGGAGGCTCTCCCATGCGCCCGACCCCTGCCCCCTCCCGGTGACCGCTCAGCTGCTCATCGGCCCGCTCCTGCGACGGGTCGACGGCGATCGCGCCACGATCTGGGTCGAGACCTCCGAGCCGGCCTACGTGCACGTCGAGGCCGAGGGCGGGGGCGCGGGCTCGGCGCCCACCTTCACGGCGTACGGGCATCACTACGCCCTCGTCGTGGTCGAGGGCCTGCGGCTGGGCGCCTCGAGCGCCTACAAGGTGCTGCTCGACGACCGTCTGGCCTGGCCGAGCACCGAATCGCCCTATCCGCCGCCGGCGATACACACCCGCCCGGCCGCGGACGCCGGGACGCCCGTACGCATGATCTTCGGCTCCTGCCGTGAGGCGACCCCGAGCGCGACCACGCGCAGGCTGCCGCCGGACGCCCTCGACGCCTACGCCCGGCGGCTGATGGCCGACCCGCAGGACCCCGAGGTGCGACCCGACGTGATCGTGCTGCTGGGCGACCAGGTCTACGCCGACAACACCTCGGCCAAGGTGCGCCGCTTCCTGCGCCGCCGCCGCGCCGCCGGCCACGACGGCCCGGACGACCAGGTGGTGACGTTCGAGGAGTACACGAAGCTCTACCTGGAGTCGTGGCGCGACCCCGAGGTGCGCTGGCTGTTCGCCACCGTGCCGACCGCCATGATCTTCGACGACCACGAGATGATCGACGACTGGAACACCTCCGAGTCGTGGCGGCGGGACATGAACACCCAGAGCTGGTGGGAGGAACGCATCACCGGCGGCCTGGCGTCGTACTGGGTCTATCAGCACCTGGGCAACATGGGCCCGGACGAACTGGCCACCGACCCGCTGTTCCAGAAGGTCACCACGGTCGACGACGCCACCGACCTGCTGCACGAGTTCGGCCGCACGGTCGACACGGCCGAGGCGACCTACCAGTGGAGCTACGCGCTCGACATCGGCCGCACCCGCCTGGTGATGCTCGACAACCGATGCAGCCGCGTGCTGACCCCCGACCGCCGCGAGATGCTGCCCGCCGCCGAGTGGAACTGGTTCGTCGACCAGGCCCACGGCGACTACGACCACCTGGTCGTCGGCAGTTCCCTGCCGTGGCTGATGCCGCCCGCCATCCACTACCTCGAGGCGTGGAACGAGCGCACCGCCGCCTCCCGCCGCCCGTGGGTGGCCCAGGCGGCCGAGAAGCTGCGCCGCGCGGTCGACCTGGAACACTGGGCCGCGTTCGGCCGCTCGTTCAACGCCCTGGGCGAGCTGTTCCGCCGCCTCGGCGAGGGTGGCACCGGCTCCCCCGGCCACCGGGTCGGCGCGGGCGGCGCCTACGCGGCCCCCGCCTCGATCAGCGTCCTTTCCGGGGACGTCCACCACTCGTACGTGGCCGAGGCCGACTTCGGCACCGACATGGCCACTCCCGTCATGCAGCTGACCTGCTCGCCGGTCCACAACCAGGTGCCCGCGTTCATGCGGCCCCTGATGCGCTTCAGCTGGTCCCGCGCGGCCGCCCGCGGCGTACAGGCAGTCGCCCGCTCGGCCGGTGTCCGCCGTCCCGCCTGGAGCTGGAAACGCCTGGCCGGCCCCTATTTCGGCAACGCCATCAGCACCCTGGTCCTCGACGGCCGCCGGGCCACCGCCCGCGTCGAGGGCACCGACAAGGACGGCAACCTGTTCGAGGTGGCCGTGGTCCCCTACCCCCAGGACGGCGCCTGAGACGTCAATCGGCCAGGGTGGACGGGCCCATGTCGACGAAGTACCAGCTGGTGCCGGGCTCGACCGTCATCGCCGGACTGCTGCCGGGGCGGAGGTCCCAGGTCAGCCAACGGTTCGACGCGACGCCGACGATGCCGTACGAGTCGTCGGGGCCGAGCCGGAGGTAGAAGCGCTGGTTCGCGTTCGCCGGGCCGCAGCGGGCCACACCGAGCGCGCCGTCGCCCTGGACCGCGAGGCACCGTGAGCCGCCCTTCTCGTCCAGCCGAATGATCCACTGCTCCGAGCCGCGCAGGTCGGGGCCGACGTCCGCGACCGTGAACCGGCTCCCCTCGCCCGAGGCGGGCACGGCGAATCGCCCGTCGGCGCCCAGCACCATTCCGGGCTGGTCCGGTGTGGTCCTCGGCGCCAGAAGGTAGGCACGCTGACGGGCCACGCCGGTCATGTTCTTCGTCAGGCCCCGCGCCCCGAACGACAAGGAGGGCGAGGGCGAAGGCGTGGTCGCTCCGGGGAGCGGCGCCGGGCGGGCCCGGTCGGGCTGGGCGACCGCGATGCCGACGCCGAGCACCACGACAGCCACCGCGCCGGCCGCCGCAGCGGTGGCATACCGCCGGCGACGTCGGCGGTCCGAGCGCAGACGCACGCTCGCGGCCGGATCGAGGCGGCCGGTGCGGGCCGCGTGCCCGGCCAGGGCGGCGAGCCCCTCGTCGAGGTCAGGCATCGCGCACCTCCAGGGAGTCGGAGAGATGGCCGGCCATCGCGCGGCGGCCCCGGGACAGCCACGCCTTCACCGTGCCCGAGGGGGCGCCGACCTCGGCCGCGATCTCGTCGACGGTCAGCCCGACCAGGTGGTGCAGGACGATGACCCGCCGGTGGTCGGCCGGGATCT
The DNA here is from genome assembly GCF_019710575.1 of Paractinoplanes polyasparticus. Taxonomy (GTDB): domain Bacteria; phylum Actinomycetota; class Actinomycetes; order Mycobacteriales; family Micromonosporaceae; genus Actinoplanes; species Actinoplanes polyasparticus. The sequence goes on along the minus strand of NZ_JAHWFK010000007.1, from coordinate 476,386 downwards.
GCCGCAGCGCGTGCACCAGCGCCACGTGGTCGGGGCTGAGCCCGTCGACCTCGGTCTCCGGGGCGTCGCGGCGGTGGGCCCGCAGCCGGTTGACGGCCTTACGCCAACTGCTCACCGCGTGCCGCGACGCGACCCGCCGCACCCACGCCTCGGGGCTGGCGCAGACGCGCACCGACGACCACCGGTCCCACGCCTTCAGATACGCCTCGGCCACGGCGTCCTCCGCCTCCGACCGATTGCCCGTCATGGCGTACACATGACCGAGCACGCGCCGGGACGACGCCGCGTAGAAGGCGTCGAACTCCTCGACGTCCCGCATCGATGGCCCCCTTCGTCGAGGGGATGACGCCCAGCCCGCCGAGCCGGTTGCAGCTACTCAAATATTCAGTGCCTTGCGCAGGTAGTCGAGGTGCTGGGGGCCGGACCAGCGGTAGGCCGACAGGCCGGCGGCGCGGGCTCCGCGTACGACGCGGTCGTCGTCGTCGATGAACAGCACCAGTTTCGGGGGGAAACCGATCAGGTCGCAGGCCTTCGCGAAGAACTCGGGGGCCGGCTTGTGGGCCTTGATCTCCCACGAGCTGATCACCACGTCGACCTCGCCGGCCAGGCCCAGGGTCTCGAGGTCACCGCGCAGACGGTCGGTCGCGTTCGTGGCCAGGCCCACCTTGCGCCCGGCGGCGCGGACCTCGCGGACGAACGCCAGCACCTCGGGGTCGGGCTCGCCGCGGTAGGTCTGCCACTGGGCGACCGCGGCCCGCGCGGCCTCGATGTCCAGCGGGAGGCGGGAGGCGACCAGTTCCATCCACTCGGCGTCGGTGATCTCGCCCGCCATCGCCGGGCGGTAGATGTCCCATGACATCGCCGTCTCCAGCAGGGCGGCCGGCTTCAGGTCGTTCTCGACCTCGACGGCGATCATCGGGGCCGGGTCCCAGCGGCGCAGCACGCCGTCCAGGTCGATGAGCAGGGCCTGGGCGCGGTCGCGCGTCATGCTGGTCAATCCTCCGGATCGTGCTTCAATCGCTGGCTGATCACCTGGGTGACACCGGCGCGCATGGTGACGCCGTAGAGGGCGTCGGCGACCTCCATGGTGCGCTTCTGGTGCGTGATGATCAAAAGCTGGCTTTTCTCCCGCAGCTGCGCGAAGAGCGTAATCAACCGGCCCAGGTTGACGTCGTCGAGGGCGGCCTCGACCTCGTCCATGATGTAGAACGGCGAGGGGCGGGCCCGGAAGATGGCGCACAGCATGGCCACCGCGGTCAGCGAGCGCTCACCACCCGAGAGCAGCGACAGCCGCTTGATCTTCTTGCCCGGCGGCCGCGCCTCGACCTCGACCCCGGTGGTCAGCATGTCCTCCGGGTCGGTCAGCACCAGCCGGCCCTCGCCGCCCGGGAACAGCACCTGGAAGACGAGCTCGAACTCGCGTGCCGTGTCCTCGAACGCCGAGGCGAACACCTCGAGGATTCGGTCGTCCACGTCCTTGACCACGGTCAACAGGTCCTTGCGGGTGGCCTTGAGGTCTTCCAGCTGGTCGGAGAGGAACTTGAAACGCTCCTCGAGCGCGGCGAACTCCTCCAGCGCGAGCGGGTTGACCTTGCCCAGCAGGGCCAGGTCGCGTTCCGCCTTGTTGGCCCGCTTCTCCTGGGTCGGCCGGTGGAACGCCACCGGCTCGGGCACCGGCTTGCCGTCCTTCTCGGCCAGCGCCACCTCGGCCTGCGTGGGCGGCACCGGTTGCTCGGGCCCGTACTCGGTGATCAGCGTGTCGACGTCGAGCGAGAAGTCCTCGGCCGCCTTGGCCTCGAGCTGCTCGATGCGCATCCGCTGCTCGGCCCGGGCCACCTCGTCCCGGTGCACCTCGTTGGTGAGCCGCTCCAGCTCGCTGACCAGGCGCTTCGCGCCCGCGCGGACCTCTTGCAGCTCGGCTTCGCGCAGCGTACGAGCCTGGGCCAGTTCGTCGCGGACCTCGACCGCCCCCGCCAGCGACACCCGCACGCGGGCCAGCGCGGCGGCGGCGCCCAGGGCGACCGCCCGGGCGATCTCGGCGCCCCGGGCCCGCGCCTCACGACGGGCGGCGGCCCTTTCCCGGGCCTGCCGTTCGGCGTTGGCCTGTCGCAGCAGCGAGTCGGCCCGCCCGGCGATCGAGGCGACCCGTTCCTCGGCCGTGCGGACGGCGAGCCGGACCTCCATCTCGTTCTGCCGGGCCTGCGGCACGAGCGCGGCCAGCGTGTCCCGCTCCTCGGTGGACGGTTCCTCGTCGATCGGGGTGGCCTCGGCCAGGCGCAACCGCTCCTCGAGCTCGGCCACCCGCATCAGGTCGGCCTCCCGGGCTGATTCCGCCTTCTGCCGCGCGGCGCCCAGGCGTTCGGTCTCGGCCTTGGCCGACCGGGCGGCCGCGCCCAGCTCGGCCAGGCGGCGGGCGGCCGCGTTGCGCTCGCCCTCGGCGGCCCGCTTGGCGCCGGCCGCGACGTTCACGGCTTCCTTGTGCCGGGCCACCTCGGCCCGGGCCTGGGCCAGCTGTTCCTTGAGCTCGCCGATCGACTGCTCGGCGGTGGTGCGGCGCGCCTTGGCCTCGTCGACCGCGGCCTGCACCTCGATGTAGCTCGTGGCCTTGCCCGAGCCACCCGCGGCGGCGTACGCGCCCAGCACGTCCCCGTCCGGGGTGACCGCGCGCAGCTCCGCGTTCGTCCCGACCAGCGCCACGGCCGCCGCGTGATCCGGCACGAGCACGACGTCCCGCAGCGCCCGGTTGAGCGCCGGGCGCACGTCGTCGGGGCAGCCGATCACGTCGGGCGCCCACACGGCGCCCTCGGGCAGGGCAGGGCGCAGCGCGTCCAGCGACCCCTGCATGCCCGGGCCGGCCGGCGAGGCCACGACCAGCGCGGCCCGCCCGGCATCGGCGATCTTCAGCGTGCGCATCGCCTCGACGGCCTCGTCCACCCCGGACAGCGCGACCGCGTCGGCCAGCGAACCCAGCGCCGCGGCCAGGGCCGCCTCGTGCCCGGGCTGGACGGTGAGCATCGAGGCCAGGCTGCCCAGCAGTCCGGGCACCTCGCCCGCCCGGGCCAGCAGCGCCCCGGCGCCGTCCTTGCGCTTGAGGCCGAGCGCGAGCGCCTCCTCGCGGGCCTTCCAGCTGGCGGCGTCCTTCTCGGCAGCGCGCTCGGCGTCCGACAGCTCCTTGACGACCGCGGCCGCCCGGTCGTGCGCCTCGACGGCCTCGGCGTGCCGCTCGTCGAGTTCGGCGTTGCCCCGGTCCGCCTCGGACGACTCGGCCGCGACGGCGTCCACCTCGGCCTGCGCCGCCTCGGCGCGCATCATCGCGTCGGTGTGGGCGGCGGCCAGGCGCTCGATCTCGTCGGTGGCGCCCTCGGTGCGGGCCCGGGCCGCGTTGACGTTGCCGGTCAGCTTGGCCAGGCCCTCACGGCGGTCGGCGATCGCTTTCGCCGCCGTACGCAGGGCGCCCTCGGCCGCGGCGAGCTGACGCTCCAGCTCCTGGCGGTGCTCGATCGCCTCGGCCAGGCGCATCTGGTCGTCGGTGAGCGCCTCGCGGAGCTCGTCCTCCTGCTCGCGCACCCGTTCCGACTCGGCCACCAGCTGGTCGGGGTCGCGGCCGGGCCGCTCCTCGTCAGGAGTGGCCGCCAGGTGCCGCAGCCGCTCGGTGGCCAGCTGCTCGGTCGACCGGAAGCGCTCCTGCAGGGCGGACAGCTTGTACCAGGTGTCCTGGGCGGCCTGGAGCAGCGGAGCGTCCTCGGCGTGGGCCAGCTCGAGGTCGGCCAGGTGCCGCTGGACCTCACGGTTCTCGTCCTCGACCTGGCCACGGCGGTCCCGCATGGCCGATTCGTCGGCGATTTCCTTGTCCAGGGTCGTACGCAGCGTGTGCAGGTCGTCGGCGAGCAGCCGCAGCCGGGCGTCGCGCAGGTCGGCCTGGATGCCGGCCGCGCGCCGGGCCACCTCGGCCTGCTTGCCGAGCGGCTTGAGCTGGCGCCGCAGCTCGGCCGTGAGGTCGGTCAGCCGGTTGAGGTTGACCTGCATCGCGTCCAGCTTGCGGATCGCCTTTTCTTTCCGCTTGCGATGCTTCAGTACGCCCGCCGCCTCCTCGATGAAGGCGCGGCGGTCCTCCGGCTTGGCGTGCAGCATCGCGTCGAGCCGTCCCTGGCCCACGATGATGTGCATCTCGCGGCCGATGCCGGAGTCGCTCAGCAGCTCCTGGATGTCGAGCAGCCGGCACGCGTTCCCGTTGATCTCGTACTCACTGGCGCCGTCCCGGAACATGCGGCGGGTGATCGACACCTCGGTGTACTCGATCGGCAGGGCGCCGTCGTTGTTGTCGATCGTGAGCGTCACCTCGGCCCGGCCCAGCGGCGCCCGCCCGGACGTGCCGGCGAAGATGACGTCCTCCATCTTGCCGCCGCGCAGCGCCTTGGCGCCCTGCTCGCCGAGAACCCAGGCGATGGCGTCGACGACGTTGGACTTGCCGGAGCCGTTGGGGCCCACCACACAGGTGATGCCCGGCTCCAGCCGCAGCGTCGTAGCGGAGGCGAAGGACTTGAAGCCCTTGACCGTCAGGCTCTTGAGGTGCACGGATCTCCGGGGGTCGGTCGTCTTCTGCTTCGGCGCAGACTACCCCCGGCATGCGCCGGCGGCCGTAATCGCCGCTCCGCGTGGCCCCGAAACCGGACAAAAAGATGCGCGCCGCCACGGAGTGGAGGCGCGCGATTTCGGGGTGCGTCTTTGGTTCAAGGGGGATGTCAGTGGCCGCCGGTGAAGCGGGGCGGCCGGATGGAACTCAGGTCAGCGCGGGCTCGGTCAGCCGCGCGAAATCGTCTGCCTCGGCGGCGGCCGCCGCCAGACGATCATTTTCCGCCCGCAGGCGGGTGACCTCGAACTCCAGGGACTGCACCCTGGAACGCAGACGGGTGACCTCGTCGAGCAGACGCCGATCGGGCGCCGCACCTACGTGGCCAAAGAGGGCCTTCGCCATGGTGACTCCTTGAGAAGCACTGCTTCTTCTTTATGGAAAGCGTTGACGGAGAGGCCGACCAACGCGCGCTCAGCAGCACCACAGAGCTGTGCTCAAGGGCACGCTTGGGCACAGAATCATGCACCCTAGGAAAGTAAACTCAAGGTGCTGATTGCTCGAACCCAACTGGAACCGGGCACGAGTAGGCGCGACTGGCGACTCCTCCATAGTCCGCCGATACCCAGTTTCCGTCAAGCGCTGCGGAGGCGTCCAGTCGTAGCGAAGCAGTGAATCATGCCACCCTCAGGGCCGTCAGCAGGCCAAACAGCCTCTTGACAGCGGGCCCGAGCGGTAGCCGGGGCCGACCGGAGATCACCAAGACCGGCCGAAGTTGGCATGCCCGACCGGATCACCACCCTTCCGGCGGGCGACACCTGACCCACCCTTCATGGGAGGGGGAGGCGGTGGCGACCCTAACCCCGCAAGCAAGATCCACCCCGACTTGTCCACAGGCACACCCTCCCCAGCACTGACCGAGCAGCAGCACAGGATCTGCATTTAACGGACAAATAGGGTGGCAAATCGGGTAAATGTCGCGTAAATCTGTCGCCTACCCGACACGCTCCCCTGCCTGTGGGGCGCTGTTTCGTTGCCCCCATCGTGAATCCGACCCCGCCGCGAGAGCGCATCTGCATGCTGACCGGCGGCGGGTACCCGTACCGGCGGGACGCCCTCAGCGGATGGTGCCGCACCCTCGTCGAGGGGCTGCGCCGTTTCCGCTTCGAGCTGCTCACCGTCACCGATCGGGAACCGCCGTCGGCCCCCGCCTACCCGCTGCCGCTCAACGTCGGCTCGTCGCGCGCCGTCGCCATCGGCGGCCGGGACGTGGCCAAGAACGACCGGAGCGAGAGCCGCAACGAACGCAACGAACGCCGCCGCACCGAGGCTGAGCTGGGCAAAGAGGCCGCCGGGCTGATCTGCCGAGGGCTCGTCGGCGGGATGGACGACGCCGAGCAGACCTTCGCCGACGGGCTGCGGCGGGTGGCCGGGCATCCGCCGGTGCTGTCCTCGCTGCCGCTGGCCGACGCGTTGCTCGAGGCCTGGCGTACGGGCGACTCCCTGCCCCGGCTGAGCATGCGCGACGCTCGCACCGCGGCCACCCTGCTGCGGCACGCGCTCGGCGCGGTAGCGGTCGACGTGCCCGAGGCCGACCTCGTGCACTGCATCGGCGGCACCACTCCGCTGCTCACGGCCCTGGGCGGGCGCTGGCGGCAGGGCGTGCCGCTGCTGCTCACCGAGGCCCGGGCGCCCGTGGCCCGGCACAAGCCGCACGAGGAGCGGCTCTCGCCGGCCGTGCGGACGGTGCTGCGGCGGTTCCGGGGCTCGGTCGCCCGCACCGGGTACGCCGAGGCCGGACTGATCGCGCCGCTCAGCGCCTACCACCACGGCTGGGCGCTGCGGCACGGCGCCCAGGCGGACAAGCTCGTGCAGGTGCCGGCCGGGGTCGACCCGTCCGAGTATCCGGGCGCGGCCGAGGCCGGACCGGAGCCGGCCGTGGTCTGGGCCGGCAGCGGTGGGCCCGACAGCGGGCTGTCCGCGCTGCTCGCCTCGTTCGAGCAGGTCGTCGCCGCGCTGCCCGGCACAGTGCTGCACCTGGTCGGGGTGACGGCGGCCCACGAGGACCACTGCGCCGAGCAGATCGAGCGCACCGGGCTGGGCCGGGCCGTACGCCTGCATCCGCTGCCGGCCGACCCGAGCGACCGGTACACCCGGGGTCACGTGGTGGCCCATGTGCCCGGCCCGGCCGATCCGCCCTACCGGCTGGTCGAGGCGATGATGTCCGGTCGCGCAGTGGTCGGGGTCGACGTGGGCCCGGCCGCCGAGACGCTCGGGGACGCCGGCGTGCTGGTGCAGGCGGACGACCCGGCCGAGCTGGCAATCGCCGTGGTCGATCTGCTGCGGGCGCCGAGCCGCCGCCGGGCACTGGGCGAGGCCGCGCGGCAGCGGGCCCTCAACCACTTCACCACCGACCGGGTGGTCCGGGTCTACGGCGAGCTCTACACCGATCTCGCGGCGCCACCCCCGCCGCCCTCGTTCGAGCTGGCGCTGGCCGTCCCCGCCCCGCGGGCCGAGCCGCCGGTCACCGTGCGCTGGCTGATCAGCGAAAGGCAGGACGGATGACGATCACGCCCGGACGGACGCGCACGGCTTCCCGGCGCACGCGTCGTCGCGGCCCCGCTGTTCCCCGGCACAGCCTGCCGCCCGCGGTGATCACCGCCGAACCGGCGTACACCCCGGCGCCGCCGCCCCGGGAACCGGCCGAACAGGCGCCGCCCACCCGCTCGCACCGGGCCCCGGCCCGCCGCTCCTACCTGCGCGCCGCGTTCGTGCGCTGCGCCCTCTACCTGGGCCCGCTCAGCGTCGCCGCAGCCGCCGCGGAACCACTGGCCGAGGTTCCCTGGCCGGTGCCGCTGGCCACCCTGTTGCTGGGCTGGGCCGCCGCGCAGGCCCTGACCTGCACCGGCGTCTCGGTCGCGCGCCGATCCGGCCCGGCCGCCGCCGCACGCCTGGTCGGGGGCGGCTTCGCGGCCGTGGCCGGGCTGTGGTGCGCGCTGGTCTGGATCGCGCCGGACACGCTGGTCGGCCCCTACCGTGGGCTGGCCCTGGTCGTCGGGCTGGGCGGCCTGGGCACGCTCGCCACGGTCACCGCCGCCCTGGTGACGCGGGCCGAGGCGGCCATCGTCGTGTGGAGTCTGCCCTGCTGGCTGCTGGCCGCGTCGGCGCTGGCCGAGCCGTTGATCGGCCGGACCGCGGAGGTCGGCCTGCTGCTCCCGGCGGCCATCGTGGTGGCCCTGGTGCGCGCGTTCCAACCTGTCCTGTTGCCGGGCATCAGCGGGCGCCGGCCCCGGCTCAGCCCGGCCGAGCTGCGCCGCGGCGGCGGCTACCTGGTGATCGGCGCGTCCCAGGCGGTGCTGGTGGGACTGGTCTGGCAGGCCGGTCCCTCCGGCTCGACGGCGCCGTTCTGGCTGCCGCTGCTGCTGGCCGTGCCGATCCTGGAAGCGCTGATCGGCTGGCACACCGGCCAGGTCGAGGCCGGGCTGGACTCGGCCGAGAACGGCGCCGACTACCGCCGGCACGTCCGCAGCGTCACCTTGATCACGATCGCGGGGCTGCTGCCGCCGTTCGCCGTGGGCGTCGCGCTGGCGCTGGCCGCGTACCAGCTGCCGGCGGCCACCTCCGCGGCGGTGGTGCTGGGGCTGGCCGGCGGCACCCTGCTCGGCGGGGTCTTCGCCATCACCTACCTGCTGGCCGCGCGTTCCCGTACGGGAATCGCCGCCACTCTGGCCGCCGCGCCCCCGCTGGTCACCCTGGTCCTGCCGCTGCTCCCGCTGCCCTCCTCCGGCCCCCTGCCGGACGCCGTCGCCGTGCTCGCCGCCACCCACCTGGCCGGCCTGCTCGTCGTGGCCCTGACCGCCCAGCCCGCACCGACCGCTGACGACCCCCGGAGAACATCGTGAAGACACTGTTCCCCCCGTACGCCCACCCGTCGCCCGAGCTGCCGCTGGACGGCGACACCTGGATCGTCCGTGAACTGCCCGGTGATCGACGCTCCCTGCACCAGTCGCTGGGCCGCATCGACCTCGACTGGGGCAGCCGCTCGCTGGCCGACGTGCTGGCCGATGTGGACGCCTGGCGCGCCGACGGCGCCGAGGGCCTGTTCCTCGACCGGGCGCCGGCCGGGTCGGGCGGGGTCGGCCCGGTCGCGCTGACCGTGCGGCTGGCGGCCCGCCGCGGCCTGCACCGGGTCGTGCTCAACCCGGGCGTGCCCACCCATCCGCTCTATCGCGACCTGGGCGTCCGCATCTGCACGTTCGAGGGGCCGTGGTCGGCCTATCAGAGCTGGGACGGCGACGGGTCGAAGCCGGGCGACGGCCACATCGTCCACGGCGTGCCGTCGGCGCTGCTCACCGCCGCGCGCCGGTTGATGGGCCGGCGCGGGGCGGGCTTCGGCCTGGCCACCGACGCCAGCCCGTACGTCAGTGCCGGATCGCTCGCGGGCGGGGCTGGCAGCGGGGACAGCTGAACGAGGAGCGGTTCATGAACTGCTCGCGACGGATCGGCGTGCCGCACCGGTGGCACGGCTGGCCCTCCCGCCCGTACGCGTTGAGGGAGCGGTCGAAGTAGCCGCTCTCCCCGTTCACGTTGACGTAGAGCTCGTCGAAGCTGGTGCCGCCGGCCACGATGGCCTCGCCGAGCACGTCCCGGATGTGCGCGAGCAGACGTCGTACGGCGGGCCGGGTCAGCTGATCCGTGAGCCGGGCGCCGTGCAGCTGCGCCCGCCAGAGCGCCTCGTCGGCGTAGATGTTGCCCACGCCGGAGATCAGCGTCTGGTCGAGCACGGCCCGCTTGATCTCGGTGTGCTTGCCCCGCAGCCGGGCGACGAACGCCTCGTCGTCGAAGAGCGGGTCCATCGGGTCACGGGCGATGTGCGCGATCTCGTCGGGCAGTTCGGCGCCACCTTCCGAGACGGACAGTCCGCCGAAGGTGCGCTGGTCGACGAAGCGCAGCTCGGGGCCGCCGTCGGTGAACGTGAACCGGATGCGCAGATGTTTCTCGTCCTCGGCGTCGGACGGCTGCATGAGCAACTGGCCGCTCATGCCCAGGTGGCCGATGATCGCGTCCCCCGAGTCGAGCGGGAACCAGAGGTACTTGCCGCGGCGGGACACGTCGGTGATGGTCCGGCCGGCCAGCAGGGCGATGAAGTGCGCGTCGCCGGTCAGGTGGCGGCGGATCGCGCGGGGGTGGCGCACCTCGACGGTCCTGATCGTGCGGCCGGCCACCCACTTGGCCAAGCCCTGGCGCACGGTCTCGACCTCGGGCAGCTCGGGCACTGCGACTCCTTCTCACTCACAAGGTGTAGGGCCAGACGGTGACGAGATAGGCGCCGTACCACAGACCGAACAGGGCCCACGCCACAATCGATGCCACGGCGACGCGCGGGCGGGCCCGGGCGGCGGCCACCGCGGCCGGCAACAGCGTCAACAGTACGGGGACCAGCAGCCGAGGCTTCGAGTGGTAGAACCCGGCCTGGCCGTAGACGAGCACCATCGCGATCACGCCGTAGACGGCGAGCGGCAGCCACGGCCGCTGGGCCAGCGCGACCCCGGCCGCGGCCAGAGCGGCCAGCAGGATGAGGGCGACGCTGACCGGCACCCAGCCGTCGCCCGTGCTCAGCGTCGAGGCCACGAAGGACACCGTGCTCGACCCGTAGTCGAAGGCGGTGCCCCAGCCCGCGGCCTGGATGCGGAACCACGCCGCCGGGTCGCCGACCCGCCAGCCCACCCAGGCGAGGAAGAGCGGCACCCCGGCCAGCGCGACGACCGCGGCCGTGATCGGCTGCCACGCCTTCGCGCGGGACTCGCGAACCGCCATCAGGGCGGCCACGGCCAGGGCGACGGCCGCGGCGGCGCCGGTCGGACGGGTCAACGCGGTGAGCAGCCCCAGCAGTCCGGCCGCCCACCACACGCGCCGGTGCGCGACGACCAGCATTCCGGCCACAAGGGCGAGAAAGATCCCCTCGGAGTACGCCATGGAGAAGACGATCGAGACGGGCGCGCTGAAGCAGATGGCGACCAGCGCCCACCCGGTCCGCTTGTTGTGCAGCGAGGTGCCAAGCAGGTGCACCGCGACCGCGGCGCCGATCGACGCCAGCCAGCTGACCACCAGCGCGGCCGTGTGCGCCTCGAAGCCGAGCCCCGCCACGAGCCGGATGAGCATCGGGTAGACCGGGAAGAAGGCCAGCTCGTTGCCCTGCAGCACGCCCGCTTCGTACGTGTAGCCGTGCGGATAGCCGTCGACGGCGACCCGCAGGAACCAGCCCGCGTCCCAGACCAGCAGGCGCTGCCGGATCCCGACCGGGTCGTCGTCGGCGGCGTCCAACCAGCCCAGGATGATGAGCTGCGCGATCCGGGTCAGCGCGAAGATGCCGACCGCGAGGCCGACCCCGCGCCAGGCGCCCGCCAGATCCCAGAGCCGGGGGCGCTGGGTCTGTTCGGCGTCCTGTTCCACGGTGCGGCTCACTGGCCGTTGTCGTCCTCGGACTTGTCCAGCAGGCTGCCGTCGGGTTCGCTGGTGCGCTCGGTCAGGATGCGCCAGGCGGCCGCGGCGGCCCGCTGCTCGGCCTGCTTCTTGCTGCGCCCCTCGGAACCGCCGTAGCGCTCGCCGGCCACCACCACCCAGGCCGTGAACGTCTTGGCGTGGTCGGGGCCGGAGTCCTCGATCACATAGTCGGGCACGCCGAGGCCGAGGGCCGCGGTGAGCTCCTGCAGGCTGGTCTTCCAGTCGAGCGCGGCCCCGCGGCCGGCCGACTCGGCCATCAGCGGGTCGAACAGCCGGTGGATCACCTCGGCCGCCACGTCCAGGCCGTGCTCCAGATAGATCGCGCCCAGCAGCGCCTCGAGCGTGTCGGCCAGGATGCTCGCCTTGTCGCGCCCGCCGGTCGTCTCCTCGCCCTTGCCCAGCAGCAGGTACCGGCCGAGTCCTTCCGGCCCGAGGCCACGGGCCACGTCGGCCAGCGCGTGCATGTTGACCACGCTGGCCCGCAGCTTGGCCAGCTGGCCCTCGGGCAGGTCGGGGTGGTTGTGGAAGAGCGCCGACGTGATCACGACGCCGAGCACGGAGTCGCCCAGGAACTCGAGGCGCTCGTTGGTCGGCAGGCCGCCGTTCTCGTACGCGTAGGAACGGTGGGTGAGGGCGCGCTCCAGCAGGTCGGGCTCGACGGGGACGCCGAAGGACTCCTCCAGCGGCAGGGTCGACGGCCGGCGACGCTTGTCACTCATGGAACACCTCATTGTGTTTCGATCATCTCGGCCATCGCCGCGATCGCGGCTCGGCGGTGAAGCTGGGCGGCGAAAGCGATGCCGGCGGCGAGATCCGGGCCGGAGGCGGCGCCGTGACAGACGACCACGGTGCCCCGGACGCCGAGCAGCAGCGCGGCGCGGGGCGGGCTGTCGCCGTCGGGCGGGCGCCCGTGGTGGTGGGGTGGGCCCAGTTCGGCGTACGCCGTCTCGAGCCCCTTGAGCAGCACGTTGCCGGTGAAACCGTCGGTTACGACCACGTCGGCGACCGTGCCGGTGACCACGTCGTTGCCCTCGACGAGACCGATGTAGCGCCCGCCGCCGGGCAGCTCGAGGCCGGCCAGCAGGGCGGGAAGGGCGCGGCGCAGGCGGTCGCCCTTGCCGCGCTCGGTGCCGATGGTCAGCAGCCCGACGCGGGGCTCGGACACCCCGTGGACCACCGATGCGTACGCGGAACCGAGCCGGGCGTGCATGACGACCGTCTCTTCGTCGGGATCGACGGAGGAACCCACGTCGAGCAGCACCAGCCGGCCGGCGGCGGTGGGCAGGACGGCGGCCAGCGGCGGGCGGCGCACGCCGGGACGGCGGCCCAGGCCGAGCGCGGCCGAGGTCACGGTGGCACCGGTGTTGCCGGCCGAGAGGACAGCGTCGGCGGTGCCTTGGGCGACGGCGAGCACGGCCGACCGCACTCCGGACTCGACCCAGCTCTCCACACGATCGCCGGGAGCTATGGGCAGCGTGCTGATCCGGGCGCGATCGCCCGGCGGCAGGGCGCCAAGAACCTCGCCGGCAGCTTCGAGCGGGCCGACGAGAAGCAGGTGTAGGGCCGGATCGGCCTGACAAGCGAGCAGAGCGCCGTCAACCACGACGGCGGGAGCGTGGTCCCCGCCGAGGAGGTCGACGGCGATCCGCGCGGTGCCCGGCTCCCCGACAGTCAGCTGTCCGGAAGCCGCGGCACCGATCGGTCGCCGTAGCTCAGGCGCGACCCGCCCGGAATTCGGGCGCGTCACTTAAGCGCGGCTCAGACCTCGAGGACCTGACGGCCGTTGTAGGTGCCACAGACCGAGCAGGCGGTGTGCGGCAGCTTCGGCGACTTGCACTGGGGGCAGGCCACGGTCTGGACCGCGGTCGCCTTCCAGTTCGCCCGGCGGGACCGGGTGTTGCTGCGCGACATCTTGCGCTTGGGGACGGCCACGGTACCTACTCCTCAGAATCTTGCTGCGGCGAAGCCGTCTTGGACGGCTCAGTCGAAATGGTGCGCAAAGCGGCCCAGCGGGCGTCCACGGCCTCGTGGCTGTGATCGGCCGGAAGGTCGTCGAAGTGCACCCCGCACTCGGGGCACAGACCGGGACAGTCCGGCCGGCACAGCGGGTTGGTCGGCAGCATCAGCACTACCGCGTCCCGCAACGCCGGTTCCAGGTCGAGCAGGTCGCCCTGCATCCGGCCCACCTCGTCCTCGTCCGTCGTCTCCTCGGTGGTGCTGTCCGCGTAGGCGAACAGCTCCGCGATCTTGACGACGAAGGACTCGTTGATCTCGTTGAGGCAGCGGCCGCACTCGCCGGTGAGCGAGCCGCGGACGTTGCCGCTGACATAGACCCCTTCGGAGACCGACGTGAGCGTCAGATCGAGCTCGACGTCCGACCCCTCGGGGACCGAGACCAGCTCCAGACCGAGGTCCTTCGGTGCCGGGATCACCCTTTTCAGGGCACGCGTCGCGCCAGGCTGCCGTGGAAGTTTCGTCGTGTCGACGACGAGCGGCTGCCTGGGGTCCAGGTGTGACTGTGGTGACTTGGGCATCGTTATTCCTCAGCCATGGGTAGGCCGACAGGAAAGGTTACCTGAGCTGCCGCCGTACCGTCGAATCAGGGGTTCTCGCACCCCTCTAGAACGGCAGAGGGCGCTCCGCGTCTTCCCCTTGGAAGGTCCCGATCTCGCGCAGCGCGTGCATTTTGTCACGGCCGCGCTCTATCGACGCCAGGGCCCGGGTCAGGAACTGCTCGAAGTTGGCGAGCGCGGTGTCGACGTAGTCGTCGACCTCGTCGCGCAGGCGCTGGGCCTCGGTGCGGGCCTCGGCCACGATCCGGGCGCCCTCGTGCTCGGACGAGACCGTGATCTCGTTGACCGAGACCAGCCGGGCGTGTTCCGTCTCACCCTCGCTGATGATCCGGTCGGCCTCGCGGCGACCGGCCTCGATGATGCGGTCGCGCTCGTCGAGCACGGCGGCCGCCTTGCGCAGCTCGGACGGGAGCTCGGCGCGCAGGTCCTCGAGGCGCTCGATCATCTCGTTCCGGTCGTACATGAAATTGGTCCGTGACATGGGCACGGAGCGCGATTCCTGCACGAGCTCGATGATCTCGTCGATGCGGTCGAGCGGATCCACCGGTACTCACTCCTCCATCCAGCCGCCCCGCCCGCAACCCTGAACCGGACTGAAGGCGTTCCGACACGCCACTCAGCGTGGTGCGATCACGTTACTGCGTCACCGCCGTCGCCGCGCCGTTCCGGCACCGGCGCGTCGATCCGCCCCGGCGCCGTCAGTTCTGCTTGAGACGGGTCAGCAGGCGCTCGCCGACGAAGTCCGGAACGTACGCCGAGGCGTCGCCGCCCCACTTCACGACGTCCTTGACGAGGCTCGACGAGAGGAAAGAGTAGAGCGGGTTGGTCGGCATGAAGAGCGTCTCCACGCCGGACAACCCGATGTTCATCTGCGCCATCTGCAACTCGTAGTCGAAGTCGCTGACCGCCCGGAGGCCCTTGATCACCACGGCCGCGCCCTGGGACCGGCAGAAATCGACGAGCAGGCCGTGGAACGAGGCGACCCGGACGTTCTCGTACGAGGCGGTGGCCTCGCCGAGCATCTCGATCCGCTCCTCGATCGTGAAGAGGCCCGTCTTCGACTGGTTGATCAGCACCCCGATGATCACCTCGTCGAACAGCCGGCTGGCCCGGCCGACGATGTCGAGGTGGCCGTTGGTGACCGGGTCGAAGGAGCCGGGACACACCGCTCGTCTCATGATCGGCGACCGTACCAAAGCGTGGTCTCCCCGTAACGCCGACTGCGGTCGGCAGTGATGCCGTCCACCCAGGTCACCGCGCCCCCACGGGTGGCCCGCTCGAGCACCACCACGGCGTCCGGGGCCAGCCACCCGAAGTCGATCAGAGATTGCTGCACGTCGATGAGGTCGCGGTCACTCACCTCGTACGGCGGATCGGCGAACACGACGTCGTACGGCCCCCCGTCGGGCGGGCCGGCGACGACCTGGGCGACCTTGCCCGTGACCAGCCGAGCGGCGCTGCCGACGCGCAGCGTCACGATGTTGTCGCGGATCGTGCGCGCAGCCCGGGCGTCCCCCTCGACCAGAAGGGCATGCGCGGCCCCGCGCGAGAGTGCCTCCAGCCCGACCGCTCCGGAACCGGCGTAAAAGTCGGCGAACCGGGCGTCGGTCAGGTCGATCATGGAGTCGAGGGCGCTGAAGAACGCCTCACGGACGCGATCCGTGGTGGGCCGGGTCAGCGCACCGGCCGGAGCGGACAGTCGGCGGCCGCCGTGCGCGCCCGCGATGATCCTGGTCATGAGCGCTCGCGCGGCTCTGCGGTGAACACGACTCGAAGCTACTTCACCACTTACCGAACGCACCGAAAGAGTGAACAAATCCGCAGCCGGTGCACACGGAGAGCGTCGATACGTGAGCGATCCGTCGATGCAAAATCACGGATGCGCATCAACACCTTTAAGCGGCTCTGAGGGATTTCCCAGATTTCCATAAGTCGCTATGGTCAGGCGCTGTTGCCGACATTCCACCGATTGTCGGCCGCGACGTGGGGAGGCGTCGCCGCAGGCCATCGCCCCTTTACCGCCGGCGATCGGCCCGCCCGCCTCCTTGCGCCGTACCCCTGATTTCCCCAGACAGGAGTAGGCGTGAACCTGCTGAAGTCCAAGCTGCGGCGTGCGACTGCCGTAGCCGCGGGAACGCTCATCGGCCTCGCCGGTGTCGCGTTCTTCGCCTCGCCCGCCAGTGCGCACCACAGCACCGTCAAGGGCACCGCCACGTGTGACACCGCCACCGGTGAATGGGTTGTCGACTGGTCGGTCGATGCCACCTCCGAGGGCCACGCCAAGGCCTTCCGCTTCGTGCGCGTCGAGTCCACCCCCGAGGGTCACCCGGTCGACGGCATCGCCCACACCCCGGACGACGCCGACCCGGCCTTCCCCTACAAGGACGAAGAGACGCTCAAGGGCAGCCAGCGGGTTCCGGGCGACGCCGAGTCGGCCTCGCTCACCGTCCAGGCCAAGTGGGACAACGAGTACACCGAGTGGGAGCCGCAGACCGGCACGGTCGAGTTCGACGGCGTCTGCTCGAAGGACGCCCCGAAGCCGGACGCCAAGCTCGTCTCCAACTGTGACGGCGTGACGGTCACCCTGTCGAACGGCGCCGAGGCCAAGGCCGACGCGAAGTTCACGATCGAGGGCTCCGAGGGCTTCAAGAAGGACGTGACGGTCGCGGCCGGCGGCGAGCCGGCGACGGTCGAGGTTCCGGCCAAGAACGCCAAGAAGATCGTCGTCACCGAGGCCAACAGCGACAAGCCGGTGGCCGAGGGCGAGTGGAAGCAGCCCGAGGACTGCAAGGAGGACAACGCCTCCCGCTACTTCGAGGCCACCTGTGACGAGCTGATCTTCACGATCGACAACACCAAGGGCGACGAGACGATCACCGCCACCTTCACCCCGAACAAGGGCGAGCCCAAGTCGCTGACCGTCAAGGCGGGCGACAAGGGTTCGGTCGCCTTCAAGGGCGAGAAGGGCTTGAAGGTCGTCCCGTCCGAGAACGGCGAGTCCGGCGAGGCGATCGACTGGGATGCCCAGAAGCCCGAGGACTGCGACGCCACCCCGACGCCGACTCCGACCGAGTCGTCCCCGGGTGAGGGTGGCGGCCTGCCCGTCACCGGTCCGGTCGCCGGCAGCATCGCCGGTGGCGCGGCCATCCTGCTGGTCGCCGGGGCCGTGCTCTTCATCCTGGCCCGTCGCCGCAAGGTGAAGTTCACCGCCTGACAGCAAGCATGAGAAGGGCGCGCCGACCGAGGTCGGCGCGCCCTTTCTTGTGTGCCCGGAATGCAGCTTGCCCGGAGTGCGGTGTGCCGGGGATGCGGCCGATCAGAGCTCCGGCTGCGCTCCGAGCTGCGGCGGCTCGAAGGCGCCGTCCGGCCCGGGGCGGTATTCCTCGACCGCGACCACCGCGTCGAGCGGCAGGGCCGCGTACAGATGCGGGAAGGGGCTGCCGTCGGCGGCCGGCGGGTCGCCCTGCTCCCAGGTGATCGGGACGGGGAGGCGGGACTCGTCGATCACCAGCAGCAGCAGGTCGTCGCGGCCGCGGAACAGCGCGGTGGCGGGAATGTGGACCTGTTGCTCGGTGGAGCAGTGGATGAAGCCCTGGGTGGCCAGGGTGTCGCCCTCGTAGACGCCCGCCGTCTGCGCCGACTCCCAGGCGGCGCGCGGCACGATGTGCAGGATCATCACTGCTCCCCTCAGCCCGGACGGCCTCCGCCGCACGGTGTAGTCAACGGCCGGCCGGTGGCGTCGGTGCCGCCAACCGGCCTCACCCCTTCTCGAGGTATTCGGCCCGGTCCTCGTCGACCAGCGCGGCCACCGAGGCCGCCAGCGCCGGGTATTTCGTCAGGTCGGGGTCGTCACCGACCAGCTCGGAGGCTTCGGCGCGGGCCTCCGTGATCAGTTTCGCGTCGCTGATCAGTGACAGCAGGCGCAGGTGGGAGTGCTTGCCGGACTGGGAGGCGCCCAGCACGTCGCCCTCGCGGCGTTGTTCCAGGTCGATCTCGCTGAGCTTGAAGCCGTCGGTGGTGGAGGCCACGGCGGCGAGGCGCTCACGGGCCGCGGTGCCCTCGACCGACTCGGTGACCAGCAGGCAGATGCCGGCCGCGGAGCCCCGGCCGACCCGGCCCCGCAGCTGGTGCAGCTGGGAGACGCCGAACCGGTCGGCGTCCATGATGACCATGACTGTGGAGTTGGGCACGTCGACGCCGACCTCGATCACCGTGGTCGCCACCAGCACGTCGAGGTCGCCCGCGGCGAACTTGCGCATCACCGCGTCCTTCTCGTCGGCCGGCAGCCTGCCGTGCAGCACCCCGATGCGCAGGCCGTGCAGCGGACCCTCCTCGAGGATCGGCGCGACCTCGAGCACGGCCAGGGGCGGACGGCGGGCCGGCTCGTTGTCGCCGGGCGGCTCTTCCTCGTCGCCCTCGGCCGTGCCGATGCGCGGGCAGACCACGTACGCCTGATGGCCCGCCTGGACCTCTTCGCGCAACCGGCGCCAGGCGCGGTCGAGGAAGGCCGGCTTCTCGGGCGGCACGACGTGCGACGCGATCGGCGAGCGGCCCCGCGGGAGCTGCGACAGCACGGAAGTCTCGAGGTCGCCGTAGACGGTCATGGCGACCGTACGGGGAATCGGGGTGGCCGTCATGACCAGCACGTGCGGCGGTTTGGCGGCCTTGGCGCGCAGGGCGTCCCGCTGCTCGACGCCGAACCGGTGCTGCTCGTCGACGACCACCAGGCCCAGGTCGTGGAAGTCGACCCCCTCGTAGAGCAGGGCGTGCGTGCCGATCACGATGCCGGCCGTGCCGTCGGCCACCTTGGCCAGCGCGGCGCGGCGGGCGGCGGCGCCGAGCGAGCCGGTGATCAGGGTGAGCTGGGTGCCCGCGGGGTCGCCGTCGATCTCGCCGGCCCGGCCCAGGGCGCCCAGCTGCGCGCCGATGCTGCGGTAGTGCTGGGTGGCCAGCACCTCGGTCGGCGCGAGCAGGGCGGCCTGGCCACCGGAGTCGACGACCTGGAGCATCGCGCGCACCGAGACGAGGGTCTTGCCCGAGCCGACCTCGCCCTGCAGCAGCCGGTGCATGGGGTGGGGACGGGCCAGGTCGGCCGCGATCTCCTCGCCCACCGCGGCCTGGCCCTCGGTCAGCTCGTACGGAAGGCTCGCGTCGAACTTGGCCAGGATGCCGCCCTCGATGCGCGGGCGGGCGCGGCCGGGCGCGGCGGCGGCCCGGGCCCGGCGCTGCACCAGGGTGAGCTGGACGGCGAAGGCTTCATCCCACTTGAGGCGGTATTTCGCGGCGTACAGGGCCTCTTTGGAACTCGGTCGGTGGATCTCGCGGAGGGCGTTGCCGATGGACCCCAGGTTGCGTTTCGCCCGCACGGTGGCCGGCAGCGGGTCGGCGGGCGGCTCGAACGTCTCGAGCAGGGTGCGGACGCAGCGGGCGATGACCCAGGTGGGCACGGCCTGGGCCGCCGGATAGACCGGGATCAGGGCGCCCGCGAACTCCTCGATCTCTTCGGCCGCCTCGTCGTGCGTGGCGTCGGCGGCGAGCAGTTGGTATGCCGGGCTGACCAGCTGGCGCTTGCCGCGAAAGTCGGAGACCTTGCCCGCGAACAGCCCCCAGCGGCCCCGCTTGAGTTCGCGCTCGCGCCACGCCTGACCGAAGAAGGTGCAGGTGAGGGTGGCGCCGGACTCGTCGCCGATGGTCAGTTCGAGGATGTTGCCGCGGCGCTGGCGCATCGGCTTGACCGCCACCGACTGGATCTGGGCGAGCACGGTGGCCTGCTCGCCGATCTGCAGCCCGTGGATGGCGGTCTCTTCGCCGCGCTCGTCGTAGCGGCGCGGGAAGTGATAGATCAGGTCGCCCGCGGTGTGCAGGTCGAGGTGGGTGGCCAGCGCCTTGGCGTCGTTCTTCTTCAGCACCTGCTCGAGCGGGGTGTCGGTGGTGGTTCTCGTGTCGCTCATTCCACTCCAACCAGCAGGTGGTAGCGGGGTTGCCCGCCCGTGTAGCACTGCAGTTCGGCGAAGGGCCAGACGCGTCCGGCGTGCGCCCGCAGAGTCCCCTCGAGCGCGGCCGGGGCGTCGGCCCCGAGGACGAGGGTGACCAGCTCACCGCCGCCGCCCAGCATCCGGTCGAGCAGGCGGGCGCTGACCTCGGCCAGGTCGTCGCCGATGACGTGCACCTCGCCGTCGACCAGGCCGAGCAGGTCGCCCGCCCGGCACGGACCGGCGACGGTCAGGGAGTCGCGCCGGGCGGTGCAGACCTCGCCGTACCGGCAGGCGCCGGCCGCCTCGGCCATGGCGATGACGTCGTCGGCGAAGGGCCGCCGGGGATCACGGACGGCCAGCGCGGCCAGCGCCTGCACCGGGGAGCGGGTGGGGACGACGCTGACCCGCAGACCGGCCGCCTCGGCCTCGCGCGCGGCGGAGAGTGCGACGGCCTGAGTGTTGGCGTCGTTGGGCAGGAGCACGACGCAGCGGGCCCGGGAGGCCTGGACGGCGGCCAGCATCTCGCGCGTCGACGGGTTGCGGCCGACGACGGTGGCCCCCTCGGCCTCGAAGAGCGCGGTCAGACCGTCGCCCGCGGCCACCACGACGGCGGCGCGCTCGGCCGCCTCACCGAGGGTGTGGGCGTGCTGGTGCTCGTCGAGCGGGGTGACCGTGATGCCGTGGGGCCGCCCGGCCCGGACGCCGGCCTCGATGGCGGGCCCGATGCCGGCCGCGGGCACGTGGACGTGCACGTTCCAGGTGGCGATGCCCGGGTCACCGGAGCCGACCACCACGAGCGAGTCGCCGAGAGCCCCCAGCTCGAGCCGGAGCCCGTCGACCGCCGCCGCCTCGGCGTCGAGCAGATATTGCACCTCGTAGCCCCACGAGCCCTCACGCCGGGCATCTCCACGCCCGTCTGCGTCGGCGACACCGCCCCCGTATGCGTGAGATGCGCCGTGCCTGTCATCGACGATGGCTGCGGGCGGCAGCGGCGGCTCGTTACCACGCTCTTGGCCGGCGGACGTGGACGAAGAGCGGGTGGCCGGCGACAGCGCCTCTACCAGGGCCTCGAGCAGGACGACCAGGCCGCGGCCGCCAGCATCGACCACGCCGGCCCGGGCCAGGGCGGGAAGCTGCTGGGGGGTGCGGGCCAGCGCCTCAGCCGCGGCCCGGGCGGCGGCGCGGGCCACGGCGAGCAGGTCGTCGGACTTGAGGCGGGACGCGGCGTCGGCGGCCGCCGCGGCCACGGTGAGCACCGTGCCCTCGACCGGACGGGCGACGGCGGCGTAGGCGGCCTCGGAGGCGGACCGCAGCGCCCGGGCCAGCCCGGCGCCGCGGACGGCAGCGCCGCCGGCGCCGCGGACGGCAGCGCCGGCGGCGACGCTGTCGGCCATGCCGCGCAGGATCTGCGAGACGATCACGCCGGAGTTGCCCCGCGCGCCCAGCAGCGCGCCCCGGGCCATGCGGCGCAGGGCGCCGCCCGGGGCCGCCGCCTCGGGCGTGGCCGGTTCGAGCGCCTCCAGCGCCTCTTGGGCCGAGGTGAGGGTGAGCACCAGGTTGGTGCCCGTGTCGCCGTCGGGCACGGGATAGACGTTCAGCTCGTCGATCTCGCGCTGGTGGGCCCGCAGCGCCCTCAGGCCGCCGCCGCACCAGCGGCGGACGGCTGCGGCGTCCAGCGTCTCGAGCACGCCAAAATCGTACTGACCACCACTGACAACTTCTCGTCGCGACCGTCCGTGCCTGTGGACAACTCGGCCCGCTGGGCCCGCCGAGGCGTACGGTCGGGCCCGCCCCCTGGTCGGGCGGGGTGGGTTGGTTGGGGGCGATTCGCTGTTCGGGGCAGGCATCGGGTAACCTTGCCGGGTTGCCTGCGCGGCGGTGTTCGCTGGGCGCCCTCAAGTTCTCTTTTTCGACTCAGGAGTTACCCGTGGCTAGCGTGTGCGACGTCTGTGGCAAGGGACCGGGCTTCGGCCACAACGTGTCCCACTCGCACCGGCGGACCAACCGCCGCTGGAACCCGAACATCCAGTCGGTGCGCACCCCCGCCGGTGGTGGCACGACCAAGAAGCTCAAGGTGTGCACCTCGTGCATCAAGGCCGGCAAGGTCGTCCGCGCCTGATCCAGTCTTGCGATGAACCCCTCGGCCCGCGTGGGCCGAGGGGTTATTCGTCTTTCTACAGCTTCTTCGCGTACGAGAGCACGCCGTCCTGGCCTCGGTAATACCCGAAATCCTCGATGCGCTCGTAGCCGGCCGACTCGTAGAGGGCGATCGCCTCGGGCTGCCGGTCGCCGGTCTCCAGGATCACGCGGCGGCAGCCGGCCACGCGGGCCGACGCCTCGATCGCCGCGAGCATGCGGCGGCCGAGGCCACGGCCGCGGGCTGACCTGGCGGTGAACATGCGCTTGAGCTCGGCGTCGTCACCGTGGCGGCGCCAGGCGGCACAGGCCACCAGGCGCTCACCGTCGTCGGCCACGTAGAACGCGCCGTTGGGCGGGGCGAAATCCTCGTCGGCGATGGGTGTGTCGTCGCCGGAGCCCCCGTACCGCTCGGAGAGCTCGGCGATCACGTCGACGAGCAGCGCCCGGACGGACGGCTCGGTGTAGTCGGCCTGCCTGATCTTGATTTCGTGCACAACGGGCCAGCGTAATCAGCGGAAGTGGTCCCAGCCCAGCGGGCCGCTCCACGGTTTGCGGTCGACGGTGATGCCGGTGCCCTCGTGCACCACGCCGATCGCCTGCCAGCCGGGCGGAAGCTCGGCGCCGGGCGGGAACGTCGCGGCCAGGGCGTGATCGTCGCCACCACCCAGGATCCACTGCAACGGGTCGACGCCGAGCGCGGTCGCGGCGTCGAGCATCTGGCCCGAGACCTCGAACGACTCGGTGCGCACGTCGACCCCGACCACGCTGGCCCGGGCGATGTGGCCGAGGTCCTGGAGCAGGCCGTCGGAGACGTCGATCATCGAGGTGGCGCCGGCCCGGGCCGCGGCCGGGCCCGCCGCGTACGGCACGTCGGGACGCCGGTAGGCCTCGACCAGGGCTTTCGGCGTACGGAATCCCCGCGAGAGCACCGTGTAGCCCGCCGCCGCGTAGCCGATCCGACCGGCCAGCGCGATGACGTCGCCGGGCTGGGCCCCGCTGCGCAGCACGGGCGCCTGCCCGCCCAGGTCGCCCAGGGCGGTCACCGCGATGGTCAGCGTCGGGCTGGACGACGTATCCCCGCCCACCACCGCCGCACCGACCTTGGCGGCCTCGTCGGAGAGCCCACCGGCCAACTCCTCGGCCCAGCTCACCTCGAGATCCGTGGGCGCGCACAAACCGACCAACAGGGCTGTCGGCACCGCTCCCATGGCCGCTATGTCGGCCAGATTGGCGGCGGCCGCCCGGTGGCCCACGTCGGCCCCGGAGGACCAGTCGCGGCGGAAATGACGGCCCTCGACCAGGACATCGGTGGAGGCCACGATCCGTCCGTCGGGGGCGGCGACGATGGCGCTGTCGTCGCCGGGACCGAGCAGTGTCGTCGGACCGTTCTCGAGCCGGGCGACTACCCGGGCGATGAGCCCGAACTCCCCGGCCTCGGCGATGCTCACTTGAGTGGCCTTTCGTTCCTGATGCGGCCCGCTGTCGCGCGGATCCTTACGGTAGTTTTCACGTTCGGGTTACGGCGGAGGCGGAATGGAGTCGGAGCGTGGTACAGGCATACATCCTGATCCAGACCGAGGTCGGAAGGGCCCATGACGTGGCCGCCGCGATCGGCAAAATTCCTGGTGTCGTGCGCGTCGACGCGGTCACCGGCCCGTACGACGTGGTGGTTCTGGCCGAGGCGCACACGGTTGACGACCTCGGCGGCCTCATTGTGAGCAAAGTCCAGTACGTACCCGGCATCATGCGAACCCTTACCTGCTCCGTGGTAAACCTCTGACCATGGTCGACGTGGAGACTCCCCCGGCGAAATCGAAGAAAACGGACCCGGCGACGCGGGGTGCGGCCCTGTGGGCCACGGTGATCGCCGTTCCCGTCGCCGTGCTCGTCGGCCTGGTGGCCTTCTGGCAGATCACGCCGCAGGACGGCGGGACGGCCGCGGCGCCGTCCGCCTCGGCGCCGGTCGCGGTGCCGTCCACCCCGGTGAAGCTGGCCGCACCCGAGCTCGACGCCCGTACGACCCAGGTCTGCCTGGCCGTGACCTCCCAGCTGCCCACCGAGCTCCGGGGCCTGCCCGGCCGCAAGGTGACCGCCGGCCCCGAGCAGAACGCGGCCTGGGGTGAGCCGCCGGTCACCCTGCAGTGCGGGGTGACCCAGCCGACCATGTGCGAGCGGGTCGACGGCGGCCATGCCGGCTGCGTGCCGCTCGACGCGACGATGCTCGCGATGGACGGGGTCTGCTGGTGGGCCGAGGACGGCCCGGCCACCGACGTCTTCACCACGATGGACCGTGAGGTCGCCGTGCAGGTGAGCGTGCCCGGCAGCTACAACCAGACCGGCCAGTGGGCCAACGAGTTCTCCGAGCCGGTGGTGAAGACGGTCAAGTCGACGACCAAGGGCGTGCCCAGCGGCTGCAAGGGCTAGTGCAGGCCGGATCCGCGGCGCAGGGCGGTGCGGATCAGCCGGTCGACGACCTTGGGGTATTCGAGGCCGGTGGCCGCCCACATCAGCGGGAACATCGACGTCGGCGTCATGCCGGGCATCGTGTTGATCTCGTTGAGGTAGACCTGGTGGTCGGCCGTGACGAAGAAGTCGACCCGGGCCAGGCCGGCGCAGTCGAGGGCGGTGAAGGTGCGGCGGGCGTACTCCTGCACCTGGCGGGTCACCTCGGCCGGCAGGTCGGCCGGGATGTCGTACCGGCCGCCGTCGATGTACTTGGTCTCGAAGTCGTACCAGTCGGCGTCGCCGACGTGGATCTCGGCCAGCAGGGACGCCTCGGGGGCGCCGCCGGCCTCACTCTCGAGCACGCCGCACTCGATCTCGCGGCCCACGATCGCGGCCTCGACGAGCACCTTGGGGTCGATCTCGCGGGCGACGGCGACGGCCTTGTCGAGCTCGGCCCAGTCGGTGACCTTGGTGATGCCGTGCGAGGAGCCGGCCCGGGCCGGCTTCACGAAAACCGGCAGGCCCAAGCGCTCCTTGTCTCCCTCGCTGAGGGAGACACCGGCGCGCAGAACCGCGTACGGGCCGACCGGGATGCCCTCGGCCAGCGCGAGCTTCTTGGTGAATTCCTTGTCCATGGCCGCGGCCGAGGCGAAGACGTTGGCGCCCACGTAGGGCAGGCCGGCCATCTCGAGCATGCCCTGGATGGTGCCGTCCTCGCCGTACGCGCCGTGCAGCACCGGGAAGACCACGTCGACGCCGGCCAGCGACGAGATGCCGTCGGTGGGCTCGCGCACGATGAGCTCGGTGGCTGTCGGGTCGGCCGCCAGCACGACCGCGCTGCCGCTGGCCGCGGTGATCTCGGGCAGCGTCCGGTCGGCGATGGCGAACGTGGACGGGTCGTCACCGGCGACCACCCAGCGGCCCGCACGGGTGATGCCGACCGGGAGCACCTCGTACTGGTCCGGGTCGAGCGCGCGCAGGATGCTGCCGGCGCTCACGCACGAGATCCCGTGTTCGCTGCTGCGACCGCCGAAGACGATCGCGACACGGGTTTTCCGAGGGGTCGTCACTTTCTTTGGGCCTCTCGCTAGCGGGCATGCCGGGGGGAACCCTACTCTGCGTTAGCCACTCGCGGGATCACCCGGCCTCGGGGCCGGGACAGGGGAACGGGCAGTTCATGAGAGCAGCACTCCACGTGATCGCCGGGCCGGGGCCCGGGCAACTCGCGACCATCGCGCACCCGCGCGCTGACGCCTGGCCGGTCGAACAACTCGGCGCGCTCGCCCGCGCCGGGGTGAACGTCGTCGTCTCGGCCCTGACCACCACCGAACAGCACCGGCTGGGCTTCGGCGACACCGCGTCGGCGGCCGCGGCGTACGGGCTGGAGTTCCTGTCGTTCCCGGTGCCGGACGGCGGCGTCCCGCGCGACGAGGCCGTCCAGGTCGTCGCGCTGGCGACGAAGCTGGCCGGCCAGGTGCGCTCCGGCCGCTTCGTCGTGACCCAGTGCTTCGGCGGCATCGGCCGCTCGACGCTGCTGGCCTGCACGACGCTGGTGCTGCTGGGCATCGCCCCCGGCGAGGCGCTGAGCCGGGTGACCGGCGGCACCGAGATGCCGATCACCCAGGACTGGCTGTACGACTTCGCGGCCTCGCATCCGTCGCGGCGTACGGCCTGATCGCCGCTACGTCGCCGATCGCTTGACGGCGACGTCGCGGAGCAGCCGGTGCGTCGCGACACAGCCCAGCACGACCGCGACAGCGACCACGGTCAGCGCGACCGCGTAGGGAAGCCGGGCGGTCAGCTGACCGGAGTCGTCGACCTCGATCAGCCCGTTGCCGGCCAGCCCCGGTAGCGAGCCGGGCGCGATCAACAGCACGCCGATCCACGGCCGGAACCGGTAGAACCCGGCCGTGATCAGGATGCCTGACGTGACGAAGCCCGCCGTGGCCGGCAGCAGATGGAAGTACTCGGCCGCTGCCTCGCCGAACCGGAAAACGGGGTAGCTCTCGGCCCGGTGGCCGGCCAGGCCGAGGACGACGCTCTCGACGGCGTGCCCGACGACGACCACGGCCGGGAACACGACCGTGACGCCCAGGGCGAACAGGGCCATCCCGCGCAGGAACTCGTGCCGGGTCATCCCGTTGGCCATGAAGATCCGGAAGAACATGCTGACCAGCAGGATGCCGGCGACCAGCGGCCAGTAGAGGGCGGCCGCGCCCGCGACGACCAACCAGAAGCTGAACCGCACCGGGCCCGCGGCCGAGATCGCGGCCACCGCGACCACCTCGACCGCGACCAGGATGGCGGCGAACCAGAGGATCATCGGCCGCCAGAGCCGGAGCAGGGACGTGACGACACTCATCGGGAAGCCTCCAGCCGCTGCGAGGTGAGGTGCACGAACAGGTCCTGGAGCCCGAGCGGTCCGAACGTCAGGCCCGCCTGTTCGCCCCGGGCGATCTCGCCGGGCTCGAGCCGGCCGTCCAGGGTCAGGGCGCGTACGCCGCCGAGGCTCTGCTCCCCCAGCACCGTGTGCCCGGCGGCGAAGGCGGTGACCCGCTCGGCCGGTCCGGTGACGGTGACCCCGCGCCCGCGCAGCGCGTCGGTCTCGTCGTGCAGCAGGATCCGGCCGCGGTCGATGATGACGACGCGCTCGAAGAGATCGGCCACCTCCTCGATGAGGTGGGTGGAGAGGATGACCGTGCGCGGGTGGGACAGGTAGTCGGCCAGGAGCTCACGGTAGAACAGGGTGCGGGCCACCGCGTCCATGCCCAGATAGGACTCGTCGAGGATGGTCAGCGGCGCCCGCGCGGCCAGCCCGAGCACCACCCCGACAACCGAGCGCTGGCCCCGGGAAAGGGCCGAGACGCGCTTGCGGCTGTCGAGCTCGAAGATGTCGAGCAGCTTGAGCGCGTACTCCGCGTCCCAGGTCGGCCGCAGCCAGCCCGCGACGTCGAGCGCCGTGCGCACCCGGTCCGAGTCGTTCAGGTCGAGCGTGTCGCGGACGAACACCGTGCTCCGCATGACCCGCGGATTCTCGAACGCCTCGACCCCGTCGACCAGAACCGTGCCCCGGTTCGGGCGCCGGTAGGAGGCCAGCGCGCTGAGCAAGCTGGTCTTGCCCGACCCGTTGCGCCCCAGCAACCCGTAGATCTTGCCGGTCGGCAGCGTGAGATGCACGTCGTCGACGGCCACGGTGTCGCCGTAGCGGATGGTCACACCCCGCATCTCGATCATCGCCGGCTCCCCAGGTAGTGCGTGATCTCGTCGATGCTGATGCCGACCCGATCCGCCTCGTCGAGCACCGGCTCGAGCGCCTCGGCGAAGAAGCGTTCCCGCCGGGCCGCGCGCAGCTTGCCGGGTGCGTCCGGGCTGACGAACATGCCGATCCCCCGCTTCTTGTAGAGAACCCCCTCGTCGACCAGCTGGGCGAAGCCCTTGGCCGCGGTGGCCGGGTTGATGCGATAGAAGGCCGCGTACTGGTTGGTGGACATGACCTGCTCGTCCTCCCGGAGGGAACCACTGAGGATGTCGTTCTTGATGCCGTCGGCGATCTGCAGGTAGATCGGGCTGCGGTCGT
Organism: Paractinoplanes polyasparticus; assembly: GCF_019710575.1. Lineage (GTDB taxonomy): Bacteria > Actinomycetota > Actinomycetes > Mycobacteriales > Micromonosporaceae > Actinoplanes > Actinoplanes polyasparticus. The sequence continues at coordinate 448,603 of NZ_JAHWFK010000007.1, read as the reverse complement.
TGAACACGCGACCCTCCCTACGTTGGTTCATTACTCATGTAATGAACCATAGAAGCGTGGAAGATCGAAATCAATACGTACGCGGCGTGGATCAGCACCCGCCTATCGAGCGGGCTTCGCGCCGTCCTCGGTCGCGGCCGAGCCCGGCCGCCGGCTCATGAGATCGGTCGCCGACCTGCAAAATGCGGAATCCAAGCCTGCAAGTCCGACCTGGCCGGCATCAGAGCGCTGCGCGCCCGGCTCGGTGAGCGGCTCGCCGCGGCTGTGGTGTTGTACACCGGGGCGTTGGCATTTCGATCCGACGACGGCACGTCGGTGCTCCCCTTGGACGCACTCTGGTCCAAGACGTCCTGACCGACTTCAGGCGGCGAAGGTCTGGGGCAGGGTGCCGTTGTCCCAGAGGGTGTCGAGGTGGTCGAGGAAGCCGACCAGGCTGCGCTCCAGTTCGCGGCGCTCGGTGGACGGCAGAGCGGCCAGCGGGTCGCTGAAGACGAGCCCCTCGGGGTGCTTGGCCCGGGTGCCGACGAACTTGCGGCACGACGAGCACCAGACGTAGCTCACGAGGGTGGGGCGGCGGGCGTTCTCGGGCGCGGTGACATAAGCGCGGAGACTCTTGTCCCCGCACGAGGGGCACTCGCGCTCCCCCGGGGCGGCGAAGAAGCTCTCGCCCTGGGTCATGGCGGCTACCTGGTCACCGGAGAAGCTGTCCCAACTCACCCGGGCACGGTATCCCGTCCGCCCCCGGCCAGTGGATCACCGGGGGCCGTGGCGGGTCAGGCCTCGTCGAGGGCGGCGGTCAGGTCGGCCAGCAGGTCGACCGTGTCCTCGATGCCGCACGACAGGCGGATGAAGCCGGCGGGCGTGTCGTCGCCCCACTGAGCGCGGCGGTCGGCTGTGGTGTGGACGCCGCCGAACGACGTGGCCGCGAAGACCAGCTCGGCTGCCGTCAGGAAGCGGGCCACCCGCTGCGCGTCGCCCAGGTCGAACGAGACCACGCCGGGGATGCGCCGCATCTGGCGGGACGCCACGGCGTACGACGGGTCGGAGTTCAGACCCGGCCAGCGCACCCCGGTCACGTCGGCCCGGCCACTCAGCAGGGCCGCCACCGCCGCCGCGTTCTGGCTCTGGCGGGCCAGGCGCAGGTCGAGCGTGGCGATCGAGCGGTGGGCCAGCCACGCGTCGAAGGCGCCGGGAACCGCGCCGGTGTGCTTGCGCCACGTCTCGACCTTGTCGAACAGCGCCGGGTCGTTGGTGGCGACGTAGCCCAGGAGCACGTCGGAATGGCCGGTCAGCGCCTTCGTGCCGGACGCGACGACCACGTCGGCTCCGAGCGCCAGCGGGTTCTGGCCGAGCGGCGTGGCGGTGGTGTTGTCGACGGCCACCAGCGCGCCGGTGGCGTGCGCGGCCGCGGCGACCTCGGCGATGTCGCAGACGTCGAGGCCGGGGTTGGCCGGGGTCTCCAGCAACACCAGGCGTACGCCGGCGAAGTCGGGGAACGGACCGGCGGTCGGCGCCAGCACCGTCGTCACACCCAGGTCGCGAAGGGTGCTCTCGGCGAAGCTGCGGACCGTGAAGTAGCCGTCGGAGGGCAGGACCACCGTGTCGCCGCTGCGGAGCACAGAGAGCAGCAGAGCGGTGATCGCCGCCTGACCGCTGGCGAACGTCAGCGTCCGGCCGCCCTCGAGCTGGCCGATCGCCGACTCGAGCAGGCGCCGGGTCGGGTTGTCGGGCCGCCCGTAGCCGTTGTCGCCGACCTGCCCCTGCTCCGGGTCGAGGTGGTAGGGCGCGGCGAAGACCGGGCCGGGCAGGAACGGGTCGCCCGCCTCGGCCTCGGGCAGTCCCGCGTGCACAACCCTGGTTCCGTCGCTGTAGCTCAGCTCGCTCACTCCGGCTTCATCTCCCGACCCATCAGCAGTTTCACCGCGACCCGCGGGTCCACACCCTCGTGGCACACCCGCTCGACCTGCTCGGTGATCGGCATCTCGACCCCGTGCGCGCGGGCCAGGTCGCGGATCGCCAGGCAGCTCTTGACGCCCTCGGCCGTCTGCCGGGCGGCCGCCTGCGCCTGCTCCAGAGTCTTGCCCAGGCCCAGTTGCTCGCCGAAGGTGCGGTTGCGTGACAGTGGCGACGAACACGTCGCCACCAGGTCGCCCAGCCCGGCCAGGCCGGCGAAGGTGAGCGGGTCGGCGCCCAGCGCCACCCCCAGCCGGGCCGTCTCGGCCAGGCCGCGGGTGATCAGCGACGCCTTGGTGTTGTCGCCCAGCTTCATCGCCGCCGCCATGCCGTAGGCCAGGGCGATCACGTTCTTGACGGCCCCGCCCAGCTCGCAGCCGACCACGTCCTCGCTCGTGTAGGGACGCATGTAGGGCAGCGCGATCGCGTGCTGCACGGCCCGGCACCGGTCGGCGTCGGCGCCGGCCACCACCGTGGCGGCCGGCTGCTCGGCGGCGATCTCGGGCGCCAGGTTGGGCCCGGAGACGACCACCACCCGGGACGCGTCGACCCGGGCCGTCTCGACGATGACCTGGCTCATCCGTTTGGTCGTGCCGAGCTCGATGCCCTTCATCAGCGAGACGATCGTCGAGTCGGCTTCGAACGCGCTTGCCCACTCGGCGAGGTTGCCGCGCAGCGTCTGCGACGGCACGGCGATCGCCACTATTCCGGCGCCGGACACGGCCTCGGCCAGGTCGCCGGTGGCGGTGATGCGCTCGGGCAGCTTGAGCCCGGGCAGCGCGCTCTCGTTGAGGTGGTGGTCGCGGATCGAGGTGACGACCGCCTCGCGGCGGGCCCACATGGTGACGTCGGCGCCGGCCTCGGCCAGCATCTTGGCGAAGGCCGTGCCCCAGGCGCCGGCCCCGATCACCGCGGCCCGGCTCATCCGGCGTCACCGGCGCTGGGCGCCTGGCGGCGCGGGCGGTCGTAGAGGGCGGCCGGCGGCTGCTCGCCGCGCAGCTCGCCGACGAGCAGGCTGATGTCGTGCATGATCGCGTCGGTCATCTGCTCGAGCACCTGCCGGGTCGGGGTCGTGCCGTGCCACCGGCTCAGGTCGACCGGCGGACCGGCGGTCACCGTGACCGGCGTACGCCGGAATCGCAGTTTGCTGGTGCGGGGATCGAAGATGCGCTCGGCCCCCCAGTTGGCCACCGGGACCACCGGCGCGCCGGTGACCAGGGCCAGCCGGGCCGCGCCGGTCTTGCCCCGCATCGGCCACAGGTCGGGCTCGCGGGTGGTCGTGCCCTCGGGATAGATCACCACGACGCCGCCCTGCTGGAGCGCGTCGACCAGCACGTCGAGGGACTTCACGGCCTCGACACTGCCGCGTTCCACCGGGATCTGCTGGACCTTGCGGAGAAAGCCGCCGAGCAACGGCACCTTCCACAGACTGGCCTTGCCCAGGAAACGGGGCCACCGGCCGGCGCTGAAGATGTAGTAGCCGACGATGACCGGATCGAAATGCGACACATGGTTCGGGGCGATGATCACGCCGCCGGACCGCGGGATGTGTTCCGTGCCGAGCCAGGTCCGGCTGGTCCAGACCTTGAGCACAGGAATCACCAGTGCCGCCGCGAAACTCCGCCAGAATCCGAGCCTGCGGTGTGCCACGGCTCCTCCTGCCCTGCTCGGGCAACGGTTCCCCGTCGCCCTGGTCGTCGTGCCTGCGTCGAAATCATGCCTGCTCGAAGCCTGCGGTACCAGGTAGGGGTCCTTACCGGCCCGCTGGCACACTGGTGACGATGACTACGGGCGACTGGGTGGCGGTCATGCCGGTGAAGCGGCTGACGGCCGCGAAGAGCCGGCTGCGCGGCGCCGTGCCCGCCGCCCGGCACGGCGATCTCGCGCTGGCCATGGTGCGCGACACGGCGGCCGCCGTCCTGGCCGCTCCGGCCGTGGCCGAGCTGCTGGTGGTGACCGACGACCCGGTGACGGCCGCGGCCGTCACCGCCCTGGGCGCCCGCGTCGTGCCCGACCGACCGGCCGCCGGGCTCAACGAGGCCATGCGTTACGGCGCCGACGAAATCGCCGGGCTCGGCGCCCACCGCGCCGTGCTGGCCGGCGATCTGCCCGCGCTGCGCTCCGCAGAGCTCGACGCGGCGCTGGCTGCCGCCCGGCCCGGCCGCGCGTTCGTGGCCGACGCCGCCGGCAGCGGGACGGTCCTGCTGGCAGTGCCGCCCGGCGAGCCGCTCGACCCGCGGTTCGGCGTCGGTTCGGCGGCCGCCCACGCCGGCTCGGGCGCGCGCCCGCTCGGGGGCGACTGGCCCGGCCTGCGGCAGGACGTCGACACCCCGGGCGACCTGCGCACCGTCCTCGGCCTGGGCGCCGGCGAGCACACCTGTGCCCTGCTGCGTGACGTGGGACTCAAGGTGGCCTGCGTCTCCGCCGCCTGACCGGTAGCGTCAAGGCCATGCAGGGCACCGTCGCGACCTTCGACCCCACCTCCCGCAGCGGCACTCTGCTGCTCGACGACGGCACTGAGCTGGCTTTCGACGCGCCCGCCTTCGACGCCTCCGGGCTGCGGAAACTGCGTCTGGGACAGCGGGTCGCCATCGAGGCCGGGGCGGACGGCCACGTCCGCCAGGTGAGAATTCCCGGGGTCGACTGAAACGGTGCAGCTGTGTCCGTTTCACGTTCCGGCGAAACCGGCGATGATGGTGCGATGCACACCTCGCCCCGGACCCCCACCAGCCGCCGGCGTGGCCCGGACGGCCGCTTCCTTCCCCGCACGGCCAAGACCGAAACGGCAGATCCGGCGCCCGTGTGCGAGACCGCGGACGCCGATCCGACAATGACGGAGCGAGTGGTGACCACCAGTATCGAGCCCGACGACCTGACCGAGCGCGGCAGCCCCGAGCTGCCCGAGCTGCCGGAGGACAGGTTCCTCAACCGGGAGCTCTCCTGGCTCGACTTCAACGCCCGGGTGCTGGCGCTGGCCGAGGACCCGGAGACCCCGCTGCTCGAACGGGCCAAGTTCCTGGCCATCTTCGCCAGCAACCTCGACGAGTTCTACATGGTGCGGGTCGCGGGCCTGAAGCGCCGGCTCAAGGCCGGTCTGCCGATGCGCGGTGGCGACCGCTCCTCGTTGCGCAACCAGCTCGACACGATCTCGCAGCGCACGGCCGACCTGGTGACCCGGCAGGCGGCCTGCTTCGGCGACGAGGTGCGTCCCAAGCTGTCGGCCGAGGGCATCGAGGTGGTCGCCTGGGCCGAGCTGGACGCCCCCGAGCGGGAACGCCAGCGCACGTACTTCCGCGAGCAGGTGTTCCCCGTGCTGACGCCGCTCGCGGTCGACCCGGCGCACCCGTTCCCGTACATCTCGAACCGGTCGCTGAACCTCGCGGTCGTGCTGCGGGATCCTGACGGCAGCGGGAACGAGCTGTTCGCCCGCATAAAGGTTCCGAACAACGTGCCGCGCTTCGTGACGGTGCAGAACGACAGCCGGGCCGTGCGTTTCCTGCCCGTCGAGGAGCTCATCGCCGTCCACCTCGACCAGCTCTTCCCGGGCATGCAACTGCAGGAATGGCACCTGTTCCGGGTCACCCGCAACGCCGAGCTCGAGGTCGACGAGGACCGCGACGAGGATCTGCTGCAGGCGCTCGAGCGCGAGCTGGCCCAGCGCCGCTTCGGCCCGCCGGTGCGCCTCGAGGTCGCCGCCTCGATCAGCGACCACGTGCTCGACCTGCTGGTCCGCGAGCTCGACGTGGTCAGCTCGGACGTGCAGCGGGTGCCCGGCCTGCTCGACCTCTCGTCCCTGTGGCAGGTCTTCGGGGAGTGCGACCGCGACGATCTGAAGGACCGTCCTTTCGTGCCGTCGACGCATCCCCAGCTGGCCGACGGCGAGGTGCCGCGGAGCGTCTTCAACCGGCTGCGCGAGAGCGACATCCTGGTCCACCACCCCTACCACTCGTTCTCGACGAGCGTTCAGCGCTTCATCGAGCAGGCCGCAGCCGACCCCAACGTGCTGGCCATCAAGCAGACCCTCTACCGCACCTCGGGTGACTCGCCGATAGTGGACGCGCTGGTCGACGCGGCCGCCGCCGGCAAGCAGGTGGTGGTGCTGGTCGAGGTGAAGGCACGCTTCGACGAGGTGGCCAACATCGCCTGGGCCCGCACGCTCGAGCGGGCCGGCTGCCATGTCGTCTACGGCCTGGTGGGGCTCAAGACCCACTGCAAGACCGCATTGGTCGTACGCCAGGAAGGCCACCAGATCCGGCGGTACTGCCACATCGGCACCGGCAACTACCACCCGAAGACCGCGCGGCTCTACGAGGACTTCGGCATGCTGACCGCCGACCCCGAGGTCGGCGCCGACGTCACCGACCTGTTCAACGTGCTCACCGGCTACAGCCGCCAGCGGTCGTACCGCCGCCTGCTGGTGGCGCCGCACGGCGTCCGCTCCGGCCTGATCGAGCGGATCGAGGAGCAGGCCCGCATCGCCCGCGCGGGCGGCGAGGCGCTGGTGCAGATCAAGGTGAACTCGCTCGTCGACGAGGAGACCATCGACGCGCTCTACCGGGCCTCGCAGGACGGCGTGCGGTCCGATCTGATCATCCGTGGCATGTGCGCGCTGCGGCCCGGCGTCCCCGGCCTGTCCGACAACATCCGGGTCCGCTCGATCGTCGGCCGCTTCCTGGAGCACTCGCGCGTGTTCCGGTTCGGCGCCGGCGACGACGCCGAATACTGGATCGGCTCGGCCGACATGATGCACCGCAACCTCGACCGCCGGGTCGAGGCGCTGGTGCGGGTCACCCTGCCGACCGCCCGCGAAGAGCTGCGCTACGTGCTCGACCTGTCGATGAGCGACACCACCGAGGGCTTCGACCTGGCCGGCGACGGCACCTGGCACCGGCACCCGGCCAGCCCCACCGACCCGCACGTCCACCTGCAGGAGGCGTTGCTGCGCCGGGTCATCGGCAAGGCGGTCAAGTGAACGAGGCGACCGCGGTCCGCGCCGCCGGCGGCGTTCTCGTGCGCGACGGCCGGGTCTGTCTCGTGCATCGCCCCCGCTACGACGACTGGGCGCTGCCCAAGGGCAAGCTCGACAACGACGAGCCGCCGATCCTCGGCGCCGCTCGCGAGGTGCTGGAAGAGACCGGCCAGACGGCCCGGGTCCGGGCCGCCCTGCCGGTGGTTTCCTACACGCTGCCCGACGGCCGCCCCAAGACGGTCGACTACTGGCTGATGGAGACGGTGGGTGACGGCGGCCCGGTGCAGGACACCGACGAGGTCGACGAGGTCGCGTGGCTGCCGTTCGACGAGGCCGCGACCCGGCTCACCTACGCCGACGAGCGGGCCGTGCTCGAGCACGCCGCCGCCCTGCCTCCGATCACGTCGGTGCTCGTGCTGGTGCGGCACGCGCACGCCGGCGAGCGCAAGAAGTGGTCGGGCAACGACGCCCTGCGCCCGATCGACGCCCAGGGTCAGGCCGAAGCCGAGCGGTTCGCCGCGATCTGCGGCCCGATCGGTCCGGAAAGGCTGATCACGGCGACGCCGTTGCGGTGCAAGCAGACCCTGGAGCCGGTGTCGGCCGCGCACGGCGGTCTGCCGATCGTCGTCGACGGCGCGTTCGCCGAACCGGCCGACGCCGACGAGGCGCCGGCCAAGGCCAAGCTGGCCGCGCAGCGCCTGCTCGATGTGCGTTCCGGCGGCCGCACGGTGATCTGCAGCCAGGGCAAGATAATCCCGCACCTGCTGGCCACCCTGCTCGACGAGGCCGACAGCGAGCCCTACAAGACCGCCAAGGGCGATGCCTGGCTGCTCACCTGGACCGGCGACCGCCTGCTCGAACCGGCTCGGCTCTAGCCCGTACCGGGTCGGCGCGCCAGAAGCCGATCAGGTCGCCGGTCAGCCACCGGGCGCGCCACAACTCGTCCTCGCGCGGCTCCCAGTCGCGCAGGGGCAGCAGCGAGACCCGCCAGCCGAGCACACAGACCAGATACCAGTTGTAGAGCGGGATCAGGCCCAGCCACGCGTCACGGGGCCGGTACGAGGCCCACGGAGCCAGCACGCGCACGACGAGCGCGGCCCAGGCCCCCGTGACGAGCCAGTCCAGCAGCCCCGAGCCGGTGTACCGCTCGGCCAGTCCGCCGAGCGTCCAGCCCGGCACCACGGCGGCCGTGAACACCAGCGCGGCGATGAGCGACCGGCCGAACAGTCCCCGCGGCGACACATCACGCCCCATGCCCGCAGACGGTAGGCGCGCTGCCGTTCCCCCGACCCGGACACACGAAAGGCGTCCACCGTTCGGGTGGACGCCTTTTCGCGCGGAACTAGCGGGTCTTGCGGGCCGTGCCCGTGGCGCGGGCGCGAGCCGGAGTCGCCGCGGTGGCCGCGGTCGTGGTCTTGCGAGCGGTCGTCTTCTTGGCGGCCGCCGTCTTGGTCGCCGGAGCGGCCTTGGTGGCGGCGGTCTTGGTGGCGGCCGTCTTCTTGGCTGCCGTCGCCTTGGTGGCGGTGCTCTTGGCCGGAGCAGCCTTGGTCGCGGCCGTCTTCTTCGCCGCCGCCGTCTTGGTCGCCGGAGCGGCCTTGGCGGCAGTGGTCTTGGTGGCGGCCGTCTTCTTGGCTGCCGTCGCCTTGGTGGCGGTGCTCTTGGCCGGAGCAGCCTTGGTCGCGGCCGTCTTCTTCGCCGCCGCCGTCTTGGTCGCCGGAGCGGCCTTCGTGGCGGTGGCCTTGGTGGCGGTGGCCTTGGTGGCCGTCGCCTTGGTGGCGGTGCTCTTGGCCGGGGCGGCAGCCTTGGTCGTGGCCGCCTTCCGGGCCGTCGTCGCCTTGGTGGCGGCAGTTGCCTTGGTGGCCGCGGCCGTAGCCGTGGTCTTGGTGGCCGTGGCCTTCTTGGCCGGGGTGGCGGCCTTGGCCACCTTGCCGCTGGCGACCATCTCGCGGAAGGCCGTGCCGGGCTTGAAGGCCGGCACAGACGTTTTCTTCACTTTCACCGGCTCGCCTGTGCGCGGATTACGAGCCGTCCGCGCATTGCGTGCCCGCTTCTCGAAGACGCCGAAGCCGGTGATGGCAACCCGGTCGCCCTTGGTGACTGCGTTCTCCACCTCGCTGATGACCGCTTCAAGAGCGGCCGTAGCCGTCTTGCGGTCACCCAGTCGGGCTGCGAGCGCCTCGATGAGCTCGGCCTTGTTCACGATTTTCCTCCCGAACGTGAGAACTGAGGCTCGTAGGGGTCTACTCCGTCGTTTCGAGCCTCACTGGCCCAATGCGAGCCATTCTGCGCGCACCGTATGCCCTCTGACCAGCGGACACAAACATTCGTGTCAAAAAACCCCTTGTGTTGCAACGAATTCGCCCCCACCGGGGAACCGATGGGGGCGAAAAAGCGTGTTCCGACTAGGGTTTTCGCCTCAGGCGACGACCGGCTTGAAGGACGGACGAGATTTTTCGTACTCCGTGATGGCGCTCTCATGGCGCAGCGTCAGTCCGATGTCGTCGAGGCCCTCCATGAGGCGCCACCGGCTGAAATCGTCGATCGGGAACGACCAGGAAGCGTCGTCGGCGATGACCCGGCGTCCCTCGAGGTCCACCGTGATCTGCTTTTCGGGCTCGCTTTCGGCCAGATCCCAGAGCGCCTCGACGGCCTTCTGGTCGAGCTGGACCGGCAGCAGCCCCTCCTTGAGGGCGTTGCCCCGGAAGATATCGCCGAAGCGGGCCGCGATGACCACCTTGAAACCCCAGTCGCGCAGCGCCCAGACGGCGTGCTGGCGCGACGATCCGGTGCCGAAATTGGGCCCGGCGACCAGGATTGTGGAGCCCGCGTGGGCCGGGTTGTGGAGCACGAATCCGGGATCCTCGCGCCACGCGCTGAACAGACCGTCCTCGAATCCGGTGCGGGTGACCCGCTTCAGATAGACGGCCGGAATGATCTGATCGGTGTCCACATCAGAACGGCGCAGCGGCATGACTTTGCCGCTGTGGGTGACGAACTTGTCCATCTCTCGTCCCTCTCTCAGAGGTCGGCCGGGGCGGCGAGCTTGCCCACCACGGCGGTGGCCGCGGCGACCTGGGGCGAGACCAGGTGCGTACGCCCGCCCTTGCCCTGCCGGCCCTCGAAGTTGCGGTTGGAGGTCGAGGCAGCGCGCTGACCAGGGCTGAGAGTGTCGGGGTTCATGCCCAGACACATGGAACAGCCCGCGAAACGCCACTCGGCGCCCGCCTCGGTGAAGACCTTGTCGAGTCCCTCGGCCTCGGCCGCCTCGCGCACCTTGTACGACCCCGGGACGATCATCATGCGGACGTCGTCGTGCACCTTGTGGCCGCGCAGCACGTCGGCCGCGGCCCGCAGGTCCTCCAGGCGCCCGTTGGTGCACGAGCCCACGAAGACCACGTCGACCGGAACCTCCTTGAACGGGGTGCCGGGCTCGAGGGCCATGTAGTCGAGCGCACGACGGGCGGCGCTGCGGTCGGTCTCCTCGATGAACTCGTCGGGGTCGGGCACCACGCTGTCGAGCGGCGCGCCCTGACCCGGGTTGGTGCCCCAGGTGATGAACGGGCTGATCGACGCGGCGTCGAGGATGATCTCGGTGTCGTACTCGGCGCCCTCGTCGGTGACGAGCGTCTTCCAGTACGCCACGGCGGCGTCCCAGTCCGCGCCCTTGGGCGCGTGCTCGCGGCCCTCGAGGTAGGCGAACGTGGTCTCGTCGGGCGCGATCATGCCGGCCTTGGCGCCCCACTCGATGCTCATGTTGCAGATGGTCATCCGGCCCTCCATGGAGAGCTTGCGGATGGCCTCGCCGCGGTACTCCACGATGTGGCCGTTGCCGCCGCCGGTGCCGGTCTGCGTGATGAGCGCCAGGATCAGGTCTTTGGCGCTGATGCCGGGGCGCAGCTCGCCCACCACGGTGACCGCCATCGTCTTCGGCTTCGACTGCGGCAGCGTCTGGGTCGCCAGCACGTGTTCGACCTCGCTGGTGCCGATGCCGAAGGCGAGCGCACCGAACGCGCCGTGGGTCGCGGTGTGCGAGTCGCCGCAGACGATCGTCATGCCGGGCTGGGTGAGCCCCAGCTGCGGGCCGATCACGTGCACGATGCCCTGATTGACGTCGCCCAGCGGGCGGATCTGGACACCGAACTCCGCGCAGTTCTTCCGCAGGGTCTCGATCTGCGTCCGCGAGGTCGTGTCGGCGATCGTGAAGAGCTCGCCGCGCTTGGTGTTGAAGGCCGGGTCGGCGTAGCCGGTCGGCGTGTTGTGATCCTCGGTCGCGAGCGTGAGATCCGTGCGGCGCACCGGGCGCCCGGCCAGGCGCAGACCGTCGAAGGCCTGCGGACTGGTCACCTCGTGCAGCAGGTGCAGGTCGATGTAGAGCAGATCAGGCTCACCCTCGGCAGCACGCACGACGTGGTCGTCCCAGACCTTTTCGGCCAGGGTCCTCGGAGTGACTCCCACCATCTGGACATCCTAAATTCTGGGAGGTATGTTTCGGCTTGTGGGACACAGTATGAGCGGTGTCGGCGTTCTCGACAAGGCGGTCGTCATCTTGGCGGCCTGTGTCGACGGCGCCAGCCTGGCCGAACTCGTCGACCGTACGAAGCTGCCACGGGCGACCGCACATCGCCTGGCCCAGGCCTTGGAGATCCACCGGATGCTGGTGCGCGACACCCAGGGCCGCTGGCGCCCGGGGCCCCGCCTGGGCGAGCTGGCCAACGCCGCGCCGGACGTGCTGCTGACCGCGGCCGAACCCCTGCTTTCCGCATTGCGGGACGCGACCGGGGAAAGCGCCCAGCTCTATCTGCGCCGGGCCGACGAGCGCATCTGCGTGGCCGCGGCCGAGCGCGCGAGCGGTCTGCGCGACACCGTCCCGGTCGGTTCGGTCCTGCCGATGGTGGCCGGCTCGGCCGCCCAGATCCTGCTCGCCTGGGAACCGCCCGAGGCTGTCATGCCGCTGCTCCCGCGCTGCAAGTTCACCGGCCGCACGTTGGCCGAGGTGCGCCGCCGCGGCTGGGCCCAGAGCGTGGCCGAACGCGAGCCCGGTGTGGCCAGTGTCTCCGCCCCCATCCGCGACCGCACGGGCCGGGTCATCGCCTCCATCTCGATAAGCGGACCGATAGAGCGTCTCGGCCGGCGCCCGGGTGAGCGCCACGCGATGGCCGTGGTGCGCGCGGGGCAGCGTCTCTCCGGCCTCTGAGGCGTGGTCCCGCCTTTCCGCGGGCATTCGCGTACGCGAGCCGGCTCTTCGCTTTGCGGGGGCGGCATCTGTGCACTCGGGACGGCTCTTCGCGCACGTCGATCGGCCCTCTGTGCACACGGATCGGCCCTGGGTGCACGCCGGGCTCCGACCTGATGACCGGCCGTTCCGGCGCCGATAGGGTCGCCTCGTGCGGTTGTTCGGTCGGGAGAGCGAATGCGCCACGCTCGACGCCATGCTGGCGGCGGCGCGACGCGGTCGCAGCGCGAGCCTGGTGCTGCGGGGCGAGGCCGGTGCCGGCAAGACCGCCCTTCTGACGTACGCCGTGAACGCCGCACCGGACGTGCTGCGCCTCAGCGGCATCGAGTCGGAGGCCACGTTCCCGTTCGCGGCGCTGCACCGGTTGCTCATTCCGCTGTTGTCGCAACGAGATCGGCTGCCGGAGCGGCAACGCGCGGCCCTCGAGGTCGCCTGCGGGCTGGCCGACGGCTCCCCACCGGATCTCTATCTGGTCAGTCTGGCCGCCCTGACCCTGCTCGCCGACGCGCCCCGGCTCTGCGTGGTCGACGACGCCCAGTGGCTCGATCAGGAATCGTTGCGATCACTGGCCTTCGTGGCCCGGCGGCTGCACGCCGAGGGCGTCGTGCTGCTGTTCGGCCTGCGCGGCGCCGAACATCCCGGCCTGACCGGCATTCCGGCCCTCGACGTGGCCGGGCTCGGGCGCGAGGCCGGTGTGGCGCTGCTCGGCGAGGTCGTCGACGGCCGGCTCGACCGGCTGGTGGCCACCTCGATCGTCGACGCCACCGGCGGCAATCCGCTGGCGCTGACCGATCTCGGCCGCGAGCTGACCGCCGACCAGCTCACCGGCGGCACACCACTGCCCGAGCCGATGCCGATCGGCGCCCGGCTCGAGGCCACCTACCTCGCCCGGGTGCTCAACTATCCCGCCGCCACCCGCACGTGGTTGCTGCTGGCCGCGGCCGAGCCCAGCGGTGACCCGGTTCGCCTGGCAACCGCCGGAGCCGCCCTGGGTGTGGGCGCCGACGACGCCGGACCGGCTGAGACGGACCGGCTCGTCTCGTGCGGGCAGCAGGTCGCATTCCGCCACCCGCTCGTGCGTTCCGCCGTCTACAACGGCGCCTCCGCCACTGAACGCCGCAGGGTGCACCGCGCACTGGCCGCCGCGACCACCGAACCCCACGACGCCGATCAGCGGGCCTGGCACCTGGCGGCCGCGGCGACCGGGCCCGACGAGGAGACCGCGGCCGAGCTGGCCCGCGTCGCCAACCAGGCCGGCGCCCGCGGGGGTCATGCCGCCCGCGCCTCGTTCCTGGTGCGCGCGGCCGAACTGACCGACTCCCCCGCCGCCCGTTCCGGATGGCTGCTGGCGGCGGCCGGTGCGGCGTTGCAGGCCGGATCGCCGGTGCGGACGCTGGCTCTGCTCGACTCGGCCGACGACGTTCTGCTGGGCCCGGCCGGCCGGGGCGAGGCCTTGCTGATCCGGGCGGTGGCCGCGGTGAGCACCGGCGACCCCGAGGCGACCCGGCGGGCGTCCGCGATGTGCCTGGCCGCGGCCGAGTCGTTCGGCGGCGAGGCGCCCGACCGGGCCCGAGCGGCCGTGCTGCAGGCGGCGGAACACTCCATCTCGGTCGAGTCGTCGCTGCACGGCACGACCCAGCGCGAGATCGCCCGGTCCGCCCGCGCGCTACCCGGCATCGACCATCCCGCAGGCGAGCTCACGGCCCCGGCTGATCTGCTGCTGGCCGCGTACGCGAATTTCTTCGACGGCGGCTACCCGGAGGCCGGGCCGCATCTGCGGCGCGCGGCCGAGGCGATGGCCGGCGCGGGCGACGCCGAGGTGCTGCGCCACGTCGTGCTGGGGGTCACTTTCTGCACGCTCGTCTGGGACGACGTCAACCGCCAGACGATTCTGCGGCGGGCCGAGGCGCACGCGCGGGCCACCGGCGCGCTGCAGATGCTCGACCTCGTCGTCTTCCTGGCCGCGATGACCGAGACGTCGTTCGGCCGGCTCGCCGAGGCCGACCGCTACGAGGCGACCGGCCGGCGGATCCGGGAGTCCATCGGATCGACCACCGACCAGGAACAGATCTGGCGGCATCCGGAACTGCTGGCCTGGCGGGCCGGCGACGGCGTCCACGAGGCCCTGCAGGCGAGTCTGCCCGCGGCCGAGGCGATCGGTCTGGGCGCGATGGTCTCCATCGTGCGGCAGAGCCTCGCTTTGATGGCGGTCGGCCGCGGCGACTACGCAGCCGGAGTGGCTCAGCTGAGCCACCTGGTCGAGCTCGGCACCCCCGGCCTGTACGCCCGGGTGCTGCCCGATCTGGTCGAGTGCGCCCTGCGGGCCGGCGACCGCCGGACAGCCAAGCTGGCGTACGGCGACCTCGCCGAGGCCGTGCGGCACAGCGGGACGCCGTGGGCGCAAGGTTTGCTGGCCCGCTCGCGCGCGTTGCTGGCCGCCGGGGAATCGGCTGAGCCGCACTATCGGGAGGCGGTCGAACTGCTGTCGGGCACGCTCGCGGTGGGCGATCTGGCGCGGGCCCGTCTGCTGTACGGCGAGTGGCTGCGCCGCCGCCGGCGCCGGGGCGACGCCCGCGACCAACTCGCCATGGCACTGCGGTTGTTCGAGGCGGAACGGGCCGAGGCGTTCGCCGGAAGGGCCCGTCGTGAGCTCGCCGCCCTCGGCGGAAGCGTCCGGACCTTCGTACAGGAGAACGAAACGGCCTTGACCCCGCAGGAGGCCGCCGTGGCCCGCCTGGCCCGAGCCGGCGGGACCAACGCGGAGATCGCCGCGCATCTGTACCTGAGTGCCAGCACCGTGGATTACCACCTGCGCAAGATTTATCGGAAGCTCGGGGTGCGTTCGCGGCGGCAGCTACGGACCGGTCCGCACGACTGACTACGCGTCACACGGGATTCGCGGATGGGTGCGCTCCCACCACGATCGGCTCATGGCCTTCGTGAGAACCGCCGACGGCGCGGACATCTTCTACAAGGACTGGGGTGCCGGCCGGCCGGTCGTGCTCAGTCACGGATGGCCGCTCAACGCCGACAGCTGGGAGGCGCAACAGCTCTCCCTCGCGAGCCACGGATACCGTGCGATCGCCCACGACCGCCGCGGGCACGGCCGCTCCACACAGACGTGGCACGGCAACGAGATGGACACGTACGCCGATGATCTGGCCACGCTGATCGGCGCGCTCGATCTGTGGCGGATCACGCTGATCGGCTTCTCGACCGGCGGCGGCGAGGTGGCCCGTTACGTGGGGCGGCACGGCACCTCGCGGGTGGCCCAGGTGGTGCTGGTGTCGGCGGTGCCGCCGTTCATGCTGCGGACGCGGGACAACCCGGGCGGGCTTCCGGTCGAGATCTTCGACAGCCTGCGCGCGGGCTCGCTGGCCGACCGTTCCCAGCAATACCAGGACCTGGCCGACGGCCCGTTCTTCGGCAACAACCGGCCGGGGGCCGACGTGTCGTCCGGCATCCGCCACGCCTTCTGGCTGCAGGGGCTGCAGGCGGGGCACCGCAACGCGTACGAGTGCATCGCCGCCTTCTCGGGCACCGACTTCCGCGCCGACCTGGACGCGATCGACGTGCCCGCACTGGTCATCCACGGCGACGACGACCAGGTGGTGCCGTTCGCTGTGGGCGGGCAGGCGTCCGCCGCCCGCCTCAAGTACGCCCGCCTGACCGTCTATCCCGGTGCGCCGCACGGCATCACCGACACCCATCGAGAACAACTCACCGCCGATCTGCTGGCCTTTCTGAAGGAGTACGACGCATGAAGCCCATCGTCCTGGTCCACGGTTTCTGGGTGACCCCGCGCAGCTGGGAGAACTGGAAGGCGCACTACGAGGCCAAGGGTCACTACGTGATCGCGCCCGGCTACCCCGGTTTCGAGGTCGAGGTGGAGGCGCTCAACGCCGACCCGACGCCGGTGGTGAACGTGACCGTGCCGCAGATCATCGCCCACTACGAAGAGGCCATCCGCGCGCTGCCCGAGCCGCCGATCATCATCGGGCACTCGGCCGGGGGCGCCTTCACCCAGATCCTGCTCGACCACGGCTTCGGTTCGGCCGGCGTAGCACTGAACTCGGCGCCCACCGAAGGCGTACGGGTGGTGCCGCTGTCCCAGCTGAAGTCGACGTTCCCGGTACTCAAGAGCCCGGCCAACCGGCACAAGGCGATCCCGCTGACCTTCGAGGAATGGAAGTACGCCTTCACCAACACGTTCACCGACGAGGAGGCGCGGGCGCTGTACGAGCGCTACGCGATCCCGGCCAGCGGCGGCATCCTCTGGGGTGGCGTGCTCGCCAACTTCCAGCCCGGCCACCAGGACACGTGGGTCGACTACAACAACGACAACCGGGCGCCGCTGCTGTTCGTCTCGGGCTCGGAAGACCACATCATGCCGCCGGCCATCCAGGAGTCGAACGCCAAGCACTACAAGTCCAACACGATCACCGAACGGCGCGAGTACGAGGGGTACGCCCACCTGCTGCCGGCCCAGAAGGGCTGGGAACAGATCGCCGACGAGGTCCTCGAATGGGCTCTGGCCCACGCGAAATGACGAAGCTGACCATCACCCACATCGGCGGGCCGACCACGCTGCTGGAACTGGGCGGCGTGCGGCTGCTGGTCGATCCGACCTTCGACGCCCCCGGCCGGCGCTACTCGTTCGGCTGGGGCACGTCGTCGCGCAAGACCGCCGGCCCGGCCGTGCCGCCCGAGTCGCTGGGCCGGATCGACGGCGTGCTCCTGACCCACGACCAGCACGCCGACAACCTGGACGACGCCGGCCGGGCGCTGCTGCCGACCGTGCCGGATGTGGTGACCACCCCGGCCGGCGCTAAACGGCTGGGCGTCACCGGTCTGGCCCCGTGGCAGACCACCACCATCGGCGACGTCGAGATCACCGCCACCCCGTCGCGCCACGGACCGGCCTGGAGCGTGCCGATCGTCGGCCCGACAACGGGTTTCGCCCTCCGGACGCCCGGCTCCTCATCGGTGGTCTGGATCTCGGGAGACACCGTCGTCTTCCCCGGCATGCTGGAGGTGGCCGACCGCTTCACCGTGGACACCGCCATCCTGCACCTCGGCAAGGTTCAATTCGGCCTGACCGGCCCGGCCCACTTCACCATGACCGGCCGCGACGCCGCGACGCTGGTCGACCGGATCAAGCCCCGCGCCGTCGTCCCCGTGCACTACGAGGGCTGGTCGCACTTCCACGAGGGCCGCACGCAGATCGAGGCGGCCTTCCCACCGGACAGCCTGACGTGGCTGAAACCCGGCGTCGCGACAACCGTGTGAACCGTGCGGCGGTCAACCAGGCCGCCGCACGGCAGGGCCGCGATTCGCACCCGCCGGCGAATCGGTTTCGTTCTGAGGTGAAAAATCCGCCGCCGCGTAGCGATAGCTTGGTCAAGGTGAGCGACATCTCCGTGCGGCGCGTCAACTACGGCTACTTCATCCGGCCCGCCGAAGAAACCGGCACCGGGACGCCCCGGGTCGAGCCGACTCTGGGCTATGTCGTCACACACCCCACCGCCGGCGTGATCCTGGTCGACACCGGCATGGGCGGCAACGCCGAGGTAGACGCCTGGTATCAGCCCACCCGAATCCCCCTGGCCGCCGCCCTCAAGTCCGCCGGCACAGACATGACCGAAGTCAGGGCAGTGATGAACTGCCACCTGCACTTCGACCACTGCGGCGGAAACCCCGAACTGGCCGGTGTCCCCATCTTCGCCCAACGATCCGAACTGGCCCTGGCCCGCGCCCCCGAAAGCCACACACTGCCCGAATTGGTCGATCACCCCGGAGCCCAGATCGAAGAACTGACCGGCGAAGCCGAAATAGCCCCCGACGTCTTCATCGTCCCCACCCCCGGCCACACCGCAGGCCACCAGTCCCTGGTGGCCCGCCGCCACGACGGCACAGTCATCGTGGCCGGCCAGAGCCACGACAACGCAACCCTCTTCACCAGCGACGTCCTCGGCCACCACGCCGGCGTCGGCGAACAGCCACCCTGGCTCAACCGCCTGCTGGCACTGGACCCGAAGCAGATCCTGTTCGCCCACGACAACGCCGTCTGGACCCCTTCGTAGCCGACCCGGCGTGACTCTCAAGAGCCAGGCTCTGGTCCAGTTGCGCCCCCTGCTGTTCAGTGCGCATCCCGGCATCCGCGCGGGCGTTGGTCAGCCTTCTGAGCGACGAACTCGGCTGGCGCGAGATAAACCTGGCGATCAACGGCATGGGCTACGTCCACCGTCGAGGACCTCGATGCCTGTCGGCGAGTACTCGACGGCAACGACGATCTGCTCTGTGACGATGGAATCCATCCCAACGACGACCATCGCGCTCTCGCCGACGCGATCCTCCCGGCCTGCCGAACGCTTCAATTGCCGACACGTTGAACGACATGCTCTCGAAGGCCAGTGGATGGACACTCGATCGCCAAGTTGACCTCGCCAGCGCAGACAGACAGCTAGCTCAGCGCGATATCTGGCTTTCACGGACGTGCGGCGCAGCGGGACCGGCTCGACCATCCGCCCCGGCTTGGTCTTGAGATGGCGGCTCGTTCGTAAGCTGCCGCCGCGGCGACAACCATGCTCGGCGCAGAAGTCCGGCTCGATCATCAGGCGTCGCATCCGCCGTCAGGCGACGGCTCGACGCAGGGAGTACCGGCTGGCCCACAGGCTCGCTGATAGACACTCAGCCAGTACCCGAAGGCGAGCCACCCCCAGCGCTTCGCGCGGCACTACTCAAACCCCGAAGTGATGTCTCAAGGCATCGAAAACCGAACCCGCGGTTCAGGGATTCTTTGTTTTCCGGGTGGTCGGCCGGTGGGCCGGTAGCGCTTGGTGGGGTCGAGGGTGAATTCGCGGAGGAGTTCTGCGGTGGCGGCGGCGATGATCCGGATGTTGAGGTCGTGGATCAGGATCAGGACGTGGGTTCCGGTGTGGGTTCGTCCGACGCCGGTGGAGTAGAGCTGCCCGCTGTAGCGCAGGGTGATCTTTCCGGCTTTGTCGATGCGATCGTGGCGGAGCCGTTCGTGGGTTGGCCTGCTGGGTTGCTGGCCGGGGCCGGCTTTCGGGCGGGCCTGGTAGGCGGTGGCCGGAGTGGCATGTTGGGGCAGTGAGCGGTGCGGGGCGGCGGTGGTTGTACTCGTCGACGAACGCGTCGATGGGGGTCTGCAGGCAGGTGGTGTCGCTGGGCTGGACGGGTTGGGCCCGCAGCCACTTTTTCAGGGTTTGCTGGAAGCGCTCGACTTTGCCGCAGGTGGTGGGGTGGTTCGGGCACGACCAGGTTCTGGGCGGTCAGGTGCCGGGCGATCGTGGCCCGCGAGACGGTGACGTGGTGGGTGTGCTGCAGGTGCCAGCAGATCGTGTCCGGGCCGGCGTCCAAGCCCTGCTCGGCCAGGGTTTTGCGGACCGCCACGATCAGCTGGCCGGTCGCGGGCCGACCGCGGTCGGTGAGCGGTTCGGCCGTCGGGACCGTAGCTCGAACCCCGATGCCGAAGGCGAGCCACCGGGCCCGAAGGGCCTTCCACCCCCACCACCCACCCCCACCACCCACCCCCACCACCCACCACCGCAGGCACCGTAACGTGGGGTCTGGGGGCTCGGCCCCCAGGGGAAATGCGGAATGACCCTGTCTGCGCTTTCTGCAGACAGGGTCACCCAGAATGTAGCCCCGAAGGGATTCGAACCCTCGCTACCGCCTTGAGAGGGCGGCGTCCTAGGCCGCTAGACGACGGGGCCAGGACTTGCTTTGTGCTCCCGCTCTCGCGTTTGCGACGGGCTGAACTCTATCAGAGGTCCAGCACCGCCCCTCCGGCAGGAGTGGTAGCGCTGGGGTACCAGGACTCGAACCTAGACTAGCTGAACCAGAATCAGCCGGGCTGCCAATTACCCCATACCCCATTGGCCCGGTTTCCCGTGCCGAGAGAAAACCTTACCTGACGCCAGGGGGCCAACCAAATCGGGTTACCTCATCGGAAGAGGTCAGCGTTGGCGCGGGCCCACTGTTCGTACGTCGTGGCTGGTCGGGCCAGCAGGTCGGCGACCGTGGTGACGGCGGGCTGGGGGTGCTGGGCGAGCAGGGCCACGCCTTCTACGTACCACTCGGCGTACTCACCCATGGCGGGACGCAGCTGTTCGACGGCCTCGTCGTGGCTGAGTTCGATGTAGCGCAGTTCACGGCCGAGCGCCCGCCCGATGGCTTCGACCTTCTGGCGGCGGGTCAGGGATTCGGGGCCGGTGAGGTAGTACGACTTTCCCTCGTGACCGGCCTCGACGATGACCTTGGCGGCGACGGCGGCGATATCCTCCTGGGCGATGGCCGCGTTGGCCGAGTTCGCGTAGCCGTCGCGCACTTCGTCGCCGGCGCGGATCTGGGCGGCCCACAGGGTGGAGTTGGCCATGAACTCGCCCGGTTCGAGGTGGGTGTACGGCACGCCGGAGGCTTCGACGCCGTCTTCGATCTGTTGCCAGTGGTCGCCCTTGGCGCCGGCCAGGTCGACGATGCGGCCGACGCCGGCGGCTGCGGCCAGGCGGCAGGCTTCGAAGACCGTCGGGATGTGCGGCGCGAGGTACATCACGTCGACGCCGGCCAGCGCCGGCCGTAGCGACTCGGGGCGGCCGACGAAGCCTTGCACCACTTCGACGCCGGGCGGCAGCGCGGCCTTCGCCGGGTCGACTGTGAGAGCGCGCACATCGGTGGCGCCGAGCGCCAGTAACTCGTCGACAACCATCCGGCCCACGTTGCCGGTGGCCCCGGTAACCAAGATCTTCATTTTCGTACTCCCAACCCGTCCGACCACCCCGCCCGCCGCCCCTGACCGGACTGAAGGCTGCATTCCTAGTTCCCGTAGGGTATACGGAATCATGGAGGAATTCAGCCCTCGGATCCTGCCGCTGCTCTGGCGGCGTTCGGTCCCGGCCCGCAAGGCGGTCGGCCGCCCGCCTCGGCTCACCATCGACCTGGTGGTGTCCACGGCGATTCGGATAGCCGACGCCGAGGGGCTCGAGGCGGCGTCGATGGCACGTGTCGCGGCCGAGCTCTCGGTGGCCACGATGAGCCTCTACACGTACGTGCCGTCCCGGCCCGAGCTGGCCGACCTCATGGTCGACGAGGTGTTCTGGGCCCGCGACCTGCGCGGCGAGGGCACCTTCCGGGAGCGGGTGCGGCACTACGCCGAGCGCACGTTCGCCATGTACCGGGCGCATCCGTGGCTGGCCGAGGTGTCGCGGGCGCGGCCACCGCTCGGGCCGGGCATGCTCGCCGAGCAGGAGTACGTGCTGGCGGCAGTGGCCACGCTCGGACTGCCGCTGCGTCAGCTGAACCCGGCGGCCACGGCGATCTCGGCCTGGGTCACCTCGGCCGCCCGGCACGAGGCGGAGAGCGCCCTGTTACGCCGTACGACCGGTCTCAGCACCGACGAGTGGTGGCTTCAGCGCGGCGAGCTGTGGGAGAGCTGGTTCGACGTCGAGGCTCATCCGACGATGACCGCGATCTGGAACGGCGGCGCCTTCGACCGGGGCGCCGACGAACAGGCCCAGGACGCGTACGAGTACGGCCTGGGCCTGCTGCTCGAAGGGATCGAGCGGTCAGCCGAGCACGATGGAACCGAGCGGTCGGCCGAGCTCGAAGGGATCGAGCGGTCAGCCGAGCACGAAGAAACCGAGCCGGCGGCCGAGCTCGAAGGGATCGAGCGGTCAGTCGAGGGAGACGACCGGGTTCCGTAGCTCGCCGATGCCCTGGATGCTCACCGAGACCGTGTCACCCGACGTGATCTCGCTGACCCCGGCCGGCGTGCCGGTCAGGATGATGTCGCCCGGCAGCAGCGTCATGACGTGCGACACGTACGACACCAGGGTCGGGACGTCGAAGACCATGTCCTTGGTACGGCCGATCTGCCGCACCTCCATGTCGTCGGGGTTGCGGCCGACCTCGCAGCGGATCTCGAGGTCGCTCACGTCGAGGCCGGTGACGATCCACGGACCGATCGGGCAGAACGAGTCGAAGCCCTTGGCGCGCGTCCACTGCGGGTCGCTGCGCTGCAGGTCACGGGCCGTGACGTCGTTGCCGATGGTGTAGCCGAAGATCGCCTTCTCGGCGCCGGCCCGGTCGACGCGGCGGGCGCCGGTGGCGCCGATCACCACGGCCAGCTCGGCCTCTTCCTCGACCTGCTTCGACTGCGGGGGCAGGCGGATCGCGTCGTTGGGCCCGATCACCGAGGTGGAGGGCTTGATGAAGATCAGCGGCTCCTTGGGCACCTCGTTGCCGAGTTCGGCCGCGTGGTCGGCGTAGTTGCGGCCGACCCCGATGACCTTGCTGGAGAAGATCGGGGCGAGCAGCCGGACGTCGGCGAGCGCCCAGCGCTGGCCGGTGAACCGGACCTCTTCGAACGGCAGCGAACCGATCTCGGCGACGGTCAGGCCCGACGCGTCACCCTCGACGACACCGAAGGACACCCCTCCGGCATGAACAAAACGGGCGAATCGCACGGTTGATCCCCTCTTCGCGGCTGGCGGCTCTCGAGAAGAAATCTACGCCGGACGCCCGGCGTGCGGGCCGAGCCGTCACCAGGCTCACGCCGAGCCGGACGAGCCGTTCGACGAGGGCGCCGCAGCGCCGAGCCGGGGGAACGGGTCGAGCGAGAAGATGACCTCGACCGGGACCTCGAAGTAGCGGCTCAGCCGCAGGGCGAGGTGCAGGCTGGGGCTGAACTCGCCGCGCTCCAGATAGCCCACCGTCTGGTAGTGCACCCCGAGAGCGTCGGCGAGTTGCCGCCGGGTGATGCCTCGTTCCGCGCGCAGCATGGCGATGCGGTTGAAGGTGATCTCACTGCCCACTAGCGGACCATACTGTTCATCGCCCGCTCGCGCCGCGCGGCCACCGCCGAACCGGACTCGCGCCGGGCCATCCGCCGCAGCAGGACCGGCGCCAGCAGCAAGCCGGCGACCGCCCACCCGGCCAGTACGCCGAACGTCTCGAAATGGCGCCAGGATTCACCCAGCTCGACCGCGGCGACCGCGTCCGGCAGAAGCACCGACCGCATGCCCAGCCCCAGCCAATAGATCGGGAAGACCTGCGCGATGCCTTGGAGCCAGCCCGGCAGTGCGGTGATCGGATAGAAGATTCCGGAGATCGCGACCAGCCCGAAGATCGGCAGCATGATCAGACCGAAGCTGCGCGGATTGTCGAGCAGGGACCCCAGCGCGGCGCCGATCGGCACGGTCGCCACGACCGCGAACGGCAGCAGCCAGAGCAGGGTCAGAATCCCGCCGGCATCGACCTGCAGCCCGTCGACCAGGAACAAGCCCGGCACGAGCACGACCAGCACGGAGGCCAGCGTCATGCCCCCGGTGGAGACCACCTTGCCGATCAGGTAGCCGTTCATGCCGTGCGGCGTCGCTTTGGCCCGCAGCAGAGTGCCGTCCTCGCGGTCGACAATCAGGTATTGAGCGATGGTGATCAGGCCGCCGAAGGCCAGCAGCATGCCGATCGAGCTGGGCAGAGTGCTCGCGCCGAGCGAGAAGTCGGTGCCCGGCAGCTTGGCGTCGCCCATGAAGTACAGCGTGATGAGCAGCCCGAACGACGGGAAGAAGTAGCCCCACAGATCTTGGGCGTTGGTCAGGGTGTGGCGGAACTCGATGAAGCCGCGCTCGGCGCCGACCCGGAGCGTCTCGATCATTTCTGGACCCCCTCGAAGTCGTGGACCAGCCGCATGTACGTGTCTTCGAGGCTGTTGCGCCGCACCTCGAGATCGGCGACGTCATCGCCGTACTGCAGAAGCAGTTCGCGGACGAACGGGGTGGGATTCGCGGCGGAGTGCACGAACCGCCGGCCGTCGCGGGTCCAGCGGATCTCGCTCTCGCCGGCCACCCGCCGCGACAACTCGTCGGCCGAGCCGTCGGCGATGATGCGGCCACCGGACAGGATGAGGATGCGGTCGGCCAGCTTCTCGGCCTCGTCGAGGTCGTGGGTGGTGAGCAGCACGGTGGTGTCGTCCACATCGGTGAGCCGGTGCACCAGGTCGTGGAACTCGCGCCGGGCCTCGGGGTCGAAGCCGACCGTCGGCTCGTCGAGGAAGAGCAGCTCGGGCCGGCCGACGATGCCGATCGCCACGTCGAGCCGGCGGCGCTGGCCACCGGAGAGCCGGCTGACCCGGTTGCCGGCGGCAGCGGTGAGGCCGACCACGTCGAGCAGATCGTCGACCGGCCACGGCCGGGGCCTGGCCTCGGCGGAGTATCGCCGGTAGTAGGCGCCGAGGTGGCCGAGCAGCTCGCGGACCCGCCACTTGCCATGGTCGCGCCAGGACTGGAGCACCACGCCGACCCGGGCCCGCCAGGCCTCGCCGGCGCCGGCCGGGTCGGCGCCCAGCACGCTCACCTCGCCCGAGGACCGTACGCGGAAGCCCTCGAGAATCTCGATCGTGGTCGTCTTGCCCGCGCCGTTGGGCCCGAGCAGCGCCAGCACCTCGCCCCGGCGCGCGGCGAAACTGACACCGGTCAGGACGTCTTTCGCCCCGTACCGCATCCGCAGGTCGCGGACATCGATGACTCGCTCGCCGGGTGGCACCTGCGTGCCGGCCGCGAGCGCCCCCGCCAAAGTCGTTCCTCCCATGGGGAGCAAGCTATCAAGCAATGTAGTAGGTGTACTACATACTTAAGTATGTATTCGGCACGCGGGCATGATGAGGAGCGGGACGCCACTCTCATTCGCGCTGAACGGTGATCGTGTTGATCGCTTCGGCTGGATACGCTGGGGCCCATGGGGATCAAGCAGGTGAGGGCGCTCACCACGACGCTGCCCTCGGTCACCTGGATTCCTCTGGCCCGGGCGCACGCCGAGCGGGCCGACGAGATGACCGCGGGCCACCGCGCCCGGCGGGCCACCGGCGAGAAGCACGCCATCGAGGATTTCCTGTACGACTACTACGGCACCCGGCCCTCGGTGCTGCGCCGCTGGCACCCCGGTGTCGGCGCCGGCCTCGCGCCCGCCCCCGACGGGCTGGCCGAGCACTCGGCGTGGAAGTTCTACATGACCTATCCCGACGGTGTGGTCGCGCTCGACCAGGACGCCTACCTCCACGCCCGCGGCGAGAGCGTGCGCTACATCCACGGCCTGCTCACCGCGACGGCGTCGCGCCCGGTCTTCTCGGGCTGCTTCGGCCTGCACGAGTGGGCCATGGTCTACCGCGACCCCGACCACCGCCATCCGCTGCCGCTGCGCCTCGGCCTGGCCGAGACCGACCGGGTGGTCGAGCAGCACCCGATCCGCTGCACCCACTTCGACGCGTTCCGCTTCTTCACTCCCGAGGCGGTCGGGCTCAACCGGCTCCAGCCCACCCGGGCCACCCAGGTCGACCTCGACCAGCCGGGCTGCCTGCACGCGGCGATGGATGTCCACAAGTGGGCGACGAAGCTGGGCGCCGCCGTGCCGGGCGCCCTGGCCCTCGACTGCTTCGCCCTGGCCATCGACATCCGGCTGCTCGACATGCAGGCCAGCCCGTACGACCTGAGCTCCTACGGCCATCCCCCGGTCAAGATCGAAACCCCCGAGGGCAAGGCCGAGTACGTGGCCCGGCAGCGCGAGTTCGCCCGCCGGGCGGCCGGTCTGCGGGCCCGCCTGATCCGCGTATGCGAAGAGCTGCTGGGCCCCGAGAACGCCGCTCGCAACCGCGAGGCCGTGGCCCCCTTCAACCACCGCTGACGAAGTCGAGCACCAGCCGCGCGGTCACCACCGGCGCGTCCAGGTGCACGTCGTGCCCGGCGCCGGGCACCACGACCTGCCGGGCCGCGGCCATGCGGCTCACCTCCTCGGCCGGCACGCTGCCGTGCTCGCCGAGAATCAGGAGCGTGGGGACGGTGAGGCTGTGCCACTCGGGCCAGCGCGCCGTTGCCGCGACACCGGAGATCGCCGCCTTCATCACGTCGGGGTCGAAGCGCGGCCGCAGCCCGTCCGGGCCCCGTTCGAAGTCGGCGATCCAGGCCTCGGTGACGGCCCGCTTTCCCAGGAAGGCGCGAGCCTCGTCCGCGTCTGCGAACGGCACCGGCCACGAGGCGAAGAAGGCCCGCAGCTTCTCGGGGTAGTCGTCGGTCGAGCCGCCCACGCCGCCCTCGATCATCACCAGCCCGCGCACCCGGTCCGGGGCCGCGGCGGCCGCGAGCATCGCGGTGTGCGCGCCCATGGATTGCCCGACCAGCCACGCCGGCTCGTCCAGCAGGGCAAGGACGTCGGAGACGTACGCCTGGCGCGAGACGTCCACCGGGTGGCGGGGCTGGAAGCCGTGGCCGCGCTGGTCGGGCGCGACGACCCGGTGCCCGGCGTCGGCCAGGGCCCCGGCCAGCGGCGCCATCTCGGCCGCGCTGCCGGCCAGGCCGTGCAGGATCACCACCAGCGGACCGGCGCCGCCGCTGAGCACGGTGGGGCTGGTGCGGACGAGGGTGGCCACGGTCAGTCCCCCGGATCCGAGCGGCGGTTCCGTTTGGTCTCGCCCCGGCGCTTCTTCTCGGCTATCCGCCGTTCCACCGAGCCCCTCGACGGCCGCGTGGCCCGGCGTACGCGTGGGGGCGCCGCAATCGCGGAGGCCACCAGCCCGGCCAGGCGGGCGGCCGCGGCCTCCCGGTTGCGCAGTTGGGAGCGGTGCTCGGAGGCGGTGACGGTCAGCACGCCGTTGACCAGGCGGTGGCCCAGGCGGTCGACCGCCCGCTCCTTGAGCGCGGTCGGCAGCGTGGGGGAACCGGTCAGGTCCCAGGACAGCTCGACCCGGGAATCGGTGGTGTTCACCCCCTGGCCACCGGGGCCGCTGGAGCGGGAGAAACGCCACGCCACCTCGGCCGCCGGGATGGTGAGCCGATCATTGACCCGGATGTCCTCCAACACGCCGCCCATCCTGGCACGCCCGCAAGGCACTATGGGTGGGTGACGTCACCCAGCGCGCCGGTCGTCGCGACCGGCTATCCGTGGCCCATCGAAACCACGCGCCTCGACAACGGCCTCCGGGTCGTGGTCAGTGAGGACACGACCGCCCCGGTGGTCTGCGTCAATCTCTGGTACGACGTCGGCTCGCGCCACGAACCCGCCGGGCAGACCGGCTTCGCCCACCTCTTCGAGCATCTGATGTTCGAGGGCTCCCAGCACGTGGCCAAGACCGAGCACATGCGGCTCGTGCAGGGCAACGGCGGCTCACTCAACGCGACCACCAACCCCGACCGCACCAACTACTTCGAGACCATGCCGGCCGAACATCTGGAGCTGGCCCTGTGGCTCGAGGCCGACCGGATGGGCGGCCTGGTGCCGGCGCTCACCCAGGAGACGCTCGACAACCAGCGCGAAGTGGTGAAGAACGAGCGGCGTCAGCGATACGAGAACGTGCCCTACGGCGACGCCTGGCTGCGCCTGCTGGCCCTGCTCTATCCCGAGGGCCACCCCTACCACCACGCCACCATCGGCTCGATGGAAGACCTGAACGCCGCCTCCCTCGACACGTTCAAGGCCTTCCACCAGCAGTACTACGCGCCGAACAACGCCGTGCTGACCGTCGCCGGCGACGCGTCACCGGCCGAGGTGTTCGCGCTCGCCGAGAAATACTTCGGCCTGCTCGAGCCGGTGGCCTCGATCCCGCCCGCGCCCAGCCCTCATCTGCCCGGCCCGGCCACCTCGCCCGCCCGCGAGACGGTCACCGCGGCCGTCCCGGCGCCCCGGCTCTATCTGGCCCACCGCACCCACCAGTTCGGCACCGCCGGCTACGACGCGATCACCGTACTCGCCGCGGTGCTCGGCGACGGGCGGGGCAGCCGGCTCTACCAGCGGCTGGCCGACGGCGCCCGGATCGCCCAGCCCGACTACATCGGCTCGTACGGCGTCGATCTGGCCCACGCGCCGGCCCCGCTGATCATCACGGCGACGGCCAAGGACGGTGTCTCGGTCGAGACCCTGGAAGAGGGGCTGTCCGAGGTCATCGGCAGCCTCGTCACCGAACCGGTCACGCCGGAAGAGCTGTCCCGGGCCAAGGCGCTGCTGACCACCGCGTGGTGGCGGCAGGTGTCCACCGTGGGCGGCCGAGCCGACACGCTCAGCCGCTACGCCACCCAGTTCGGCGACGCTGCCTCCGCCGGCTACCGCCTGCCCCAGTGGCTCGCGGTCACCGCCGACGACGTCACCGAAGCCGCTGCGTACGCGCTCCAGCCCGAGTCCCGGGTGACGCTGACCTACCTGCCCGAGGCCGCCGAGACCGAGTCGAACGGGGAATCCGCATGACGCTCATCGCCACCCGCCCCGATCCGGGCCAGGCCCGCCCCTACACGTTCCCCGACCTGCAGCGGGTCACCGTGGCCGGCGGCACCGTCATCGGCGCCCACCTGCCCGGCCAGGCGCTGGCCAGCGCCATGCTGCTGCTCGACGCCGGCGCTGCCCGCGAGTCGGCCGGCCGCGAGGGCACGGCCACCGTGCTGGCCAAGTCGCTGGAGGAGGGCACGGCCGAGCGCGACTCGGCCGCGTACGCCATCGCCCTCGAGAGCCTCGGCGCCGAGTTCTCGCCGGGCGTCGACTGGGACACGTTCCGGGTCGGCGTCTCGGCGCCCGTCCCGCAACTGCTCGACGCCGTCCGGCTGGCCGCCGAGGCGGTGCGCACACCCCGGCTCGACCCGGCCGACGTCAACCGGGTGCGTGACGACGAGGTGACCGCGCTGCGCATGGACTGGGCCCAGCCCGGCCCGCGAGCCGACGCCGCCCTGCGGGCCGACCTGTTCGGCGCGGCCGAGCGCTTCGGCCGCCCGATGCACGGCGACCCGGCCTCGGTGGCCGCCGTCGAGGTCGGCGACGTGCTCGCCTTCCACCAGGCCTGGCTGCGCCGGCCGGGCGTGCTGCTGGTCGCGGGCGACCTCGCCACCCTCGACCTCGAGGCGCTGGGCGAGGCCGCCTTCGCCGGCACCGGGGGCGAGCCGCTGGCCCCCGAGCCGCCGCTGGGGGTCCCGGTGCGGGCGGAACGCCGGATCATCCTGGTCGACCGGCCCGGCTCGGTGCAGTCGACGCTGCGCATCGGTCACCGCGCGCCCGAGCGGGCCACACCCGACTTCGTGGCCATGACGCTGGCCGCGACGGTGCTCGGCGGCGCCTTCACGTCCCGCCTCAACCATCTGATCCGCGAGGTCAAGGGCTACTCGTACGGCATCCGGGGCGCGTACGCGATGAGCCGCCGCTTCGGCCGGTTCGAGGTGGCCGCGGGCGTGCAGACCGCCGTGACGGTGCCCGCGATCGTCGACACGCTCGGCGAGATCGCCCGCACCGAGCAGACCGGCGTCACCGAGGACGAGCTGGCGGTCGCCCGATCGTGGCGGGCCGGTCAGCTCTCGGTCGAGATGCAGACGCCGGGCTCGATCGTGGGCGCGCTGAGCACGCTGGTCGTGCACGGCCTGCCCGACGACTACTACGCGACGCTGCGCCGGCAATACCTGGAGACCACGCTGGCCGAGGTGTCCGCCGCGGCCCGCGCCCACCTGCGGCCGAACGGGCTGACCCTGGTCATCGAGGGCGACGCCGCGGTCATCCGCGACGAGCTGGTGGCGGCCGACCTGGGTGAAGTGGTCGACTCGGAGATCTGAATCACGGCGATCTTCACAGAGAGCGGCAAGGTGGGACCGATAGCTTTGCCGCCATGACGATCACCACGACGCCGTCCGAGGTCCGGCCGGGCCGGCGGGTGAGGCGCACCGCGCTTCTTCTGCTGCTGACCCTGCCGGGCCTCGCGTGGGCGGCGGTCCGGCTGCTGGGCTGGGAACAGGGCCCGCTGGTGCAGCTGATGGCCTTCACCCCGTACGCGGCGGTGTGGTCGCTCGTGCCCCTACTGGCCGCCCTGGTGAGCCGCAAGTGGCTGGTCGCGGCCCTCGCGGCCGTGGCCGGCGTGATGTTCGCCGCCGCCGTGCTGCCCCGGGCCTTACCCGACCGCGACATGGGGCCGGTGACGGGCGTTCCGGTGACCGTCATGACCGTCAACATGTTCATCGGCGCGGCCGACCCGGCGGCGGTGGTGCGGCTGGTGCGCGAGAACGACGTCGCGATCCTGGCCGTGCAGGAGTTCACGCCCGAGTCGGCGGCCGGGTTGCGGGCGGCCGGCATCGACGCGCTGCTCCCCCATCACGCGCTGGCCGACGAGATCGCCACCACCGGGTCGGGGCTCTACTCCCGGTTCCCGATGACGGGTCAGGCGTCGCGGCGCGGCGACGGCGGCGGCCTCCAGGACGGCAACCTGCAGGCGTACGCGACGATCCAGGCGCCCGGGGCGGGCCCGGTCTTCGTCGAGTCGGCCCACCCGCTGGCGCCGTACACGCTGCGGGCCGAGGACGCCTGGCGCGGTGACCTCGAGTCGATGCCCCGCCCCGATCAGGGCGGCGTGCCCCGGATGCTGCTCGGCGACTTCAACTCCACCCTCGATCACCAGCCGCTGCGCGAGCTGATCGGGCACGGCTACCGCGACGCCGCCGCGGCGACCGGCAAGGGCCTGACCGGCACCTGGGGTCCGTACGCAGGCCTGCCGATCCCGCCCGTGACGCTCGACCACGTGCTGGTCGACAAGCGCATCGGCGTACGGGACAGCGAGGTGCACAGCGTGGCCGGCAGCGACCACCGGGCCGTTGTCGCGACAGTCACGCTTCCGTCCGCGTCATAGTGGGAATGGCGTGGGGTCGCTAGCCTCGCCGCCATGACGATCATCAGCGCGCCGAGCGCCGGTCGCGAGGACGGCCGCCCCCGACGACGACGAAAGGCCGCGCTGACTGTGCTGTTCTGGCTGTTCATCCTGCCGTTCCTGGTCTGGGCGGCGATCCGCCTCGGTGGCTGGGAACGGGGCCTGCTGGTCCAGTTGTTCGCTTTCACGCCGTACGTCGCGGCGGCCGCCTGGGCGCCGGCGATCCTGGCCCTGGCCACCCGCCGGTGGACCGTGGGCGCGGTGGCCGTGGTGGTCGCCATCCTGCTGGCCTCGGCTGTGCTGCCCCGCGCGATCCCGAGCCGCGACCAGGGCCCGGAACTCGGCGTGCAGCTCAACGTCATGACCTCGAACATGCTGTTCGGGGGCGCCGACGCGGCCGTCATCGTCAAGCTGGTCAGCGAGCACGACATCGACGTGCTGGCCGTGCAGGAGTTCACGACCGAGGGCAAAGAGGCGCTGGCCCAGGCCGGGCTGGGCGCGTTGCTGCCGTACTCGTCCCTCGCCGACGAGCCGAAGGCCGACGGCTCCGGGCTCTACTCGCGCCACCCGATCACGTCGCCCGGGGCGGAGCGCAACGGCGGCGGCTTCATGCAGGCGTACGCGACCGTCGAGGTGCCCGGGGCCGGGCCGGTCGTCGTGGAATCGGCGCACCCGCTGGCCCCGTACGCCCGCTCGGTGCTGCGCCAGTGGCGCAAGGATCTGCTGGCCGAGCCGCGCGCCGACCAGGGCGGGACGCCACGCATCCTGCTCGGCGACTTCAACGCCACGCTCGACCACGCACCGATGCGCGAGCTGATCTCGCGCGGCTACCGCGACGCCGCCGACGCGACCGGCAAGGGCCTGATCGGCACCTGGGGTCCGTACGACGGCGACGCGATCCCGCCCGTGACGATCGACCACGTGCTGGTGGACGAGCGGATCGGCGTACGGGAGGTCAGCGTGCACCCGATCCCCCGCAGCGACCACCGCGCGATCATCGCCGGCCTGACCGTCCCGGCCGCCGGATGACGGTCACCACTCGCCTGCTGACCGTCGGCGATGCGGCCGAGATGGCCGGGCAGCTGCGGGCCAACCGCGAATTCCTGGCCCCCTGGGAACCCGACCGCTCCGACGAGTACTTCACCGAGGCGGGCCAGCGGCGCGTGCTGACCGACCTGCTGCGGCACCACGAAGCCGGCTCCGCGTTGCCGCACGCGATCGTCGAGGGCGGCCGCATCCTCGGCCGGATAGCGCTCACGAACATCGCCCGCGGACCGTTTCTGTCGGCCTCGCTCGGCTACTGGGTGGCCCAAGAGGCGAACGGGCGGGGCGTGGCCACCGCGGCGGTCGCCCGGATCGTGGATCTGGCGTTCGGCGAGCTCGGCCTGCACCGGGTCGAGGCGGGCACGCTCGTCCACAACACGGGCTCCCAGCGGGTCCTCGAGAACAACAAGTTCCACCGGTACGGTCTGGCGCCGCGCTACCTGTGGATAGCCGGCGCCTGGCGCGACCACGTGCTCTTCCAGCGCCTCGCCGACGACTGAACCGCCCCCGGTTAAATCGGATGCCGGTACGAGCAGGGCGGCCTACCCTTGCATTCCATGAGCTTCAGTCAGCTGTGCACGACGACGCCGGGCCTTCCCGGCGTGCGTTCGCGCTGACCTGACCACAGCGCAGAAACGGCCCCGGGCGGGATGCCCGGGGCCGTTCCGTGTGCCCGGACGTCTCGTCCCCATTTTCAGGGAGACTCCGATGCACATCGACCACCGCAAACTCGGGCGCGAGCTCGACCTCTTCGACTCCGACCCGCTGATCGGGGCCGGGCTGCCGTTCTGGCTGCCCGGCGGCGCCGCGGCCCGGCACGCGGTCGAGTCCTACCTCCACGATCTCGAGCGCCGCCACGGGTATCAGCACGTGTATTCGCCGGCGCTCGGCAAACGGCAGCTCTTCGAGTTGTCGGGACACTGGCGCAATTTCGCCGAGGACATGTTCCCGCCGATGCCGATGGGCGGGGACGAACTGGTGCTGCGGCCCAGCATCTGCCCGCACCACGCGCTCATCTACAAGTCGCGCGGGCGCTCGTACCGCGAGCTGCCGTTGCGCCTGGCCGAGCTGGGGCCGATGTTCCGCTCCGAGCGGTCGGGGGTGCTCGGCGGCTTGTCGCGGGTGCGGGCCATCCAGCTCAACGACGCCCACATCTTCTGCGCCGAGTCGCAGGCCGGCGCGGAGGTCGCCGAGGTGCTGCGGCTCATGCGGGAAGCGCATCGGGCGCTCGGCATCGAACCCTCGTCCTACCAGCTCTCGCTACGGGGCGAGGGGCAGAAGTACGGCGGGTCCGACGAGAGCTGGCAGAAGGCGGAGCGACTGCTGCGCGAGGCCCTGGACGGCTTCGAGTTTGTCGAGGCGCCGGGCGAAGCAGCCTTCTACGGGCCCAAGATCGATGTACAGATGGCCGATCCGGCCGGACGCGAGTGGACCCTGGCCACCATCCAGATCGACTACCACCAGCCGGCCGCGTTCGAGCTGGAGTACGCCGACGCGTCCGGCGGCCGGTCGCGCCCGGTGATGATCCACCGCAGCCTGGCCGGGTCGATGGAGCGGTTGTTCGCGCATCTGATCGAGGTGCACGAGGGCGCCTTCCCGCTCTGGTACGCCCCGGTGCAGCTCGCCGTGCTGCCGGTCTCGGAGTCGCAGGACGGGGCGGCGGACGCGCTGGCACGGGCCGCGATCGAGGCCGGGCTCCGGATCGAGGTGCTGCGCGAGGGCTCGATCGGCGCCCGCATCCGGTCGGCCGCCGAGCGCCGGATTCCGTACGCCGGAATGATCGGCCGCCGCGAGGCGCCGGACGGTCTGGTCGCCCTGCGGCATCGCGACGGCCGCCGGCTGGAGCCGATGCCGGTCGCCGTGGCCGTCGCGATGCTCAGCGACGAGGCGAAACCCTAGCGTCGACCTCGATCTCGATGCGCATCCGTGGGTCGGCCAGGCCGCACACCATCATGGTGGCGGCCGGGCGGACCTCGCCGAAGGCCCGGCGCAGCACGGGCCAGCACGGCTCGAAGTCGGCGCGGTCGGGCAGCAGGTAACGCACCCGCACGACGTCGGCCAGGGTGCAGCCGGCCTCGTGCAGGGCCGCCTCGATGTTGCGCAGGCACTGCTCGGCCTGCTCGACCACGCCCTCGGGGATGGTCATCGCCGAGTAGTCGAAGCCGGTGGTGCCGGAGACGTACACCTGGTCTCCGGCCACCACCGCCCGGGCGTACCCGATCTGGTCCTCGAAGGTGGAGCCGCTGAAGATCCGGGTCACGCTGTGCCGTCCAGGTCGTGGCCTTCTGGCCCTACGTCCGCTCCGCTCGCTCCGGTGCAGTCGGTCACTCCGCGAGGCCGTAGGTCAGCGCGTCGACCAGGGCTACCCAGCTGGCCTCGACGATGTTCTCGTGCACGCCGACCGTGGTCCAGTCGCGCTCGCCGTCGCCGGTCTCGAGCAGCACGCGGGTGATCGCGTTGGTGCCGTGGCTGCCTTCGAGGATGCGCACCTTGAAGTCGGTCAGCTCGAAGTTCTTCAGCTGCGGGTAGTGCTGGGTCAGGGCGGTGCGCAGGGCCTCGTCGAGCGCGTTGACCGGCCCGTTGCCCTCGGCCGTGGCGATGACCCTCTCCCCGCGTACGCGGACCTTGACCGTCGCCTCGGAGACGACCGCGCCGTCCTCACGGTGCTCGACCTGCACGCGGTACGACTCGAGGCTGAACGGGCGGGCCAGCTTGCCGTCGAGCAGCTGGTCCCGCACCAGCAGCTCGAACGAGGCGTCGGCGGCCTCGAACGACCAGCCGTCGGCCTCCAGGTCCTTGACCCGCTGGGTGACCGTGCTGAGCGTGTCCGGATGGCCGGCCAGGTCGATCCCGAGCTCGCGGCTCTTGAGCTCGATGCTGGCCCGGCCGGCCATCTCGGTCACCAGGATCCGCATGTCGTTGCCTACCACCGACGGGTCGACGTGGTTGTAGAGCAGCGGATCCACCTTGATCGCGCTCGCGTGCAACCCCGCCTTGTGGGCGAAGGCAGCGGCCCCGACGTAGGCCTGGTGGGTGTCGGGGGCGATGTTGGCGATCTCGGCGAGCGCGGTCGACACCCGCGTCGCCTTCTCCAGGCAGCCCTCCGGTAGGAGAGGCAGCCCGAGCTTGAGTTGCAGGTTGCTGACGACGGCGAACAGGTCGGCGTTGCCGGGCCGCTCGCCGTAGCCGTTGGCGGTGCACTGGAAGTGTTTGACCCCCGCCTCGACGGCGGCGATCGTGTTGGCCACGGCGCACGAGGTGTCGTTCTGGCAGTGGATGCCGAGCTGGTCGGCGGGGACGCCGGTGCGCTCGACGACCTCGTTGACCGCCTTCGTGATCATCGAGGGGAGCATGCCGCCGTTGGTGTCGCACATGACCACCCGCTCGGCGCCGGCGTCGATCGCGGTCTTGACCACCGAGGCCGTGTACGCGGGGTCGTAGCGGAACCCGTCGAAGAAGTGCTCGCAGTCGACGAAGGCCCGGCGGCCGTTGGCGACCAGGTGCCGCACGGTGTCGCGGACCATGGCCAGGTTCTCGTCGCCGGTGGTGCGCAGCGCCCGCTCGACGTGCCGGATGTCGCTCTTGGCGACCACGCAGACGACCGGCGTCCCGGCGTCGAGCAGGGCCTGCACCTGCGGGTCGGTGGCTACGTCGACGCCGGCCTTGCGGGTGGCGCCGAACGCGACCAGCACCGCGTTCTTCAGGTCGAGCTCGGTGCGGGCCCGCGCGAAGAACTCGGTGTCCTTGGGCATCGCGCCGGGCCACCCGCCCTCGATGAAGCCCACGCCGAACTCGTCCAGCAGCTTCGCGACCGCCAGCTTGTCGGCGACCGAGTAGCTGATCCCCTCCCGCTGCCCGCCGTCGCGAAGCGTGGTGTCGAAGACCTGGTACTCCATGGCGCGTCCCTTCAAGAAGTTTTGACCCAACAAAAAGACCCCCCGCGGATGCGGGAGGTCTGCGCGTCGGCGTGGAGTCAGCCGGCGCGCTAGGTGCGAATAATCAGCACGGAGTGGGTCACGTTCCGAAGTGTGCCACGCGCTCGGCGGTTTGAGACCAGGAATCCACTAGCTGGGATGCGATCCCCCGATCGGGGTGCCCGCCGGGAAAGATCACGTCACAGCGGAAATCGACCCGGACGGTTACGTTGGCTGCGTGGCTGTCGAACAACATCCCCGGAATCTCGGTTTCTCGGCTACCTACAACTTCCGTGACGTCGGCGGCTACAGCGGCCTCGACGGCCGCACGGTCCGCTGGCGGCGGGTCTTCCGCGCCGACGCGCTGCACCGGCTGGGCGAGGCTGACGCATCCGCTTTCCGGGCCCTGGGCGTGCGCACGGTGATCGACCTGCGCCGTCCGCATGAGATCGAGAAGTACGGGCGGGTGGCCGAGCATTACGGCCTCGACTACCGCAACCTCGTGCTGAATCACGTCGACTGGGAGGAGGTCGGCCACTCCGACGACGTGGTGCACGAGCGCTGGCTGGCCGACCGCTACCTCAACTTCGCCGAGGACGGCCGGGCGGCGATCCTGGCCTCGCTGCGCATCATCGCCGACCCCGATCAGGCGCCGGTCATCGTGCACTGCATGGCCGGCAAGGACCGCACGGGCACGGTCTGCGCCCTGACGCTGGCCCTGCTCGGGGTGTCCGACCAGGACATCGCGGCCGACTACGCCCTGACCACCAACGCCATGGCCCCGCTGACCGCCCACCTGCTCGAGAAGCACCCGTCGGCCGTGCTGGGCAAGCAGCACATGTGGGACTCCCCGCCCGCCGCCATGCTGACGTTCCTCGACGACCTGCGCGCCCGGCACGGCTCGATCGACGATTACGCCCGCGAGATCGGCCTCACCGACGCCGAGATCGCCACGATGCGGGGTCACCTGCTGGAGTGACCCCAGTCGGCCATCCGTCAGCCGGTTCCGGGTGGGCCCATGCAGACTGCATGCTGGAGCTCATGCAGATGCTGATCGGGATTGCTGAGGGCGGGGCCGACGCGGAGCGGCTCGACTACCTGATCCACGGCGTCCGCTCGGAGCTGTTGCAGCTCGAGGTGGACGCCGTGGAACCGGTACGGGCCGGTGTGCCGCCGCCCGGCTCGGCGGCGGTCGACGTGGCCGCCATGGGCGCGCTCCTGGTGTCGCTCGGCGGGTCGGCCGAGTCGCTGACCCAGATGATGACCGCGCTGCGCTCGTGGGTGGGTCGCACCCCGGCGGCGCGCATGATCGAGATGACCGTGGGCGACCGCACCTTGCGGCTCTCGGACGCGTCGCTCGCCCAGCAGGACAGGATGATCGACGAGTTCGTGACGGCCATCCGCGAGGGTTAGAGCACGCGGTGAACCCAGCCGAACGGGTCGTCGGCGCGGCCACGCTGGATGTCGACCAACTGCTTGCGCAGCTCGGCCGTGACCTCGCCGGTGCCGCCGTCGGCGATGACGAACTCGTCGGCGGCGCTCCTGACCTTGCCGATCGGGGTGATGACGGCCGCGGTGCCGCAGGCGAAAGCCTCGCGGATGCGGCCGGACGCGGACCCGGTGCGCCACTCGTCGAGGCTCACCGGACGCTCTTCGACCTTGCGGCCGGCCCGCTCGGCCAGCTTGATCACCGAGTCGCGGGTGATGCCGGGCAGGATCGTGCCGGTCAGCGGCGGTGTCACCAGGCTGCCGTCGTCGAGCACGAAGAACACGTTCATGCCGCCGAGTTCGTCGATGTACTTGCGCTCGATCGCGTCGAGGTAGACGACCTGGTCGCAGCCGTTCTCGATCGCCTCGGCCTGCGCCGACAGACCGGCCGCGTAGTTGCCGCCGCACTTGGCCGCGCCGGTGCCGCCGGGTGCGGCCCGCGTGTAGTCGGGGGTGACCCACACCGAGACCGGCTTGACGCCGCCCGAGAAGTACGGCCCGACCGGGGACGCGATGACCAGGTAGAGGTATTCCATCGAGGGCCGCACGCCCAGGAAGACCTCGCTCGCGTACGCGAAGGGACGCAGGTAGAGGCTGCCCTCGTCGCTCGTCGGGAGCCAGGACCGGTCGATCTCGATGATCTCGTGCAGCGACTGCAGGAACATCTCGACCGGCAACGGCGGCATGGCCATCCGCTGCGCCGACTGGGCGAACCGGGCCGCGTTGGCGTCCGGGCGGAACATCGCGACGCCGCCGTCGGGCAGCGTGTAGGCCTTCAGACCCTCGAAGATCTCTTGCGCGTAGTGCAGCACGGCCGACGCCGGGTCCATCGGGATCGGCGCACGTGCCTCGACGCGAGGCTCGTACCAGCCCTTACCGTCGGCGTACCGGATCGTGACCATGTGGTCGGTGAAGATGCGGCCGAAGCCGGGGTTGGCCAGCAGAGCTGCGCGCTCCGCGTCGCCCACGGGTGCCGGGTTCGGACGGATCTCGAACTCGAGGTTGTCACCACCGCTCATGACAAGTGGACCTGCTTTCTGACAAGACGAATGAGGGCATGCGGAAGCACCCGTAGTGCTTCATGAACTTACCCGAACGGTCGTTCAATCCCCAGACCGAACCGGGTGGAGGGCCCGTGTCGACGTGGGGCCGGGCTGCGCCGCAGCCCGTCTCTCACTTCGACGACGACCCTGACGGCCCCCGACGCTGTTGTTTACAGCGCGGCGGCGATGCGGTCGCCGACTTCGGCGGTACGCAGCGGCGCGCCCGTCGTGCGGGACGCGACCTCGGCCGCGACCGCCTCGGATACTCGGCGGGCCTCGTCGTGGTGGCCCAGGTGCTCGAGCAGCAGCGAAGCGGAAAGGATGGCGGCCGCCGGGTCGGCGATGCCCTGACCGGCGATGTCGGGCGCGGAGCCGTGCACCGGCTCGAACGTCGACGGGTATTTGCGCTCCGGGTTGACGGAGCCGCTGGCCGCCATGCCGATGCCGCCGGTAACGGCAGCGGCGATGTCGGTGAGGATGTCACCGAAGAGGTTGTCGGTCACGACCACGTCGTACCGCTGGGGGTTGCTGACCATGAACATGCTGGCCGCGTCGATGTGCTGGTATTCCGTCGTGACCTCGGGGAACTCGGCCGCGACGGCGGCGAACGTGCGCGCCCACAGGCCGCCGGCCTTGGTCAGCACGTTCGTCTTGTGCACCATCGTCAGATGACGGCGGTCGCGGCGCTGGGCCCGGGCGAACGCGTCGCGGATGACCCGCTCGACGCCGTGCCGGGTGTTCAGGCTCTCTTCCGTCGCGATCTCGGCGGGGGTGTCCTTGTGCAGGACGCCGCCGGCGCCGACGTAGAGACCCTCGACGCCCTCGCGCACCACGACCATGTCGATCTCGCCGGGCTTGACGCCGGCGAGCGGGCTGGTGGTGCCGGGCCAGAGCTTCGAGGGGCGCAGGTTCACGTACTGGTCGAAGTCGAACCGCAGCTTGAGCAGCAGCCCCCGCTCGAGGACGCCCGGCGGAACGCTGGGGTCGCCGATGGCGCCGAGCAGGATGGCGTCGTGGCGGGCCAGTTCGTCCTGAATGGCCTGGGGCAGCACCTCGCCGGTGCGGTTGTAGAAGCGGGCGCCGAGGTCGTAGTCGTTGAACTCGGAATCCGGGAGGACTGCCTCGATCACCTTTTGAGCCTGCGCGGTCACCTCGGTACCGATGCCGTCGCCGGCCACCACCGCGATACGCGCCACGCCCACGTCAAGCTCCTCAAGTCAGATCCGACGGAACGACACTAGCGCTTCGGTCCCGATCTTCGGTACAGCGGTCCCACCTAGTGAACGTTAAGTTCGGCGGCCGCGGCTTGGTTGACGCGAACAGCCCCCGGGACCGCGGCAAACGGTCACGGGGGCTGTTGCGACGAAGACGCGTGGCTCGGTCCCGCCGGAATACTTCGCCCGCCCGGACGAAGGCAGACTCGTCACCCGAAGAAGAGCCCACCGGCTGTCCGCGCGGCGGGGACAACGCTAGCGATGCGGACTAAAGACGCGCAAGACACATCCCCCGCGTGTCGGCGCGGATGTTCCGGCTCACATGGCACCATGCGCCGGTGAGTTTCGACCTCGTGGTGTGGGCCATGGACAAGACGGACCGGCCGGACACCGTGCGGGCCGCCAACGCGCGGTGCGCCCGCGGTGAGCACCCGC
Organism: Paractinoplanes polyasparticus; assembly: GCF_019710575.1. GTDB lineage: Bacteria > Actinomycetota > Actinomycetes > Mycobacteriales > Micromonosporaceae > Actinoplanes > Actinoplanes polyasparticus. Next base: position 408,637 of record NZ_JAHWFK010000007.1, on the reverse strand, counting down.
AGCGCCCGGCCGATCCGCGCGTCGTCGCCTTCTATGACGCCCTGACCAGCGACTATCCCGACCGTGGCCCGCGCGCCACGGCCCCCGGCTCGCCCTGGGCGCACGCCCCGCTGCACGCCGCGGCCGACCACATCCAGATGCGGCTCGACGAGAACTGCCCGGACGAGGTGCTCGAGACGATCGAGCGGCTGGCCGGCGAGCTCAACCTCGACCTGCTCGACCTGCAGGACGGAACGGTGTACCCGCCGCCCGTCAAGGCCCGCTGATCCGCAGGTCGGCGACGCTGCCTCTACCGATCTGCCTGCCGACGATCAAGGCCCGCTGATCCGCAGGTCGGCGACGCTGCCTCTTTCGGCGCCGATCGCGGCGGCAGCGGTCGAGAGCAGGTCGGCGCCGATCGAGGAGTCGACGGTGAGGGTCATCAGCGCCTCGCCACCGGCCTCGCGCCGGGCCACCTGCATGGCGGCGATGTTGACACCGGCCTCGCCCAGCACGGTGCCGATGGCGCCGACGACGCCCGGCCGGTCGCTGTAGCGGAAGAACAGCAGCACCCCGTCGGCGTTGAGATCGAGGTCGAAGTCGTCGAGGCCGGTCAGCTTGGCCGTCTCGCGGGCGCCGTGCACGGCCACCGTGCCGGCCACGCTCACCGACCGGCCGTCGGGCAGAGCCCCGCGCACGGTCACCAGGTTGTGGTGCTCGATCGGCTCGTCGCTGACCACCAGGTCGACCTCGACCCCGCGGTCGGCCGCCAGCTGAGGGGCGTTGACGTACGTGACCCGCTCGTCGACCACCGAGGCGAAGAGCCCCTTGGTGGTGGCCAGCCGCAGCACACCGACGTCGTGCGAGACGATCTCGCCGCGCACCTCGACCGCGACGTTCGCCGCCACGTGCCCGGCCACCGCGGTGAACACCTTGCCCAGCTTCTCGGCCAGCGTCAGCAGCGGTCGCACGTCCTCGTCGACCACGCCGCCGGCCTGCACGTTGACCGCGTCCGGCACGAACTCGCCGTCGAGCGCCAGCTTGACGCTGCGGGCCACCGAGAGACCCGCCTTGTCCTGCGCCTCGGCTGTGGACGCGCCGAGATGCGGGGTCACCACGACGTTGTCGAAGTCGAACAGCGGCGACTGGGTCATCGGCTCGGTGACGTACACGTCGAGCCCGGCGCCGGCCACCCGTCCCTCGCGCAGGGCCACGGCCAGCGCCGCCTCGTCGATCAGTCCGCCACGAGCCGCGTTGACGATGCGCACACCGGGCCGGACCAGCCCCAGCTCCTTCTCGCCGATCAGGCCCACCGTCTCGGGCGTACGCGGAAGGTGAACCGAGATGAAGTCGGATTCCCGCAGCAGCTCCTCCAGGCCCACCAGGCGTACGCCCAGCTGAGCCGCCCGCGCGGGCTGCACGTACGGGTCGTACGCGATCAGCCGGGTGCCGAAGGCGGCCATGCGCTGGGCGAACAGCACGCCGATGCGGCCCAGCCCGACCACGCCGACCGTCTTGCCCTGCACCTCGACGCCGACGAAGCGCGAGCGCTGCCACCGGCCGCCCTTGAGCGACGCCGAGGCCGTCGCCGTGTGCCGGGCCACCGCCAGCAGCAACGCGATCGCCTGCTCGGCGGCCGACACGATGTTGCTGGTCGGCGCGTTGACCACCAGGACACCGCGGGCGGTCGCGGCGGCGATGTCGACGTTGTCGAGACCCACGCCGGCCCGGGCCACCACCCGCAGGCCCGACCCGGCCGTCAGCACCTCGGCGTCGACCAGGGTGGCGCTGCGCACGATCAGCGCGTCGGCCTCGGCCACCTGGGCCAGCAGCGCCGGGCGGTCGGTGCCGTCGACCTGGCGGACGTCGTAGTCGCCGGCGAGAACGTCGATGGCGGAAGGGGCGAGCTCCTCGGCGATCAGGACGACAGACGGCACGCGGCACCCTCCCGGGATCGCTAGGGATCGATGCGATCGTATGCGTCCCCGGGGTCGGCGTCACTCCCTCAGCGAGTCGGGATCGTCGCCCGGTCGATGGGTGGCGCCGGCGGCTGACCGGCCAGCGCGAGCCCGTCGGGCTGCCGGAAGCTGAGCGCCTCGGCGTCGAGCGCGTCGTACAGCAGGTCGAGGTCGAGCGTGCCGACCGGCGGATAGACCCGTTCGCGCGGCGGCTCCTGGCCCACCTCGAGCGCGCCCTGCTGCACCATGAACTCGACGATCGCCTGCCGCACCGCGGGCAGCGTCACCGGCGAGTGGTAGAGGACGTTGAGGGCCTGCATCCGCATGCCCTGCACGTGTTCCTCACCCTTGTTGTCGTGGAAGTGCGGGTTGCGGGTCTCGATCTGCAGCACCGGCACCGAGCTGGCCATCACCTCGGGGTCGGTGCTTTCGAGGACGCCGCCGAACTGCTCGAACAGGTCCATGTACTCGTACGGCTCGACCGCGAACCCGCCGGCCAGGCGCAGCTTGAGGCCCAGGTCGAGGGTCATCGCGTGCTCGCCGGCGTTGCCGGTGGCGATCACCTCGGTGCCGAAGTCGGAGTACTCGGCCAGGAAGCGGTTGAGCCACTCGTTGGTGATCTGCGAGCTGCGGCCCTTGCGGCTGAAGAAGAGCCGGTTGTCACGCAGCTTGGGCTTCGAGTGCCACGAGATGCGGACCATGGAGTACGGCGAGCCGGCCAGGTGCAGCCCGGCCGCGTAGACCTTGCAGTATTCGTGGACGGAGCCGGGCACGTAGTTGTCGGCGTCCACGTAGCCGATGTAGCGACGGCCGGTCATCGCGGCCAGCGCCATGCCGATCAGCATGGCCTCGCCCTTGCCGCTGCGGACCAGGCCGGCGTCGTCGATCAGGTCGGGCATGCCGGCCGCCTTGAACGCGGCCGCGACACCGGGGTCCTTCTGATGCACGGTGATCGCGGAACGCCCGGCCAGCCGGCAGAACTGCTCGACGGTCTGCGCCTCGATCTCGTAGCGGTCGACCGGATTGCGGTCGCTGTTCGACACCAGCACGATGAGGCAGTCGTGCGGAATCCCCGAAAGAACGCCCTCGATGACGGTCCGTGTCTCATTCATACACGGAACGACAATGACCATTTGCGATTCGATGTCATGCAGCGCCTCGGCCGGCACGACCCGGCTGCCGGCCCCGGCGGACAGGCCGGAGTCCAGCTCGATCACCCGCTGAAGTTCATGAATCCGAACCGCACCGAAGCGCTCGCTCCGGAAGGAATCAGCCAGTCGCATCTCGCGAAGATACCTGCCGGACGCCAGTGGCAAGCACCCGAACAGCGCACAATTCCATTTCGGAAACGCCCCAGGTAAATGGCACGTAACGCCAATGTTTCCGAATAGCACTCGGCCCGCTTTTCCCGCCGTGGAAGCCGGGGAAAGCGGGCCGGGAGAAAATCACGCAGTTTCGGTGATCGGGCGGTCGACCCAGCTCATCATGTCGCGCAGCTTGCGGCCGGTGACCTCGATCGGGTGCTGGGCGCCCTGCTCGCGGTACTTGGCCAGCAGCGGGCCGCCGTTGTCGTCGTCCTCGATCAGCTGGCGGGTGAACTCGCCGGACTGGATGTCGGCCAGGATCCGCTTCATCTCGGCCTTGGTCTCGGCGTTGATGACCCGCGGGCCGCTGACGTAGTCACCGAACTCGGCGGTGTCCGACACGCTGTAGCGCATGCGGGAGATGCCGCCCTCGTACATCAGGTCGACGATCAGCTTGAGCTCGTGGAGGCACTCGAAGTACGCGATCTCGGGGGCGTAGCCCGCCTCGGTGAGCACCTCGAAACCGGTCTGCACGAGCGCCGCGGTGCCGCCGCAGAGCACGGCCTGCTCGCCGAACAGGTCGGTCTCGGTCTCCTCCTTGAAGGTGGTCTTGATGACGCCGGCCCGGGCGCCACCGATCGCCTTCGCGTACGAGAGGGCGAGCGCGAGGCCCTCGCCGGTCGGGTCCTGCTCGACGGCGACCAGACACGGGACGCCCTTGCCGTCCACGTACTGACGGCGCACGAGGTGACCCGGGCCCTTCGGGGCCACCATGGCCACGGTCACGTCGGCCGGCGGCTTGATGAGCTCGAACCGGATGTTGAGGCCGTGGCCGAAGAAGAGGGCCTTGCCCGCCGTCAGGTTGGGCGCGATCGACTCGTTGTAGATCTTGCGCTGGGCGGTGTCCGGCGCCAGCAGCATGATCACGTCGGCCCAGGCCGACGCCTCGGCCGGGGTCTTGACCTCGAGGCCCTGCTCCTCGGCCTTGGCCCGGCTCTTCGAGCCCTCCTTCAGGCCCACGACCACCTCGACGCCCGAGTCACGCAGCGACAGCGAGTGCGCGTGACCCTGGCTGCCGTACCCGATCACGGCGACCTTCTTGCCCTGGATGATGCTCAGGTCGGCGTCGTCGTCGTAGAAAACTTCCGCGGTCATTACGTACCTTTCTCAGGCGTTCTCAGGCGGCGCGAAGCGCCGGGCCGGTCGTGATGGAGCGAGAACCGCGGCCGATGGCCACGAGGCCCGACTGGACCATCTCTTTGATGCCGTACGGCTCGAGGTCGCGCAGCAACGCGTCAAGCTTGTCGGGGTTACCCGTCGCCTCGATCGTGAGGGTGTCCGGAGCGACGTCGATCACCTTCGCCCGGAACAGCTCGACCGTCTCGAGGACCTGGCTGCGCTGCGCACGATCGGCACGCACCTTGACCAGCAGGAGCTCGCGCTGAACCGACTGCTGCGGGTCCAGCTCGACGATCTTCAGGACGTTCACCAGCTTGTTGAGCTGCTTGGTCACCTGCTCCAGGGGTGAGGAGTCGGCGTTGACCACGATCGTGATGCGGGAGACGTCCGGGTTCTCCGTCTCGCCCACCGCCAGCGAGTCGATGTTGAAGCCGCGCCGGGAGAACAAACCACTCACGCGAGCGAGCACACTCGGCTTGTTCTCGACCAGCACCGACAGCGTGTGCTTGTTCACTGCGCCTCCATTGTCATGTCCTTCTGGCCCTCGCGTGCCAGGCCGTTGTCTGGTGCAGCTAGCTGCAGCTCGGTGCAGGCGGCCATGACTAGAGGTCATCCTCTTCGAATTCGGGACGCACGTCCCGGGCGAACATGATCTCGTCGTTGCTCGTGCCGGCGGCGACCATGGGCCACACCATGGCGTCCTTGCCGACCGTGAAGTCGATGACCACCGGGGTGTCGTTGATCTCCATGGCCTGCTTGATGATCTTGTCGACGTCGTCCTTCGACTCGCACCGCAGGCCGACGCAGCCGAGCGCCTCGGCGAGCTTCACGAAGTCGGGGATGCGGTGCTTGTGCGTGCCCAGCTCGGTGTTGGAGTAGCGGCCCTGATAGAACAGGGTCTGCCACTGCCGCACCATGCCCAGATTGCCGTTGTTGATGATGGCGATCTTGACCGGGATGCCCTCCAGGGCGCAGGTCGCCAGCTCCTGGTTGGTCATCTGGAAGCAGCCGTCGCCGTCGATCGCCCACACCGCGGTGTCGGGCCGGCCCACCTTGGCGCCCATCGCGGCCGGGACGGCGTAGCCCATGGTGCCGGCGCCGCCCGAGTTGAGCCACGTGCCCGGCTTCTCGTACTTGATGAACTGCGAGGCCCACATCTGGTGCTGACCCACGCCGGCGCAGTAGATGGCGTCCGGGCCGACCAGCTCGCCGATCCGCTCGATCACGTACTGCGGGGCCAGGCTGCCGTCGGTCGGCTCCTCGTAGCCCAGCGGGTAGCGCTCGCGCAGCTCGTTGAGCGTGGCCCACCACGGCTCGTACTGCCCGATGCCCTCGGCCGAGGCGGACACGGCGGCGATCAGCTCGTCGATCACGTGCCGGGCGTCGCCCACGATCGGGACGTCGGCGTGCCGGTTCTTGCCGATCTCGGCCGGGTCGATGTCGGCGTGCACGACCTTGGCGTCCGGCGCGAACGAGTCGAGCTGACCGGTGACCCGGTCGTCGAAGCGCGCGCCCAGCGTGATCAACAGGTCGGACTTCTGCAGCGCGTAGACCGCCGGGACGGTGCCGTGCATGCCGGGCATGCCCAGGTGCTGCGGGTGCGAGTCGGGGAACGCGCCCAGCGCCATCAGCGTGGTGACGACCGGGATGCCGGTCGTCTCGGCCAGCTTGCGCAGCCCGTCGGTGGCGCCGGCCTTGAGGACGCCGCCGCCGACGTAGAGCACCGGGCGCTTGGCCGCGGCGATCAGGCGGGCCGCCTCGCGGATCTGCTTGCCGTGCGGGTGCAGGGTCGGCCGGTAGCCGGGCAGGTCGAGAACGGGCGGCCACGAGAAGGTGGTCGGCGCCTGCTGCACGTCCTTCGGGATGTCGACCAGGACCGGGCCGGGCCGGCCGGTGGAGGCCAGGTGGAACGCCTCGGCGAGCACCCGGGGCAGTTCCTCGGGCGTCTGCACCAGGAAGTTGTGCTTGGTGATCGGGAGCGTGATGCCCTGGATGTCCGCCTCCTGGAAGGCGTCCGTGCCGATCGCCGGCCGGGAGACCTGGCCGGTGATGGCGACGATCGGCACCGAGTCCATGTAGGCGTCGGCGATCGCGGTGACCAGGTTGGTCGCGCCCGGCCCGCTGGTCGCGATGCAGACGCCGACCTTGCCGGTGGCCTGCGCGTAGCCGGTGGCGGCGTGGCCGGCGCCCTGCTCGTGCCGGACCAGGATGTGGCGCACCTTCGAATCGAACAGCGGGTCGTACGCCGGCAGGATCGTGCCGCCGGGGATGCCGAACGCGACCTCGACACCGAGCGCCTCGAGCGACCGCACGAGCGCGCCGGCGCCCGTGGTGGGGACCGGAGAGACTACGGCCGGGGCCTGGGCAGCGGCCGCGACAGTGGCCGGGTTGGCTCGGTGGGCGAGGGTCTCGGGAGTGGGTCTCGTCATGGCACTTCATACCTTTTCGGGTTGGGCGATGCCGGTACTTGAGCAACAAAAAAGGCCCTCGTGCCGGAAGCACGGGACCTGGCGCACTCTGCCTTCAACGAGCCTGGCCGGCTCAGGAGGACTGGAGTGCGCTCACATAAGTACTCGGGACGCGAAGCACATGCTGCCCACCTTGCCGCATCTCACGCGGTGAGTCAACTGATCCCACATTTTGATCACTGGCCTCCCTCGACGGTGGGAGCGACGAAGCCCGGATCGCTCGGCAGCAGGGCCCTGAGCTGGCGCATGCCCGGTCCCAGCATGACCACCTGGCTGCGCGGAGCGGCGTCGGCGGGCGGCGCCGAGCGCGGCGCCTGCACCGGGCGGGTGGTGTTCGGCCGCAGGGTGCGCAGCTGCGCCTCGAGGTGCTCGGCGGGCACGCCCCAGCCGAACAACGAGCCCTGGCCCAGCCGGCAGCCGGCCTCCTCGACCACGGCCCGCTGGGCCGGGGTGCCGATGCCCTCGGCCAGCACCTCGAGCCCGAGCCGGTGGCCCAGCCGCACCACCACGTCGACCAGCGGCGCGGCCGTGCCCGTACGGGACTCGGGCTCGGCCACCAGGGCGTGGTCGATCTTGAGGATGTCGACCGGGAGCGTGCGCAGCTGGCCGAGCGACGAATAGCCCGCGCCGAAGTCGTCGAGCGCGATGCGGACACCGGTCGCCCGCAGCTCGGCGAGGCGGCTGATCAGCTCTTCCATGTCGGTGGCGACGGCGTGCTCGGTCACCTCGAGCACCAGCCGCTGCGGCGGGACGCCGTGCCGGTCCAGCACGTCGGCCACCTGGCCCGCGTAGTCGGTGGAGTGCAGCTCCTTGGGCGACAGGTTGACCGAGACCCAGACGTCGTGCCCCCGCGACAGCCACTCGGCGAGCTGGATGCAGGCCTGTTCGAGCACCCAGGCGCCGATCCGGTTGATCAGCCCGGACTCCTCGGCGACCGGAATGAACTCGTCGGGCCGTACCGCCCCCAGCGTGGGATGGGTCCAGCGCAGCAGCGCCTCGGCGCCGACCGGACGCATCGAGGGCAGCGCCACCACCGGCTGGAAGACCAGGCGCAGCTGCTCGCGGTCGATCGCGTGCCGCAGCTCGGCCTCGAGCGTGCCCCGGCGACGCAGCAGCTCGTCGTACCGCTGCTGGTAACGCTCGACCCTGTTCTTGCCGCGCAGCTTCGCGTAGCGCAGCGCGAGGTCGGCGTCGCGGATGATGTCGCCGGTGTCCGCCGGGTCGGGGCCGGTGTTGGCCACGCCCAGGCTGGCCGACAGAAACATGGAACCGCCGTCGACCTCGTACGGCTCGCCCAGCACGGCCAGCAGCCGGTGCGCGGTGAGCATCGCCTCGTCGGCCGTGCCGCGCATGAGGATCGCGAACTCGTCGCCGCCCAGCCGCGCGGCGACGTCACCCTCGAGCAGGTTGCGCCGCAGCCGCTCGCCCACCTCTTTGAGCACCGCGTCGCCCACGTCGTGGCCGCGCATGTCGTTGACCGTCTTGAAGCCGTCGAGGTCGATGCCGACGAGCACCCGCGACTCGGCGCTCTCGCGCAGCGCCCGCTGCAGGCCGCGGCGGTTGGCCAGGCCGGTCAGCGGGTCGGTGTGGGCCAGCTCGCGGAAGTGCGCCTCACGGGAGCGCAGCTCGAGCGTGTAGCGCCGCACGTCGCGCAGGGCCAGATACTGGCGGCCGACCAGGGCGAGGCCTTCGACGGCGGCGCCCAGGAAGCCGTACAGCTCAAAGCTGCCGCCCCGGGCGAGGTGATAGCCGAGCGCGGTGACCATGGCGACCATCGGGACGATGGCGTAGCCGGTGCCGCGGTCGGTGACGTCGCCCACGACCGTCACCGGGCGGTCGGCCACCTTCACCGCCCGCGCGACGACGAACAGGCCGGTCGGCAGCAGCAGCGCCCCGGTCAGGATCGTGCCGTCGCTGTCCTGGCAGATGCCACCGGCCAGGGCGACGGCGGCCGCCGAGACGAGGGTCACCCCGCCGGCGACCCGGACCGTGGTCAGGCGGGGCCGGTGAGCGTGCAGTGCCAGCACGATGGTGAGGCCGAGCGAGATCACGGCCAGGCCGGTCGGGATCAGCATGGAGGGGCAGGCCACCGGCGTCGCGTCGCCCAGGACGCGGGTGGGCTCGGCGATCAGCACCCAGCCCACGAACCAGATCGCCGCGGCGATGACCAGCCCGTCGAGCAGGTGACGCAGCGCCGCCCCGGGGTTCTCGGCCGCGCCCGGCAGCATGGCCGTGCCGATAAGCAGGATGAGGACGCCGATGGCGGTGCCGGCCGCGACCGCCGTGCCCAGCGCCATGCGCGGCGGCTCGGCCGTGGTGATCAGCACACTCAGCATGCCGGCCAGGGCAGCCCCGGTGGCGATCGCGCCGCCGGCCGCGAGCACGAGGTGGGCCCGGCGGGCGGCGCCGGTGTGACGACGGCCGGAATTTCCCAGCAGAGCGACCGCCGGGACCGCGACCAGAAGGCTCGCGAGCCCGGCCAGCTCCATGCCGGACGGTGACTGCACGGGAACACTCTGCCCGATGGCGATCTATTTAACGAGCCCTACGGCATTCCGATCCGGCCACCGGCGAAACGGGGCCGAAGAGGGACCCCGTCCCGGCCTGTGGACGGAATTGGCGGTCCTTACCGTCGGCGGTGGCACACTGAGGGGATGCCTGACCTGCGTTCCCGGACCTCGACCCACGGTCGGACCATGGCCGGCGCGCGTGCCTTGTGGCGCGCCACCGGGATGACCGACGACGACTTCGGCAAGCCCATCGTGGCGATTGCCAACAGCTATACCCAGTTCGTACCGGGTCACGTGCACCTCAAGGACATGGGTGGCCTGGTCGCCGAGTCGATCGCCCAGGCCGGCGGCGTCGGACGCGAGTTCAACACGATCGCGGTCGACGACGGCATCGCGATGGGCCACGGCGGCATGCTCTATTCGCTGCCCAGCCGCGAGCTGATCGCCGACGCGGTCGAATACATGGTGAACGCGCACTGCGCCGACGCCCTGGTCTGCATCTCGAACTGCGACAAGATCACTCCCGGCATGCTGATCGCCGCCCTGCGGCTCAACATCCCGACGGTCTTCGTCTCGGGCGGCCCCATGGAGGCCGGCAAGACGGTCGCCATCGAGGGCATCGTGCACGAGAAGCTCGACCTGGTCGACGCGATGAGCGCCTCGGCCAACGAGAAGGTGACCGACGCCCAGCTCGACACGATCGAGCGCTCGGCCTGCCCGACCTGCGGCTCCTGCTCGGGCATGTTCACCGCCAACTCGATGAACTGCCTGACCGAGGCGATCGGGCTGGCCCTGCCGGGCAACGGCTCGACGCTGGCCACGCACGCGTCCCGCAAGGCCCTGTTCGAGAAGGCCGGCGAGCTGATCGTCGGCATCGCCAAGCAGTACTACGAGAACGACGACGAGTCGGTGCTGCCGCGCAGCATTGCCGGCCGCGACGCGTTCGAGAACGCGGTCGCGCTCGACGTGGCGATGGGCGGCTCCACCAACACCGTGCTGCACCTGCTGGCGGCCGCGCGCGAGGCCGAGCTCGACTTCAGCGTGTCCGACATCGACGCGATCTCCCGCCGGGTGCCGTGTTTGTCGAAGGTTGCCCCGAACAGCCCGAAATACCACATGGAGGACGTGCACCGCGCCGGTGGCATCCCGGCACTGCTGGGCGAGCTCCACCGGGGCGGCGCGCTCAAGACGAACGTCCGCTCCGTGCACTCGCCCGACCTCGAGTCGTGGCTGAGTGAGTGGGACATCCGCGGCGGTTCACCGTCCGCGGCGGCCCTCGAGCTGTTCCACGCGGCCCCCGGTGGCGTGCGCACCACCCAGCCGTTCTCCACCGAGAACCGCTGGGCGACGCTCGACACCGACGGCGAGAAGGGGTGCATCCGCTCGGTCGACCACGCTTACACGGTCGACGGCGGGCTGGCGATCCTCTTCGGCAACCTGGCTCCGGACGGCTGCGTGGTCAAGACGGCCGGCGTCGACGAGTCGATCTGGAAGTTCACCGGCCCGGCCCGCGTCTTCGAGTCGCAGGACGCGGCGGTCGACGGCATCCTCGGCAAAGAGGTGGTCGAGGGCGACGTCGTGGTCATCCGCTACGAGGGACCGCGCGGCGGCCCCGGCATGCAGGAGATGCTCTACCCGACGAGCTTCCTCAAGGGCCGCGGGCTCGGCAAGGCGTGCGCGCTGATCACCGACGGGCGATTCTCGGGCGGCACCAGCGGGCTCTCGATCGGCCACGTCTCGCCCGAGGCGGCCTCGGGTGGCCTGATCGCGCTGGTCCAGACGGGCGACGAGATCACCATCGACATCCCGGGCCGCAGCATCACGCTCAACGTCAGCGACGAGGAGCTGGCCCAGCGCCGGCACGAGGAGGAGCGGCGGGCCAAGCCGTTCACCCCGGTCGACCGGCAGCGCCCGGTGTCGGCGGCCCTGCGCGCGTACGCGTCGATGGCCACCAGCGCCAGCGACGGCGCCTACCGCCGGGTGCCCGAGTAGTCCCCGAACCGTTCATCCGTCATGAGGCCGCGCACCCGCTGGGTGCGCGGCCTCCGTCGTTCCGGTCCGGACGGCAACTTCGGGCAGGGATGCGTCGTTGGTCGATAAGTGAACGACCCTCGACCGGGCCGGCGCCCCGGGCCGACCTTGACGCCGATCCCGCCCGGCTGTTCGACACCGGGCCCAGCCTCGAACGGACGCCCAAGATGGACACTGCCCAGCTGACCGACGAGCCCGCCACCGCCCTCGGCGAGGCCGTCGTCCGCGGCCGCATCGACGGGCCCGGCGGCCTGCCACTGCCCGGGGCGACGCTGACGATAACCGACTTCGGCGGGCAGCAACTGGCCCGCGCCGTGACCGGCGACGACGGCTCCTACCGCATGGTGCTGCACGCCGGCGGCTCGTTCCTGCTGATCTGTGCGGCCGACCGCCACCAGCCGGCCGCGGCCGTGATCAACGTGGCCGCCGGCGAGATCCGGCGGGTGCTGTCGCTGGCCGGCGCCGGCCAGATCACCGGCCGGGTGACCGACCGGGCCGGCCGCGGCCTGCCCGGCGCGACGCTGACCCTGACCGACCCGCGCGGCGAGGTCGTGGCGACCACCACCGCCGGCCCCGACGGCCGCTATCAGCTGCCCGGCCTGGACGGCCCCGAATACATGCTGACCGCCACCGCGGACCACGCCCGCCCGGCGTCCCGCACGGTCTCCCCCAACGAGCCCGGCCCGGTCGACCTGGCCCTGGCCGTGGGCGGCACGGTCACCGGCAACGTGCGGGCCGCGGGGTCGGGTCATCCCATCCCCGAGGCGTCGGTGGTGGCGGTGGACCGCACGGGCCGCGTGGCCGGCGCCGCCACCACCGACCACGATGGACGGTACGAGCTGCGCGACCTGCCACCCGGCGTCTACACGGTCGCCGCCAGCGGTCACGCCCCGGTGGCGACCCGGGTCGAGCTGACCGGCGACCACGCCGACCACGACATCACGCTGGGCGCCCCGGCTGCCGCCTCCGCCCTACGCTGACCGGCATGGCTGAGGAGATTACGTTCAAGCGGGTGGTACCGATCGTCCCGGTGAAGGACCTGGACGCGGCCCTGGCCCGCTACCGGATGCTCGGGTTCACGGCGCAGGCCTGGGAAGGGCCGCAGCGGTACGGCTTCGTCGACCGCGGCGACGTGTCGATCCACCTCACCGAGTGGGACGAGCACGACCCGGCCCGCACGGCATCCTCCGTCTACCTGTACGTGTCCGACGCCGATGCCGTGCATGCCGAATGGGCCGGCGCCGAAGGCCGGCTCAGCCCACCACGCGACACCCCCTGGGGCTTGCGCGAATTCACTTACGTGGATCCAGACGGCACCCTGCACCGGGTGGGATCGCCGCTGAGATCTTGATGCCGCCGCCGCCCATCCCTAGCCCCCTCCCACCCGGGGTCTGACCCTACGTCGTTCTCACCCGAAACCGATTCCGTCATCCACAGGCGCCGACGGGGCGAAACGGAGTCGTCCACAACGAAAGCGCGGCCCGTCATCACACGGGCCGCGCTTCGGGGCTGGGCGTCAGTGCGCGGGGATGTCGTTGACGCAGCGGAGGACCGGGCGGGTAGTCAGGGCCTTCGCGTCCAGCGGCTCGTCGGAGCGCACGGCGAACGTGACCGAATCGCCGGGGAGAACTGTGACGGCTGCGCGGTCCGGTTCGGCGGTCGGGGCGAGGCGGTCGGGAAACAGGGTCAGTGAGCGCAGCAACGTCTTCGCGTGGACGGTGACTCGGTGGACGCCGCCGTCGCTCGTGACCTCGGTGGTGTAGTCGGGCGCCGGCCACGGGATGTCCTTGTCGAGCGCCCAGAACCAGGTCACGCCAGTGTCGGTGGTCAGAAACTCCGTGCCGGGGTCGCCGGGGGTGGACAGCTCGGTGGGCAGGGTCAGGGTGGCGTTCTCACCGGGGGCCACCGTCGCGGTGAGGTCGGCCGCGGCCAGGATTCGGCCGGTCAGGTCGCGGCGGGTCACGGTGGTCGAGACGGCCCATTCCGTACGGCTGTCGTTGGCCACGATCAGGGCCGGAGTTCCCTGCGGCGGCACCACCGAGCCGGGCTCGATGTCGGTGAGCGGGCCGCCGGCTTCCACCGCGGCACCCGTACGGGGCTGGAAGGTCAGCAACCGGTCGGCGTACGCATCCCGCATCGCGTACCAGAGGAGTTTCTTCCGCCCGTCGCCGTCGACAGCCGCCCACGAGGTGACCGGCCAGCAGTCGTTGAGCTGCCACATGATCGTGCCCTGGCACAGGGGGCGCAGCGAGCGGAAGTGCTCGATGCCGAACGCCACCGCCCGGGCCTGGTTGAGCTGGGTCAGGAAGTGCCAGTCGTCGAAGTCGCGCGGGACGGGCAGATGGTTGGTCAGACCCCGCTCGAGTTTCTGGTCGCCGCCGATGGCCTTCTGATGGTGGGCCATGCCGGGCGAGTCCGGGGCCAGGTGCTCGTCCGAGATGGAGCGGCGCAGGGTCGAGAACGTGGGCGGGGCCTGGAAGCCGAACTCGGAGACGAAGCGCGGGCGGTAGGCGGCGTACTTCGTGTAGTCGTCGGTGTTCCAGACGTCCCAGATATGGGTCGTGCCGTAGACCGGGTCGTTCGGGTAGCGCTCGGGCGTGCCCGAATACGGGCTGCCGGGCCAGTACGGCCGGGTCGGGTCGAGCTCGGCGACGACGCGGGGCAGCAGGTCGTAGTAGAAGCCGGAACCCCATGTGCGGCCGTTCAGCTCGGGCTTCCAGCCCCAGTCCTCGTACCCCCAGAGGTTTTCGTTGTTGCCGGTCCACACGACCAGGCTGGGATGCGAGGCCAGGCGGACGACGTTCTCGCGGGCCTCCGCCTCGATCTCGGAGCGGAACGGCTCCTCCTCGGGGTAGGCGGCACAGGCGAAAAGGAAGTCCTGGCCGACCAGGAAGCCCATCTCGTCGGCGAGGTCGTAGAAGTCGAACGACTCGTACCGGCCGCCGCCCCAGACGCGCAGGTAGTTGACGTTGGCGTCGGCAGCCTGGCGGAAACGGGCGGCCAGGCGCTCGCGGGTGACCCGGTCGGCGAAGACGTCGTCGGGGATCCAGTTGATGCCCCGGACGAAGACCGGCACGTCGTTGACGATCACCGTCCAGCCGTCGTCGGCGGTGTCGACGCGGACGCTCCGGAATCCGATCTTGCGGGTCCAGGTGTCCAGCACCGTGCCGTCGGCCGCGGCCAGCGTCACGCCGAGGTCGTAGCGGGCCTGCTCGCCGAAGCCGCGCGGCCACCACCGGTCGGGGTCGTCGACGGTGACGATGAGCAGGGCTTCGATGCCGTCGACGGTGGCCTGCGCACGCCGGCCGGCCACCTCGGCGGTGATGACGACCGGCTCGTCGGCCGCGCGGTCGAGACGTACGCGCAGCTCGACCCGGCCGGTGCCCTTGTTCACGGTCACCTGCGGGCGGACCTCGGCCAGCCGGGCCACCGACCACGTCTCGAGGCCGATGGGCTGCCAGATACCGGCCGTGACCAGGGTCGGGCCCCAGTCCCAGCCGAAGTTGCAGGCCTGCTTGCGAATGAAGTTGAACGGCTCGCCGTACGCGTTGGGACGGTGGCCCAGTCGTTGCTGCTGCCCCTCGGCGTACGCGTAGGCGCTCTTGAACTTGACCTTGAGCTCGTTGGCGCCGTCGCGCAGCAGCGGGCCGACGTCGAAGCGGTAACCGCGGTGCATGTTGGCCGTCTCGCCGACGAGCGAGCCGTTCAGTTCGATCTCGGCGATGGTGTCGAGGCCGGCGCAGACGAGGTCGGTGCGCCGGCCCGGCGTGGCGGTGAAGGTGGTCTCGTAGTGCCAGTCGGTCCGGCCGATCCAGGCGAGCTTGGTCTCGTTCTCATCCAGATACGGGTCGTCGATGCGACCGGCCCGGAGCAGGTCGGTGTGCACGCTGCCGGGCACGATGGCCGGGAGGCCGCTGACGTCGGCACCCGAGACGGTCCAGCCCTCGTGGAGCGGTTGGTACGAGCTCACTGTTCTCCTTCTTCGCCACGCCGGTCCCCGGTCAGGACTTGACGGCGCCTTCCATGATCCCCCGGACGATCTGCCGTCCGCCGATCAACAACAGCACGATCAGTGGAACGGTCGCCATGAAAGCCCCGGCCAGCACCCGGCGGTAGATCACATAGTTGCCGCTGGCCAGGTCGGAGAGGGCGACCATCGAGGTCGGGAAGTCGGTGCCGTTCAGCTGGATCAGCGGCCACTGAAAGTCGTTCCAGGCCATCACGAAGGTCAGTAGACCCAGCACGGCCAGGGCGGGCCGGATCGCCGGCAGGACGATGTTCCAGTAGACGCGCAGAGTCAGCGCGCCGTCGATGCGGGCCGACTCGACCAGCTCGTCCGGCACCGCGTGCGAGATGAACTGCCGCATGTAGAAGACGCCGAACGCGCTGACCAGCCCGGGAGCGATGACCGCGAGCAGGGTGCCGTTCCAGCCCAGCTTGCCCATCACGATGTAGAGCGCGACGATGCCGAGCTGGTTGGGCACGGTCAGGGTCAGGATGACCACGACCATCAGCGCGTTGCGGCCCTTGAAGCGCAGCTTGGCGAACGCGAATCCGGCCAGCGAGCAGAAGAACAGCGTCGCCGCGGTGATGACACCGGAGACGAGCACGCTGTTGATCAGGGACGCCGCGAAGTACACCTCGTTGAGGGTGAAGACCTCCTGGGCGTTGATCAGGAACTGCGCGCCCGGGATCAGGGCGGGCGGCGAGGCGGCGACCGCCTCGTCGGTGCTCGTCGAGATGACGAACATCCAGTACACGGGGAAGGCCGAGAAGAGCAGGACGAGCGAGAGGCCCAGGTACGTCACCCAGGTGCCGCGCGTGTCCTGCGGGGCCCGGTTCGCGTATGTGGTCATCGGCCACCTCCGATGCGCCGGGTCAGGGCGAAGTTGATCCCGGCCACGACCAGGATGATCAGGAACAGGGCCCACGACATCGACGCGGCGTACCCGAGGTCGAGGTCCTTCCAGCCGACCTTGTAGATCAGCTGCGCGATGGTCTGGAACTGACCGTCGGAGCCGCCGCTGGCCGACTGCGGGTTCTCGTCGAACATCATCGGCTCGTTGAACAGTTGCAGCCCCCCGATGGTCGACAGAATCACGGTGAACACCACGACCGGCTGGATCATGGGCACGGTGATCTGCCACAACTGCCGCCACGGGCCGGCGCCGTCGACTGCTGCCGCCTCGTACACGTCCTTGGGAATCGACTGCATCGCCGACAGGTAGAGCAGGGCGTTGTAGCCGATCCACTTCCAGTTGACCATCGTCGCGATGGCGATCCAGGCGCTCCACTTCTGCGCCCGCCAGTCGAGCGGGGTCTCCTGCCCGAAGCCGACCAGCGACAGGAACCAGTTGGCGAGTCCGTTGTCGCGGGCGAAGAAGATCGCGAAGACCAGGGTCGAGGCGACGACCGGGGTCAGGTACGGCAGCAGGATGCCGATCCGCCAGAACGTGGTGCCCCGCAGCCTGCGGTTGAGCAGGTTCGCGATGATCAGCGCGGCCAGCAGCTGCGGCACCGAGGACAGGATGAAGATGCCGAACGTGTTGCCCAGGGCGTTCCAGAAGTCCTCGTCGGTGAGCAGCCGCTCGAAGTTGGCAAAGCCCGCCCACCCGGTCAGCGTCGGGTCGTCGAGCCGCCAGTTCCGCAGCGCGACGACGCCGTTGAAGATCAGCGGGAAGATGCCGAAGATCGCGAAGAGGATGAAGAAGGGCGAGATGAAGACGTACGGGATCGTCTTGGTGTCGAACCGGTAGAGCCAGTGCTTGGTCTTGCCCGGGCCCGGCGGCGGGACCTGCCGATGCGAAGCCGGGCGGAGCTCGGTGAGGGACACGGCCACTCCTAAAGGGAGGCGGGGCGGCCCACGAACCGCCCCGCCATCGAATGGGTCAGGCCTTACCGGTCTTCGCGACCTTCTCGGCCTGCTTGACCGCCTCGGCCCAGGCCGCGTCCGACTTGAGGCCGCCCTGCTGCACGCGGGTGATCACGTTCTCCACGGCCACCCGGGTCGGGCCGTTCTTCTTGCCCAGGTACTGCGGCTTGAGGCTCTCCGCGGTGGCGGCGAAGATCTGACCGGTGGGCGCGTCGCTCATGAACTCCTTCTTGTAGTCGAGCACCGCCGGGTCCTTGTACAGGGCGGGCTGCGACGGAAGGTTGCCGACGGTCTTGAAGACCTCGATCTGCTGCTCCGGCTGGACCATCCACTTCACGAACTCGGCCGCGGCGTCGACGTTCTTGCCCTGCGAGGGGATGGTCCACCAGGAACCGCCCCAGTTGCCGCCGCCGCCCGGGATCGCGGCGATGTCCCACTTGCCCTTCTGGTCGGGCGCGGTCTCCTGGATGTGGCCGAGCATCCACGCCGGGCAGGCCAGCACGGCGAACTGGTCCTTCTTGAAGCCCTGGTTCCAGTTGGGCTGGAAGCTGGCCAGGTTGGCCGAGATACCGGCGTCGATCGCCTTCATGCTCACGTCGAAGGCGACCTTCGGGCCGCCGTTCATCTGCAGCTGCTCCTGCTCGTCGTAGAAGCCGACGGGCTGCTGGGCCAGCACCGGGTTGAACATGTTGGTGCCGGAGTCGATGAACTTCTTGCCGGTCTTGGCGGTGTACTGCTTGCCGACGTTGATGAAGTCGTCCCAGTTCGTCCACAGCTTCGAGACGGCATCGCGGTCCTTGGGCAGGCCGGCCTTCTCGAACAGGTCGCTGCGGTAGCACATGGCCAGGCCACCGACGTCGGTGCCGAGGCCGATCTGCTTGCCGTCGGCCGACATGGACGCCTTCCACTTCCAGTCCAGGTACTTCGACTCGAAGTCGGCGCCGCCCTTGTCGAGCAGGTTGACGAACTTGTCGGCCTGGTTGCGGAACTGGACGATGAAGCCCTCGTCGACCGCCGAGATGTCCGGGGCGCCCGAGCCGGCTACCAGCTTCTTCTGCAGGTCCTCGTGCTGGGCGTTGAACTCGCCCGTGTTCAGCACGATCTTGATGTTCGGGTGGTCCTTCTCGTACTTGGCCTTGAGCGCGTCCAGGCCCATGTCGCCCCAGAAGTTGACCTTGAGCGTGATCTGCTCACCGGCCGCGCCGTTGCTCGTGTCTTCCTTGCCCTCGAGGCTCTGCCCACTGCAGCCCGCGATCAGAAGGGTCGCCGCCATACCGGCGACAGCCGCCCGCACAGTCCGTCTCATTACGCGCCTCCACGGCGGAGAAAATTTACTGAACCGGATAAGTTGTGGAGACGCTATGACGGAGGTCCATGACTGTCAATACCGTGTTACGAGGTTGATCTGGCAGCGTTGTCAGTACTCTTTAAGCGGGATGAATCGGTCTTTATGGGTCATCACTGTTTACAAAGTCCGGTGTGTCCGCTGACACTTAACCGATCAATCCGAGCCGCCGCCGTTCGTTCATCTCGGCCTAGATCCGCGTGAGAGCGCTCTACCGATTCCAGCGCCGGTAAACTCCGCCGGTAGGCTCGGCGGGAACAGAGGAGACCGAGTGAAGCGGCCCACGATCGCCGATATCGCACGGCGGGCGGGTGTGTCGAAGGGCGCGGTGTCGTACGCGCTCAACGGCCAGCCCGGCGTCTCCGAGGCGACCCGGCAACGCATCGTGGCCATCGCCCAGGAGATCGGCTTCAATCCGAACAGCGCCGCCCGGGCACTGTCCGGCGCCAGCGCGCGCGCCGTCGGCCTCACCCTGTGCCGCCCGGCGCGGATCCTCAGCATCGAGCCGTTCTTCATGGGCCTGATCAGCGGCTTCGAGGCCGAACTGGCCGCCCGCTCGT
Organism: Paractinoplanes polyasparticus; assembly: GCF_019710575.1. Taxonomy (GTDB): domain Bacteria; phylum Actinomycetota; class Actinomycetes; order Mycobacteriales; family Micromonosporaceae; genus Actinoplanes; species Actinoplanes polyasparticus. The sequence continues at coordinate 389,431 of NZ_JAHWFK010000007.1, read as the reverse complement.
ACGCCCTCACCCTGCAGGTCGTGGCCACCCCCGAGCAGGAGGTCGAGGTCTACCGCCGCTGGTGGGGCGAGCGCCGCATCGACGGCGTGATCGTCACCGACCTGCGCGAGAACGATGTCCGCATCCCCGTGCTGCAACAGCTCCAGCTGCCGGCCGTGGTCATCGGTGGCCCCGGCGACACCGGCAAGATCGCCCAGGTCTGGTCGGACGACGCCGGCGCGATCACCGAAGCCGTGCGCTACCTGGTGGCGCTCGGCCACCGCCGGATAGCCCGGGTCGGCGGCCTGCCCGACCTGCTGCACACCCGCACCCGGACCCGGGCGTTCGAAGAGGTCTGCACCTCACTGGGCCTCAACGAGGCGGTCACGATGCCGTCGGACTACACCGGCGAAGAGGGCGGCCGGGCCACCCGCCGCCTGCTGATCGGCGCCGACCGGCCCACCGCGGTCATCTACGACAACGACGTGATGGCCGTGGCCGGGCTCGCCGTGGCGCAGGAGATGGGCTTGTCCGTGCCGGGCGACCTGTCCATTGTGGCCTGGGACGACTCCCCACTGTGCAGCCTGGTCCACCCGCCGCTGACCGCCCTGTCGCGGGACATCGCCGAGTACGGCGCCCACGCCGCCCGCGAGCTGCTGGCCGCCATCGACGGCAAGCAGGTCAGCAACGTCGAGGCCGGCACGGCCCACCTCACCCCGAGGGGCAGCACAGCCCCACCGCGCTAGCGCCTAGCTGCGGTGCGTCTCCAGGTAGGCCTCGATGCGCTCGGCCGGGGCCGGGTGGCCCAGCACGAAACCCTGCCCGTACAGACAGCCGGCCTTGGCCGCGCGCTCACACTGCTCGCGGGTCTCGAGCCCCTTGGCCACGATCTCGAGACCCAGGCGCCGGCCCAGGCTGACCACGACGTCGATCACCGCCGGGCCGGTGCCGGGGCCGGTCGCGGGCGTCGTGCTCGACAACGACGCGTGCAGCTTGAGCATGTCGACCGGCAGGCGGCGCAGGTGGGACAGCGAGGCCTGGCCCGCGCCGAAGTCGTCGAGCGCCGCCCGTACGCCGAGTTTGCGCAGCCCGGCCAGGGAGGCCACGACCGCGGGCACGTCCTCGGCGATCCACGCCTCGGCCACCTCGACCACCAGGCGTTCGGGGGCCACGCCGTGCCGCCGGAGGGTGGAAGCCACCCGGTCGGGGAAGCGGGCGGTCAGCAGCTCGCGCGGCGAGACGTTGACCGACAGCCAGAAGCCGTTGTCGCTGCCCGTCCAGGCCGACAGATGCTTGCAGGCCGCGTCGAGCACCCATTCGTCGAGCTCGGCCGAGATGCCCACGGCCCGGGCGATCGGCAGCAGCTCGTTGGGCAGGATCGTGCCGAGCTGCGGATGCCGCCAGCGCAGCAGCGCCTCGACCCCCACCGGCTGGTCGTCACGCAGATCGATCACGGGTTGGAAGACCAGGTCGAGCTCGCCCCGGTCGGCCGCGCCCAGCAGCTCACGCTCGAGATCCATGCGGCGGTTGAGCTGCATCTCGACGTCGGGGTCGTACCACTCGACCCGGTCGATGCCGAGCTGGCGGGCCCGCCGCCGGGCCAGGTCGGCGTGGCGCAGCACCTCGTCGGAATCCTCGCCGCCGGCCAGTTCGGCCAGGCCGATGCTGGTGTGCAGCTCGACGATCGAGCCCGGCAGCTGCAACGGCTCGGCCACCGCGGCCGCGATGCGGCTGGCCAGCGCGTAGGCCAGCACGGCGCCGTCGGTGGTGAGCACGGCGAACTCGTCGCCGCCGAGCCGGGCCGGCAGGTCGTCCCCGCTGAGCAGGCCGCGCAGGCGGCGGCCGACCTCGATCAGCACCGCGTCGCCGGTCTCGCGGCCCCGGCTGTCGTTGATCTCGGCCAGACCGTGCAGGTCGATCACCAGCAGGGTGCCCGGCTGACCGGCGCGGCGGCGGTGGGCCAGCAGCTCGCGCATCAGCGCCCGCCGGTTGGCCAGGCCGGTCAGCTGGTCGGTGGACGACAGCTTGTGCAGCGTCCGCTCCAGGTGCCGGCGCTCGCCGATGTCGCGCACGTGCACCACCAGCGCCGCCACCTCGGGCACGGAACGCTGGTCGGCGATGGTCGACTCGGTCTCCCGCCACATCTCGGCGCCGTCGCGCAGCCGGGCCGCGACCAGCGCGGGTGGCCCGTCGGCGCCCTCCCCGGCGAGCACCGCGGCGATCACCTCACGCGCGCCCTCGACGTCGTCGGGGTGGATCAGCTCGATGAAGCCGCGGCCCACCACCTCGTCGTCGTCGAGCCCGAACAGGCGGGACGCGGCCGGGGACTGCCAGGTGATCCGCAGATCGCGGTCGAGCACCAGGGTGAGGTCGGTGGCTCCGGCGACCAAAGAACGGAAATGAGCCTCGGCGGTCTGCAACTGGCCCGCGTAACGCCGGATGTCGTGCACTACGAGCAGCTCGCGCATCGCCAGCACGGCCACCATCGCGATGCCCAGGATGATGCTGGTGGGGTCGAACGTCCGCACCATGATCAGGTGCCAGATCGCGGCCAGCACGCCCACCCCGGCCGGCACGGCGAGCAGCGGATAGCTGGCCAGGTATTGGTCGGGGTTGCGGGGCTCGGGCGGCACCGCGGGCAGGTCGCGCCGGGTGCCGCCCTCGACGGTCAGGGCCAGGCCGGCGACGATGGGCAGGCCGGCGAGAGCCAGGACGGCCCCGCTCGTGCCGACGGCGATCGTGCCGAGCCCGCTCAGCACCAGGATCGCCCCGATGCCGCAGTGGACCGCGGGCCGGCGCCTGGGCCGGCCGCGGAGGATCGCCACCAGCACGATGGCGGCGCCGGTAGCGCCGACCGCGACCACCGACACGGCGCTCGGGCGGGCCACGTCGGCCGGGGTGAGCAGATAGGCGGCGAAGGCGAGGCTGACACCCAGACCGAGGCCGTCGAAGGCGCGCCGGGAATGCACCACCCACCCCGTGGCGGAGCTGGACAGCAGCAGTGTGCCGGTCGCGTACAGGGCCGCGGCCAGGCCCAACGCGACGGTCACCCACACGCCCACCGCCGGCGGCGAGAACAGCGTGAACAGCACGGCTACGACCGAGGCGAGCGCGCCCAGGCCCACGAAGCCGGCCCCGCGGCACGCCACGAAGGACTGGTCGGCGTGGTGGATCGAGAGGGCGGCCCGTACCAGGTGGAAAGTGGCCCACAGGCCGCAGCCGCCGACGCCGGCAGCCAGCGCGAGCGGGGCCGGGAGCAGGCCGGCGGAGCCCGTCAGCAGCACGAGGGCCGCGGCCAGGGGTACGCCCAACGACATCGCCCGGCGTCGGGGCCGGGCGGTGTGCGTGCGCGTGGGGGGCGGCGCTGGCACGTCGACGGATCCTCCCGGATTCTCGTCGGATCAGGGATGGTGCGGGGTCTGCTCCGGACAACGAGCGTCCCTCGAACAGGTTACGGCCGCGTGTTACGCCCGCGCACCTCCGCAGCGTCGGCTATGGACGCCGAACAGTCAACGGGAGCCGCCGGCCACCGAGGGCAGGACCTGGATCTCGGAACCCGGTGCGACCGGCGTCTCGAGGGCGGCCTGCTCACCGTCCACAAAGATGTTCACGTAGCGGCGGAGGGCGCCACGCTCGTCGCGGATGCGGCGGGACAGCAGCGGCCAGCGCTCGCCGACCTCGGCCAGCACCGCACTGAGCGTGCCCGCCGCGGCGACCTCGAGCCGGGACGCGCCGCCGGCCTCGGCCCGCAGCACGCCCGGCACCAGAAGCACCGGCATCAGACCGCCACCGCCCGCACCGAGAGCACGTCGGGCAGGTGGGTCACCACGGTCGACCAGGTCTCGCCCTCGTCGTTGGTGGCGAAGACCTCGCCGGCCCGGGTGCCGAAGTAGACGCCGGCCGGGTCGAGGCTGTCGGCGCACATCGCATCGCGCAGCACGACCGGGTAGTAGGGGCCATCGGGCAGGCCCTCATGCTGTGGTTCCCACTTCTCGCCGGCGTCGGTCGAGCGGTAGACCCGGCAGCGCAGCCCGGTGGGGTGGCGCTCGCTGTCGGCGATGAGCGGGAAGTTCCACAGTGTGCCGGGGCGGTGCGGGTGGGCCACGATCGGGAACCCGAAGTCGGAGGGCAGCGTGCCGGCGATCGACTGCCAACTGTCGCCACCGTCGGTGGAGCGGTAGACGCCGTGGTGGTTCTGCGCGTAGAGCTGCTCGGGGTCGCCGGCGTCGCGGGCCACGCGGTGGACACACTGGCCGAACTCGGGCCACGGGTCGGGGAAGAAGTACGCCTTGATGCCCTGATTGGCCGGCGACCAGCTCTCGCCGCCGTCGCCGGAGCGGTAGACCCCGCCGGTCGACATGGCCACCAGTAGACGGGACGGGTCGCCGGGGTGGGGCAGGATCGTGTGGATCGCCTGACCGCCGAACCCGGCGCCCCACTGCGGGCGGTGCGGATGTTCCCACAACGCGCGGACCAGCTCGAACGAGCGGCCACCGTCGGCCGAGCGGAACAGCGCGGAGGGCTGGGTGCCCGCGTAGACCACACCCGGCTCGGCGGCGCTGCCGGGGACGATCTGCCAGACCCGCTCGACCGCGGCCCCCGCGTCTTCGGGGAAGGCGATGGGGGCGGACTCGGGCTCGTGCCAGGTGGCGCCGAGGTCGTCGCTGACCGCGACGCTCGGGCCGAAGTGGGAATTGTCGACCGCGGCCAGCAGGCGGGGGCGGGGGCCGCGAAGATCCACGCCGATCGTGTAGACCGCCGTGCCGGGGAAAAGAGCCGGGCCGACCTGCCAGGCCCGGCGGTCGTCGTCGCCGGTGGCCAGGAACAGGCCCTTCTGCGTGCCGATCGCAAGAAGCACTGTCATGGCCACGAGTATGCGCGCCGGGTCCGACAGAAACGCCGCACAGCGTGGGTGGGAGGATGAGGACGTGCGTTCGAAGCCCCTGCTCCGCGTCCGCAAGACCGGCGCCCTGATGGTTGCCGCCGTCCTCGCGTTCGTCAGCGGTGTTCCGCTCGCCGGCGTCTCCTGGGCGTGGTCCCTGATCCTGCTGGTCCCGGTGGCCTTCTTCGTCTGGGCCTGGCGCGCCGGCACCGACGTCTACGCCGACCGGCTGCGCGTCCGCGCCCTGTTCGGCAACACCACGGTGCCGTGGGAACGGATCACCGAGCTGGCGCCCGACCCCAGTGGCCAGATCTCCGCCCTGCTCGACAACGGCAACGTCATTCGCCTCACCGCCGTCACCACCGACAACCTGTCGAGGGTGCTGGCTGCGGGCGGGCAGGAAGTCGGCCACTCCGACTGACTTCCCAGGCGGCCTCGCTACCCTGGGGTGCGTCGAGTCTCGAGGAGGTCGAGTGATCGTGCGTTCCCGCCGGGCCCGCGGCGCCACGTTGGCGCTCGCCGCCACGCTGGGGCTCGCCACGGCGTGCAGCTTCGGCCCGCCCGATCCCGATCAGCAGGGCGCCCCGCCCAACCTGCCCACCCCTTCGGCCGAGGAATCGGCCGGCGCCGGCGCCGAGGAGCCGGGCGGCGGCAGCCAGGAGGTCGCGACAACCGTCCTGGCCAAGGATCTGGACGTGCCGTGGGGCATGGCCTTCCTGCCCGACGGGTCGGGGCTGGTCACCGAGCGCGACACCGGCCGCATCCTCAAGGTCGGCCCCGAGTCGGATGCCAACGGGCTCACCGTCACCCAGGTCCACCGGCTGACCGAGGTGAAGCCCGCGGGCGACGGCGGCCTGCTCGGCATCGCCGTCTCGCCCAAGTACAAGACCGACAAGCTGGTGTACGTCTATTACTCCACCGCGACGGACAACCGCGTCGGCAAGCTGACCCTGGGTGGCAAGGTCCAGCCGATCCTCACCGGCATCCCGCGCTCCCGCGACTTCAACGGCGGCGCGCTGGCCTTCGGTCCCGACGGTTTCCTCTACGCGGGCACGGGCGACGGCACCGCCACCGGCGCCCAGGCGCAGAACCCGAAGAGCCTGGGCGGCAAGATCCTGCGGATGACCGTGGCCGGCAAGCCCGCCCCCGGCAACCCCGTCAAGACCAGCCTCGTCTGGAGCTCCGGCCACCGCAACGTCCAGGGGATCGCCTGGGACAAGACCAAGCGCATGTACGCGAGCGAGAGCGGTCAGCGCCGGTCGGGCGAGCTCAACGTGATCGCCAAGGGCAAGAACTACGGCTGGCCCCGAGCCGACGGCGCGGGCAGCGACACCAAGCTGACCAACCCGGTGTTCAGCTGGCCGGTCGCCGAATCCGGCTGCTCCGGCGTCGCCGCGCTCGAACAGACGGTGGCCAACGCGTGCCTGCTCGGCAAGCGGGTCTACCTGCTCACGATCACCGAGAACGGCACGGTGCTGGGCACACCGCAGTCGGTGCTGACCGGCGAGTACGGGCGGCTGCGGGGCCTGGTGACGGCGCCCGACGGCTCGCTCTGGGCCGGCACCTCGAACCAGGAGGACGACGGCGACCCCGGCCCCGAAGACGACCGGATCATTCGGCTGGTCTTCTCGGACGGTGGCGCCGGCCGCAGCTGAGGTGGGCCACGGTGGGAGGGCACACAGTTTGACGCGCGACAGGGCGGGGCAGGTGAGGCGGCGATGACCTCGATTACCTCGACGGCCGGCCGCTGGTGGGGTGCCGTCCGCCGCAGCCGGTGGACGCGGCGGTCCCTCGTCGGCGCGATGGTCGCCCTGGTCAGCGTGACCGGCGCAGTGATCGGCACGATGCTCTTCGCGCACGCCGACGTCGCCGTCGGCCCGTTCCGCGCCGAGATGTCGATCAGCCCGTCGATCCTCGGCGGTACCGAGGTCGACCTGCCGCCGCTGGGCTCGCTGCACCTCGACAGCCACGACGGCCCGATCCACCTCAAGGTCAACCTGGCCGCGCTCGACCAGAACCGCACCGAGGCGCTGATCGACGACCCCGCGGCGATCAGCTCGGCCGGCGAGAACGCGGTCGACGACGTCCGCGACGGCGTGATCCGGCTCGGGGTGCGCACCCTCGGCATCGCGGTGCTCAGCGCCCTGGTGCTGAGCGCGCTGATCTTCCGGAACGTGCGCCGGGTCGCCGTGGCCGGCGTGACCGCCCTGGTGGTGACCGGCGGCAGCCTCGGCCTGGCGGCCGGCACCCTGCGGCCCGACTCGATCGCCGAGCCGCGCTACGAGGGTCTGCTGGTCAACGCGCCGGCCGTGGTCGGTGACGCGCGCCGGATCGCCGACAACTACGGGCGCTACTCCGAGCAGCTGCAGCAGATCGTCAGCAACGTGAGCCGGCTGTACACGACGGTGTCGACGCTTCCGGTGTACGAGCCGGAGGCGAACACCACGCGCATCCTGCACGTCTCCGACCTGCATCTGAGCCCGCAGGCGTACGGTCTGATCCGCACCGTGGTGCAGACGTTCGAGATCGACGCCGTGATCGACACCGGCGACCTGGTCGACTGGGGCAGCACCGCCGAGACCGGCTACGCCTCGTCGATCCCGTCGGTCGGTGTCCCGTACATCTGGGTCCGCGGCAACCATGACTCGGCCTCGATCCAGACCGCCGTGGCCCGCCAGCGCAACGCCGTCGTGCTCGACAACGAGATCACCACAGTCGACGGCTTGACCATCGCGGGCATCGGCGACCCCGAGTTCACGCCCGACAAGAGCGAGACCCCGGCGGCCGCCGACGCCGACGACCCCTCGCAGTCCCCGCTGCTGCGCGCCGGCGGCCAGCTGGCCGACACAATCCGCGCCTCCGGCAAGCCGGTCGACATCGCCCTGGTCCACGACCCGGCGATGGCCCCGCCGCTGTCGGGCGTGGTGCCGCTGGTGCTGGCCGGCCACAAACACCAGCGCGAGGTGAGTCTGCTGCCCGAGCCGGCGCCCGCTCCCTCGGCCTCCCCGTCGCCTGCGCCCTCGGGCGACGGCGCCCAGGCGCCCCTGGCGACCAGGCTCATGGTCGAGGGCTCCACCGGCGGCGCCGGGCTGCGTGGGCTCGAGAAGGAGGAGCCGACGCCGTTGAGCCTGTCGGTCCTCTATTTCGACGAGAACAGGCAGCTCAAGGCGTACGACGACATCCAGCTGGGCGGCACCGGCCAGTCCAACGTCGAGATGCAGCGCAACGTCGTCGGCGCCGAGCCCGAGGCCACGCCGACCCCGTCCACTTCGGCCTCGCCGGGCTGATCGCTGTGAGCGGCCCGGCCCGACGAGGGCCGGGCCGGACGATCGGGTCAGGCAGCGCCGAGGCGTTCCAGAATCAGCTCGCGGACCGTCTTGGCGTCGGCCTGGCCGCGGGTGGTCTTCATGACCGCGCCGACCAGGGCGCCGGCCGCGGCGACCTTGCCGTCGCGAACCTTGGCCGCGATGTCGGGGTTGGCGGCGATCGCCTCGTCGACCGCGGCGGTCAGCGCGCCGGTGTCGGAGACGACCCCGAGGCCACGGGCGCTCATGACCGCGGCCGGGTCACCCTCGCCCGCGACGACGCCCTCGAGCACCTGGCGGGCCAGCTTGTCGTTGAGCTTGCCCTCGTCGACCAGCTTCTGCAGGGCGGCGACCTGGGCCGGCGTGGCGCCGACGGCGGACAGCTCGACCCCGGTCTCGTTGGCTCGGCGGGCCAGCTCACCCATCCACCACTTGCGCGCGCCCGCGGGCGAGGCGCCGGCCGCGATCGTCTCTTCGATCAGCTCGACGGCGCCGGCGTTGGCCACCGACTGCATGTCGGTCGCGCTGATGCCCCACTGCTCGGCCAGCCGGGCCCGCTTGACGCTCGGCCGTTCGGGCAGCGCGGCCTTGAGCTCGGCCACCCAGGCCGCGTCGGGCGCGATCGGCACCAGGTCGGGCTCGGGGAAGTAGCGATAGTCGGTCGCCGTCTCTTTGGAGCGGCCGGGGCGGGTGTCGCCGGTCGTCTCCTGGAAGTGGCGGGTCTCCTGGAAGATGCGGACACCGTCGTCGAGCAGGCCGGACTGCCGGATGATCTCGGAACGGACGGCGCGCTCGACCGAGCGCAGCGAGTTCACGTTCTTGGTCTCGGTGCGGGTGCCCCACTCCTCGCCCGGCTTGTTGAGCGAGGTGTTGACGTCGCAGCGCAGCGAGCCCTGTTCCATCCGCACGTCGGAGACGCCCAGCGAGCGGATGATGTCGCGCAGCTCGGCCACATAGGCCTTGGCGACCTCGGGCGCCAGCGCGCCGATGCCGGGAACCGGCTTGGTGACGATCTCGACCAGGGGGATGCCGGCGCGGTTGTAGTCGACCAGCGACTCGGTGGCGCCGTGGATGCGGCCGGTCGCGCCGCCGACGTGCAGGGACTTGCCGGTGTCTTCCTCGAGGTGCACGCGCTCGATGCCGATCCGGTATTCCTTGCCGTCGACCTCGACGTCGACGTAGCCCTCGACGCAGAGCGGCTCGTCGTACTGCGAGGTCTGGAAGTTCTTCGGCATGTCGGGGTAGAAGTAGTTCTTCCGCGCCATGCGGCACCACGAGGCGATGTCGCAGTTGAGGGCGAGGCCGATGCGGATCGTCGCCTCGATCGCGGCCCGGTTGGCCACCGGCAGCGCGCCCGGCAGGCCCAGGCAGACGGGGCAGACCTGGGTGTTCGGCTCGGCGCCGAACTCGGTGCGGCAGCCGCAGAACATCTTGGTGGCCGTGCCCAGCTCGACGTGGGTCTCGAGGCCGATGACCGGCTCGTAACGCGCGACGGCGTCGTCGTATGCGGGCAGCGCGGTGGTGGTCATGGCTCCAGAATAGTGGGCCCGACCGACAGAATTTCGGTGACCCACAGCCGCTCGCAGTTATCCACAGCCGCCCCCACAGCTGAAGATCATTTCGGTACGGTCCCCGCCATGCAACGCGCTCCCCTCGCCGTCGTCGCCATCGTGGCGGCCACCCTCATCGCCGGCTGCGACGACGACGCAACCACCATCACCTCCTCCACGCCCCCGTCCGGCGCCGCTTCCGCGCCCGCCGCGGTCGACTACGCCATCTGGCAGGCCGGCACCTCCAAGCCGACCGCCGACAAGCTCTACCCCCAGCACGGCACGGCAGCCCTCGACGTCCTGCACTACGACCTGAAGCTCGAGTGGCAGCCGCCGAAGAAGCGCCTCACCGGCACGGCGACGCTCCGGATCCGCCCCACCGCCGACGCGGCCGAGCTCAAGCTCGACTTCAAGCCGTACCAGCTCGACAAGGTCACCGTCGACGGCGCCGTCACATCGGCGACGGTCCGGAAAGAGAAGCTGGTCGTCCCGGCCGCTGTCAGCAAAGACAAGCCGATCACGCTGGTCGTGGCCTATCACGGCAAGCCGGCGACCACGCCCATCCCCTCGCACCGCTCCGACGTCGAGCCGCTCGGCCTCACCATCACCAAAGAGGGCGGCCTGTGGACGATGCAGGAGCCGTGGGGCGCCTTCACCTGGTACCCGGCGAACGACCAGCCGTCCGACAAGGCCCTGTACGACATCGCGGTGACCGTGCCGGCCGGTTGGTCCGGCATCGCGGCCGGCTCGCTCGTCACCCGGCAGGGCAACACGTTCCGCTACCGCAGCACCGACCCCATGGCCACCTACCTGCAGACCCTCGCCGTCGGCAAATACAGGAAGGTCAGCGCCAAGGGCCCGCGCGGCATCCCGCTCACCTACTGGTACCGCCCCGGTAAGGACGAGAAGTTCCTGCCCTCGCTGAAGAAGTCGCCGGCCTTCGTCAGCTTCCTCGAGAAGCGATTCGGTCCCTACCCGTTCCCCACCGGCGGCGCCGTCATGGTCGATTCGGAATCGGCCATGGAGACCCAGCAGATGATCACCATGGGCGGCAAGAAGAAGAAGTTCGACCGGGAGCTCTTCGAGGAAGACCTGCTGCACGAGTACGCACACCACTGGTTCGGCGACTCGGTCACCCCGTCGACCTGGACCGACCTGTGGCTCAACGAGGGCTGGGCGACCTACGTGCAGTTCCTCTACTCGCAGTCGGTGCTCGAATACAGCGACAAGGAGCTCGAGGATTATCTGCGCCGGGCCGACGCCGACCTGCGCAAGCGGCTCGGGCCGCCCGGCAAGCCACGGGCAGCCAACTTCGCCGAGAGCAACGTCTACCTCTGCCCGGCCGCCATGCTCAAGGAACTGAACGACGCCCTCGGCGACGAGAAGTTCTTCGCGCTGGGCCGGGCCTGGGTGCAGACGCAGAAGAACACCCAGCAGAACCGGGCGTCCTTCACCGCCTTCGTCAACAAGCAGACCGGCCGCGACTTCACCAAGCTGATCAACAGCTGGCTGGACTCGAAGTCCACGCCGCGGCCGGCATAGGGCCTGCTAGAGGGCCGGCGGCGTGAGGGTCCCGACCGCGGACTCGAGCGCCGCCGCCACCCGGTACATCCGGTCGTCGGCCAGCGTCGGCGCCATCACCTGGAAGCCGACCGGCAACCCCTCGGAAAGCCCGCACGGCACCGAGATCGCCGGACCGCCGTACAGGTTGGTCGGGATCGTGAAGAGGTCGGCCAGATACATCTGGTAGGGATCCGAGGTGCGCGACCCGAACGGGAACGCCACGAACGGCGTGGTCGGCGAGACCAGCACGTCGACCCGCTCGAAGGCCGACTCGAAGTCCCGCGTGATCAGCGTGCGGACCTTCTGCGCCTGGCCGTAGTAGGCGTCGTAGTAGCCGCTGGAGAGCGCGTACGTGCCCAGGATGATGCGCCGCTTCACCTCGGGGCCGAAGCCGGCCTCACGCGTCAGCGACATGACCTCTTCCAGCGAGCGGTTGCCGTCGTCGCCGACCCGCAGGCCGTAACGCACGCCGTCGAACCGGGCCAGGTTGGAGGAGGCCTCGCTGGGCGCGATCAGGTAGTAGGCCGGAAGCGCGTACTGGAAGTGCGGGCACGACACCTCGACGATCTCGGCGCCCAGCTTGACCAGCGCCTCGAGCGACTCGTGGAACGCGCTCAGCACGCCCGGCTCGGACCCGTCGCCCGCGAACTCCTTGACCACGCCCAGCTTGACGCCGCTCAGGTCGCCGGTGGCGCCGCGACGGGCCGCGCCGACCACGTCGGGAACCGGCTGGGGGATGGACGTGGAGTCGCGCGGGTCGTGGCCGGCGATCACCGAGTGCAGCAGAGCCGCGTCCTCGACGTTGCGGGCGCACGGGCCGGGCGTGTCGAGCGACGACGAGAACGCGATCAGGCCGTAGCGCGAGGTGCCGCCGTACGTCGGCTTGGCACCGACCGTGCCGGTGACCGCGCCCGGCTGACGGATCGAGCCGCCGGTGTCGGTGCCGATCGCCAGCGGCGCCTCGTAGGCGGCGATGGCCGCGGCGCTGCCGCCACCCGAGCCGCCCGGGATGCGGCCGAGGTCCCACGGGTTGTTGGTGGCCCCGTAGGCGGAGTATTCGGTGGACGAACCCATCGCGAACTCGTCCATGTTGGTCTTGCCGAGCATCACCGTGCCGGCCGCGCGCAGCCGCTCGACGAGCGTCGCGTCGTACGGCGGGCGCCAGCCCTCCAGGATCTTGGAGGCGGCGGTCGTCGGCACACCCTTGGTGGCGATCACGTCTTTCACGGCCACCGGCACGCCGGCCAGCGGGCCCTTGACGTCGCCGGCGTCGACCGCGGCCGCGGCCGCGAGCGCACCCTCGCGGTCGACGTGCAGGAAGGCGTGCACCCGCTCGTCGACGGCGTCGATCCGGTCGAGGTGGGCCTGGGCGACCTCGACGGCCGAGGCCTCTTTGCCGGCGATGGCCTTGGCGAGCTGAGCCGCCGACATCTTCGTCAGGTCAGACACGGCGTCAGGCCTCCTCTTCCAGGATGCGCGGCACGCGGAAACGGCCCTCGAACGCGTCCGGGGCGCCGGAGAGCGCTTCGTCCTGCGTGAGGCACGGGACCGGCACGTCGTCGCGGTACACGTTGGTCAGCGGCACGGAGTGCGAGGTGGGCGGGATGTTGTCGGCAGCCACCTCGCCGACCCGGGCCACGGACTGCAGGATCACGTCGAGCTGCCCCGCGAACCGGTCCAGTTCCTCCTCGGTCACGGCGAGCCGCGACAGGCGCGCGAGATGCGCGACCTCTTCGCGGGAGATGGCGGCCATCCTGCCCTACTTTCTCGATACGTCTTGATACGGCGCTGACCGGACGAGTCTATTTCGCCCCCGACCGGAGCCCACCGCCGGGACAGGGTGTCATGCGATCAAAAGATCAAAAGATGATGTCGTAGCGGGGTGGGGGGTCCGGACCGCAACTCCCGTCGAGGGCCCGGGCGGGGCGAGCAGGGCGCAGAGCGCCCAGAACGCTCCCCCCGCCCGGGCGACCTGCGGAAGTGGTTACGCCCCGAATCGGAAAGCCGGCGCCCGTCACTCCCCCGGCGACCACTCGAATGGGGGAATTCGGAGTTATTGAGCGACTGTGGGCTTATGCCGATTTGATAACGGCAAAGTTGTTTTGTCGCGAATTGCCCGTGTGGATCTATCGTGGGAACGGTCGGTTGATCGAGGCCCTGGTGGAGGTCGTATGGACGCCGCACGCCCCCGCACTGCCGCGGCGAGCGATCGCGTCCCCGATCCGATGCAGGGTCTGCCCGACGATGCCGAGTTTCCGGCGCCGAACGGGTACGCGGAACGAGCCACGGCACCGAGCCGTCCGGCGGTCCGGGCGGGGCGCCGCCGGCGGGCCCTTCTGGTCACGGCGATCGCGGTGGGGGTGGCCGACGCGCTGTTGTGGGTCTTCCAGCGCGACGCCTTCGCCGAGCTTCCCAGCGCGTACTGGCTGATGGGTTTTCTGGCTGTCGTCGTGGACGCCCGGCCCTATGTGGTGACCAACCGGCGGGCCAGCTCGGTGATCCTGCCGTCCATCTGCTTCACCTTCGCCATCGCCCTGGCCTGGGGTTACGGGCCGGCCCTGGCCGTGCAACTGGTCGCTGTCGCCGTGGCCGGCGTGCGCATGCGGCACTCGGCTCAGCGCACTCTCCACCTGGCCGTGCAGCACGCGGTGGCGCTCGGTGCGGCCTCGCTGGTGATCGCGCTCGTCTCACTGCGCATCGGGCCCGGGCCGGACTGGGGGGACGCGCTGCTCACGGTGGCGGCGGCCGCCGCCTGGATCGTCGCCCGCTACGGGCTGGCCGCGATCGTCGCGCGCTCCATGGCCGACCGGCCGGGACCCCGGTTGCGACGTCTCCAGCGATTGCGGCGGCTGCGGCGGGCCGGGGTCGAGGTGCTCGCCACGGGCGCGTTGCTGCTGCTCGGACCCGTGGTGCTCGCGACCGCGCAGGTCGGGCTGGCGTTCGTGCCGCTGGTGCTGCTCGCGCTGCACGCCGTGCACCGCATGGTCCGATCGACCGGCGAGTTCGAGCGCGCCGCCCGGGTGGACGCCCTCACCGGCCTGCCGAACCGGCGCGCCCTGCACGCGGCCGTGCTGTCCCAGGCCAAGGGCCGGCGGCTGGCGCTGCTGGTGCTGGACCTCGACCGGTTCCGTACGGTCAACGACGCCCTCGGCCACGGCGCCGGGGACCGCCTGCTCGGCGAGGTCGCGCACCGCCTGGCCGACGTGGTGCCGGCCCACGACCTGGTCGTGCGGCTCGGCGGCGACGAGTTCGCCGTGCTCGCCACCCGGGTCGACGGCCCGCCCGCCGCCCGCCGCATCGCCGAGCACCTGGCCGAGGCGTTGAACAGCCCGTTCGCCCTCGACGGCGTGCCCGTGGACGTCTCCGCCTCGATCGGCATCGCCCTGCAGCGCGACCCCGGCGGCGACGGCGCGACCCTGCTACGCGAGGCCGAGTCCGCCATGTACGAGGCCAAGCAGCGCGGCGACCAGGTCGCCCTGCACAGCCCCGAGGCGTCCCACCACACGCCCGACCGCCTGACCCTGCTGGCCGACCTGCGGCACGCCCTGCGCAAGGACTCGCCCGACGACGGGATCACGCTCTTCTACCAGCCGCAGATCGCGATCGCGACCGGCGAGGTGGTCGGCGTGGAGGCGCTGCTGCGCTGGCGGCACCCCGAGCGGGGCCTGGTCGGCCCCGAGGAACTGATCCGCGTGGCCGAGCCGACCCCGGTGATGCGCCTGCTCACCGGCCGCGTGCTGCACGAGGTGGTCGCCCAGCTGGCCGCGTGGCGCGACGCCGGGCGGCCCCTGCGCGCCGCCGTCAACGTGAGCGTGCGCGACCTGCACGCCGGCGACATCGCCGACCGGGTCGACAGCCTCCTGCACGAGTACGAGGTGCCCCCCGACCTGCTGCAGCTCGAAATCACCGAGAGCGCCCTGATGGCCGACCCGCACCGCGTCCTGAGCACGATCACCCGCCTCGACCGCATGGGCATAGCCATCTCGCTGGACGACTTCGGCACCGGCTACTCGTCCCTGCAACACCTGCGCCGCCTGCCCCTGGCCGAGGTGAAGATCGACCGCTCGTTCGTCCTGGGCATGGCCACCGACCGCGGCGACGCCGCCATCGTCCGCTCGGTGATCGACCTCGCCGAGGCCCTGGGCCTGCGCGCCGTGGCCGAAGGCGTGGAAGACGAACGAACCTGGCGCCTGCTGGCCGACGCAGGCTGCCACGCGGCCCAGGGCTGGTTCCACGCCCGCCCCATGCCCGCCCCCGACCTGGCCGACTGGCTGAGCCGCTACCGCCCCGTCCGCCCCACCGTCGCCCTGCAGACCCGAGGCCACTAAGGGCCCGTTCCCCTGGTAGCACGCCGTTCCGCCGTTGCCGGCGTTCCCAAGCGACCGGCCGCTCCGTGGTGACCGGCCGCTCCGTGGTGACCGGCCGCTCCCCGGTGGCCAGCCGCTCCCAAATAGCCAGCCTCCGTGGTGACCGGTCAGTCTGCGGCGGGTGCGAACTCGGCTACCTCGCGGGCAGCGTCGGGGCCGTCGGCCAGCAGGACAGCGAAGCCCTCCTCGTTGAGGACGGGGACCTTCAGGGCCAATGCCTTGTCGTACTTGCTGCCGGGGTTGTCGCCGACCACCACGAAGGCCGTCTTCTTGGAGACGGAGCCGCTCACCTTGCCGCCGCGGGACGTCACGGCCTCGGTGGCCTGGTCGCGGGAGTGGGTGGAGAGCGTGCCAGTGACCACGAGGGTCAGGCCCTCGAGCGGGCGGGGACCCTCGTCGACGCGCTCGTCGGCCATCTTGACCCCGGACTCACGCCACTTGCGAACGATGTCGCGGTGCCAATCGACGGCGAACCACTCACGCAGGCTCGCCGCGATCGTCGGGCCGACACCCTCCACGGTGGACAGAACGTCGGCCACGGCCTTCGGCTTCTTTGCTGCCGCCGCCTCGTCTTCCGCAGACTCGGCACCGGCCGCATCGGCATTGGAGGAACCGGCCGCATCCGCCGGAGCGGCGTCAGCTGAAGCGGCATCGGTCGACGCGGCAGCCGCCAAGGCGACATCAGTCGACGCGGCACCGGTCGACGCGACATCAGTCGAATCGGCATCGGTCGACGCGGCTGCGCCGGCTGGGGCTGTACCCGCTTCGGCTGGGCTGGTCGAGTTTGCGGCTGAGGCAGCGGCCGCGGAGGACGCGGCCAGGACGTCGGCGGCGGTGGAGGCCACCGAGCTGTCGAGGGCGGCGGCCGAGACCGCGGCAGCCTCTTCGGCGCTGCCGGGTGGGGCGGCGACGATGGCCTCGATGGCATCCATGGAGCCGAACTGACGGGCCAGCGCCTGGGCGGCGGTGGGGCCGACGTGCCGGATCGACAGGGCGACCAGCACGCGCCACAGGGGCCGGTCTTTGACGCGCTCCAGATTTTCCAGGAGCTTGACGGCGTTGGAGCCCAGGCTGCCGTCCTGGTTGACGAAGAACGGGGACTGGCGCAGCTGGTCTTCGGTAAGGGAGAACAGGTCGCCCTCGTCGCTGATCACGCCCGAGTCGAGCAGGGCCTGGGCCGCCTTGTAGCCCAGCACCTCGATGTCGAACGCACCCCGCCCGGCCAGGTGGAAGACCCGCTCGCGCAACTGCGCGGGGCACGACCGCGTGTTGGGGCAGCGGATGTCGATGTCGCTCTCTTTGGCCGGCGCCAGCGTGGTGCCGCAGGCGGGGCACTGCGTCGGCATGACGAAGGGGTGCGCGTCGGCCGGGCGCAGGTCGATCACCGGGCCGAGCACCTCGGGGATCACGTCGCCCGCCTTGCGCAGCACGATGGTGTCGCCGATCCAGACGCCCTTGCGCTCGACCTCGCGCGCGTTGTGCAGCGTGGCCAGCGCGACCGTCGAGCCGGCCACCTTGACCGGCTCGAGCACGGCGAACGGCGTGACCCGGCCCGTGCGGCCGACGTTCACGTCGATGTCGAGAAGCTTGGTGGTGACCTCTTCGGGCGGGTATTTGTAGGCGATCGCCCAGCGCGGCGCCCGCGACGTGGAGCCCAGCCGGCCCTGGATGGCCACCGAATCAATCTTGACAACGACGCCGTCGATCTCGTGCTCGACGTCGTGGCGGTGCTCGCCGTAGTAGGCGATGTAGTCGCGCACGCCGGCGATGTCGTCGACCAACTTCCACCGGGAGCTGGTGGGCAGGCCCCACGCTTTCAGTGCCTCGTAGGCGTGCGACTGCGACGTGGGGGTGAAGCCCTTGCGGGCGCCGATGCCGTGCACGACCATGCGCAGACCCCGCGAGGCAGTGATGCGCGGGTCTTTCTGCCGCAGGCTGCCGGCTGCCGCGTTGCGCGGGTTGGCGAACGGGGCCTTGCCCTGCTCGACCAGCGACGCGTTGAGGTCGGCGAACGCGGACACCGGGAAGTAGATCTCGCCGCGCACCTCGAGCAACTCGGGCACGTCGTCGCCGCTCAGGCGTTCGGGGATCTCGCGAATCGTGCGGACGTTGGGCGTCACGTCCTCACCCGTGCGGCCGTCGCCCCGGGTGGCGCCGCGGACGAGACGACCGTTCTCGTACGTCAGGTTGATGGCGAGACCGTCGACCTTGAGCTCGCAGATGAACTCGACCGGGCCGCCCGCGTCGCGCAGCGCGCGCTCGACCCAGGCGCCCAGCTCTTCGTCGTCGAAGACGTTGTCGAGCGAGAGCATGCGCTCGGCGTGCTCGACCGGAGTGAACTGGGTGGAGAAGGAGCCGCCGACATTCTGCGTCGGGGACTCGGGCGTGCGCAGCGCCGGAAACTGCTGCTCGAGCGACTCGAGCTCGCGCAACAGCTTGTCGAATTCGGCGTCGGAGATCGTGGGTGAATCGAGCACGTAGTAGCGGTATTGGTGGCCGCGCAGCTCGTCACTCAGCTCGGCGTGGCGGGTGCTCGCCTCGGGCGTCGGGTCTTGGCCGGCCGCGGCCACCTGCTCAGGGGTGGGCTCGGCGGGAACGGACTCAGCCTTGTTGGACACCAGAACCTCCGTGCTCGAGAACTGGGAGAAACGGTAGTCGCCACCTCTGACATTTTCCGTGCTGGCGCGCCTGCGTGACCCGTCGTCCACAGTTCGGAGTTATCCACAGGGTCGGTCGCGAGAATCGGCGGATCTTGCCAAACTGATGGCAGTGGCGGGGGCCCCCTGGGAGGGCGGGCCCTGTGTTGGGGCGGGCCCTGTGTTCGAGGCCGGGCCCTGTGTTCGAGGCGGATCCGCGTTCGCGGCGGATCCTGCGCTCGCGGCGGGTCAGACCTCGGCGAGCCGGCGGGCCGCCTCGCGGCACGCGGTCAGGGCGGCGCGGGCATACGCCGGGGATGCGCCGGCCAGGCCGCAAGCCGGGGTGATGACCACCTGCCGGGGCAGCTGGGCCGGGGGGAACGCGAGCCGCTTCCACAGCGTCGCGACGCGGTCGGCCACCATCTTGCCGTCGATCCTTCCGGCCGCCGGCGGCATCGTCGGCGCGGCGCCGGCGAAGAGCCCGAGCCCCGCCTCGATCGCCTCGCCCAGCGGGTCGAGGTCTTTCACCAGGGACAGGTCGAGGGCGACAGCGGCCGCGCCGGCGTCCCGGAAAGCCTGCAACGGAACGTCGGGAGCGCAGCAGTGCGCGATGACCGGCACGCCCACTGCCTCGGTCACCACCCGCAGGGCTTTCGCCGCGTCGGGTGAGGGCACCGCGCGGTAGGCGCTCAGGCCGCTCTCGGTCGGCACGCGACCGGCCAGCACGGCCGGCAGCGACGGCTCGTCGAGCTGCAGCAGCACCTCGGCCCGCGGGAGCCGCTTGCGCACGTCGTCGATGTGCCGCTTCAGCCCCTCGGCGAGCGAGTCGGTGAGGTCGCGGACGGCGCCCGCGTCACGCAGCAGCCGCCCGCCGATCGGGCGGTCGATGCTCGCGGCGAGCGTCCACGGCCCGGCCGACTGCACCTTGAGCGGGCCGGTGTATCTCTCGCCCTGCTCGGTGAGCTGGTCGAGGTCGCGTTCCAGCAGGTCGGCCGTGCGCCGCTGGTCTCGGCCGGGGCGGGGCGCGATCTGCCACTGCCCGGCGTAGAGCTGCACCGGCAGCTCGACCAGGAAGCCGGCGCTGCGGCCGATGATGTCGGCCCCGGGTCCGCGGGCGGGCAGTTCGGCCAGGTGCGGCAGCTCGGGCAGCTCGCCGAAGACGACGCGCTGGGCCTCGGCGATGTCGGTGCCCGGGAGCGACCCGACACCGGTGGCCGAGCCCGCGGCCCACGGGAAGTCAGGCATGCGCGGTCAGCAGGGGCGCCGAAGCGGTGATCGTCGCCGAGCCGAGCACGACGTCGCCCTCGTCGGAGCGCTGGTAGGCCACGATCGCCTGCCCGGCCGCGACGCCCCGGGCGGGTGACGCCAGGCGGGCGGTCAGGGTGTCGTCCTCGACGGTCACCGTGGCCGGGTAGACCTCGCCGTGAGCCCGCAGCTGCACCTCGCATTCCACCGGGGTGGACGTGCCGTGCCAGATCACCTTGGACGCGGTGACGACCCCGACCTCGAGATCCTCGCGCGGGCCGACGGTGACCGTGTTGGTCACCGGGGTGATCGACAGCACGTAGCGCGGGCGGCCGTCGGCGGCGGGCACGCGCAGGTCGAGACCCTTGCGCTGGCCGATCGTGTAGCCGTAGGCGCCGTTGTGGCTGCCCAGCCGCTCGCCGGTGCGGCCGTCGACGATGTCGCCCGGGGCGTCGCCCAGCTGCCGCTGGAGGAAGCCCTTGGTGTCGCCGTCGGCGATGAAGCAGATGTCATGGGAGTCGGGCTTGTCGGCCACGGCCAGCCCACGGGCGGCTGCTTCCTCGCGCACCTGGGCCTTGGTGGAGTCGCCGAGCGGGAAGACGGCCCGGTCGAGCTGGCCCTGGGTGAGCACGGCCAGCACGTACGACTGGTCTTTGCCCTCGTCGACGCTGCGGCGCAGCCGGCCCTCGCCGTCGAGGCGGGCGTGGTGGCCGGTGACGACGGCGTCGAAACCGAGCGCGACCGCGCGGTCGAGCACCGCCTCGAACTTGATCTTTTCGTTGCAGCGCAGGCACGGGTTGGGGGTGCGGCCGGCCGCGTACTCGGCGACGAAGTCGTCGACGACGTTCGCGTGGAACTGGTCGGCCATGTCCCACACGTAGAACGGGATGCCGATCACGTCGGCGGCGCGGCGGGCGTCGCGGGAATCTTCCAGCGTGCAGCAGCCGCGCGCTCCCGTGCGATAGGTCTGGGGGTTACGCGCCAGCGCCAGATGCACCCCGGTGACGTCGTGGCCGGCGTCGTGGGCGCGCGCGGCGGCGACGGCGGAATCGACGCCGCCCGACATTGCCGCAAGAACTCGCATGGGACCAAGCCTAACGGGGAGTTTTCCAGGCGGTGGCCCGGCGGGCGCGCTCGACCGCGCCGGGCAGCGCGGCCAGCAGTTCGTCGATGTCGGCGGAGGTGCTGGTGTGCCCGAGGGTGAAGCGCAGCGACGAGCGGGCGCGGTCCTCGTCGGCGCCCATGGCGAGCAGCACGTGGCTGGGCTGCGCCACGCCGGCCGAGCAGGCCGACCCGGTCGAGCAGCAGACGCCGGACGCGTCGAGGAGCAGCAGCAACGCGTCGCCCTCGCAGCCGGGGAAGCTGAAGTGGGCGTTTCCGGGCAGCCGGTCGTCCGGGGCGCCGTTGAGGATGGCGTCGGGAACCGCGGCCCGCACCCTGTCGACGAGCTCGTCGCGCAGGGCTCCGACCCGCAACGCGTACGCGGCCTGGCTCTTGACCGTCGCCTCGACCGCCGTGGCGAAGGCCGCCACCCCGGCCGTGTCGAGCGTCCCCGAGCGCACGTCGCGTTCCTGGCCGCCGCCGTGCAGCAGCGGGGTGCAGTTCACGTCGCGGCCGAGCAGCAGCGCACCCACCCCGGCCGGGCCGCCGACCTTGTGCCCGGTGACGGTCATGGCGGCGGCGCCACTGGTCGCGAAGTCGACCGGCACCTGGCCCAGCGCCTGCACCGCGTCGGTGTGGAAGGGGATGCCCGCCTGGGCGGCGAGGCGTGCCAGCTCGGCCACCGGTTGCACGGTGCCGACCTCGTTGTTGGCCCACTGCACGCTGATGACGGCGATCTCTTCCCCGTACGCCTCGATCAGCTCGGCCAGCGCGGCCGGGTCGACCCGGCCCGTGCCGTCGACCGGCAGCCAGCTCAGCTGGGCGCCCTCGTGGGCGCCGAGCCAGTCGGCGCTGTCCATCACGGCGTGGTGCTCGACCGCGGAGGCGACCACCCGGCTGCGGTTGAGCGAGCCGGCCCGCCGGGCCCAGAAGATGCCCTTGAGCGCGAGATTGTCGCTCTCGGTGCCGCCGCTGGTGAAGATCACCTCGGACGGCCGGGCGCCGAGGGCGGCCGCGATGCGCTCGCGCGACTCCTCGACCAGGCGCCGGGCATGCCGCCCGGCCGCGTGCAGGGACGACGGGTTACCGACCTCGCGGGCCGCTGCCACATATGCCGCCAGCGCCTCGTCGAGCATCGGCGTGGTCGCAGCGTGATCCAAGTAGGCCATCAGGGTCCAAGCTTATGCCTCGCCCCGCGACACAGAACGGCCCGGCGCTCGGCGCCGGGCCGTCTGGTGACGGGGATTACTTGCGCTTGCGGATCTCGTCGGCCGCCTGGGGCACGACCTTGAACAGGTCGCCGACCACGCCGTAGTCGGCGAGCTCGAAAATGGGCGCCTCGGCGTCCTTGTTGACGGCGACGATCGTCTTCGAGGTCTGCATGCCGGCCCGGTGCTGGATCGCGCCGGAGATGCCCAGAGCCACGTACAGCTGCGGGGAAACGGTCTTGCCGGTCTGACCCACCTGGAACTGGTGCGGGTAGTAGCCCGAGTCGACCGCGGCCCTGGACGCGCCGACGGCGCCGCCGAGCAGGTCGGCCAGCTCCTCGACCAGCTTGAAGTTGTCGGCGTTGCCCACGCCACGGCCGCCGGAGACGACGATCGAGGCCTCGGTGAGCTCGGGGCGCGAGCCCTTCTGCTCGACCACGCGCTCGACGACCTTGGTCAGCTTGTCGCTGTCGCTGACCGTGACGTCCAGCGACGAAACGGCGGCGTCGGCCGGCGCGGGCGACGGCGTGACCGAGTTGGGGCGGATCGTCACGATCGGCAGGCCGCGCGTGACCTTCGACTTCACGATGCCCGAGCCGGCGAAGACGACCTGGGTCGCGGTGCCGTCGGCGGCCACCTCGACCGCGTCGGTCAGCAGCCCGTTGTCGAGCTTGACGGCCAGTCGGCCGGCGATCTCCTTGCCCTCCTGGGTGGAGGCCAGCAGGACGGCGGCGGGCTGCTTCTCGCGTACGAGGCCGGCCAGCACGGCCGCCTTCGGGGCGACCAGGTAACCCTCGACGTCGTCACCGGACGCGACGTAGACCTTGGCCGCGCCGTACTCGCCGAGCTTGGCCGTGTCGGCCTCGCCGAACACGACCGCCGAGACCTCGCCGAGCCCGCGCGCGATGGTCAGCATCTCGAGCGTGACCTTCTTGATGCCGTTCTCGACGACAACCAGAACTTCAGCCATGATTCCCTCTCCCCCGGGCTCAGACGAACTTCTCGGTGGCGAGGTACGTGACCAGCTGCGTGCCGCCGTCGCCCTCGTCAGTGACCTTGGCGCCGGCCGAACGCGGCGGGCGCTTGGAGAACTCGACCACGGCGCTGGTGGCCCCGGCCGTGCCCACCTCGTCGCCGGCGATGCCCAGGTCGGCCAGCGAGAGCGCCTGCACCGGCTTCTTCTTGGCGGCCATGATGCCCTTGAAGGACGGGTAGCGGGGCTCGTTGATCGTGTCCCACACGCTGACCACGGCCGGGGTGGCCGCCGTGACGACCTCGTAGCCCTCGTCGGTCTGGCGCTCGGCGGTCAGCTGCGTGCCGTCCACCGTGAGCTTGCGGGCGCCGGTCAGCGCCGCGATGCCGAGCCGCTCGGCCAGCATGTGGGGCATGACCTGCACGCGGCCGTCGGTCGACTCGGCGCCGCAGAGCACCAGGTCGGCGTTGAGCGTGCCGAGGGCCGCGGCCAGCACCTTGGAGGTGGCGACGGCGCACGAGCCGTGCAGCGCGTCGTCGGAGATGTGCACGGCCTTGTCGGGGCCCATCGACAACGCCTTGCGGATGGACTCGGTCGCACCGGCCGGCCCCATCGTGAGGACGGTGACCTCGCCGCCGTGCGCCTCCTTGATCTTCAACGCCTCTTCGATGGCGTACTCGTCCATCTCGTTGATGACGTTGTTGGCCGAGGCACGCTCGACCGTGTTGTCCGAAGGGCTCAGGGTGCGCTCGGCACCGGAGTCGGGCACCTGCTTGACCAGTACGACGATGTTCATCGCGCTCCTACGACCTCCTGTTGTGAACGCACCAATGCGGCCGGACGCCTCCCGACAGGTTACCCGTCGGTAGCTTAGGCGTGTCGGCCACCCAGAGTGACTCACCTCACCCGATCCGTCCGCCCGCTGGCTACAGTCGGTACCGGGAGGTGTACGAAATGTCCGGCCGAATCACTCCGGTGGCCGACGGATTGCTTCCGTCCGCCTCACATCGTCTACCACGCGGCCCCGTGCCCGTGCTGAACACCCATGGCCGGGTGAGCTCCGATTCGCCCTACTGCCGGTGCGGCCGGCCCCGCGAGGCCTGCGTGAGTGACCAAGTCCGCATGCTGTGGATGCACCTTCTCGACCTGGAAGGTCAATAATCCCTTACGTGTTCGGTGCCCTGCGGCAATGGATCGATCCCGAGAAGACCCCCACGGTCGGCCGCGCCCCCGACTACCGCTTCTCGCTGGCCAACGAGCGCACCTTCCTGGCCTGGATCCGCACCGGCCTGGCGCTGATCGCGGGCGGGCTCGGCGTCGCCCAGTTCCTGCCGCCGCTGCCCATCCCGTACCTGCGCGAGATCATGGCCGTCGTCCTGCTCGTGCTGGGCGGCCTGGTCGCGTTGCGCGCGGTCGACCACTGGGCCCGCACCGAACGGGCCATGCGCCTCGGCCAGGAACTGCCCGGCTCCCGGTTCCCAGCCGTCCTGGCCGTGGTGGTCGCGCTCGGCGCAGCCGCCGTAGTGGTCGCGGTGATCATCCAGGCCGCGGAGTGAGCGATCACCCAGGCGGCGAAGCGAGCGCGGAGTGGACGCCCGACCACGGCGCGTCCGCCGAGCGCACCCGCTTCGCCTGGCGGCGCACCGCGCTGTCGGCCGCGGTCGTCGGCCTGCTCGCCGCCCGTCCGGCTTTTCACCCCGACGCCGGTGTTCCGCAGTGGACCACGGCAGCGCTCAGCGGGCTCGGCTGGTCGGCCCTGGTGGCGATCGCCTACCGCCGGGCGCGGGCCCTGCGGCAGCACCCGCCCCACCCGGGACGGCGGACAATCCCGGCGTACGCGTTGATCACCGTGGCCCTCGCCGCGGTCGCCGGTCTGGTTGTCATGCTCTGATCGTCGCCGGATCGGCCGACGCGCGTCATCATTGCCACATGGTCCGGTTGTTCATCCTTCTCGCTGCCGTGCAGCTGGTGCTCTTCGTGCTGGCGCTGATCAGCTGTCTGTCGGCCGCCCGCGTCCGCAACGCGCCGCGTCTGGTGTGGGTGCTGGTGATCCTTCTCATCCCCTTGCTCGGCCCCCTCGCCTACTTCCTCTGGGGTCGCCCGCTGCCCGCGCCCGAAGAGGGCACGGTGCCGCGCCGGCGCCGCGCTCCCTCCGCGCCGGACGACGACCCCGACTTCCTGCGCTCGGTCGACACCGAGCAGTCCCGTCGTGAGCGTGAGGCGCTCGCCGAGTGGGAGAAGGAACTGAAGAACGAGGAGCCCGACAAGCCCCAGGGCTCGGCCTAGGCGAGGTTGGACGAGCGGGGGTAGGCGTCGCCGGGGTCGGTCAGCACGTTGACCAGGTAGGGCACCCCGGCGCTGAAGGCACGCTCGAGGGCGGGGCCGATCTCGGCCGCCTTCTCGACGGTCTCCCCCGCGCCGCCGAGCGCCTTGACGACGTCGTCGTAGCGGAGCCCCGGCTGCAGGTCGGCCGCGACGTCGTAGCCGTACATGGCCTGCATGGGGTGTTTCTCGAGCCCCCAGATGCCGTTGTTGCCGACCACCATGACGACCGGGAGTCCCTGCCGGACCAGCGACTCCGCGTCCATCAGCGAGAAGCCGGCGGCCCCGTCCCCCATGAGCACGCAGATCTGGCGGTCGGGATAGGTCACCCGGGCGCCCATCGCGTAGCCCATGCCGGTGCCGAGACATCCGTACGGCCCCGGGTCGAGCCAGGTGCCGGGCTGGGACGGCTCGAGATAACGGCCCGCGTACGAGACGAAGTCACCGCCGTCGCCGATGGTCACGGCGTCGGCCGCGAGGACCTTGCGCAGCTCGCCGTAGATGCGGGCCGGCTTGATGAGGTCGGTCTCGGCCGCCATCGCCTCGGCGTCGCGCGCCTTGCCCGCGTCCTCGGCCGTCCGCAACCCCTCGATCCATTCGGCGTGGTCGGCCCGGTCGCCGGCGTGGTCGGCGATCGCCGCGAGGATGCGCCGCAGGTCACCCGCGGGCGACACGGCCGTCTCGACGTGCGTCGCGCGCTGGCTGGGGGCATCCACGATGTGCACCACCTGCGCCGCCCCGAACTCGCCGAAGCCGAGCCGGAAGTCGAGCGGGGTGCCGATCACGCAGACCACGTCGGCCTCGTTGAGGGCGGGGCGGCGGGCCTTGGCGAAGGCGAGCGGGTGCGACGGCGGGAGCGCGCCGCGGCCCATGCCGTTGGTGAAGACCGGCACCTGCAACGCCTCGGCGGCGGCCCGCAGTTCGGCGATCGCGTCGCCGCCCCAGACGTCGGAGCCCGCGATGATCACCGGACGGGCGGCCGCGGCGAGCAGCGTGGCCGCGCGGGACACCTCGTCGGGGTCGGCCTCGAGCACCGGGACGGCCGGCGCTCCGGGCGCGGCGGCCTCGCCGGTCGAGAAGACGATCTCGAGCGGCAGATCGAGGAAGGCCGGACCCCGGTGGGCGGTCAGCGCGGCGGTCAGGGCGGCCCGCACCTCGCCGGGGATGCTGTCGGTGTCGGTCACCGTGCCCGCGTACTTGGTGATCGGGGCGACCAGGGGCACGTGGTCGAACTCCTGCAGGCTGCCCGACCCCCAGCGGAAGGCGGGCGCCCGGCCGCCGAGCACCAGCACCGGCGAGGCGTTGAAGAACGCGCTGGTCAGGCCGGAGATGCCGTTGGTCACGCCCGGGCCGGCCGTGAGCACCGCGAGGCCGGGGCGCCGCTGGAGCTTGGCGACAGCCTCGGCCGCGAAGACGGCGGTCTGCTCGTGGCGCACGTCGTAGATCGGGAAGCCGGTCTTGTGCGCGGCGTCGTAGAGCGGGAACACGTGCCCGCCCGACAGGGTGAACATCTCGTTCACACCGAACGCCCGGGCCGCGGCCAGCGCCAGTTCGCCGCCGTGACCCTCGATCACCTCTGCCATGCCGTGCTCCCCTCGCGCCGTTGCCGGTTCCCCGGGCACGCTACCCGGCACGGCCGTAAAGATGAACGACCCTCAGATTCCGAGCAGGTCGCCCAGATCGCTGATCAGGTTCTCGATGTCGGTCCGGATCGGGTAGCCGTTGCCGTAGCCGTACGCGATCACCAGCGCGGCCACCGGCACAGCGATCATGACCAGGATGCTGAGCAGGATCTGGACGAAGCGCAGAAAGCCGCCGGTGCGCTTGCGTTGACGGCGGACGGCCTGCTCCACCCGGGCCGGCGGCCGGGCGTGGAAGGTCGGCGGCGACGACGCTGGGCGCGGCGTGACGGGCCGGGACGTGATCGGACGCGACGTGACCGGGCGGGAGGTGACCGGGCCGGGCGATGCCGGGGCGGCCGGCGGGTGAAAGACCGGCTTGGGGGTGGGCACGGTGGCGTGCGGGTCGGGCACCCAGCTGCTGTGGTCGGCGTCCGGCCACGGGTCGACCGGCGGCTGCAGGCCGGTGGTGCCCGGCACCCGGACGGACGCGGCGGGGACCCGTACGGTGGCCGACTCGGCCCGCCCGGTCGAGACCAGCCGCAGCTCGGAGGTCGGGCCCGGCGCCGACGCCCCGGTCGCCAGCATCGCCGCCTCGGCCAGGATGCTGCCCTCGGCCACCACCAGCTCCGGCTGCTCGATCACCACCGGCGCCTCGCCCAGCTCACGGTGCAGCAGCGTGGCCACCAGCGGGATCCGGCTCGCCCCGCCGACCAGGAAGACGCCGGCCAGGCGCCCGTCGGGCAGGTCGGCCCAGTCGAGCAGGCCCTTGGTGACCCGGACGGTCTGTTCCAGCACCGGCCGGGCCAGCTTCTCGAGCTCGTCGCGGGTGAGGTGCACCTCGGTGTCGAGCAGCGGCACCACGAACTCGGCCGACTGGGCGCGGGACAGGCGCTCCTTGGCGATCCGCACCTCTTCCCACAGCTGGCGCTGGGCCCGGCGTTCCTGGGCCGTGGACGGCTCGAGCAGCCGCTGCCACTCGCTGGTGCGCAGGTGTTCGACGATCGCCGCGTCCACGTCGAGGCCGCCGATGTCGTCGCGGCCGTCGACCGCCATGACCTCGAAGCCGGAGGCGGTGCGGGCCACCACGCTGGCGTCGAACGTGCCGGCCCCGAAGTCGTGGACCACCACGACCGAGCCGATCGGCACGTCGCGGCCCAGCACCTCGGCGAAGTAGGTGGCCGCGGCGACCGGCTCGACGACCAGCCGGGCGCCGGTCAGCCCGGCCCGGGCGGCGGCGTCCGCCAGCAGTGAGCGGCGCGTCGAACCCCAGGTCGCGGGGCAGGTCAGGGTGACGTCGGGGGTGACCGGGCCGACCGCGCGGTGCCATTCCTCGGCCACCCGGGCCAGCACGGCAGCGATCAGCTCGACGACCGGGAACTCCTGCTCGCCCAGCAGCACGAGGCCGTCGTCGATGCGGCGCTTGGGGTTGGGCTCGAAGCGCACCGGGTCGATGCGGGCGCTGTGCACCGCGTCGCGGCCGACCACCAGCGTGCCGTCGGCCTCGGCGAAGACGGCCGAGGGCAGCAGCGGCGATCCGTCGACCAGGATCGGGCGCGCGCGGCCGTCGGGCCAGCGCGCCACCGCGACGGTGTTCGAGGTGCCGAAGTCCACTCCCAGCGCGTGCTTCGGCTCACCTTGGTCGATGGCCATTCCCTGAGTCTAGGGGGTCGTGGTCGTTACACGATCTTCCAGCGCGGGCCGTGTCCCCACTCCCGCAGGCAGCGCACGAGCGCACCGTCGGCGGTTCGCCCATAAGCACCCGCGGGACGGCATTCGTCCCCCACCCGGACCGGCCGCTGCACCCGGCCGGGCGAGATGCTGGGGGCCGGCGTGGTGCGGGTCGCGGTCGGCGACGGAGTGGCCGCCGGCGCGGTGGTGGACGGCGCGGTGGTCGCG
Organism: Paractinoplanes polyasparticus; assembly: GCF_019710575.1. Classification (GTDB taxonomy): domain Bacteria; phylum Actinomycetota; class Actinomycetes; order Mycobacteriales; family Micromonosporaceae; genus Actinoplanes; species Actinoplanes polyasparticus. The sequence goes on along the minus strand of NZ_JAHWFK010000007.1, from coordinate 360,782 downwards.
GGCGGTTCGGGCGGCACGAGTTCCGGCGGCTCGGGCGCGATGCTGATCGGCGACGGCTTACGGGTCGCGGGCGGTGTGGTGGCGGGGCGTTCGGGAGCGGCCGACGAAGCAGCCTTACGCGGAGCGGACCGCGTGGTCGTGGTGGTGACGGGGGCGGGCTGGCGGGCCTGGGTGGTCGGGGCGATCACCGCCCGCGCTGAGGGTGGCGCCCGATCGACCGGCGGAGGCGCCGCCATCTGGTCGACCACCGAGCCGGGCGGCCCGGACGGCGCGGAGTGTGATCGGCCGAGGGTCAGCCAGCCGATCAGCGCGCACAACAACGCCTGGCCGACCACCAGCGCCACGGCCATGCGCACAGTGCGCCGCACTGTGCGCGTGACCGGAACCGGTTCCACCCGTCGGACTTTATGGCAAGCGATCGATGTGGTCGAGGGCTAACGCCCCGTAAATGTGGGCTTACGCTTCTCCACAAACGCCGTGGTGCCCTCGATCCGGTCGGCGGTGGCGAACAGACCGGCGAACAGCTGCGACTCGAGCGCGAGGCCGGACGCCAGATCGGTGTTCAGCCCGCCGTCGACGGCCAGTTTGGCCGCCCGCAGGGCCAGGGACGGACCGGTCACGTACGGCCGGACCAGCGCCCGCGCCGTTTCGAACACCTCGGCCGCGGGCGCCACCCGGTCGGCCAGGCCGATGCGCAGCGCCTCCTCGGCGTCGACCATGCGGCCCGAGAAGATCAGATCCTTGGCCCGGGCCGGACCGATCAGCCGGGCGAGCCGCTGGGTGCCGCCCGCGCCGGGGATGATGCCCAGCTTGATCTCGGGCTGCCCGAGCTTGGCGTCGGCCGCCACGACCCGCCAGTCGCAGGCCAGCGCGAGTTCGCAGCCACCACCCAGGGCGTAGCCCGTGATCGCCGCGACGACCGGCTTGGGGATGCGGGCCACGGCGTCGAACGCGCTGGAGAGCGCGGCCGCCCGAACCGCCATCTCGGGGTAGCCGACCTGGGTGAACTCGGTGATGTCGGCACCGGCCGCGAAGACCTTCTCGCCGCCGTACACGATGACGGCCTTGACCTGCTCGTCCTCGGTGGCGGCATGTGCGGCCGCCCGCAGCTCCTCCTGCAACTGGGTATTGAGCGCGTTCATCGGCGGCCGATCCAGCCGGATCGTGCCGATGCCGTCGGTTGTCTCGAGCGTCACGAACTCGCCCACGCAGGCCTCCTGAGTGTTGGTTCAGGTCAGCCTACGACGGGTAAAAAGAAGGGTGTGACCACGTACTACCGCGACCCGGACGTGTGGGTCACCTCGGCCGGCGTCCGCGTCAACGGCCGCGAGCTGCGCCTGAGCGAGTTGCTTCAGGTGTGGCACACGCGCGGCCGGCGCTCATGGGGCACCATCGCCGGCCGGGGCGCGGTCGGCTTCGCCATCCTCACCCCCCTTGTGGTCGGGCTGCTCGCGGTGGCGGTCGCCCTGGTCATCGACGCCTCCACCAGCACCACGATCGCCCTGATCGGCGGCGGCGTGCTGATCGGCTTCGGCGTTGTGCCGCTGGCTGACGTGCTGCTCGAGCGGGTCGACCGGTCCTACGACCGCGGCAGCCGGGTGCGAGAGATCTGGGCCCGTACGCCCACCGGCGACCTGCTGCTGCTGAGCACCCCCGACGCGGCCCGGTTCGGCCGCATCTACCGAGCCCTGCAGCGCGCCCTGGAACCGGCTACCCGCCGGTAATGTCGTTCCGATGAAGAAGGACGCCGCCGCCCTGGCCGGAATGCTCGCCACCATGGGGGTGCTGCATTTCGCCGTGCCCCGCCCGTTCGACTCGATCGTGCCGCGCTCGCTGCCCGGCCGGCGCCGCACCTGGACCTATCTGAGCGGCGCAGCCGAGCTGGCGTGTGCCGCCGCCATCGCGCACCCCCGCACCCGCCGCGCCGGCGCTCTGGCCGCGGCCGGGCTCTTCGTCGGCGTCTTCCCGGCGAACGTCCAGATGGCAGTGGACTCGCGCGACGCCTCACCGGTGCGGCGCGCGATCGCCTACGGACGGCTGCCGTTCCAGGTGCCGCTCGTGCTCTGGGCCCGTCGCGTGGCCCGCTGACCCGCCGGACTTCCCGGAACCACCGCCGGACCGGTCAAATTTCGGTGAGTATCGAAACATCATGAGAACGACCATCACCCAGGGCCCCACCGGGGTCGAGCGCACCTTCGGCGCCGACGAGATCATCGTCACCAAGACGGACCCGCGCGGCATCCTCACGTACGCGAATGAGGTCTTCCTGCGCACCTCGGCGCTCACCGAACAGGAGGCGATCGGGCAGCCGCACAACATCATCCGGCACCCCGACATGCCCCGCGCCGTCTTCAAGCTGCTCTGGGACACGCTGGGGCGGCGGGAGGAGATCTTCGCCTACGTGGTGAACATGGCTGCCGACGGCGCCCACTACTGGGTGTACGCGCACGTCACGCCGTCGTTCTCGGCCGACGGCAGGCTGGTCGGTTACCACTCCAACCGGCGGTTGCCCGAACCGTCCGTGGTGGCCGAGGTCCGCCGGCTGTACGACCGCATCCGCTCGGCCGAACAGCAGCACACCTCCAAGCCCGCCGCGGTCGAGGCCGGTTGGCAGGCGCTCCAGGCCGAACTCGGGGGCCGCACGTATGACGAGTTCATCTGGGCCCTCACCAGCGGGACGCGCTGATGACCGACGCCGTCCTGGCCACCATCGCCGAGGTCTGCCGCCGGGCCACCGCCGGCGACCTCGAGGCCCGCCTGCCCGCGATCGGCGACACCGACGAGGCGATCGCCGCCCGCACCGCGCTCAACAGCCTGCTCGACATGAGCGACGCCTTCGTGCGCGAGGCCGGCGCCGCCTCGGCCGCTGCCGCCGAGGGACGGTTCCACCGGCGCATCCTGACCCGCGGCCTGTCCGGCGCGTTCCGGTCGGCGGCCGAGCAGATCTCGGCGTCGATCGTGGCCATGAGCCAGACCGCGGCCCGGGTCGCCGAGGCGGCCCAGGCCCGGGTCGCGCTGGCCGACGAGCTGGAGTCGGCCGTGCTGACCGTCTCGGAGCAGGTCGCCACGGCGGCCACCGAGATGGGCGCGTCCACCAACAGCCTGGCCGACTTCGCCCGTGAGGCGGTCACCGAGGCCGAGCGCGGTCTGGCCACGGTGACGTCGCTGCGGACCGCGTCCGACCAGATCCGGACGGCGGTGGACCTGATCAACCAGGTGGCCAAGCAGACCCGGCTGCTCGCGCTGAACGCGACCATCGAGGCGGCCCGGGCGGGCGACGCCGGGCGCGGCTTCAGCGTGGTCGCGGGCGAGGTGAAGACCCTGGCCGCGGAGACCAGCTCGTCCAGCGACGAGATCATGGGGCAGGTCAACACGGTGCAGGAGGTGGCCGCGGACGCGGTGGCCGTGCTCGAGACGGTCACCAACAGCATCCGGGAGATGAGCGGGCTGGTGAACGGCATCGCGGCCGCCGTCGACGGTGGCAGCGCGCACGGCATGACCGGGCTCTCCCAGCTCGCCGAGGTGCTGCGGTCCGAGGTCAACCGGTTCGTCAGCACGGCCCGCCAGAGCTAACCGGTCCGGTAGACCTCGTCGATCTCGTCGCGGGTCGGCAGCGCGTTGGACGCGCCGACCCGGCGTACGCAGGCCGCCCCGGCCGCATTGGCCCAGCGCACCGCCTCGACCAGGTCACGGCCCTCACCCCAGGCCACGGCGAGCGCCCCGGTGAACGCGTCGCCGGCTGCGGTGGTGTCGGTGACTTCGACTCCGAAGGCGGGCACCGTCTCGTCGCGACCCTCGCGATCGGCGTAGCGCGAACCGCTGCCGCCCAGCGTGAGCACGACCCGCGGCACCATCGAGAGCAGCTTGGGCACGTCGATCGAATCACCGCCGGCCACCATGAGCGCCTCGACCTCGTTGACCACCAGCAGGTCGATGTCGGCCAGCAGCTCGTCGGGCAGCTCGCGGGCGGGCGCCGCGTTGAGGATCATGCGGGTGCCGCCGGAGCGGGCCGCGCGGGCCGCCGCCACCACCGTCTCGACCGGGATCTCCTGCTGGCAGAGCAGCACGTCACCGGCGGCGATCGCGGCCTGTTCGGCCTCGGTCAGCCCGACGAACGTGTTGTTGGCGCCCGGCGCGACGAGGATCGAGTTCTCGCCGTCGCGGTCGACCATGATGACCGCCACGCCGGACGGACCGTAGCTGGTGCGGACGTGCTGCATGTCGACGCCGGCCCCGTTGAGCCGGGCGTTCAGGTTGACCCCGAACGCGTCTGAGCCGATCGCCCCCAGGAAGACGGTGTGACCGCCGGCCCGGGCCGCGGCGATCGCCTGGTTGGCGCCCTTGCCGCCGGCCATCATCACGAACTCGTCGCCGAGCACGGTCTCACCCGGACGGGGCAGGCGCGGCGCCAGGCCGACCAGGTCCATGTTGGCGCTGCCGGCGACCACGATGCGCGGCGCCACGGCTCAGGCCGCCCGGGCCGCGTAGCGATCGCCGAATCGGTCGACGACCAGCGGCAGGCCGAACGTCTTACTCAGGTTCTCGGCCGTCATGACCTCACCCAGCAGGCCGGCCGCGACGATCGTGCCCTCGCGCAGCAGCAGGCCGTGGGTGAAGCCGGGCGGGATCTCCTCGACGTGGTGGGTGACCAGCACCATGGCCGGCGAGTCGGGGTCGAGGGCCAGCTCGGTGAGCCGGGCGATCAGATCCTCCCGGCCGCCCAGGTCGAGCCCGGCGCCGGGCTCGTCGAGCAGCATCAGCTCGGGGTCGGTCATCAGCGCCCGGGCGATCAGCGTGCGCTTGCGCTCGCCCTCGCTCAGCGTGGTGAAGTCGCGTTCGGCCAGCGGACCCATGCCGAGCTGGTCGAGCAGCTGCCGCGCGCGGGACTCGTCGAGCGGGTCGTACGACTCGCGCCAGCGGCCCACCACCGACCACGCGGCGGTGACCACGACGTCGAGCACGCGCTCGCCCGCCGGCACCCGCTCGGCGAACTGGCCGGTAGCCAGCCCGATGCGGGTGCGCAGCTCGTTGATGTCGGTGCGGCCGAGGCGCTCGCCGAGCACCCAGGCCGTGCCGCGCGACGGGTGCAGCCGGCCCGCGGCCAGGTTGAGCAGGGTGGTCTTGCCGGCGCCGTTGGGGCCCAGCACCACCCAGCGTTCGTCCAGCTCGACCTGCCAGGACAGGTTGCGGACCAGATGGCTTCCGCTCCGGATCACGCTGACCTTGTCAAAGGCGATCACGGTGTCTTCGTCGGGCTGAGTCACGGCAGGCTGTGGCACGCGTCCATCCAACCACGCAGCCCTGCGTGATCTCAGCCGGTGGTCGACCCGAACACCTCATCGCGTACCGCGTCCAGCGCGGTGTGCAACGCGCCGTGCAGCACCGGCTCGGCCTCGACCCCGGTGATCACCACCTTGGGATTGACCAGCGTGATCGTGGCGACCTCGTTCTCGACCCGGGCCGCCAACGCCGGACCGCCGGCCTGGGACACCTCGCCGGCCAGCACAACGAGCGGCGGGTCGAGCACCACACAGGTGGCGGCCACGCCGAGGGCCAGCCGGGCGGCCAACTCGTCGAGCACCGGCTCGCCGGCCGGGCCCGCAGCGACGGCGTCCCGCACGACATCGGCTCCCTCGATGCCGCGGAAGCCGTACTTCTTGCCGATCGCCTTGACCGCGTCGGCGCCCGCGATGCTCTGGAAGGCGCCCCGCACACCACCCTTGCTCGCCTTGCGCGCCAGGTGCCGCGGCACCTCAGCCCCGGCCACGGGCAGGTAGCCGATCTCGCCGGCCGCGCCGGTGTGGCCCTGGTGCAGGCGGCCGTCGATGACACTGGCCAGACCGACGCCGCGGCCGATCCAGATCAGCGCGAAGTCCTTCACCCCGGCGGCGGCGCCGGTGCTCGACTCGGCCACGGCGGCCAGGTTGACGTCGTTGCCGAAGACCACCGGGGTGTGCAGATCGCGGCGCAGGTCGTCGAGCAGGCCGCGGTGCCAGCGGGGCAGGTCCCAGGCGAACGAGATCTCGCCGCTCTCGGGGTCGACCAGGCCGGGGGTGCCGAGCACGACCCGGCGGACCGAGCTCATGTCCGTGCCGGCGTCGGTGGCCGCCTGGACCACGGCGTTGTGCACCACGCCGACCGGGTCGTCGGTGTCTTTCGTGGACTGCTCGACGCGACCGATGATGGAACCGGTGATGTCGGCACAGGCCGCGACCACCCGATCGGGGCCGACGTCGACGCCGATCACGTGAGCGCTGCCCGGCGTCACCGCGTACAACTGGGCATTGGGACCGCGACCGCCCGCCTGCTCGCCCACCCGGCGCACCAGACCCCGCTGCTCCAGCCGCTCCACCAGCTGGGACGCGGTGACCTTGCTCAGCCCGGTCATCTCGCCGAGCTGGGCCCGGGTCAGCGGACCGCGGTTGAGCAGCAGTTCCAGCGCCGCGCGGTCGTTGAGCGCGCGCAGCAGCCGGGGTGTGCCCGGAAGGCGGGTGGAGGCCATGGCAGGATCCCCTAGGATAAATTTAGGATTGTTTCCTATTAGTTTGGCGGCGCCCGTCACGGCGACCGGCACCGAGCGATCATGGCAGCTCGCAGGGTGTGCAGACCAGACTTACGTCATCGGAAGGACACCATGGCGATCGACCCCGGACTCCGCCGGCTCGCGCTCGGCACCCTGCTGGCCGCGTTCCCCGGCGACACCGCCCCCGAGTGGGCGGTGACCCTGCTGGCCGAAGGCCTGGCCGGTCACACGCTGTTCGGCACCAACGTGACCGACCCGGCGCAGGTGGCCCGCCTCACCGCCCGGCTGCGCGAGGGGCGCGACGACGCCCTGATCGCCATCGACGAGGAGGGCGGGGACGTCACCCGGCTCGCCCATCGCACGGGCAGCCCGTACCCGGGGAACGCCGCCCTCGGCGCGGTGGACGACGAGAACCTCACCCGCGCGGTGTACGCGGCGATCGGCGCCGACCTCGTCGCGGCCGGGATCAACCTCGACCTCGCCCCGACGGTCGACGTCAACACGGCCGACGACAACCCGATCATCGGCACACGGTCGTTCGGCGCCGACCCCCTGCTGGTGGCCCGGCACGCCCGCGCCGCCGTCGAGGGCCTGCAGTCGACCGGCGTGGCCGCGTGCGCCAAGCACTTCCCCGGGCACGGCGCGACCGTCTCCGACTCCCACCTCTCGCTGCCCACGGTGGACGTGCCGCTCGAGGTGCTGCGCGAACGCGACCTGCCGCCGTTCGCCGCGGTGACCGCCTCGGCCCGGGCCGTCATGTCGGCCCACATCCGCGTGCCTGCCCTGACCGGCGACGACCCGGCGGCCTTCAGCCGCGCCGCGCTCCAGGGCCTGCTGCGCGACGAGCTGGGCTTCCGCGGCGCGATCATCACCGACGCGCTGGAGATGGCCGGCGCCGCAGCCTCGGCCGGCGGGATTCCGCAGGCTGCCGTCCGGGCCCTGACGGCCGGGGCCGACCTGCTCTGCATCGGCGCGAAGGTCGACGCCGCGCTGGTCGAGGCGGTTGCGGGCGCCATCGTCACCGGCGTCCCCGCCGCCCGGCTGGAGGAGGCGGTCTCCCGTACGGCCGAACTGGCCTCGTGGACGGCGAAGCACCGCACACTGCTGAGCTACGACGACGACCTGGGATTGGCCGCCGCCCGCCGGGCCGTCCGGATCGAGGGCTCATTGGACGAGCTGGCGTCACCGCTGGTGGTGCAACTCGTCTCGGGCTACTCGATCGCCGAGGGCCGCGTGCCGTGGGGCCTGGCGCCGCACCTGAACGGAACCGAGCAGGTCGAGATCGTCGCCGCCGACGCTTCGGCTTCAGATCTGACCGCCCGCGCGGGGACCCGGCCCATCGTCATCGTCGGCCGGCACACGCACCGCAAGCCGGAGACGCGGGCGCTGGTCGAGCAGCTGGCCGCGGCGCACGCGGTCGGAGTGGTCGAGATGGGATGGCCGTCTTCGTGGCGGCCGGCGCGGGTACGGGCGTTCGTGACCACACACGGCGCCAGCCGGGCCAACGGTCGCGCCGCCGCCGAAGCCCTCGGCCTCGCCCACGCGTAGAGGAAGCCACCGCGTTGTCGCGGTGGCTTCCTCGTCACATCACTTGAACATGTTCAAGTACCGGGCTTACGCTGAGCCAGCAATAGTTGAACGTGTTCGAGAAGGGCGGTCCGATGGACCCGAAGGTGTGGATGTACCTGGTGTACCTGGTCGTCAGCGTCGGGCTCACCGTCTGGGTGGCGACGACGCTCTCGCGCAACGGGCTGGTCTTCCTGACCGAGGTCTTCGCCGACGACAAGCTGGCCCGCGCGATCAACCAGCTGCTGGTGATGGGCTTCTACCTGCTGAACCTCGGCTACGTGACGGTCACCATGCGGTCGAGCCAGTCGATCACGGACACCAGCCAGGCGCTGGAGACCCTGTCCAGCAAGGTCGGGCTGGTGCTGCTCGTCCTGGGCGTTCTGCACTTCCTGAACGTCTTCTTCCTCGGCCGCTACCGGCGGGGACGCCTGCGCCAGCAGCAGCCTGTGCCGCCGCTGCCACCGGCCGGTCGTCTGCCGTTCCACCCGCAGAACCCGCCGCCCCCGGCACGGGCATGACCGAGAACCAGGGCCCGGCCGTACGAGGGGGCGGCCGGGCCCTCCCCGCCAGTGTCACGCCGATCCTGCGCTTCACGGTGCTCTACGACGCGGGCTGCCCGATCTGCCGGGCGGCTCGCCGGTGGTTGTCGGGGCGGGCTCAACTCGTACCGCTGGAGTTCGTGCCCGCGGGATCGCCGGAGGCCCGGCAGCGGTTTCCCGGGCTCGACCACGAGGCGACGCTGCGGGACGTGACCGTGATCGGGGACGACGGATCGGTCTACGTGGGCGACGGGGCGTGGGTGGCCTGCCTGTGGGCGCTCGCCGATTACCGCGGGACGGCGGAGCGGATGAGTTCGCCGGCGCTGCTGCCGACGGCCAGGCGGTTCGTCGCGGCGGCGTCGGCGGTCCGGGAGCGTACGCGGTCGGGTGGGTTTGGCGACGGCGCGACCGGGGCGGAGTACTACGGTGACGGGTGTGACGACCGCTGCCGCTGATCCCGTCGAGCCGGAGAAACCCCGTCGGGCTCGCGGCGAGCAGACGCGGCAGCTGATTCTGGAGACGGCCCTCCGCCTGTTCCGGGAGCGGGGATACACCGAGACGACCATGCGGGCCATCGCGAAGGAGGCGGGGGTCGCGGTCGGGAACGCGTACTACTACTTCGACTCGAAGGAACACCTGATCCAGGGGTTCTACGACCGCAACCAGGCGGCCCACCGGGTGGCCGCCGAGCAGGTGCTGGCCGACGAGAAGGAGCTCGCGCCCCGGCTACGCGGAGTGCTGCATGCCGGAATCGACGTCAACGCGCCCTACCACTCGTTCGCGGCCACGTTCTTCAAGTCGGCCGCCGAGCCGTCGTCGCCGCTCAGCCCGTTCTCGCGCGAGTCGTCGCCGGCCCGCGAGGCCGCCATCGCGATCTTCCGCGAGGTGGTGGACGGGTCGACGGCCAAGCTCGACCCCGAGCTGCGCAAGGAACTGCCCGAGCTGCTGTGGCTCGGGTGGATGGGGGTCATTCTCTTCTGGGTGTACGACAAGTCGCCCGGCCAGCGGCGCACGAGGCGCCTGATCGACGGGGCCGTGCCGCTGATCGACCGGCTGGTGTCACTGTCGAGGCTGCGGGTGCTGCGACCGGCGCTACGCCAGGTGCTTGCGCTGATCGAGTCGGTCCGCCGCGACGATTGATCACCGTCGGTAGCGCTTGGTCAACTTCACGGTGAGTAATCGGGCACCATGTTTTATGCCTCGGTGTCCAGAAAAAGCCGGATCTGTCGCCCATATTGGGCTGTCCGAACGGCCATTTCGTTCACCGGAATCTTCCCGGGCCCACCCGCCGGCACGTAGCGTCATGTTCGCAGGTGGGTCTGGGGACGTCGCGAATCGACTCGGCCTTCGGGACCAGTTCGAGTCCTCGCGACGCAGACAGTGAGCCGGGCGCGGCACTGGGATTTCGGGAGCAATCCGCCGCGACCGGCTCACGCTGCGTTCCTGCCCCCTTGAGCCGCCCACCCCGTCGGCTCAGCGCGGAACGCCGCCCGCATTGCCCGCGCCCCGCGCATGCGCCCACCTTGTCCGCGCCGCCGCGCCCCGGCGATCAGGCCGGGCGGAAGCCTCGGAGGCGCAGGCTGTTAAGCACGACGAACACCGAGCTGAAGGCCATGGCTCCGCCGGCGATCATGGGATTGAGCAGGCCCGCGGCGGCCAACGGAAGACCCGCGACGTTGTACGCGAAGGCCCAGAACAGGTTCCCCCGGATGATTCCGAGGGTTCGCCGGGACAGCCGGACCGCGTCCACCGCGGCCGTCAGATCCCCCCGCACGAGCGTGAGGTCCGAGGCCTGGATGGCCACGTCGGAGCCCGCGCCCATGGCCAGCCCGAGGTCGGCCTGAGCCAGCGCTGCCGCGTCGTTCACGCCGTCGCCAACCATCGCCACCGACCGCCCCCGCGCCTGCAACTGCTTGACCACGTCGACCTTGCCCGCCGGCAGCACTCCCGCCTCGACCTCGGTGATCCCGACCTCGGCCGCCACCCGCGCCGCCACCGCCGCCGAATCACCCGTGACCAGCATCGGCGTGAGCCCCAGCCGGCGCAGCCCGGCTACGGCGGCCGCGCTGGTCGGGCGCACGGTGTCGGCCAGCGCGATCCACCCCAGCGGCTTTCCGTCGGCGCTCACCGCGACCCACGTGGCCGCGTCGTCCGCACCCTCCGGCACACCCGCGGCCACGGCGATCCGCCGCCCCTCGACAGTTCCGTGCACCCCGACACCGGCCGTGGCCTGAAAATCGGAGACAGCCGGCAGCACCCGCCGCCCATCGCCCGAAGCCTCCGGAGCCGCGACCACGGTCCGGCCAACTCCCGCCTCCGGCGCCGCGAGGGCGGCCGGGCCGGCTTCGGCTACCGGCGCCGCCAGCACGGCCCGAGCGGCATCGGCTTCCGGCGCCGCCAGCGCGGCCCGAGCGGCATCGGCTTCCGGCGCCGCCAGCGCGGCCCGAGCGGCTTTGGCTTCCGGCGCCGCCAGCGCGGCCCGAGCGGCTTCGGTGATGGCCCGGCCGATCGGGTGTTCCGAGGCGGCCTCGACGGCTCCGGCCAGGCGCAGCAGGTCGGCTCCCGAGGTGTCCGCATCGGCGGGCACGAGCGACGACACGGACATCCGGCCGGTGGTGACCGTGCCGGTCTTGTCGAGCACGACCGTGTCGACCTTGCGCGTGGACTCCAGCGCCTGGACGCCCCGGATCAGGATTCCCATCTGGGCGCCCCGGCCGGTGCCGGCCAGCAGGGCGGTCGGGGTGGCCAGGCCCAGGGCGCAGGGGCAGGCGATGATCAACACGGCGACCGCGGCCGTGAAGGCGGTCGTCGCCCCCTGGCCGGCGCCGAGCCAGAAGCCGAGCGTCCCGATCGCCAGCCCGATGACCACCGGCACGAAGACGCCGGAGATGCGGTCGGCCAGGCGCTGCACGACGGCCTTGCCGTTCTGCGCCTCCTCGACCAGCCGGGCCATCTGCGCCAGCTGCGTGTCGGCGCCGACGCGCGTGGCCCGCACGACCAGCCGTCCGCCGGCGTTCATCGTGGCGCCGGTGACGGGATCGCCCGGCCGCACCTCGACCGGCGCCGACTCGCCGGTCAGCAGGCTGACGTCCAGGGCCGACGCCCCTTCCACGACCACACCGTCGGTGGCGACCTTCTCCCCCGGCCGTACGAGAAAAAGCGCACCCGGCGCGAGCTCGGCGGCCGGGACGACCCGCTCGGAGCCGTTCTCGACCACCGTGACGTGCTTGGCCCCCAGGTCGAGGAGCGCGCGCAGGGCGTCCCCGGCGTGCCGCTTGGCGCTTGCCTCCAGATAGCGCCCGGCCAGCAGGAACGTCGTCACGCCGGCGGCCGCCTCGAGATAGATGGCGTCGCCCTCGCGGGCGGTCAGCGAGAACGGGTGCGACATGCCCGGCATGCCCGCGTCGCCGAGGAACAGCGCCCACAACGACCAGCCGAACGCGGCCAGCGTGCCCATCGAGACGAGCGTGTCCATGGTGGCCGCGCCGTGCCGCAGATTGACGAACGCCGACCGGTGGAAGGTCCACCCGCCGTAGACGACAACCGGCGCCGCCAGCGTCAGCGACAACCACTGCCAGTAGTCGAACTGCCAGGCCGGGACCATCGCCAGCACGATGACCGGCACGCTGAGGACCGCCGAGATCAGCAGCCGATCACGAAGCGCGTCCCTCTTGTCGGCGGAGGCCGGCTCGGGTGACGGGGCGGGCTCGGCCGCGGTGTACCCGGTCTTCTCCACGACGGCGATGAGGTCGGCGGCGCTGAGCACGGCCGGCACGGTGGCGCGGGCTTTCTCGGTGGCGTAGTTCACCGTCGCGGTGACGCCGTCCATCCGGTTCAGCTTCTTCTCGATGCGATTGGCGCACGCGGCGCACGTCATCCCACCGATCTCGAGCTCGATCACCCGCTCCATGCCACTACCCTATACCCCTTGGGGGTACCACCCGCGGCAACGGGCGCGGCAACCGGGTGCTGATCGCCGCACCGAGTCGGTGCTCGGGGTGGAGCCGCCCGCGGACGGCCCCACCCTCTCGTCAGGCCGCTGAGGTTTTCACCAGCGTGCGGATCTGGCGGAGCAGGACCGACAGGGCGGCCAGCTCGGCCGGGGTGTCGGCCACGCTGCCCATCGCGTTGGCGGCACGAGCGATCGATGCCGCGTTGACGCGTTCCCATTCGGAGACGCGCTCGTCGGCCGAGGCGTCGGACGGGGTCGATTGGAGCACCTCGGCCGTCAGGGCGGCCAAAGCCGCGTACAGGTCGTAACGCAACGCCATGCGGGCCAGGGTCTGCCAGCGGTCGCCGCGCGGCAGGCGGGAGATGTGCGACAGCAGCTGGTCGATGTGGAAGCGCTCGGACAGGCTGAAGTAGACGTTCGCCACCTCGAGCGGCGCCTTGCCGGTCAGCGCGCCCGTCTCCAGGATGTCGAGCAGGCCGAAGCCGTAGTTGCACCACGTCACCCGCTCGGCCAGCTCCATCGGCACACCCCGGTCGACCATGGTGGCGATGTGCTCGTCCATCGACCGGCGCTCGGTGCCGAGCAGCACCGACGGCAGCTGCGGCAGCAGGGACTGCACGCCCTCGCGCAGCTTGCCGACCTCGGCGGCCACGTCGATCGGTGAGCGCCGGGTGCTCACCAGCCAGCGCACCGCCCGGTCGAGCAGCCGGCGCGATTCGAGGAAGACCAGGGTCTGGGCCTCGGTCGGCACGCGGTTGTCGAGGCCCTCGGCCGCGGCCCAGATGTCGGCCAGCCCGTACGCCTCGCGGATCACCGTGAAGGCCCGGATCACGTCGGCCGCCGACGCGCCGCTCTCTTCCATCGCGCGGAAGACGAACGACGTGCCACCCCGGTTGACCACCTCGTTGACCAGTGCCGTCGTGATGATCTCGCGGCGCAGCCGGTGGCCGGTCATGCGGCCCGCACACCGCTCGCGCAGCGGCGTCGGGAAGTAGCGGGACAACACGTCGTTGGTCCACGCCTCGTCCACGATCTCGTCGGCCAGCACCTCGCGTTCGAGACTGATCTTGACGTACGCCAGCAGGACCGCGAACTCCGGTGCGGTGAGCCCGTCGCCCGTCTCGTGGCGGGCGGCCAGTTCCGCGTCGGTCGGCAGCGCCTCCAGCTCGCGGTTGAGCCGGCCGCTCGCCTCCAGCTCGTTGAGCATCCGCCGGTGCACCGGCAGCAGCGAGTGGGCCTGGGCCCGGGCGTTGCCCAGCGCCGTGGCCTGCTCGTAGTTGTCGCGCAGGACGAGCGTGGCCACCTCGTCGGTCATCGCGGCCAGCAGCTGGTCGCGTTCCGGCCGGGTCATCTCGCCGTCGGCGACCGCGCCGCCGAGCAGGATCTTGATGTTGACCTCGTGGTCGGAGCAGTCCACACCGGCCGAGTTGTCGATGAAGTCGGTGAACACCCGCCCACCGGCCCGCGCGAACTCGATGCGCCCGCGCTGGGTGAGCCCGAGGTTGCCGCCCTCGCCCACCACCCGTACGCGCAGATCACGGCCGTTGATCCGGATCGTGTCGTTCGTCTTGTCGCCGACCTCGGCGTGGGTCTCGGTCGCGGCCTTGACGTAGGTGCCGATGCCGCCGTTGAACAGCAGGTCGACCGGCGCCCGCAGGATCGCCCGCATCAGCTCGGCCGGGCTGATCGTGGTGGCCTCGCCCAGGTCGAGCGCCGCGCGCACCTCGGGCGAGACCGGGATCGACTTCGCCGTACGCGGGTAGATGCCCCCGCCCGGGCTGATCAGCGACCGGTCGTAGTCGTCCCACGACGAGCGCGGCAGGTCGAACAGACGCTTCCGCTCGGCGAACGACTCGGCCGCCGACGGGTTGGGATCGAGGAAGATGTGCCGGTGGTCGAACGCGCCGACCAGGCGGATGTGTGACGAGAGCAGCATCCCGTTGCCGAACACGTCGCCCGACATGTCACCCACACCGACCACAGTGAACTCTTCGGTCTGGGTGTCCAGGCCCAGGTCGCGGAAGTGCTTCTTGACCGATTCCCACGCGCCGCGGGCGGTGATGCCCATTTTCTTGTGGTCGTAGCCGGCCGAGCCGCCGCTGGCGAACGCGTCACCGAGCCAGAAGTCCTTCGCCACCGAGATCTCGTTGGCGATGTCGCTGAACGTCGCCGTGCCCTTGTCGGCCGCGACTACCAGATAGGGGTCGTCGCCGTCGTGGCGCACCACGTCGCGCGGCGGCACGATCTTGCCGCTGAGGATGTTGTCGGTGACGTCGAGCAGGGCCGTGATGAAGCGCTTGTAGCACTCCACGGCCTCGTCGCGGTCGCCCGGCTTCTGCTTCAGCACGAAGCCGCCCTTGGCGCCGACCGGCACGATCACCGCGTTCTTGACCTCCTGCGCCTTGACCAGGCCGAGCACCTCGGTGCGGAAATCCTCGCGCCGGTCGGACCAGCGCAGACCGCCCCGGGCGACCGCGCCGAAGCGCAGGT
This sequence comes from Paractinoplanes polyasparticus, assembly GCF_019710575.1. Taxonomy (GTDB): domain Bacteria; phylum Actinomycetota; class Actinomycetes; order Mycobacteriales; family Micromonosporaceae; genus Actinoplanes; species Actinoplanes polyasparticus. The sequence goes on along the minus strand of NZ_JAHWFK010000007.1, from coordinate 345,709 downwards.
GCACGCCCTCGAACCGGGGCGAGTAGACGAAGATCTCGTACTTCGGCCGCGGCTGCGGCAGGTCGGGGATCGCCTGCGGGTCGAGCTTGAAGGCCACGTACGACTTGGGCCGCCCGTCGGCCCCGCGCTGGAAGAAGCTGGTGCGCAGGGTCGCCTGGATCAGGGTCAGGTACGAGCGCAGGATCCTGTCCTGGTCGAGGCTCTCGACGTCGTCGAGCAGCCGGGTGACGCGCTCGACCAGTTCCTCGGCGAGCCGCCCGCGTTCCGCCTCGCCGGCCTCGAGCCGCGGCGAGAACCGCGTCTCGAACAGGGTCACCAGGAGCCGCGCGATCTCGGGGTAGGCGATGAACGTCGATTCGAGATACCGCTGCGAGAACACCGACCCGGCCTGGCGCTGATATTTCGCGTACGCCCGCAGCACCACGACCTGACGCCAGGTGAGCCCGGCCCGCAGCACGAGCTCGTTGAAACCGTCGACCTCGGCCTCGCCCCGCCAGGCGGCCGCGAACGCGTTCTCGACCTGCGGACGCACCTCGGCCAGCTCGCGGTGTGATTCCGGCGGCTGCAAACCGAAGTCGTAGAGGTAGATCTGGCCGTCGCTGCGGCGGATCTCGTACGGCCGCTCGTCGACCACCTGGACACCCAGCGAGTGCAGCACGGGCAGTACCGCCGACAGCAGCATCGGCTCGCCGTAGCGGTAGACCTTGAACCGGACGTCGTGGTCGTCGGGCTCGGGCGCGCCGTCATGGCCGAGCCGGCGCTTGCGGTAGAGGTGCATCTCGAGCTGCCCCTCCTCCTCGAGGAGCTCGAGCTTGGCCAGGTCCTGCATCCCCTCGTACGGGGTGTGGCCGTCCTTGTAGCTCTCGGGGTACGCCGCCGAGTAGCGGGCGAACAGGTCACGCGCCGACTCCTCGCCCAGCTTGCGCTCGAGCACCAGCTGGAAGTCGTCGTCCCACATGCGGGTGGCGTCGGCCAGCATCTCGGCCAGCGCGTTCGGGTCGACCTGGCCGGGCGGGTCGGCCGGATCCGTACGCACGATGAAGTGCACCCGCGCCAGCATCCGCTCGGTGACCCGGGTCGTGTAGTCGACGCCGACGCCGTTCAGCTCGCGCAGCAGGATCTCTTGCATGCGCAGCCGGTTGCCGGTGGTGAAGCGGTCGCGCGGCAGGTAGATCAGGCACGAGATGAACCGGCCGTAGCCGTCGCGGCGCAGGAACAGGCGCAGCTGACGGCGCCCGGCCATCCGCAGGACGCCGATCACCGCCTCGTACAGGTCATCGGTCTTGATCTGGAACAGCTCGTCACGCGGATAGGTCTCGAGGATCTGCAGTAGATCCTTGCCGGAGTGGCCGCGGGGCGACAGACCGGACCGGTCGAGCACCTCGCGCACCTTGCGCCGGACCACCGGCAGCTCGCGCACGCTGGTGCGGTAGGCCGACGAGCTGAACAGGCCCAGGAACCGGCGCTCGCCGATCACCTCGCCGGCGTCGTCGAACACCTTGACGCCGATGTAGTCCAGATAGGCCGACCGGTGCACGGTGGCCCGCGAGTTGGCCTTCGTGATGACCAGCAGCCGCTTCTCGAGTGCGCGCTGGAAGGCCTCGTCGGTCATCGTGGCCAGCTTGCGGGGCTTGCTGTCGCCCCGCAGAATTCCCAGACCGGTTCCGGGTACGCCGGTGAGCACGTCCCCCTCGAGGCGGTACTCCCGATAGCCCAGGAACGTGAAGTGGTCGTGCGCGAGCCACTTGAGCAGCTCGATCGAGTCCGTCACGTCCTTGTCGGGCACCGGCAGCCCGCGCTCGGATCCACGGTGGGCGGCCAGCTCGTCGGCGATCACCAGCGCCCGCTGGCGCATGCGCGGCCAGTCCTCGACCGCGTCACGCACGTCGGTCAGCACCCGGCGCACCTCGTTGAGCAGCTGCTCCCGCGCCTCGGCGTTGCGGATCGGGTCGATCTCGATCCGGATCCAGCTCTCGACCAGATCGCCGTCGATCGCGTCGTCGGGCTCGACGTCGGCGGCGAGCTCGGCCAGCGCGCCCAGCGGTTCCCGGCGCACCACGATCAACGGGTGTACCAGCAGGTGGACCTGCTGCTGGTGGGCGGAGAGCAGGGAGATCACCGAGTCGACCAGGAACGGCATGTCGTCGGTGACGATCTGCAGGATGCTGTGGCACTGCGACCCGGTCGGCGCCGTGATCGCGAGCTTCAGCTCCCCCGGCAGACGGGTCGCGGCCAGTTCACGGTGGCTGATCGCGGCGTCGTGCATCTCCTGCGGGGTCAGGCCCACGAGTTCCTCGTCGGGCGCGAACCGCCAGAAACGCCCGACCAGCTGGGCGGTGCCGTGGTCGTCGCCGGCCACCTCGACGGCCTGGGAGATCAGCCGTTCCCCGTTGGGGAGCGTCTCGTCGAGCTCACCCTCCTCGGCGCTGGCGCCGAGACGGCCGGTCAGGGCCAGGCCGGGCCCGGCGATGAGATCCTGGTCAGCATCGGATTCGGATGCTGCCTCGTCGGCGACAGCCATGGCTCTGGTGCTCCCCTCACCCACGACACTGTGGGTTCGAACGTGTCGAGGACAGCCTAGAACGCCGCATGACGCACTAGGACAGGCGCGGTCCGAACGATCCGTTGGGCGGCAGATCCGACCTGACCCGGCGGGTTCGGGTCAGCGGAACGTGCATTCGTTCACTACCGTCACCTACGATCCGCCCGTACCCGGCGAAAGGGGTTCCCATGCACCGCGGTCCGTACCGGTCCGTGCTCCGCGCAACCGCGGCAGCCGCCACATTGGCGCTGATGACCGGCGTTCTCGCGGCGTGTTCGGGCGACGGCCCCGACGGCACGCTCGACGACTTCCTGGCCGGCTGGCGCGGCGGCGACCTGAGCAAGGTCGGCTTCGTCGGCGCCGACGGTGGCAAGATCGCCGCCCCCGAGGTGCTCGAACAGATCAGGACCGTCTCGGGCGACCTCGCCAAGCAGCCGCTCACCGTCACCGCCGAGGGCGAGCCCAAGACCACCGGCGACGACGCGACCAGCGCCGTCAAGGTCGACTGGACGCTGCCGGGCGACGTGAAGTGGTCGTACTCGAGCACCGTCCGGCTGACCAAGCGCAACACCGACGGGTGGCGGGTCGTCTGGGAGCCGGCGATCCTGCACAGCGAGCTCGACAGCGGCGACAAGCTGGGCCTGAAGCGGTTGTCGGCGCCCCGGGCCAGCATCCTCGACGCCGCCGGAAAACCCATCGTCACCCCGCGCACGGTCATCACCGTCGGCGTCGAGCCGCAGAAGGTCACCGACCTGGCCAAGCTGCGCGCCGGCCTGGCCGCCCAGTTCAAGAAGATCGGCGTCACGGTCGACACCGCCAATCTTGCCGACCGCATCAAGAACGCCCAGCCGACCTCCTTCCTCGAGCTGATCACGCTGCGCGAACCCGACTACAACAAGATCCGCCCCGGGTTGCAGGCGCTCGACGGCACGGTCTTCAACAAGCAGCAGCGCCCGCTCGCGCCGTCCCGCTCGTTCGCCCGGGCACTGCTCGGCACCGTCGACGAGGCGACCGCCGAAGACCTCGAGAAGAACCCGCAGACACTCGTCCAGGGCGACACCGTCGGGCACGGCGGCCTCCAGCAGAAGTACGACGCCGCGCTGCGCGGCACGGCCGGGGTCTCGGTCGTCAACGGGGAGGCCGAGCTGTTCAGCGCCAAGCCGGTGCCCGGGAAGGCGGTCAAGACCACCCTGGACGTCAAGACGCAGCTCGCCGCCGACCAGGCGCTCACGATCCAGAAGCAGGCCAGCTCGCTGGTGGCCGTCAAGGTCAGCGACGGCTCGGTGCTCGCGGTGGCCAACGGCCCCGACGGCGGCACGGTCAACACCGCCCTCACCGGCCAGGTGGCGCCCGGCTCGACCTGGAAGGCGGTCTCGGCGTACGGCATCCTGCAGAAGAAGGTGGCAACGGCCGACACCACGGTCGCCTGCCCCAAGACAGCCGCGGTGGCCGGCCGCCAGTTCAAGAACTCGCACGACGAGGCGCTCGGCTCGGTCCCCTTCCACGTCGACTTCGCCCAGTCGTGCAACACCGCGTTCGTCGGCCTGGCCCCCAAGCTGGGCGCCGACGGCCTGCGCGCCGCCTCCGAGGCGCTGGGCATCGGCGGCAAGTGGGACCTGGGCGTCGAGGCGTTCAGCGGCAAGCTCTCCCCCGCCGACACCCCCACCGAACTGGCCGCGGCCACCTTCGGCCAGGGCGCGACGGCGGTCAGCCCGCTGGCCATGGCCGGCGCGACCGCAGCGATCGCCCGGGGCCAGTTCAAGCAGCCCCGCCTGGTGCTCGACCCGGCCCCCGCCGCCCCCGCCGCTGACGGCCAGAAGCTCGACGCGGCTGCGGTGACCGCCCTCCGCAAAATGATGCGCGAGGTGGTCACAGCCGGCACCGGCACCGCCCTGCGCGACGCCCCCGGCGGCGCGGTACACGGCAAGACCGGCACCGCCGAGTTCAGCGAGGGCACCGAGGAGACGCACTCGTGGTTCATCGGCTACCAGGGCGACGTCGCCTTCGCCGTCATGATCCAGAAGGGTGGCGCAGGCTCCGAGGCGGCGGTGCCCGTGGTTGAACGCTTCCTGCAGAACCTGGCCAAGAACTGACCGACCCCGGCTGAGCGCGCACCGCAGACCGACCGACGTCCGCCTGGCCGGCCGGCCGGCCAGGCGATGTCGGTAGGCGGAACGCTCCCTGCACGAACCGACCGACGTCCGCCCGGTCCGGCGAAGTCGGTAGTGGAACGCTTTGGGCACGAGCCGACCGTCCGCCTGATCCGGCGAAATCCGCCTGGTCAGACGATGTCGGCCGGTTCGTCGGAGCCGAGCTCGAAAGCGGGCCGCTGGACCGGGAGCGAGAAGCTGTCGCGCTCTTCCGGGGCTCGGGGCCGCAGCATGCCGGGCCGGGTCGCGGGCAGCGGCTCGGAGTCGAGCAGCGGGGCCTGACCGAGCGGGCGCGCCACCCGACGGTTGACGTCGGCGCCGGATGGCTCTTCGTCGGAACTCGCGGTGGTCTCGTCCGCCTCTACCGGCGAATCCGGAGCTTCGAGGTCGGCTTCGTCGCTTGGCGTGGCATTCGGGATTTCGTCGCCGACCGGCGCGAGCTGCTCGTCCTCGGCATGGTCTTGCGCGAGGTCCGCGTCACTCCGCCGGAACTGCTCGCCCTCGGCGTCAAGCTGCGCGGGTTCCGGATCGTCGGGGTCAGCGTGGGCGGACTCCACGCCGTCGAAGTCGGCCCGCCCGGTCTCCTCGTAGTCACCGCTGGTCCGGGAATGGTCTTCGTCTCCGTCGCGGGCCTGCGCGAACTTGTCGTCCTCGTCGTCGGCCTCCCAGCGCGCGTCCGTTCCTCCAGCCTGCTCGGCGAGGAGGTCTCCGCCAGGCTGCTCGGCAGAGAGGTCTCCGCCAGGCTGCTCGGCGGGGAGGTCGTCCCCCTCCTGGACGCCTAGGAGCGTGGTGGCGGGGATGGCGACCTCTTCGGGGGCCTCGGGAAGGCCGTCCGACATGCCGGCTGCGGCGAGGGACACGCTTCCGGCCGTCCCGGCGGCACGTCGGCGCTCCCATTCGCGTTCGTGGGCTTCGCGGCCGGTGGCGTCCTCGTCGTCGGCTACGACGGAGAGCGGGCGGGCTTTCGGCTCCGGGCGGTTGAGACCGGTCGGAGGGCCGGAACGCCTCAAGCCCGCGGCAAGCCCGGCACGATCGAGCCCCGGAGTCAGCCCGGCCCGGTCCAAGCCACCCAGCCCGAAGTGACCGGAACCAGCCGACTCGGTGTGGTCCGACTCACCCGGCCCAGCGTCTTCCAGCTCAGCGGACTCAGAGCGCTCCACCCCACCGGAGCGATCCGGACCGTCCGATGTCGAGGTGTCCGGCCCATCAGGTTCGGAACGGTCCATCCCGCCGGGCGCGGAGCGATCCAGACCGCCCAGCTCAGAACGGTTCAGGTCAGCCGGTTCGGCGTCCCCGGGCTCGTCCAGGGCCGAGCGATTGAAGCCCTCGGTCGCAGATCCACTCCGACCACTCGACTCAGCACCTCGCAAGCCACCCGGCTCAGCACCGCGCAAACCGCCCGGCTCGGGACGGTTCAAGCCGGCCGCCCGCTCCGGTCGCTTGAAGCCGGCCGTCAGGTCCAGGCTGTTCAGGCGATCCGCCAGCCGCGGCCGGTTGAGGCCGCCGACAGACTCCCGCCGGGAATCCTCGGCGGGCTCCCGCTCGTCTTCGGGCACAGTCCGATCGTCGGCGGTGTCCTCCGGACGCTCTTCGACCCCGCTGGAGGCGAGATCGGAAGCGAAATCGGAGCCGGGGCCGGAAGCCGGATCCGGGCCCTCTTCGGCCGGAGCGGCGGCGGCGAAGCGGGCCGGGAAGCCCAGCACCGCGGCCGGAGCCGATGCTCCCTCGGGGCGGTTGAGGTCGGCCCGGGCGGCGATCAGGTCGGGGCGCGGGGTCACCGTGTGGGCGGCGGCCAGGCCGGCCGTCACAGCGGTGACGATCTCTTCCGCGTAGGCGCCGTCGGGGTCGTAGTCGGGGTCGAAGACGGTGATCTCGACGCCGAGGCAGTGCGGGCTCTCGACCAGGCCGGCCAGCAGGATCTCGAGCTCGGGGAAGGCGATGCCGCCCGGGGACGGGGCGTCGACGGCCGGCATCACGGCGGGGTCGAGCACGTCCACGTCGACGTGCACCCAGTAGCCCGCGCAGTCGACCAGCTGGTCGCGGGCCCACTGGGCGCTGCGCGCGGCGCCCTCGGCCCTCAGGGCCGGCACCGGGCGGGTGACGATGCCCGCGGCCTGCAGGTCAAGGCGGTATTCGTCCTGGGCCCGGATGCCCATGACCACGACGTCGATGTCCCGGAAGTAGGGCCGGCGACCCTCGATGGCGGCGAGGTCGGCCTGGCCCCGGCCGGTCACCAATGCCAGATCCTCACCGGCGGCCGCGCCCACATAGGAGGCGTTGCCGGGGTGGCGGAAGTCGGAGTGGCCGTCGACGAAGACCAGGCCGATGCGGCCGCCCACCGCCTCGCCCAGGCGGTGCATGGCCAGGCCGGAGCCGAGCACGATCGAGCAGTCGCCGCCGAGCACGACCGGGAACTCGCCCGCGTCGAGGATGGCGCCGATGCGGTCGGCCAGCGCCCGCGAGTAGGCCGCGATCTGCGAAGCCATGGCCACGCCGTCGCCCGGCCGCCAGTCCCCGGCGTCGTAGCGGGGCGGGGTCAGGCAGCCGGCGTCGCGGGCGTTGAGCTTGGTCAGCAGCCCGTGGTCGCGCAGGGCCCCGGGCGCCTTGGCGCACCCCGGCACCGACGTCACGGTCGGCGGGCGCAGACCGAGATTGGACGGTGCGTCGAGGACGGCTATGCGGCGCACGGGGCGGCTCCCTGGCTAGAAGAGGGCGCTGGCCAGGGCGCGTCGGGCTCCGGCCACCGCGGGATCGTCGGGGCCGGCCACGCTGAACAGCGAGAGCAGGTGCTTGCGGACAGCCTCACGGTCGTCGCCCGAGGTGCGCTTGACCAGGGCCACGAGCCGGGCGTACGCCTTCTCGGCCTCGCCGCTGAGCACCTCGATGTCGGCGGCGAGCCGCTGGGCGTCGAGGTCGTCGGGCGCGGCGTCGGCCTTGGCCACCGCGGTGGCCGGGTCGGCGCCGGTGATGCGACGGTAGAGCTCGACCTGGGCCAGGCCGGACTCGGCGGCGGCGTCGGTCGGGTGCTCGGCCAGGATCTTGCGGTAGGCCGCCTCGGCCTCGTCGAGGTCGCCGACCATCAGCGCGTCGTCGGCCGCGTCGAGGCGGGGGTCGGCCGGTTCCTCGACCGAGACGCCGCCGGCCTTGAGCACCGCGTCGATGTACTGCTTGACCTGATTCTCGGGCAGCACGCCGCTGAAGCCCTGCACCGGACGGCCGCCGACCAGCGCGGCCACCATCGGGATGCCCTGCACCTGGAACACCTGCGCCAGGCCCGGGTTCTGGTCCACGTCGATCTTGCCGAGGACCCAGGAGCCGCCACCGGCCTGCGCGAGCCGTTCCAGGATGGGCGACAGCTGCTTGCACGGCTCGCACCAGTCGGCCCAGAAGTCCAGGACGATCGGAGTGCTCAGCGAGCGCTCGAGCACGGTCTGGAAGTTGGCCTCGGTGACGTCGATGATCGTCTCGGGGGCGATGCCGCCGGGCAGACCGCCGGGGATGGGGCCGGACGGGCCGTCGTCGGCCCTGCTGGGGACGTCGGCCGCCGGGGACTGAGCCGGGGCCGGGGCACGCAGCGCGCTGAGATCGACCGCGCCGCGGGTGAAGATCGACGGAGTGGTCCGTGGGTCGCTCATGGTTACCTAGTCTCGCACGCTGACGAGGCGCTCCGCCGCGCCGCGGTGCAGCTGATATCGGACGTCACAGGAGCATGTTCCGATGATCCTCGACGGCGGCCCGCGGATAAGCAAGACCCGGCCGCCGACCTGCGGGAAACGGGCCCATTCATCCCATTAGAACCGGGCGGGCTCGCGATAGATCCCCCACTCGTCCTTGAGCGCGTCGCAGATCTCGCCCAGCGTCGCCTCGGCGCGGGCGGCGTCGAGCATGGCGGGAATCATGTTGTCGCCGGAGCGGGCGGCCTCGATCATGCGGTCGAGAGCGGCCTTCACGCGTACGGGATCCCGCCCGCTCCGCCGCGTGCCGAGCGCCCGGTTCTGTTCGATCTCGACCTCGTGCGACACCCGCATGATCTCGAGCTCCTTGGCCACCGTGCCGGTGTGGGCGTTGACGCCGACGGTGCGCTTCTCGCCCTTCTCGACAGCCTGCTGGTAGACGAACGCCGCCTCGGCGATGTGGGCGGTGAACCACCCGTCCTCGATGCCGCGCAGGATGCCCGCGGTAATGGTGCCGTCCTCGCCCAGCTCCCGGATGCGGGCGAAGATCTCCTCCGCCTCGGCCTCGATGCGGTCGGTCAGCTCCTCCAGGTACCACGACCCGCCGAGCGGGTCGGCCACATTGATCACGCCGGTCTCCTCCATCAGCACCTGCTGCGTGCGCAGGGCGATCTCCGCCGACTCGTCGGTGGGCAGGGCCAGTGTCTCGTCGAGCGCGTTGGTGTGCAGCGAGTTGGTGCCGCCCAGCACGGCGGCGAGCGCCTCCACCGCCGTACGCACCACGTTGTTGACCGGCTGCTGCGCGGTCAGCGAGACCCCGGCCGTCTGCGTGTGGAACTTCAGCCACAGCGCCTTCTCACTGGTCGCGCCGTAGTCGTCGCGCAGGTGGCGGGCCCAGATGCGGCGGGCCGCCCGGAACTTGGCGATCTCTTCGAAGAAGTCGATGTGGGCGTCGAAGAAGAAGCTGAGCCCGGGCGCGAACTGGTTGACGTCGAGCCCCCGGGACAGGCCCAGCTCGACGTAGCCGAACCCGTCGGCCAGCGTGTACGCCAGCTCCTGAGCGGCAGTCGAGCCGGCCTCCCGGATGTGATAGCCGCTGACCGACAATGGCTTGTAGCGCGGGATCTCGCGGGCGCAATATTCCATCAGGTCGCCGATCAGGCGCAGGTGCGGCTCGGGCTGGAAGAGCCATTCCTTCTGCGCGATGTATTCCTTGAAGATGTCGGTCTGCAGCGTGCCGTCGAGCTTGTGCAGGTCGGCCCCCTGCCGCTCGGCCGCCACCAGGTACATGCAGAAGATCGGCACGGCCGGCCCCGAGATGGTCATGCTGGTGGTGGTCCGCTCGAGGTCGATGCCGTCGAAGAGCACGTCCATGTCGGCCGCCGAGTCGATCGCGACGCCGCAGTGCCCGACCTCGCCGGCCGACTGCGGGTCGTCGGAGTCGCGCCCCATCAGGGTCGGCATGTCGAACGCGACGCTCAGCCCGCCCCCGCCCGCGGCCAGGATCATCTTGTAACGCTCGTTGGTCTGCCGCGCGTTGCCGAAGCCGGCGAACTGCCGGATCGTCCACGTGCGCCCCCGATAGCCGGTCGGGTAGAGGCCCCGGGTGTACGGGAACTCGCCCGGCCAGCCGATGCGGTCGAACCCCGGATAGCCGGCCCCGGCGGGTGGGCCGTAGACCGGCTCGACCGTCGCGCCGGAGAGGGTCGTGAAGTCGGCGTCCCGCTTGCGCGCGGCGTCGTAGCGCCGCTGCCAGCGCTCCCGTCCGGCGGCGATGTCGGCTGCGTCCATGCCCGACATCCTATGGGCATTCCTGAACGATCGCTAAGGTCAAAGTTCGCCGAACCGCTGCAGCGTCTCCTGGATCATCCGGAGGTCCCAGGTCAGCGCGCCGGAGTCGAGGTCGGCCGTCACCGAGCGCAGCCACGAGATCTCCGCCGTCAGCATGGCCACGCGGTATTCGTCCTCGATCAGGAACAGCCGCGGCATACCCGGCGGGGCCTGGTCGCGGATGGCCGCGACCTTGGCCGTCAGCACCTCGGCGCGGCGGCCGAGCAGCTCGCGCACCTCGCCCGGCGGCATCACGGCCAGGAAGGCCAGCGCGGCCGGGAACTCGGGGAACTCGCGGGCCGGCGTCGGCAGCGCGCTCGCGAGCCAGCGCTTCATGGTCGCCGCGCCCTCGTCGGTGATCTCGTACACCGTGCGCTCGGGCCGGCCGGCCTCGCGGGCAGTGCTCGCCCGGCGGGCCAAGCCGTCGCGCTCCAGGCGGTCGAGCGCCTGGTAGACGCTGTTGCGCTGGGCCACGTTGACCAGCTGGTCCTGGCCTCTCTCCTTGATCATCTGCTGCATCCGGTACGGGTGCATGGGCGCCTCCATGAGCAGCGCCAGCAGCAGCATGCCCAGCGTCGAGCGCCGCGGTTCGGAGGTTGCCACCGAGCAAGCCTAAGGGGTTGACCCATCATAGTCATGAGATGGATAGTCATTGCATGACTAAGCCCATCGCTCTGATCGCCGGCGGCGGCATCGCCGGCGCCGTCGCCGCCTTGGCCCTGCACAAAGCCGGCTGGGCGCCCCGCATCTTCGAGGCGCGCTCTCCCGGCGCCGATGAGCAGGGCGCCTGGCTCACCGTGGCCGTCAACGGCCTGTCCGCCCTGCGCGCCCTCGACCTCGACCCGGCCGTCGTCACCGCGACCGGCTTCCCGACCCCGGCGTTGACCATGCTCAACGGCGCCGGCCGCCGGCTGGCCGTGCTGCCCCTGGGCGGCCCGGCTGCGGACGGCACGACGACCACCACGATCAAGCGGGCCGACCTCTATGCGGCACTGCGCTCGGCGGCCACCGAGCGGGGCATCCCGATCGAGTACGGCAGGGGCCTGCGCGACTTCACCGAGGGGCCGGGCGGGGTGACGGTCACGTTCGCCGACGGGTCGGGCGCCGAGGGTGAGCTGCTGGTCGGGGCGGACGGGATCCGATCGCGTACGCGGGAACTGCTCGACCCCAGCGGGCCGGCCCCGCAATACCTGGGCCTGCTGAACGCGGGCGGCTTCACCGACGGGCCGGTCGCGGCGGCCGCCGGGCAGGAGCCGGGCATGGTTCACATGGCGTTCGGCAGGCGGGCGTTCTTCGGCTGGGCCACGGCGCCCGACGGCTCGGTGTGGTGGTTCGCCAACCCGCCGCGCAAGCAGCCGGTGCGGCCGGGCGAGTTCACCCCGGAGTCGTGGCGCGCCTTCCTGATCGGCCTGTTCGCCGACGACGCCACCCCGGCCGCTGCCATCATCCGGGCCACCCCCGACGTGCTAGGCCCGTGGAACACCGACGACCTGCGGCGCGTACCGGTCTGGCGCACCCGGCGGGCGGTGCTGATCGGCGACGCTGCCCACGCGGTCGCCCCCTCGGCCGGCCAGGGCGCCTCCATGGCCTTCGAGGACGCCGTCACGCTCGGGCTCTGCCTGGACGGCCGCACCGACCCGGCCGACGGGCTGGCCGCCTACGAGCAGCGCCGGCGCCGCCGGGTCGAGCGGATCGTCGCGGTCGGCCGGCGCAACGGCAGCGGCAAGACGGCCGGACCGGTCGGGGCCGCGATCCGCGATGCCGTGTTCCCGCTGTTCATGAAGTTGGCTTATCGCAAGGGCGACCCCCAGGCCTGGATCCTCGACCACCGCGTGGCTTGAGAGTTTTTCGGTCACTTTCCGTAGCAATCGGCGGACGGCCGATACCGCCGTTCACCCGGTCGGCAACCGCTCAGCAACGCCCTAAGCTGGGAACACGTCATCGTCACGAAGGGAGGGGACCATGATCGACCCCGTCACGTTCCCCCGTGTGGGCGGCACCACCGCCACCTATCTTCACCCTCTGTTGCAGTCGACGGTGCTGCAGTCGACGGTCCTCGCGTCGGCGGCGAAGCCGGCCGAGGCCGCCCCGGTCGCCACCCAGGTGAACACGCCCGCGGTGACCGCGGTGGCCGCGGTGCAGCCGACCGCCGCCTACGCCGAGAGCCTGGCCCGTGACGCTGCCACCGCGGTGCGCACGGCCACGATGACCGCCAAGACGACCCGCACCGGCACGCCGGCGGCCGAGGCCGACCCGTTCGACCAGCTGGTCCGTCAGGCCGTGATCGACCGCACCTCGTCCCAGGTCGGCATGCTGCTGACCCGGGCCGCGGCCGAGCGCCGGGTCGCGCTGACCTCGGGCCTGCCGGCGGCGCGCCTCGCCCAGATCGACACCACCACGTCGCGTCTCTACCACGCTCTGGACGTGCTGGTTTAGGCCTCAGAGGCCCTTGATCAGCTCGTCGGCGGCCGCGTAGGGGTCGAGTTGCCCCGTCGCGACCGCCGTCGCGAGCGTGCTCAGCGCCGTGCCCTCGCGCAGGTCGCCGATGCGGGCGCGCAGCGTGCCCAGAGCGATCGCCTCGATCTCGACCGCGGCCCGGCGCTCGCGGCTCGCCTGCAGCGCGCCGCCCGTCTCCATCCAGGCCCGGTGCTTGCCGATCGCGGCCACGATGTCGTCGATGCCCTCGCCCTGGACGGCCGTCGCCCGCACCACCAGGGGCCGCCAGTCGCCCGGGGCGCGCTCGCCGAGGCCGAGCATGCCCTGGATGTCGCGGTAGGTGGCGTCGGCGCCGGGGCGGTCGGCCTTGTTGATGACGAAGACGTCGGCCACCTCGAGCACGCCGGCCTTGACCGCCTGGATGGCGTCGCCCATGCCCGGCGCGAGCAGCACCAGCGTCGTGTCGGCGAGCGAGGCGATCTCGACCTCGGCCTGGCCGACCCCGACCGTCTCGACCAGGATCACCTCGCAGCCGGCGCCCTCCAGAACGCGTACGGCCTGGGGTGTCGCCGCCGAGAGGCCGCCCAGCTGCCCACGGCTGGACATCGAGCGGATGTAGACGCCGGGATCGGTGGTGTGGTCCTGCATCCGGATGCGGTCGCCCAGGATCGCGCCGCCGGTGAACGGGCTGGACGGGTCGACCGCGAGCACCCCGACCCGGACGCCGGTCGCGCGCAGGGCCCGCACCAGCTCGTTGGTGGTGGTCGACTTGCCCACCCCGGGCGCGCCGGTGAGACCGACGACCTGAGCTCGGCCCGCGTACGGAGCCAGGGCCGCGGCCACCTCGGGCAGCGCCGGATCGCCGTTCTCGACCAGGGTGATCAGCCGCGCCACCGAGCGCGCGTCGCCGTCGCGCGCCTTCGCGACCAGCGCGCCGACGTCGTGCCGGGGCCTCACGCCGAAGGCGCCTTGATGATCAGCGCGTCACCCTGCCCGCCGCCGCCGCACAGACCGGCCGCGCCGTAGACGCCGCCGCGACGCTGCAGCTCCAGAGCCAGGGTCAGCACCAGCCGGGCGCCGGACATGCCGATCGGGTGACCCAGCGCGATCGCCCCGCCGTTGACGTTGACGATGTCCTCGTCGACCTTGAGCTCGCGCATGGACTGCAGCACCACCTGGGCGAACGCCTCGTTCATCTCGATCAGGTCGAGGTCGGTGACGCTCAGGCCCTTCTTGTCGAGCGCGTGCCGGATGGCGTTGGCCGGCTGCGACTGCAACGAGTTGTCGGGCCCGGCCACGTTCCCGTGCGCGACGATCTCGGCCAGCCAGCTCAGTCCGAGCTCCTCGGCCTTTTCCTTGCTCATGACCACGACCGCGGCCGCGCCGTCCGAGATCGGCGACGAGCTGCCGGCGGTGATCGTGCCGTCGGGCGTGAACGCCGGCCGCAGCTTGGACAGCGACTCGGCCGTCGCGTCGGGCCGCACGCCCTCGTCGGTGTCGACCACCGGGTCGTCGGCCCGCTGACCGGCCCGGACCGGAACGATCTCTTCGGCGAAGCGGCCCTCGCGCTGCGCGGCGGCCGCCCGGCGGTGGCTGAGCGCGGCGAACGCGTCCTGCTCGGCCCGGGTGATGCCGAGGTCGGCCCCGCTGCGCTCGGTGGACTCGCCCATCGAGGTGCCGTCCCAGGGGTCGATCAGGCCGTCGTACGCCGTGTGGTCGCGCACCAGCACGTCGCCGAACTTGATGCCCTGACGCTGGGTCATCAGCAGGTGGGGCGCGTTGGTCATCGACTCCATGCCGCCCGCGACGACGATGTCGAACTCGCCGGCCCGGATCAGCTGGTCGGCCAGCGCGATGGCGTCGAGGCCGGAGAGGCAGACCTTGTTGACGGTGAGGGCCGGGGTGGTCATCGGGATGCCGGCCGCGACGGCCGCCTGCCGGGCCGTGATCTGGCCGCCGCCGGCCTGCAGCACCTGGCCCATGATGACGTACTGCACCTGATCGGGCCGCACGCCGCCGCGCTCCAGGGCCGCCTCGATCGCGTAGCCGCCGAGCGTCGTGGCCGGCAGGTTCTTGAGATTGCCGAGCAAGCGGCCCATGGGGGTGCGGGCGCCGCTCACGATCACCGAGCTGACCACGGTCTTCGCTTCCGATCTGCCGAGGCGGACAAAGGGGGGACCCCTCGCTGGCCTTAACGGCCGTTTAGGCAAGACTAATAGGATGACCGAGCTTCCACCTAGTGCCACTTCCCCCGAGAATCTCACATCCGGCGAGGTAGGGCTGTTGCGCGTCGATCATGTCGGCATCGCGGTGGCCGACCTCGACGCGGCGATGGCCTTCTATGCCGACACCTTCGGCCTGCGGTGCGTGCACGAGGAGACGAACGAGGAGCAAGGCGTACGGGAAGCGATGCTGGCGGTCGGCGACGACGCCGGCCCCCGCCTGCAGCTGCTCGCCCCGGCGCGGCCCGACTCGGCGATCGCCAAGTTCCTCGACCGCAGCGGCCCCGGCCTGCAGCAGCTGGCCTACACCGTGGCCGATGTGGAGGCTGCGTCGGCCGCACTGCGCGCTCGTGGTCTGCGCCTGCTGTACGACACCCCGCGCCGGGGCACCGCCGGGTCGCGGATCAACTTCGTGCACCCGAAGGACGCCGGGGGTGTTCTGGTGGAGTTGGTGGAGCCTGCCGGGGTTCGTACGCCTAAAGGGTGAATCATCCTGACGTGGGGGCGGCGTCCTGGCAGGATCTCGGGACAGAGCGGGCCGCGTCGCCGGTCCTCGCTCGACGGTGCTCCGGTAACCCCTGGATACAGCAGGTGACGACGGGCCGAACCGGGCCCGCCGCCCGGGCGGAGTGCTCCGGCCGAACGGGGGACCTGTGGGTCGCGGGCCTGCTCAAAGCTGATCTACGTGTCTTTTCCGATGCACGTCCGGTCTTGCGTGGCTCGTGCGTCTTCGCCAGGATGGCCCAATGCCCCAGCAGCAGGATCAGAATTTGGCGTTCTTCGACACCGCGAACTCTCAGCACGACTTCACCGTGGTGCTCCGCGGGTACGACCGCGGGCAGGTGGACGCCCACCTGGGCCGCATCGTCGCCGCGCTCAACCAGTCCGAGCAGGCCCGTGGCGAGGCCGAGCAACGGATGAACGACGCCCAGCGCCGGCTGCGCCAGGCCGAGCAGCGGCTGAACGCGGTCGAACAGAAGCTGGCCGACAGCAACAAACTGCTGGAGGAGAACAACCGGCCGACGCTCTCCGGGCTGGGCACCCGGGTCGAGCAGATCCTGCGGCTGGCCGAGGAACAGGCCAACGACCACCGGAGCGAGGCGAAGCGAGAGTCCGAGGGCATCCTCTCCGCCGCCCGCCTCGAGGCCCGTGAGATCACCGACAAGGCGCGGGCCGAGGCCGCCGCGATGAAGGCCACCGCCGAGCGCGAGGCCGGCCAGGTGCGCACCCACGCCGAGCGTGAGGCGGCCGAGGCCCGGGTGCAGGCCCGCCGCGAGGCCGACACGCTGCGCTCCGACGCCGACCGCGAGACCAAGCAGCTGCGCACGGTCACCTCGCACGAGGTCGCCGAGCTCAAGTCGACGGTCGAGCGCGAGGTCGCGTCGCTGCGGGCGACCGCCGAGCGCGAGATCACCCAGCAGCGGGCCAAGGCCTCCCGCGAGGCCGAGGAGAAGCGCGCCGAGGCGACCAAGTTGCTGACCGACGCCCGCGACAAGCGCGACAAAGACCTGCAGGCCCTCGCGCTCGAGATCGCCGAACGCCGCGAGAAGGCCGAGCGCGAGGAATCGCAGCGCCACGCCGCTCAGGTCAACGCCACCCAGAAGATGGTGGCCGAGGCCGAGGAACGGGCCCGCGCCGCCGAGGACCGCTCCAAGGAGATCTCGCAGCGCGCCGAGCAGCGCCGCATCGAGTCGGAGCGCAACGCCGCCGAGACCACCGAGAAGGCCCGCGCCCTGGCCGAGAAGACCATCAGCGAGGCCCGGGCCGAAGCGCAGCGCCAGCTCAGCGAGGCCCGCACCGAGGCCGAGCTCACCACCCAGGCCGCCCGCCGCGAGGTCGAAGACCTGACCCGCCAGAAGGACGCGGTCACCAACCAGCTCGGCCAGATGCTCTCCGGCCTCTCCGGCCTGGTGCCGGGCGTCGGGCCGGCCAAGGCGGCCGAGGCGGTGGCCAAGGCGGCCGAGGCCACGCCCGCCCCGCGCGGTCCCGAGGGCCCCAAGCCGGCCGAGACCGACAACAAGCAGGTGCCGGCGAAGACGAATTCCTGAACCGCGAGCCGGAGCGCCGGCGGTTGCCACCTTCTTTCGGGTGCGCGACCGTGAGTGGCGCCCGGGTCGCCGGACATCGATGCGGGCCGTATCGGAGTTTCTCCGATACGGCCTCACTCGTTTCGGGCATAGCCCGATGTGGGCAAGTCGGGGTCAGACAAATCACAACTAGGCGCATATGCCGCTCGGTGGGTGTGTATCCCCCCGAGGCCGGGCGATGCGTATGTGAGGATGGACAGCATGTCGCACGGCGGGGAAATTCTTGGTCTGGGCGGAGACGCAGCAACCGAACCCAGCTTCGACATCGCCCTCCGGGGCTATGAGAAGAAGCAGGTCGAGCGGTACGTCACGCGGGCCGAGAACGAGATCGCCGCACTGGCGGCCGAGCGCGAGCAGGCGTACTCGCAGATGCAGGCCATGAACGCCCAGATCGAGCGCCTCCAGCAAGAGGTCGTGCAGGTCCGCAAGCAGAACGGCCTGGGCGCCGAGGTCTCGTTCCGCCACCTGGGCCCCCGGGTCGAGCAGATCCTCGCGCTGGCCGAGGAACAGGCCGAGGCGATCAAGGCGTCCGCCACCGACGACATCGCGGGCCGCCTGGCCGAGGCCGAGCGGGTGCGGGCCGAGGCCGAGGCCCACGCCCACAACGGCATCCGCGACTTCGAGATCGCGCTGGCCGCCCGCCGCGCCGAGGAGGAGCGGGCCGACGCGGCCAAGCGCGCCGCCTCCGAGAAGGCGCTGGCCGCGGCCCGCCAGTCGGCCGAACAGATGCGCGCCGAGGCCGAGAACACGCTGGCCCGGGCCCGCGCCGACGCCCAGCACCTCACCGACCAGACCGCGCAGCAGGCCATGCGGGCCCGCGCCGAGGCCGACGGCTACGTGAAGTCGACCCGCATGCAGGCCGATCAAGAGATCAAGGCGCTGCGCGACAAGACCCAGCAAGAGATCAACAGCCAGCGCGCCGCGGCCGACCGCGCCCACGCCGAGCAGAGCGCCGCCATCGAGCGCGACCTCGCCCAGAAGCGCCAGGCCGCGGCCCAGGAACTGGCCCAGATGCGCGCCGGCGTCGAAAAACAGTGCGCCGATCTGCGCAGCGAGGCCGACCGGTACGCCGAAGAGGTGCTGCGCCGCTCCGAGGAACAGGCCACCGCAGCCCGCAACGAGATCGCCGGCCAGCAGGAGAAGATCGCCGAGGCCGGCCGCGAGCTCGAGGCGGCCCGCGCCAAGGTCGCCGAGGCCGAGCGCGACCTGGCCGCCGCTCAG
The DNA here is from genome assembly GCF_019710575.1 of Paractinoplanes polyasparticus. Lineage (GTDB taxonomy): Bacteria > Actinomycetota > Actinomycetes > Mycobacteriales > Micromonosporaceae > Actinoplanes > Actinoplanes polyasparticus. The sequence continues at coordinate 327,547 of NZ_JAHWFK010000007.1, read as the reverse complement.
GGCCGTGCCCGCGCCGGCGCCGCGGAGGCCGAGCAGGTCGAGAAGCGCCTCGCCGCGACCCGCAAGGAGCTCGAGACCGCGCAGTCCCGGGTGGCCGAGGCCACCCGGGACGGCGAGGCCGCCGAACGGCGCGCCGCCGAGGTCCGCCGTCAGGTGCAGAGAGAGGCGAAGCGGGTGGCCGAACTGGCCGCGGCCGCGGTCATGGCCGCCGCCGCCTCGCCCGACGACGAGCCGCTGGCCGACGACGAGGCCGACACCGCCGGCACGGGCGGAGCCCACGCGGCCGACAAGCCGACCGGCCAGCACGCCGCCGCCCCGGGCAAGGTCAGCGCGTCCGCCAAGGTGACCGTCCCGCCCGCCTCCCGCGTGGGTGCCGAAGCGGAATAGAGCACGCGTGCGATAACGTCGCCGCCGAGACTGTGCGGCCGGCGTGGAAACCACCGGCACCCACCCTTGTGGAGGAACCGGTGGCGAACGACGAAGAACTGCCGGTGGAGGCGCCGGAACCGGACGACGACACGCTCGACGGGCCCGCCGAAGACCACCTCCGGGGGCGCTTCGGCCGTCCCGGGCCGCCGCTCGACCGCCGCAACCCGTTCCTGCTCGGCCTGCTCGGCGGGCTGGGCATCATCCTGGCGTACGCGATCTTCCTGGGTCTGCGCAACGCGGGATCGATCCTGGTCCTGATCTTCATCGCGCTCTTCCTGGCGATCGGGCTCAACCCGGCCGTCGTCCGGCTGCGCAGCTGGGGCCTTCCGCGCGGACTGGCCGTGGCGATCGTCGCGCTGGCCGTCGTCGGCCTGCTCGCGGGCGGCATCATCGCGCTGGTCCCCCCTCTGATCAGCCAGACCACCGAGCTGATCCAGAACGTGCCCGGCTACATACGGAGCCTGCAGCGCAGCGAGACGGTCAACGAACTGGTCCAGCGGTACGACATCGTCAACCGGGTGAGCAGCGCGCTCAACGCGGGCACGGTCGGCAACGCCGTCGGCGGTGTGGTCGGCGTGGGCCGCATGCTGGCCGGCACGGTCTTCAACCTGCTCGCCGTGCTGGTGCTGACGATCTATTTCATGGCCTCGTTCGACCGCATCCGCGAGACCGGCTACTCGCTCGTGCCGGCCTCGCGTCGGGTGCGGGTGCGGCTGCTCACCGACGAGATCCTGACCAAGGTCGGCGCGTACATGGTCGGGGCGATCTCGATCGCCGTGCTCGCCGGGGCCAGCACCTGGCTCCTGGCCGTGATCCTCGGCCTGGCCTACCCGTTCGCGCTGGCCGTGGTCGTCGCCGTCACCGACCTGATCCCGCAGATCGGCGCCACGCTGGGCGCGATCGTCGTCAGCCTGGTCGGCTTCGCCTCGTCGCTGACCGACGGCATCGTCTGTGCCATCTTCTTTGTCCTCTACCAGCAGATCGAGAACTACCTGATCTATCCGAACGTGATGCGCCGCTCGGTGAAGGTCAGCGACGTCGCGGCCGTGGTCGCCGCCCTGCTCGGCGTCGCGCTCTTCGGCGTCATCGGCGCGCTGGTGGCGATCCCGATGGTGGCCGCCGTCCAGCTGATCATGCGCGAGGTGATCGTGCCCAGCCAGGAAGCCCGTTAGTTCCGGTCCGGCATCGGCACATTGCTGAAGGCCGAGGTCGTGCGGTCGGCGTACGCGTTCATGTCGCCCGTTTCCATCGGACCGTCCCACGTGCGCGGCAGCGGAACCGGGACCGACGGCGCGACCCGGCGGACGATCTCGTCCAGGACGGTTTCGGCGTCGCCGACCCACAGATGCTTGCCCCCGTCCACCGGCAGCACCTCGCATTGCGGCACGGCGGCGAACCGCTCCTTGGCCTCGGCCGGGCGCAGATAGTCGTCGAACTCGGGCACGATCGCGGTCAGCGGCTTGCCCTCGGCGGCCCAGGCGGCCAGGTGTTCCGGCTGCGAGAAGCGCAGCGGCGGCGAGAGCAGGATCGCGCCGGCCACGGCCGGGTCGAGCCCGTGCATCAGCGTGAGGTCGGTGCCGAACGACCAGCCGACCAGCCAGATGTTGGGCAGGTCGGCGAACTCGGCGTACTCGATCGCGGCGGCCACGTCGTACTTCTCGTCGACGCCCTTCGAGAACGAGCCCTCGCTGGTGCCGCGCACGCTCGACGTGCCGCGGGTGTTGAAGCGCAGCACGGCCAGGCCAGCCAGGGCGGGCAGCCGCCACGCCGCCTTGCGGAAGACGTGGCTGTCCATCATGCCGCCGTGGGTGGGCAGCGGATGCAGGCAGACCAGGGTGGCGACGGGCTCGCGGTCGAGCGGGCGGGCCAGTTCGCCGACGAGGGTGAGTCCGTCAGCGGTCTGCAACTCGATGTCCTCGCGGTGAGCCGGGAGGATCGAGTTGGCGCGAATGGGTTGGCTCATGGTCGAAGATCCTTCATCCGTAGCGCGGGGCGTTGCGCGAGCGCTCCACATTTGGGCCGCGCCGGTCGCGGGCCTTCCAGCAACCGGTGTGCCAGTGCCGCCGGTCGGTCTCGTCGCCCCGCCCGTCAGCCGGCCACGCCACCACATGCGCCACGCCGGGGCGGATCTCGTGCATGCAGCCCGGGCACCGGTACGTCTTGACGGCGGCCCCGCCGAAGATCGACCGCACCATCCACTCGCCGTCCTGCCACTGCTGACGGCCCTCGATGCCCTTGCGGACCCGTTCGTCGGTCAGGTCGCGCAGCGGCTCGACACCGGCGTCACGACGACGGGGGTGGTTGCGGCGAGGACTCACATTCACCAGCGTACGGGTGAGCTCGATCACCAGCCCGCCGGAGCCGGAGACGCGGAATCAATGGGTGACTCGCCGGTAACAAGTGAATTAGGCTCGCATCCATGACCGCTACCCGAGTGCCCGGCCAGCCGGTGGTCGAAGACGGCGTGCTGATCTCCACCAATCCCGCCTCGGGCGCGGAGGCCGGCCGTGTGCCGGTCGCCGACACCGAGGCCGTGAACGAGACCGTGCGCCGCGCCCACGAGGCCGCCCTGTGGTGGCAGGCACTCGGCTACGACGGCCGCCGCGAGCGGCTGCTGCGCTGGCGCTCGCTGATCGTCCGCCGGATCGAGGAGCTGGCCCGGCTGACCAGCCTCGAGACCGGCAAACCGGACGCCGACGCCGTCGTCGAGGCCACCGCCGCGGTGGAACACCTCGACTGGGCCGCCCGCAACGCCAAGCGCGTGCTCGGCCCGCGCCGGATGCGCACCCGCCTGCTGGTCGCCGAGCACTCCGGTCACTTGGAATACCAGCCGTTCGGGGTGATCGGCGTGATCGGCCCCTGGAACTACCCGATCCTCACCCCGGTCGGCCCGATCAGCGGGGCGCTCGCCGCCGGCAACGCCGTCGTCTTCAAGCCGAGCGAATACACCCCGATCGTCGGCCAGTGGCTGGTCGACACGTTCGCCGAGGTCGTGCCCGAGCAGCCGGTGCTGCAGGCGGTGCACGGGCTCGGTGACACCGGTGCGGCACTGTGCCGCTCGGGGGTGGGCAAGATCGCGTTCACCGGCTCGACCGCCACCGCCAAGAAGGTGCTGGCCGCGTGCGCGGAAAATCTGGTGCCCGCCGTGATCGAGGCCGGCGGCAAGGACGCGCTGATCGTGGACGCCGACGCCGACATCCCGGCCGCGGCCGAGGCCGCGGTCTGGGGCTCGATGACCAACGCCGGGCAGACCTGCATCGGCATCGAGCGGGTCTACGCGGTGGCCCCGGTCTACGACGCGTTCGTCAGCGCCGTCGTCGAGAAGGCGGCCAAGCTGCGTACGGGCGAGGAGATCGGCCCGATCACGATGCCCCGCCAGCTCGACATCATCCGCGACCACATCGACGACGCGCTGGCCAAGGGCGGCCGGGCGGTGCTCGGCGGGCCGGACGCGGTCCAGCCCCCGTACGTCTCCCCCACCGTCCTTGTCGATGTGCCCGCCGACTCCCGCGAGATCCGGGACGAGACGTTCGGCCCGACGCTCACGATCACCAAGGTGGCCGACGTCGACGAGGCCGTCGACAAGGCCAACGACACCGCGTACGGGCTGGGTGGCGCCGTCTTCGGCAAGAGGAACGCGCTGAAGATCGCCCGCCGGCTGCGCTCGGGCATGGTCGCCGTCAACTCGACGCTGTCCTTCGTCGGCATGGGCAACCTGCCGTTCGGGGGCGTCGGCGAGTCGGGCTTCGGCCGCATACACGGCGAGGACGGGCTGCGCGAGTTCGCCCGGGCCAAGTCGATCACCGTACGCCGGGCGCCCTCCGCCCTGCCTGCGATGACCTTCGAGCGCACGCCGGCCCAGGTCGCCAACATCGTCAAGGCGCTGCGGATTCTGTACGGCCGGAAGTAACTGCTAGCGTCCGTGAAGTGGTGGATCATCCCGCGGTCGAGGTCGACGGCCTGCATGTCGGTTACGGCTCCACGCCCGTGCTGGTGGGCGTCACCCTGACCGTCCCGGCCGGCCGGGGCGTCTGCGTCACGGGCGAGAACGGCATCGGCAAGTCGACCCTGCTGCGCTGCGTCAGCGGCCTCCAGCAGCCCGACGAGGGCGCCATCCACGTCTTCGGCGGCGACCCCGGCGCCACCCCCGAGTTCTGGCGGGCGGTGGTGACCACGGTCGAACCGCCCACCTGGTATCCCGGCCTGACCGCTCGCGAGCACGCCGAACTGGTGTGCCGGGCCCACGGCCAGGACCCTTCGTCGGCGGGCGTGGACGAGGCGCTCGAGCGTTTCGGCCTGGCCACCCACGCCGACGCCATCCCGCCGTCGCTGTCGTCCGGCCAGAAGCAGCGGCTGGTCCTCGCCATCGCCCTGCTGCGCCCGAGCTCCCTGCTGATCCTGGACGAGCCCGAACAGCGCCTCGACCGCGAGGGCCGGGCCGACGTGGCCGGCCTGCTCGCCGACTACGTGGCCGGCGGCGGCTCCCTGCTCATGGCCAGCCACGACGACGCCTTCGCGGAAGCATCCGGAGCGGCCATCACCACCATGGAGTCGCTCAGCGCGGTCACGCCATGACCGCCGTCCCGCTGGCGCCCGTCCGCCGCTGGATCAGCCGCACCCAGTCCTCCCACCGCGAACGCGGCGCCACACTGAGCAGCCTGTACATCGGCGCGTTGTCCATCGCGATCATCGGCGGGATGTTCCACCGCCAGGTCGCCGAGGTCTTCTGGCCGCCCGCCCCCGACGCCTCGGCCCTGGCCGCGGGGTCGCTGGTGGCCGTCATCTACGGGTTGCTCTACCTCGCGCTACGCCGATTCGGCCCCCTCGCACTGAGCCGCCCGGCCGCGTCGTGGCTGCTCCCGGCCCCCGTCAGCCGCCGCCGGCTGCTGCTGCCGTCGCTGCGCATCACCGGCATCGTGGCCGCGGCGATCGGCGCCACAGCCGCGCTGGCGATCGCCGGCCACGCCGCGCCGCGCGCCGAGGCCGCCGACGAGGTCGCGCTGCTGGTCGGCGGCGGAGCGCTCATCGGCCTCGCCCTGGTGCTGATCGCTACAGCCGCACAGGCCGGCGGACGGTGGGGCGAGGCGCTGGACCGGGTGGTCGGCCTGGTGTTCGCGGCCGGGCTGGCCGGTCTGGTCGCCTCCACGACGCTCGACGACGCCGGGTCGATCAGCAGCTGGCCCTCGGTCACGACGCTGGGGCTGGTCGTGGGGGTGGCCGCCGTCGTGGTCCTGGCCGCGCTGGCAGTGGTGATCCGCGGTCTGGCCGCCACGCCCAGCGACCGGATCCTGGAGGCCTCCCGCACAGCCGGGACGCTGTTCGACACCGCCTTCGGCATCGAACCCTCGTTCCTCACCGACATGATCGAACGCCGGTACTGGGCCCGCCGTCACCTTCGCTCGACGAGCCTGTTCCCGCGCCTCCCCGTTCTCGTGGCTCAGGACGTCCTGCTGACCCTGCGCCGCCGCAGCCGTCTGTTGTGGCTGCTGCTCGGCGCCGCCTTGCCCGTGCTGCTCAGCAGCGCCCCCGGTTGGGTGCTCGGCGCCGCTGTCCTGGTCGGTTGCCTGGTTGCCGGGACGACCGCCACCGGCAACGTCAAGACCGACGCCGGCAACCCCGTGCTGCTCAGGCTCCTCGGTCTGTCCTCCCGCCAAGCCGTCCTCCAGCGCCTATGGGTGCCCGGAGTCCTGGCTGCCCTGTGGGCCGCCTTGGCGCTGACGCTGCTGGACGTGCTGGGTGACCTGTCGTCCGGGCCGTGGTGGGCCCTTGGTTTGGTCCTCGGGCCCATGGGGGCGGCCGCCGCGGTGCACCGGGCCCGGGTCGGGTTCGTGCGCAATGAGTTGTTGCCGCTGGATACGCCTATGGGCACGCTCTCGACCGGACCGCTCGTCAACGCCGTCATGGGGCCGGACATGCTGCTCCTCGGAATCCCGGCGTGGATCGCCATCGGCCAAGGCCGCCTCGACTGGAGCACGGTGCTGATCCAGGCGGTGATCGCTGGTGCCGGGGCGCGGTTCTATCTCGTGGGCACTACCGGGGATGACCGTACTGAGCTCTCGCATTAATGGGTTTGAAGACCTTGGGGCTCTGCCCCAAACCCCGGCCATCGCTGGAGAGCAACTCTGGCGATGGTTGCGGTGGGTGGGCTTGAGAAAGCAAACCCGAACAACCACGCGAAGCGGCCCTGTTCCGGTTACTGACCAAGGCCGAAGAACACCCACATAAACTTCAGGCGGCCGCCCCAACTGCAAGCGGCCGCGCGACCAAGCCGCGCCCCCATCAGCAGGCGCTCCACCCCAACCACCGCTTCACCCCCCGACCCCCATTGGGGGGTCGATATGGCGAGTTAAGGGCGCGCGGGGTCTACCCGGACGCGTTGGCGCGGGCCGCAGCGACCGGCCGCTCGCGCTCGGCTCCCCCTCGCGCCGACGACGCCGCATTCAGGCTGCGCAAGAAAGCCACCCTTAAAACAGAGTGAGCTCATCCTTCTTCATCCCACGAAGCTTGTCGTAATCAACAACCACACACCGAATCCCCCGATCCCCAGCAAGCACCCGAGCCTGCGGCTTGATCTCCTGAGCGGCAAAAACCCCCTGAACAGGAGCAAGAAGCGGATCACGGTTCATCAATTCGAGGTACCGGGTCAACTGCTCGACCCCGTCAATCTCCCCCCGGCGCTTGATCTCGACAGCCACAGAACCACCCTTGGCGTCCTTGAGCAGCAGGTCAACCGGCCCGATAGCAGTCATGAATTCACGGCGAACAAGGGTATGACCCTCGCCGAACGTCTCCGGGTGCGCGGCCAGCAGTTCTTGAAGATGCGCCTCGACCCCGTCCTTGACCAGACCGGGATCAACACCCAACTCGTACGAAGTGTCCTGAAACACCTCTTCCAGAGTGATCCTCAATTCCTCGCCGGCCTTGTTCACCACTTTCCAGACGCCCGGGGACTCCTGCAGTTTGCAGGGTGGGCTCATCCAGTTCAGGGGCTTGTAGGCACGGTCGTCGGCGTGGATGGAGACCGAGCCGTCGGCCTTGACCATCACGAGGCGGACTGCCGTGGGCAGGTGGGCGGACAACCGTCCGACGTAGTCGACGGAGCACTTCGCGATGACCAGGCGCACCGGACGACAGTACCGTCACGGTCGGCGTTCGCGGCAAGCGGCGTTCGCGGGGGTTTGTCATTCTGGGGTTGTGCTCGAAGCGCTCACCGGAACTGGCCTGGCCGCATCGGCGGGTCTCAACGCCTATATTCCTCTGCTGACCATGGGCCTGCTGGCCCGTTACACCGACACGATCGATCTGCCCACGGGGTGGAGCTGGCTGTCCAACGGCTGGACGTTGCTGATCCTCGCCCTGTTGCTGGCCATCGAGGTCGTGGCGGACAAGGTGCCGGTGGTCGACCACGTGAACGACGTGGTGCAGACCGTGGTGCGGCCGACCGCGGGTGGTCTGGCGTTCGGGGCGGGGTCGTCGTCCGAGACGGTGACGGTCAGCGACCCGGGCTCGTTCTTCTCCTCGCACCAATGGGTTCCGATCGCGGCCGGCGTCGTGATCGCTCTCGTCGTGCACGGGGTGAAGGCCGCGTCACGGCCGGTGGTGAACACCACAACGGCGGGATTCGGCGCTCCGGTCGCCAGCACGGTGGAAGACATCGGCAGTGTTTTGATGTCCGTCCTGGCCATCCTGTTGCCGGTATTGGTCCTGGTCGGACTGGTTCTTCTGGTGTTCGCAGGTGTCTGGGTGGTTCGCCGGCGGCGGCGCCGGCGGGCCCTGTCGGGTTCCGGCGCACGGCAACTGTTTGGTTGACTCTCCGAGTGCCCGCGCTCGCTGTTCCCGCCTTCGCCCTGACGTGGTGGGCCGCCTGCTATCTGATCGGCCGTGATCCGGCGCGGCCGGCGGCGCTGCGGGCGGCGGCCGCGCTTCTGGCGTACGCCGTGGGAGTGGCACTGTGGACTGTCGATCCGGACAGCACCGCCACCCAGGTGTTGCTGTGCGTTCCGGCCCTGCTCTGGGCGGGCGCGGCAGTGGCGCTGCTGCCGGCCTCGGTGCCGGAGCGGCGGCAGATCGACCTGGGCTGGATGCTGCTCGGCAGCCTGTTCCTGGTGATGGCGATCCTGCTCCCGCCGGTGGGGCGGCTGGTCGTGCTGGCCCCGCTGATGGGCGGGCTGTTCCTGCTCCGGCGGTTCCGCGACCAGGTCCGCCCGCCGATGCTGACCGCGGCGCTGGCCGTCGCGGCTTCGCTGTACGGGCTGGCCCTGGCCGCGTTGCTGCTGCCGGTCGAGCTGGGCTCGTCGGGGCTGGTGGTCGCCGCGATCGGGCTCGACCTGCTGATCCTCGGGTTCCTGGTCGCCGTGTCGGATGCGTTCGAGGTGGGCGAGCGGCTGCGGCCCGACCTGATCCGGTCGGCGACGGCGGCGGTCATCGCGACCGTGCTGGTGGGCGGGCCGGTGGCAGTCACGATGCTCGCGGCCGGCGACGAGCCGGTGCTGACGTACCTCCAGTTCGCTGTGCTGGCCGTGGTGATGACCGTGACGGGGCTGAGCGGGGCGGTGCTGCGCGGGCTCGACCTGCTCGCCTTCCGCAGTGACGACCGGCTGCGCCGGAACCGTTCGGCCTTGTTGCAGCTGGCCGAGGCGTTGCCCCGGCATCAGTCGCACCGCCGGCTGCAGGCCACCGACGAGGCGGATTTCCTGCGGTACGCGCGGCAGGCGCTCGACAACTACGGCAACCTGGGCCGGTTGATGCGGAGCCCGCTCACCGACCTGCCGGCGGTCGACCGGCGGTTGACCGGGCGGGCGCTCGACCAGCCGCTCGAACGGGCTACGGAGCTGCGGGCGGTGTTGCGGGCCAGCGTCGACAGTCTGCGCCCGGCCGGTCCGTTCGAGACCGGCGACGACTGGCGGCATTACAACGCGCTGCACTTCTGTGCTGTGCTGGGGCTCAATCCGTACGCCCGGAAGATGCGCACGGACGGCCTCGAGCTCGAGGCCCGGCAGGCGGTCGACTGGATGCGCCGTTACGTGCCGCGTGGCACGTTGCGGCGGTGGCACAACGAGGCCGCCGACCTGGTGGCGGCCCGGCTGTGGGCGGAACTGACCAGCCCCGACGCCCGTGGGGTGGCCCGGCCGCGAGGTAACCGGACCGCGCCGACACGCAGCACATAATCCGGCGATAAGCTGCCAAATCGGTAAAATCCCCCATCATGCGCTACGGGGGGTCGGGTGGTTAGCCACCGCAACGAGCTGGTCGCCGCAGTCCGGCAGGAGCTGGCCGAGGCGCGTGGGGCGGCCCGGGCCGTGCTGGCCGAGGCGGAGTCGGCACGCGGCGAGGCTCTGAACCGGCGACGGCTCGTCCGGGACGCTTACTCGACCTGCCTCAACCAGCTCGCCGAGGCCCGCGACGCCGCCCGGCGCGACATCCAGCGCCGCTTCCAGTTCGAGTCGTCCCGGCTCGCCGGCAACGTGCGGCACCTGGCCGCACTGAGCGCGAGCGGGGCGGCCGGCCTGCCGTGGCGGATGTGGTCGCCGACCGAGCCCGAGCCCGGCACCCGTCCCGGCCTGCTGCGGATCGGCACGCTGACGCTCGACGACACCGCGGCCCTGCCGGCGCTGATCCCGTTCCTCGACGCGGCCCACCTGAACTTCTCGGGGCCGGTCGCCGAGACCGACGCGGTGATCACCGGTCTGCTGCTGCGCGCGCTCGGCACCACCCGGCCGGGAGACGTGCAGCTCACCGTCTACGACCCCGAGCACCTGGGCGGCACGCTGGCCTCGTTCGCCCCGCTCGGCATCTCGTTCGTCGGGCCGGGCAGCCTGGGCGCGACGCTCGACGAGCTGGTCGAGCACATCTGCCGGGTCAACGAGTCGGTGCTGGCGGGCGAGCACCGGTCACTGGCCGACCTGACCGCGGCCACGGCCGGGCCGCGGGCCGAGCCGTGGCGGGTGATCGTGCTGCTGGCCGACGCGGCCACCGCCGACGAGCTGACCAACGGTCAGCGCGCCCAGCTCGACCGGATCGTGCGCACCGGTGTCGCGTGCGGCGTCCATCTCGTCGTACGCGGGCTGGACCTGACCGAGCATCCCAGCGTGCGCCGGCTGACCGTGGGCGACCAGCGGGCCACCTGCGACCTCACCGGCGACCTGGAGATCCGCCTCGACCCACCGCCGCCGGCCGAACGGGTGACCGCCTTCTGCCGGGGCGCCGCCGAGCGACTGCGGGCCGGACCGCCCCCGGCCCGGCTGTCCGATCTGGAGCCGCGCGAGTTCTGGGCCGAGTCCTCCGCCCACGGTCTGGTCGCGCCGATCGGTGACAGCACCGACGGCACGCTGATCCAGGTGCCGCTGGGTGACGATCCGCCGCACGCGCTGATCGGCGGGCCGTCCGGGTCGGGCAAGACCAACCTGATCTACGCCTGGCTGGCCGGGCTGGCCACCCGCTACGGCCCCGAGGAGCTCGCGCTCTACCTGCTCGATTTCAAGGAGGGCGTCTCGTTCGCGCGCTTCGTGCCGGGCCCGCGCGACCCGGGCTGGCTGCCTCAGGTGCGGCTGGCCGGCATCAACGTGAACGGTGACCGCGAGTTCGGCCTGGCCATGCTGCGCCACCTCGGCGAGGAGCTGCGGACGCGGGCCCAGGCGGCCAAGCGGGTGGACGCGTCCAAACTGGCCGAACTGCGGGCCGAGGACCCGGCCGGGCACTGGCCGCGCATCGTCGCCGTGATCGACGAGTTCCAGGTGCTGCTGTCCGGCCGCGACGCGGTCGCCGACGAGGCCGTCGCGCTGCTCGAGGACCTGGCCCGCCGCGGCCGCTCGCAGGGCATCCACCTGATCCTGGCCTCGCAGGACGTCTCCGGCATCGAGGCGCTGTGGGGACGCTCCGGCCTGATCGGACAGTTCACCCTGCGGATCGCCCTGCCCAAGGCCCGCCGCATCCTGGCCGACGACAACCTGGCCGCCGCGGTCATCCCCCGCTTCCACGCGGTGGTGAACACCCAGTCGGGGACGTCCGGGGCCAACCAGATCGTACGGCTCCCCGACGCGGGCGACCGTCTCGTCTGGCGCAGCCTGCAACGACGCCTGTGGCGCGATCGGCCGGACGGGTGCGAGGAGCCCCGCCTCTTCGACGGCGACGCGGTGCCGCTGCTGCCGGAGACCTGCCGCCCGGCCGGCCCGGTGCCCGACGCGGCCAGCCCGGTCGGCTCGTCGCCGGGCGCGGTGCTGGGCGAGCGGATCGATGTGGCCGCCCGGCCGGCCCGGCTGCGGCTGGGACGGATGCCGGGGCGCAACCTGGCCGTGCTCGGCACCCGCACCGACGAGGCCTGCGACGTGCTCGCGGCGGCGGCGTTGTCGCTGGCCGCGCAGGGTCCGGCCCACTTCAGCATCGTCTGCCTGGACCCGGACGCGTCCCGCCCGGCGGCCCGGCTGATGGCCGAGCTGCCCTCGGCCGACTGGTGCGACGCGCCCCCGGCCCTGGAGGAAAGTTCGATCCCGCACTACGTGATCGGCTACGCGCTCGACGCCACGTCCGACGTCTCGCTCCGGACGCTGCTGGCCGAGGGGCCGGAGCGACGTACGCACGTGCTGGGCTGGTGGCGCTCGGTGAACCGGCTGCGCGACTCGCTGGGCGGCGTCGGCGCCCGCCTCGATCCGATCGGGGCCTGGGTGGCCCTCGACGTGCAGGGCGCCGACCTCGCGCCGTTGTATCCCCAGCCCGGCGGTCCGGCCTGGTATCCGCGCAGCCGGCGGGCGCTGTTCTTCGACCGCTCGGTGCACCGCACCCCGGAAGTCATCGTCCCGTACGAGGTGAACAGTGACCACACGTGACCGTCAGCCCATCGGCCGCGACTACCAGCTGATGGTCAGCGCGCTGGCCGAGGCCACGCGCCGCCGCGACGCCGCCCTGAGCAACGCCGAGCAGGCCTACCAGGAGAACGCCGCGCAGGCCGGCGGCGAGCTGGCCCGGGCCGAGAGCGACGCGTTGTCGGCCGACCAGTGGGCCGGGGCCGCGGCGGCGCAGGTGCTCGATGTGGACCGGGAGGCAGCCCGGCTGTGGGACCAGTTGCGGCGGGCCCGCGGTCTGCGCGTACGTGCGCTGGGCGAACTGCCCGAGCCGGTGCCGGTCGAGTCGTTGCCGCGGGCCGCGCTGCCCAGAGCGCCCGAGTCGATGGACCCGCCGACCGTTCGCCAGTCGCCCCGCGCGCTGCTGGCCAAGGCGGCCGAGCGGATCGACTACACGATCCGGCCGGCCGGCCGGCGTTCGTTGCCGCGGTGGGCCCTGCCGTTGCTGCCGATCCTGGGAGCCGTGGTGGCGGCCCTGGCCGGCCTGGTCGGCTCGGGCCTGGTCTCGTTCGGCAGCACCGGGGTGCCGGGCGGCGCGGTGATCCGCGGGCTGGGCTGGCTGGCTTTCCTGGTGGCGCCCTCGGCCGGGGTGCCGGTGGCGGCCCTGTTCGCCCATCGGCGGTTGCAGGCCCGCCTCGACATCGGCGGCATCGGCCTGACGCTGCTGGGCGGCATGATCGCGGCCACCCTGATGTCCCTGGCCTTCGCTTCGACCCACTGAGATGCTCAGGCGTACGGCGTCCTGGGTCCGCATCAGACGCGAGATGTGTGAGGGATACCACCGGCCGCCACCGGCCGGGGTGGCTATGCCGTCGGCGTTCAGCCGGGCACAGATGTCGGCCAGCCGGGCGCCGGCGACGCGCTCGGTCACCACGCGGGCCAGGACGTCGTCGGAGCAGCGGCGCGGCCGGCCGAGCCGCACACCCTGGCGCCGCAGGGTGGCCAGCGCCTCGACCGTGCGCTCGCCGATCAGGCGACGCCGCAGTTCCTCGGCGCGGTTCATCGGGCGTTCCGCAGGAACCGCAACAGCTGGCGCAGGACGCCGGCCGCGTGCCGCCGCCGTTCGGGGTTGGGATGGAAGAGCGTGACGGCCAGGGTCAGCCCGACGTACAGAACGAACGCGCCGAGCAGACAGGCGATCATGACGGCGGCCCCGCCCACGGCCGGGCTGATGGATTCGAGAAGGGTGAACACGGCGGCTACCTCCGGTCGTGCGGGGGCCGCTCCGTACGGCCCCAGGATCCCGAGTGCCGTAGCAAGGCAGCCCCACGGTTCGAGGCCAACATTCCCCCGGGCGCAAGGCCCTGGATCGTGCGGCCCCTTCGGGGGGTCTGCGTCTACTACGGCACCCGGTTGCCGCCGGGTGCCGAACCAAGTTCGTCTCTTGTCCCTGAACGGTAAACCCGCGGCTCCACTTTCCGGTAAAGGGTCGCCCGGAGGTGGAGCGCGGTCGCTACGGTCGTACGCGTGGAACGCGACGGCCTACTCTGACAGGCTTGATCCCGGTCACCGGCGGGTAAACCGGCGTGATCCCTGAGCTGAGGAGTTGGTCGCCGCCATGGGCGGATATGGCTGGCAGATTGTTCTCGTCATCGTGCTGGTGCTGCTGAACGCGGCGTTCTCGGGCAGCGAGATGGCCCTCATCTCGCTGCGCGACAGTCAGCTCCAGCGGCTCGAGCGGCAGTCGCGCACCGGACGCACGCTGGCGAAACTGGCCCGCGACCCGAACCGGTTCCTGGCCACCATCCAGATCGGGATCACGCTGGCCGGCTTCCTGGCCTCCGCCTCGGCCGCGGTCTCGCTGGCCAAGCCGCTGACCGGTCCGCTCAGTTTCCTCGGCGACGCCGCCAACGCGGTGTCGATCGTGCTCGTCACCATCGTGCTGACCTTTTTCACGCTGGTCGTCGGCGAGCTCGCCCCCAAGCGTGTCGCGATGCAGCGGGCCGAGGGCTGGGCGATGGTGGTGGCCCGCCCGCTCGACATGCTGGCGGCGCTGTCCCGGCCGGCGGTCTGGCTGCTCGGCAAGTCGACCGACATGATCGTCCGCGTCACCGGCAACGATCCCGACGCCGGCCGCGAGGAGGTGACCACCGAGGAGATCCGCGACCTGGTCACCCAGCAGCAGGAGTTCACCCCCGAGCAGCGCACCATCATCAGCGGCGCGTTCGAGATCGCCGACCGGATCCTGCGCGAGATCCTCGTACCGCGAAGGGACGTTCTGGTCGTTCCGGCCGACGCGCCGTCGCACGAGGCGCTCAGTCAGCTGATCGCCGGCGGGCACTCGCGGGCGCCGGTCACCGGGCCGATGGGCCTGGACGACGTGCTCGGCGTGGTGCACCTGCGCGACCTGGTGGACGCCGAAGGTCCCGTAAGCGGTCACATGTTCGCCCCGCTGTTCCTGCCCGAGACGCTCAAGGTGTCGGACGCGATGCGCCAGATGCGCGTCCAGCGTCAGCAGCTGGCCCTGGTGGTCGACGAGCGCGGCGCGATCGACGGCATCATCACCATGGAGGACCTGGTCGAGGAGATCGTCGGCGAGATCTACGACGAGACCGACCGCGACGTGCAGTCCGTGGTGCACGAGACGGACGGGGCGATGCTGCTGCCCGGCACCTTCCCGATCCACGACCTGCCCGACATCGGCGTCGACGTCGAGCGCCTCGACGAGGGCGATTACACGACGGTCGCCGGCCTCGTGCTGGCCCACCTCGGGCACATCCCGACCGAGCCGGGCGAGGTGGTCGAGATCGACGGGCACTCGGCCGAGGTCGCCGAGGTCACCGGCCGCGCGATCACCAAGGTGCGGCTGCGGGTGGCCTCACGCGACCTCGAGGAGCAGGAGCAGGCGTCCTAGCTGGTGCCGTTGTAGGCGACCGAGAGGATCGCGTGCGCGACCAGCACGGCCTGGTCCATCGAGTCGTACGGGCCGACGCGCAGCTCGACGGTGTGGGTGCCGAAGACCGCCCGCACCGTCCAGCTGTTCGGATGCCGGTCGTCCTCCCGGCTGTGGTTGACCACGACCTGGGTGGCCGACCGCACGCTGATGGCCGACCACCTGTCCTCCGTCGTGCCCCAGGCCCGGAACCAGCCCGGAGCGACAGCCAGGGCGGCCTTGCTCGCCTCGGCCAGCGCCCACTGCATGTCCTCCGGCGCTGCCATGCCCGTTTTATTCACATCAGGCATGATAGGCCAGGTCAGTACGAGTAGAAGCCCTTGCCGCTCTTCCGGCCGAGGTCGCCGGCCTGAACCATGCGCTGGAGCAGCTCGGGCGGGAAGAACTTCTCGTCGGCGGTGTCGCGGTAGATGTTGGTCGCCGCGTTCAGCATGACGTCGAGGCCGGTCAGGTCGACCGTGGCCAGCGGGCCCATCGAGTGCCCGAAGCCCAGCTTCATCACCGTGTCGAGGTCGGCTGGGCTGACCACGCCCGACTCGACCAGCTTGACCGCCTCGACCAGGATCGCCGAGAACAGCCGGTTGGAGACGAAGCCGGCGACGTCGCGCTTGACCTCGACACAGGTCTTGCCGACCTCTTCGGCGTAGGCGCGGGCCGCGGCCAGCGTCTCGTCGGAGGTCTGGTAGCCGCGGACCAGCTCGACCAGCTTCATCATCGGCACCGGCGAGAAGAAGTGGATGCCGACGACCGACTCAGGCCGCGCGGTCACCGTGGCGATCTGGGTGATCGGGATGGCCGAGGTGTTGGTGCCGAGCACGGCGTCGGCCTTGCAGATCTTGTCGAGGGTGCGGAAGACCTCGTGCTTGGCCTCCACCTTCTCGTAGATCGCCTCGACCACCACGTCGGCGTCGGTGGCCGCGTCGAGGTCGGTGGTGGGAGTGATCCGGGCGAGGGTCGCCTCGGCCTCCTCCTCGGTGATCCTGCCCTTGGCCGCGAACCGGCTCAGCGAGTCGCGGATCGCCGCCATGCCGCGGCCGGTCGCCGCGTCGTCCACGTCGCGCATGGTGACCTGCCAGCCGGCCTGGGCCGAGACCTGCGCGATGCCGGAACCCATCAGTCCGGAGCCGATGACCGCCAAACGACCCGCCATGAAAGTGCACTCCTCTGTGACGCCGGAAACAACAAGCTCACCCTAGCGGGGCTACTGAACGGAAACTCAGGCCAGGGGTGGCCCCTCTATCGGGGCAATTCCGCCGAAAAACGCCCGCTTCCGGTGCGAGACTGTGCCCATGGCGCCAGAGAACGGCTGGTACCTCATCGGGCCGCTGATCGCCGTCGGCCTGGTCGGGTTCCTCGGAGTGATCTTCTGGCGGATGGGCCTGCAATGGACCTCGGCCCGGGACGGCGAATCAGCCCCGGACGGGCTGGCCATCTTCGGTGAGCGCGAGCCCGACTACGGACTGCTCCGCCCGGCCGCCATCGCCGCCGACTCCGAGGTCGCCGACGAGATACGCCGGCGGCTCGGCGACGCCGGGATCAGAGCAACCCAGACGCGCGACCGGGACGGGCGCACGGTCGTGCTGGTCTTCGCCGACCAGGTCGAGGAAGCGCGGCGGCTCGTGCTCTGAGGCACTTCGAGCCCCGTTTCAGAAGTCGAACGTCGGCTCCGGCACGTCGGCCCGCTCGACCTCGACGCCCAGCTTGGCCAGATCGTTGACGAAGTCGGGGTAGCCGCGGTCGATGTGGTGCACCTCGCCGACCTCGGTGACACCCTCGGCGCACAGACCGGCGATGACCAGCCCGGCCCCGGCCCGGATGTCGGTGGCCCGTACCGGCGCCCCGGACAGCCTGTCGCGCCCGTTCACGACCGCGTGGTGGCCGTCGGTGCGGATGTCGGCGCCCAGGCGCACCATCTCGTTCACGAACATGAAGCGGCCGTCGAAGATGTTCTCGGTCACGAGCGAGGAGCCCTCGGCCACCGAGGCCAGGCCCAGCGCCATCGGCAGCAGGTCGGTCGCGAACCCCGGGTAGGGCAGGGTCACCACGTCGACCGCCTTGGGACGCTCGGACATGCGTACGCGGAACTGGTTGTCGCCCGGCTCGACCGTGGCCCCCGCCGTGACCAGTTTGTCGAGCGCGAGGTCGAGGAACTCGGGCCGCACACCGTTCACCATGACGTCGCCGCGGGTCATCGCGGCCGCGAAGGCCCAGGTGCCGCCGACGATCCGGTCGCCGATGGTGCGGTGCCGCACCGGCTGCAACGACTCGACGCCCTCGATGGTCAGGGTCGACGTGCCGGCGCCGTCGATCCGCGCGCCCATCGCCGTCAGCATCTCGCAGATGTCGACGATCTCGGGCTCGCGGGCCGCGTTGTCGATCTCGGTGACGCCCTTGGCCAGCACGGCCGCCATCAGCAGGTTCTCGGTGGCGCCGACACTCGGGAAGTCCAGCCAGATCTTGCTGCCGCGCAGGCCGCCGGGCGCCGAGGCGATGACAAAACCGTGCTCGCCGGAGATCTGCGCGCCCATCCGGGCCAGACCGGAGACGTGCATGTCGAGTCCCCGCGAGCCGATCATGTCGCCGCCGGGGAGGGCGACCCGGACGTAGCCCGTCCGCGCGAGGAGCGGACCCAGCACGCAGATCGATGCCCGCAGGCGCCGGACCAGGTCGTAGTCGGCCTCGCTGCCCGGCTCGGCGGGCACGTCGATGGTCGCCTGACCGCCCTCGAGCGTCACCTGACAGCCCAGCCGGCGCAGCACCTCAGCCATGATCGCAATGTCGGTGATGCGCGGAACGTTCTCGACCACACTGCGGCCCGGCGCGAGCAGGGCCACCGCCATCAGCTTGAGCGCCGAGTTCTTCGCACCGCCGACAGTGACCTCACCGGTCAGCGGCGTGCCGCCCTTCACCCTGATCACATCCACGCGGGCCATGGTATGGGCCGCCCGCACGGGCGCGCTCCGTCGGGGTCGGTATGACGGCCGGCCCGACAGGCGAGGCCGGGCGGGGATCCCTATTAGGCTCGGCTGATGGCCGTTCACCTGACCCGCATATACACCCGTGCCGGCGACGCCGGGCAGACCCGCCTGGGCAACAACGAGGTCGCCGACAAGACCGATCCGCGCATCGTCGCGTACGCCGACACCGACGAGTGCAACGCCGCGCTGGGGGTGGCTCTGGCCCTCGGCGACCTGCCGCCCGACCTCCGCACGGTGCTGACGGCCATCCAGAACGATCTGTTCGACGTCGGGGCCGACCTGTGCAACCCCGAGACCGAGGACCCGCCGTACCCGCCGCTGCGGATCACCGAGGAGTACGTGACCCGCCTCGAGGGCTGGTGCGACGAGTTCAACGAGAAGCTGCCCGCCCTCGACAGCTTCATCCTGCCGGGTGGTACCGCCGGCGCCGCGCTGCTGCACGTGGCCCGCACGGTGGCGCGCCGGGCCGAACGGTCGACGTGGACGCTGCTGCGGGCCGACCCGTCGCGGACGAGCGACCTGCCCGCGAAATATCTGAACCGCCTGTCCGACCTGCTGTTCATCCTGTCCCGGACGGCCAACCCGGGCGGCGACGTGAAGTGGGTGCCGGGCGGCGGCGCGGCCTGATGCTGCACCACGTCGAGCTGTGGGTGCCGGATCTCGCCGGGGCGACCGGCCCGTGGGGCTGGCTGCTCGGCGAGCTGGGCTGGCAGCCGTACCAGGAGTGGCCGGGCGGCCGGTCCTGGCTGTGCGACCGCGTCTACCTGGTGCTGGAGCAGTCGCCCGCCCTCTCGAGCGACGTGCACGACCGGCTCGCGCCCGGGCTCAACCACCTGGCGTTCAACGCGGGCAGCCGGGCCGAGGTCGACCGTCTGACCGCCGCTGCGGCCGGCCACGGCTGGGCGCTGCTGTTCCCCGATCGTCATCCCCGCGCGGGCGGCCCGGAGTCGTACGCCGCCTATCTGGAAGACGCCTGGGGCTTCGAGGTCGAGCTGCAGAGCGGGAAACCCGGATGAGATGACGGATCCGCGCCGGGGCGGTCGGCCGACCGCCCCGGCGCCGTCCGGCGCACTCCGGTCAGGCCGTGAGGGTGCCGTCGATGACGGTGACCGCCTGGCCGGTGAGGTGGGTGCGGTCGCCGTGCAGAGAGACCCGGACGTAGCCGCCGCGGGCCGACGCCTGGTAGCCGACCAGGTCGGTGCGGCCGCCCAGCTTGGCCGACCAGAACGGCGCCAGCGCGGTGTGGGCGCTGCCGGTGACGGGGTCTTCCCCGACACCGGCGGCGGCGCCGAAGAAGCGGGAGACGAAGTCGTAGTCGGCGGCCGGGTCGTCGGCCCGGGCCGTCACGATCACGCCGCGCCGCTCGTAGCCGGCCAGGGTGGCCAGGTCGGGGGTGAGCCGGCGCACCGCGGCCTCGTCGTACAGCTCGAGCAGCAAGTCGTCGGTGTTCGGGCCGGTGTGGTGGACCGAGACGGGCGTGGCGCCCAGCACGTCGAGCAGCTCGGGGTCGGCGGCCACGGGGGCCAGCGGCGCGGTCGGGAAGTCAAGCGTGAACCAGCCCTTGTCGACAGCGGTGGCGGTCAGCACACCGCTGCGGGTGGCGAACCGCACGGTGCCGTCGATCGCCAGCACATGGGCGGTGGCCAGCGTGGCGTGGCCGCACAGCGCCACCTCGACGGCGGGAGTGAACCAGCGAAGCGCGTAGTCGGCCTCGCCGGCTGGGTCGAGCGGGTGGACGAAGGCGGTCTCGGAGAGGTTGACCTCGGCCGCGACCGCGGCCATCCACTGCTCGTCGGGGAAGTCGGGCTGGTCGAGCACCACGACACCGGCGGAGTTGCCCGCGAACGGGCGGTCGGTGAAGGCGTCGACGATTCGGATGCGCATGGCTCGACGCTAGAAGAGCGAGGCCGGGGCAACGAGAGCCAATCTGCGGAGCGCGGCCGTCACTGCTCTATCGGGTCGGGGCGGATGGCCGGGCGGGGCGCGACGCTGCCGGGCTGGCCGGGCGGGGCCGCCTCGAGCCAGGAGAGAAAGCCGGTCACCGTGGACTCGGCCATCGCGATCTCGATCTCGTCGAGGGTGGTGGACAGGCGCAGGATCACCCAGTGGCCGGGCATCGTGAGCCGTTCGGGACCCTCGGGAAGCCGCCGGCCCTCGACCACGGTCGACGAGCGGTCGAGCGTGCGCTTGGGACGGACGGCGTAGCTGAACATGCGGTGGATGCGCAGCGTGCTCCCGGCGAACTGGCCGATCGCCGTGGACCAGCCGCGGCCCGGCACGAGCTCGCTGATGCGGATCTGGAGGCGAATGGTTCCGCCGCCGGCCATGAGCAGCCGGCGGCGGAAGAAAACCAGGAACAGGAGCGCGAGCAGCGCGACGACGCAGATTCCGAAGACTTCCAGAACCCGCATCGCCGGAGTCAGCGGGACTCGGGGGTGGCGGGCGTGGCGCTCTCGGCGAGGACGGTCACACCGTCGGCGTCGATCGAGAGGAAGCCGCCCGATACGTCGTACGTGAGCTGTTCGCCGCCGGCGAGCTTGACCCGCACCTGCGACGGCTCCTTGAGCAGGCCCAGGAGCGGCGAGTGACCCGGCAGCACACCGATCTCACCCTCGGTGGTGCGCGCGACGAGCATCTCGGCCTCACCGGACCAGACGCGTTCCTCGACGGCGACGACCTTGACGGGCAGCTGGTTGGCCACGCTGTCTCCCTGTTCAGGCTGCTTCAACTATTGGGTGAAGTCTAAACGGCCCTCGTGGCCGCCGTGGTAACGGGGTGTCGACTACCACATGTGATCAGCTGTTGGTGCTGATGTATTCGGGATTCCGGAAGATGAAGTTGCGGACCTGATCCTGCCGGACGGCGGCGAAGAAGTCCTTCGCGGTCGAGTCCAGTTCCTCGCCCCGGTAGCGCCCGTTGTCGATGATCGAGCTGCCGGGCAGCTTGATCAGGGTCATGTCGTCGGAGCGGACGTTCTTCAGCGCGAACCCCCAGTCGACCACCGAGTGGCCGTTGCCGTCGAAGATCAGCGCCTTGCCCGCCGCCTTGAGCACCTTGTCGAGCTTGGCCGGGTTGGTGACCACGTTCTTGCTCAGCGCCTGCTTGGCCATGGCCTTGATGAACTGCTGCTGGTGCCGCTGGCGGTCGTAGTCGCCCCGGGGCAGGCCGTAGCGCTGCCGCACGTAGTCGAGGGCCTGCCACGCCTGGAGGTGGTAGGTGCCCTTCTTGTATTCCGCCTGGGGGCCGTAGTACGGGTGCGCGCAGGAGTTGTCGGCGCAGCGGGACAGGCGCGGGCGGGGCTTGCCGTTGGGCTGGAGGTGCTCCGACTTGACGTTCTGGTCGATCGTCATGGTGACGCCGCCCATGGCCTCGACGATCGCCTTGAAGCCGTTGAAGTTGATGATCGCGCCGGCGTCGAAGGTCGGGATGCCGGTGAGCTGACCGACCGTCTTGGCGAGCAGGTCGAAACCCTGCACCACGTCGTGCTTGCCGTTGCCGACCGCACTGCCGTACCCCATGGCGGCGTTGATCTTGGAGCGGCCGCCCTTGAAGCCGGTCTTGGCGAAGGGCGGGATGTCGACCACCAGGTCGCGCGGGATGGAGAACAGGTACGCCTGCTTCATGTCGGCCGGGATGTGGGCCACGATGATCGAGTCCGACAGCGGGGTCTGCTCGTCGCTGCGCGGGTCGATGCCGACCAGCAGGATGTTGAGCGGGCCCTTGATGGCGGAGACCTTCTGCTCGCTGCCGGCGGCGGCCGCGTCGCCGAACAGGTCTTTCGTCTCGACCGCGCCGGCGTAGCGCGACACCAGCACCTGCTGGGCGACCAGGGCGCCACCGGCCACGACCATGAGCACGCACCCGAAGATGGCGCAGAGCCGAGCCCACAGGGGCGTCCGCTTCGAAGACTTCGTCACGTGCTCCCCTTCGATCACGACCGATGGTCAAGAGTAACCAGTGCCGTCGGTCCTCGCGCGCTACAACCACCACAAATCGGACATGGTTACGGCCGGAAACGCCGGAGCCGCGCCGACTGTGACAGTCGGCGCGGCTCCGGTGACGCAGAGGCTGAATCAGCCCTTCATGAGCTCGTGCGCGTTCTTCTCGAGGTCCTCGAGGCCACCGCACATGAAGAAGGCCTGCTCGGGGAAGTTGTCGTACTCGCCCTCGCTGATCTTCTTGAACGCCTCGATGGTCTCCTTCAGCGGGACCGTCGAGCCGGGAACGCCGGTGAACTGCTCGGCGGCGTACGTGTTCTGGGAGAGGAAACGCTCGATGCGGCGAGCCCGCTGCACCGTGACCTTGTCCTCTTCCGAGAGCTCGTCCATGCCGAGGATGGCGATGATGTCCTGCAGGTCCTTGTACTTCTGCAGGATGCGCTGCACCTCACGGGCGACCGCGTAGTGCTCGGCGCCGACGTATTCCGGCGCGAGGATCCGCGAGCTGGAGGCCAGCGGGTCCACGGCGGGGTAGATGCCCTTGTCCGAGATCGACCGCTCGAGGTTCGTGGTCGCGTCCAGGTGAGCGAACGTGGTGGCCGGCGCCGGGTCGGTGTAGTCGTCGGCGGGCACGTAGATCGCCTGCAGCGAGGTGATCGCCTTGCCGCGGACCGACGTGATCCGCTCCTGCAGCTGGCCCATCTCGTCGGCCAGGGTGGGCTGGTAACCCACGGCGGACGGCATGCGGCCGAGCAGCGTCGACACCTCGGAGCCGGCCTGGGTGAACCGGAAGATGTTGTCGATGAAGAGCAGCACCTCCTGGTTCTGGACGTCCCGGAAGTACTCCGCCATGGTCAGCGCGGTCAGCGCGACGCGCAGCCGGGTGCCCGGCGGCTCGTCCATCTGGCCGAAGACGAGGGCGGTCTTGTCGAGAACGCCACCCTCCTCCATCTCGAGGATGAGGTCGTTGCCCTCGCGGGTGCGCTCACCCACGCCGGCGAACACCGAGGTGCCGCCGAAGTTACGGGCAACGCGGATGATCATCTCCTGGATGAGCACCGTCTTGCCCACGCCCGCGCCGCCGAACAGGCCGATCTTGCCACCACGCACGTACGGCGCGAGCAGGTCGAGCACCTTGATGCCGGTCTCCAGCATCTCGGTCTTGGGCTCGAGGTCGGCGAACGCCGGCGGCTTGCGGTGGATCGACCAGCGCTCCTGGATGTCCAGGGTCGACGGGTCGGCGTTGAGCACCTCGCCGAGGGCGTTGAAAACGTGGCCCTTGGTCACGTCGCCGACGGGCACCGAGATGCCCGCGCCGGTGTCGGTGACCTCGGCGCCGCGCACCAGGCCGTCGGTCGGCTGCATCGAGATGGCGCGGACGATGTTGTCACCCAGGTGCTGGGCGACCTCCAGCGTCAGCGTCTTGGTGCCGCCCGAGAGGGTCACCGAGACGTGCAGCGCGTTGTAGATGTCGGGCATGGCGTCCCGCGGGAACTCGGCGTCGACGACCGGGCCGATGACCCGGACGACGCGGCCGGTGCCGGTCTCCGTCTTGGTGGGCTCAGCTACAGCAGTCATCACATATCACTTCCTGCCGAGGACAGCGCTTCGACGCCGCCGACGATCTCACTGATTTCCTGGGTGATCGCGGCCTGCCGCGCGGAGTTCATCTCCCGCGTGTACCGCTTGAGCAGGTCGTTCGCGTTGTCCGACGCGCTCTTCATCGCCCGTCGCCGGGAGGCCGACTCGCTGGCCGCCGAGTCCAGCAACGCCGCGTAGATCCGCGTGTTGAGGTATTTCGGCAGCAGCGCGTTCAGCAGCTCGTCGGCGTCCGGCTCGAACTCGTAGGCCGGGCGCAGACCGGGCTCGGCCTCGCGCTCCTCGACGTGCATCGGGGCCAGGAAGTGCGCCTCGGCGCTCTGCGTCATCAGCGACTTGAACTGCGTGCTGACGATGTGCAGCTCGTCGACGCCCTGGATGCCGTCCGGGCCGTAGTGCGCATCGGTGTCGTCCGCGCCGGCGACGAACGCCTCCAGCAACGCGTCACCGATGGTCTTCGCGTCGGAGAACGACGGCCGCTCGGAGAAGCCGGTCCAGCTGGCCTCGATCGGCCGGTTGCGGAACCGGTAGTAGCCCACGCCCTTGCGGCCGACCACGTACAGCACCGTTTCCTTGCCGTCCGCCTTGAGCCGGGCGATCAGCTGCTCGGCCGTCCGGATGGCGTTGGCGTTGTAGGCGCCGGCCAGGCCGCGGTCGCTGGTGACCAGCAGGACACCCGCCCGCCGGACC
Source organism: Paractinoplanes polyasparticus (assembly GCF_019710575.1). Taxonomy (GTDB): domain Bacteria; phylum Actinomycetota; class Actinomycetes; order Mycobacteriales; family Micromonosporaceae; genus Actinoplanes; species Actinoplanes polyasparticus. Next base: position 303,183 of record NZ_JAHWFK010000007.1, on the reverse strand, counting down.
CGCTCGCGCGGGACCAGCAGGGGGTTGTCGACCGAGGCGTTCGAGGCGAGCGCGGTCAGGACCTGGGTAATTGCTTCCGAGTACGGCTTGGAAGCGGTGACCCGTTCCTGAGCCTTGGCGATCCGGCTGGTCGCGACCAGCTCCTGAGCCTTGGCGATCTTCGCGGTCGACTTGACGGTGCGGATGCGCCGCCGGAGTGCCTGTACCTGACCGGCCATGACTACTGCTCTTCAGCCGGACGGCGGACCTCGCGGGTCACCGTCTCATGGGTCTCGCGGCCCTCGGCGAGCGCCTCGACCTCAGGGTCGTTCGCCCGGACGCCGGTGTTGCCCTGCTTGAAGAGCTCCTTGAACTCCACCACGCCGGACTTCAGGCTCTCCACGTTGTCGTCCGTGAGCACGTTGGACGACTCGATGGAGGTGTAGAGGTCGCTGCGGTGACGCCGGATCCACTCCAGCAGCTCGCCCTCGAAGCGGCGCACGTCGCCGACCGGGATGTCGTCGAGCTGGCCGGTGGTGCCCGCCCAGATCACGATGACCTGGTCGACCACCGAGTAGGGCGAGTACTGCGGCTGCTTGAGCAGCTCGACCAGCCGGACGCCCTTCTCCAGCTGCGCCCGCGACGCGCGGTCCAGGTCGGAGGCGAAGGCCGAGAAGGCCTCCAGCTCACGGAACTGGGCAAGGTCGAGGCGGAGGCGGCCGGAGACCGAGCGCATCGCCTTGACCTGCGCCGAGCCACCGACCCGCGACACCGAGGTGCCGACGTTGATGGCAGGGCGGACACCCGAGGCGAACAGGTCGGACTCGAGGAAGATCTGCCCGTCGGTGATCGAGATGACGTTCGTCGGGATGTAGGCCGAGATGTCGTTGGCCTTCGTCTCGATGATCGGCAGACCGGTCATCGAGCCGCCACCGAGCTCGTTGGAGAGCTTGGCGCAGCGCTCGAGCAGACGCGAGTGCAGGTAGAAGACGTCACCGGGGTACGCCTCACGACCCGGCGGGCGGCGCAGCAGCAGCGACACCGCTCGGTAGGCCTCGGCCTGCTTGGTCAGGTCGTCGAAGACGATGAGGACGTGCTTGCCGTTGTACATCCAGTGCTGTCCGATGGACGAGCCGGTGTACGGGGCGATGTACTTGAAGCCGGCCGGGTCGGACGCCGGCGAGGCGACGATCGTCGTGTACTGCAGAGCGCCCTCGGCCTCGAGCGTGCCGCGGATGCTGGCGATCGTCGACGCCTTCTGGCCGATGGCGACGTAGATGCAGCGAACCTGCTTCTCCGGGTCGCCGGATTCCCAGTTGGCCCGCTGGTTGATGATCGTGTCGAGCGCGACCGTGGTCTTGCCGGTCTTGCGGTCACCGATGATCAGCTGGCGCTGTCCGCGCCCGATCGGCGTCATGGCGTCGATCGCCTTGATGCCGGTCTGCAGCGGCTGCTTCACCGGCTGCCGCGCCATGACGTTCGGCGCCTGCAGCTCGAGCTCGCGGAAGCCCTCGTTGGCGATCTCGCCACGGTCGTCGATCGGGTTGCCCAGCGCGTCGACGACGCGACCGAGGAAGGCGTCGCCGACCGGGACCGAGAGGACGCGGCCGGTCCGCTTGACCTTCTGGCCCTCTTCGATGCCGGTGAAGTCGCCCAGGACCACGGCGCCGATCTCGCGGACGTCGAGGTTCAGGGCGAGGCCCAGCGTGCCGTCCTCGAATTCGAGCAGTTCGTTGGTCATCGTCGAGGGCAGGCCCTCGACGTGCGCGATGCCGTCGCCCGCATCGGAGACGATGCCGACCTCCTCGCGGGAGACCTCGGGCGTGTAGGACGAGACGTAGCGCTCTAGCGCCCCCCGGATCTCGTCCGAGGAGATGGTCAGCTCGGCCATCCTCTGCCTTCTCTGTCTAGCTCGGGACGTTCCCGCCACCGAGGGGGTCTGCTCGACCCGGCGGTGTGACCCGCCGATCGAGAGGAAAGAACTATTTAGCGAACGCCTGCTTGGCCGCGTTCAGCCGGCGCAGGATCGTGCCGTCGTAGAGGTCGGAGCCGACCTGGACACTGACCCCGCCGATGATCGAGGGATTGACGTTGACCTTCAGCGAGACCTGCCGGCCGTACATGGTGGCCAGCTTGCCGGCCAGGGCCTGCTCCTCCGCCTCGCTGAGCGGCTTGGCAACCGTCACGTACGCCACCTCGCGGTCGCGTTTCGCGGCGGTCCACTCCACCAGGCGAGTCAGCGAGGACTCGAACCCACGGCCGCCGAGGCCCGCGATGGCCACCTCGATGAGCCGCCCACTGACGAGCTGAGCCTTGCCTTTCAGCAGGTCGTTCACCAGTCTAACGCGACGATCGATCGGCGCGCCTGGATCGCTCAGCGTGACCGCCAGCTCCGGCGTGCCGGAGACGATCTGCCCGAAACGGAAGAGCTCGTCCTCGACCTCGGCCAGCTTGCCGTCCCGCTCCGCCGAGTCCAGCAGCGCGTCGACGCCGAGCCGCTCCGTGGCGTCCAGCAGTTCGCTGGGCCGGGAGAAGCGGCCCGCCACCAGCGTGGCGAGCGCGTCCGCAGTGACCTGCGTGACCTTCCCGGAGAGCAGGGACCGGAACAGTTCGCCCCGGTCGGCGCCGCTGCGGGAAGGGTCGGTCAGCGCACGGCGCAGCCTGGGCTGCGCCCGGAGCAGCGCGGCCACCGACAGGATCTCGTCGGCGACCGTGGCGACCTGCGCGGCCGTGGCCGTGCCGGTCGCCCCGCTGAGCTTCTCGGAAGCCGCGGCGAAGGACTGCTGGCTGACGCTCGACGCCATCAGCGCCGCCCGCCCGCCGAGCCGGCCGGGCCGAGCTCGTTGATGAAGCGCTCCACAGTGCCCCGGCTGCGAGCCTCGTCGGCGAGAGCCTCGCCCACGATCTTGCTGGCCAGGTCCACCGCCAGCGTGCCGACCTCGGCACGCAGCTCACGCACGATGCTCTCGCGCTGTGCGGCGAGCTGCTCCTGGCCGGCGCCGATGATGCGGTCCGACTCCTCGCGGGCCTTGGCCAGGATGTCCTGGCGAATGCCTTCGGAGTCGGCCCGGGCCTCGTCGCGGATGCGCGCGGCCTCGGTGCGAGCCTCGGCCAGCTGGGCCTTGTACTGCTCCAGGAGCTGGTTGGCCTCGGCCTGAGCAGCCTCGGCGCGCTTGATGCCACCCTCGATCGCATCCACCCGCGCCGCGAAGGTCTTCTCCATCATGGGGAAGACGAACTTCATCAGCACGAAGCAGAGGATCGAGAAGGCGATCAGGCCGAGGACGACCTCCTGCCAGAGCGGGATGATCGGGTTGTGCTCCGCGGCGCCCTCTTCGGCGGCGACGGTCAGAATCTCGGTGATCATGGACACCTCCTAACGAGGCTGCACGTCAGACAGAGCCGGCCCAGATGAAGCCGAAGGCGATACCCAGCAGGGCGAGCGCCTCGATAACGGCGAAGCCGATCCAGACGTACGGCAGGGTCAGGCGGGAAGACTCCGGCTGACGAGCGGTCGACTGGATGTAGGCCGAGAAGACCAGACCAACACCGATGCCGGGGCCGATGGCGGCGAGGCCGTAACCGATGGCAGCGGTGCTGCCGACAACTTCGGCGAGAAGCATTTCAGGATCCTCCTGGTATCTCGCGTGACGTTCACGCGGGACGACAAACGGGGTGATGCGTGGTGGTGCGGGGAACAGCTCAGTGCTCGTCGGCGAGCGCGCCCTGGACGTAGCTCGCGGTCAGCACCGTGAAGACGTAGGCCTGGAGGCAGATGACCAGGAACTCCAGGAAGGTCAGCGCGATGGTCATCACCCAGGAGACGAGCGAGAACGGCGCGAACCAGAGGTTGGCGTTCAGCATCGCGAAGCCGCCCAGCGTGAACACCAGCAACAGCATGTGGCCGGCGAACATGTTGGCGAACAGACGAACGGCGAGCGAGAACGGCCGCACCAGGAACGTCGAGAAGAACTCGATCGGGATGAGCAGCGGCAGGATGAACCACGGCGCCGGCGGGATCAGCGCGTGCTTGAAGTACTTCAAGCCGCCGTGGTGCTTCATGCCGATGTAGATGAACATCACGTAGCTGATGACCGCGAGGATGGCCGGGAAGGCGATGTGCGAATTCGGCGAGATCTGCGCGAACGGCACGATGGCCCAGAAGTTCATCAGCAGGATGAAGACGAACAGCGTGGTGAGGTAAGGCGCGAAATTGACGCCGCGCTTGCCGAGCATGTCGACCGCGATGTTGTTGCGCACGAAGCCGTAGATGCTTTCGGCCAGCCACTGCTTCTTGGTCGGCACCAGCTGCGGCTTCCGGTACGTGACCAGGAAGAAGATGATGATCGCCGCCACCGAGACCCACATCAGAGCCGTGATCTTGGTGAACCAGTAGCTGTCGTGCGCGCCCCACGGCACGATGCTGGGCAGATAGAAGTCCTCGACGCTCGGGGGGAATGGAACTTCCGAGGCGAGGACCAACGACTGACCGATCACCGTAGCCCTTTCCTGTCAGGCGCCGAGACGGCGCACGATGAGGTAGACACCGCCGCCGACACCGACGACCGCGCCGATACCGGCGAAGATGCCCGTCGTGCCGACCCAGTGATCAACCAGCCAACCGATCGCTCCCCACACCAACATGCCCGAAATGAGGTAAGCGACCGCAGTCATACCCATGCCCGTGTCGGGTGGGGGCTGGTCGTCGCTACCGCTGGGTTTCCTGGGAGGTTCTTGACCGGTCATGACGGCCCGAACGATATCAGCAGGAAAGACGAGGCTAAGCGGGACCCCCCGCACAACCGAAGCTGTCCAGGCGTCAGGGGTCTCGCAACTGGAAGGACACGGTACTCCCCCTTCGCCATAACCCAACAAGCCATAAGCGTTCACGTCACCGTTTCGTGGTCAACAAACCACGAATGGTGCACTGACGAGGCGAAACGGCTGCTGGACGATCAGTTCGGGCGACTCACTTTGTGGAACCACCAGGCCTGGACCGCCGTCCAGACCACGACGCCCGCGACGATTCCCCATCCGAGCGCGTCCTTACCCGGCCAATCGGTCGAGACCCCGAATGCCAGGACGACGCCGAGCGCGCCGTATTTGAGCACGTAGGTGAACAAAGCCAGCGGCATCAACAGAGCGGGCCGCACCGTATCGGCCCACGCAATGACGAGCGTCGACATCGTAAAGCTGACCGTCACGATAAGCACGCCGGCAGCACCGCCGAGCGCCGCGGGCGCACCGCCGGTGAGGAAACCGGCCGACGCGGCACAGAGCAGCAACGCGAACGACACCGCGCTCAGGAACGGCAGGTGAGCCACCCGCCACCGCGGATCGGCAGGCAGCGGCGGCAGGTCGGGCAGGGGACGGTTGTCCTCGTCCTCCCTGGCCACCTGATCGCGCTGGAACTCCAGCGCCCGCCGACGTTCCAGCTCGAACTCGTCGATCTCCGTGGTCATGCCATCACCTCCTGCCGCCCGTACGCCGGGAACCGTCGCACCAGGCCGGCCACCTCGTCCGCGGCGTCGGCCAGGCGGGCCGCCCCGGCCGTCGTGTCCGGATCGCTGCGCACGGCGGCGCCGATGAGACCGGCGATCTGCCGCATCTCGCCCTCGCGCATGCCCTGGGTGGTCACGCTGGGCGACCCGGCCCGGATGCCCGAGGTCACCGCGGGTCGCTCCGGATCGTACGGGATGGCGTTCTTGTTGAGAGTGATGCGGGCCAGCTCGCACCGCGCCTCGGCCGCGCGGCCGGTCACCCCGACCGCGCGCAGGTCGGCCAGGGCGAGGTGGGTGTCGGTGCCACCGGACACCGGCCGCAGACCCTCGGCGGCGAGCCCCGCCACCAGTGCCTGGGCGTTACGCACGACCTGATGGGCATAGGTGCGGAATGCGGGCTGGGCGGCCTCCCGCAGGGCCACCGCCTTGGCCGCGATCACGTGCATCATCGGCCCGCCCTGGCTGAACGGGAAGACGGCCTTGTCGATGCGCTGGGCCAGCTCGGCCCGGCACAGGATCATGCCGCCCCGCGGGCCGCGCAGCACCTTGTGGGTGGTGCAGGTGACCACGTCGGCGTGCGGCACCGGGGACGGGATCGCCCCGCCCGCCACCAGGCCCAGGAAGTGTGCGGCGTCGACCATCAGGTAGGCGCCGACCTCGTCGGCGATCTGGCGGAAGGCGGCGAAGTCGATCAGGCGGGGGTACGCCGTGGCCCCGCAGATGATCACCTTGGGCCGGTGGGCCCGGGCCAGGTCGCGGACCTCGTCGTAGTCGATCTGCTCGGTGTCGGCGGTGACCCGGTAGCCGATGGGGTGGAACCACTTGCCGCTGAAGTTGGCCCGGCTGCCGTGGGTCAGGTGCCCACCGTGCGACAGCTCCATGGCCAGCACCGGATCGCCGGGCTCGGCCAGGGCGGCGTACGCGGCCAGATTGGCCGCCGCCCCGGAGTGCGGCTGGACGTTGACGTGCTCGGCGCCGAACAGCTCGCGGGCCCGCTCCACGGCCAGTCGCTCGGCGTGGTCGGCCTCGCCGCAGCCGCCGTAGTACCGCTCGCCCGGGTAGCCCTCGGCGTACTTGTTGGCCAGGGTCGAGCCGAGCGCGGCCAGCACGGCGGTAGAGGTGAAGTTCTCGCCGGCGATGAGCTGGAGCCCGCTCCGCTGACGTTCCACCTCGGCCAGCAGGACGTGGGCGATCTCCGGATCGCCGCGCTCGAGCGCGGCGAAATCCGGTCCCCAGAAGGTTCCCACGTGCCCTCCCCGAGTAGGCAACGTCGCCGGATCCGAGCATATGGCTTAACCAGGCCCTTCCGAGGGCACAGTCTGCGTTTATGCGGTGCTTGGTGACCGGTGCGACCGGATACATAGGCGGGCGGCTCGCGCCCCGCCTGCTCGAGGCCGGCCACGAGGTGCGGTGTCTGACCCGTGGCGTGGGGCGGCTGCGCGACGTCCCCTGGGCGTCCCGGGTCGAGGTGGCCGAGGGCGACCTGAATCAGGCCGAGACGCTCACGGCGGCCCTGGAGGGCATCGACGTGGCGTACTTCCTGGTCCATTCGCTGGGCCGGAAGGATTTCGAGACGCTGGACCGGCAGGCGGCCGAGAACTTCGCCACGGCGGCCAAGGCGGCCGGGGTCTCGAGGATCGTCTATCTCGGCGGACCCGAGCCGCCGGCTGAGGAACGCCCCTCACCACATCTGCGGTCACGGGCCGAGGTGGCTCGGATCCTGCTGGCCAGCGGGGTGCCGACGGCCGTGCTGCGGGCGCCCGTGATCATCGGCTCCGGGTCGGCGTCGTTCGAGATGCTGCGCTATCTGACCGAGCGCCTGCCGGTCATGGTCACCCCGCGCTGGGTGAGCAACCGGATCCAGCCGATCGCCGTCCGCGACGTCCTGCGCTACCTGATCGCCGCGGCCGACCTGCCGCCCGAGGTCAACCGCGGCTTCGACGTGGGTGGGCGCGATGTTCTCACGTACGCCCAGATGATGCAGGGGTACGCCCATGTGGCCGGGCTGCGGAAGCGGGTGATCGTGCCGCTGCGCCCGCTGAGCCCGTGGCTGTCGGCCCACTGGGTCGGCCTGGTCACCCCGGTGCCCAACGCGATCGCCCGGCCGCTGGTGGCGAGCCTGATCCACGAGGCGGTGGCGCACGAGGACGACATCCGGCGGTACTCCCCCGACGAGCCGCTCGGCTTCGAGCAGGCGGTCCGGGTCGCGCTCGGCAAGATCCGTGACGCCAACGTCGAGACCCGGTGGTCGAACGCGGCCGGCGGGGACGCCGCCGCCGAGCCGCTGCCGTCGGACCCCGAATGGTCGGGCGGCAGCATCTACGTCGACGAGCGCACCCGCGAGGTGAAGGCCCCGGTGGAGGCGCTGTGGCGGGTCATCGAGGGCGTCGGCGGCGACAACGGCTGGTACTCGTTCCCGCTGGCCTGGTCGGTCCGCGGCTGGCTGGACCGGCTGGTCGGCGGCGTCGGGCTGCGCCGCGGCCGGCGCGACCGCGACCACCTGCGGGTGGGTGAGGCGCTGGACTGGTGGCGGGTCGAGGAGATCGAGCCGGGGAAGGTGCTGCGGCTGCGGGCCGAGATGCGCGTGCCGGGACGGGCCTGGCTCGAGATGTCCGCCTCGCCGGACGGCAACGGCGGCAGCGTCTACCGGCAGCGGGCCATCTTCCTGCCGCGAGGGCTGGCCGGTCACGCGTACTGGGCCTCGGTCGTGCCCTTCCACGGCTTCATCTTCAGCGGGATGGCCCGCAACATCGCGCGGGGCGCCGAGACCCGTCCGACCGGCTCGGGAACGACCGAGGGACTTCCCGTCACTTAGCGGCGGCCCGCCCGAGGCGGTCGCGCACGGCCAGCCAGTCCTCGCTCCGCGGCGGCTCCTGCACCAGGATCGTCGTCACCCCCGCGTCGTCCAGGCGGTGCAGGGCCGCGTAGAGGTCGGCTGCGTACTCGCGGGGGTCGGCGGAGAGGATCTCGGCTCCCTCGACGCCGGCCGTCTCGTACGTGAGGACGCCGACGGACTCGTCCCGGTCGGCCGCCCGCACATCCTCGACCAGCGTCAGCGTGGCCCGGGGCGCGTAGTGACGGCGGCTCATGCCGGGCGACGGGCGGGCGTCACCGTCGGACGGCCCGTCGTCGGGCAGAGTGACCGGCCCGGCCACGTCCCGCAGCTCGCGCAGCGGGATAGCGCCCGGCCGCAGCAGCCTCGGCCGGCCGCCGGTCACGTCGATCACGGTTGACTCGATGCCCCAGGACGCCGGGCCCCCGTCGAGCACCAGCGGCACGTCGGGCAGGCTGCGCAGCACGTGCTCGGCCGTGGTCGGCGAGATGCCCTCGGAACGGTTGGCGCTGGGCGCGGCCAACGCGAGCCCGGATTCTTCCAGGAGCCGCAGGGCCACCTCGTGGTCCGGGATGCGGACGGCGATCGTGTTGTTGCTCGCGCCCACCCCGGCGAGGTGGCGGGCCCGCGGCAGCACCAGCGTGAGCGGGCCGGGCCAGAACTGCGCGGCCAGCTCGTTGGCCTCTACCGGCCACGACTCGGCCAGCTCGCGGGCGGCCTCGACGTTCGCCACGTGCACGATCAGCGGGTTCCAGGACGGCCGGTTCTTGAGCCGGTAGATCTCGCCGACCGCCTTCTCGGAGAAGGCGTTCGCACCCAGGCCGTACACGGTCTCGGTGGGGAAGGCGACCACCGATTCGGCCCGCAGCACCTCGACCGCCCGCCGATAGCCCTCGGCGTCGGGCCGGACGATCGTCACGGCAGCAGCAGCACGGCGAACGGGACCGTGGTGTCCTCGATCTCGTCGCCGATGCGCTGGAACGTCGCGTCGCCCCGGCCCCACGGGTCGTCGAGGTCGTCGCCCGGTCGTGGGCCGTCGTCGCCGCGCAGCACCTTGACGGCCTCGACGATGGCCACGCCGCGGGCGTGCACCGCGTCGGGCTTCGGCTCGGCCGGGGGCAGCGCGCTCGCGTCGATCGAGCCCAGCAGCCGCCCGAACTCGCCGGTGACGAACGTGCGCCCGGCCGCATCGGGGCGCAGGGCGACTACGTAGTCGTACTGGTCGGCGGTGGCCGTGAGAATGAGGTCGGCCTCGTCGATGAAGTCGCCGCGCAGCTTGCGGGCCGCGAAGCCGTTGTCGGCGCCGCCGCGGGCCAGCACCTGACGGGCGGCGGGGGGATTCATCTCCTCCCCCTCGTGCCAGCCGCCGGTGCCGGCGCTGACGCTGCGCACCAGCTGATCGCCCTGCTCGCCGACGCGGTCGCGAACCGCGCGGGCCAGCAGGCGCTCGGCCATCGGCGACCGGCAGATGTTGCCCATACAGATGTGCAGGACGGTGAAGGGCGCCACCTCAGGCCTCCGGCGCCAGCAGCTCGGGCACGACGTCGCGCAGCTTCTCGATGGGGATCGCGCCCGCCCGCAGCACCTGCGGCGCCTCGCCGCTGACGTCGACGATGGTGCTCGGCGCCGGGTCGTGCGCCTCGCCCGCCTCGAGATAGACGCGGACCGCGTACTCGAGCTGCTCGCGGGCGGCCTCGGCGGTGCCCGGCGCGGGCTGGCCGGTCTTGTTGGCCGTGGTGACCGCCATCGGGCCGACCGCGCGCAGCACCTCGAGCGCGACCGGGTGCAGCGGCATGCGGACGGCGATGCGGCCGCCGGTCTCGCCCAGGTCCCACTGGAGGCTGGGCGAATGCTCCACGTAGAGGGTCAGCGCGCCCGGCCAGAACGCGTCGGCCAGCTCGCGGGCGGCCTTGGGCAGCGAGTAGACCAGACCGTCGAGAGTGTGGCGGGAGCCGACCAGCACGGGCGGCGGGACGAAGTTGGTGACGCTTCGCGCATGGTGCAGCGCGGTGATCGCATGCGGGGTGAACGCGTCGGCGCCCACGCCGTACACCGTGTCGGTCGGCATGACGACCAGCTCACCGCTCTTGACCGCTTCGACGGCGGCGGCGATGCCGCGATCCCTGTCCGCGGTGGTACGGCAGTCATAGAGCATCACACCGTGCAGTCTGCCATGCGATCGAGCGCATCGATCAGGTGCGCCGGGCCGTCGCGTAGCGCGGCCGCCCGGCCAGGTCGTCGTGGGCGGTCACCGCGGTGAACCGGCCGTCGGCCCGCAGTAGTTCCGGAACCGCCTCGCCGTGCACGTCGTCGTGCTCGATGCCGACCACGCCACCCGGTCTGAGCAGGGCCGCGGCCAGCGCGATGACCGGCCGGACGACCTCCAGCCCGTCGGGCCCGCCGAAGACCGCCGCGGCCGGATCGTGCTCGGCCACCTCGGGCGGCACGGCGGTGCCGTCGGGAACGTAGGGCGGATTGCACAGCAGCACGTCCACCCGGCCGCGCAGGCCGGCGAGCAGGCCGGGGTCCGTCACGTCGCCCGGCAGCACCTCGACGGCCGGGTACGGCTCGGCGTTCCGGCGCAGCCAGGCGAGCGCGGCCGGGGAACGTTCGACCGCGACGACCCGGCCCGGGTCTGCCTCGTCGGCCACCGCGAGCGCGATCGCCCCGGAGCCGCTGCACAGGTCGACCACGGTCGCGCCGGGCCGGGTGTGCTCGATCCCCCAACCGGCGAGAAGCTCCGTCTCGGGTCGTGGGACGAAGACGCCGTCGCCGACCTGAAGTTCGAGATGCCGGAAGGCGGCCGTGCCGAGCAGGTGCTGGAGCGGGATCCGCTTCACCCGCTCGGCCACCAGGGCCGTGAACCGGCTCAGCTCCTCGGGGCGCAACGAGTCCACGAGCAACAACCGCCCACGTGGAATGCCCAGCACATGCGCGGCGAGCAACTCGGCATCGACCCGCGGCGATGCGACTCCGGCCGCGGCGAGATCGGCCACGGCGCTCGCCAGCGCCCGGCTCAGCGGCGTCCGCTCCCAAGATCGGGAGATGTTTTCCAAGTCCGGCACGGCATAATCATCTCCACGTCACGTGCGACGCCGACCGGCCGGGTCGGCGACCTGACGCGCGGCACCGGTGGGAGGCGCCTGGTGAGTTGGTTGGACCGACTCGCGGAGAACGTCGACGAGCTGCGCCGGGCCGGCGGGCTCCAGCAGAACGGCCGGTCGGCCGAGGCGCTGCCCATCCTCGACGGTGTGCTGGCCGCCGCGACCGACCCCACCACCCGGGCCTACGCGCTGGTCCAGCGCTTCGGGGCCCTCATCAACCTGGGCCGCATAGCCGATTTCGCGGCCGCGATGACCACTGCGGAAAATGCCGTCCGCGAGATCCCCGACCCCTACCTGCGCGGTCAGATGCACGCGTTCGCGGCGCTCGGCGCCCACCTCGAGCGCAATTTGGACCGTGGCGTGACCCACCTGGTGCAGGCCTCCCGCGCGCTCGCGGCGGTGCGGGAGAACGACTCCGAGACCGCCTGGGGCTGGCACGACCTGGCCATGGCGTACTCCTATCTCGGCTTTCACGGGCATGCGCTGACCGCGATCGAGCAGGCCCGGCAGGTCGGCGTCGCGGTCGGGCTCGCGCCCGAGATCTTCGCGGCGCCCGGCATCCGGCTGCGCAACGCGGTCTCGCTCGACCACCAGGGCGACACCGACGGCTGCCTGCGGGTGCTGCGCGACATCGAGGCCGAGCTGACCCGCTACGTGTCGATCGGCGCCGACCAGTTACGTCCCGGCAGCCGCGCCGCCTACGGCTACTCGCTGGCCCGCCGGGCCGCCCTGGGGGAAGAGACCGGCGCCGACGCGGCCAAGTGGCTCACCGGCGGCGGCGACAGCATCCGCACCCGCGACCTGCGCCACCTCGGGAACGTCTGCCTCACGCTGGCCACCGGCCGGCCCGGGCCCGCGCTGTCCATGCTCGACTCGGTGCCGGTCTCGGCCGAGATCCTGGGCGCCGCCGAGCCGGCCCGGTTGCGCAGCATCTGCCACGCGGCCGCGGGTGACCATGCCGCCGCGCACGCCGCCGACCGCTACGCGTTCCGCCTCGCCGCCCAGCGCATCGACCGGCTGCGCGACGGTTACCTCGACGGCGTCGCGGCCCGGCTCGACGCGCAGGAGACGCAGCGCGACGGCGGCCGCTACGGCGACGAGACCCTCACCGACCCGCTGACCGGTCTGCCCAATCGCCGTCAGCTCGAACGTTACGTGGCCACCATGCTGGCCCGGGGTGAGCGGGCGGCGATCGGCGTCTGCGACCTGGTCGGTTTCACCGAGGTCAACGCCCGGCACGGCCGGCACTGCGGCGACCTGGTGCTCCAGCGCATAGCCGGGGTGCTGAGCCGGGTGATGCGCCGGGGCGACTTCGTGGCCCGGTTCGCGGGCGACGAGTTCGTGGTGGTGCTGCCGGGGGCGGGCACGACCCAGGCGGCCGAGGTCTCGCGCCGCATCGCCGCCGCCGCCAACGCCGAGAACTGGCAGATTTTGGTGCCGGGCACGCCGATAAGCCTGGCTGCGGGCTGGTCCGAGGTGGGCGCCAACGGGCGTACGCTGAGTGCGGCCCTCGCCGCCGCGGCGGCGAACAGGCTGCCCAGCCGGCCCCTCAGCGAAATGACCTGACCGTTGCCATGAGCACCATCGAGCTCGGTGAACTGCCCACGGCCGACGACGACCGCGGGGCGCCCACCGGCTCGGCCCGGATCGACGGCCGGCTCGTCCGCCAGGTCGCTCTCGCCGTGGCCGTGGTGCTGTGTGCGGTGTGTCTGACCGGTTCCGAGGTGCCCCGGGCGCACGGTCTGCGTCCGGTGTGGAGTGTGCCGATCGGCGAGGCCCAGGGCACGGCGCTGAGCCGCGACACTCTCTTCGTCTACCGCACCGCCAATTCCACCACCACCATCGCCGCTCACGAGCTGGCCACCGGCGCGGTTCGCTGGCAGCGCACGATCAACGGCGCGATCGGCTACGTGCAGCCCGCCGACGCGGCCGGCATGCTGCTCATCCCCACCGAGGGCCAGCTGGTCAAACTGCCGTCGGCCAACGACGGGTCGGCCTTCCAGGCCGAGGTGCACGGTGCGACGATCGCCCTGTCGGTGGCCACCGGCGAAGTGCTGTGGCGCACCACCGGTGAGCCGTACACAGTGGCCGGCGACACCGCTCTGATGACGGAGTTCAGCACGGGAGCGGTCCTGCGGAGGCTGCGGCTGATCCGGCTCGGCGACAGCTCCACGGTCTGGAGCCGCGACACCACGGGCGTCCGCAGTTACCTCTCGCTGCCGATGAACGACCGGCCCGACAAGGTCGTCACGGCCACCGACGTCGGTCAGATCAAGATCTACTCGTATGCCTCGGGCGCGCTGCTCAGCTCGGCGACGATCCCCTGGGTCGCCTCGCGCCCGGAGGAGGGCTTCTTCAACGACCTCACCGGCACCGCCGACGTCCTGGTGGTCAACCGGTCGCAGTCGCAGCAGTTCGACATGACCGTCTACCGCACCGACACGATGGCCGAGCTGTGGCGGACCTCGCAAACCGACGGGTACGCGTTCGAGTGCGGCACCGCGCTCTGCCTCAGTCAGGGCGAGGCGGTGGTGGCCTACGACCCGGCCACCGGCGCCCGGCGCTGGCGGCTGGACAACGTCGTCACCGCCTGGCAGCTCAGTGCCGACCGGGTGGTCACCGGCGCGGGCTCCGACACCGGGCCGATCCAACTCGTCGACTCCGGCACCGGGAAGGTGGTCGGCGAGCCGGTCGAGGGCAGCCTGGCCTCCGACGAGACGGCCGGCGACGGATCAGGCCGTTCGGTTTTCGTCCTGCGCCCGACGACGTCGCCGGAGGGTCGCACCGCGGTCACCCGATGGGACCTCGACACCGGCCGGCAGTGGCTGTTGGGCTCGATCGCGCCCGTGGCCGGGCCGCCGTGCTCGGTGCGGCCCGGCTATCTGGCCTGCGACCGGGGCGACAGCTTCGAGGTCATCGCAGTCGGGTGACTCAGGGACGGCGGCCGATCTCGGACCCGCCGGCCAGGCGGGCCGCCCGGTCGGCCTCGGCCAGCGCGTCCAGCACGGCGTCGAGTTCGCCGCCGAGCACCAGGTCGAGGTTGTAGGCGGTGTAGCCGATGCGGTGGTCGGTGATCCGGTTCTGCGGGAAGTTGTACGTGCGGATCCGCTCCGAGCGGTCGACCGTGCGCACCTGGGCCTTGCGCGAGTCGGAGGCCGCCGCGTCCGCCTCCTCCTGAGCGATTGCCAGCAGCCGGGAGCGCAGGATGCGCATCGCCGACTCCTTGTTCTGCAGCTGGCTCTTCTCGTTCTGGCAGCTCACCACGGTGCCGGTGGGCAGGTGCGTGATGCGCACGGCCGAGTCGGTCGTGTTGACCGACTGGCCGCCCGGCCCGGACGAGCGGAAAACGTCGATCCGCAGGTCGTTCGGCGCGATCTCGACCTCGACGTCCTCGGCCTCGGGCAGCACCAGCACGCCCGCCGCCGAGGTGTGGATGCGGCCCTGCGACTCGGTGACCGGGACGCGCTGCACCCGGTGCACGCCGCCCTCCCACTTCATGCGGGACCAGACGCCGTGACCCCCTTCGGGCATGCCCTTGGTGCGTACGCCGACCGAGATGTCCTTGACCCCGCCGAGGTCCGACTCCTGCGAGTCGATCACCTCGACCACCCAGCCGTGGCGTTCCGCGTAGCGGGTGTACATGCGCAGCAGGTCGCCGGCGAACAGCGCGGACTCCTGGCCGCCCTCCCCCGCCTTGATCTCGATGATCACGTCCTTGGCGTCGCTGGGGTCGCGCGGGATCAGCATCTCGCCCAGCTTCTCCTCCAGCGGCGGCAGCGCGGCCGCGACCGCCTCGACCTCGGAAGCGAAGGCCGGGTCCTCGGCCGCCAGCTCCCGGGCCGCGGCCAGGTCGGCGCGCGCCGCCTCGAGCTCGGCGTGGGCGGCGTAGATCGGGGCCAGCTCGGCGAAACGGCGGCCGACCCGGCGCACGAGGGCCTGGTCCGAGTGGATGGACGGGTCCTCCATCCGCTTCTCCAGCGCGGCGTACTCGTCGAGAAGGGTGCTCAGACGATCGTTGCTCACGGGTCTCTCCCTCAGGAATTCCTGCTGACATGCGAACGGCGCCCGCCCCCGGATGGGGTGCGGGCGCCGTTGAAGCAGTTACTTCTTCTTCGCGGCGTTGATCTTGGCGTACTTCGCCTGGAACTTCGCGACCCGGCCCGCGGTGTCGAGGACGCGCTGCTTGCCGGTGTAGAACGGGTGGCAGGCGCTGCAGGTCTCGACGCGGATCTCGCCGCCCTTGGCGGTGCTGCGGGTGGTGAAGGTGCTGCCGCAGGAGCAGATGACCTCGGTGGTCGTGTACTCCGGGTGAATGCCGCTCTTCATGTCTTCTCGGTCCCTCTCGAAAAATGGTCGCCGGGTCGCTGATCGCGGGAACCGGAACCTTCTGGCCGATGTACCAGTCTGCCATGCCGCCGCGTCCAGGCGAAATCGGCGTGACCTGCGGTGTCAACGCCTGTCCCGGACCGGGCATTCCCGTCCGTTTTGCCGGGTTCCCGCACGCTCGAAGGTCCGGTTAATCTCTGCTCCCGGGGGCGCGCAGGTACCAGCGGCGCCTCGCGGGCCGTACTCTTCCGCTACCCCTCCCGTACGCCGAGACCGGAGACCCCGAAGCGGTGAAGTACCCCCGCACCCACCACCTGCCCGACTCGCCCGGCGCCGCGGGCGACGATCTGGTGCAGTCCGATCTGTCGTGGTTGGACGGCGAGCTGGTGGTGACCGAGAAACTCGACGGCGGCAACCTCACCTTCACCCGGGACGCGATCTACGGACGCTCCCCCGGCGAGGACGAGCAACCGTGGGACCGCCCGGCCAAGGCGCTCTGGGCCATGACGTCGCACCGGATCCCGGACGACTGGCGGGTCTGCGGCGAGTCGATGTGGGCCCGCCGCGGCATCGCCTATGCCGACCTGCCCGGCGTCTTCATCGTCTTCGGCATCTGGGACGAGACCGATACGTTGCTGGGCTGGGACGACACGGTCGACTGGGCCCGGCGGCTGGAGCTGCCGGTGGTGCCGGTGCTTTACCGCGGCGGCAGCATCTCCGAGGCCCGGGCGGCGTGGGCGGCCTGCCGCAGTCCGCGACATTCCGAGGGGTACGTCGTCCGCGCGGCCGGCCGCATCCCGGCCGCCGAGTTCGCGGTCAAGGTGCTGGCGTGGGTCCACTCCGACCGGACGCGCGTCCCGGACGGCGCCGACTTCGCCGTCAATGAGTTCGCCTGACCGGGCAGCCCTCACGGGCCAGGACCGACGCCTGTTCGTCGAGGTAGAACGCGGGCCGCAGGTCCATCTCGTCGTAGTAGCGGTGAAAGACCGGGGTGATCCCGCCCGACATGGGCGGCACGATCCACGTCCAGTCCGCGGGCACCCGCCGGCCGGCCTTCTCCTCGTTGCTCAGATGCTTCAGGAAGCGCTGCGACTCGGTGTGGTGGTCGCTCATCCTGATCCCGGCCTTCTCGAACGAGTGCAGCACGGCCACGTTGAGCTCGAGCAGCGCCCGGTCCCGCCACAGCGTCGACTCCCTGCTCGTGTCGAGGCCGAGGCGGGCGGCCACCACCGGCAGCATGTCGTACCGGTCGGTGTCGGCCAGGTTGCGCGCGCCGATCTCGGTGCCGAGATACCAGCCGTTGAACGGGGCCAGCGGGTAGTGCACGCCGCCGATGGTGAGGCGCATGTTCGAGATGGCCGGGACCGCGTGCCACCGCAGGCCGAGCTCGTCGAACCAGGTGTGCTCGGGATGCGTCAGCGGAACCTCGCGGATGGCCCGATCGGGCAGCTCGTAGAGGCGTACGCCCTCGGCCGGGGTTTCGATCGCGAGCGGCAGCACGTCGAAGTGGTCGCCCTTGCCGCGCCACCCGTAGCCCTGCATCGCGGCAGTGAACTGTTCCTGCCGGGAATCGCCCCGGGGACAGCCGTCCGCGCCGCGGTAGCCCGCGTACCGGATCAGCTGCTCGTTCCAGACCCGGGCGTACGGCTGACCCGGCTGGGCCGCGGCGAAGACACTGATCACCGGCCGGATCTGACCGTCGCCGGCCGTCTGCAGGTGGTTCACCAGCAGAGAGAAGATCTCGTCGGCGGTGCGGGCCCGGCGCCGGTCGAGGACGACGAGGCTGCGCCAGTAGAGGCGGCCGATGCACCGGCTCGCGTTGCGCCAGGCCAGTTTGGCGCCGTAGGCAAGCTCCTCGGTGGTGTGCACGTAGGTGCCGGTGGCGGCGATCTGTGCCCGGACGATCGCGAGCCTCGGTTCGACCGGCCCGAGCCGCTGGTTCTCGGTGTAGCACTGCCGCAGGAAGTCCTCGGCCTCACCCGGATCGGCCGGCGCGGACGGATCCCACGGTTCGGCCGGTTGGTCCCGGTAACCAGGCACTGTCATCGAGCCTCCCAAACGGTCTTACCAATCGGCTCTTCTTCCGGGGAATGGGAGATTCGCACGGCTCTGACCGGTATCGCACACACAGTTTGTGCGACAAAAAGGCGCGGCCCCTCCGTCCGGAGAGGCCGCGCCTGGTGTTCGGGACTTACTACTCGCCCGGGGTGGACTTCGCGATCTGCATCAGGAACTCCACGTTCGTCCGGGTCTGCTTGAGCCGGTCGAGCAGCAGGTCGAGCGCCGCACCGGAGTCGAGCGAGTGCAGCACCTTGCGCAGCTTGTGGATGATCGCCAGCTCTTCCTTGCCGAGCAGGATCTCCTCCTTGCGCGTGCCGGAGGGGTCGATGTCGATGGCCGGGAAGACCCGCTTGTCGGCGATCTTGCGGTCGAGCTTGAGCTCGGCGTTACCCGTGCCCTTGAACTCTTCGAAGATCACCGTGTCCATCATCGAGCCGGTCTCGACCAGCGCGGTCGCGAGAATGGTGAGCGAGCCACCGTTCTCGATGTTGCGCGCCGCACCCAGGAACCGCTTCGGCGGATAGAGCGCCGTCGAATCGATACCACCCGACATGATGCGCCCGGACGCCGGCGCGGCCAGGTTGTACGACCGGCCGAGCCGCGTCACCGAGTCGAGCAGGACGACCACGTCGTGGCCGAGCTCGACCAGGCGCTTGGCTCGCTCGATCGCCAGCTCGGCGACCGTGGTGTGGTCCTGCGGCGGCCGGTCGAACGTGGCCGCGACGACCTCGCCCTTGACCGAGCGCTGCATGTCGGTGACCTCTTCGGGCCGCTCGTCGACCAGCACGACCATCAGGTGGCACTCGGGGTTGTTGTGGGTGATCGCGTTGGCGATCGCCTGCAGCACCATCGTCTTACCGGCCTTCGGCGGCGAGACGATGAGCGCCCGCTGGCCCTTGCCGATCGGCATGACCAGGTCGATGACGCGGGTGGTCAGGATGTGCGGCTCGGTCTCGAGACGCAGCCTTTCCTGCGGGTAGAGCGGGGTGAGCTTGTAGAACTCCGGACGACGCCGGGCCTCCTCGGGCTCCATCCCGTTGATGGTGTCGAGCCGGACCAGCGGGTTGTACTTGTCGCGGCGCTGGTCGCCACTGCTGCCCTCGCGCGGAGTGGCCCGCACGGCGCCGGTGACCGCGTCGCCGCGGCGCAGCCCGTGCTTCTTGACCTGCGACATCGACACGTACACGTCGTTCGGGCCGGACAGGTAGCCGGTCGTGCGGACGAACGCGTAGTTGTCGAGGACATCGAGGATGCCGGCCACGGGGACGAGCACGTCGTCCTCGTTGACGTGCGGCTCGCGGCCGCCGTCACGCTGACCGCCACTCTCGTTGCCGTCGCGGTCGCGACCCCGGCGACGGTCGCGGAAGCGGCTGCGGCGGCTGCGACGGCCGCCCTCGCCGTCGCTGTCGTCGTCGTCATCGCGGTTCGGCTCGTTACGGCCCTGGTCGTTGCGACCCTGGTCGTTCCGGTTGTCGTTGCGCGGACGGTCGTCCCGCTGGCGGTCGTTGCGCTGGCGGTCGTTGCGGTCGCGGTTGCGCTCGCCGCGTTCCGGACGCTCGGTGCGCTCGGTCGTCTCGGCCTCGACGGCCGGTGCGGCCGTCTCCCGCGGTTCGCGGACCTCGCGCGGCTCACGGACCTCGCGCGGCTCACGGCCCTCCCGCGGCTCACGGTCGCGGTCGCGACCCCGGCTGCGGCGGCTGCCACCCTCGGCGGCCACAGCCGGAATTTCGGCTGCCTCCGGCTGCGGGGCGACACTCTGCGGCGCCGACTCGATCGGCCCGGTGGGTGTGTCGGACGGCGCGGCTGCCGGCGGCTCGACCTTGGCCGGCGCGGCCACGGGAGCCGTGGCGACGACCGGCGCCGGAGCGGCGGTCTCGGCCGCGGCGGGAGCCGGAGCCTGTTTGGCGGCCTGGCTGCTGCGCGGACGCGGCGCGCTCTCGGCGGGAGCCCCGCCGCTCTGACGCTCGGTGATCGCGGTGATCAGCTCACCCTTGCGCATCCGGGCGGTGCCGGAGATGCCGAGGGACGCGGCGAGACTTTGCAGCTCGGGCAGCAGCATCGCGGACAACCCGGTGCCGCCTCGACGGCGCTTCGTGGCAGTCGCGGTGGTGCCGGCGCCGGCGTCAGCGACGTCAGAAACACCCGACGTCACGTCGGTGGTGTCGCTCAATGGATTCCTTCCGTCGAAAAAAGCCCGAGACGCCCGGTTCTGCAGCCTGATGGCCGGGTGTCGCGGTACCCGCCTCGCATGAGCAATGCGGGAGTTTGGTGCGGCACGGCAGCTCGACGGTGTCCCTGCTCGTCAAAGGTTGACGAGTAGGTCTCGGCGAGTGCAGCGACCTTCTCGGTTGCTGCTCGGCGTGTGCCTTTGGAGAGGTGAGACGGCCAGAAGGCCATAAGAGTCTCGGGGGTGCGCGCCGAACCGCAGAGATCGCTTCGCGGCTGTGTGCTTGGTCTTGAGCGTAGTCAACTCGTGCGACCTGCGGCAACAGGGCCCCGCTAGGCGAGTTCCACCATACTCCCTTTGACAAGAGCTCCGGCGCCATCCACGCCCAACGACTCGGCGCGCCATTCTGTTCCCGGGTGGAAATCGGCCGGGACCTCGGTCAACGCGAGCACCGACGGGCCGGCCCCGCTGACCACGGCGGCCACACCGACCGAGCGCAGCGACGCGACCAGCGACGCCGTGCCCGGCATCGCATCGGCCCGGTAGCCCTGGTGCAGCCGGTCCTCGGTGGCCGCCAGCAACAGGCCGGGATCGCTGGTCAGCGCATGGGTGAGCAGGGCCGCGCGACCCGCGTTGAAGGACGCGTCGGCGTGCGGCACACCGGAAGGCAGGGCCGCGCGCGCCGACGACGTGTAGCCGCGCTCAGCCGGAATGAAGACTGTCGGATGCACGCCCTTCGCGGGCGTGAGGCTCACCGCACGGGCCCCGGCGCCTTCGTTCCAGGCGATGGTGAATCCGCCGAGCAGACAGGGCGCGACGTTGTCGGGGTGCCCCTCGAGCCGGGCGGCGATGCGCAGCGCGTCGTCGTCGCCGAGATCACTTTTGACCAGGCCGCGGGCCAACTGCACGCCGCCGACGATCGCAGCCGAGGACGAGCCGAGGCCGCGCGCCTGGGGAATGCGGTTGACACATTCCACGGCCAGACCGGCCGGGCGACCGCCGATCTCGTCGAAGGTGGCCAGCATCGCCCGCAGCACCAGGTGGGACTCGTCGCCGGGCAACTCGCCGGCGCCCTCACCGCTGACCGTCACCGTGAAGCCACCCGGGGTGATGCGGGCCGTGAGGTCGTCGTAGAGCGTCAGCGCGAGGCCCAGGGCGTCGAAACCAGGACCGAGGTTGGCGCTGGTGGCCGGCGTGCGCACGGACACCGGTTCGGTGGCGAAGATCAGGGCCATCGCATCATGCTAGGGCTTGATCACTGTCGCGGAGTTGCCGCACCCGGACGACCGGCTCCGGTCATTCAGCCCCGACCGCTGAGGGCTCGCCGGGCGCGAGCCGGCGGGTCGCGATCCGCCAGACGACCGCGTACGTCAGGGTCACCGCTCCGCAGCCGGCCAGAATGATCCACTCGTCGACGATGTCGACCACCGCCGTCGCGCCCAGCTGGCTGATCGCGATGGCCAGCGTGGCCAGCATGAGGTCGGTCGAGAAGACCCGCCCGCGCAGCCGGTCCGGCACCTCGCCCTGCAGCGCGTAGTTCGACAGCACCCAATTGGCCCCGCCCGCGAGGTGGGCCACGAAGACGAGCACCAGCACCAGCGGGAACCACGACGCCACGGCCACGCCCAGATAGCCGAGGCCGTACAACGCCATCGAGAGGGCCAGCCCCGGGAAAAGCCAGGAACGGCGGCGGATCACCGGTCCCAGGACGAAGGGGCCGGCCAGTGCGCCCGCCCCGCGTACCGCGAAGAGAAGGCCGGCCCCGAGCACGCCGGCGCCGTGCAGGCCGGCGATCAGCGGGAAGACGGTGAGCACGCCGTTGCCGAGCCCGGCCGCCATCTTGACGGTCACCAGGGCGCGGATGCGGGGATTGGCTCGCAGATAGCCGAACGACTCGCGCAACGCGTGCCAGGTGCGGGGCGCGGGCGTGCCGGCTTCGCGACCGGCCTGCAGCGGGCGCCGGATAGTCGTGGTCAGCCCGGCCCCGAGCAGCAGCAGCGTGGCGGTGACTCCGAAGCAGACGTACGGGCCGAAAACCGCACCCACCACGCCGCCCAGCGAGGCGCCGACGATCGTCATCGTGCCCCAGGCCGAACCCGAGACGGTGTTCGCCGCGGCGAGGTCCGGCGGGTCGACGACGTTGGGCAGCGCGGCCGAGGCGGCCGGTGAATAGAAGGCCTTCGCCACGGCCATCGCCCCGATCGCCACCAGAGCCAGGGGCGCGGTCGCGGCTGACCGTACCGTGAAGAGCAGCAACACCGCGGCGAAGGCGGCGATGTTGGCGATGATCAGAATTTTGCGCCGGTCGAACCGGTCGGCCACCGTGCCGGTGTAGGGCAGCAGCAGCGCGTTGATGCCGGTGTCGGCGGCCAGCACCAGGCCGCCCCAGACGCCGCTGCCGGTGAGCTCGGGCAGAAGCACGAGCAGGGGGATCATCACAAACCAGTCGGCGCCGAAGACGACCAGCTCGGCCGCGAAGAGCCGCCGGAAGTCACGGTTGCCGGTAACGACCGAGAACGCTGTTGCCACGTACAGGCACGTTACTGCCCGGCCCCGGGCGACCGGTGGCGGCCGGTCGCCCGGGGGCTTGCCCCTACTCCTGGGCCGGCTTCGGGCCCTTCGGCATCTTCAGCACCTCGAACTGGTCGGTGTAGCCGCGCAGGGCGCCGCTGGGCTGCGGCTCGGGCTGCGGCTCCGCATCGTCGACGACCTCGTCCGGCGCGTCCGGCGGAGGAGTCACACCCTGCTTGGCCAGGCGCTTGCGGCGGCGCTTCTCCTTGCTGTTCTCGACCATGGTGTAGAGCGTCGGCACCAGCACCAGGGTGAGCAGCGTCGAGCTGATCAGACCGCCGATGACCACAATGGCCAGTGGCTGCGAGATGAAGCCGCCCTCGCCGGTGAGGCCCAGCGCCATCGGGATCAGCGCGAAGATGGTCGCGATGGCGGTCATCAGGATCGGCCGCAGACGGTGCCGGCCACCCTCGATCACCGCTTCCTGCACGCCCATGCCGGCCGCCCGGTAGTGGTTGATGAGGTCCATGAGCACGATGGCGTTCGTCACCACAATGCCTACCAACATCAGCACACCGATCAGGGCCGGCACACCCAGCGGGGTCCCGGTGATCAGCAGCAGGCCGATCGCGCCGGTCGCCGCGAACGGGATGGAGACCAGCAGGATCACCGGCTGGATGAGGCTGCGGAACGTCGCCACCATGATGATGAAGACGATCGCGATGGCCGCCAGCACGGCCAGGCCCAGCTGCTGGAACGCCTCGGCCTGGTCGGCGCTGGCGCCGCCGATGGTGGCCGTGGCGCCGGCCGCCAGGGTCAGCCCGTCCAGCCTCTTCTGCAGGTCGCGGGTGGCCGCGCCCAGGTCGGAACCGGTGTTGGTGCCGGTGACGGTGACCGTGCGGTCGCCGTCGACCCGGGTGACCTCCTCGGGACCGTTGACCTCCTTGACGTCGGCCACGGTGCTCAGCGGCACCGGGCCGCGGGCAGTGGTGAGCGGCAGGGCCCGCAGCGCCGCCGGGTCGGCCGGCGCGGTGCCGAACGAGATCACCACGTCCTGGCTGGCGCCGTCGACCGTGATCCGCCCGGCCGGAGCCGCCCGGAACGCGCCCGCGACGGTCTGCGCGATGGTGGCCTCGGTCAACCCGGCCCGGGCTGCGGCCTCGCGCTTCACGACCACGTCGAGGCGGGGGACGCTGGCCGCCAGCGAGCTGCTGACCTCGGCCAGGCCGGTGTCGGTCATCGCCTTCTGCACCTGCTCCGACGCGTTGGTCAGAGCCTCCGCGTCGGCTGCCTTGACCTGCACCGAGAGCTCGTTGCCGCCGCCGAGCCCGGAGGAGTCGGCGCCGATGCTGACCTCGCCGATGCCGTTCATCGCGGCGAATTTTTCGCGCAGCTCGTCGGTGATCTTCACGGCGTCGGCGTCCTCGTCGAGGCCCACGTTGAAGCTGGCGCTGCTGGCGCCACCGCCGCCGACGAACGGGTTGAAGTCGCCGCCGCTGCCCAGCGACACCTGGTAGGTCTTGACCCCTTCGGTGTCGGCCAGCACGCCCTCGACCTGCTTGGCCGCGGCGTCGGTGGCCTGGAGGTTGGTGCCGACCGGCAGCTCCTGGGTGATGCTCAGCGAGTCCTGACCCGACTGGTCGAGGAAGTTGGTCTCGAGCCGGGTCGAGAGGCCGAGCGTGCCGATCAGCACGGCCAGGCCGATGGCGAGCGTGGTCCAGCGCCGCTTGGTCGCGAATCGGATCACCGGCAGGTAGCCGCGCTGCAGCGGGTTGCGCCGCTCCTTCTCCTCGGCGGCCCGGCGGATCGCCTCGGTGTCGGCGTCGGCCGGCGGCGGCTTGAGGAACCAGTACGCCAGCACGGGCACCACGGTCAGGGCCACGAACAGCGACGCCAGCAGGGCCACGGTGACGGTGATGGCGAAGGACGAGAAGATCTGGCCGACGAAGCCGCCGACCAGGGCGATCGGCGCGAACACGGCGACGGTGGTGAGGGTCGAGGCGGTGACCGCGCCCGACACCTCCTTGACGGCCGAGATGATCGCGTGGACCTTCGGTTCGCCGTACTCCAGATGTCGCTTGATGTTCTCCAGGACGACGATCGAGTCGTCCACCACCCGGCCGACCGCGATGGTCAGCGCGCCCAGGGTGAGCAGGTTGAGGGTGTAGTCGCCGATCCACAGCGCGATCAACGCGATCAGCACCGAGAGCGGGATCGACACGGCCGTGACCAGCGTCGAGCGGATCGACAGCAGGAAGACCAGAATCACGATCACGGCCATCACCAGGCCCAGCAGGCCCTCGGTGGTGAGGCTCTCGATCGAGCGCTCGACGAACGGCGCCTGGTCGACCACGACGGTCAGCTTCGCTCCGGACGCCGTCTCGAGGTCGGCCAGCTGGTCCCGTACGGCGTGGGAGATGTCGACGGGGTTGCCGTCGGGCCGTGCGGTGACCGCGATGCCGAGGCTGTTGACGCCGTCGGTGCGCGTGTACGAAGTCGCGGCGGGCAGCTTGCTCTCGACCGTAGCGACCGAGCCGAGCCGCACCGGGCCCCGGGCGCCGGTGAGATAGATCTGCTTGAGCTGGTCGATCGAGGTGAGCGAGCTGCCCACCTGCACGGTCAGCGACCGGCTGCCCTCGTTGACCGCGCCGGCCGGCACCGAGACGCCGTTCTGCTGGAGCACGGTGGTCAGCGCCTGCGGATTGACACCGGCCGCGGCGAGCTTGGGCAGGTCCGGCGTGATCACCACCTGCGCCGCGCGGGCGCCGGTGATCTGGGTGTCGCGCACGCCGTCGATCGCGTTGAGCTCGGGTACGACCGTGTCGTTGAGCTTGTCGAGCAGCGCGCTCTCGTCACCCCCGCCCGACGCCGCGAGCACGATGGCCGGGATGTCGTCCGTGCCGCCGGCGAAGATCGTCGGCGTGACGTCGTCCGGCAGCTGCGGCTGCACCCGGTTGACCGCGGTGGTGAGCTGGTTGACGGCGGCGTCGATGTCGGTGCCGAAGACGAAGGCGACGGTCACCGTGGCGATGCCCTCGCGGGTCGTCGACGTGACGCTGTCGATGCCGTCGAGGCCCTTGGCCGCGTCCTCGAGCGGTTCGGTGATCTGGTCCTGAATGACCTCCGGGCCGGCGCCCGGCAGGGTCGCGGTCACGAAGGCCGCGGGGAACTCGATCGACGGGAACAGCTGCTGCTTGAGAGATGGGATGGCGAACAGCCCGAAGCCGGCGATCACGACGGCGATCAGGGCGACGAGACTTCGGTTGGCCAGGCTCAGCCGGGTCAGGAAGGACATGGTGGCTCCCCCGGTAAAAGTTCGTCCAGCATTAATAGTTTGCCCGACACGAACAAATGGTTTTCCGCCGGGGCGCGCTGGTACCGTCCGTCATGAGATGGACTCAGTCCGGCCATCGGCGCGTAAAGAAGAGGGGCCCGCGGCGTTGGCCGACAAACAACAGCTCATCGCGGACATTATGGGCGCGCAGCAGCGGCTGCAGCAGGTGATCGCGGAGGACCGGACGGATCCGCTCTTCTCCTCACACCTGACGCTTTCCCAGCTCAGAATCCTCATACTGCTGGCGCGCCACGGCTCTGTCTCGGGCAGTGAGCTGGCCGGCATGGTCGGGATCGGCGCGGCCGCGCTGACCGGCATGATCGACCGGCTCGTGGTGCAGGATCTGGTCGCCCGCGCGGAGGACCCGCACGACCGGCGGGTACGCCGGATCGCGCTGACACGAGCGGGTAAGGACCTCATCGCGAGCATCTTCAATGCCGGCGAGGAGAAGATGCGTACGCTCCTCAGCCGTCTCTCAGCCGAGGAGCTGGAGGTCGTCGCTCAGGCGACGGCGCTGATCCTGAAGGCGGCCGACTCAGGCGAGGCCTAGCTCCCGCGCGGCGATCAGCACGTCGTTCTGGATCGTGGTCGGCGAGGGCGCGGTCGAGATCGCCCACTCCGGGTCCTTCAGGCCGTGGCCGGTCACCGTGCAGACCACGGTCGCCCCGGCCGGGATCCGGCCCTCGGCCGCCTGCTGCAGCAGGCCCGCCACGCTGGCCGCGCTGCCCAGTTCGACGAAGACGCCCACCTCGCGGGCGAGCAACCGGTAGGCCGTGAGGATCTCGCGGTCGGTGACGGCGTTGATCAGGCCGCCGGACGAGTCCCGGGCGTCCAGCGCCTTGGTCCAGCTGGCCGGGTTGCCGATGCGGATGGCGGTGGCGATCGTCGACGGCTCCTCGACCACCTTGCCGGTGACGATGGGCGCGGCGCCGGAGGCCTGGAAGCCGAACATGCGGGGCAGGCGGGAACTGTTGCCCGCCTCCTTGTCCTCCTGGTAACCCATCCAGTACGCCGAGATGTTGCCGGCGTTGCCGACCGGCAGGCAGTGGATGTCGGGGGCGTCGCCCAGCGCCTCGACGATCTCGAAGGCCGCCGTCTTCTGCCCGTGCAGGCGGAAGATGTTGACCGAGTTGACCAGCGAGACCGGGAAGTCCTGCGACAGCTTCGAGGCGAGCGCGAGGCAGTCGTCGAAGTTGCCGTTGACCTGCAGCAGCTTGGCCCCGTGCACCAGTGCCTGGGCCAGCTTGCCGAGCGCGATCTTGCCCTGCGGCACGAGGACCGCGCAGGTGATGCCGGCCCGGGCCGCGTAGGCCGCGGCCGAGGCGCTGGTGTTGCCGGTGGACGCGCAGATGATGGCCTTCGCGCCCTCCTCGACCGCCTTGGACACGGCCATGGTCATGCCGCGGTCCTTGAACGAGCCGGTCGGGTTGGCCCCCTCGACCTTCAGGTAGACGTCGGCCCCCGTACGCGAGGACAGCGCCGGCGCCGGCACGAGCGGCGTGTTGCCCTCGTGCAGCGTGACCACCGGGGTCTTGTCGGTGACCGGCAGACGGTCCCGATACGCCTCGATGAGTCCCCGATACATGGCTGCGCTCCTCTACGTTTTACGAACTCGGCCCAGCGTGCCGCAGAACTCCGAATCTTGAGACCGGATGTCCATCAATTGGGACTTCAGGCGCCGCCCTCGACCCGCAGCACGCTGGCGATGGACCGGACGATGTCGAGCCGGCCCAGATCTTCGACCGTGGCGGCCAGGTTCGCGTCGGGCGCGCCGTGGGTGACGATCACCAGCTTGGCGTCCTCGGCCCGGCCCGACTGACGGACCGTCGCGATCGACACCTCGTGCTGGGCGAACACCCCGGCCACGGCGGCCAGGACACCCGGGCGCTCGGCCACGTCGAGGCTGATGTGGTAGCGCGTCATGGCCGCGCCGATCGGCCGGATCGGCAGGTGGGCGTAGTTGCTCTCGCTCGGCGCGCGGGTGCCCGCGAGCCGGTTGCGGGCCGCCGCCACGATGTCGCCCAGCACCGCGCTCGCGGTCGGCATGCCGCCCGCGCCCCGGCCGTAGAACATCAGCTGCCCGGCCGCGTCGGCCTCGATGAAGACGGCGTTGAAGGCGTCGCCCACGCCGGCCAGCGGGTGGCTCCGCGGGATCATCGCCGGGTGCACCCGTACGCTGACCGATTCCTGCCCCGACTCGTCGGGCCCGCGCTCGGCGATGCACAGCAGCTTGATCGTGCAGCCCATCTCTTTCGCGCTGGCCATGTCGCCGGCGGTCACCCCGGTCATGCCCTCACGGAAGACGTCGGCCGCGGTGACCCGGCTGTGGAAGGCGAGCGAGGCGAGGATGGCCGCCTTGGCCGCGGCGTCGAAGCCCTCGACGTCGGCCGTCGGGTCGGCCTCGGCGTACCCCAGTTCGCCTGCCTCGTCGAGCGCCTCGCTGAAGCCGGCCCCGGTGGCGTCCATCGACGACAGGATGAAGTTGGTCGTGCCGTTCACGATGCCGGTGACCCGGGTGACCCGGTCGCCGTGCAGCGACTCGCGCAACGGGCGCAGCAGCGGGATCGCCCCGGCCACGGACGCCTCGTAGTAGAGGTCGGCGCCGCCCTCGGCGGCCGCGTCGTGCAGCGCCGCGCCGTCCTCGGCCAGCAGCGCCTTGTTCGCCGTGACCACGCTCTTGCCCGCGCGCAGCGCCTCGACCAGCCAGGTGCGGGCCGGCTCGATGCCACCCACCACCTCGATCACCACGTCGACGTCGTCCCGCTTGACCAGGCCGAGCGCGTCGGTGGTGAACAGACCCGGGTCGATCGGCAGGTCACCGCGTTCCCGGCCGAGGCGGCGCACCGCAATGCCGGCGACCTCGAGCGGGGCGCCGATCCGCGCGGTCAGGTCTTCGGCCTGACGGTGCAGCAGGCGTACGACTTCCGACCCGACAGTTCCGCAGCCGAGCAGGGCCAGGCGGATGGGTTTACTCACGCTCATCCAACATCCAATGCGAGCAGGTCGTCCTCGGTCTCCCGCCGCACGATCACGCGCGAGGCGCCGTCGCGCACCGCCACCACGGGCGGCCGAGGGACGTGGTTGTAGTTGCTGGCCATGCTCCGGCAGTAGGCGCCGGTGCCGGGCACGGCGAGAAGATCTCCGGGCTGCACGTCGGCGGGCAGGAATTCATCCTTCACGACGATGTCCCCGGATTCACAATGCTTTCCCACCACGCGGGCCAGGATCGGCTCGGCGACGCTCGCCCGGCCGGCGATCGTCGCCGAGTAGGAGGCGTCGTAGAGCGCCGTACGGATGTTGTCGCTCATGCCACCGTCGACGCTCACATAGGTGCGGATGCCGTCGACGTCCTTGACCGTGCCGATCTCGTAGAGCGTCAGGACCGACGGCCCGACGATCGCCCGGCCCGGCTCGATCGAGAG
This sequence comes from Paractinoplanes polyasparticus, assembly GCF_019710575.1. Classification (GTDB taxonomy): domain Bacteria; phylum Actinomycetota; class Actinomycetes; order Mycobacteriales; family Micromonosporaceae; genus Actinoplanes; species Actinoplanes polyasparticus. Next base: position 273,945 of record NZ_JAHWFK010000007.1, on the reverse strand, counting down.
CTTCGGCTTGCGCAGCGACGCGAGCTCACATTCCGACTCGACGATCTTGTTGATGCGCTTGGCCAGGTCACCGGCGCTGCTCGGGTCGTCCTGCGTGGTGTACGCGATGCCGAAACCGCCACCCAGGTCGAGGTCGGGCAGCTCGACGCCGCGCGCGTCGCGGATCTGCGCCTGCAGCTCCAGCACGCGGCGGGCAGCGACCTCGAAGCCGTTGGTGTCGAAGATCTGCGAGCCGATGTGCGAGTGCAGGCCGCGCAGCTCGAGGACGTCCTCGTCGAGGATCTTGATGGCCGCCTGGTAGGCCGCGCCGCCGGCCAGCGAGAAGCCGAACTTCTGGTCCTCGTGGGCGGTCGCGATGAACTCGTGGGTGTGCGCCTCGACCCCGACCGTCACCCGGACGAGAACTTGCGGCCTCTGTTGTTTCTCAGTGGCCAGGGCGGTGAGCCGGTCGATCTCCTGGAACGAGTCGACGATGATCCGGCCCACCCCGGCGTCGAGCGCCCGGGTGAGCTCGCGTACCGACTTGTTGTTGCCGTGGAACCCCATGCGCTCGGGCGGGAAGCCGGCCGCCAGCGCCACCGCCAGTTCGCCGCCCGAGCAGACGTCCAGGAACAGACCCTCCTCGTCGATGACCCGGACCACGGCCTTGCAGAGGAACGACTTGCCCGCGTAGAAGACGTCGGCCTCGGCGAACGCCGACGCGAAGTCGCGGCAGCGGGACCGCAGGTCGTCCTCGTCGAGCAGGTAGGCCGGAGTGCCGTGCTGCTCGGCCAGGGCGGCGACGCTCACCCCGCCGATCTCGAGGTGGCCGGCCTCGGCGCGGATCACCGTGCGCGGCCAGAGCTGCGGCACGAGTGCGTTCACGTCGTGGGGGGTGCGCAACCAGGCCGGTCCCCGCTGTCCGAGGTCGCCGTGCAGCGCCCCGGCCTCATGAGCTCGCATCCCTACATCCTTTCGGGCGCCGAGACGCCGAGCAGGCCCAAACCGTTGGCGATCACCGTACGGGTGGCGTCGTTCAGCCAGAGACGGGCGCGGTGGACGTCCGTGATGGGCTCGTCGCCCATCGGCAGCACCCGGCAGTTGTCGTAGAAGCGGTGGAAGTTGGCCGCCACGTCCTCCTCCAGGTAGCGCGCGACATGGTGCGGCTCGCGCAGCGCAGCCGAGCGAGCCACCACCGCCGGGAACTCGCCCAGCGCCTTGAGCAGGTCGTTCTCCTTCTCGTGGCTGAGCAGTTCGGGGTGGAAATCGCCGGGCTCGCCCCGGGTCAGCCCCACTTCGGCGGCGTTGCGGGCCACGCCGGCGGTGCGGGCCGCGACGTACTGCACGTAATAGACCTTGTTGTCCTTGGTGGCCCGGGTCCACTCGTCGATGTCGATGTCGATGGGCGAGTCGGACGAGTAACGGGCCAGGGCGTACCGGGTGGCGTCGACCCCGATGGCGTCGACGAAGTCCTCCAGGGTGATGACCGTTCCGGCCCGCTTGCTCATCCGCATCGGCTCGCCGTCGCGCACCAGGTTGACCAGCTGGCCGATCAGGATCTCGAGGTTGGTGGCCGGGTCGTCGCCGAAGCAGGCCGCCATCGCCTTCATCCGGCCGATGTAGCCGTGGTGGTCGGCGCCCAACATGATCACGACCCGGTCGAAGCCGCGCTTGCGCTTGTCGAGGTAGTAGGCGCAGTCGGCGGCGAAGTACGTCCAGTCGCCGTCGGACTTGCGGAGCACCCTGTCCTTGTCGTCGCCGAACTCGGTCGTGCGCAACCAGGTCGCGCCGTCGGCCTCGTAGATGTGGCCCTGCTCGCGCAGCCGGTCGAGGGCCTCCTGCAGCTCGCCCCGATCGTGCAGGTCCTTCTCGTTGAAGTAGGTGTCGAACTCGACGCCGAACTCGGTCAGCGACTGCTTGATCTCGGCGAACATCAGCTCGACACCGACCCGCCGGAACGTCTCGAGCGCCACGGGCTCGCCCAGCTTCAGCACATCGGGCGCCTCGGCGACCACGGCCGTGGCGATCTCGGCGATGTACGCGCCGCCGTAGCCGTCCTCGGGAGCGGGCTCGCCCTTGGCGCTGGCGTAGAGCGACCGGGCGAACCGGTCGATCTGGGAGCCTGCGTCATTGAAGTAATACTCCGTGCCGACCGTCGCGCCGGACGCCCGCAGCAGCCGGGACAGCGCGTCACCGACCGCCGCCCACCGGACGCCGCCGACATGCACCGGGCCGGTCGGATTGGCCGAGACGAACTCGAGGTTGATCCGCTCGCCGGTCAGGGTGGCGGTGTGCCCGTACGCCGGGCCGGCCAGCACGATGTCGCGCGCCAGCACGCCCGCGGCGGCCGCGTCGAGCCGGATGTTGAGGAAGCCCGGCCCGGCGATCTCGACCGATTTGATGCCCGGCTGCCGCCCCAGCTCCTCGGCCAGGGCGGCGGCCAGCTCACGCGGCGGCACGCCGGCCTTCTTACCCAGCTGCAGCGCCAGCGTGGACGCGTAGTCACCGTGCTCGGGGCTGCGGGGTCGCTCGACCGTCGTCGTCGCGGGCAGCGCCGAGAGGTCGAGGCCGCGGGTCTCGAACACGGCACGAGCAGCTGAGAGAACGGTGGCAGCAAGCTTGGCGGGAGTCACTCAACCATGCTATCGGGGGTAGACTTCGACGCTCGGCGGCCACCCGAGCCCCGCCATCCTTCTCCCCAAGAATCGACGAGGCACGATGAGCATGAGCGCGCCGGGTCCCGAACGGGTCCCGCAGTCCGTCAAGGTCGACAAGACCTCCGGCCAGGGTAAGCCCCCTGCCAAGGCCGCCGCCGCCAAGAAGGCGACCGCAGGCCGAGGCCCCGCCGGCAAGGGCCCGGCGGGCAAAGGCAGCGGCAAGGGCCGCAAGCCGGTCACGCCGGTCAAGGTCGCCGGCAACCGCAACTGGGGCCCCATCGCGGTGGCGGGCGTGGTCGTGCTGATCGCCGTCGGCATCATCGGCTACGGCGTCTTCGCCGCCGTCCAGGGCTCCCGCGGCTGGGAGGACAAGGTCGCCGAGATCGCCGGCGTCACCAACTACCGCGAGCAGAAGAACGCCGCGATCGACGCCCGCGACCACAAAGAGGGCCCGCAGACGTACGTGACGAGCCCGCCCGTCGGCGGCGCCCACAACAGCGCGTGGCAGAACTGCATGGGCGACGTCTACGACAAGCCGATCGCCAACGAGCACGCGGTGCACAGCCTCGAGCACGGCGCGGTCTGGGTGACGTACAAGGAAGGCCTGCCGGCCGACCAGATCGAAGTGCTCCAGAAGAAGGTCCAGGGCAAGGAATACACGTTCATGTCGCCCTACGCGGGCCTCGACAAGAACGTCTCCGTCCAGGTCTGGGGCTACCAGCTCAAGGTCGACGACGTCAACGACAGCCGCATCGACCAGTTCATCCAGGACACCCGCCTGGTCGCCAGCATGGAGCCCGGCGCCGCCTGCTCCAGCGGCAACACCACCACCGGCCCGCTCCAGGCCGCGCCCAACGGCGCCGCCACGGGCAACTGATGCCGGTCTCCACCGACTCGGGAGCGGCGGCCTCGGTCGCCGCTCCCGGCGGTCCACCCGGCGCCGCGCCGCGCACACAGCCCTGGATCGCCATCGCGACCCTGATCCTCGGCCTCGCCCTCGGCGTGGCCGCCGGCCTGGTGATCCCCCGCTTCACCCACCCCGGCACCGACTCGGTCGAAGCCGGCTTCCTGCGCGACATGTCGACCCACCACGCCCAGGCCGTCGAGATGTCGATGACCGCCCACGCGAACTCGTCGAACCCGCGCATCGTCACCCTCGCCGGTGACATCGCCCTGACCCAGCACGGCCAGATCGGCTACATGCAGGCCTGGCTGCGCGACTGGGATCTCAGCCCCACCGGCACCGAGGCCCCCATGGCCTGGATGCCGAACTCCGCGGGCTCGGTGGTCAACGGCCTGATGCCCGGCATGGCCACCCCCGAGCAGCTCGACAGCCTGCGCAAGGCCACCGGAAACGCCCTCGACATCCAGTTCCTGACCCTGATGCGAGCCCACCACCTGGGCGGCATCCACATGGCGCAGGAGGCGATCGAGCTCTCCGACGACGAGAACATCGACTGGCTGGCCCAGACGATGGTCGCCGGCCAGCAGGGGGAACTCGCCCTGATCGACAGCCTGCTGAAAGACCTCCAGCCGGCGTGAGTGCCCGCCCCGATACCGGTTGGCGGGCTCTCTCCGGTGCCTGCTAGGCTCTGAAACCACTGAGCCCCCGTAGCTCAGGGGATAGAGCGTCGCCCTCCGGAGGCGAAAGCGCAGGTTCGAATCCTGCCGGGGGCACCCATATTCACCAGGTAGCAGGGCCATCGACCAGCAGAAATGCGGTTACTGGCACTCTGTGGCCGTCCGGCCGAATCTAGCCGTCGTCGACTGTCAACGACCAATCTTGCCGAACCGGTGCCGAAGTTCCGTAGGGCGACTATTGCTGGACCGGGTCCATCAGCAGGGCCAACACTCGGTGAAGTCACTCACGTCGTCATACGAGTCTGCCACGCAGGTCGTGAGACCCGAAAGGCCGACCGGGCCGATGCTGTTCAAACCGTCTGCACGTCTTCAAGGCGCCGAACGAGCCTCTCACTGCGCCGACGAGGGCGCGTCGCGACCCCCACCCCGGCAGCCAGGCGGGGCTAGCCACCGAATGTCTGCTGGCTGGCTGTGAAGGCCGGACGAGTGGGCCGCCGAGACGACGAACGGGGCCCAGGGGAAGAGAAGCGCGGCAAGCGTGCCCCAGGCCATGCGTAGTTGCGGTTACGGCGTCTCCGACGGGGATGCTCCGGGCGCCCAAGCCGTCGTCCGCTCGTTGGTATGCGTGTGGCTGCGCGCCCCGGCGGGCCATCCGCCGCCCCACGACCGGAGCAAGCCGATAGATCCCCCGCGACCGTCAGTGGGCTTCAGTGCATTTGTCAAGGTCGCGTTGATGCGTTCCGTGGTCCCACCCTGCCCTGATCATGTACGGCGGTGAGCAGGGTGCGCACCTGCATCGGATTGGCGACCTTGCGCCGGTCGATGCCGCCGGAAGCTGTCCTGGGAGGCGTCCATTTCATCGCCGGCCATGGGTTAGCCGACAACGCTTTGATCTCGACCCCGTGTTCGAGCATGCCCGTGAAGATGGCGGTTCCATTCTCATGCCACAAACCATTGGTGACGACAGCCATACGATCTACAAAACAAAGACATCTTCAACACCCGGTACACTTGTCACCCAGCAGCTAGTCGCTCAGCAACTATCCATCGACTACTACCGTTCAACCCAGGGAAAGGCCTACGGGGTACGGAGAGGGTCATGGCCGCCGAGAGAACTACTCACCCGGGCAAGATCCGGCCGGCTCAACCTGGCAGGGAGCTGCGCGGGTCTGGCGAAGCAGTGATGACCGGAATCGGAAGGTGACGTGGTGCGTAATCCTGTGAGGGAGTTACAGCTTGTCGTCGGCAAGCTTGCTCTGCTCCTGACCTTCGCCTACCTGCTGACTCTGCTAGCTGCGATGATCGGTGTTGCCACCGGCAACACGCTTCCCATCCTGGGCTACGCGTTCCTGCTGCTGCCGGGGGTCGCCTTTTACATCTCCGCGCGTGATGCGATCAAGCTCCACCGCGCCGATGACCCGGAGCAAGCAAAGACACTGTTGCGCACCTGCGCCCTATACGGGGTGATCGGTTTGGCCCTGCTCATCGCCACTGGCGTCATCCTGAATTCCATGGGGGACTGATGAGCTTCCGCGTCGAACCCGAAGCGGTCCGCCAGTACGGCGCCGATCTCGCCGCGGTACGTCAAGCCGCAAACGCTGCCAGGAGCTACGTGAACAAGCACGGTCTGCTCAGCGCCCACGAGAAGGGTCTGATCGGAACCGTCATGCCGTCGCATGACAACTTCGTCGATGCCCTCAACCGGATGCTCGGCCACCTGGGCGACCTGCTCGACACCTCCGACACGGCCCTTAAACAACTGGCCGCGACGTATGAGACCGCCGACGAAGCCTCCGCCGCGAAGGTCGACGCCTCGTACCCGGCTGCGCCACGGCCGCCGGTGTCCAGGGACTGACCAGCCCACGGGGGAAACGACATGGACGACCCAACGAGGTTCCTCCTGGAGCCGGCCAAGCCTGACGACAGCATCAGCCAGGGCTTTGTCAACCCAATCGACCTCTTCAACTACGTCAGCCCGTCAGCCTGGTTGAACGCTGCCATCGAGAAGCTCACCGGCGTCGACGTGTTCGGCTGGATGACCGACTGGCTCAGCGGCGACTGGGAGAGGCTCTGGAAGTTCGGCGACGCCATGGCCAACCTCGCCCAGTGCATGCAGCAGATGGGCATCAACATCCAGACTGGCATGCTGCGACTCGACGCCTCTTGGGACGGCAACGCCAGCGACGCGGCCTACAAATACTTCTCCGACCTCGCCGCCGCCACCAGCGGCCAGCAGTTCGCCATTGCCAAGACCCAGGACAGCTACCACAAGGCCGCCCAAGGGGCGTGGCAGCTATCGAACCAGCTCGGCAACCTCCTCCAGGCGCTGGCCGACAAGGCCATCTTGGCCGGCATCGCCGCAGCCGCCGGGACCGCCCTCATCGAGACCGGCATCGGGGCGGTAGCGGGGTACGGCGCTGCTGCCCTGATAGTGCTGGACATGCTCCAACTGATCAACGACGCCTCGGTTCTCATCAACACCGCAGGCACGGTCATCCTCGGCCTGTTCGGCGCCGTCATGGACGCCGCCTACCAAGGCGGGGACCTCAACGCGGTCCCCCTGCCTGCCACCGCCTACACCGGCCCCGGAAACTGACATGACCGACGACAACTTGAACCGCGACCTCGAGCAGATGGCCGGCAACCCCGCCACGGCTCGAGCCATCAAAAGCGCCCTCGACCGGCTCAAGAACGGCGCCGCCGGATCCGACCTCGCCGAGATGGCCCGAGACCTCCTCGACGGCCGCATCCAACTGCGAGATCTCGGCAAAAGCTCGGCGTACGCCGAGCCCCTCACCGAAGCCGTCGGAGGCTTCCAGCAATGGCAGGCAGCCCTGACCGACGAGGAACGACGGGAGCAGCTAGAGACGGCACGCGAGCAGCTTGGCTTGTCCAGCGAGCCGAACAGTTCTGGGACTGCTTGATCCCCCGGCAACCAGCACGGTAGATCGAGCTAAGGTACTTCCGCGGTTGACCGACTTAGGATTGACATCTGGACGATCTGCACTATCACCCCGAGGCAGCGAATGGCTTAGGCTGTCGACCAACTGCTGCCTCATTAAGGGCGTTGGAGATCTTGGACATATCTGCGGTGATAGCCAATCGGCACTGGGCAGCACAGGCCCAGACCTACTTCTGGCGAAGGAGTTCACTGCGCTGGCAAGCGACTCGAACCCTTCAAGCCGTGCAGCGCGAGGCGGGCATAAAGACTAGGCAGTACAAACTTTTTTCAAAGTCATGGGAAGCATTGTCACTTCCTTACTTCCTTCCACTATTTATCCCCCTTATTGTCCTCGCAATCGCTACCGCAGAGACTCGCACATCCTGGTTTTCGAGAGGCCACACCGGCCTCAAAGTATTCCAAAGCAGTGGAGACGCTAGAAATATTCTCGGACTACTCTGGCAAGTTGAGGGGTCTATCCTCGCGCTTGTAACAGCGGTAGTGCTGTTCGCATTTGAGGGCCTAACAAGGTCCCGACCTGGAATACCGATCTGGGAATACGCCGGCCGCTCGGGCATGGCTCAGTATCTGATGCTTGGCGGCGCCGGACTGGCATCCATTCCTGTAGTCCTCCTGTGGTCTTCGGATAAGCCACCCGCTACAGCTACCCACTTGGTTGCCGCCGTCTCCGTAATGGGCATTGCAGCAGTGCCATTCCTCGTCTCCCGAGCCATGAAGATTGTTGATGCAGGGTGGTTGCGGACACAGAGGTTGAGCGAAGTTCGGCGAACAGTGGATGGCTTAGTTCGCGAAGAAGCTATCGAACGCATCGCACTAAATCGCCTTCACGAGGTTTCGAAAACTCACTCAATCGAAGTTCGAACCGTATTCCATGGCGACGTCGGCATAACCCTCGAAAAAGCCGTAGGAGCCGGATCAATTTTCGACATCAACCTTACCCGGCTGTTGTCTAAATCTCGTTCCGCCGAAAGTCTCCGGGTGCTTGCCACCATAGGAGATCGCGTCAACGCCGATACGCCATTACTAGCTGGAAAGATCTCGCGATCCACGGGTCGGCAACGAACGATATTCGCACTAACCCCCAGAAGGCGGGACGATCGTCTGGCAAATCTGCTTGCTCAGATAAAGGAGGAAGGCCTCGAGGCCGTAAGGTCCGAGTCAAGCTCGGGTGTAACGGCGGTAGCCGATACGTATACGGAACTTTGGCTAGCCCTCCCACGGGCGTGGGCGGCTTACGGACAACGTTTAGCGGGAGACTTCCTCAATCAATTTCGGTTTTTCACACTGACTCCAATGGACGCTCTGCGAAAAGATCTATGGGCGCTGCTCGACGTCTCGATCGAGAAAGGACTGCGTGATCATTCAACGTCTCTACTCGGAGTTTCTTACCAGGTAGGCAGCGAAGCAATCGAGCTGGACGCTCCTGACGTCCTAAACGGCGCAGTAGGCCTTGCTAGGTCCGCGCTGCGCTTTCCGAGGGAGGGGCGCGCTGAACTTGCTGAGCTGGTCAATTCACTCGCCTGCAGATATCAGCTTGAGCTATGTCGGTTCAGCGCTATCCCGCGCCTCCAAGATTCTGGCCGCACTGTCCAAGAACGCCGGCAGGCAAGCGATGCGACGAAAGTTCTGTTCAAAAGCATCACTGAGTCACTTAGGTGGTTGCTTGAAAATGGGCAAGTGAAGCTTTTCGAGGAGATTGATCGCGAGTTCATGCAGCTGTTGCGATACTGGAGGCCCGAGTCAGACGACATACTTGCGCGTCAGATCTTAAAACACCCGGATCTTCAGCAGTCATCAGGCATGACAGAAGCGCAGGCACGTCAAGCAATCGAAGTAAACGAGATGCGGGAAGAGTTGATCAGCCTAAGGGCGACATTGAGAATGTCCTTACTGGGGTGGGGACTGCATATCTCACTCCAACAGCCCCTGGGCGATGAGGTCCAGCGCGTCCTAGTGAACCTCGCACGGTCACTCAATGACCTAAATCTCGTTCAAACCGCCGTCGAACTCGCATTCGAGAGAGATAAGGGTCCGCTTTCGGATTGGGTGATGTCCGCCCTGCCCTCTGGTGAGGCCCATTTCATTGACGACGAAGGTCCACTCCTGCGAGCGATCGCGTTACTCCTCTTCACGAATGGCAGCCCTAGCCGCATTCCGCCGTCCGGATGGATGACTCAAGCGAGAATAGACCGCGTCAAATATCTGGTCGAAGAGTTGGCAACCCAGTCATTACTGGAACAGATTGGGCTCGATGCAAACTCGGCCCAGTCATCTGCATCTGCAATCCTCCAGGAATTAGATGAAGCCCGACGTCGACAAGTCGACTTGGAGCGAGAATCGCTTATTGCACAGGCCTTAGACCCTGCAAAGGTTGATGAATTCCGCGCCTTTGTGATAGAAGCCTGGAAGGAAACTCGACTTGTGCCGTCGCTTTTGGAACTGTGCGACACACCCATAACGCCAATCGACTTGGAGTCGCTACAGGGTAAGCGACTTGGCTTCCCCCCAAAACTCGAGCCCAAAGGTCTTTTTGTCAATCCAACCAATTTCGTGGGCCTAGACCATCACGCTAGGGAGTACGGTCGGGGTTTGGCCTTCGGTGAGCTTGAGGCCTTGATTAAAGCGATTGAAAAGAACTCGCCCAAACTGACAGGCAAGGGCCCAATTTCCTCTAGACTTGAACAGACCCTGCAGAAACTCAAGGACGATGGTTACAGTCCGTCATTAATCGTGCTTCCCTCTGATCATCAAGTATTATCGAAGCTAGGGCTTCCCCCACGCTGGCAGCGGGAACACGAAGGGGGCAAAATTAACGATTTTTTCGTGGGCGAGATCCTCGGCATCCCGGCTATTGGCTGGCGCACCACTGAAAGCGACCGACTATACGCAATTGACGTCTCGCATTTCGCAGAAATTGGGGAGGTATTGGACGAGAACGGAAACCCCGCATTGCCCACCTGCGATATTCGGCGTATGGATCTATCTTCGGCTGAAAAGACCATCCGGCATTGGAATCGCGGGCGCAACACTCCCCCAGCGAATCAAATGACTGTTGATGATATTCAGGCTAGTGTACGGGTTGATGTTCAACGGCCATTCAGGATCCGCGTCCTCGATTCGAAGGCGGCTAGATCGGTGTGGATACCGCCCACTGCGAGGCGCAAGCGGACCGCACAATCAGGACCAGCGCCGGACTGATGGGAACATGACGTCCAATCACCGTCTACCTGTCTACCCGCAGGAGCGGGCTACCGCCGCGTCAAGACGGTCTTTGAGATCGGCAAGCCGGGTCGCCGGGGCGGGGGACCGAACGGGCGGAGTATCTACAGTCCGAACAGCTACCCCGTCGGAGTCGACTCTCGCCTCGCGTATGTCCTTGCCGAATACGTACCGAGAGAGAGGGCTTGCTCTGATCCGACACGACGTTGTCCCAGTTCAGGGACTCAACCCGTTAGTCTTCAGCGTCGCCCTCCGGAGGCGAAAGCGCAGGTTCGAATCCTGCCGGGGGGCACCGATCGACACCAGCACTTTCAGGCCGCTGACCCGCATTAGCGGGCCAGCGGCCTTACTTGTACGTCCAGCCGTGACCAGCCCTCTACGACCGTCCGCGGCAGACGCGCGGCCAGGTTCACGGCCGCGGTCCGGCCGAGCCTCCCGAGACAGTCTGGGGCGCCACCGGCCAGACCGATTGCGTCTTCGACCCCTCCGCCGCATGGTGACATTCTCGTCGTCGAGGCACTTCGTGTGAATCCGCAACAGAATCTCGATCGACCGGCCGGCTTTCAGCAACCTGGTTCGACGGCACTCCCCCGAGACAACGCTCTGTGCCAGCTGCCGGTTCTTACGGTTGCCATCTGCCAACTACCTGACCGATGCGGCGAAACTCAGTGGAAGGCGTCCCTGGTAGGTAATGTCATGTTGTTGGCGTAGGCGGGCGATACCTGCACCCTGTTCCCGTCCTCTACGGTTTTCCCGAAGCAGACCGAGAACGAACGCGGGGCGACCGACGAGCTCGAGCATGACCATGAACCGTGCCATACGTTCGAGTTGGTTCTCCACAAATCCAACATGGCGTCGGCGGAGAAGTAGGTTGAGCGGCGGTTCTGGACGATCACCGCCCCCTGTACCGCGTTCCCGGACCCCCTGACCGCGCAGACCTGGGCGATGACATCGGTGGCGATTGATCGAGAATCGTTGGCGCACCGCCACGAGGATGTGCCGGTGCTGGTCGGATTGTCACTGCCGTACGCGCGCCACGAGCCGGGAGCCGCCGAAGCCGGACTGGCCGTCACCAGGGGTAGTCCGAGAGCAACGATGCTCGTGGCCGCCACCCAGACGGCGAGATTCTTGAAAGTCATTCAGAGTCCTTTGCTATGACGGTCGCCGTCGCGGCGCGAACGTGAACGCTTTTTCCGCATTGCGATGCGCGCTCCTTTCAGGAGTGGCGGTGAACCGTCGATCATCGACTGCCGATCGGTAAGCATCAGGGCCGGCGCGCTGAAGCGGCGTCCACGTGTGCATCGACCCATCCCCGTCGAGGATCGCGGTCCCCTGCCATCGGCAAGGGCGTTACCGAGCCTGACGCCTGTGCGCTCAGCAAGAAAGTGGCCCGAACGCCATCTATCGCGGGTTTCGTGCCAATATACGATGGTGAATGTTTTCAGCCGTGTTGTCGCCTACGCACCGCCCGGTGTGACAGGCCTCGGCCTCGGCGTGGTGACCGGAGTCTTCGCCGCGAACGGCGTCTTCGACCTCCGTCCCGGTCTGCCGGTCTTCGATCTCACGATCTGCGCGCGCCGCTCCGGGATCCTGCACACCGACAGCGGCGTGCCCCTGCAGATCGAGCGCGGCTTGGACGCATTCGCCGGCGCCGAGCTGATCATGGTGTTGCCGGGCACCGGGTTCCGCCACGACCAGGACGACGACCTGTTGGACGCGCTGCGGGCCGCCCACCGGCGCGGGGCGATCGTGGCCGGCCACTGTGTGGGGTCGTTTCTGCTGGCCGCCGCCGGCCTCCTCGATGGATTGGAGGCAACCACTCACTGGCAGTACGCCGGCGAGATGGCCGCCACCTACCCAGAGGTCACGGTGCGCCGCGACGCGCTGTACATAGACCATGGCCAGGTCTCCACCGGGGCCGGCGCCACCGCTGGGTTCGACCTCAGCCTGCACCTGCTGCGGACGCACCACGGCGCTACAGTCGCCAACCGCATCGCCCGAAACCTGGTGACACCGCCGCATCGAGCCGGCGGGCAGGCACAATATCTTGACACCCCAGCAACCTCCGGCAGCGGGGACGACCGGATCGACGAGGTGCTGAGCTGGGCTCGACAGAATCTTCACCGGCGCCTTTCGGTGGACGAGCTCGCCACCCGGGCAATGACCAGCCGCCGTACGTTCCTGCGCCGGTTCCGACGGGCAACCGGGGCGTCACCGCACGCCTGGCTGACCACTCAGCGCCTGTACCAGGCCGAGGAGCTCCTCGAGACCACCGAGCTATCCGTCGAGCACATCGCCCATCGCGTCGGCTACACCAGCGCCGCCGCCCTGCGCGACCAGTTCGTCCAGCGTCGAGGCGTGCCGCCGCGCGACTATCGACAAACGTTCCGTGCGACTCGGTGAAGCATGCTGCGACGCCGGTGGGGAATGCTCAGACGGTGGGCTCGAGTGCGCGGCTCTGCAGACTCGCAGGCGCCAGGCGAAAGCCAGCGGTCTGACCTCGTTCGTGAGCTGCGACAAACGGCGGGCTTCGGCGTAGAGACGCCCACCGGCTGACAACCCGCCGGCGAGGTTGCCGGCCACACCGCCGCCACAGCAGACACCTCAGTGAGCATCGGGTCGAAAATGAGCTTCGGGTCGAACCGGCTGCGGCGGCGGGAGATTGCCGGCTGCTGTCAGGAGGGCCTCGGCGGTAGGGGTTCGGGTGTTGAGCAGGGAACGTCCCTGGCGGTGGGTTGTCACCAGGCCGGCTGCTCGCAGAGTGGTCAAGTGCTGGGAGACGCCGCCGGGGGTTATGCCCGTTCGGTGGGACAGGTCCGTTGTGGAGAGTGGGGCGGCCAGCTCCATCAGCATCCGGGCCCGGCTGCGGCCGATGAGGGCCGTCAGGGCGTCGGGGACGGTGGGTGGGGGCTCCCACACCGTGGCTGCGGCGCGCGCGGGGTAGGCCAGCTGCGGGACGGGGCCGGCGGAGACGCTCAGGACTGTGGGCCAGACGAAGACCGAGGGGATCAGAATCAGGCCGGAGCCGGTGGGGACGTCGGCGGCCGCACAGTGGGGCTGGTTGATGTGCAGGGTGCCGTTGTGCCAGGTGACCTGGGGATGCAGGTCGGCCAGGACGCCTGCGGTGCCCTCCTCGGCCAGGCGGCGGGCGCGGTGATGGACCTCGGCGTCCAGCAACGCTTTCATTCTCGGCCAGGTGGGTGCCACCGCGGTGTGCCAGAACGCCTCGATCTCGCCGGACAGGCGGGACAGGCCGGCGCTCGGGTCAGCGTAGAGGCCGGCCACGGGGACGGGCATCAGGTCCAGGTGGGCGCGGACCACCTCGGGTGGGGTGGCGCGCAGGGTCGCCAGTTCCGTGGGCAGGTCGGCGGCCAGGCCGGTGGGCGGTGGGGTCAGGAAGTCGGGGGTGTAGCCGCCGGGCGGTGCCACCAAGGCGGCGAGCAGGCTGTCGGCCGGCAGGTGCGCCCGGTCGGCCCAGTCGCGGTAGAGCGCGGGCACGCCGGGTGCGCGCAGGATGCGTACGGCGGCCAGCACCTCCCACAGGCACGAGACCGCGAAGCGGATGCGGGTGGCGGCGGGGGCCGACAGGGCGATCGAGACCATGGGGCGGCTCCGTGGATTCAGCTGTGGCTCAAACCCTACGGATTCCGGGCCGCCGGGCGAAGACTGGTCGCGTGGACAACATCTTTCGCTCACTGCACGTTCCGGGGAAGCCGCTCGTGCTGGTCAACGCCTGGGACGCGGCCAGCGCCCGGATCGCGGAACAGGCCGGCTCGAAGGCGGTCGCTACGACCAGTGCCGGTGTCGCCTGGAGCCTGGGCGCGCCGGACGGGGATGCGCTGGGGCGGGACGACGCGGTCGCGCTGGTGCGGCGGGTTGTGGGCGCGGTATCGGTGCCGGTGACGGCCGACATCGAGTCGGGCTTCGGAAAAGCACCGGATGATGTGGCGGAAACCGTACGAGCCGTGGTCGCGGCCGGGGCGACCGGCGTCAACATCGAGGACGGTGACCGGGACGCCGACGAGCAGTGCGCCCGGCTGACCGCGGCCCGGGCCGCCGGTGGCACGAGCCTGTTCATCAACGCGCGGCTCGACGCCTACCTGCGAGGCCGGGGCGACGTGGCCGAGGTGATGAGCCGGGCCGAGGCCTTCGTCGAAGCGGGGGCCGACGGCATCTTCGTCCCGGGGGTGGTCGATCCCGCCGTCATCCGCGAACTGGTGCGGATTCCGGCGCCGCTGAACGTCCTGATCGGATCGTCGGCCGGCCCGAGCGTCGCCGAGCTGGCGGCGCTGGGCGTGGCCCGGGTGAGCCTGGGCTCGGTGGTCGCCCAGGCGGCGTACGCGATGGTCCGGCGCGCCACCCAGGAGGCGCTGACCTCGGGCACATACGCCGCCGTGGCGGACGCGCTGGACTACGGCTGGATGAACGACCTCATGACTCGGCGTAGCGCGTAGGCGGGAACGGGTTGTCCGCGCTGAGCGGGGTGGTCTCCCCTTCCGCCTCCTGACGGGCGGTGACACTTTCGATGTCCTGCTCGTCGTTGTCGGCCTGCGGGTCGAACGGCACCGGGTCGTCGGTGGCGGCGGGGACGTCGCCCGGGTTGTAGTCGGTGACCCCGGCGTCGGCCCGCTCCTCGTCGGCGCGGCGAGCCAGCTCGTCGTCGTCGAGGTGTGCGGGGGCGCCGCCGTGGAACCGGCGGTCGCGCTGACCCTCGGCCGCCTCGGTGTTCACATCTTCGCTAGCCATTTCGCTTCCCCTTCCCTCCGGGCTCGTGCCCGAGCCTGTCCTACCCCAGCCCTTGGTGGCGGTAACCGAAGCGTGCCCTGGATCGCAGCGACACACCAGGGACCGACACGCAGCGTGCCGACTTGCCGTGCGGAGCGTTACACCGTAGGCATTCTTGGGTAGGCGTCCCGCCCCCGCGGCCGCGAAGGGGAACCCATGGCACTCACAGCAAAGCCGGAACGGTTCGACGTGCGGACCCGCGATCGCAACGTCGCCGCCGAAGCCATCACCCGCCTGGCCCGGCACCGGGCCCGTGTGTCGTTCGACGACCCGGACGCGGTTGATCTGCGTTTCCACGAAAGCCTGTACGGCGATATCGACAGCTCGCTGATCCGGTTCGGCGGGGTGCGTTACCGGGCCGAGGCCGAGCCCATGCAGTCCCTGCTGTCCGGCTTCATCGCCGAGGGCGGCGCCTGTCTCGAGAGGCGCGGCGAGACCGTGTCGTTGACGCGCATGCAGGGCATGCTCTTCCCGCCCGGCACGCCGATCACCGGCGAGTACGACGATGCTGTGGTCGTCCTCCTCCGGCTGCCCGTCGAGGTCGCCGCGGACCTGGCCGAGGCCGCAACCGGTCTCCCGGCCGAGAGGCTGGAGTTCACCGGGATGACGCCGGTGTCGGAAAGCGCGCGCCGGCAGTGGGTGCAGACCACCGACTTCGTGTGGCGACAGTTGAGCACGCCCGGGGCCGAGCCGCCGCCGTTGGTGACGAGCCAGCTGCTGCGGCTGGTGGCCGCCACAGCGATCTCGGTGTTCCCCAACACGTCCATGATCGGAAACTTCGGCCCGGACAGCGGTCAGGTCGGCCCGGGCGTGCTGCGGCGGGCCACCGCGTTCATCGAGGAGCATCCCGCGAGCCCGCTGACCGTCCGCGAGATCGCGGACGCGGCCGGGGTCGGCATCCGTGCGTTGCAGAGCGCGTTCCGCCGCCACCTCGAGGTCACCCCGATGGCGTACCTGCGACGCGTACGCCTGGAACGCGTGCACCGCGAGCTGCGGGCCGGCGGCGTCACCGTGCAGGAGTCGGCCCGGCGCTGGGGTTTCGCCAACCTGGGCCGGTTCGCCGCCGAATACCGCGCCGAGTACGGCGAGGCCCCGAGCCGGACCCTGCGCGGCTGACCACCGGGCGTCAACCGTCAGAGGGGCAGCACCACGGGGGTCGGCGTCTCTCCCACGCACGTGACGGCCATCCGGTATTTCGCCTTGGCCCCGGTGAACAGGATCCGGGCGGTGATGGCCGGGCCGGCCTCGATGAACTGCGCCGTGAAGCCGTCGGCCGGCTCCGGCCCGGTCAGCGTGGCCTTGCCCTGGGCGCAGGTGGCCCGGACGGCCCCGCCGGGCGATTCGAGCCGCTTGCCCACAGGCGGCGCCACCGCCGACGGTGACAACGACGGCTCACCCGACGTGCTCGGCGAGGGCGGCCTGCTCACGTTGGGCGAACCCGGCTGCGCCGCGGAGGGTGCGCGTGACGGCACCGGCCCGCTGCCCACGATCACGCCGCGACCGGGCTCGCCGGTGACCGCGGGGGCAGCGCCGGCCGGCCCGCTCGCGCCCGCAGTTGGCCGGACCGGCGCGCTGACCGTGGTGGTGGGCACGACCGGGAGGACCGGGGCGCCCGCGTTCTGCTGCTGCTTCTCGGTCTCGGAGCCGGCGACGACGAGCCAGATCACCAGCCCGGCCGCGGCCACGACGGCGACGGCCCCGCCCGCCAGCAGCTGTTTCCGGCTGACGGCGGGCCCACCGGCCGGACCCGTTTCGAACCGCCGGCGTGAGCCGCGCGCCGGCCGGTCGAGCGCGGTGGCCGGCCAGACCGAGTTGTGCGGCCGCTCGAACCGGGACGACTCGCCCAGGTTGCCTCGCGTGGCCGGGGCGCCGGCCACGATCGGACGGTCGTTGGGTCGCGCCACGACGGTGGGCTGGGCCCGGTAGCGCGGCGCCTCGGCGGGCGGTGCGGGCCGTGGCACACGGACCGAGGTGGGTTCGTCGTCCTCGCGTACGACATCGGCCGCCGCCGCCTCGGCCGCGTCACCCAGCGTGGCCGCCACCTCGGTCGCGGTCGGTCGCGTGGCGGGATCCTTTCGCAGGCAGCAGTCGACCAGCTCGGCGACCGCGGCCGGCACGCCCGGCAGCTGCGGCAGTGGCACCGGCTCGACGTACACGTGGGCCTCGAGCATCTGGGTCGTGCTTTCGACACTCCACGGTGACTCGTGGGCGAGCAGCCGGTAGAGCAGCACACCGAGCGCGTAGATGTCGGAGGCCGGCTCGACCGCGTCGCCGGTGAGACGCTCGGGGGCCAGGTAGGCGGGGGTGCCGACCAGCCTGTCCTCCGGAGCGGCGGGCCCCACCGCGGCCGCGATGCCGAAGTCGACCACCTTCACACCGGTCGGCGTGACCATGATGTTGGCCATCTTGATGTCGCGGTGGGCCAGGCCGTGCTCGTGGGCCGCGGCCAGCGCCGCCGCGACCTCGCCGCAGATGCGGAAGATCGTGCGCGGCGGCAGCGGCCCGGACGACACCCGCTGCTGGAGCGTCGGCCCGTTGACCAGCTCCATCACCACGTACGGAAGATGGTCGGCCTCGCCGTAGTCGTAGACCTGCGCGATGTTGGGATGCGACAGGGTCGCCGCCGAGCGGGCCTCGTCGCGGATGCGGGCGCGTGACTGCGGGTCGCCGGCGAACCGGCCGGCCAGCACCTTGACCGCGACCGGGCGACCCAGCACCTCGTCGCGGGCGCGCCACACCACGGCCATGCCACCCCTGCCGAGTTCGCTCAGCAATGTGTAGCGGCCGCCGAGAGCCTGCCGAACCTCCACCGTGGCAGTCTGCCCTTCCGGCCGGAAAATCGCACATCCGAGTAAGGCTCGAATAGCGCTCGCTTTCGCATTACGCCTATGGTTTCCGGGCCCCGCATTAATTGATCAAGGAGCGTCATGGCGAACTCGATCCGGCAGCGAATCGCGGATGCCACGCTCGGCCGCCTGGTGCGGCAGAGCCCGGCGGCGAACGACTACGTGACGGCGGCGGTGCGAACGCCGATGCGCGACGGCGTGGTGCTGCGGGGCGACCACTTCGCGCCGGTCACCGCCCGGCCCCGGGGGACCGTTCTGATCCGTACGCCGTACGGCCGCGGCTTTCCCTCGTCGGCGCTGAACGGCCGCCTGTTCGCGGCGCGCGGCTACCACGTGATCATCCAGAGTGTGCGCGGCACGTTCGGCTCGGGCGGCCGCTTCGAGCCGATGGCCCAGGAGGCCGCGGACGGCCAGGACACGGTCGCCTGGCTGCGGGAACAGCCGTGGTTCGACGGCCGGCTGGCCACCCTGGGCGCGTCGTACCTGGGCTGGAACCAGTGGGCGCTCCTGCAGGATCCGCCGCCGGAACTGCGGGCAGCCGTCGTCTATGTCGCTCCCCACGACTTCCGCGAGGCCGTCTTCGGCACCGGCGCGTTCACCGTCGGCGACTTCCTGGGCTGGAGCGACATGATCGCCCATCAGGAGGACGGCGGACTGCTCCGCCGGGGGGCCAGCGGCATCTCGGCGTCGCGGCGGCTCCGGCCCGCGCTGCAGGGGTTGCCGTTGCCGGACGCGGCCGACCCGGTGCTGCGCGGCCGTGCGCCCTGGTACCGCGAGTGGCTCTCCCACCCCGACGGCGACGATCCCTGGTGGCAGCCGTACCGGGCGGGCGGCGCGCTGAGCAAGGTCGAGACGCCGGTGCTGCTGATCGGCGGATGGCAGGACCTCTTCCTCGAGCAAACCCTTCAGCAGTACGAGGCCCTGCGCGCCCGCGACGTCGAGGTGGGCCTGACCGTCGGCCCGTGGACCCATCTCCACCTGGGTCTGCAGGGCGCCGCGACGGTGGCCCGCGAGAGCCTGGCCTGGCTCGACCAGCACCTGGCCGAGGGCCCGCGGGCCCGCCGCTCCGCGGTGCACGTCTTCCGCACCGGCGAGCGCCGCTGGCACGGACTGACCTCCTGGCCACCCGCGTCGGCCCCGGCCGTCTTCCAACTGCACGCCGACGGCACGCTGACCCTGTCGGCCACTCCCCCGCCCGTGGCCGGCGAGCCGGCAACTCCCCCGGCTGTCGTGCCCCCGCTCGAGTCGCCGGCGGGCGAGACCCTGAGCTTCCGCTACGACCCGGCCGACCCGACGCCGACCGTAGGCGGGCGTACGCTCACCGGCTCGATGGGCGTGAAGGACAACCGCCGGCTGGAGGCCCGCCCCGACGTCCTCACCTTCACGACCGACCCGCTGCCGACCGCCGTCGACGTCAACGGCTCGCCCACGCTCGAACTGGCCGTGGCCGTCGACCCGGCCCACGCGGACGTGTTCGCCCGGCTCTGCGACGTCGACCAGCGCGGCCGCTCCCGGAACTTCGCCGACTGCATGCTGCGGCTCGATCCGGCTGTGCCTGCAGGCGAGGTGCAGCGCCTGTCGCTCGTACTCGACCCGTGCTTCCACCGCCTCGCGGCCGGGCACCGCCTGCGCCTACAGGTGTCGGGTGGCTCGTTCCCCCGGTTCGCCCGCAATCTCGGCACGCCGGGCGCCCCGGCCGAGGCCCACACGTTGTGGCCGCAGGACCACACCGTCCACTGCGCACAATCGCGCCTGACCGTCCCGGTCGCCGCGACCGAATGATCATTTGTCGCGCGGATGTTTCATCCACCATTCGGTGAATTGGCGCGCCTGACCCGAATTGTCGAGCCGGAGCACCCACAAATTGCTGTAGGTGTCGTCCGGATAATGCGTCGTCGCCTCGATGATCGCGAGGTCCTCGGTGACCAGCACCGGGTGCCACTCGAAGGTCGTGGTGCCCGGATCATCCTTGATCTTCAACCATTGTGCGACGATCGCGTCCCGGCCGAGCCACGGTTTCGCGTACGGCTCGGTGAAATAGGCGGCGTCGGAGGCGAAGAGGCCGGCGATGTGCCGCGGATCGTTGGACTCCCACGCCTTGCGGTAGTTGGCGACCCACGCCGTCACCGCGTCGAGACTGGTCATCGAGCCTCCCCTGGCCGCTCCCGCCCCGTTCCGTAGGCCAGCTTACTGAACTCGGGCAGCGCGCCGTTCCACAGCAGATCGCTGACCTGGCTGAGCACAATGAAGATCAAATCTTCCCGCGGGTCGGTGAACCAGTCGGTGCCGTACCCGCCGGCCCAGCCGTAGCGACCGGGGCCGCCCACCTCGTCGTCGCGCACCGTCACGGCGAGCCCGTAGCCCCAGCCCTGGCCGTCGAGGAAGAAGCCGCCGCCGGCGATCTGCTCGTCGGTGAGGTGGTTGGTGGTCATCGCGGCCACGGACTTCTCGGAAAGCAGCCGGGTGCCGCCGTGGACGCCGCCGTCGAGCAGCAGGCGGGCGAAGGCCAGATAGTCGTCGGCCGTCGACAGCAGGCCGGCCGACCCGTTCGGGAACGCCGGCGGGGCGCTCCACACCTCGAGCGGCTCGATCTCGGAACGGCTCAACCGGCCGGTCGCGCTGTCGGTCTGGTAGTGGACCGGCAGCCCGGCGACCCGGTCGGCGGGCTGCCAGAAGCCGGTGTCACGCATGCCGAGGGGTGCGAACAGCCGCTCCTGCAGCAGCTCGCCGAGGGGCCGACCGGAGGCCCGGGCCAGCAGCACGCCGAGCACCTGGGTGCCGGCGTTGTACATCCACTGCTCCCCCGGCTGGTGGATCAGCGGCAGCGACCCGAAACGCCGGATCCACTCGTCGGGGCCGAGCCCGGTGCGCGGCTCGGGTTCGGCCAGCCGCAGGTCGAGATCGCGCCAGGCCTGCACGATCGGGTACGGCGGGTCGAACTCGCCCTCGGGGTCGACCACGATGCCGAAGCCGAGCGTGAAGGTCAGCAGATCCTCCACGGTGACCGGGCGCTCGGGCGGGACCGTGGCCTCGAGCGGGGCGTCCGGGCGGACCAGCACCTGCTGGCCGGCCAGCTCGGGCAGGAACCGGGCGACCGGCTCCTCCAGGTCCAGCACGTCGTCCTCGGCCAGCATCATCGTGACGGCGGCCAGCACGGGCTTGGTCATCGAGGTGATGCGGAACAGCGTGTCGCGGCGCATCGGCACATCGCCGCCGAACTCGGTGACGCCGGCCGTCTCGACCCACACGTCGTCGCCGCGGGCCACCAGGGCCACGAGTCCGGGAAAATCGCCGCGCTCGACCCGCGCGGCCATGGCTTTCTGGAGTTGACTCGGCATGGGTCCCACCCTGCCAGGTCGTTAGGGTCCTGGCATGGATCACAACTGGCGGCGCCTGCCGGCGCCGGCCCGGCCGATCGCGGCCGCGGCCACCACGGCCGTGGTCGCGGCCCAGGCCCGTGACGGCGAGGCCTTCGAGTCCGCGGCGGCCGCGCTGGCCACGCTCGACGCGGCCCAGACCGGTCTCATCCTCGGCACAGCCACCCGCCTGCTGCTCGAGCGGGCTCACCCCGACGGTCTCGACAGCGACGCCGTCCGTGAGGTGCTGGCGCAATGCGTACGCTCGGCCGCCCCCTGGCATCCGGCGACCGACCCCATGGTCGTCCTCTACCTGCTGGCCGCCGCCCTCGGGGTGCTGGACGACGAGACCGAGCCGCCCAAGGCCGACGAGCTGACCCGCCACGCCGCGCTGCTGCTGGCCCATCTGCTCGGCGTCCGCCCGCCGCACGAGATCCTCACCGCGGCTCTCGCCGAGATCGAGCACACCCAGCTGAACGACTGATCGTTGATCCTCCGCGAGAGATTCCGGCAAAAGGGAGGAAGCGGGCATGGCGACGTCGACGGATCCGGGGCTGCTGCTGCGCCCGATGCTGCATGTGGACGACCTGGCCGCGTCCATCGCGTTCTACCGCCACCTGGGCGGCGAGATCATCCACGGCGGCGAGGACACCGACTGGGTGCTCATGCAGCTCGGCACGACCCAGATCGGCCTGCTCACCCGGCCGCCCGACCGCGACCGCGGCGAGGACAAGGTCGAGCTGACGTTCGACGCGTCGATGCCGCTGGCCGAGCTCGAGTCCCAGTTGCACCGGGCCGGCGTCCCGGTCGACGAGGTCGGCACCGACCGGGACTACGGCGAGCAGCTTCACGTCCGCACGCCCGAGGGCCTGCTCCTGAAGATCAGCAGTCGCCAGGCCGCCTGACTCGGCCCTGCGGCACCATTGACGCATGGCGTCGGTCGCGATCTTCCACTCCCTCTACGGGTTGCGGCCGTCGGTGCTCAGCGCGGCCGAGCGGTTGCGTGCGGCCGGCCACACCGTCGTGACCCCCGATCTGTACGGGCTACCGCCGGCGGATTCGTTCGAGCAGGCGGCCGCGCTGGCCGACAAGGTGGGCTGGCCCGAGATCGTCGGCCGGGCCCGGGCCACGCTCCGGGACATGCCACCGCGCACCGTTCTGGTCGGGTTCTCCATGGGTACGGGCGTGGCCGCCGAGTTGCTGGCCGAGCGCCCGCACACCGCGGGCCTGCTGCTGCTCTCCGGCGCCGCGATCACCGCCGCCCGGATCCCGCCCGGCCTGCGCGCTCAACTGCACGTGGCCGACCCCGACCCCGAGTTCGTGCCGGCCCCCGCCATCACCGGCTGGGCCGACGCCATGGATGCGGCGGGCGCGATTTTCGAGGTCTACCGCTATCCAGCCGTGGGCCATCTGTGGATGGACGAGGACCTGCCCGACCACGACCACCTGGCCACCGACCTGTTGTGGTCGCGCTGCACCGAATTCCTGCGCCTCTCCTGATCGCGCCCCCCTGTGGACAACTCCGTCCTCCACCCTTGACAACCGCGTAGCGTCGCGCCACGTCCCGGGGTGGGAGGGGAGGCGGTGGCACCCCGGGTTACGCGCGTCACTTGCAGTCGGTAAAAGTTTGCAGCCGCTGCAATTTTGACGCTAGCCTGCCCGTGTGGCCGAAACCGGAGCCGCGACGCCGACTCGTCGCGATCGCAAGAAGCAGCAGACGCGCGCGGCCCTGATGGCGGCGACCCTGCGCCTGGTCGACGAGCGCGGCCTCGAGCACGTCACGGTCGAGGACATCAGCGAGGCAGCCGACGTCTCGCCCCGCACGTTCTTCAACTACTTCGCCACCAAGGACGACGCGCTGCTCGGTGGGCCGCTGCCGCACGGGCCGTCGATGCACGACCGCCTGCTGGCGGTGCCGGCCGGGGTGCCGCTGGTGCCGGCGATCCTCCAGGCCATGAGCGCGGACATCGCCGAGATCCAGGGCGAACGCGACCTCTGGCTGACCCGGCTCCGGGTGATCAAGAGCAACCCGTCGCTGCTGCCGCTGCTGGTCGCCCGGGGCGAGTGCGCCGAGGAAGAAACCGTCGTGGCCGTTGCCGCCCGGACCGGGCTGTCCACCGACGACCTGTTCCCGCAACTCGCCGCCACCCTGACCGGCGCCGCCTTCCGCACCGCCATGATGCGGTGGGCCACCACCGGCGACAACCTGTACGACCTGGTCCGGGAGACCTTCGAGGTTCTCGAGAAGGGCCTGGCGCCTACTCACGAGGAAGTCACGAGATGACACTCACCAGTCCGCCCGATCGACCGGATCCGGCTCTCCGCGCGGAAGCCACCGTGGCCGAGGACGCCGTCACGCTCGGCGGCGTGCCGATCACCGCGGAAGCGGCCGACAGGGCCGCCGCGGCCGACGGGATCTCCGGCGGCCGGATGTCGCGCGGCGAGGTCGTCCAGGCGCTGTCCGGCCTCATGCTCGGCATGTTCGTCGCGATCCTGGCCTCGACCGTCGTCTCCAACGCGCTGCCGCGGATCATCGCCGACCTCGACGGCAGCCAGTCCGTCTACACCTGGATCGTCACCACCGAACTGCTGGCGATGACGGCCACCGTGCCGCTCTGGGGCAAGCTGGCCGACCTGTACAACAAGAAGCTGCTGATCCAGATCTCGCTGCTGCTGTTCGTGGCCGGCTCGTTGATCGCCGGCTTCACGCCCGACGTCGGCGTGCTGATCGTCAGCCGCGTGGTGCAGGGCATCGGCGCGGGCGGCATGACCGCGCTGGCCACCATCGTGCTCGCGGCCATCATCCCGCCGCGCGAGATGGGCCGCTACTCCGGCATGTTCGGTGCGGTCTTCGGCGTCGCGACCATCGCCGGCCCGCTGATCGGCGGCGTCATGGTGGACACGTCGTGGCTGGGCTGGCGCTGGTGCTTCTTCATCGGCGTGCCCTTCTCGATCGCGGCGATCGCGCTGCTGCAGAAGACCCTCCACCTTCCTTCCGTACGACGCCCCGGCGTGAAGATCGACTGGCTGGGCGCCTTCCTCATCACGGCCGGTGTCAGCACCCTGCTGATCTGGTCGACCCTGGCCGGGCAGCACTTCGACTGGGCGTCCGGCGCGACCGCGGCGTTCGTCGCCGGCGGTGTCGTGCTGCTGGCGCTGGCGGTGTGGGTCGAGTCCCGCGCCGAGGAGCCGATCATCCCGCTCGGCATCTTCCGCAACCGCACCGTGACCCTGACGATCATCGCCAGCGTGCTGGTCGGCGTGGCCATGTTCGGCGGCACGGTGTTCCTGTCGCAGTACTTCCAAGTCGCGCTCGGTAAGTCCCCGACGGTCGCCGGCCTCATGAGCCTGCCGATGATTTTCGGTCTGCTGGTGTCCTCGGTCGTTGCCGGAGCACTTATCACGAAGACCGGCAAGTGGAAGATCTACCTGGTCGCCGGGGCCATCATCATGACGATCGGCATGCTGCTGCTGAGCACGATCGGCGCGACCACCAGCGTCCTGGTCATCTCGGCGCACATGGCGGTGCTGGGCATCGGCGTCGGCATGCTGATGCAGAACCTGGTGCTGGCCGCGCAGAACGACGTGCCCGCGGCGGAGCTGGGCGCCGCCACCTCGACGCTGACGTTCTTCCGCAGCATGGGTGGCGCGATCGGCGTCAGCGCCCTGGGCGCCGTCCTGGCCAGCAAGGTGACCTCGGGCTTCGCCGAGAGGTTGGGCGGCGCGGCAGCGGCCGGCGGCGGCGCCGAGGTGCCTGACGTGAGCGCGCTGCCCCCGCAGGTGCTCGAAATCGTGAAGGACATCTACGGCACGGCGACGGCGGAGCTGTTCCTGATCGGCGCTCCGATCGCCGCGCTGACGGTCGTCGCCGTCCTGTTCATCAAGGAGAAGCCGCTGTCGAACCTGAGCGGCGACGAGCGGCGCGCGCAGGAGGAGGCGGCAGCGACGGGAATCCCGTTGCACTGAGATACCGCGGGCACCGATCGACCGCAGGCACGCCGGGCCGCTCCCTCGGGGGGCGGCCCGGTTGCGGGGTCAGGACGGGCGCAGGCCCACCGATGTGCGCGGCGAGGGCGGCTCGGCGCAGCCCAGCAGCCCTACCAGGCCGGACACCCAGAGCTGGCGATAGACCGTGGGGCTGGGGTGGCTCACCACGAGCTTGATGCCGCTGGCGGCGGCCGTGTGGAAGCAGGCCACCAGGATGCCGATGCCGATGCTGTCGATCAGCATGACCCGCTGCAGATCGAGGCAGATCTTGCCCGGCGTGGAGCTGGTCAGCACGTCGTTGACGGCGTCCCGCATCACGTGGGCGTTGTCGAGATCGATCTCACCGCTGGGTGCGATCTCGACGGTGCCATCAGCCAGCTGGCGCGTGGTGATCGGCAGATACACGGCTGCCCTCTTCCTGGCATCGAGCGGGCCGACGCCGACTTCCGCGTGAAGGACGCTCCGCCGGCCGGTAATGACCTGGATGGCGTCGGACGCCTCGCCCGGGCGCCGCTCTCCGACCGCGTTCTACAACAATCCGCTGGTCTGCAAGTTACGCCACGTAGGCGCGGAACGCCAGAGTAGTTCATATGGCCTGAATGTGCTGGAACGGTCAGAGCGTGGCGGCAACGTTGACGATCGACGTCCCGAAGTCGAATACTCACCGTATGCGACGGGACTCACTTCGGCATGGTTGACGTCACTCCGAGGTCGGCCCAATTGCTCTCCGATATGCCGGAGATAGCCCACTTCAGCGGGGTGGATATCGATGAAGCGCGCTCTGTGCTAAATCGTTTCTACTACCCGGTGGCGGTGGGAACGCCGGAGAACAAGGCTGACTTTCAGCTCGGCGTCGGAGTGATCCAACTCGGACCTCTTACGGTCGGACAATTAAGCTTCGCCAGCGCCGTGACGCTGCTCGTGGCCGAATTGGACGCTTATCACGTCACCATGCCCACGGTCGGCCGCCTGCACGCCCGGCACGCCGGCCACGAGGTCGTCGCCGACCCGCCGACGGGAGTCATCTTCGGCCCCGGCAGTCCGGTCTATACGTCCCGGGAGGCCAACTCGGCCGAGGTCGCGGTGAAGGTCGAGCGCAAGGCCCTGGAAGAGGAATTGTCGGGACTGCTGGGATACCCGATCGAGGGACCTCTGCTCCTTCCACCGGAGGTCGACCTCTCCACCGGCCCGGGATACAGCTGGAGCCGGCTGGTCCGGCTGCTCTGCGAGGAACTACCCCGCGAGGGCAGCCTCTTCTTCGAGCCGCTGATCGCCGAGCAGCTACGCAGCACGGTGCTCAGCGGCCTGCTGCTGAGCGTCCCTCACCGCTACCGCGAGGAGCTGACCGGCCCGATCACCGCCGGCCCACCCCGAGCCATCCGCCGGGTGGTCGACGCCATCCAGGCCGAACCCGAGCGTCCGTTCACGGTGACCGAACTGGCCCGCGTGGCGAACATGAGCGTCCGGTCCCTGCAGGAGGGCTTCCGCCGGCATGTGGGCACCGCCCCCATGACGTACCTGCAGCGTGTGCGCTTGGGCCGGGCGCACGAGGACCTGCGGCGGGCCGACCCCGTTCGGCTGACGGTCGCGGCCGTCGCTCACCGGTGGGGCTTCGCCCATCTGGGCCGGTTCGCCTCGGCCTACCGCAGCCAGTTCGGCGAGTCGCCGTCGGAAACCCTGCGGTCACCCCGCTGAGATACCGGAACCGGCGGAACGGAAATTCACTCGCCCGGGTCGCTGCGGCGAGGCTGCGGGACCTCGTTGGCGGCCGGGCGGACCGGAGCCAGGCCGAACAGGTGGCCGCGCGGGGGAACCCACTCGCGCCACGGGCCCAACCGCATCGGGACCGCGGCCAGCTCGCCGTCACCGGCCCCGCGCTGGTTGCGCAGATAAGCCAGCACGCGCGCGGCGGCCAGGCCGCCGTCTTCGGCCAGGCCCAGCAGAAGGCGGCGGGTCTCGTCGGACGCGAGGTCGGCCGAGGTCAGGCCCGGCTCGCTTTCGACGGGGCGGCGCAGCAGCGCGGCCAGGCCGGCCAGGGCCTGCAGCACGTCACAGGCGTCCCGTTCGGCATCGGACAGGCTGGTCACGACCGTCCTCCCCGGCTCTCGGTCATGCGTTTCCCCCTCACCACGCCGCTCCGCGGAGGCTCGGGCGCAGTCACCGCCGGACCTCGCGAACGGACGTCAGAGCGAAAATGTATTCGGCCCGCTACTCAGCGTCCATCCGTAACGCGCAGGTCCTGTCCAGTTAGCGCTCAGTTTGGCCGGTGGAGGCCAACATCGTCCCTTTGGGTGCTCCGCGTCCGGAGCGCCGAGTGCGGGATGCCTGCCACACAATGGGTCAGAAGAGACGAGGGTGGGGTAGAAGATCTGTCAGCCGATGTGGGGAGGACACCATGAGCGACGAGATTCGTCAGCCTCTGGAGGAAACACCCGAAGTCGCCGACGCCATCGAGGACGATGTCGCGGTCGACGCGTTCATCACGGGCGGCGGCGCCGACCGCGACACCCCGGAGTTCCTGCAACCGGGCGAGGAACCGGTCGTGCGGACAGGCGCCGACCAGCCCTGGGACCCCGAGGACCTGGCCGTCGCCGAGGGCCGGGACCCGACCCCGGCCAACATCGAGCGCGCCCGCGAGGAACTCGAACGCGATGGCGCTGCCGCCATCGAACGCACCGTTCCCTGAGCAACGGACGGACGCTACGAGACCGTCACGCTGATCGTGTGCCACCCCGTGGCTCCGCTGGGGAACGGGGTGGCCCTCGACTGCGTCTGCACGGCCCCGGTGCGATCCGTGGCTCGTACGGCGATGGAATGCGGCCCGGCGACGGCCGGCCACGAGTACCGCCACTGCACCCACGTGTCCACCGACGGCGCCGGCAGCAGTTCGGCCTGCGCCCATGGTCCGTCGTCGATCCGCACCTCGACCGCCGCGATCCCCCGCCGCTGCGCCCACGCCACCCCGGCCACGGTGACCGTGCCCGCGGTAAGCCGCGCGAACGGCCGGGGCCGGTCGACCCGTGACCCGGTCTTGACGGGGGCCTCGGCCGCCCAGCCGCGCGAGACCCAGTACGGGTCGAACTGGTCGAAGGTGGTCAGTTCGAGCGAACTCAGCCACTTGCACGAACCCGCGTAGCCGTACACCCCCGGGGTCAGCATGCGCACCGGGAAACCGTGTTCGAGCGGCAGCGGCTCGCCGTTCATGCCGACCGCGAGCATCGCGTCGCGCCCGTCCAGCAGAGTCGCCACCGGCGTGCCGATCGTCATGCCCTCGACCGAACGCGCCACGAGCTGTTCGGCGCCGGATTTCACGCCGAGCGAGCGCAGCAGCGGAGCCAGCGGCACGCCGAGCCACCGAGCCGTCCCCATGTACGGCCCACCCACTTCATTGGAGACGCAGGTCATGGTCACCGGCCGCTCGATCAGCGGCCGGGCGAGCAGATCCGCGAACGATAGCCGCAGCTCCCGGTCGACCATGCCGTGCACGCGCAGCGACCAGCCGTCGAGGTCGATCCGGGGCACGGTCAGCGCGGTGTCCACCCGGTAGAAGTCCTTGTTCGGCGTGAGCAGCCCGGCGTCCACGGATGGTCCGGTGTCGGCCGCAGCCGGCAGGCGCACCGATTCCCGAGCCCGGGCCCGCGCTCCCCCGACCGATCGGCGCACTGCCACCGCTCCGCCCGAGGCCACCACGGCTCCACCGGCGACCAGGGCGGCCGCCCGCAGGAACCGCCGGCGATCCACCCGGACGCCGGAAGTCCGATCACCACCCCGCAGCAGCCACCACAGCGCCAGCCCGGCCAGCGCCGCTCCGACCAGGGAGGGCACCACGTCGTAGGGCTCGGCAGCCGGCCGCGACAACGCCGCACCCGCACCGGCCAGGCCGAGCACCGCCGGACCGGCCACGACGAAGAGCCGCCGCCGACGGCCCGCGATCCCGGCCACCGCGGCCAGGGCCGCCACCACCAGCCCGATGACCGTGAGCAGCACCGGCTTGTCGGACGTCCCGAGCTCGCGTACGGCGAACTCCTTCACCGCCGTCGGCGTCGCGTCGATGACCGCGCCGCCGACCGCGATCAGCGGCCCGGCCGCCGGCCGGGTGGCGGCGGCCAGCACCTCGGCCGTCGCCACCCCGAATCCCGCGGCCACCAGTCCGGCCGCCGCCCCCGCCAGGGCTCGCATCAGCTCTTCGGCATCAGGACGGAGTCGATGATGTAGACGGTCGCGTTGGCCGTCTGCACGTTGCCGCAGACCACCGACGCGGCCCCGTTCACCTTGAAGTCCTCGCCGCTGCCGCTGACCGTCAGGTCGTCGCCCTGGAGGGTCTTGTGCGCGCCGGCCAGCGACTCGGGCGCGAGCTTCCCGGGCACCACGTGGTAGGTCAGGATGCTGGTCAGCGTCTTCTTGTCGGCCAGCACCTTGTCCAGGTCGGCCTTGGGAATCTTGCCGAACGCGTCGTTGGTGGGCGCGAAGACGGTGATCCCCTCGGCCGAGTTGAGCGAGTCGACCAGGCCGGCCTTCTTGACCGCGGTCACCAGCGTCGAGAGCAGCGGGTTGCCCGAGGCCGCGGTGGCCACCGGCACCTGAGCCATGGCCTGGAAGCTGCCCGGGTTCGACGCGTCAGCCGGCACGGCCGAACAGCCGGCGCCGAAGGTGGTCATCATGTCGGCCGGCGCCGAGCTTTCCGGTGCGCTGCTGGCCATCGTGGTCGGGGCCGCGGCCGTGCCCTCGCCGTCGGTGGAGGAATCACTGCCGCAGGCGGTCAGCGAGATCGAGAAGAGGGTCGCCGCCGCGAGCGCGGTGAACTTCATTGCACGCATGATTCGTCCCTAACTTTGGATTTTGTACCTTCACTCCGGATTCGGGACGAACCATGCGGCGGATTGGTCGGACTTCAAACGAGTTTGACGTCGGCCACCATCGGCAGTGTCGGCGTCGGCGATCCCTTCGGCGGTTCGAGCGTGACACCGACGTCGGTCGCGCCCGGCAGACCCTCGAGCACCACGACGTCGGCCGCCTGGCCCTCGTTCAGTACCGCGGCCGGCACCGGGGCGCCGCCGGGCCGGATGGTCCACAGTTGATAGACGCGGCCGGTCGGCGCGGCCTCGGCCGCCAGGATCACCACGCCCGCGTCGTGCAGGCGCGAGGTGGCCACCGTGACGCGGCCACCGGTCGACACGTCCTGCTTCTTCAGCACCACGTCGGGCGCGGCCAGGATCGTCCGGATACGGGCCTCGTTGGCCCGCGCCGCCTCGGCGACCCGCTGCTCCTCGCGTACGCGCTGATCCTGAACCACATAAACGGCCGAGCCCGCGCCGACCGCCGCCACCACCGCGGCCGCCGCGGCCGTGAAGCGCCGCCAGCGCGAAGCCGTGCGAGCCGGGGGCGCACCCTCGACGACCGGCGGAAGCTGACGGGTGCGACCGACCTCGGACAGGACGTTCTCGCGGAGCCAGGGCGGCGGCACGGACCAGGTGTTGTCGGCCAGCCGCGCGGCCGTCTCGCTCAGCTCGGTCACCTCGGACCGGCACGATTCGCACTCGCGCAGGTGGCGCTCGAACGAGGCGCGTTCGATGTCGTCCACCGCGTCGAGCACGTAGGCGCCGACCAGGCTGTGGATCTCTGTGGTCACGCCGAGGCCCCCGTTCCCATGCAGTCGCGCAGGCGGATCAGCCCGTCGCGCATCCGCGTCTTCACCGTCGGCAGGGGTGTGCCGAGCAGTTCGGCCACCCGCGGATAGGAATGACCCTGGTAGTAGGCCAACGTCACGGCCTGCCTCTGCAGTTCAGTCAGATCGTCGAGACAGCGGCGCACCTGCTGGCGTTCGAGCCGGCCCGAGACCTCGTCGGCCACCGCGTCGTACGGCGTGTCGACCGACGCCACGCCGACCCGTATGGTCCGCTCGCTGGCCGCCTGCTCGGAACGAACCCGGTCGACGGCCCGCCGGTGGGCGATCGTGAAGATCCAGGACGTGGCCGAGCCGCGCGCCGGATCGAAGCGGGCCGCCATCCGCCACACCTCGACCAGCGCCTCCTGGGTCACCTCCTCGGCCTGCGCCGGATCGCGCAGCACCCGCCGGATCAACCCGTACACACGGGGCGCGACCAGGTCGTACAGCCGGCCGAAGGCCTTCTCGTCGCCGCGCGCAACTTCCCGCAGCAGATCGCCCGCGTCCGCTGGGGGCGGCCCCACCCCGGGAACCGCCGCCAGGTGCTCCGGGCGACGGCCGACACCGCGCTCCGCCATGGAATCCGCCTTTCGCCGTTGCAGCCATTCAAACCCCCATTCGGCACAGCGGGGCGCCTGGACGGGTCGCGCCGCGGAAAATCTCCTTACAACCTCGATCGGGAAGTCCCCGTCTATTGGTGGACGAGAGGACGGGAGCGGGGATGAACGACGAAACGGACGCGGGGTACCTCGAGTACGTGTCCGGCCGGATACCGGCGTTACGGCGCCTTGCCTTTCTGCTGGGCGGCGACGAACACCAGGCCGACGACCTGGTGCAAGAGACGATCACCAAGCTGTACGCGAAGTGGCCGCGCGTGGCGAAGGTCGAGAACGTCGACGCCTACGTGCACACGATGCTCGTCCGCGCGTTCCTGGACGAGAAGCGCCGCGGGTGGTGGCGGGTGAGCCTGCGCGGCGCCCCACCCGAGAGACCGGCCCCGCCACCGGCGTCGTCCGACGAGAAAACCGTGCTGCGGGCTGCCCTCAAGCGGATCCCGGCCCGGCAGCAGGCGGTGCTGGTGCTGCGCTTCCTGTGTGACCGCTCGGTGGCCGACGTAGCGCAGTTGCTCGGCTGCTCGGAAGGCACCGTCAAGAGCCAGACCTCCCACGGGCTCAACGCCCTGCGGCGGATCCTGGGTGACCGCGTGGGAGGTGCGCTGTGAACAACGAAGAATACGGATCCCGGCTGCTGCACCCGCTGCGCGGCGAACCGGCCGGACCGCCCGCAATCGACGTGGTCCGAGCCATGCGCGAAGGCCGCCGGATGCGCCGCCGCCGCTGGTGGACCAGCGGCTCGGCCCTGGCCGCCCTGCTCGCCGCCGGGCTGACCGGTGGCTTGCTGGCGGCGAACCGGGAGCCGGAGCCGAGCCCGATCCGGCCCACCGCCTGCACGGCCGCCGCCCTGCCGATCGGGGAGCACCAGAACGTCGAGGTGACCGGGGCCGACCCGACCGGCGCCTGGGTCGTCGGCACCACCCTTCAGGTGGGCCGGTCCGCCCCGACCTCGATCCTGGTGTGGCACAACGGCGAGCTGGTGACCGATGTGAAGCCGACCGGGCTGCGCAAGGGCAGCGCGGGCGTCTGGATGACCGACGTCAACGCCTCCGGTGTCGCGGTTGGCGGCAACTTCGACGGCTACCCCGACCCGTACGTCATCGAAGGGGGAAAGATCCGGAAACTGGCCGGCGGTCTCGGCGAGGCCGATGCGATCAATGACGCGGGGGTGATCGTCGGCAAGGCCGGCCCACCCAATAAGGAACGGCCGGTGCGATGGGCCTCGCCCGACGCCGATCCGGTGCCGCTCCCGCTGCCTGAGGACCCCAGTTCCGCCGACTCGAGGATCACCGAGATCACACCGGACGGCACTGTCATCGGGACGATCGGCGGGAAGGCGTACCTGTGGCGACCCGACGGCACCCACGGGTACCTCGAGACGCCGGCGGTCGAGGGCAGACGGGTCAACGGCTTCGAGCCGTTGGCCCTGCGGGAAGGCTGGCTCTACGGCGGTCTCTACACGGCCGCGCCCGACTCGAAATCCCCTGCGCGGCCACCGCACGGCAAGGCTGCGGTCTATCGGTACGAGCTGGCGACCGGCGCTTGGCAGAAGGTCACCGACGATCCGGAACAGGCGCAGGTCGCCGGCGCCGGCCCCGGCTGGGACAACACCATGCAGGCCGAGCCGAGAGTTTTCGTCGGCCTGTCGGTGCTCGACCTGCCGACCCACGCGCCTCTCGTACCGGCATCGGCATCGGCACCGGCACCGGCCGGCCTGCCCCCCGGCGGCACCCAGGTCAATTTCCTCAGCGACGACGCCCGGGTCGCGGCGGGCACGACGATGGACTTCAGGAACGGCAAACTCAGCGAGCAGAGGTCCGTGCCGGTCATCTGGCGCTGTCGATAACCACCGTACGACCCGAGGTGACCGCCTCCTGCGCGGCGACCAGCACGGCGGTCACCTCGGCGCCGAAGCGCACATCGAGCTCGACGGCCGGGCCACCGGCGGCCGCGGCGATCAGCTGGTCGATCGCCCGGCTCAGGGCCTCGGTCGGCGACCAGGGCGCGTCGGGCACCGGGCGCACGCCGGCCTCGCCCGCGAACTGGGCGTACTCGCGCTCGGCGGCCGGCGGCGCGTCGACCGAGAGGGTGAGGTTGCTGATCGTGCCGCTCGCGTGCCGCAGTAGCAGGTGGGTCATGTCGCGCGGGCCGGCCATGCCCGCCACCTCGGTCACCGGGCCCAGCACCGGCAGCACCAGCGCCAGCGCGTGCGGGCCGACGTCCCACAGGCCGCCGCTCTCTTTGCGCCAGGCCGACGCGCCGAACGGGTTGTCCTCGGTGAAGATCGAGCCGAGATGGTCGACTCGGGCCTCGGTCCAGCCGCCGGTGGCCGCCGCGTCGGCCACGAAGTCGGCGATCTGCGGGAACAACCGGCGGGTGAAGAACACCACAGAGGCGAGATTCCGCTCGGTCACCGCGGCCACAATCTCGGCCGCGGCCTCGTTGGTGAACGCGACCGGCTTGTCGAGCAGCAGGTGCTTGCCCTGGCGGGCGGCCTTCAGCGCGAGCGGGGCCTGCACGTCGGGCGGCAGAGCGACGGCGATCGCGTCCACGGCGGCGAGCAGTTCGTCCTGATCGGCGTACGCCCGCACGTTGTATTCGCCGGCGAGTTCGGCGGCCTTGTCGGGATTGCGGCCCCAGACTCCCACGAACTCGGCGTCGGGATGGGCCGCCAGGGCCGGGGCGTGAGCCAGGTGCGCCCAGGGTCCGGTGCCGAAAAGTCCAAAGCGCATGTGAGTCGCCTGCCTCTCTTCCAGTTGAGCCGCAAGCTACCAGGGCGAGATCCATCAGTACGCTGTGGCGGGTGAACGGTCCTCTGTCGGTGGCGACCATCATCGCCGCCCTGGTGCTCGCCGCCTGGTACCTGCTGCGATCAGCCCTCAACCGCGCGCCGAGCCGCTACGACCTGCTGGGCGCGGCCGCCCTCACCGCACTGGTGTCGGTCCTGCTGATCACGGCTGTCTTCGGCCTGTTCGACGGCTCGCGGCCGAGCGACACCGTGACCTTCATCGGCTACCTGATCACCACCATCGCCTTCACGCCGGTCGCCGCCTACCTGGCCCGGCTCGAGCCGACCCGGTGGGGCAGCCTCATCCTCGGCGTCGCCTGTCTGGTGATCCCCGTTCTGGTGCTGCGCCTGCAGCAGATTGCGTCGGTGACCGGTGCCTGAAGCCTCGACCCGTCCCCGCGACGCCGCGCTCGGCTCCGGCCTCGGCCGGGTGCTGCTGCTGGTGTACGGCGTCTTCGCGCTCTCGGCCAGTGCCCGTGCGCTGGTGCAGATCACCACGAAGTTCGGCGAGGCGCCGCTCGCCTACCTGCTCTCGGCCTTCGCCGGCCTGGTCTACCTCTCGGCCACCGTGGGCCTGGCCATCGGCGGCGTCCGCGGTCGCTTGATCGCTTTGGTCAGCTGCTCGATCGAGCTGCTCGGGGTGCTCGTGGTGGGCATCCTGACCACGGCCGACGCCGGCGACTTCCCCGACGACACGGTGTGGTCGCACTTCGGCAGCGGCTACGGCTACGTGCCGCTGGTGCTGCCCTTCATCGGCCTGTGGTGGATCTGGCGCCACCGCCCGCAGCCCGGAGACCCGGTCTCGGTCTAGCCGTCGGCCTCGATGGTGTGCGGCACGAAGAAGCTCATGTCGTTGGTGACCAGGCCCTTGGTGCCGAGTCCCTCGCGGATGCCCATGCCGGCCGGCTCGCCGTCGATCAGCCAGGAGCCGATCACCGGGTGGACCGTGCCCTCGAGCCCCTCGAAGGACGGCAGCTCGCACAGCTCCTGCACGACGAAGCGGCCGTCCGACCCGTACTCGGACGGGTTCTCGGTGATCGTCCGGCCGTCGCGCACGAGCGTCACCGAGCCGCCTTCGCGGCCCCAGATCGGCTTCTTGGCGTAGCTGGTCAGCGAGGCCGCCTTGGAGGACTCGGCGAAGTAGGCCGGGAGCAGATATTTGCTGCGCTCGGGATTGTCGCCGAAGAGCATCCACAGCACCGGCAGCAGCGCCTTGTTGCCGAGCAGGGCGGCCTTGTAGGGCGGCTCTATCCAGACCGTGCCGTGCTTGGTGGGGTCGGCCATGTTGCGGAAGAAGGCCTTGCCGCCCTCCTCCGTCCAGAACCATTCCCACGGGTAGAGCATGAGGATGATGTCGATCGGCTCGGCTGCGTTCTCCTTGCCGGGGCCGGGCACGAAGACCACGCGGTCACCGGCGACGTCCCAGCCGATCTGGCTCATCGCGATCAGCTCGACCGGGTAGCCCGCCTCCTCGGCCGTCGCCATCAGATAGGCGACGTTCATGCGGTCCTCGCCCGAGGTCTCCGAGGTCTCGTACGCAAAGAAGATCTTGGGCTTCTCGGGGAGCCACGTGCGGGCCTCGCGGAGCTTGCCGATGTTGCGGCGCCACGCACCGGGATCGCCCGGCTCGCCGGGGGCGGCGGGCCAGCCGACCAGCCGGTCGTGGATCGAGTTCCACTGACGCCACGGGTGCTTGGTCAGGTTGGTCTGGTCGACCCAGTGCCACTGAATGACCGCGCTCTCGACCAGCGAGGTGGGCGTCTGCGCGTTGAACTCGAGCAGCTTGGGCGTGCTACCGGCGCCGTTGTACCACAGGTCGAAGCGGCCGTAGACGCTCGGCGAGTAGTCCGGCGTCTCCATCGGCAGCCGCATCTCGGGGTCTTTGTCGTAGTGCGTCCACGTCTCGGCGTCGCCGTCGAACCACGTGCGGATGATCTGCTCGTGAGCGAACTCGGGGATGCCGATGCGAGCCAGATAGCAGCTCGACGGGTTGCACACCGACGCGAAGTAGCCGTCCTTGCGGCCCTGCACCGTATGGCGCGGGCACTGCTTCACCATCCAGTCGCCGGCCTCGAGGCACATCTCGAACAGCGCCGCGGTGGCCGTCTCGAGCTCCTCGATCTCGGCCGCGGTGAAGTCGTAGTACGGGCCCTCCTGCCAGTACGAGACCATCGTGCCGTCGGGCAGTTCGGTGTCGTTGTAGGTCAGGCCGAGGCTGAAGTTGGTGAGCTTCCAGCCGTCGCGGATCGGACCGTGGGGAACTCGGCGCACGCTCAGCCGCCCGAGCTCTTGCTGGAACCGCGGGCGGCGCCGCCCTTACCGACCACGCTGGTCTTCACCGTGCCGTTACCGATCTTGCCGGAGGCCGGCAGCCCGAACGACTGCCGCGCCGCCCGGTCGTTGTAGGCGAACTTGTTGCCCCCGGCCGGCAGCACGCTGCCGACCGGGTAGCCCGGCCGATAGGCCGCCGAGTACCAGATGAAGAAGGGCAGGAAGCCGACACCGGATCCACCGTTGTTGTTGGTGTCGTCGCAGTTGTCCTCGTCGACAACGGTGCCGTTCGCGTCGGCGCAGTAGAAGCCGGCGTCCTGGTAGTCGTCGTCGTTGTCGCACGCGGCCACGCCGCCCGCCGCGAGGAGCAAGAACGTGCTGGTCAGCGACACGCTGCGCGAGCTCATGCGTCGGTTCTTCATCATCTATTTGTAGCGCCTTTCAGCAACCGCCGGCTACGCGCGGGGCCCTCCGGCAACATAGATGACCTGTCCCGAGACGAAACCGGCACCCTCGCTGACGAGGAAGGATACGGTGTTCGCGACGTCCTCGGGGCGACCCGCCCGGCCGACGGGAATCTGAGCCACCGCAGCCTTCTCGAACTGGGCGAAATCGACCCCGACCCGGGCTGCCGTCGCAGCTGTCATGTCGGTGACGATGAAACCCGGGGCCACCGCGTTGGCCGTGACGCCGTACCGGCCCAGCTCGATCGCGAGGGTCTTGGTGAAACCCTGCAGACCGGCCTTCGCCGCGGCGTAGTTGGCCTGGCCGCGGTTGCCGAGCGCCGAAGTGCTCGACAGGCTGACGATACGGCCCCAACCGGCGTCGACCATGTGTTTCTGCACGGCCCGGCTGAACAGGAACGCGCCGCGCAGGTGGACCGCCATCACGGTCTCCCAGTCGTCGTCGGTCATCTTGAAGAGCAGGTTGTCGCGCAGGACGCCGGCGTTGTTGACCAGCACGGTCGGCGCGCCCAGCTCGGCCGTGACCCGGTCGACGGCGGAGTTGACCTGGATCGGGTCGGAGACGTCGGCCCCGACCGCCAGGGCCGTCCCACCCGCGTCGTGGATGGCCGTCACCGTATTGGCGCAGGCGCCCTCGTCGAGGTCGACGACCGCGACGGCCATGCCGTCGGCGGCGAGCTTGCGCGCGGTGGCCTCACCGATGCCCCGGGCGGCTCCGGTGACGATGGCAACGCGGGTGGGAGCGGACTGTGACACTATCGGCCTCCATCAATCATTTTGCACTCGGAGTGCACTTTAACCCGCGATCACGCCGTACGCCGTAGGCGAATCCACCGGTATCCGTAGCCGGCAACCTCAACCTTGTCCCATTTGCCCAGCTCCGGGTATTCCTGGTCGGCCAGGACGTCGTTGGGCTGTTCCGCCTCGTCGGCCAGCGAGCTGAGGTCGAGGGTCGCCGCCTCGGTACCTAGGTTGTGCACGAAGACCATCGTGCCGGTCGCACCGTCGGCACGGTGGACCAACACACTGGTCGGCGCCGGAATATCGATGTGCGTGCAGCTCCCGCTGCCCACCTCGGGGGCTTCCCGCAGCGTCCGGATCATGCGCTCGAACCAGGAGAGCAGCGACTGGGGGTTGTGGCGCTGGACGGTCACGTTGACCTTCTCCCAGCCGAAGTCGCCACCCGAGATCACCGGCCGCACCAGGTCACCCGTCTTGGCGGCCGAGAAGCCGCCGTTGGGCAGCTGCGACCACTGCATGCCGGTGCGGATCGCGTGCCGCCCCTCCTGCGTCAGGTCCTCACCCATGCCGATCTCTTCGCCGTAGCGCAGGACGGGCGTGCCGCGCAGGCTGAACTGCAGGGCGTAGGCGAGCTCGATGTGCCGCCGGTCGTTGTTCAGCATGGGGGCCAACCGCCGCCGGATGCCCCGGCCGTAAAGCTGCATCTCGGGCTCGGGCCCGAATTTGGCGAACACCTCGGCCCGCTGCTCGGCGGTGAGCCGGGACAGGTCGATCTCGTCGTGGTTGCGCAGGAAGGTGGCCCACTGGCCACCCTGGGGCAGCTTCGGGGTGTCGCGCAGGCCGTCGATGATCGGCTCGGCGTCCTCCCGAGCCAGGGCCAGGATCAGCCGGGTGTTCAGCATGAAGTCGAACAGCATGTGGATGCGGTTGTTGGAGCCACCGCCGTCGCCGAAGAACTTGGAGAGCTCGTCGGGTTCGACATTCGCCTCGGCCAGCAGCACCGCGTCACCCTTGCGCCACTGCACCCACTGCCGCAGGTCGGAGAGGAATTCGAGATCCTTGGCCGCGTTGGGCTCCCCGGGCTGGGTCTCCTCGATGATGAACGGCACCGCATCCATGCGGAAGCCGGCCACCCCGAGCTGGAGCCAGAAGGCGCAGATCTTCTTGATCTCTTCGCGCACGGCCGGGTTGGTGATGTTGAGATCGGGCTGGAACTTGTAGAACCGGTGGTAATACCAGAGCTTCGCGGTGCGGTCGTAGGTCCAGGTCTCGTCCTGCTCGCCGGGGAAGACCATGCCCTGCTTGCGGTCGGCCGGCTCGGTCTCGGACCAGACATACCAGTCGCGGTACGGCGAGTCGGGCGACGACCGGGCCGACTGGAACCACGGGTGCTTGTCGGAGGTGTGGTTGACGACCAGGTCGATGATCACCTTGATGCCGAGGTTGCCCGCCTCATGCAGCAGCTCGGCGAAGTCACCGAGGTTCCCGAAGCGCGGATCGACGTTGTAGAAGTCGGTCACGTCGTAACCGTCGTCGCGGTCGGGCGACGGGTGGATCGGGTTCAGCCACAGACAGGTGACCCCGAGCCGGGCCAGATAGTCGAGCCGGCCGATCATTCCCCGGATGTCACCGCACCCGTCCCCGTCGGAGTCGGCGAAGGTGTCGATATCGGCGCAATAGACAACGGCTTTCTGATACCACCGGTCAGTCATGCCTCTCTACTTCACCCTGACCCCGACGGGCCAAACCGCCGATCAGCGCCCGGGCGCGGCCGTCACCCGGCCGCGGCGGTCGAGAACGGACGCGCCCACGAAGGCCACCACCGGCACCACGACCAGCACCGCCCACTGCAGCGGGCTGATCATTCGCGTGGACTCGGGGTGGCCCATGTTGTAGACGATGAACTCGGCGAAACCGAATTCGACCAGCGGCACTGTCGCGATCACCGGAGCGATCCAGCACAGAAGCCGGGCGCGCAGACGAGGTTCCTGCCGGAAGATCGCCACCGCCGCCAGCGCCACCGCGACCAGAACGAGCATCCATCGCAGCTCGTAGGGGCCGGATGAACCGGACTGCTCAAGCCTGCCCTGCAGCACCAGGACCACTCCGGCGGCCGCAACCCATTGCCAGCCCCTCGGCCGGACGGGGCCCCGATCGGCGACCAGGCCGGCGATCAGCACCAGGACCGCGGAGACGATCAGCCAGTAGGCGTACAACACCGTGGCCGGAGTCTCCACGTAGGAACCGGCCGGAGTCAGGACCTCGCCGGCCAGCCCGGCCGCGGCGCCGGCCGCACCGAGCAGGCGCCACCCGAGCAGGGCGGCCACCAGCGCGACACCCCAGGCCACGAACCGCACCGAGCTGGTCACCGGGAGGTTCTGCCAGCCGACCTGGTCGAAGTGGTTGACCGTGGCGAGCAACCCGCCGACGAAACGGCGCGACGCGACGGCGAACAGCAGCATCGCCCCGAAGATCTGCACCAGCCGGGCCGCCCGGCCCTCGCCGATCCACAGGCCGCGCAGGTGGGCGGCGACCGCGCCGCGGGCGACGTCGAGCACCTGGGCGGGCCCGGGGCGCGGGTCGGCCATGAGGACGCCGAGCATCTCGTCGCCGTATTCCTGGCGGAAGTCGCGCGGGTAGAGCGCGAGAAGGCGGCGGTAGCGGATCTCGGTCACGCGGTGGCTCCCCCGAAGTCGGCGCGGCGGGCCCGCAGGCGCCCTTCCGCGATGGTGGCCTGCTCGCGCAGGCGGGCGGTCTCGGCTGCCAGGCTCTGCTCGCCGGCCGCGGTGAGCCGGTAGTAGCGCCGCAGGCGGGACTGGACGATCTCTTCCCGGTCGACCTCGATCAGGCCCTCGCCGCGCAGGCGGTCGAGCGCGGCATAGAGCGTGCCGGCCCGCAGGCGAACCCGGCCGCCGGTCATCTGCTCGACGTCTTCGGTCACGGCATAGCCGTGCCGGGACTCGCCGGCCAGAGCCGTGAGGATGAGGAAAGTCGGCTCGTTCACGACCGGAACTATATACCGACCGTCGGTATATACCAATACCCGTCGCCCGCTTCAGGTTCGTTTCAGGTGCGGCGGGTATGAACAAGCGGTGGCTGAAGCGGGTCTGAGTCAGCAAGGTGGCCTGACGGGGTGGGTGGCGTCCGTCATCGAGTCGTGGGGCGAGGTGGGCGTCGGCCTACTTGTCGCGCTGGAAAATCTCGTCCCACCGATCCCGAGCGAGATCGTGCTGTCTCTGGGCGGCTATCTGGCGAGCGAGGGCCGGGTCAACCTGACACTGGTCTTCGTGGCGGCCACGCTCGGCTCGGTGGGTGGCGCGCTGCTGCTCTACTGGCTCGGCTATGCCCTGGGCGAGGAAAGGCTGCGCCGCTGGCTCGACCGGATCCCGCTGGTCGATGCCGACGATCTGAGCAAGGCCGACCGATGGTTCGAGAAGCACGAGAAGGCGGCCGTCCTATTCGGACGCTGCGCGCCGGTCGTCCGCAGCCTGGTCTCGATCCCGGCCGGCGCCAACCACATGAACCTCGGTCAGTTCGTGCTCTTCACCGCGATCGGCAGCGGCGTCTGGAACGCCATCTTCGTCGGCGGCGGCTATCTGCTGGGCTCCCGCTACCAGGATCTCGAGACCTACAGCCAGTACTTCGACTACGCGATCTGGGCCTTCTTCATCGTCACGATCGCGAGCTGGGTCACCAAGAAGGTGCGCAAAAGGCGACGCGCGGCCGCTGGACGGAGCGGCCGCGCGTCAGGTGAGCGATAGCTGTTCTAGAACCCGGCGCTGATCCTCGTGAAGGCCCAATCGGCCTGCGCGATGCCGGAGCAGTTCGAGACCACGCCGCCACCGGCGCAGCCGCGGTCCCGGTTGACCGCCCAGAAGGTGAAGCGCGACAGGCCCTTGCTCTTGGCGTAGTCGCGGATCCGGGTCCACGTGTCGGTGCTGGTGAGCTCCTGCTGGTCGGAGAGCCCGTTCATGCCCGAGATGCCGATGTGCGAGTACGCCTGGGCGTCGGTGTAGCCGAACGTGGTCTTCAGCAGGTTCTTCAGGCCCTCGGTGGCACCCACGGTCGAGCCGTACATGTCGGCGCCGCCACCGAAGTCGAACGGCATCTGGGTGAAGATGTCGATGTTCGCGTTCAACGCCTTGGCCTGCTGCACCAGCCGCGTGCCGTAGAAGTTCGGGCCGGTCGGCGAGGTGCCGAAGGTCAGGATCGTCTTCACCGACGGGTTCTTCTGCTTGACGATCTTCAGCGCGTTCAGGACCCGGTCCTGCACGACGGTGTTCTCGAACTCGTCGGAGTTCTCGATGTCGATGTCGATCGACGTGAGCTGGAAGGCGTCGATGATCTTCTGGTACGCGCCGGCCAGCGCCTCGGGCGTCGAGCAGTTGGGGCCGAGCTTGTTGCCGCTCCACCCGCCGACCGACGGGACGATGTCCATGCCGGCCGCCCGCGCCTGGGCGATGTAGCTGGCGTGCACGCCGCCGGTCAGCCCGGTCTCGCCGTCCCAGGCGGGATTGCAGCCGTTGCTGGCGAGCACGAACGCGATGGTGAAGGCCTTGACGCCGGTCCCGGCGACCGTGGACGGCGCCGGCGGGTTGCCCCAGCCCGGGTAGACGTACGGCGCGGACACCATCTTGGTGCCGTTCGACGGCGGCGGCGTGGTCGGCCCGGCCGGGGGCGTGGTGGGCGGCGTCGTCGGCGGCGTGGTGCCGCCGCAGACGCCGTTGTCGATCCAGACGTCCCACTGTCCGCTGTGGGTGGCCGGCGAGTCGTTCTGGCTCCACCACTTGGCGGTGTAGTTGTGGCCGTTCTGCGAGGCGCTGTTGTCCTTGACGTAGACGGCGCTCGAGCTCCAGGCCGGGGCGCACGCGGCAGCCGCGCTCGAGGTCGCCATCGGCAGTACCGCGGCGGCCGTGCCGGCCACGGCGACCGCGCCGAGGACGAGCAACTTCCTGCTCAGTTTCACGGGGGATGTCTCCAAGAAAGGGGGGTCGGTCAGGGGAGGGTGGCGAGGTGGGGCTTGACGGTGTTGGCGAAGCCGTTGCCGTTGGTGACGTCCCAGTTGATCGACCAGGTCATCGCGCCCCGGATGCCCGGGTAGGTGGCCGGCGGCCGGAACGAGCCGCAGTTGGTGGCCTTGGCGAGACAGTCGAGCGCGTTGTTGACGACGGTCGGGGCGACGTAGCCACCGCCGGCGGCTCGGGTGCTCGCGGGCAGGCCGAGCGCGACCTGGTCGGGGCGCAGGCCGCCCTGGGTCTGGATGCAGGCCAGCGCGGTCAGGAAATTCACCGTGCCCTGGCTGTAGGCGGCGTTGTTGTCGCAGCCGAGCATCGAGCCGGAGTTGTAGAACTGGGTGAACACCACGGTCAGGATGTCCTTGATGCTCAGCGCCAGCGCGAAGTAGGACGACTGCGGCGACTGCATGTCGATCGTCTGCGGCGCCATCGTGATGAGCAGGCTCGCTCCCACCTTGGCCCGCAGGCTGCGCAGCGCCTGCGCCATGTAGGTCGGGTTCAGCCCGTTCTCGAGGTCGATGTCGACGCCGTCGAAGCCGTACGTGGTGATCAGCCGGTGCACCGAGTCGGCGAACGCCGTGGCGGCCGCGGCGCTGTTGACAGCGACCGTGCCCTTCTCACCGCCGACCGAGATGACGACCTTCTTGCCGCGCGCGTGCAGGGTGGCGATGTCGGCCTTGAACTGCGCGTCGGTGTACCCGCCGACCGCCGCGGCCAGGCCCGGGTCGAGGTTGAAGGTGACCGCGCCCTGGGTGCTGGTGGCGTCCGCGAAGGCGACCGCGATGAGGTCGTAGTTGTTCGGGACGGCGGCGAGCTTGAGCGGGGCGGCCCCGTTGTCGAAGTTCTGCCAGTAGCCGGTGAGGAAGTGCTTCGGCAGCTGGCCGTTCGACGG
The DNA here is from genome assembly GCF_019710575.1 of Paractinoplanes polyasparticus. Taxonomy (GTDB): domain Bacteria; phylum Actinomycetota; class Actinomycetes; order Mycobacteriales; family Micromonosporaceae; genus Actinoplanes; species Actinoplanes polyasparticus. Next base: position 230,123 of record NZ_JAHWFK010000007.1, on the reverse strand, counting down.
CGGAGTGGTCGGCGGCGTCGTGGGCGGAGTGGTCGGCGGCGTCGTGGGCGGAGTTGTCGGCGGGGTGGTGGGCGGCATGGTGGGTGGCGTCGTCGGAGGGGTGGTCGGCGTCGTCGTGCCGCACGCGCCGTCGTTCTTCCAGACGTCCCACTGTCCACTGTGGGTAGCCGGTGACTCGTTCTGGGTCCACCACTTGGCGCTGTAGTTGACGCCGTTCTGCGACGCGGTGTTGCCGCCCACGTAGACCTGCGACGCGCTCCACGCCGGCGCGCAGGCCGCGGCGGCCGACGCCGTGCTGGTGAAGTAGGTCGCCGCGCCACCGGCGACGAGAGCCGTGACGGTCGCCAGGATTACCGATCTGGATCGCCTCATGGCCATCCCCTCCACCCGAACCCAATGAGATGTATCAATCATTAGGACTGTTAACAGTAAAAGTCCAGGGGGCCGGACCTTAAACATCCTTAAAAGGTCTGACCCCGCGCAGACGGGCACCGCCATCGACAGCCCTGGATACCGAGGGCCCGGCCGGGAGGGGACAGTTTCTGTGGAACAACTACCGGGTAAATGCCGCCCATGGACAACTCGGACTCGATCGTCATTGACCCCGAACTGGCCGAGAGAGCCGAGTCGGACGATCTGCACACGCTGGGCGTCGAGGAGGAGTACCTCCTGGTGGACGCCGTCGAGCCGCGGGCGGTCGAAGCAGTCGAAGAGGTCTTCGACCAGCTGCCGGCCGAAACGCGCGACTCCGTGCAGCACGAGTTCATGCGCAGTCAGATCGAGGTGGCCAGCCCGCCCCAGCTCGAGCTCGACGCGCTCGCCAAAGCACTGCGTGAGCTGCGCGCCACGGTGGCCGACGCAGCCGAGGCAGCCGGGGCGCGACTGCTGGCGATCGGCACCGGCCCGGCCATCGGCGGGCAAATCCGGGTTGTCGACAACCCGCGCTACCACCGCATGCGGGAGCGCTTCGGCGACCTCTCCCCCGGCGCCGGCATGTGCGGCACCCACGTGCACGTCAGCATCCCCGACGACGAGACCGGCGTGCAGGTACTCAACCATCTGCGTCCGTGGCTGCCGATCTTCCAGGCCGCCACGGTCAACTCGCCGCTGTTCAAGGGCCGGGACACCAGCTACGCGAGCTGGCGCTTCATGCTCTGGGAGCGCTGGCCCACGGTGGGCCCCGCGCCCTACCTGCGCTCGTTCCAGGACTACGAGACGATGATCGCCGACCTCGAGGCGAGCGGCGCCATGCTCGACGAGGGCATGCTCTACTGGTACGCCCGGCTGTCCGCGCGCTACCCCACGGTCGAGATCCGCATGGGCGACGTCATGCCCACCACCGACGACGCGGTGCTGCTCGCCGCCCTGGCCCGGGCGCTGGTCGCCACCCTCGTGAAAGAAGTGCGCGCGGGCGTGCCCGCGCCCGACGTGCCGCATCCGCTGCTGATGGCCGCGCACTGGCGGGCCGCGCATGACGGCCTCGAAGGCCTGAACATCGACATGGCTACCCGGGAGCCGCGGCCGGCCTGGAAACTGATGCGCCAGCTCTTCGACTACGTGCGCCCCGAACTCGAACGCCACGGCGACCTCGAGACGGCCACCACGCTGATGGGGCGGCTGCGCACGCACGGCACCGGCGCCGCCCGCCAGCGGGCGATCCTGGCCCAGGGCGGCTCGGTGGCCGACGTCGTCGACCGGTTCGCCCGGCTCACCCGCGGGGAGCGGCCGGAAAAGTAGGCTGGCGGCGTGAAACTCGTCGTCATCGGCGGGGACGCCGCCGGAATGTCGGCCGCCTCTCAGGCCCGCAAGCGCCTGGGCCGCAGCGACCTGTCCATTGTCGTGTTCGAGCGGGGGCACTACACCTCGTACTCGGCCTGCGGCATCCCGTACTGGATCGGCGGCGCCGTCGACGACGCCGGGAAACTCGTTGCCCGCACGCCCGACGAGCACCGCCGCGCCGGCATCGACGTGCGGCTGCGGCACGAGGTTGCCGGCATCGATCTCGACCGGCGCGAGGTGCTCGTCCACGACCTCGACGGCGGCGGCGAGGTGCGGGAGCCCTTCGACCACCTGATGTACGCCGCCGGCGCGACGCCCTTCACGCCCGAGTGGGCACGGGCGGGCGGCGAGGGCGTTTTCGGCGTGCAGACGCTCGGCGACGGCGAGGCCATCCACGCCTGGCTCGACCGGGAACCGCAGCCGCGACGGGCCGTGGTCATCGGCGGCGGCTACATCGGCGTCGAGATGGCCGAGGCGATGGTGCTGCGCGGGCTGACCGTCACGCTGCTCGAGAAGTCGCCGCAGCCGATGGGGAAGACCGTCGACCCCGACATGGGCGCGCTGGTGCAGAAGGCGATCCGCGGCCTCGGCATCGAGGTCGTCACCGACACGCGCGTCGAGGGCCTGCAGACCGAGGACGGCCGGGTGCGGGCGGTGGTCACGCCGGGCGGCGTGCTGCCGGCCGACGTCGTGGTGCTGGGTCTGGGCGTACGCCCGAACACCGCGCTGGCCCGGGAGGCCGGCCTTCCGCTGGGCCCGACCGAGGGCGTACGCACCGATCTGCGCATGCGGGTCGAGGGGCTCGAGGGCGTCTGGGCCGCCGGCGACTGTGTCGAGACCCGCCACCTGCTCACCGGCGGGCCCGTGCACGTGCCGCTGGGCACCCACGCCAACAAGCAAGGCCGGGTGGCCGGCATCAACATCGGCGGCGGGTACGCGACCTTCCCCGGTGTCATCGGAACGGCGGTCACCAAGGTCTGCGACCTCGAGGTGGCCCGCACCGGCCTGACGTCGAAGGAGGCCCGGGCGGCCGGCTACTCCTTCGTCACGGCCACCATCGACTCGACCAGCCGGGCCGGCTATTACCCCGGCGCCGAACTGATGACGGTCAAGCTGATCGCCGAGCGCCGCACCGGCCTGCTGCTCGGCGCGCAGATCGTCGGCCGGGCGGAGGCGGCGAAGCGGATCGATGCCCTCGCCGTCGCCACCTGGAACCGGATGACGGTCGAGGAGATGACGGCGCTCGACCTCAGCTACGCGCCGCCCTTCGCGCCGGTGTGGGACCCGGTGCTGATCGCTGCCCGAAAGGCCACCGAGGCGGTACACGCCAGCCTTTGACCGTATTTGTGGTTCGAGGGTTACGGAGCGCTGCCAGCAGTTATCGCTCTGGGTAGCACGACGACCACCGATATGGTCTCGCGCATGATCATGGGGCACGGTAGGCATGCAGCATGTCGCCGCAAACGCCCCGGATTCCGACGCAGGGTCACGCTTCGGCGCAGCCCTCCTCCGGGCGGCACCGGCGACCCGAATCCCTGGCCGACGTCAGTGTCCGGAGCGGACCCCGCGTCGCCCTCACCACGCTCGCCGACGTGCCTTCCGCTCCCCGCGCCGCGCGCCACTCGCGCCCGGTCCGCGGCGGCCGGCACGCTGCCGTGCGCCCACCGGCCGGCCGGCCGCCGACCACCGGCAGCCACCGCGCCCCCGGCACCCTGCCCATCGAGAACTGGCTGCTCATGGGCCGCACCCGGCAGGGCGCCCTGCTCGCCTCGCTGGTCGCGATCGGCGTGCTGCTGCTGGCCATGCCGGCCGAACAACGCCGCGACAGCTTCGACGCGGTGAACGCGGCCGCCCAGGCGGTGGCCGGCGTCCAGACCGAGAAGAAGACCCCGCGCCCGGTCGCCCCGCCGCCGGCCGAGGAGTCGAGCGACGAGAAAGACTCCGCACCGGTCGAGGAGGACGCTCCCGAGAAGGCCGAGCCCAAGCCGAGCGCGCCCGCGAAGTCCCCGGCGGCCCCCAAGCAGGAAGCGACCGAAGCCGCCGGGCAGAAGAAGGAAGAGCCCACGGCTGGTCCGGGCCGGTCGCTGCGCACCACCGGCAGCGAGGTCGTCGCGCTCACCTTCGACGACGGCCCCGACCCGGTGCAGACGCCCCGGATCCTCGCCCTGCTCGACAAGTACCAGGTCAAGGCCACGTTCTGCCTGGTCGGCGTGCAGGTCCAGCGGCACCCCGGCATCGTCCGCGAGATCGCCGCCGCCGGACACACGCTCTGCAACCACACGTGGGACCACAGCCTGACAATCGGTAAGGACAAGCCGGCCCAGATCAAGGCCGACCTCGACCGGACGAACGCCGCGATCCAGGCGGCCGTGCCGGGCGCGCCGATCCCGTTCTTCCGCGCCCCTGGCGGCAACTTCACCGACCGTCTGGTCGACGTGGCCGGCACCGGCGGCATGACGTCGATCTACTGGGAGGTCGACCCGCGCGACTGGGAACACCCCGAGAAAGAGACCGAGGCCCAGCACGTAGCGCGGGTCGTCGGCAGCGTGCGCGAGCAGGTGAGGCCCGGCGCCATCGTGCTGTCACACGACTTCAACCAGCCCGCCACCATCGCCGCGTACGAAAAGCTTCTGCCCTATCTGTCCGAGAACTTCAAGCTGGGCATCCCCGAGACCGACCCGGCCGGCCCGCCCGCGAGCGCGCCGCCGCCGCCCTCAGCCGAGGCGCCCGCTATCCCGGCTGACAGCTAGGACACCAGTAGAGGTTGCGCCCGGCCAACGGCCCGCGCGCCACCGCGGTGCCGCATACCAGGCAGGGCTGCCCCGGCCGGCGGTAGACATAGACCTCGCCGCCGTGCCGGTCGACCCGCGGCGCCCGCTGCATGGCCTCCGGCGTGTGCCGGGTGTGCACGGTGTCGATCCGCCCCCGCACCACGCCCTCTTTCATGAGCGCGCGCAGGTCGGTCCAGATCTCGTCCCAGCACTCGGGGCTGATCGCCCGCCCCGGCGTGGTCGGCGCCAGCCCCGCCCGGAACAAGACCTCGTTGGCATAGATCAGCCCGCAGCCGGCGACGATCGACTGGTCGAGCAGCAGCGCGAAGACCGCCTTGGCGCTGGCCCGCACCCGCTCCCCCGCCGCCCGGGAGTCGGCATCGTCCCGCAGCGGGTCGGCGCCCAGCCGATCCCGCAACATCTGAGCCTGCGCCGGATCGAACACCTCGCAGGCGGTGGGCCCCCGCAGTTCGAGCCAGTGCGAATCCCCGACGATGCGCATGCGCACCTGCCCCACCGGCTCGGGCACCGGCGACGGCCCGTCGGCGAACTTCCCGTACAGCCCGAGATGCACGTGCACGCTGAGGTCACCCTCATAGTGGTGCAACAAGTGCTTCCCGTACGCCTCGGTGTCGACCAGCCGCCGCCCGTCAATTTCCGCGGCGCCGCCCGCGAACCGCCCCTGCGGGCTGCTGACCCGGAGCCGCTCCCCCGCGAAGAGCTCGCGATGCCGCCCCGCCAGCCGATGAATGGTGTGTCCCTCTGGCACGGTCGCCAACGGTACCCATAGCGCCTGGTTCGTGCGATACGCCGCTGCCGAACGTCCTGATCATCTTGCCGAAGAACGCGGTTGCTCTCCGTCCAGCCGCAGAAGTGACTTGGTCACCTCCACCTCCGTGAACCCCGTCCGCTCCGCGATACCGCGCCCCCTTCGGGCGTGCCCGGCGATCTCAGCATCGGCCAGCCCTCCGCACGCCATCCGGCGCCACGGGCTATTTACAAATAAACTTAACAGTATTCATACTTGGCTATGCGCCGATCGATGATCTTCGCCCTGGCCGCGGTGCTTGCGGCTGGTGGCGGCACTGTGTACCTCGCTTCCAGCGCCAGCGCAGCCGCCGCCTGCGCGCCGGCGTGGAGCTCGAGCGCCGTCTACGTCAAGGACAACAGCGCCTCGCAGAACGGCCACAACTACACGGCCAAGTGGTGGACGCAGAACGAGTCGCCGTCCACCCACAGCGGGCAGTGGGACGTCTGGATCGACAACGGGGTCTGCGGCGGCACCACGCCTCCGACGACGCCGCCCCCGACCACCACCCCGCCCGCCACGACGCCGCCGCCGACCACTCCGCCGGCAACCACTCCGCCGCCGACCACGACACCCCCGCCGGCGACGAACCTGCCGAAGCGCGCGCTGATCGGCTACCTGCACGCCAGCTTCGCCAACGGCTCCGGCTACCTGCGCATGGCCGACGTGCCGAACAACTGGGACATCATCAACCTGGCGTTCGGCGAGCCGACCACGGCCACCTCGGGTGACATCCGGTTCAGCCTCTGCCCGGCCGCCGAGTGCCCGGGGGTCGAGACCGAGGCCCAGTTCATCGCGGCCATCCGGGCCAAGCGCACCGCCGGCAAGAAGGTGCTGCTGTCGATCGGCGGCCAGAACGGCCAGGTGCAGCTGACCACGACCGCCGCGCGCGACAAGTTCGTCAGCTCGGTCAGCACGATCATCGACAGGTACGGCCTGGACGGCGTCGACGTCGACTTCGAGGGCCACTCGCTGTCGCTGAACACGGGCGACACCGACTTCAAGAACCCGACCACGCCGGTCATCGTCAACCTGATCTCGGCGCTGCGGAGTCTCAAGGCCCGGTACGGCGCGAACTTCGTGCTCACGATGGCTCCCGAGACGTTCTTCGTGCAGCTCGGCTACCAGTACTACGGCTCGGGCCCGTGGGGCGGCCAGGACCCGCGCGCCGGTTCGTACCTGCCGGTGATCCACGCGCTGCGCAACGACCTCACGGTGCTGCACGTCCAGGACTACAACTCGGGCTCCATCATGGGCCTGGACAACCAGTACCACTCGATGGGCGGGGCGGACTTCCACATCGCCATGACGGACATGCTGCTGGCCGGCTTCCCGGTGGCGGGCAACACCGCGAACGTGTTCCCGGCGCTGCGCGAGGACCAGGTCGCGTTCGGCGCCCCGTCATCCGTGAGCGCCGGCAACGGTTACGTCGCGCCGGCGGCGGTGCAGCAGGCGGTGGGCTGCCTGGTGCGGGGCACGAACTGCGGCTCGTACACCCCGCGCAGCGGCACGAACCCGGACTTCCGCGGGCTGATGACGTGGTCGATCAACTGGGACAAGTTCTACAACTACGAATTCCAGAACCAGAACGGGGTGTACCTGAAGTCGCTGTCGTAATGATCAGAAGCGACAGGATCAAGAGCGAGATGTCGTAGCGGGGTGGTGGGTGCGGATCGCTGCTCCCGCCGAGGGCCCGGGTGGGACGAGCAGGGCGCTGGCGCGCCCAGAACGCTCGCCCCACCCGGGCGGCCTGCGTGAGCGGTTGCGCTCAAAACCAGAACGGCGCTTCATGGATGGCTCGGGCCGACGGCGACCGGGGTGGCCTCGGGCGCCACGACCGGGGAAGGTTGTTCGCGGCCGGGCAGGACGAACGACAGCAGGACGGCCACGGCTGTGAAGCCGACGGTCCACCAGAAGGCGGTGCCGAAGCTGGTTGTGGCCAGGATGACGGCGAGCAGGGCGACCCCCGCCGATCCGCCGATCTGCTGGGCGATGCGGGTCACGATGCTGGCGTGCGGCACCTGCTCGCGTTCGAGCCCCTGGAACGCGACGGTCATCAGCGGAATCATGACCAGGCCGAGCCCGAGCCCGCGAACGAACAGCGCCACCATCAGGGTCCAGAGCGCCGTGCCGGGGCCGGCGAAGGCGAACGGCACGGTGGCCGCGCCGACCAGCACGAAGCCGAGGATCGACACCCGGCGCACGCTGATCCGGTCGAGCAGGCGGGCGGCGACGCTGCGGCTCAGCAGTGAGCCGACACCCTGCGGGATGAGCAGCAGGCCGGCGCCGAGCGCGTCCGTTCCGCGCACTTCCTGCCAGTAGAGCGGCAGCAACAACATCGCGCCGTAGAGCGAGGCGCCGGAGAGGAACATCAGGGCGGTCGCCGCCCAGGTCGGACGCGAGCGCAGCACGTCCAGGTCGACCAGCGCCTCGCCTGGCCTGCGCAACGCCCGGAGCACGAACACGAGCAGCAGCAACGCGCCGCCGATCATCGGAACGAGCACGTCGGCACGGGCGAAGCCGCCGCCACCGGACACATTCGACAGTCCCCACAGCAGCGCGACCAGCGCCGGTGACAGCAGCGCCAGGCCCACGGCGTCGAGGCGGATCCGGCGTCCGGGCTCGTCGGCCGGGATCAGGCGCCAGGCGAGCAGCAGCCCGGTCAGGCAGAGCGGCACGTTGACCAGGAACAGCCAGCGCCAGTCGCCGGCGCCGAGGATCAGGCCGCCGATCACCGGTCCGAGGATGGGGCCGACCGCGGCCGGCAACGCGACGACCGACATCAGCCGCACGCGGTCGGCGGGCCGGGCGGCCTGCATGACCATGGTCGTCATGAGCGGCATCATCAGGCCGCCGCCGGCGCCCTGCACCACGCGGAACGCGATGAGGCTCGAAGCGTTCCAGGCGAGGGCGCAGAGCACCGAGCCCATCAGGAAGACCGTGAGCGCCACGAGCCAGAGCCGTTTGGTCCCGAGGCGGCTCTGCAGCCAGCCCACAACCGGGATCACGACGCCGAGCGCGAGCAGGTACGCCGTACTGACCCATTGGATCGTGGCGACGCCGGCGTGCAGGTCGCCGGCGAGTTCGTGCAGCGCCACGCTGACGATCGTCGAGTCGAGGACGACCGTGATGCCGCCCACGAGCACCGCGATCGAGGTGCGGACGGCAGAGCGTTCCAGGGGCATCGGAACCGCCTTAAGATGCAAGCGTGTATCTAACGTTGGCCACGGTAGGCCGACGGCGATAAGATACGCAAGTGCATCTTGAAAAGACCCGGCGGCGCGGGGCAGAGCTGGAGGACGCGATCCTCGATGCCGCGTGGGAGGTGCTGATCCGGCAGGGCTACCCCGGTTTCACGTACGAGGCGATCGCCGCCCGCGCCGGCACCAGCCGCCCCGTCCTCTACCGTCGCTGGCCGCAGCGCGACGACCTACTGCTGGCCACCCTCACGAAGTTCTTGTGGTCGCAGCCGATCGAGCTGCCCGACACCGGCGCCCTGCGCGACGACGCGATCGGCTCCCTGCGCAACGCCGACTCGGCCCGCGCGCACGTTCTCACGCTGGTCAGCGTCCAGCTCATGGAGTACTTCCGCGACAGCGGCAGCAGCCTGAGCGAGCTGCGCGACAAGATCCGTGACCCGAGCCGGCCGACCAGCATGGAGACAATCGTCGCCCGGGCCGTCGAGCGTGGCGAGGTGCCCGACCGGGCCCGCCCGGCGCGGGTCGTCAGCCTGCCGTTCGACCTGCTGCAGCACGAGATGCTCATGACGATGCGCCCGGTGCCGGACGAGGTGATCACCGGGATCGTCGACGACATCTGGCTGCCTCTGCTGACCCGGCCGTGACGGCCGGGGCGCCGGTGATGACACGATGAAGCCATGGTCAATAGCCCGGTCGCGTTCGTGCTCGGCGGTGGCGGCGTGCTCGGCGCCGTCGAGGTGGGCATGCTGCGCGCCCTGTTCCGCGCCGGGTTCCGGCCGGACGTGGTGGTCGGCACCTCGATCGGCGCGGTGAACGGCGCCCTCGTGGCGTCCGATCCGAACGAGGCTGTCACCGATCGGCTCGTACGGCTGTGGACCTCGCCCGAGGCGGCCACCGTCTACGGCGATTCGATCGGGCGGCAGTTGCGCCGCTTCGCCGCCCGCACCCACCTGCACTCGCCGCTGCCGCTGCGCCGGCTGCTCGAGAGCGAACTGGGTGAGGCCTCGACCTTCGCCGACCTGAAGGTTCCGTTCCACTGCTGCGCGGCCAGCATCGAGCGGGCGGCCGAGCACTGGTTCGACAGCGGTCCGCTGGTCGACGCCGTGCTGGCCTCGTCGGCCGTGCCCGGCCTGCTGCCGCCGATGGAGATCGCCGGCGAGCACTTCGTGGACGGCGGGATCGTCAACTCGATCCCGATCGGCGAGGCGGTGCGGATCGGCGCCAAGCTGATCTTCGTCCTTCAGGTGGGCCGGGTGGAGCGTCCGCTCGCCGTTCCCCGCCGGCCGTGGGAGGTGGCCCAGGTGGCCTTCGAGATCGCCCGGCGGCATCGCTTCGCCCGCGAGCTTGCGGCCCTGCCCGACGATGTACGGGTGCACGTCCTTCCCACCGGCGGCGGCGAGGGCCGCGACGACAGCCCCTGGGCCTACCGCGACATGGCTGCGGTGGGCCGTCGTATCAGCCGCGCCTACACCGCCTCCCGTCGCTACCTGGCCGCCAACGTCCCGCCGCAGCCCGGGCCGGACGTGCCCTGATGCCGCTGCCGCCGATCTGGGTCCGCCGCCTGGTCATCGCCCCCGCCGTCGTGGTGCTGGCCGCCGCGCTGCTCACCACGTTGCCGATCTGGCTGGTGCTGGCCCTGCTGGCCTCGCCGATGGTCCCCGGCCACCTGCGGGTGCCCCGGCTCGTGCTGCTGGCCGTCCTGTATCTGCTCTGGGACGCGACGGCGCTGGTCGTGCTCGCAGCGCTGTGGGTCGCGTCCGGCTTCGGCTTCAAGATTCGCAGCCCCTTCTTCCAGCGCGCGCACTACGTGGTGACCGGCCGCTTCCTGGCGCTGCTGTTCTGGATCGCGAAGTGGGCCCTGCACCTGACCGTCGACGTGGTCGGCACCGACCCCGACACGGCGCTGCCGGGCCGGCCCGAGATCGTGGTGAGCCGGCACGCCGGGCCGGGTGACTCGTTCGTCCTGATCCACGCGCTGACCAACTGGTTCCAGCGCGAGCCGCGGATCGTCCTCAAGGCCACGCTGCAATGGGACCCGGCCGTCGACGTGCTGCTCAACCGGCTGCCGAACAGGTTCATCTCGCCCGGTCGCGCCGGCACGACGACCCTCGAGCAGCAGATCGGCGAGACGGCCACCGGCCTCGACGACAACGACGCCTTCGTGATCTTTCCCGAGGGCGGGAACTTCACGCCGCGCCGCCGCACCAGCGCTATCGCCCGGCTCAAGGCGCGCGGTCTGGCCGACGCCGCCGAGCGTGCCGAAAATCTGCGGCACCTGCTGCCACCCAAGCCGGCCGGGCTGTTCGCGGCGATCGACGCGGCGCCCGACGCCGGCGTCGTCTTCGTGGCCCACACCGGGCTCGACCGGATGGTGACCGTCGCCGACGTCTGGCAGGAGCTGCCGATGGACAAGCGGCTCGTCATGAAGTTCTGGAGCGTCCCGCCCGAGGAGATCCCCGCCGGCGAGGAGGAGCGGGTCGCCTGGCTGTACGACTGGTGGGCCCGGATCGACTCGTGGATCGAGGAGCACCACCCCGCGTTCCGCCCGTTGAGCACCGACTGGACCGCGCGCAGATCGGCGGCGGACGTCTGAGACGCCCGCCGCCGAGGATCGCTGGGGAACTGGGGATCAGCTGCCGAGAGAGTTGTAGAGGCTGTCGGGCGCCTCGGTCACCTCGGCGGCAGCCGGCTTGGTGACGCTCACCGGAGCGCCGTAGTCGCTGTAGACCACCTTCAGGGGCTGCGCGGCCTGACCGTTGACGGCCGGGATCTCGATGGTCAGCTCGGACAGCCGGCCCTGGTCGTCGGTGGTCGCCGTGAACGGCACCTTTTCGGCCTGCGCGCCCGACTCGTCGATGGTGACCTGCGAGACGCCGGCCAGGCCGACGGCCTTGGTCAGGTCGAGCGTCCCGGCGTACGCGTTGGCGCCGGTCGACCGTACGTCAGTGGCCGAACTCAGCAGTTTCGACGTGTTCACCGGGTCGAGCTGACCGGGGCGCAGGCCCACGTTGGCCCCCTCGGGCAGGCGCGCGACGTCGACGTGGGTCCACGTGCCGGCCTTGGTGAAACCGGGCACCTGGAGGTAAAGGTCCTGACCGGCCAGCAGGGTCTTGATGCTGAGTTCGGCGTTGGGCCCGGTCGCCTTGAGATCGGCCTCGCCCACACCCTGCGCCGGGTCGACCGCGCCGGTCAGCTTGAAGCCGGACCCCGACGTGGCGGTCATCTTGAAGCTGGTCGTGCCGAGCTGCGAGGTCGCCTTCGTGAGCGCCTCGACCGCCGCCGGGTCGGCCGCACCCACCGAAGCCGATGCCGACCCCGTGGCCGGAGCCGACGCCGGCGCCGAGGCCGAGCCGGACGGAGAAGTGGAGTCGCAGCCGGCCAGCGCCAGCGCGGCTGTCGCCATCGTCGCGATTCCCAGCCCCGCGAGCCGTGGTGTCCGCATGTCCGTCCCTTCAGCCCGGCCGGCCCGTCGATGGGCCGGCTCTGTGACCCCCGTCAATTCCCGATGGCCGGGAAAGGCAAACGGACACGACGGACAACCGGACCGTCACGGAGGGGTGTGATGACCGCCTCCGCAGCGCACACGGCATGATTGCCGTTGCACAGACACCCGCCGACCGTCCGGGAGGACCCGTGAGATTCGAGGTCAGCAAGGTCCTCGACGCCATCGAGGTGCGCCTCACCACCGATCCGGCGCTCGCCCGCGCAGTGGTCGACCTGTCGGAGATCGTGCGTTACGCCGACCTCGACGGCGGCCGCCCGGCCAGCTCGGTGCGCCTCGGTCTCGTCGTCGACGCCCTCGGCAAGCGACTCTCGGAAGAGAACGTGCCGGTCTTCGTGGTGGCCCCGCGCGGCCTGCTCTCGGACACCGACCTCACCTCGAACGAGCGCATGGTCATCCGCCGCTGGGCCGACGACGGCAAGGTCGAGGTCGTGCCCCAGCTCGACGACCGCGTCTTCGAGGTGGCCGAGCTGCTCGGGCTGCCGGTGCTCACCCGCACCCGCGGCAACAGCGAGCGGCACCCCTGGGTCGACGAGCCCGGCCGCCTGCTGGCCGCGGTCGCCGGCGAGGGCGGCAGTACGGTGCTGATGGCCCGCGTCGGCCGGGGCGAGCCCCCGAAGGCGGCCGAGCGTTCCCCGCTGGGTGAGCGCCTGCTGGCCCGGGTCTGGAGCTGCCCCGAGCCCAACTGCACGAGCTTCGGCTCCGGCGGCGACCCGGACAGCCCGTTCGCCGACATGCGCACCTACACCAGCCCGGTCTCCCAGCCGCCGCCGTCGCTGCGCGGCGGCGTGCCCACCTGTCCCCGGCACGGAGCCCAGCTGCGGGACGCCGGCCCGCGGGCGGCGGTCGAGGTTCTCTCTGTCCGCATCGACGGCGTCGTCCGCCGCCGGTTCGTGGTCTCGACCGACGAGCCGGTCGTGGTCGGCCGGGCCCCCGAGGGCGGCCGGGGCGTCATGCTCGGCCAGTGGCTGACCGACGACGCCCGCAAGTGGATCAGCCGCGGGCACGTGCAGTTCACCCTGCGCACCGACGGCAACCTGACGGTGCAGGACATCAGCACCAACGGCAGCGGTGTGCGCCCCGGCGGCACGGTCAACGACGACGAGCGGGTCGCCCTGCACCGTCAGGAGAGCCGCACCCTGGCACCCGAGGACGTGGTCGAGCTCTACGCCGGCGTCCAGGTGGGCCGGTCCAAGATGTGGGCCACCGGCGGCGTCGTCCAACCCGAATCGGTGATGGCCGAGGCGCCGACGATGGCCCTCCGGAAGTTCGAACGCAGTTAGCGAAGTATGGCCGCCAGCTGGTCGACGGCGTGGTCGATCTCGTCCGCGGTCACGACCAGCGGGGGCGCCAGGCGGATCGTCGAGCCGTGCGTGTCCTTGGCGAGCACGCCGCGCTCGGCGAGCCGCTCGCACGCCTGACGGCCGGTCAGCAGCCGGGGGTCGATGTCGACGCCGGCCCACAGTCCACGCCCGCGCACCGCGACCACACCGTGGCCGATCAGCGCGTTCAGCCGGGCGTGCAGGTGCTCGCCCAGCTCGGCCGAGCGCCGCTGGAACTCGCCGGTGGCCAGCAGGCGCACCACCTCGCCGCCGACCGCGCAGGCCAGCGGGTTGCCGCCGAACGTCGAGCCGTGCTCGCCCGGCTTGAGGACACCCAGCACGTCACGGTTGGCGGCCACGGCCGAGACCGGCACGATGCCGCCGCCCAGCGCCTTGCCCAGCACGTACATGTCGGGGACGACACCCTCGTGCTCGATGGCGAACGTGCGGCCGGTGCGGCCCAGACCCGACTGGATCTCGTCGGCCACCAGCAGCACGTTGTGCTCGTCGCAGAGCGCCCGCACCGCGGCGAAGTAGCCGGCCGGGGGCACGAGCACGCCGGCCTCACCCTGGATCGGCTCCATCAGCACGGCGACCGTGTTGGGGGTGACCGCCTCGCGCAGCGCGGCCTCATCGCCGTACGGAACGATGGTGAAACCCGGGGTGTACGGGCCGAAGTCGGCCTTCGCGTCGGGATCGGTCGAGAAGCTGACGATCGTGGTCGTGCGCCCGTGGAAGTTGTCGGCGGCCACGATGATCTCGGCCTGACCGTCCGGCACGCCCTTGACCTGATAGCCCCACTTGCGGGCGACCTTGATCGCGGTCTCCACGGCTTCGGCGCCGGTGTTCATCGGCAGCACGAGCTCCTTGCCGCAGAGCTCGGCCAGTGAGCGGCAGAACTCGGCGAACTGGTCGTGCACGAACGCCCGGCTGGTCAGCGTGATCCGGTCGAGCTGCGCGTGCGCGGCGGCGATCAGCCCGGGGTGCCGGTGCCCGAAGTTCAGCGCCGAGTAGCCGGCCAGGAAGTCCAGGTAGCGGCGGCCGTCGACGTCGGTGACCCAGGCGCCCTCGCCCTCGGTGATCACGACGGGCAGCGGGTGGTAGTTGTGGGCGGTGTAGCGCTCGGCCTCGGCCAGTTCGGCCGGGGTCCGGTTCTCGACGGTCGTCACGATCGCACCTCCAGCGTGCAGCACTTGGGTCCGCCGCCGGCCTTGCGCAGCTCGGAGACGTCGACCCCGACGGTCTGGTAGCCCGCGGCCCGCAGTTCGGCGGCCAGGTGGGTGGCCTGAACCGGCAGGACCACCGTACGGCCGTCGCTGACCGCGTTGAGGCCGAGCACCGCGGCGTCCTGCTCGTCGGCGATCACCGCGTGCGGGTAGAGCTGCTTGAGCACGGCCTGGGAGCCGGGCGAGAAGGCGGCCGGCAGGTACGCCACGTTGGTGTCGTCGAGCACGCAGAGCGCGGTGTCGAGGTGGTACAGGGACGGGTCGACCAGCTGCAGCGTGATCACCGGGCGGCGCAGCACCTCCTGCGTCTCGGCGTGCGAGGCGTGCGCCGTGCGGAAGCCGGTGCCGGCCAGCAGCACGTCGCCGGCGAGCAGGATGTCGCCCTCGCCCTCGTTGGTGTGCTTCGGCTCGGTCACCTCGAAGCCGTGCTCGCGGAACCAGGCCGCGTACGCCGGGGCCTCGTCGGCCCGCTCGGCGTCGCGGAACTGCACGGCCAGCACACGACCGTCGACCACCGTGGCGCCGTTCGCGGAGAAGACCATGTCGGGCAGCCCCGGCAGCGGCTCGATCAGCTCGACGGTGTGACCCAGGTCGAGGTACGTCTGCCGCAGGTTCTCCCACTGCTCGACGGCGAGCGCGTTGTCGTAGGGCGCCGTGGGATCCATCCACGGATTGATGCGGTAGGTCACCGCGAAGTGGGTGGGCCGGCACATGAGGTAGCGGCGCGGCGAAGCCGTGGTCGTCATGGCTGAAACGCTAGGCGGGCGGCACCGTCACAGGCCTCAGTTCAACCCTGCAAGCTGCTTTCGATCATTGCGTGCTCGGGGCTCTCGGCGGAGATTCGTTGCAAACGCACCTCGCGGGTGGCCTGAACCAGGCCACCCGCGAGATCAAGTGTTGCCGGCGCACCGCCGGGCGTTTCCGGGGCGGGACTGATCGGTGTCAGTCCCGGTTCCGATCCTTGCTTCCGGCGCATCGCCGTCGGCGAATGTCAGATACCCGTCAGAAGCGGTCGATAAACCGTGCGTCGAGCCACTCGCGAACCGTGTTCACCGGCTGGGTGTCGGTGCCCAGCCAGCTCAGCGCACCGGTCAGCGCGAGCACGCCGAGCACGATCGCGCCCAGCGAGAGGATCATGCCGAGCAGGGCGTCGGTCTTGCCGGCCACATGACGCTTGCCCGTGGCGTGGATGCCGCTGAGCGACAGCACCAGGGCCAGACCGGCGACGCCGAGGCCGTAACCCATCAGGGGGCCGGAGAGCACGAGCAGCACGGAGGCCACCGCGAGGATCAGGCCGAGGGTGGCGAGCAGGCTGGCCCGCGGCTTGGGACCGGCGGCGACCGGGTGGTCGACGGCGGCCGAACCGGTCGGGCGGGCCGTCGGGCCGCCCGTAGTCGTGGCCGGCGCCGGGCGGGCCGTCGTTGTGGCGGCCGGAGGCGGGGGCGGCGTGTCGGTGCGGCTCGCGTGCTTCGGCGCGGGCGGCAGGTCGGTCAGCGTGTCGGGCTCGTCGCGACGGGCGCGCACCGGGCTCGGAGCGGGACGCACCTCGGTGGTGTTGTCCTCGTGCGGCCGGGTGACCGTGCCGGTCGCGGCCGGTCGCTCGGGCGTCTCCGTGGTATCGCTCGTGGACTGGCGGGAGAACGTCGGGAGCCTCACGTCAGCACCTCCTTGGCAGATTCGGGGATGCCCTCGTGTTACCCCGAACCGCCGAAAACGACACAACGGCCGTGCGGCACCCGCCGCACGGCCGTTGTCGCAGCTGCTCAGACCAGCGAGGTCGTGTTCGTGACCTGGTTGGCCTTGCTGATCACGTGGTCGACCAGACCGTAGTCCCGGGCCTGCTCGGCGGTGAACCAGCGGTCACGGTCGGAGTCGGCCTCGATCTCTTCGGGCGTGTGGCCCGAGTGGAAGGCGATCCGCTCGTTCATCACGTTCTTGATGTGCAACATGCTCTCGGCCTGGATGGCGATGTCGGCCGCGGTGCCGCCGATGCCGCCGGAGAGCTGGTGCATCATGATCCGCGCGTGCGGCAGCGCGTACCGCTTGCCGGGCGTGCCCGCGCAGAGCAGGAACTGCCCCATGGAGGCGGCCATGCCCATCGCGATCGTCGCCACGTCGTTCTTGATGTACTGCATCGTGTCGTACACCGCCATGCCGGCGCTGATCGAGCCGCCGGGCGAGTTGATGTAGAGCGCGATGTCCCTCTCACTGTCGGCCGAGGCGAGCAGCAGCATCTGGGCGCAGATGCGGTTGGTCACCTCGTCGTTGACCTCACTGCCGAGAAAGATGATCCGCTCCCGGAGCAGCCGCTCGAACACCTGGTCATCGAAGGATGCGCCGCCGCCCCGCATCGTCAACTCGTCAACACTCATGACAACACCCTCTCGCATCCGCCGCGGGACCTGTCACCCGACCGGCCGTTCGACGTACCCCAGTCTCCCCAGCCCGGCCCCGACCTCCCAGCGATTCCCCTGTAGGCGAATCCGCTGACGGCGGAACTGGGCCCTGTCCCGCTCCCGACAGGTGGTATCCCGGGTCATCAAGGCCCACCCGTGCCAGCCAGGACATTCTCCTTCCCACCCCCCGACAGCCCAAGCGACGCCGCGCCGTAGTCCTGATCGCGTCCGCCCTGACCACCCTCTTCATGTCCGCCTGCGCCGGGACCACCCTGGGCGACCCGCCCGCCCCCGCGTCGGCGTCCGAGCCGCCGCAGCCGTTCCCCGGATCCCCGCGGCGCCCGCACCCAAGTTCCGAGACCGAGCCCCGAAGAAGCCCCCACCCTCGGCGCCCGCCCTGCCCGGACGAAGTACGCCTACGTCCGGACGGCCACGGACAACCGGGTGACCTTCGACCTGGTCGAGTTCTACGAGGGCAAGGCAGCCGCCCAGGCCTGCCGTGAGGACGGCATAGTCACCCAGGAGTGCGTCTGGTGCGCCGAGTACTACATCCGCAACAACAACCCCGGCTGCGCCGACTGGGCGCCGACGCGGGGTAGTGGCGCTCCGGGATGGGCTGCCTCCCCTGTAGCGCATTAGTCCGTAAAGCGGTTGGAGTTCAGCGCCGCGTTCGCATCCGGGCGTTGGAGCGGGGCGAGGTTCCAGGCAAGGTCACCTCCTCTCTGACCTACCTGGGCCACCGCCGAGTAGTGAGCTTGCGGACCGGATGCTTGGGGAGCAGGTCGATAAGGTGCATAGCGTGGGCATCTCGTACGAACCGGTCCGGACGGGAGACGCGGCCGAGTTCGCGGCGTTCCTGGCGAGCGAGCCCTGGCCGTTTCACTCCGGAGGCGTGGTCGATGTGGCCGACGTTGCCCGGCGGGTGGCGGCCGGGGCGTACTTCGACGATGCCGTCCGTACGCATTGGATCGTCGTGGACGGGCGGCGGTGCGGGTTCGTCCGGGCGTTCGATCTGGACGACGGGACGCCGCTCTTCGACCTTCGGCTGGCCGCCGGCTGCCGGGGGCGAGGCCTCGGGCGGGCCGCCGTCGGCTGGCTCGTCGGGGATCTCTTCGGGTTGCTACCCGAGATCAACCGCATCGAGGGCACCACCCGCAACGACAACCTGGCCATGCGCGCGGTGTTCCGGGCCTGCGGCTTCGTCAAGGAGGCGCACTACCGCGAGGCCTGGCCCGGCAGTGACGGCCGGCTGCACGACACCATCGGGTACGGGATCCTGCGGCGGGACTGGCTGAGCCAGAGCATCACGCCGGTCGACTGGGCGGGGTGAGGTCAGCTGTCGCCGGGCAGGAACTCGGCGCGGTCGAGGAAGCCGTCGCCGTTGTCGTCGAACATGCGCTTCTCGAAGACGCCGTCGCGATCCTTGTCGTAGTCGGCGAAGTCGACCCGGTTGTCGAGGTCGACGTCGGCGCCGACGAAGTCGACCTCGCCGTCGCCGTCCACGTCGGCCAGGATGTCTACGCCGCCGTCGGGGCGCCCCAGATAGGTGGCGTCGTCGTCGGTGCCGTCGCCGTCGGCGTCCACCCGGTTGTCGTAGCCCTCGGGCGGGGCCAGTTCGACTGCGGCCTGGGCGATCGTGGCGCCGACCGTGATGTCGGGCAGGCCGTCGAGGTCGGGGCGGTCACCGAAACCGGTCTGCACGTCGCCGGTCACATCGTCGGTGACGTCCTCGGCCGTGCGGCCGGCGACCATGCCGGCCACCGAGCCGAATTCCGACCACACACCCAGGTTGTTCTCGCCGTCGTGTCGAACCATGCACTGACGGTACGGTGCTCAGTCCAGTTCCGGCATCGCCACTGCGTGTGGTCGTGGCCGGCAGGTGCCGCACTGCACCGCGTCGTCGACCACCAGCGCCTCCGCCCGTCGCCTCGTCTCGGACCGGCTGACCTGCAGCAGATAGGGGCCGAACCGGGCGTGTTCGGCGCAGACACCGCGGCCGCAGAAGCGGCAGCTCGCCCGGGCCGACTCGGCGCAGAACCAGCAGAGCATCGAACCTCCTGACGTCGAGGGGGCGCCGCGACAGCGCCCCACCCACGTCAGTCGTCGTCGGTCGGGCTCGCCTCCGGGTTGCTCGGAGTCTCCGTCTCCTCCGGCGGTGGGGGCGTCGTGGGCGGCGGCGTGGTGGCGGGGGGCCTGGTGGTGGGGGCAGTCGTCGCCGGCGGGCGCGTCGTCGGCGCCGTGGTGGGCCGGGTGGTGGCGGGCGGCGGGGTGGTCGCCGGCCGGGTGAACGTGCGGGTCGGCTCGGCCGTCGGCTCGTCATCGTCGTTCGGATCAGCGGTCTGTGACGGTGTGACTACCGTATCGCTTGTCGGGGGCGTCGTGCTCGGGGCGATCGACGGATTGATCGATGCCGGATCGGACGGTAAGGGCTCGAAGCTCTCCTCCGGTTCGGGGCTGCTCGAGGCGGGCGCTTCGACCGGCACGCCGTCGGCGCACGCGAGCTGACCGCCGGTGGCCGCGCTGGGCGTGCCGTCGACCTGGACCGTGCCGCGCGAGACGGTGAGCGCTGCCGGCTCCACCGAGTACCAGGCGGCGCCGCTGTTGGTGACCTGGCCGCCGCTACGGTCGACGGTCAGCGTCAGCGGCTTGTAGGCGCCGCTGGTGCTGCCCGTGCCGGCGAGCACCCGTCCGGACTGGAGCGAGATGGTGGCCTTGGGACTCTGATCGCGGCCACCGCCGGTGGCGAGGGTGCCGACGCCGATCCGGGTGTTCGCGCACAGCAGCGTCGTCGCGCCGCCCGGGAAGGTCAGCGTGGCCGTGGCCCGGGACGAGACCTCGATCGTCTCGCCCTGGTCGAGGTAGCGCCGCGCACCGCCGTCGAGGTTCTGCGGCGAGCCGTCGAGGGTGGCCGTGACCAGGCCCTCGTCGACCGAGAGGAGCACCCGGTCGGCCGGCATCTCGGCCCAGGCCGGGCCGGGGCGGAACGACAGGCCGGTGAGGAAGAGCGCCGTGGTCAGCACCACGACCGTGAGCCAGACGAGGCCGCGCTCGAAGCGCTTGTCGGCTTCGGGGTTGCCACTGCCGTCGGGCGGGCCGGGCGGCAGGTTGAGCGGCGGGTACGAGCCGCCGCCGGGCGATCCCGGCCGCAGCGCACCCTTCGCTGTCACGACCGGCATGGGCGAGCCGGGGCGGTGGGTGGCGCCGACCAGCGGCGGCAGGTCGGAGGCGTCGGGCACGACCCACAGCCGTACGGGCGTGATGGTCTGCGCGACCATGCCGGGGCTGCCGTCGCCGACCGGGCCGACCAGCGTTCCCCGGCGCAGCTCGACGCCGTCGGGCAGCGCGATCACGCCGGACTCGACGACCACGGCGTGGGTGGGGCCGGGCAGGATGACCGGCGCACCGGGGTCGAGGTCGACCGGATGGGCCGAGGCGATCAGGGCGAGCCGCTGGTCGGCCGCGAGACCGGCCAGAGCGGGGGTGTCGGCGAAGAGCGCCTCGGCCTCGACCCGGTCGTGCGGCGGCGGGCCGGGCAGCGGCCCGACCACGGTGGCCACGGTCGCGGTGGGAATCGACAGCAGCGTCGTGCCGGCGGTGTGCCAGTCGAGCTGGGTGGACCGGCCCGTGATCGCGTTGACCAGGCCGACGACGCCGCCGGGGCCGACGTGGTGGCGGATCGTGCCGGGCGGGTCGCCGGGCCGGCGCGCCTCGAGGGCGCCCTCGACGACGACGAAGACGGCCTGCTGAGCGCCGCCGGCGTTGACGATCTGGCGACCGGTCGGCGGGTGCACCCAGCGCGCCCGGGAAGCCAGGCCCTGCAGCGCCGGTTCGGGCAGGCCACCCAGTTCCGAGGCGCGGAGCGCGGCCAGGCGGCGCGGGCTGTCGGCCTCGCGGTCGTTCTCGGCCCGGCGCAGCCGCGAGGTTGCCCACCACCGGGTCAACCGGCCGAGCAGGAAGTACACCACCGGAGCGGCCAGGCCGAGCACGATGACGAGCAGCAGCAAGACGCCGAGCGGGCCGTCGTGCCACAGGCCGGTGGCCAGGCCCGAGAGCCTGTCCTCCCAGAGGCGGACGGCCACGTTGAGGGCGACGGCGACCCAGCAGACGGCCAGGAAGCCGTAGAGGGCGATCAGCCGGCCCTCGCGGTCCAGCGTGCCCCAGTGGGGCGGGCGGCCCCGCAGCCGGCCACTGATCCAGGCCAGCGCCCGGTTGCGCACCTGCGGCACCTCGAGCCAGTTCATCAGCAGGTACTGCCCGTCGAGCGGCAGCAGCGGGCTGAGGTGGACGAAGGCGCTCAGGTAGCAGAGGAAGGCCAGCTTGAAGGCCAGGTCGGCCGCCGCGGGCAGGGCCAGGCCGGCCAGTTGGGCCAGACCGCCGAGGAACAGCGCGCTCAGCGGCCCGGCCGCCGAGACCAGAATGCGGGCGCGGCGTCCGGCCATCCAGACGTCGCTGGTGTCGACGAAGAGCGAGGGCAGTCCGAACCAGACGAGGAAACCGGCGGCCGGCACCTCGCGTCCGGAGTGTTTGGCCGCCATGGCCCGGGCCCACTCGCGCACGCCGACCACGACCAGGTTGAGCAGCACGAGGGTGAGGGCGCCGGCCACGTACGAGTCGCCGGTGAGGAACAGCGAGCGGCTCCCCCGCGACCAGGTCGCCACGAACAGGCCGAAGCCGGCCACGGCGAGCACGGCGGTGACGATGGCGGCAGCCTTGTTGAAGAACAGCCGGCCACCGGCCCGGTAGAGCGCGGTCACCAGGCCGTCGACGTTGACCAGGAGCATGCGGCGGCCGCGGGCGGCGGCCAGCAGCGAGTTGCCGACACGTTCCTGCAACGGGCGGCGGGCCAGCTCCTCCAGCGGGCGGAAGGCGTCCATCGGCAGCTCGTCGAGCATGCGGTTGCCGGCCAGGTCAGCGACCACGCGGCGCACCTGGTCGGGGGCGAGACGGCCGGCGATGCGTGCGAACTCGGCCACCAGCCGGGCCACCGTGTGCTCGCCGTCCATGAGCAGGGCGAGTTCCCACTCCTCGGGGGTGAGCCGCAGGTAGCTGGCGCGTTCGCCGTCGTCGGGCGAGCGCAGCATGACGTAGTCGCCGCCACGGGCGTCGATGAGCTGCACGTACTCGACCCCGGCGCGCAGGACGGGCCGCGCGCTCGTCGGATTGAGCCGGTCGACGACCGCGCCCCAGAGCCCGGGATCCGCCGGGCCGGACGGTTCACCCGGGGCGCGACCAGCCAGCGCCTCCCAGACATTCATCCGGGTCTCGACGTACGTCAACTGGTGCCTCTCAGTGCCGGGGGGAGCGCCGATGCGAATGGCAGATTAGGCGCTCGGGAAGCTGGATGGCGAGTCCCCCGCAGTGATTTGCCCCGTTTTGTTGGTTGTTTGGAGAATGACGCCGGACAAACGTACGGCGGGTGGCGCGACAACCCCCTTGTCGCACCACCCGCCGCAGCGGAGGGAAAAGCTCTACTTGGCCTCGGTCAGGGTCACCGTGATCTGCTTCTTCTCGCCGTCACGGGTGTAGTCGAGGGTCATCTTCTGGCCGACCGTGCCCGACTGGACCGCCGCCACCAGGTCGTCGGAGTCGCCGATGGTCTTGCCGTCGGCCGAGGTGATCACGTCGCCCTGCTGCAGGCCGGCCGAGGCAGCCGCGCTGCCGGGGGTGACGCTGCTGACCAGCGCGCCGCCGTTCTCGGCCGGGGTCACGCTGACGCCCAGCGCAGGGTGGCTGACCTTCTTGCCGGCCATCAGGTCGTTGGCCACCTGCTTGGCCTTGTCGCTCGGGATGGCGAAGCCCAGGCCGATGTTGCCGGTGCTGCCCGACGTGGCGATGGCCGAGTTGATGCCGATGACCTCGCCGTTCGTGTTGACCAGGGCGCCACCGGAGTTGCCGGGGTTGATCGGCGCGTCCGTCTGCAGCAGGCCCGACATCGTGGTGGACGAGCCCTGTTGCTGCTGCTGGTTGTTGCCGAACGGGCTCTGCTGCTCGCCCTCGCCGCTGGACTGGATGGTGCGGTCCTTCGCGCTGATGATGCCGGCGGTGACCGAACCCTCGAGGCCGAGCGGGCTGCCGATCGCCAGCACCGTGTCGCCGACCTGCATCTTGGCGCTGCTGCCGAACGTGGCCGCCTTGAGGTCGGACAGGCCGGAGGTCTTGACGACGGCCAGGTCGGTGCGCGGGTCGGTGCCGACGATGGAGGCCTCCGCCTTCTTGCCGTCCGCGAAGATCACGGTGACCTTGTCGCCCTGGGCGGTGGCCACCACGTGATTGTTGGTGACGACGTACCCGTCGGTCGAGATGACGACGCCGGAACCCTCACCGTTGCCGGTGGTGATCGAGACGACGCTGTCTTGCACGGCCGAGGCGATCTGGGCCAGCGACGAGCGGTCGACCACACGGGTGACCGACGAGTTGCCCGTCTGCACCGACGGGGACGTGCCGTCGTCGTCGAACGCCAGCGCCGTGGCGGCGCCGACACCACCCGCGCCCAGCGCGATCAGCACCGCTGCGGCGCCGGCCACGAAGATCTTGCGTCCGCGCCCGTTGCCCCGGGGCTGCTGCTGGTCGACGGGGGCGGCCCAGATCGGCTGTCCCTCGGAGCCGGAAGGCCAGGCCTGACCCTCGACGCCGGGGAGCGTCTGGGTATGCGTCCCCCCGGGAGCGGACCAGGCGGCGCCGGTGGCATAGCCGGGCTGCTGGCCGTAGGGCTGCTGATGGAAGCCGGGGTGCGGCTGCTGCTGGCCGTAGCCGGGCTGCTGATAGCCGGCGTGCTGCTGCCAGTGGGACTGCTGCCACTGGGGCGCGCCCGTCTGCGGGGCTGCGGACTGCGGGGCTGCGGACTGCGGAACTGCGGACTGCGGAACGCCGGACTGGGGGGCGTTCGGCACCGGCGGCCCCCAGTGAGGAGCCTGCGGCGGGGCGGGCTGCGGGGCCTGCGGGACTGCCGGCTGGGCGGCGGTCGGCTCCTCAGACTGTCCCCGCTGCGGGCTGCTGCTCTCGGATGAGGCGTCCGCGGGTCGCGGGTCGGTCTCGTTCTCGTTCATGTCCACCACCTTGCCCCGTCCGGCTCGTACCGACCTGTGCTAGCCCTGGATGTTTTCTGAAAACCCTTTGTCGGGATTTAGCGTAGGCAAAGTGACCCGGAACGTGGCTCCCTGCCCCGGTTCGCTGATCACCTCGACGGTTCCTTGGTGCGACCTGACAATGGCCGCCACGATGGCCAGCCCCAGGCCGGTGCCGGTGGCAGCGCGGTCGGTGTGCCGGGTGCGGGCCTCGTCGGCGCGGTAGAACCGCTCGAAGACGTGCGCCCGCTGCTTCTCGCTGAGGCCGGGCCCGGTGTCGGACACCTCGACCACCGCCCGGTCGCCGGGCTCGGCGTACAGCCGCAGGGTGACCGTCGCATCGGGCGGGGTGTGCACCAGCGCGTTGGTCATGAGGTTGCCGATCACCTGGCGCAGCCGGGCGTCGTCGCCCCGGGCCACGAGCCGGTCGGGCTGGTCGCGCACCTCGAGTTCGATCGTGCGCTCGGGCGCCATGGCCTCGGCCGCCTGCACCGCGTCGAGGGCGAGCACGGGCAGCTCGACCGGGCCCAGGTTGAGCGGGCGTTCGCGGTCGAGCCGGGCCAGCAACAGCAGATCTTCGACGAGCAGGCCCATGCGGGCGGCCTCGTCCTCGATGCGGCGCACCAGGCGGGCGACGTCCTCGGGGTCGGTGACGGCGCCCTGGCGGTAGAGCTCGGCGAAGCCGCGGATGGTCGTCAGCGGCGTCCGCAGCTCGTGCGAGGCGTCCGCCACGAACTGCCGCATCTTGCCCTCGGAGCGCACCGCCCGGGCCTCGGAGAGCTGGGCCGCGTCGGCCGCCTCGACCGCGGCCGACTCGGCCTCGCGAGCGGCCGACTCGCTCTGGGCACGCGCGCTGAATGCCGCCTCGATCTGGGCCAGCATGGCGTTGAGCGCCTTGGCCAGGCGGCCCAGTTCAGTCCTGGGCTCGCCGTCGTGCGCCTCGGGGTCGGGGACACGCTGGGTGAGGTCGCCGGCCGCGATGGCCGCCGCCGTACGTTCGATCTGCAGCAGCGGGACCAGGCTCTGACGCACGATGGCGGCCCCGATCGAGGCCAGCGCGATCAGCACGCCGACGCCGACGAGCAGGTCGACCCAGACCATCTGGTTGACCGCCAGGCCGATCACCGAGAGCTTCTCGGCGACCTGGATGACCTGGGTGTTCTCGTCGACCACGACCACGACGCGCCAGTGCACCTTGCCGCTGGGCGAACGCACGGTGTAGGGCTCGCCCAGCACGGCGTTGACCTCGTCGAGGCCCTTGACCAGCGGCGGCAGGTCTTCCGGCTTGAGGCTGCTGTCGCCCACCACCGGCTGGTCGGAGCGGACACCCCAGACCGAGGAGGTGGAGACGTAGAAGTCGCCCGGCACCGGGATCTTCGAGCCGTAGCGCGCCTTGGCGATCGTCTCGGCGTAGATGCTCAGCGAGGTGTCGAGCCGGTCGAGCAGATAGTTGTGCAGCGCGTACGTGCTGGCCGCGCTGATGGCGGTGAGCGCCGCGAACACCAGGACCAGGACCGACGCCACCAGCTTGATGCGCAGCGAGACCTTGCGCAGGCTGGGTTGGGGCGGGATCGAGTTGCGAACCCGCTCGGTGAGCGTCGAGGTCACGGCCGGCTCAGACCGCCGGTTTGCGCAACACGTAGCCGACCCCGCGGAGGGTGTGGATCAGACGCGGCTGGACATTGTCGACCTTGCGGCGAAGGTACGAGATGTAGGACTCGACGATGTTGTCGTCGCCGCGGAAGTCGTACTTCCACACGTGGTCGAGGATCTGCGCCTTGGAGAGCACCCGGTTGGCGTTGAGCATGAGGTAGCGCAGCAGCTTGAACTCGGTCGGCGAGAGCTGGACGCGCTGGCCCGCGCGGTAGACCTCGTGCGTCTCCTCGTCGAGTTCGAGATCGGCGAAGACCAGGCGGGACGGCTCTTCGTCGCCCTGCGTCGTGCGGCGCAGCACCGCCCGGATGCGGGCGGTGAGCTCCTCGAGGCTGAACGGCTTGGTGACGTAGTCGTCGCCACCCAGGGTCAGGCCCCGGATCTTGTCGTCGGTGCCGTCGCGGGCGGTCAGGAAGACCACGGGGGTGCGCTGGCCGCCCTCGCGCATGAGCCGGATGACCTCGAAACCGTCGAGGTCGGGCAGCATCACGTCGAGGACGACGAGGTCGGGAGTGGTGTTCTTCGCGGCGCTGACCGCCGCGCTGCCGCTCGTCGCGGTGCTCACGTCGAAGCCGGCGAAGCGGAGACTGGCGGAGAGCAGCTCGAGGATGTTCGCGTCGTCCTCGACGACGAGCAGTTTCGCCTCGCTCTGCTTGGGCTGGGTCTGAGCGGCCATGGAACCCATTGTTTATCAGCGCGCTGTCCCTTGCCTGCACGCTGCCTGAAAGTTTTCTGTAAGACCGTCGGCAGAGCCTTCAGTCGGGTCAAGGGCGGCGGGCGGGGTGGTTGGACGGGCGTCAGGCGGCCAGGCGGTAGCCGGCGACCCCCATCGAGGCCTGGGCGGCGCGGGCGAGCAGCCGCCGGTCGGCGCCGGGCTCGGGACGCAGCGCGGGCGCGGTCACCAGGGTCACCTTCAGCGACCGTAGCGCGGCCACCCGGCGGACCGAATCGACCAGTGTGTCGTCGCCGATGAAGGCGGCCGCGGTCGAGTCGTAGCGGATGGAGGCCGGCACCACGGGAGCGCCCGCGTCCACGGCGGCCTGGAACAACGCCGGACGGAAGCGGCCCTGGCTCGTACCGCAGAAGGTCGTGCCCTCGGGGAAGGCCGCGACCGTGCGGCCCGAACGCAGCGCCGCGGCCACCTCGGCGACCGTCGCGGGCAGCGCCTTCGGCCGCGAGCGGTCGATGAAGATGGCGCCGGACAGACCGGCCAGCGACCCGATGCCCGGCCACGCGCCGACCTCGCCCTTGGCCACCAGGCGCACCGGCGAGACCGCCGTCAGCACGAGAATGTCGAGCCAGGACACGTGGTTGGCCACCAGCAGGCTGCCCGGCTTCAGTGCCGGGCCGCGGCGCACGAGCCGGACGCCCAGGACCGCCAGCATCGCGCGGGCCACGCCGCGCAAAACCAGACCGCGCAGCAGAGGCGCCAGCAGTAGTCCCCCGACGAGCACCACCGCCAGCAGAATCATGCGCAGGGTGGCGACCCCCGGGAAGGCGTGCCGGCCGGCCGCGTCCCGGCAGTGCGGGCCGCATCCCGAGACCGGCTGCCAGAGCGCGGCGATCATCGGGTGGCGCCCAGGAAGTGGCGGCGGTACCGCGGGTCCAGCCGGTCCATCGAGAACAGCACGTAGAAGTCGGCGCAGTTGAAGTCGGGGTCGTAGGCGGGCTCCCCGCAGATCCAGCTGCCCAGCCGCAGATAGCCCTTGAGCAGCGCCGGAGGCTGGGTCCGGGGGTCGCCCACGAGTTCGGTGGTGGCCAGCCAGGAGCGGCGCGGCGTGACCCGCAGGGCGGGTGGGGCCAGGTGCTTGGCCTGCACCCGGGCCCAGACGCCGGCCGCGGTCACGCCGCCGTCGTCCAGCGGCACCGAGGCGCAGCCACCGAGCCAGCGCAGGTTGTTCAGGTGCATGTAGCGGGCGATGCCGGCCCACATCAGGTTGATCACCGAGCCGCTGCGGTGGTCGGGGTGCACGCAGGAGCGCCCGGTCTCCACCAGCTGGTCGCGCAGCGGGCGCAGCGGGCTCAGGTCGAACTCGCCGTCGCCGTAGCGCCGGCCGGCCCGCTCGGCGGCCTTGGGGGGAAGCATCCGGTAGGTGCCGACCACGGCGCCGGTCGCGTCGTCGCGCACGAGCAGGTGGTCGCAGAAGTCGTCGAAGTCGTCGGCGTCGCGTCCGTCGGGGGTGGCGCCGGGCAGCGTGGCGCCGAGTTCACCGGCGAAGACCTCGTGGCGCAGCCGTTGCGCGGCGGCGACCTGACTCTGGTCCTCGGCGATGAGCAGGGAGTAGCCGCTGGTCCCGGTGGGGGCGGCGGCAGTCAGCAGAACAGCCATGTGTTGTGTGTAAGGGCGACAGCTGCCGATGGAATGTCGCGCCAGGAGGCGATTCATGGCCGTGAAATGAACGGTTGTGCGAGCCTTCGACACATGCGGATCGAGAGACGTTTCAACGGGCCACCGGCGACCGGCAACGGCGGGTGGTCGGCCGGGGCTTTCGCCGTCGCCGCGGGGGCCGGGGTGGGTGGGCCGGCCTTCGAGGTCACCCTGCGCGTGCCACCCCCGCTGGAGACCGAACTGACCTTCGCCGACGGCTCGGTGCACGACGGCGAGACGCTGGTGGCGACGGTTACGGAAGCGGCGGGGCCGATTTCGTACGCTGACCCGGTGGCGCTGCCGGAGGCGGAGCGGGCGGCCGAGGGGTTCGCCGGCTTCACCCAGCACCCGTTTCCCACCTGCTACGTGTGCGGCCCGGAACGGCCGGACGGGCTGCGCATCTTTCCCGGTCCGCTGCCGGACGGGCGTACCGCCGCGCCCTGGACCGTCCCGGCCGCTGCGGACCTCCCGGTGGTCTGGGCCGCGCTCGACTGTCCCGGAGGCTGGACGGCGATCCAGAACGGCCGCACGTACGTGCTCGGCCGCATCGCGGTGACCGCCGAGGCCCGGCCCGAACCGGGGTCGACCTGCGTGGTCGTCGGCGAGGCGACCGAGTTCTCGGGGCGCAAGGCGATGGTGCTCTCGGCGATCTTCGGGCCGGACGGATCGCGGCTCGCCGCGGCCCGGGCCACGTGGATCGCCACGACCTAGTAGGTTGTGCCCTTCACCGAAACGGGGGAGGAGCTGCGTCGATGAGCGCGCCCGGGACCGACGAGATCGTGGTCGATCACCTGACCAAGCAGTACAAGAAGCTGCGAGCCGTGGACGACCTCTCGTTCAAGGTCCGGTCCGGCCGGGTCACCGGCTTCCTCGGGCCCAACGGCGCGGGCAAGACGACCACGCTGCGGATGCTGCTCGGTCTGGTCACGCCGACCGCCGGCACGGCCACCTTCGGCAGTCAGAAATACATCGACCTGCCCGACCCCGTGCGCGAGGTCGGCGCGGTGCTCGAGGCGTCCAGCGCCCACCGCGGCCGCACCGGCCGCAACCACCTGCGCATGATCTGCCGCGCCGCGGGCCTGCCCGACTCCCGGGCCGACGAGGCGCTCGAGATGGTCGGCCTGACCCCGGCCGCCAACCGCAAGTTCAAGGGCTATTCGCTGGGCATGCGGCAGCGGCTGGGTATCGCCGCCGCGATGCTGGGCGACCCCAAGGTGCTGATCCTCGACGAGCCGGCCAACGGCCTCGACCCCGAGGGCATCCGCTGGATGCGTGACCTGCTCAAGGCGCTCGCCTCCCAGGGCCGCACGGTGCTGGTCTCGAGCCACCTGCTGGGCGAGATGCAGCTCCTGGCGGACGACGTGGTGATCGTCGCGGCCGGCAAGCTGATCCGCCAAGGCCCGGTCGACGAGGTGCTGGGCGACCTCAGCGGCGGCGTGCAGGTGCGGGTGCGGACCCCGCAGGCCGCGGAGCTGACCGCCGCGCTGGCCGAGCTCGACGCGACAGTGACGCCGGGGGCCGACGGCAGCCTGGTCGTGCACGGCGTCGAGGCGGCCGCCATCGGCCACGCCGCCTTCACGGCGCGGGTCGAACTGCACGAGCTGTCCACCGAACGCGGCGACCTCGAACAGGTCTTCCTGCAGCTCACGGCCGGAAAGGCGGGCATCCGATGAGCCTCGTCAACGCCGAACTGTTCAAGATCCGCACCACCGCGCTGTGGTGGATCATGGCCATCGTCCTGGTTCCCCTGTACGCGGTGACCCTGCTGATCAACTGGGCGAACTCCAACGTCACGGCCGTACCGGACGACGCCGGGGTCACCGACACCCAGTCGGCCCAGATCGAGGCCGCGCTCCAACCGATCAACGTGGCCACCAACCTCTACACGACCGGCCAGTTCTTCGGCATCCTGATCGTGCTGTTGCTCTCGGCCATCATCGTGACCAGCGAGTTCTTCCACCTCACGGCGACCACGACGTTCCTCACCACACCTCGCCGCGAGGCGGTCATCCTGGCCAAGTTCGGTGCCGCGATCATCATCGGCGTGCTCGTCTGGCTCGTGACGACGGTGCTCAACCTGATCTTCGTGCCGCTGATCATGAACAACCTCGACCTCGGCAGCCAGATCGGCGAGCCCGCGGTGTGGCGCGCGATCGGGCTCAACCTGCTGGCCTTCGTGCTCTGGGGCATCCTCGGGGTGGGCGCGGGCGTGCTGATCCGCAGCCAGATCGCGGCCACGCTGATCCTGGCCATCACCTACGTGGTCGGCACCGCGGTCGTCAGCCTGATCTTCCTGCTGCTGAGCCAGTACGTGGCCGAGTGGATCAACAACCTGCAGGTGCTCGTGCCGACCAGCGCGTCCCAGCTCATGATCTCGGGCACCGACCTACCCGGCTCGCCCCCGCGCTGGGTCGGGGCCGTGGTGCTGATCGGCTACGCCGTCGTGACCGGATTCCTCGGTACCTGGCTGACCAAGCGGCGGGACATCAGCTGATCGGCGCACGTCCGCCCACTCCACCTGCCGCCCAGGGGCCCGACCGAAGACTCGCTACATGGCCTCTCTCACACACGGCGTAGCCTTGACGGGAGTCTTTCCCGTCCCATGTGACGCCGATCAAAAGGTGAAAGAGGCGAACACGGAAGTGTCGACCCAGCAGACTTCGCACGAGAACCCACTCGCGGATTTCGGTCCCAACGAGTGGATCGTCGACGAGATGTACCAGCGTTACCTGGCCGACCCCACCAGCGTCGACCCGGCCTGGCACGACTTCTTCGCCGATTACAAGCCCGCGATGGCCACGGGTTCGATCGTGACGCCCGACGAGGCGAAGGCCGCCACCGCGACCGCCTCGGCGGCCCGGGCCGGCACAGATGCCCCGGCGGCGTCCACGGTCGCACCCGTCAAGCCGACGGTTCCCGCTGCGAAACCAGCTGCTCCGCCCGCCACCAAGTCCGAGCCGGCGGCGACCAAGCCGGCCCCGGCCGCCAAGCCCGCCGCGTCGGGCAGCAACGGCAAGGCTCCCGAGGGCGCCAAGGTCACCACGCTGCGCGGCGTCGCTGCCCGCATCGTGCAGAACATGGACGCCTCGCTCGAGGTGCCGACGGCCACCTCGGTGCGGGCGGTCCCGGCCAAGCTCATGGTCGACAACCGCATCGTGATCAACAACCACCTCGCCCGCGGGCGGGGTGGCAAGGTCAGCTTCACCCACCTGATCGGCTGGGCGCTGGTCCGCGCGGTCGTGCAGCACCGCGAGATGAACAACTCGTTCGCCGAGGTGGACGGCAAGCCGACACTGGTACAGCCCGAGCACATCAACCTCGGCATCGCCATCGACCTCGCCAAGAAGGACGGCTCGCGCGCGCTCGTCGTGCCGTCGATCAAGAACTGCGAGACGATGGACTTCCGCAAGTTCTGGCAGGCGTACGAGGACGTGGTCCGCCGTGCCCGCCGCAACGAGCTGACCATGGACGACTACAACGGCACCACGATCTCGCTCACCAACCCGGGCGGCATCGGCACGGTGCACTCCATCCCGCGCCTCATGGCCGGTCAGAGCGCGATCATCGGGGTCGGCGCGATGGAATATCCCGCCCCCTACGCCGGCATGAGCGACGAGACCCTGTCCGAGCACGGCATCAGCAAGGTCACCACGCTGACCAGCACCTACGACCACCGGGTCATCCAGGGCGCGCAGTCCGGCGAGTTCCTCAAGGCGATGCACGAGTTCCTGCTCGGCGAGCACGACTTCTACGACGAGATCTTCACGTCGCTGCGCATCCCGTACGAGCCGGTCCGGTGGGTGCGCGACGTCGCCCGCACCAGCGAGGGCCAGATCGACAAGGCGGCCCGGGTCGTCGAGCTGATCCACGCCTACCGCGTGCGCGGCCACCTGATGGCCGACACCGACCCGCTCGAGTTCGAGATCCGCCGCCACCCCGACCTCGACGTGCTGCAGCACGGCCTCACGCTGTGGGACCTCGACCGCACGTTCCCGGTCGGCGGCTTCGCCGGCAAGCAGCGGATGAAGCTGCGCGAGGTGCTGGGCGTCCTGCGCGACACGTACTGCCGCCGCGTCGGCATCGAGTACATGCACATCCAGGGCCCCGAGGAGCGGCGCTGGATCCAGGACCGCATCGAGATCAAGTACACGAAGCCGGACTCGGACGAGCAGAAGCACATCCTCAACCGGCTGAACGCCGCCGAGGCCTTCGAGACGTTCCTGCAGACCAAATTCGTCGGCCAGAAGCGGTTCTCGCTCGAGGGCGGCGAGTCGCTGATCCCGCTGCTCGACGCCGTGCTCGAGTCGTCGGCCGAGGCCGGGCTGGACGAGATGGTCATCGGCATGGCCCACCGCGGCCGGCTCAACGTGCTCGCGAACATCGTCGCCAAGCCGTACGAAAAGATCTTCTACGAGTTCGAGGGTCAGATGGACCCGAAGTCGGCCCACGGCTCCGGCGACGTCAAGTACCACCTGGGCCAGACCGGCAAGTACACGACGCCCGACGGCGAGCACGCGACCACGGTCAGCGTGGTCGCCAACCCGTCCCACCTCGAGGCCGTCGACCCCGTGCTCGAGGGCATCGTCCGCGCCAAGCAGGACAGGCTCGATCTGGGCCTTCACGGCTACACGGTGCTCCCGGTGCTGGTGCACGGCGACGCCGCGTTCGCCGGTCAGGGCGTGGTCGCCGAGACGCTCAACCTCTCGCAGCTGCGCGGCTACCGCACCGGCGGCACGGTCCACGTGATCGTCAACAACCAGGTCGGCTTCACCACCGCCCCCGAATACAGCCGCTCGTCGATGTACTCGACCGACGTGGCCCGCATGATCCAGGCGCCGATCTTCCACGTGAACGGCGACGACCCCGAGGCCGTCGTGCGGGTCGCGAAGCTGGCCTTCGAGTACCGCCAGGCGTTCAACAAGGACGTCGTGATCGACATGGTCTGCTACCGCCGCCGCGGTCACAACGAGGGCGACGACCCGTCGATGACCAACCCCCGGATGTACGAGATCATCGACCAGAAGCGCTCGGTGCGGAAGCTCTACACCGAGGAGCTGATCGGCCGGGGTGACATCACCGTGGACGACGCCCAGGAACAGCTGCGCGACTACCAGTCCCAGCTCGAGCAGGTCTTCAAGGCCACCCGCGACTCGGCCGGCACGCCGCCGCGTCCGCGAGTCATCTCCGAGGAGCCCGAGCCCGAGGTCGAGACCAAGGTCGACGCGGCCGCGGTGCACGCGGTCGGCCAGGCCCACGTCGAGCTGCCCGAGGGCTTCACCCCGCACAAGCGGGT
Source organism: Paractinoplanes polyasparticus (assembly GCF_019710575.1). Taxonomy (GTDB): domain Bacteria; phylum Actinomycetota; class Actinomycetes; order Mycobacteriales; family Micromonosporaceae; genus Actinoplanes; species Actinoplanes polyasparticus. The sequence continues at coordinate 196,741 of NZ_JAHWFK010000007.1, read as the reverse complement.
GCAGCAGCTGCTCGAACGCCGGGCCAAGATGTCCCGCGACGGCGGCATCGACTGGGGCTTCGGCGAGCTGGTGGCCTTCGGCTCGCTGCTCCAGCAGGGCGTCACCGTCCGGCTCGCCGGTCAGGACTCGCGCCGGGGCACCTTCGTCTCCCGGCACGCCTCGGTCGTCGACGCCAAGACGGGTAAGGACTTCCTCCCGCTGTCGACGCTGGCCACCGGCACGGCCCGCTTCTTCGTCCACGACTCGCTGCTCAGCGAGTACGCGGCCATGGGCTTCGAGTACGGCTACTCGGTCGAGAACCCCGAGGCGCTCGTGCTGTGGGAGGCGCAGTTCGGCGACTTCGTCAACGGCGCCCAGACGGTGGTGGACGAGTTCGTGTCGTCCGGCGAGGTGAAGTGGGGCCAGCAGTCCTCGCTGGTGCTGCTGCTCCCGCACGGCCAGGAGGGCCAGGGTCCTGACCACTCCTCCGGCCGCCCCGAGCGCTTCCTGCAGCTGTGCGCGCAGGACAACATGCGGGTGGCCAACCCGACCACCCCGGCCAACTACTTCCACCTGCTGCGCCGCCAGGCCCTGTCGGCCAAGCGCAAGCCGCTGGTCGTCTTCTCGCCGAAGTCGCTGCTGCGCCACAAGCTGGCGGTGTCGTCGGTGGCCGACTTCACCGAGGGCACGTTCCAGCCGGTGATCGGCGATGCGGGCATCAAGGGCACGCCGCTCGAGGCGGGCAACGTCAAGCGGGTCCTGCTCTGCTCGGGCAAGGTCTACTACGACCTGTTCCAGGCCCGCGCCGAGCGGGGCATCACCGACACCGCGATCGTGCGGATGGAGCAGATCTACCCGCTCCCGGTGAACGAGCTCAAGGCGATCCTGGCCCAGTTCCCCAACGCCGAGGACTTCGTCTGGGTGCAGGAGGAGCCGGCCAACCAGGGCGCCTGGTCGTTCGTCGCGCTCAACCTGCTCGAGCACCTCGAGGGTGTCCGGCTGCGGCGCATCTCGCGTCCGGCCGCGGCCGCCCCGGCGGTGGGCTCGGCCAAGATGCACGAGGCCGAGCAGGCCGCTCTGATCGAGGCCGCGCTGCCGCGTCCGTAATCTCGCGGGAAGGGGGCGCTCCGCTGCGGCGGGGCGCCCCCTTTTACTATCCGGTCATGTACTTCACCGACCGTGGCATCGAGGAACTCGTCGACCGGCGTGGCGAGGAAACCGTGACGCTGGAGTGGCTGGGCGCCCAGCTGCGGACCTTCGTCGACCAGAACCCCGAGTTCGAGACGCCGATCGAACGCTTCGCGACGTGGCTCGCCCGCGACGACGAGGACGATGAGGAGTAGAGCCGACGGGTCACGCCCGATCCGGCGGGTCGAGCTGGACGCCGGCGCCGAGATCGACCGCTCGGCCTGGTGGGCCCGCATTCCCGCCGTACGGGCGGTGCTCGAGCACGGCCTGAACATCCCGGCCGGGGTGACGTTCCTGGTCGGCGAGAACGGGTCGGGCAAGTCAACCCTGGTCGAGGCGCTGGCGGCGGCCCACGGGCTGAACCCGGAGGGCGGCTCACGCGGGGCGATGCACTCCACCCGGGTCACCGAGTCGCCGCTGGGCTCGGCCTTGCGGGTGATCCGCACGCCCGGGCGGCGGGCCGACGCGTACTTCCTGCGCGCCGAGACCACGCACGGCCTCTACACCTATCTGGAGAGCCTGCCCGGCGACAATCCCGACCAGGGCTTGCACGAGCAGAGCCACGGTGAGGGATTCCTCGAACTTCTGGAGCGCAAGTTCCGCCGGTACGGGTTCTATCTGATGGACGAGCCCGAGGCGCCGCTGTCCTTCACCTCCACGCTGGGGCTGCTCAGCCGCCTGGACGACCTGCGCGCCGACGGGTCACAGGTAGTCGTGGCCACACACTCGCCGCTGCTCACCGCCCTGCCCGGCGCCACGATCCTCGAGCTGGGCGCGCACGGCATCCGCCGCGCGGAATGGGCCGGCCTCGACATCGTGGCGAACTGGCGCAGCTTCCTCGACTCCCCACAGACTTTCCTGCGCCACCTCGGCGTCTGATCCTCGCTCCTGGGGTCAGCGCAACCACTTACGCACGTCGCCCGGGCGGGTCGAGCGTTCCGGCGCGCCAGCGCCTGCTCGGCCCGCCCGGGCCCTCGGCGTGAGCGACGGTCTGCAACCCACCACCCCGCTACGACATCGGGCCGTTGATCTTGATTTTTTCGCCGGCGGGGCTTCCGTCATCCACAGTTGGGACTTTCGGCCCGGTAGCGGCATCGGGCGGCGGGTAGGTTGAAGCCGTGGCACGAAGCGTCTATGTGGCTGGTCTGGGCCCGGGGGTCGGCAAGGGCACGGTTGCGCTCGGGCTGGTCGAACTGCTGTCGCGCCAGGTCGCGCGGATCGGGGTGTTCCGGCCGCTGGTCTCCGGCGACGGCGACGATTCGCTGCTCACGCTGCTGACCAAGCGTTATCCGGTGGTCGCGCCCTATGCGGAGTCGTACGGCGTCACCATGGCCGAGGCGAGCGCGCTGGTCGCCGACGGCAAGTGGGAAGAGCTGATCTCCCGGATCGTCGAGCGCTACCGCGAGGTCGAGCGTCAGGCCGGGTCCGTGGTGGTGATCGGCAGCGACTTCGCGGCCGGCGGGGCCAAGGAGCGCGATGAGATACCGCGCGAGCTGGGCTTCAACGCCCGCCTGGCCACCGAGTTCGGCAGTGTCGTGGTGCCCGTGATCAGTGGCGAGGGCCGCGGGGCGGAATCGCTGGCGGCCGCCGCCCGCAGCGCCTACCACTCGCTCGTCGACCTCGACGCCACCGTGGTCGCCGTGATCGCCAACCGGGTCTCCGGGGGCTCGGCGCCCGACGCCGGTCTGCCGGTGCCGATGTGGTCGATCCCCTCCGTTGCCGCCGTCGCCGCGCCCACCGTGGCCGAGGTGGCCGAGGCGCTGGACGCCACGGTCGTGTCCGGCGGCGAGGGCGCGCTCGACCGCGACGTGCTCGACTACGTCGTCGGCGCGGCCCACGTGCCGACCGTGCTCGACCACCTGACCGACGGCGCGCTGATGATCACCCCGGGCGACCGCGCCGACCTGCTGCTCGCCGCGAGCGCCGCGCACGCGGCGGGCAACGTGACCCTGTCCGGCCTGGTGCTGACACTGGGCGAACCGCCCGACCCGCGGGTCGTCCGGGTGATCGAGCGCCTCAACACCGGCCTGGCGATGCTGGTCGTCGACACGGACAGCTATCACACGATCGCGGCCGCCTCGCACATCCAGGCGCGCCTCGGCACGGGCACGCCGCGCAAGGTCGAGGCCGCGCTGGGCGCCTTCGAGGAGCATGTCGACACCGCCGAACTGGCCCGGGTGCTCGACGTCGCCCGCTCCAGCCGGGTCACGCCGCTGATGTTCGAGAACGACCTGATCGACCGCGCCCGCGCCGAGCGCCGCCACCTGGTGCTGCCCGAGGGCGCCGACGAGCGCATCCTGCGGGCCACCGAGACCCTGCTGCGACGGGGCGTCGCCGACCTCACGCTGCTCGGCGACCCCGGCGAGATCGCCCGCCGGGCCCGCGAGCTGGGCGTCGAGATCGGGGCCGCGCGACTGGTCGACCCGGCTGCCAGCGAGTTGCGCGACGGCTTCGCCGAGCGGTACGCCGAGCTGCGCAAGAAGCGGGGCGTCTCGCTCGATCTGGCCTACGACGTGGTCCGCGACGTCAACTACTTCGGCACGCTGATGGTGGCCCAGGGGCTGGCCGACGGCATGGTCTCGGGGGCCAACCACACGACGGCGGCCACCATCCGGCCCGCCTTCGAGATCATCAAGACGGTGCCGGGCGTGTCGGTGGCGTCCAGTGTGTTCTTCATGCTGCTGGCCGACCGGGTGCTGGTCTACGGCGACTGCGCGGTCAACCCCGACCCCGACGCGGCCCAGCTGGCCGACATCGCGCTCTCGTCGGCGCTCACCGCCGCGGCCTTCGGCATCGAGCCGCGGGTGGCGATGCTCTCCTACTCGACCGGCAGCTCCGGCGCGGGGGCCGACGTCGAGAAGGTCGCCGCCGCCACCGCGCTCGTCCGCGAGCGGCGACCCGACCTGCCGGTCGAGGGCCCGATCCAGTACGACGCGGCCGTCGATCCCGCAGTGGCGGCGACCAAGCTGCCCGGCAGCGACGTGGCCGGTCAGGCGACAGTCCTGATCTTCCCCGACCTCAACACGGGCAACAACACCTACAAGGCGGTCCAGCGGTCGGCCGGCGCGGTCGCCGTGGGCCCGGTCATGCAGGGTCTGCGGCGACCGGTCAACGACCTGTCCCGCGGGGCCACGGTGAAGGACATCGTGAACACAGTGGCGATCACGGCGATTCAGGCGGCGGCGCGATGAGCCGGGTGCTCGTGCTCAACAGCGGCTCGTCGTCGGTGAAGTACCGGCTCTTCGACGGCGCCTCGACCGTCGCCAAGGGCCTGGTCGAGCGCATCGGCGAGAGCGGCGGCGAGGTGCCCGACCACCGGGCCGCCCTGCAGGGGATCATGGACGAGACCGACCTGACCGGCCTGGCCGCGGTCGGCCACCGGGTGGTGCACGGCGGCCCCGACTTCACCGGGCCCACCGTCATCGACGACCAGGTCGTCGCCCAGGTCGAGGCGCTGGTGCCCCTGGCCCCGCTGCACAACCCGGCCGCGCTGACCGGCATCGAGGTGGCCCGCAAGCTGCTGCCCGACGTGCCCCAGGTGGCCGTCTTCGACACGGCGTTCCACGCCACGATCCCGCCCGAGGGTGTCACCTGGGCCATCTCCCGCGAGCTGGCCGAGCGCTGGCAGATCCGGCGCTACGGTTTCCACGGCACGTCCCACGCGTACGTCTCCCGCCGCACCGCCCACGTGCTGGGCCGCGACCCGGCGTCGACCAACGTGATCACCCTGCACCTGGGCAACGGCGCCAGCGCGTGCGCGGTCGATGGCGGGCGCAGCGTGGCCACCTCGATGGGCATGTCGCCGCTGCCCGGCCTGGTGATGGGCACCCGCAGCGGCGACATCGACCCGACGGTGATCTTCCACCTGCACCGGGTGGCCGGCCTGCCGCTGGACGAGATCGAGACCTCGCTGACCCGGCACGCCGGCCTGCTCGGGCTGAGCGGGGCGAACGACCTGCGTACGGTGCTCGAGCGCCGCGCCGCGGGCGACGCCGACGCCACGCTGGCGTTCGACGTCTACTGCCGCCGCATCCGCGAATACGTCGGCTCGTACCTGGCCGTGCTGGGCCGGGTCGACGCGATCACCTTCACGGCGGGCGTCGGCGAGAACGCGCCCGCGGTGCGGGCCGCCGCGCTGGCCGGACTGGAGCCGCTGGGCATCGAGATCGACCCGGACAGAAACGAGCGCCGGGAAGAGGTCATCTCTCCGCCCGGCGCTCGCATTCCCGTCTGTGTGATCCCCACCGACGAGGAATTGGAGATCGCCGACCAGTCCCGGACGGCGTTGTCTCTCCCCCGCTGACTCAGAGAGCCAGCCAGGCGATCAGGGCGACCAGGACGACGGCGACCACGACACCGCCGATGATCAGCGGGGTCTTCGAGGCCGTCGCCGGCTCCTGCGGGGTGCTGTGAGTGAAGGCCCGGAACGCTTCGGTGTTGCCGCTCGGGTCGACGCTGTTGTCAGACATGGCCAAGACCATAGCGAAACGATGCCCGCCCAGCCGCCCCGGCCGAGCCTCTTAGCAGGACAAACACGATGCGTACGGCGATTTCACCCGATCGTGGGAGGGTCAGAGTCAGCCGCCCTTCGTCCCCGCGCCACCTCGTCCACGACCGATGATCGCGACGAATCGCTACCGGTCGCCCTTTCGGTGGATCGTGATTAGTTGATCTTCCAGGTACGGTTCGCGCGGTCGTCGGTTCGCTGCCATCCGCGGGGAGAAGATCAGTGCGTACGAGGAAGTTGCCGGTGGTCATTCTGGCCGCCGGTGTGGCCGTGGCGGTGGGCGTCACCATCCCGGCCCTGGCCGATTCGAGTCAGGCTCTGCCGATCAAGTCGGTGGGCGATGTCGTCGTGGACGGCGTGCATCAGCGCGTTTTCGTCAGCGACCCGGTCGGCGGCAAGGTCGTCTCCGCCACGTACGACGGCAAGGTCATCGCCACTTCCGAGATGAAGAGGCCCGGCGCGCTCGCGCTCTCCACCGACTCGAAGAAGCTGTACGCCGTGTCCGACCCCGACGACGGCGGTGCTACCGAAGTCGCACAGGTCGTCGCCCTCGACCCCAGCACGATGGCCGGGACCGACGTCCATTACACGGGCGTCATCGGCACCCCGGACCTGGCCGTGGTCGCCGGCAAGCTCTGGTTCGCCCGCGAGGACGGTTTCGGCGCGATCGATCCCGCGGTTCCCGCATCGAGTGCCGAGGTGAAGCCGGTCGACGGCGGCATCGGCCGCCAGCCCCGGCTCGCCTTTTCCGCCGCGGCCCCGAACCTGTTGGCGGTCGCGTCGTCGACGGGTCTCACGACTTACGACGTCTCCGGCGAGACGGTCAGGTCGATCGCGACCGTAGCGACCACCGGCGAGATTGCCGACATCAAGTTCTCCCCCGACGGCGAGACCATCGCCACCGTGGCACTGGGCGAATCCGCCGTCACGCTGCGGAACATCGCGAACCTGGCCACGAAGAAGACCCTGGCCATCGAGGCGAATGCGCGGGCCGTCGACATCGCGCTCGACGGTACGGTCGCCGGGGGCAGCGCGGCCGCCGGCCGGCCCGATCTGCACATCTTCTCGGCGAGCGGCGTCAAGGTCCGGCCCTACGACCTGCCCGCCTCCGATGAGCTGCAGCCCCGCACGGTCGCCTGGGAACCGAACGGCTCCCGGCTCTTCGCGGTTTCGAAGAGCACCGACGGCGCGTATACGCTGCGGACTTTCACCGAACCGCGCAAGACGATGCCCACGCTCGCCGTGACCGGCCCGGCGACAGCGCCCCGGGCCAAGCTGCTGACTCTCACCGGCACGTTGAAGTCGACTGTGCCGCTGCACACCGGCACGCCGGTGGCGGTCACCCGGCTCGACCTGACCAAGCCGGCCGGCACCGTCCTGATGACCCGCAAGATCGACGCCGGCGGCAAGTTCACGATCACCGACACTCCGTCGACCGGCGGCGCGGTCACCTATCGGCTGACCTATCGCGGCGGCCCCAACCACGCGGCCGTCACCTTGAACAAGGTGGTCCAGGTGTCCCGCGTCATGCCGGTGCTGACCCTGAACCAGCACAACAAGATCTTCAACCAGGGCGTCACGGGCACGTTCACCGCACACCTCGGCTCGACGTACACGGGACGTACGGTCGAGATCTGGGCCGACCCGTACGGCACCGACCAGGCCCCGCGCCTGCTCAAGCGAGGCACGGTGAACAGTAAGGGCGACCTGTCGGCGAGCGTGCGCCTGACCCGCAACACCAGCGTGACGGCCAAGTTCCCGGGCGACGCCCGCTACGCGACCCGGATCGTCAAATCGGTGGCGCTGGTCAGGGTGAACCTCTCGCTCACCCAGTCCAACGCCTACCGCACAGCCAAGATCGATGGCCTCAACTACCTGCACTACCGCATCAAGACGCCGGCGATGTTCTTCACCAGCCTGACCCCGTCGCCCAACCGGAGGGCGTCCCTCGAGATCCAGACCTACACGAGCGGCGCTTGGCGCTACTTCGACTCCACGCTGGTCCCGGCGGGCAACGCCACCAACATCTTCGACGGCTCCGACGACATCGGCCGCAAACTCCGGATCCGTGCCCGCTACGACCCGCCGTCCCGCTCCGGCGACGCCTTCAACTACCCGGCTGCCACCCCCTACATGTACTTCATTTTCACCCGATAGACCGCGACGGCATGCCTGCTGCTGGGCGTCCGCCGTACTTTCCGAGGACGTGCCCCGGCTGCCGCACATCGGCAGCTGGGGCGCCGCCGACCGGCACCCGCCGTCCCTGGCGACAGATGCCCGCAGTCGTTGGCCGCGGCTGCCACATGCCAGCAGCCGATCCACCGTCCGGGCGGAACGCACGCTGCCGGCCTGTGCCGCCGCGCAAAGGCCGAAGCACAATGGGTCGGGTGCGTCGCCCTCTCCTCATCCCTGTTCTCGCCGTTGTGGCGTTGTCGGCCTCGCTCGCCGCCTGCACGAGCGAGCCGACGCCCGCCCCGACGGCGACGCTGCGGCCCACGGCAACCGTGCCCGCCGCGCCACCATCCGCCGCTGCTCCACCCGCCGCTGCTTCCAGCTCGGGCGCCGCGCGGCTTCCGGGCGCTGCGCCTTCGCAGGCATTCGCCGTGGAAACCCGCACACTCCGCCTGCAGCGAGGCGCCGACCGCCTCCTGCCCACCACGGTGTGGCAGCCGACGGGCGACGGCTCGTTCCCTCTGATCCTGTTCAGCCACGGCCTCGGCGGACGACCATCCGACTACCGCGAACTGCTGACCAGTTGGGCCCGTGCCGGTTTTGTCGTCGCCGCGCCGGCCTACCCGCACACCTCGGCCTCGGCCACCGACTTCAACGTGCTCGACGTGATCAACCAACCCGCCGACGCCAGCTACGTGATCACCCGCACCTTGGCCGAACTGGGCGTCACCATCGACAAGACTCGGATCGCCGCCGCCGGTCATTCCGCGGGCGGAGTGACCACGATCGGCCTCTTCAGCGGCACCCGCGACGAGCGGCTCCGCGCCGGCGTGGTCCTGGCCGGTCGGCAGATCCTGCCTCAGCCGTTCATCGGCCCCGAGGCACCCCTGCTCTTCGTGCACGGCCGCCAGGACAACACAGTCGAGTACTCCGACGGCCAGGCCGCCTACAGCGCCGTCCAGTGGCCCAAGGCCTTCTTGTCGGTCACCAACGGCGGCCACATCGCCTCCGGCCGCTCCCTGGACGTGATCGCCACCACCAGCACCGACTTCTGGCGCTGGGCCCTCTACGGCGACCAGGCCGCCCGTAACCGCCTGAAGCCCGACGCCACCCGCGGCGGACTGGCCACCCTGCAGGACAACCTCGGCTGACCCGCCCCAGCCGGGCCACCACGCGTGACGGCCTTGGCCGGCCCAGCCGGGCCGCCCGCGTGCGTCGGCGTCGCAGCCGGGGCCCGCTCACCGAGTCAGTGCAGGAAGTCGATCGCCACCTTGCCGAAGATCTCGCCCGACTCGAGGCGTGCGAAGGCGTCGGCGATGGCGCTGAAGCCGTAGGTGGAGTCGATGACCGGGCGCACGTCCTTCTCGACCAGGAAGTCGAGCAGGGCGGCCAGCTCGGGGACGGTGCCCATCGAGCTGCCGAGCACGTCGAGCCGCATCGCGAACAGGCGGCGCAGGTCGACGGTGGCGAGGTGGCCGCCGGTCGCGCCGCACACCACGATGCGGGCGCCCGGGGCGCTGCACTTCATCGAGTGGTCGAAGGTGGGCGCGCCCACCGACTCGATGACGACATCCACCCGCTCGGGGAGCCGGACCCCCGGCTCGACCGCCGTCGCGCCCAGTTCGGCGATCCGCTCCCGCTTGCCCGGGTCGCGGCTGGTGGCGTAAACCCGCTTGCCCATCGCGACCGCGAGCGCGACCGCGGCCGTGGCCACCCCGCCGCCGGCCCCTTGCACCAGCACCGACGAGGCGTACTCGACCCGGCCGCGCGTGGTCAGCATGTGGAAGGCGGTCAGCCAGGCCGTGGGCAGGCAGGCCGCGTCGAGGAACGAGAGGCCGGCCGGCTTCGGAATGAGATTTTCCGGCGGTACGGACACCCGCTCGGCCAGCGTGCCGGGAAACCGCTCGGACAGCAGCGACAACCCGCGCGGGTCGGTCTCGTCGGCCACCACGGGGTAGACGACGACTTCGTTACCGTCCTGGTCGACACCGGCGGCGTCGCAGCCGAGCACCATCGGCAACCGGTCGGCGCGCAGTCCCACGCCGCGCAGCGACCAGATGTCGTGCTGGTTGAGCGAACCGGCCCGCACGTCGACCGTCACCCAGCCCTCGGGCGGCGTGGTCTCGGGCAGGTCGGCCACGCGCAAGGCGGAGCGGGGATCGGTCATGTCAGCTGCTATGGCGTAGGCGGCGCGCATAGCCACAGACCATAGTGGCCACTGACGATCACCCGCCGGTTTTCCACAATCGCGCGTTGTCCACAGGCCATCGACACGATCAAGCGCCGCTGCGCGAAAATGACCAGCGGGGGCTCCCCCAGGGAGGGTGGGCTCCGTTTGGGCCAGCTCTGCTTGGGCCAGCCGGACACAGACCGGCCCGGTTGCGCGATGCACCCCGGGCCGGTCGAGCAAGCAGATTTAGCTGGGCAGCGCCGCCGAGCGCTGGGCCGGGGCGACCGGCGCCGAGCGGCGGGCCACTCCGTCGGCCTCGGCTGCGGCGGCCACCGCGGCGGCGACGGCCGGGGCGACGCGCGGGTCGAGGGGCGACGGCACGATCGCGTCGGGGGTCAGCTCGTCCGAGACCACGTCGGCGATCGCGTCGGCCGCGGCCACCTTCATGCGCTCGGTGATCGTGGTCGCCCGGACGTCGAGGGCCCCGCGGAAGATGCCGGGGAAGGCCAGCACGTTGTTGATCTGGTTGGGGAAGTCGCTGCGGCCGGTGGCCACGATCGCCGCGTACTTGTGGGCGATCGAGGGGTGCACCTCGGGGGTCGGGTTGGCCATCGCGAAGATGATGCCGCCGGGGGCCATGCCGGCCACCGCGCTCTCGTCGATCTGGCCGCCGGACACGCCGACCAGCACGTCGGCGCCGATCAGGGCCTCCGCGACTCCCCCCGTACGACCGGAGAAGTTGGTCGTCGCCGCCAGTTCCGCCTTGGTCGGGGTGAGGTCGCCCCGGCCGGCGTGGATGATGCCGCGCGAGTCGCAGACGATGACGTTGGCGCCGTCGACCCCGGCCGCGACGAGCATCTGGGTGATCGCGACACCGGCCGCGCCGGCCCCGCTGATGACCACGCGCAGGTCGCCCAGTCGGCGGCCGAGCAGCTTGGCCGCGTTGCGCAGGGCGGCCAGGGTGACCACCGCGGTGCCGTGCTGGTCGTCGTGGAAGACGGGGATGTCGAGTTCGGCGTCGAGCCGGCGCTCGATCTCGAAGCAGCGCGGGGCGCTGATGTCCTCGAGGTTGATGCCGCCGAACGACGGCGCCATCGCCTTGACCGCGGCGACGATGCCCTCGACGTCCTGGGTGTTAAGGCAGATCGGGATGGAGTCGACGCCGCCGAACTGCTTGAACAGGATCGACTTGCCCTCCATGACCGGCATGGCGGCCTTGGGACCGATGTTGCCCAGCCCGAGCACGGCCGAACCGTCGGTGACCACGGCGACGGTGTTGGCCGTCCACGTGTAGTCGGAGTAGAGCGACTCGTCGTCGGCGATGGCCTCGCAGACCCGGGCGACACCCGGGGTGTAGGCCAGGGAGAGGTGGTCGCGGCTGGCCAGCGGCACGGTCAGGCTGATCTCCATCTTGCCGCGTTTGTGCAGGTCGAAGACGGGATCGGCGGCCAGGGCGGGATCGAGCTCGAAACTGAAGTAGGACATGCGGGGGCTCCAACCGGCATCGGGACGTGGGGTCGGCGAGGCGGTCGCGACGGCGAGTAGGGCGCCGGACCGGAACGCGATGCGGGGATCACCCGGGAAACAGCAACCGCGAAGCGCGAGTGTGCGCCGCGGTGCTGCGACCCTAACCTAGCCGACCGAGCCGCGGGTAGTAGCGGAATAACACCGGGCCGATGACATCCGCCACCCCGTACGCGCGGCTGTCGTCCTCGATCAGCTGGTTGTCGCCCTGTAGCCACCACCCGCCGTCCTGGGGCCTTACCGTGCGCTTCACAACCAGCAGGTCGGGCCGCGTACGGAACCGGGCGACCACCACGTCCCCCGCGCGCACCCGGCCGCCCCGGCGCACCAGCAGGGCGTCGCCGTCGCGCAGGGTCGGCACCATGGACGGCCCTCGGACGACTACTGCAAACAGTGGTAGTTGCCATCTCACGGCATCAGTCCTCCGTCGCTTTACCGCAGGGTTGTAAGGGGTAGTGTCAACCACGGATCATCGCAAACTCGTATGGAGGAGTCCTGATGCGACTTCCGCGTTTCCTCACGCCTACCACCGTGGTCAGCGCCCACTGCGACCTGCCTTGCGGCGTCTACGACCCGGCGCAGGCCCGGATCGAGGCCGAGTCGGTCAAGGCCATTCAGGAGAAGTACCAGGCGAACACCGACCCTGAGTTCCGCACTCGCGCCATCATCATCAAGGAGCAGCGGGCCGAGCTGGTCAAGCACCACCTGTGGGTGCTGTGGACCGACTACTTCAAGCCCCCGCACTTCGAGAAGTACCCCAACCTGCACCAGCTGTTCAACGAGGCCACCAAGCTGGCCGGCGCCGCGGGCGCCAAGGGTTCGCTCGACCCGGCCGTCGGCGACCAGCTCCTCGGCAAGATCGAGGAGATCTCGAAGATCTTCTGGGAGACCAAGCAGGCCTGAGCAGGAACCAAGCACGGCCGGTACGCCCACCGGGCGTACCGGCCGTGTCTGTTCAGCGACTAAAGTCTCCCGCGGCAGGAGGAGGAACGGTGACTCAGGTGACGGACAGACATCCGGACCCGGCTATCGGCGACGACGTCGTGATGCTGACCGTGCCCGCCGACGGCGGCTATCTGGGGGTCCTCCGCACGGCGACGGCCGGTCTGGCGGCGCGGCTGCACTTCGCCCTCGACGAGATCGAAGACCTGCGTATCGCGGTCGACGAGGCCTGCGCGATGCTGCTGGCGATCGCGACCCGCGGCGCCGAGCTCGACTGCCGGTTCGCGGTGACCGAGGACGCTCTGACCGTCGAGGTCACCGTGACGACCGTACGGGGCGCGAAGTTGCCGGCCGAGTCGTCCTTCGCGTGGAAGGTGCTGACGGCCCTCACCACCTCGGCCGCGGCCGAGGCCACCGGGCAGCGCGCCACGATCCGCCTCGTGACCAGGCGCACCGGGGCCTAGAACCGCCTCAGTGCAACACCGCGGCGATGTAGTCGAGATGCTGCGCCGCGGCCCGGGTCGCCGACTCCGCGTCCCGCATGATCAGGCAGTCCAGGATCAGCCGGTGGTCGGCGTCGATCTGGCGCCAGTAGCCGGGCGGCAGGTTCTCGATGATGTCCTCGCCGAAACTCGCGTGGTAGAGCGGGCGCACCACCAGCTCGAAGAGCGGGTTCATCGTCGCCTTGGCCACAGCCGTGTGGAAGGCGGCGTGCGCGGCGAGCATCGTCTCGAGGTCGTCGACCGCGGGGTTGAAGAACGCGCCGCGCACCTCGGCCAGGTGCTCGTCGTCGCGGCGCACCGCGGCCAGGCCGGCCGCCGGCACCTCGAGCGCGCGGCGCAACTCGACCAGGTCGGTCAGACCCACGCCGGCCGAGTTCGACAGCAGCGTGAAACCCGTGGTGAGATCGTCAGCAAGCTGTTCGGCGTCGGGGTGGGCGACGAAGCTGCCCCCGGTGACGCCGCGGGTCGTGACGATCAGGTGCTGGCTGGCCAGCAGGCGCAAGGCCTCGCGCACGGTGCTGCGGCTGACGCCGGTTTTCACGCACAGCTCAGGCTCCGGCGGCAGACGCTCGCCGGGCTGAAGCCGTCCTGAGGTGATGTCCGCCCGTAACTCGTCGGCCAGCAGCTGGTACGCGGGCGGGCGCACCGTTGATCCGGTCACACCCTCAGGGTAGGCCCTGGTCCGCCGAATCAGGGCAATTAATCGATGCCTAACGCTCTCGTGCTGGGCGGGAGCACGATCAGCAGGCCCACGAGCACACCGAGCGCCATCAGCACGAGGCCCAGCCAGGACGGGCCGACCTGGAGCAGGAACCCACCGGCGGCGATGGTGAAGAGCTGCACGACGATGGCGGGGCCGCGGGCACCGCGCTGCCGACGGCCGAGGGCGCGCGCGACGAAGAAGACGGCCGCCACGCCGAGGGCAGCGAAGACGGTCAACGCCACGGCCATCCCGACGTTGACCGACGGCCTCGTCAGATCGAGGACGATGAGGTAAATCGTGAGGCCGGCCAGCGCGGCGCACTCCAGGTAGAGCAGTCGCACCGCCCACACCAGCGTCGAGGGCTTGTCAACGACTGACTTCTCACCGGTCACTCGTGCACCATACCGACAGTGTTTCGGGCGCCTCTTGGGTATTGTGCCGCGCATGCGAGCGTTACTGCTGGTCAACCCCAAGGCTACGACCACCAGCGAGCGCAGCCGAGACGTCCTGGTCAGGGCCCTGCGCAGCGCGGTCGAGCTGTCGGTGGAATACACGACCCGCCGCGGCCACGCGGCCACGCTGGCCCGCGCCGCGGCCGAGAGCGGGGTCGACGTGGTCGTCACCCTGGGCGGCGACGGCACGGTCAACGAGGCGGTGAACGGCCTGATGACCGCCGAGGCCGTGCTGAGCGGGCTGACCGGCCCCCGCTCCCAGGTGCTGCCGGCGCTCGCCGTGGTCCCCGGTGGATCGACCAACGTCTTCGCCCGCGCGCTGGGGCTGCCGCGCGACTGGGTCGAGGGCGTCAGCGTGATCCTCGAGGGTCTGCGCGACGGGCGGCACCGGGTGATCGGCCTGGGCCGCGCCGACGACCGCTACTTCACCTTCGCCGCCGGCATGGGCCTGGACGCGGCCGTGGTGCGCCGGGTCGAGCAGGCCCGCCTGCGGGGCCGCACCTCCACGCCGGGTCTCTACTTCCGCTCGATCGCCGGCCAGATCCTCGCCGGGGAGGACCGCAAGGCGCCGCCGTTGTCGATCGAGCGCCCCGGCGAGCCGGCCGAACCCGATCTGGGCACCGTCATCATTCAGAACACCGCTCCCTGGACCTATGTCGGCGACCGGGCGATCAATCCGAACCCGGGCGCGTCGTTCGACCGCGGCCTCGATGTGATGGCCCAGCGCGGCCTGGCCATCGGCGGCACCACGCGCACGCTGGCCCAGTTGGCGATGCGCAAGGGCGACCCACACGGCAAGCATGTGCTGCATCTGCACGACCAGGACGAGTTCACCGTCGTCGCTTCCCGGCCGCAGCCGTTCCAGCTGGACGGCGACTATCTGGGCGAGCGCCAGAAGGTGCACTTTGTGTCCGTTCCCGAAGCGCTACGTGTGATCTGCTGATCGACGGGTAGTCAACCTCACGATCCGTTACAGAAAGACGGTCAAAAGGTCGGCATCGGGGCGGAGACCGTACTACATTGATAGGAGCGTTGGTCAACCGGCTCTGGCGCATGCCTCAGAACCGGACATAGAGGGCGTGAGGCAGCTCACCCGGCCGGAGAAACTTCGGGCGCTACCCTTGACATCGCACGAGTTCGTGAAAGCATTCACAAGCGATAAGAAGTAACCGGTTGCTGGTTGCGCGCGTTTCTTATCCAGAAGCGCCGAGCAGCACCAGTAACACAAAAGCTTGCTACGCACGGCGAGCAGACGGGCACTCAGACGTCAGCCGCCATCGCGCACGCATAGGTAAAGCAGTAACGCGATTCATTACCCCAGCCAGAAACAAGGAGTGTTGCCGCCATGGACTGGCGTCACGATGCGATCTGCCGCGACGAGGACCCGGAGCTGTTCTTCCCGATCGGGACGTCCGGCCCCGCGCTCCTGCAGGTCGAGCAGGCCAAGGCCGTGTGCCGGCGGTGTCCCGTGA
Organism: Paractinoplanes polyasparticus; assembly: GCF_019710575.1. Classification (GTDB taxonomy): domain Bacteria; phylum Actinomycetota; class Actinomycetes; order Mycobacteriales; family Micromonosporaceae; genus Actinoplanes; species Actinoplanes polyasparticus. Next base: position 181,128 of record NZ_JAHWFK010000007.1, on the reverse strand, counting down.
CTTCGGACTGCCTTACCTGGGCACTCGAATCGGGACAGGACGCCGGCGTCTGGGGCGGGATGAGCGAAGACGAGCGGCGCGCAGTGAAGCGTCGCGGCGGCCTCCGGGTCGGCGCTCCTACCGCCTGAATCAATCCCCTCACAGCATTTGCGCCCCGGGCCGATCGGCACCGGGGCGTCTTGCTGTTTCCGCCCGATTACTGAGCGCGCCGAATCCTGAGAGCTTCCCGAGAGGTTCGCCGAACGCGCTAATGCGATCACGTTGGGTTTCATCGAGAATCCACGAAATGATCTCGAAATTGCGAGCCGCGACGAATGGTCCACATTCCCCTCACGGTCGGTCAGGCCTCTGCGGAGCGCGCCGGGCGCACGACGGTTGGTAACGGTGCGTCGCCAAACCCCACATCCGTACGCCGGGTGGGGGGAAACACGGTTCAGGCGGCAGCAGACAACGAGCGACCGGTCGCCGCCAGCACGCGGGACGCCACGAGCCGGACGAGTTCCGGGGCGTCGCCGAGCGGCTCGGCCGCGCAGACCGCGCCGGCCTCCCGGGCGGAGCGCACGGCCAGGTCGTACAGGAAGCCCGGAGCCAGGAAATAGGCGGCCAGACCGACCCTGGAAGCGCCCGAGGCCCGCAGGTGCCGCACAGCCGCCCCAGGGTCCGGCGGGGAGGCCGAGGCATAGGCGGCGATGCACGGGACGCTCAGGCGGGCACTGAGAGCGTCCGCGGCCCACATGATCGTTTCCCGGGCGGCCGCGTCCCGTGTGCCGGCCGCCGCCAGCACGACCGCGTCCAGCTCGGCGGCGGGCAGGCGGCGCAGCACTCCGTCGATCAGCGACTCGGACGGGCCCAGGACGTCGGCCAGCGTCACGTCGACCGGCAGCGAGGCCGCGTCGTCGAGGACCGCCGGGACGTCGACCTTGCCGTGATAGGCCGCCGTCAGCAGCAGCGGCACCAGCACCGCCCGGCGCCCCGGCAGGCCGGCCAGCACGTCGAGCGGGCGCGGGCCGGCATGGTCGAGGTACGACGCGTGCACGTCCCACGAGGGATGAGCACGGCGGACGGCCCGGGCCAGCGCCTCCGTGGCGGCCGCGGCCCGCGGGTCACGGCTGCCGTGAGCGACCAGGACGACGGCCGGGGCCGGAGCGAGGCGGGACCCCGGCGCCACCGGCGCTAGACGTGAAGGCCGCATTCGGTCTTCTCGAACATGGCCCAACGGCCCGCCCGCGGGTCCTCGCCCGCCTTCGTGCGCCGGGTGCACGGCCAGCAGCCGATCGAGCCGTACCCCTTCTTGAACAGCTCGTTGACCGGCACGTTCCACCGGGCGATGTAGCGGTCGACGTCGGCCTGGGTCCAGGCCGCGATCGGGTTGACCTTGACCTTGCCCTTCTTCGGGTCGAACGCCACCACCGGCGTGTTGGCCCGGGTCGGCGACTCGTCACGGCGCAGGCCGGTGGCCCACGAGTCGTAGTCGCTCAGCGCGCGCTCGAGCGGCTCGACCTTGCGCAGGAAGCAGCATTCGTCGGGGCTGCGGGCGAACAGCCGCGGCCCGTACTCGCCGTCCTGCTGGCCGACCGTCCGGCGGGGACGGATCGAGCGGACGTTCACGTCCATGGTGGCGGCCACGATGTCGCGCACCTTGAGCGTCTCGGGGAAGTGCAGACCGGTGTCGAGGAAGACCACGTCGACGCCCGGCGAGACCCGGGAGAAGAGGTGCGCGACCACCGCGTCGGCCATCGAGCTGGTGACGCAGAACCGGTCGCCGAAGGTGTCGGTCGCCCACTTGGCGATCACCTCGGCCGGGGCGCCCTCCAGCTCACGGCCGGCCTTGCGGGCCAGCGCCTCGAGGTCGTCGCGGGAACGGCGGGTCGGATCCTGGGTCACCGCGGCCGCGCCGCCGAGGTTGACCAGGTTGAGAGAAGTTGCGGCCACGACTGTCATCGGTTTACTCCCTTGGAAAGCAGCCCCATGAACTTGACCGTGAAAACGCGGGCGCAGGAGTGGCACTCCCACGCGCCGTGCGACGCCTCGTTGGGGAACAGGTCCTCTTCGCCGCAGTACGGGCAGTACAGCGGGGCGGACCGGGCGTCACTCATTTGAGGAGTTCCTCGTCGGCGCGCACGACCCAGTCGGCGAACGTCTCGTCCTTCGACGTGCGTCCGTCCAGGTAGTGGCGGGCCAGCTTCTCGACGTACGCGGGAAGCTCTTCCGCCGTGGCCTTGAGCCCGCGCAGCTTGCGCCCGAAGCCGGACGTCTGGCCCTGGGCCATGCCGAGCCCGCCGCCCAGGTGTACCTGGAAGCCCTCGACCTGCTCGCCGTGCGCGTTCATCACCAGCTGACCCTTGAGGCCGATGTCGGCGACCTGGGTGCGGGCGCAGGCGTTGGGGCAGCCGTTGATGTGGATCGAGATCTCGGCGTCGAAGTCCTTGAGCCGCTCCTCGAGCCGGGCCACCAGCTCCTCGCCGCGGGCCTTGGTCTCGACGATCGCGAGCTTGCAGTACTCGATGCCGGTGCAGGCCATCGTGCCGCGCCGCCAGGCCGACGGCCGGGCCTCGAGGCCGATCGCGCGCATCCCGGCGATCAACGGCTCGACCTGCTCGTCGGCCACGTCAAGGACCAGAAGCTTCTGGTACGCGGTGAGACGCACCCGGTCGGAGCCGTGCGCCTCGACCAGGTCGGCGAGCTTGCCCAGCTGGACACCGGAGGACCGGCCCACCACCGGCGCCGCGCCGACGTAGTTGCGGCCGTCGATCTGCTTGTGCACACCGATGTGGTCGATCGGCTTGGCCGGCAGGTCGGGCGCCGGGCCGTCGATCAGCGCGCGCTCCAGGTACTCCTTCTCGAGCACCTCGCGGAACTTGGCGACACCCCAGTCGGCGAGCAGGAACTTCAGCCGGGCCCGGTTGCGCAGCCGGCGGTAGCCGTAGTCGCGGAAGATCCCGACCACGCCCTCCCAGACGTCCGGGATGTCGTCGATCGGCACCCAGACGCCCAGCCGCTCGGCGAGCCGCGGATTGGTGGAGAGGCCGCCGCCGATCCAGAGGTCGAAGCCGGGGCCGTGCTGCGGGTGGTTGACGCCGACGAACGAGATGTCGTTGGTCTCGTACGGACCGTCGGCCAGCCAGGAGATCTGCGACTTGAACTTGCGCGGCAGGTTCGAGTAGCGCGGGTCGCCGATGTAGCGCTTGATGATCTCGTCGATCGCCGGCGTCCCGTCGAGCACCTCGTCGACCGACACCCCGGCCACCGGCGAGCCGAGCACGACACGCGGGCAGTCGCCGCAGGCCTCGGTGGTCTCCAGGCCCACGGCCTCGAGGCGGCGCCAGATCTCGGGCATGTCCTCGATGCGGATCCAGTGCAGCTGGATGTTCTGCCGGTCGGTGATGTCGGCCGAGTCGCGACCGAATTCCTGGGAGATCTGCGCGATCGTGCGCAGCTGGGCCACGCTCAGGGCACCGCCGTCGATGCGGACGCGCAGCATGAAGTACTCGTCCTCGAGCTCGTGCGGCTCGAGCACCGCCGTACGACCGCCGTCGATCCCGGCCTTGCGCTGGGTGTAGAGCCCCCACCAGCGGAACCGGCCACGCAGGTCCTGCGGGTCGATCGAGGCGAAGCCGGTGCGGGCGTAGATGTTCTCGATGCGGTCGCGGACGTTGAGCGGGTTGTCGTCCTTCTTGATCCGCTCGTTGGGGTTCAGCGGCTCGCGGTGTCCGAGCGCCCACTGGCCCTCGCCGCGCGCCTTGCGGGGGCGAGCGGTCGGCGTAGCGGGGGTGCTGCTGGGCGCCATGTCGGCGGTCCTCCGGGAATCGTGGGCGCGTTCAGACGCTCACGGCTCTTTCTCCGGAATGCTGGGAGGCTCGCGACATCAGTGTCAGGAGTGGCCGGCGCGTCTCGCGCGCCCGAAAAATAATTCGGACGGCGTCAGGAAGCCGGACACATCGCGCTGCGGACACGGCCGTAATCAACGTGGCGGCGAGCCACGAAGCGGCGGTCCAGAGCAGCGGTCATGTGGGCAAGCCTCTCACGCCGCGGCCTTCTGGGCCAGGCTGGTCCAGATTCCGGGAGTGTGGTACGTAGCACCCCGCAAACGCCGCGTTAACAATTCAGCGCTTTCCCAGGGGCACCACGAGCACCGCCTCGGTGCCGCCGCCGGCCCGCTTGCGCAGTTCGATGCTGCCGCGGAGCTCGCCGGTGGCCAGCGCCCGCACGATCTGCAGGCCGAGCCGGTGGGTGTCGTCGGCCCGGAAGTCGTCGGGCAGGCCCTGCCCGTTGTCGGCCACCGTGACGTGCAACTGCTTGCGGAACCGGTGGGCCGAGACCACCACCTCGCCGAACTCCCCGGACGGGGGCGGAGCCGGGTCGTCGTCGTCCTCGGGGGCCGGGAAGCCGTGCTCGACCGCGTTGATCAGCAGCTCGTTCAGCACCATGACCAGCGAGGTGGCGATCTCGGCGGGCAGCACGCCGAACGTGCCCTCGCGCCGCATCCGGACCGGGATGCTGGTCGCCGCGACCTCGGTGGCGGCGGTGGCCACCCGGTCGACGATGCTGTCGAAGTCGACCGCCTCGTCGCTCGACATCGACAGGGTCTCGTGCACCAGCGCGATCGACGCGACCCGGCGCACCGATTCCTGCAGGGCCAGCTTGGCCTCGGGCGCGTCGACCCGGCGGGCCTGCAGGCGCAGCAGCGCGGCCACGGTCTGCAGGTTGTTCTTGACCCGGTGGTGGATCTCGCGGATCGTCGCGTCCTTGGTCATCAGCGCGCGGTCGCGGCGGCGCACCTCGGTCACGTCGCGCACCAGCACCAACGCGCCGATCGGCACCCCGGCCGGCAGCAGCGGCAGCGCCCGGATCAGCACGGTCGCGCCGCGGGCCTCCATCTCCTGCCGGGGCGGGGACTCGCCGCGCAGGGCCGAGAGGATGCGCTCGGACGCGTCGTTGCCCTCCAGCGGATCGGCGGCGAGCCGGCTGGTGAGCGCCGACAGCTCCTCGCCGACCAGGTGGGCGTTGAAGCCGAGCCGCCGGTAGGCCGACTGCGCGTTCGGGCTGGCGTACGTGACCTTGCCGCCCGCGTCGAGCCGGACCAGGCCGTCGCCGACCCGCGGGGCCGAGGTGGTCTCGCCCGGGTGCCGGGGCGGTGGGAACGTGCCGTCGGAGACCATCTGGGCCAGGTCGTCGGCGGTGGTCAGATAGTTGAGCTCGAGCTGGCTCGGGGTCCGCGCGGTGGACAGGTTGGTGTCGCGGCCGATCACGGCGATGACCTCGCTGAAGCCCTCTTCGTGGTCGTCGGGGTCACGCAGGCGTACGGGGATGGCCTCGTGCCGCGCCGGGGTGTCGCCGTACCAGACCGGGTCGCCCTCGCGCCAGATCCGCTCCTGGGCGAAGGCGATGTCGAGGTGGGCCACCTCCGGACCGCCCGCGATCTTGCCGACCTGGTCGTCCTGGTAGGCCGTCGGGGCGGTCGTCGGGCGCACCTGGGCGACGCACAGGTACTCGCGCGGCTGCCCGTCCTCCCGCTTCACCGGCACCCACATCAGCAGGTCGGCGAAGGAGAGGTCGGACAGCAGCTGCCAGTCCCCGGCCAGCCGGTGCAGGTGGTCGATGTCGGCCGGCTTGAGACCGGTGTGCTCCTCGGCCAGATCACGCAACGTTGACACGGCCCAAGCGTGCCACGCCGGTGTTACTGATCCGCGAAGGCGGCCGGGCCGCACTGCGGGAAAGGCGTCAGAGAGTGCTCGTGACCTTCTTGAGCCCTCGCGGCGCGTCCGGATCCTCGCCGCGGGCCAGCGCCAGGGAGAGCGCCAGCTTCTGCAACGGCAGGATGTCGAGCAGCGCGCTGTACCGCTCGTCGGTCACCGCCGGCACGGAGAGGCGGCCCGCGGCGCCCGGCACGTCGGTCGCGCCGATCGTCACCACGTCGGCCCGCCGCTCGCCGAGCCGGGTCACCACGTCGCGCATCGACTGCCCGCCCGGGCCGTCGCCCACGACGGCCAGCACCGGCACGTCGGGGTCGGTCATGGCCAGCGGGCCGTGCAGCAGGTCGGCGCCCGAGAATGCGAGCGCCGGCAGGTACGACGTCTCCATGAGCTTCAGCGCGGCCTCGCGGGCGGTCGGATAGGCGTACCCCCGCCCGGTCGTGACCATGCGGGAGGCGAACCGGTAGCGCTGGGCCAGATCGTCGGCCGTCCGGTCGGCCAGCGCGTCCTCGGCCAGCTGGGGCAGCTTGTCGAGGGCGGCGCGCTCCTCGGCCGGCAGCGCGCCGTCGCCGGCGCGGATGCCCTCGACCAGCAGCAGAAGGGCGAGAAGTTCCGCGGTGTACGTCTTGGTGGCCGCGACCGCCCGCTCATGACCGGCCGCCACGTCGATCGACAGCTCGGCCGCCCGGGCCAGCGGCGATTCCGGGTTGTTGGTGACCGCGAGGGTCAGGCCGCCGGTCTCGCGGGCCACCTGCAGCACGCCGGTCAGGTCGGGCGAGCCGCCGCTCTGGCTGACTCCGACGACCAGCGAGCCGGTGAAGTCGGGACGGGCCCCGAAGAGCGTGATCGCGCTCGGCGAGGCGCTGGCCACCGGCAGGCCCAGCCGGATCTCGCTCAGGTAGGCCCCGTAGAGCGCGGCGTGGTCGGAGGTGCCCCGGGCCACGAAGACGACGTTGCGCGGCCGCCGGCGGGCCACCTCGGCGGCCACCTCGGCGATGAGGCCGGTGTGCTCGGTGTCGAGCAGCCGGGCGAATCCACCCGGTTGTTCCGCGATGTCCGCGGCCGTCCCCTGGCCTCGCTGTGTCACGGGTTCCTCCCCTGGAGAGCATCTGCACGCGCGATTGCTGCGCAGTCTTGCAAGATTTAGCTTACAGAGTCAACGTTTCGAGCACTAATGCGCAACAGATCGCCCTGCTGACATATACCTTTCTTTCCCCTACTGTCTTGCATCGTGGAATTACGCCGCGCCGCCGACCGCGCTCTCGAACAGGCGAGATCGGCCCTGGCGACAGACGAGCCGGAAAAGGCCGCCGATCATCTGGCCGGCGCGCTCGCCCACGCCCCCACCCTGCCCGAAGTGCACGAGGTTCTCGGCCGTCTCGCCGCACGTCCCGGCGGCGGTCTCGATCTGTTCCGCGCCGGCCCGCACACGTCGCCGGGCAAGCTGGCCGCCCGCGCCCACCTGCTCGCCGCGGCCGGCCGCCCCGAGGACGGTCTGCCCCTGCTCGCCGCGGCCAGCGGCCAGGCCCCCGCCGCCGACTGGGCCGGGGTGCCCTGGGTGGCCGAGCCCGCCCTCGGCGTCCGCATCGAGCCCGGCCTGCTCGCCCAGGTGCTCATGCGGCTCTGCACCCGGGTCGCCGAGCCCGCCCCGCCCACCCTGCGCCCCTACCTGTCCGTCGTCCGGCACGCGCTGGCCGCCCATCCCGAGCACGCGATGCTGCTCGGCGCCGGCTCCGCGCTGGCCCGCCGCGTCGGCGAGCACGAGCTGGCCGTCGACTGGGCCTCCCGCGGCGCTCGGGTCCGCCCGTCCAAGCTCGGCGAGATCTGGCTCGGGTACGCCTACCGCAGCTCCGGAAAGCTGCCCGAGGCGCTCGCGGCCCTGCGCCGCGCGGTCGCGCACGACCCCGACGACCTCTCGGTGTACGCCGACATCGCCGGCACCCTCGCCGACAACGACCGCCTCGAGGACGCCTTGAGCTGGGTCGACCGCGCCCTCGAACGCGACCCCGAGTACGACTGCGCCGTGCACACCGCGCACCGGCTGCGCCACCGGGCCGACGGCGACCTCATGCATCTGGTCCGGCTGGCCGACTACATCCGCGACCACCCCGACGAGTCGCACGAGCACACCGACCTGGCCGACTGCTGCCGCGACATGTCCTGGCTGAGCGGCGCCCCCGCAACCGCGCCTCTGCCCCGTGGCGCCGCGCCGGTGCCCGACGAGCCCTCGGCCGAGTCGGTCCGCCGCCTGCGCCATGTCGCCGCACTCTCGTGGGCGCACCCGCCGGCCGCCTACGACGCGGCCGTCCCGCTGATCCTGGTGTCCCCGGCCGAGCTGATGGCGCTGCTGGCCCACCCGCCGGCCGACGTGGCCGCACCCGAGATCTGGGCCTGCCTGGGCCTGCTGCACCACCGCTCCGAGGAGGCCTGGCTCGACTCGGAACGGCGGCGAATGCTGCTGGAGCTGGCCGACGGCGGCCTCGACCGGGTGACCGAGGCGGCGCTGTTCGCCCTGATCGTGGCGGCCTGGGTCGACCCCTCGGCACGGGCCGACGTGGCCGGGGTGGTCACCACCCGGCTCACCGAGGTGGCGTCCCGGCCCGGGGCACGGTCGTTCGCCGAACTGGCGCTGGCCGCCCCGAGCCTCGATGAGTCCACGCGTCAGCTCGCGACGGCGATGACGCGGACTCCGGCTGCCGTGCCGCGCCAGCGCGGGCGCAGCCGGCTGCTGCTGCGCTGGCGCCGCGGCTGAGCCGTCAGGCCTGGATGATGGCGATCAGGTCGCCCTCCTGGACGACGTCGCCCTCGTGCACGGCCAGCTCGGCCACCGTGCCCTCGTTCTCGGCGACGACCGGGATCTCCATCTTCATCGACTCGAGGATCACCAGGGTGTCCCCCTCGGCGACGGTATCGCCGGTGGAGGCGACGACCTTCCACACGTTGGCCACCATCTCGGCCCGGATCTCGTCGGCCATCGATGAAACCTCCCTTGACGTCGCTGTCGGTCGCCGTCATCAAACCACGGATTCCCCTCGGGTGAGTCCGGCGCGCGCGGAAGCGCCGACTACCATCGGCGCGGGAATACAGCACGAACAAGGAGTCACCGATGGCGAAGAAGGCCCGTAAGAAGAAGGCTCGCAAGAAGAGCAGCGCGAACCACGGCAAGCGTCCCAACAGCTGACACGCAAGAAGGGCCCCGCGCTGCGGGGCCCTTCTTGTTGTGCCGACTTACGGGAGGAACTCCCGGGTTTCGACCTGCACCTCGAGCTGGTCGAGCTTGACGCGCAGCCGCTCGCGCAGCTCGCGCGGCGCCTTCTCGTCACCGCAGCAGCGGGACACCAGCGCCTTCACCTCGTGCTCGATGCCGTACTCGCGCAGGCACCCGTCGCAGTCGTCCAGATGCTTCTGGATCAGCGACCGGCGGTCCTCACTGCACTCCAGGTCGAGATAGAGGTAGACCTCGCTGATCACGATGCCGCAGTCGGTCTCGTGATCCTCACCGTTCAGCCCGCTCATGACGCGTCACGCCTCCTGCGGTTCCGAAGCGGTCCGGGTGATGCCCCGGTCGACGGCGTACTGCTCCAGGGTCTTGCGCAGGTTGCGCCGGCCGCGGTGCAGACGGGACATGACGGTGCCGATCGGCGTGCTCATGATGTCGGCGATCTCCTTGTACGAGAAACCCTCGACATCAGCGAGGTAGACGGCCAGCCGGAAGTCCTCGGGCAGGGCCTGCAGGGCTTCCTTGATGTCACTGTCGGGCAGCCGGTCGAGCGCCTCGGTCTCGGCCGACCGCAGGCCGGCGGACGTGTGCGACTCGGACGCGGCGAGCTGCCAGTCGGTGATCTCCTCGGTGGGAGCCTGCACCGGCTGACGCTGCTTGCGCCGATACGAGTTGATATAGGTGTTCGTGAGAATGCGGTACAGCCACGCCTTGAGGTTGGTGCCTTCCTCGAACTGGTGGAAAGCGGAGAACGCCTTCAAGTACGTCTCCTGCACCAGGTCCTCGGCGTCGGCCGGGTTACGCGTCATCCGCAGGCCAGCCGCGTACAGCTGGTCCACAAAAGGCAACGCGTCCCGCTCGAAGCGCGCTCGGCGCTCCTCGGTCCGTTCTGTCTGGGCCACCCTGAGCTCTCCCCTCGACCGCCCCGCCGAGGATACGGGTAGTGCCCCTTCTGCGGCCTGGAAAACCGCCGGTGTGCTGACACTCACCGATGGCGTGACGGTCTGCTCGGCTGCGGGCCACTCGGGGGAACTCAAAAGGTTCCGCACCCGATCGACCTCCCGGCCGCCGCGCTCCAGGAACTCTGTTCCGGCTCGCACCTGTCAAACCCCTTCCGACGTTCCAGCTCCGGGGCTGCAACCGTTCCAGCTCCCGGGGGCTACAACCACGGAGGCGCAACTTGCATTCCTTCAGCGAGCCCACCCGTGCGCATGCATCCAGGCCACTGCCAGTTCCGCGGTGCCCTTGACGTCTTTTCGCAGGTCATGGGTGGCTCCCGGCCGCACCAGCACCTCGACGGACCCGGCACTGACGGGCACCCCGAAGGCATCCCGGTCCCCGTTCAGCACGAGCGTGGGCACGTCCGAAGGCAACTCGCTCGCGCGGCTGCGCTCGGGCTTGCCCGGCGGGTGCAACGGAAAGGCCAGCGCGAGAACGCCGGCGGCCCCGAGTCCGGATGCTGTCCGGCAGGCCACCCGCGCGCCGCTCGACCGCCCACCCACGATCAACGGCTCGTCGCGTACGCCGAGAGCCCGCACCACGGCGATCCAGGCCTCATCGAGATGCCCCGCCGGCGCCGGCGCCCGCCGCCCGGCCACCCGATAGGGCTGGGTGACCAGCACCACCTGGACGCCGCTCGCCACCGCCGCGTCGTGCACAGCCGTCAGGTCGGGCGCGTCGACTCCGCCGCCGGCGCCGTGCCCCAGCACGAGGACGCTCGCCACCGCACCCGAGGGCCGGGTCATCCGGACCCGGGCCGGCCCGCGCGGGGTGTCCATCTCAAGCTCTTCCACACGGTCATGAAACCAGCCCGCGCGGCCACCCGGCGCATTTCGCAGCTGTGCCGAGCGCGCACAGAGAAGATCGGCGTGTGCGCCCGGCAACGACCGCCTACGCCGGATTCATCAGCTCGACCGATGCGCTCCGCGACGCTGCGGAGGACGGTCGACCGATCAGCGGCTGACCGGCGTGAGACTGAGCAACCGGCGGTCTTCCTCGTCGGTGTCGTCGTCGATCGTCTCGCCGCCCGGGCCGACGCGTTCGCGCCAGGCCACGAGCATCGCCCGGCGTTCGCGCGGCGTCGTGCCGCCCCAGACGCCGTGGCAGTCGCCCACCTGCAACGCCCAGGCCAGGCACGGCCCTTGCACCGTGCAGGTGCCGCAGAGCGAGACAGCACTTTCGGACGGTTCGTTCGGCGCCGGGAAGAACGTCTCCGGATCGACCGTGCGGCATGCGCCGCGGGTCCGCCAAGCCTCGTCCGTGCGCCGCTCCTCGATGGCCTCGAGCAACCGTGGATCACGTCGCGCGATGGCTACCTCATGTGGACGCGGCATACGAGCCCGTGTCATCAGCCCACCTCCCCCGTGGGACCGGTACTGCATGTGGCCGACCGGCTCGCACCGTACGAACCAGCACCACTCCGGCGCAGTTTTGTATCGCAGGGTAGGAGATCAGAACAAGGGGCTTATCTATCTTGAAACAAAGTTGCCAATGAGAAATGCGGACAACTGTGGGCAAACGCAAATGTTGATCATGCGTCACTCAGCCAATTGACAGCAAACGCCCGCCGCTCCCGGGCACCCCAGCCGCAAGCCACGAACCGCCGGAGCCGGCGCCCTCGTCCGGTCCACAATCACCCGGCGCGCCCACAGCAGGCGCGTGGAAACTAGCAGAGCGCTCATCGCCCCGCTGCCCCGGTCGGCAGGCGTCCGGAAGGCTGGGCCCGGACGGTCAGAAAAGGGTTGCGGAGGCCGGCGCCGGGCCGGGCGGCGGGGGCGGCTCGAGCAGGTGCGGGCCGTTGTTGCGGACGTTGCCGACGTCGGGGCGAACCGGCCGCACCTCGATGGCGTCCAGCTCGGCCGGCGTGAGCGGCCGCAGCAGGCCGTCCGGATCGCCGCCACCGGCCAGCCACTCGGGCCAGCGGTCACGGGGCAGGATCAGCGGCATGCGGTCGTGCACCCGGGCCAGGCCACCGAGCGCCGCCGTCGTCAGCACGCTGCAGGTCAGCACGCTGTCGGGCCCCCACGACGACCAGAGGCCGGCGAACGCCAGCGGTGACCCGTCGGCCGGTGTCATGTAGTACGCCTGACGCTGCTTGCCGTCGCGGACCCATTCGAACCAGCCGTCGGCCGGCACCAGACAGCGGCGACGGGCGAACGACGGAGCGAAGGCGGGCGACGTGGCCACCGTCTCGGAGCGGGCGTTGATCATGCGAGCGCCGGCGCGCAGGTCTTTGGCCCAGGGCGGCACCAGGCCCCAGCGGGCGGAGTCGAGCACCCGGGCCTCGCGGCTCCGGGATTCCCGCACCACCGGCACCGGGTCGGTGGGCGCCACGTTCCAGCTCGGGCCCAGCTGTTCGAGCACGCTCACCGCCTCGAACAGGTCTTCGAGATCGGCCTCGGTCCTGGTCGTCGCGTACCGCCCGCACATGTCCCCGAACGGTACACGCGTCCCGGGGTGCGGGAACGCTCCGCGAGATTGCCGGTCGGCCCCGGCACAATGGCCCACGTGACTGCACAACCCCGCCCCTGGCCGGCCCCGCCCGCGTCCGGCCCGGTCAGCGCGAGCGTCCGGCTGCCGGGCTCCAAGTCGATGACGGCCCGCGCCCTGGTGCTGGCCGCGCTGGCGTCCGGCCCGTCGGTGATCGAGCGGCCCTTGCGCGCCCGCGACACCGAGCTGATGGCGGCCGGTCTGCGCGCGCTCGGCGTGCGGCTCGACACGGGCGACGACGAGCGCTGGCTGGTCGAGCCGGGGCCGCTGCGCGGTCCGGCCCGGGTCGACGTGGGCCTGGCCGGCACGATCATGCGGTTCCTGCCCCCGGCGGCGGCGCTGGCCGACGGCCCGGTCGAGTTCGACGGCGACCCGCACGCGCGCAACCGGCCGCTGCGCCCGATCGTCGAGGCGCTGCGCTCGCTGGGTGTGTCGATCGACGCGTCCGCGATCGGCGGGCTGCCGCTGACCGTGCACGGCGCCGGCCTGGTCGAGGGGGGCGAGGCGGTCATCGACGCGTCCGCGTCCAGCCAGTTCGTCTCGGGGCTGCTGCTGTCGGCGCCGCGCTTCACCAAGGGCCTGGTGCTGCGTCACGAGGGGCCGCCGGTGCCGTCCGCGCCCCACCTGCGCATGACCACCCACATGCTGCGCGCCGCGGGCGCGGTGGTCGACGAGTCCGTGCCCGACGTCTGGGCGGTCGAGCCGGGCGAGACCTCCGGCCGTACGTGGGTGATCGAGCCCGACCTCTCCGGCGCCGCGCCGTTCTTCGCCGCCGCCATGGTCACCGGCGGCGCCGTCACGCTCAGCGGCTGGCCGGCCGAGAGCTGGCAGCCCGTGGGCCGGCTGACCGAGCTGCTCACCGCGCTCGGCGCCGAGGTCACCCGATCGGCCGACGGGCTCACCGTGCGCGGCACGGGCCGGCTGCACGGCGTCACGGCCGACCTGTCCGAGGTCAGCGAGCTCACCCCGGTCGTCGCCGCCCTGGCCGCGCTGGCCGACGGCCCGTCCGAGCTGCGCCGGGTCGAGCACATCCGCGGGCACGAGACCGACCGCATCACCGCCCTGGCCACCGAGCTGGGCAAGGTCGGCGCCGAGGTCACCGAATTCTCCGACGGGCTGCGCATCGTGCCGCGGCCGCTGCACGGGGCCGAGTTCGAGACGTACGCCGACCACCGGATGGCTCACGCGGCCGCGGTTGTCGGCCTCGCCGTACCGGGCATCTCCCTCACCGACGTAGCGTGTACGTCGAAGACGTTGCCCGAGTTCCCCGAACTCTGGGCGGAACTCGTGGCGAGGAGCTAGATCTGCCGGCACGCAAGCGGGAGTACGACGAGGACGACGTCCGGGTGCGGCCCGGTCGTTCGTCGCGCCCGCGCACCCGCACCCGCCCCAGGCACGACGACGCCGTCGACGCCCTGGTGATCACGGTCGACCGGGGGCGGTACGGCTGCGTACGCGAGGACGCCCCGCCCGACAGCCCGATCATCACCGCCATGCGGGCCCGCGAGCTCGGCCGCAAGTCGGTCGTGGTGGGCGACCGCGTGGCGCTGGTCGGCGACGTCACCGGCGCGGCGGGAGCGCTGGCCCGCATCGTGCGGATCAGCGAACGCACGTCGGTGTTGCGCCGCACGGCCGACGACGACGACACGACGCCCGAGGGCCGCCTCGAGCGGGTCGTGGTGGCCAACGCCGACCAGCTGGTGATCGTGAGCGCGTTGTTCGATCCGCCCCCGCGCACCGGATTCATCGACCGCTGCCTGGTCGCCGCGTACGACGCCGGCATCGAGCCGCTGCTGTGCCTGACCAAGGCCGACCTGGCCGGGCCGGAGGCGGTGCTCGACTACTACGCCGAGCTCGACCTGCCGTACGTGCTGGTCCGCCCGGACAGCGACCTCAGCGAGCTGCGGAAGCGGCTGGCCGGCAACATCTCGGTCATGGTCGGGCACTCCGGCGTGGGCAAATCCACGCTGGTCAACCGGCTGGTGCCCGAGGCGCTGCGGGCGGTCGGGGTGGTCAGCGCGATCGGCAAGGGCCGGCACACGTCGACCAGTGCCGTCGCGTTGCGGCTGCCGCCGGTGGGGCGGTCGCGCACCGACCCGGGCTGGATCATCGACACACCCGGCATCAGAAGCTTCGGCCTGGCCCACGTGAGCGCCGAGAGCCTGCTGCACGGCTTCCCCGACCTGGTCGAGGGCACGTTGGAAGATCCACCCAACTGCGGCCACACGGCGAACGACATCGACTGCCACCTGGACGCATGGGTCGCGGAGGGCAAAGCTGACGCCCGGCGCCTGGCGTCCTACCGGCGGCTGCTGGCCTCCCGAGCCGGCGAAACCGACCAACGCGACACGCCCGCGGATGACGAGCCCACCGGCCTCGGCTAGCGTGCGGGCATGGCCGGTTATGCCGATGACCTCTCGCTCGCCCACCTGCTCGCCGACACCGCCGACTCGATCTCGATGGGCCGGTTCCGGGCGCTCGATCTCAAGGTCGAGTCCAAGCCCGACCTGACGCCCGTCTCGGACGCCGACACCGCGGTCGAGCAGGCCATCCGCTCGACCCTGGCCCGGGCCCGGCCGCGCGACGGGGTGCTGGGTGAGGAGTTCGGACTGACGCACGCGGCGGCCGGGCCGGGCAGCCGGCGGTGGGTGATCGACCCGATCGACGGCACCAAGAACTTCGTACGCGGGGTGCCGATCTGGGGCACGCTGATCGCGCTGCTCGAGGGTGAGACTCCGGTAGCGGGGCTGGTCAGCGCGCCCGCTCTGGGCCGGCGGTGGTGGGGGGCGCGCGGCCATGGCGCGTACGCGGGAAAGCATCAGCACGCCGCCACCCGGATCCAGGTCTCGGGGGTCGGGCGGCTGTCCGACGCCAGCCTGAGCTACGCCAGCCTCGACGGGTGGCAGCAGATCGGGCGCCTGCACAAGATCGTCGACCTCAGCCTGGCGATGTGGCGCAGCCGGGCCTACGGGGATTTCTACGGATACATGCTGCTGGCCGAGGGCGCGCTCGACGCGATGGTCGAACCCGAGCTGTCGCTGTGGGACGTGGCCGCCCTCATCCCGATCGTGCAGGAGGCCGGCGGCAGCATCACCGACCTGTCGGGCCGGCCGCCGGTCGACAAGTCGTCGGTGATCGCCACGAACGGGCTGCTGCACGAGACGGTGCTGACCGCCCTCAGCCGCTGAACGCCGGTTGCCGCACCGGCCCGTTGATCGGACAAAAAGCCCGAAACCGGTAGCACTGCGTAATCCTCTGCGTACCGCGCGCCGAGAGTGTCCCCCGAACCGCTGATGCCCGGCCGAGCCTGGTCTATCGTGCGTCAGGTGGTGTCCTCGGGCTGGGTCTTCCTCGCCGCCATGATTCTGGCGTACGGGGTGGCGAACCTCTTGCAGTCAGCGGCTGCGGCGCGCACCACCGTGCACCACACCTTCGACCCCGGGCTGCTCGTGCGGCTCGCCGGGCAGCGGACCTACCTGCTCGGCCTTGGGTGCCAGGTTCTCGGCTTCGTGCTCGCGTTCCTCGCCCGCGAGGAGTTGCCGCTCTTCCTCGTGCAGGCCAGCGTGGCCGCCGGGCTGGGCGTAACCGCCGTGCTCGGCGTCGTGCTGCTCAAGTGGTCGCTGCCGACCGCCGAGATAGTGCTGCTGGGGCTGCTCATGGTCGGCATCGCAGCCCTGGTCAAATCGGCCCAGCCGGCCCATGCCCGGCCGCTGGGGGCGGCCGCGATCGCCGGGCTCGCGGTGGCTCTGCTGGTCATCGCGGGTCTGGGTTTCTTCGCCGTACGGCTCCAGGGCGCGCTCGGCTCGGTCGTGCTCGGCTCCCTGGCCGGCGTGGGGTTCAGCGCCGCCGCCATCGCGGCCCGCCCGCTGGCCAACGAGCATTCGGCCGGCGGCTTCTTCGGCAACCCGCTGCTCTACCTGCTCGTCGTGCACTCGCTGGTCGGCCAGTTGCTGCTGGGACTGGCCATGCAACGCGGCTCGACCACGGCCGCGGTGGCCGCCATGGACGCCGCCGGCGCTGTTCCGGCCGCGATCGTCGGCCTGCTGCTGCTCGGCGACCGCATCGAGCCCGGCAAGGAATGGCTGGCCGGGCTCGGTTTCGTGGTGACCCTGGCGTCGGTCATCGCCCTGACCCGGTACGCCGAGCCGCAGCACCATTGCACGCCCGCCCCGCCGCCGGCCCGCCGCCCCGAGCCGGCCCCGCTGCGCACCGCGCCGACCACGCGCTGACGCCCATTACCGGAACGGCACAGTTCCCGAAAGCGGACCCGCGCAATTTCACCGCCGCACGGCATGAGTCATCCCCGGCCGGGTACATGCTGACCATGCCTGTCCGGAGGTTATGTCCCGATTAGCGCGTTGAGCCCGCCGTAGACGCCAGGGCGTTCCCGGCTTACCGGACGCGCGGGAAATGCGAAATGGGGACACGTTATGCACAATGGAGCGATCATGGCGAGCGAGGTGCGACAGCCGGTGGACCACGGGTCGGACTACCCCCTGGTCCGGCTGACCGGGGTGCTCGATCCCGCCACCGCCCGCACGGTGCGGTCCGCGCTGCTCGGCGTGCTCGCCGAACAGCCCGAAGCCCTGTTGGTCGATGTCAGCGGGGTCCCGACCCCGGCCCCCGAGGCGGTAGCCATGCTGCGCGAACTGCGCCGCGACACCGCTGACTGGCCCGCCGCGCACCTCGCCCTGTGCGACCCGCGCGGGGCGAGCGCCTGGCCCGGCGCCGGCTGGCCGGTCTGGCCGGACACCGGCGCCGCCACGGCCGAGCTCGGGCGGCCCGACCCCGATCGGCGGCACAGTCTGGCCCTCGATCCCGTCGTGGGCGCCGCCCGGCGCTCCCGCGAGCTGATCACCGAGGTCTGCGCCCGGTGGGACCGGCACGACCTGGCCGGGCCCGCGTGCATCGTCGTCACCGAACTCGTGAACAACGTGGTCGTCCACGCCCGTACGGCCATGAACGTTCTGGTCGCCACCCACGGCGCGGGCATCAGCGTGGCGGTGCGCGACCATTCGACGCACACGCCGACCTACACCGGGGCTCCGGTGCCGTCCACCGCGTACGGGGGACGGGGGATGCTGCTGATCGATTCGGTGTCGGAGCGGTGGGGCAGTCTGCCGCTCGACGACGGCAAGGTGGTCTGGGCGCTACTGTTCGCCGACGGCGCGGAGACCGGCCTCTACCGGTCCGGCGAACAGACCGGGGCCGCGGCGGGCATGACTGGCCCCGCACACGGGTAGATTGCGGTAATGCGAGACAACGACTATCCCGCCGAGGTGTCCGACCCGGAGGCTTCCGGTCTGCCCGACACCGCGGATGACGATTCGACCGCGTACGACCAGGTGGAAAGCCCCCGTTGGGCGGACGGTCCCGACCCGGCGGCGCTCGCGGGTGTCGGCCCCGGCGGTTCCAACCGCTTCGGCGACACCGCCGAGGAACAGCGCGAGGGCGAGTCCCTCGACCGTCGGCTCCGCCAGGAGGAGCCCGACTTCGGCGCGGAAGACGCCATCCCGGCGCGCCGCGACCCGATCGACGAGACCGTCGACAGCTCCGAGCAGCGCAACTTCGACGCCGACGTGTGGGGCCAGAGCCCGACCTCCGATCCGAAGTCGCAGATCTCGCTCTACGACGACGGCCAGCTCGACGACGACAACCCCGAGACGGTGGGCCGTCTGGTCGCGCCCGACGAGGGCTACGGCTTCGACAACGAGGCCGACAGCGTGGCCTACGACGCCGGTGCGGCCGGCGGCGGCGCCAGCGCCGAGGAGCTGGCCATCCACGAGACCAACGCCCCCAGGTACGAGTAGGGGGCTAGTCGAGCCCCTGCTCAATGGCGTATCTGGTCAGTTCTACGCGGTTGTGGAGCTGGAGCTTGCCGAGCGTGTTCTGGACGTGGTTCTGCACCGTGCGGTGGCTGAGCACGAGTCGTTCGGCGATCTGCCGGTACGACAGGCCCTTCGCCACCAGGCGCAGCACCTCGGTCTCGCGCTCGGTGAGCTTCGGCGCGTCCACCCGCGGGCCGGCCGGCTCGGTGACCGCGAGCCGGCGGAACTCGCCCAGCACCAGCCCGGCCAGGCCGGGCGTGAAGACCGTGTCGCCGGCGGCCGTGCGGCTCACCGCGTCGAGGAACTCGGCCGGCCCGGCCGACTTGAGCAGGTAGCCGGTCGCTCCGGCCTTCATCGCGTCCAGCACGTCCTGCTGTTCGCCGCTGGCCGAGAGCATGAGAATCCGTACGCCGGGGACCTCGGTCAGCAAGCCGTTGATCACCTCGACGCCGGAGATGTCCGGCAGCTGCAGGTCGAGGATCACGACGTCGGGACGGGCTGCAGCCGCGATGCGAACCGCCTGCCGACCCTCACCACTGGTGGCGACCACGTCGTAGCCGGCCGCCGTCAGGTCGCGGCTGACGCCTTCGCGCCACATCGGGTGGTCGTCGACCACCATCACCCGGATCGCGCTCATGGCAGTCACGATATCGGTGCTCGCGGCACGGTCATCTCGACCTCGGTGCCCTCGCCCGGCGCCGAGATGATCTGCACCCGGCCGCCGAGGTCGGCCACCCGCCCGCGGATCGACTGCACGACCCCCAGCCGGCCCTGCGCCTGGGCCTGGGCCAGCCGGTCGGGTTCGATGCCGCAGCCGTCGTCGCGGACGGTCACTACGACCTCGGCCGGTTCGTCCTCGACGAACAGGTAGACCTTGGTGCCGGGCTCGCAGTGCCGGGTCACGTTGTCGAGAGCGGCCGCGACCGCGGCGGTCAGTTCCCGGGCCGTACGGGCCGGAAGGCGCACGGCGCCGGCCGGGCCCGAGACGGTGACGGCCGGGGACGCGTACGGCTGCAGCAGCGCCATCAGGTCGAGGTCGTCGCCGCCCGGACCGCTCGCCCGCCGCCCGGCCACCAGGGTGCGCAGCGCCGCCTCCTGCTCGCCGGCCAGCCGGGCCAGCTCGCCGGCCTCGCCGTCCAGCCCCGCCCCGCGCCGCTTGACCAGCGCCAGCACCTGGAGCACGGAGTCGTGGATGTCGCGGGCGAGCCGCTCCCGTTCGCGGGTGGTCGCCTCGAGCTCGATCGCGCGCTCGAGCCGCTGCTGCGCGACCTCGGCGATCCGCACCAGGTTGCCCACCGCGATCGCGGCCAGCAGCATGAGCACGGCGCCGGTGAACGCGGCCTGGTCGTAGTGGGCCCGGACGGCCAGATCGGTGGCCCCCATGGCCAGGGCGGCCGCGATGCCGCCGCGCCGCCCGCCGGCCACGGCCCAGCAGATCACCGGCGCGACGTGCCAGGCGACGGCCAGGGTGGGCAGGCCCGACTCGAGGCCGGAACGGCCGACGACCCAGACGCTGGCGGTCAGCGCGCCGATGGTGATCAGCTGGTCGGTCACCAGAAGGGGGAACCGGCGGCGGGCCGGATCGGCGTACGCATAGGTGGTGAGGACCGTCCAGGCGGCCATCGCGGCCAGCACGGGCCAGGCCAGCACCGGCCGCGCGTAGGCGCTGACATTGCTCACGACCAGGAAAGCGGCGTAGGCGAGGGCGGCCAGCCGGTAGATCGCGATCGCCCGCCACAGCGGCGCCTGGAGACCGCTGTCGCGTGCGTCCGCCATGGGGCGACCATCCCACACGACCGGATCCACCGGTGGCCCGCCCTGCGGGAAGATCAGGCGTGGCCTACCGTCGGTGTCATCGGCACCAGGATTCTGCTCTCCGAGGCCTTCGACCGGAACGCCATCACGGCGTTGCGGCACTCGGTCGCGTCCTGCGCCGCGGCCGGCGGCCTGACCGGTGACCGCCTCGACGACTTCGTGGTCGCGGTCAACGAGTTGCTGACCAACGCCGTGCGGCACGGCGGCGGGACGGGCCGGGTCGCCGTGTGGGCCGAGGACGGCGGCGTGGTGTGCGAGGTGAGCGATTCCGGCCGCGGGCTTCCGGCCGAGCGCGCCGAGCCGGTTGTGCGGCCGGCGGTCAACACCCCGGGCGGCTGGGGGCTATGGCTGGCCGAGGAACTGACCGACACCTTCGACATCGTCACGGGCGGCGACGGGACCACGGTCCGAGTCTCCAGCCGAACTTCCTTAAGTCAGCCTTAAGTCTGTTCGCCGATCTTGCGAGATGGTCTCACTTTCGATGAAGGTCTCCACCTGTGGAAGCACGTCACCGTTCGGGAACCTCGGGTTGGCTGATCCGTCCGCGCGCGCTGCTCGCGCTCGCGGTGGCGAGCGCCGGCCTGGTGGGCGCCATCGCCGTCACCGGGCAGGGTGACGTCGCCGTCGCGTCGGAACACCGGCCGGTCTTCGACGACGACTTCGGCGCCGGGCGCGGGACGGGACTCGACCCGTCCAAGTGGCTGCTCGACGGCGACGCCCGCAACGGCGTCCAGGACGGCCAGGGCCGCCTGGTGGTCGACCGGCTGGCCAGCACGCGCAAGGCGTTCGCCGAGCCGTACGGGCACGCCGAGGCCCGGATCAAGGTGCGCCGCGCGGGCGGGCCGTGGCGGGCGTTCGGCGTCGTGGACAAGTACGGACGGGTGCTGCGCGGCGACGTCGAGACGCTCGACGAGGACGCCGACCCGACCTCGGGCCGCGAGTTCCACACGTACGCGATCGACTGGTCCCCCACCGCGGTGGTGTGGTCGGTCGACGGGAAGGCCGCTCTCAAGCTGACGCCCGCGGAGCCCGGCCTGCCCATCGCGCTGGTGCTCAACCTGGCCACCGACGGCCGCCGCCCGGCGCGCATGGTCGTCGACTTCGTCAAGGTCACCGCGGGCCGCAAGCCGATGCCACTGCCCACGACGCCGGCGCCGTCAGAGCCCGCGCCGCCCTCGAGCGAGCCCACGACCGCGCCGCCCACCACCGCGCCGCCCACTACGGCGCCGTCCACCACCGCGCCGCCCACGAGCAAGCCACCCGCCGGCAAGCCGCCCACGAAGAAGCCCGCGGCGGCCTGGAAGGCGTACACCGACTACAAGGCCGGCGACCTGGTGACCTACAAGGGCGTGACCTACAAGGTCAAGGAGGCGCACACCGCGCTGCCGGGCTGGGAGCCCTCCGCGCTGCCCAACCTCTTCGCGAAGGTGTGACGCACCCGGTCAGCCCGCCAGCCGGTACGAGTCTCCGTAGACCTGCCAGGTCAGTGGCGTGGTCAAGTCGAGGTTGCTGCGG
Source organism: Paractinoplanes polyasparticus (assembly GCF_019710575.1). Lineage (GTDB taxonomy): Bacteria > Actinomycetota > Actinomycetes > Mycobacteriales > Micromonosporaceae > Actinoplanes > Actinoplanes polyasparticus. The sequence continues at coordinate 159,568 of NZ_JAHWFK010000007.1, read as the reverse complement.
CGCAGGAAGAGGCGCTGGGCGGTCTCGACCCGGCTGACGTCGTTGTGGGCCGTCTCGGTGCGCATCTCGGCCACCCGGGCGTTGAGGAAGGCGTTCAGGTACGCGAGCTCGTCCCCGCCCTGGGCCGGGGTCTTCGCCGTACGCAGGGCCGCCGTTCGTATGGTCCGGAGCCCCGAGACGCCGTGCATCACCGCCGCGTCGAAGTAGGCGAACTGACCCAGCGCCCGCAGGCCGTCGTCGCGCGCGATCCGCATGGACGGGTTGAAGTAGTACTCGTCCCGCGCGTCCTCCTGCACCTTCTGGAAGACCGGGTCCGTGGCCGCCGCGCGCCAGGCCGCCGGGAAGCCCGGGTCGAGCCCGGCATGCGAGTCGGAACCGTTCACCGCGCGCAGCGCCGGCAGGTACTTCTGCAGCACATTGCCGGGCTTGCGTTTCGCGTACGCGGTGACGACGGCCAGCATGTCGGCCGTGCCCGAGGTGAAACCGACGATGCCGCCGGTGTACCCGCGGCCGTCCCCGATGTCCTCGATGTAGCCGAACTGGCCCCGCCAGCCCAGCGTCGAGTTCTCGGCACTGGAGATCAGCGCCAGCGCGCGCTCCTTCTTGCCGCGGTCCTCCAAGCCGGAGGCCAGCGAGCCGGTGGCGGGCACGGCGGCCGGCAGCGCCTGCGACGCCGGGCCGAACGCCCGCACGTCGGCCAGCGCGTAACCACCCGTCGTCCGGGCCCGCTGGGTGGCCAGCACCCGCAGGTAGCGGCCTGTGCCGCCCAGCTGCTTGAGGTCGTCCGCGCCGCCGTTGCCGGCGCTGGTCGCGTACAGGCTGACCCAGTTCGAGCCGTCGACCGAGGCCTGCACCCGGTACGTCCGGGCGTAGGTGCCCGACCACTGCAGGCGGACCCGATCGATGCGCTTGACCCCGCCGAGGTCGATCCGCACCCACTGGGTGCCGGGCCCGGCAACGCTGACCCACCGGGTGACCGTGCTGGCGTCGTTGGCGCGGGCGGCGACCTCGCCGCCGGTGGCCGACGACGCGACGGCGGGGCGGCCCCGGCTGATCATCACGGTGTTGTTGCCGGCGGCGGCCACCGAGATGGCGAGCGGGACGCAGAGCGTCACGCCCACGCCACCGGCCAGCGCGACCGCCCGGACGTTGTTGGCGCGGATCCGCATGCTTCAACGCTAGGTCGCGCCCGGCCATGATCGCCGGGCTTCGGCCGAACGAGCGCTATCGGGGGTCTCGGGGGTCCCTCGGCTTCTTGCGGTTGCGGGACACCAAAACGAACGTCAGCACGATCGCGGCCACCACGAACAGGCAGCACAGGGCGCCGAACAGCCCGAAGACCCCGAAACCGCCACGCCGCCGGGACCGCGCCGCCTCGACCACCACAGTGTCGAGACCGTTGCTCGCGGCCCAGGCATGCGCCGGCACGACCAGCGTGAGCACCGCTCCGGTCACCACGGCGGCGATCCGGGACCACACCTTGCTTACGGAAGACATGCATTCCATCCTGACCGACTCTCGCAACAGGTTCTCCCACGACTACCCCTTATCAGGCAGGGTATGAGCAGCGGCACCGACGAGAGGGGAACGGATGGACGCCGACCTGGCGGCACTGGCGACGGCACACGGGGTGGCCACCTGGTACGAGGACTGGCATCGCGAGCGCAGGGACGTCGCCGAGGAGTCGGTGGTGGGGGTCCTGGGCCTGCTCGGGGTCGACGCGACCACTCCGGAAGCCGTCGCCGACGGGCTCGCGGCGGTTCGCGAACGCGAGCGGCTGGGCCGGATGCCGGGCACGGTGGTGGTGCGTTCCGGGGAGTCACGGGAACTGCCGGGACCGGCCAGGATCGTTCTCGAGGACGGCACCGAGCGCGAGGGCGACGAGGTGCCCGGCGACCTGCCGCTCGGCTGGCACACGCTGCACCTCGACGACCAGCGGGTAACCCTCGTCGTGGTGCCCGGTGAGCTGCCCGAGCCGCCGCAGACCTGGGGCTGGATGCTTCAGCTGTACGCGCTGCACTCACAGCGCTCGTGGGGCATGGGCGATCTCGGCGACCTGCGCGAGTTTCTCGGCAACTCGGGTGGCCCGGGCCTGGTGCTGCTCAACCCCCTGCACGCGATCACACCGACACTGCCGGTGCCGGCTTCGCCCTACTCGCCGTCCAGCCGCCGGTTCGCCAACCCGCTCTATCTGCGGATCGCCGACACCGACGAGTACCGCCGGGCCGATCCGCCGCTGCGCGCGATGGTGGACGCTCTCAAGCCGGCGCCGACGGCCGACGGGCTGATCGACTACTCCGCGGTGTGGCAGGCCAAGCGGGCCGCGCTCGAGTTGCTGTGGCCGCTCGCGGGCGAGGTCGACCTCGAAAGCGACCCCGGCCTCACCGACTACGCCCGGTTCTGCGCGCTGGCCGAGCGGCACGGCGCCAACTGGCAGGAGTGGCCGGCGGAGCTGCGCCGGCCCGACTCGCCCGCCGTCCGCGCGTTCTCCAGCGACCGCGTCGCCTTCCACGCCTGGCTCCAGCGGTTGATGAACGCCCAGCTGGAGGAGGCGAACGACGCCGCCCGGGCGAGCGGGATGCCGGTCGGCGTGGTGCACGACCTGGCGGTGGGCATCGACCCGGCCGGCGCCGACGGCTGGCTGCTGCAGGACGTGCTGGCCGCCGGTGTCCACGCGGGCGCTCCACCGGACGCGTTCAACCAGCTCGGCCAGGACTGGGGGCTGGCCGCCTGGCGGCCGGACAGGCTGATCGAGACGGGGTACGCGGCCTACCGCGACATGCTCCAGCGGATCTTCCGGCACGCCGGCGGCCTGCGCGTCGACCACGTGGCCGGGCTGTGGCGGCTGTGGTGGGTGCCGCCGGGCATGGGACCGGCCGAGGGTACGTACGTGCACTACGACCCCGAGGCGATGCTCGGCATCCTGGCCCTCGAGGCACAGCGAGCCGGGGCCGTTGTGATCGGCGAAGACCTGGGCACCGTGCTGCCCGAGATGACCGAAGGGCTGGAACAGCGCAACATGCTGGGCTCGGCGGTGCTCTGGTTCACCCGCGACTGGGACGACCCGGACGACGTCTTCTATCCGCCGGCGCAGTACAAGCGGAACGCGCTGGCCTCGATCTCGACGCACGACCTGCCTACGGCGCAAGGCTTCCTCACCGGCGAGCAGGTGCGGGTGCGGGCCGAGCTGGGTCAGCTGGCCGGGCCGGTCGAACAGGAGCAGCGCAACGCCGAGCGCGACCGCGACCAGTTGCTGACCGCGCTGCGTGCCGAGGGGCTGATCAGCCCGGACAGCACGGACGAGGAAGTCATCCTGGCCATGCACGAGTTTCTCGCCCGTACGCCGTGCCGTTTCGTGACAGCCTCGCTGTATGACGTGTTGGGGGAGCTCGCGCAGCCCAACCTTCCCGGCACTATGAACGAGTACCCGAACTGGCGGATGCCGTTGACCGCCGGTCTCGAGGAGATAGCGAAGGATCCGCGCGTCCACGCGGTCGCCGCGATTCTCAGCCGACGAGGACGAACCCAGCGAAAGGCACACCGATGAGCTTGTTCGACAAGGCCAAGGACTTCCTGGACAAGCACGACGACAAGGTCGACCAGGCGCTCGACAAGATCGGCGACGAGGTCGACAAGCGCACCGGACACAAGCACACCGCGCACATCGACAAGGCGGTCGACGAGGCGCAGAAGCGCACCGGCCAGGGGGACACCACGCACCGCTGACGTTTCCGACGGCCTCGACCGGGCACCCCTACCTCGTACCCCTGGACAGCGAAGGAGCATGAGATGGGTTTCATGGACAAGGCCAAGGACTTCGCCGACAAGCACGACGAGCAGGTCGACCAGGGCATCGAGAAGGCGGGCGACCAGGTCGACCAGCGCACCGGCGACAAGTACGACTCGCAGGTCGACAAGGCGCAGGACGCCGCTCAGCAGCGCACCGGCACCGGCGACACGCAGCAGCAGTAAGCGCGGAGGACGACCCGCCGCTCAGCTCGCGAGGGGCGGGGGCGGCGGGTCGTCGTCGACCGCGAACAGCATCGGGTGCAGCGGCATATAGGCGTCGCGCTGCTTGCACAGCATCGGCGGCAGGAGCGAGGAACGGTGCTCCGGGTGCTCGGCACAGTGCCGGGTGGCCCGGTTGATCGCGTCGGAGTGGTGCCGGCCGCCGCCGTACTCACCGCAGTTCGCGCAGTCCCACCGCCAGAAGGCCGGGCCGTCCTCGGACGGGAACCGCCGGATCTTCAGCGGCGGGCCGGCCTCCTCCTGAGCCGCGGCCAGGATCGCGGGCATTTCGCCTGCGGCCGGGGGAACAGGTGGTCGCTTCTGGTCGCCGATGATGTGCGCCAATACGTTGCTCGTAGACACCCGATCAGTGTCGAGCGATAACCGCCGTCAAATGTGACGTTTTTACCGAAATAGCCCCAACGAGGCCGGTCGGACGCCCGGGAAGACCGCCGCCGTGTCGGTCATCCCGCATCGCGTACGCAAGGCATCGGCGATCACCGAGCGGTAGTCCGTGGTGACCGCGAGGTCGCCGCCAACCAGCTTGACCGGCGCCAGCCCCGGCCAGCGGCCGTGCACCTTCCCGCCATTGACGTGCCCGCCGAGCAGGAACATCGCGTTGCCGTAGCCGTGATCGAGCCCGGCCGAGCCGTTCTCGGCCACCCGGCGCCCGAACTCGCTGATCGTGACCAGGGTGACCCGGTTCAGGCCGTCCGGCCCGAGGTCGGTGGCGAACGCGGCCAGTGCCGCCGCGAGGTCGGCCAGCTGCCCAGGCATCCGGCGGTTCAAGTTCTCGTGCATGTCCCAGTCGCCGACGTCGACCGTGGCCGTGGTCAGCCCGACCTCAGCCTTGATCAACCGGGCCACATCGCGCAGCGCCCGGCCCAGCTCGGTGTCCGGGTAGGACGCGCCGTGGGCCGGCGTGTAGCCGTTCGCCTGCACGGTCCGGGCCGTGCCGAGCGCGGCGAGCAGTTGCGTCGCGGCGCCGCCCAGGGCCGCCGGCGCGTCCGCCCACAGCGCCGCCATCGTGGCCGCAATCGGCTTGGTGTCGGCCTCGCCGTTCAGCACGAACGCGTCCACCGAGCTCAGACCGACGTTCGGGGCCGGGCCGTCCAGCACCCGGGCCGGGCGCGCCGAGCCGACCGAGACCGCGCCGAACGGGTCGGTGACGCCCAGCCCGCCGGCCATCCGGTCGAGCCAGCCCGTACGCGTCGACGTGCCGGGCGCAGCCCGCTCCAGCTCCTCCATCGCCGCGAAGTGCGAGCGATTGGGCGCCGGCTGACCGACTGCCTGCACGGCGCCGAGCCGGCCCGACTTCCAGAACGGCAGCAGCGGGGCGAGCGCGGGATGCAGCCCCCAGAACCGGTCGCCGCCGATCAGCTTCGACCGGGGCACGGCGATGCCGGGCCGGGCCCGGTAGTACGCGGGGTCACCGGCCGGCACCACGGCGGACAGCCCATCGAAGCCGCCGCGCAGCGAGAGCAGCACGAAGACGTCGCCGCGGGGGCTGTTGCCGGCGGCGAAGGCGAGCTTGGTCGAGAGCATGGCGCCGGTCAGCCCAGCCAGTGCGCCGCCGACCAGCGTCCGTCGCTTGCATTCGCAGTTCAGCATCGTCACCTCAGCGCAAACGAGGGCGAGTTCAAGAGCATCGCCATCAGGTAGGGAAACTTCCAGCCGACGGCCGGGTCGGAGGCCCTCAGCGGCGACGCCGCCGTCTTGTCGAAGAACCGGGCCAGCGCCTCCACCGACGAGCGCGGCAGGGTGCCGCCGATCAGCCGGATCGACACCGCGTCGATCAGCGCGCCGTGCGTGGCCGGCAGCGGGCCGCCCACGAACTCCCGCAACGGCGATTCCGGCCGGACGAGAGAGGTCGGCCACCAGCCCGCGGCCAGGCTCAGATGCAGGTTCCACCGCACCAGCAGCCCGGACGACGACGCCCAGGCGCTCGCCACGTCCGGATAGCCGTTGGGCGGAGCCCAGCCCAGCGGCGCCTGCCCGGCGTTGCGGCACATCGAATAGAGGCTCTCGATCGCCTTCGTGCCGCTCGGCTCGGGCCGCAGGTTCAGGGTGCGCACGGTCGCCACGACGTCCTCGAACGGCGTCCGCGTCTTGGCCCCGATCGACGCCGCGAACTCGGGCGAGGTGAACAGGGCCCGCAGCACCGGCACGATCGCCGACCGGTTGTCCAGATAGACCTTGACCAGCCGGGTGACCAGGCTCGCGGGCGGCTGGTCGGCGACGAACCGGACGCAGAGCTTGGTCACGACGCGGCGCGCGGTCGCGGTGTGCAGGGCCAGGTAGTCGAGCAGCGCGAGGGCGGCCTTCTCGCCACCGGCGGCGGTCGCGTTGGCGTGGCGGAAGCCGAGCACCCGCACGGCGCCCACCGAGTGCTTCCGGGCGTCGTACACGTAGAAGTTGGTCTCGTTGCTGACCGTCATCCCGGTCAGCAGGCGAGCGGCGTTCCGCACGTCGGCCTCGGTGTAGGTGAGGCCGACCGTGTGCAGTTCAAGCAGCTCACGGCCGTAGTTCTCGTTGGGCGCGGCCTTGGTCGACCAGCGGTTGTCCAGGTAGGTCAGCATCGCCGGGTGCTTCGCCGAGGCCTTGAGCAGGTCGGCGAAGCGGCCCAGGGCGTGCCGCCGGATCACGTTGTGGTCGTAGTCGGTGCGGGTCGGCCAGACGTCGCCGGTCGGGCAGGTGACGTTGAGGTGGTTCGACCAGAAGTCGGCCATCACCTCGAACAGCTGCCGCTCGCTCCAGACGGCCCGGGCCATCGCGGCCTGGCTGAGCTGCCACATCGGCCGCCAGTCGTACTTCTTCAGCCGGCCGGCAGCCACCTGCTGCCGCAGACCGGAGATTGAGAGCCGGGCGAACGGGAACCGGCGCATCAGGTCGTCGCCGACCGGGTCGGGGATCGAGGCGGGCCTGAGCTGGCGGTCGAGCCAGGCGGTCGCGCCCAGCCGCCGGATCTCGGCCACCGAGGCCGGCGAGGGCCCGAAGGTCGCCCGGCGCAGCAGGTGCAGCAGCGGGTCGGCGGGCAAAAGGTCAGACGCGGTCACACCGTAGGACCTCGGCCGGGACGCGCGCCTCCGTCGCGGATCGGCGGCGATGCTCCCCGATCGCACCCGGGGACACTTCTCGCCGCCGGGACACATCTCGCCACCGGGGACACTTCTCGCCGCCGGGGATACTGGGAGCGTGGCGCAGCGTAAAAGATCGGAACGACAGGTCGAGACTGTGGCCTCCGGGGTGGCCGAACTGCTGCCCGACCCCGACCGCGACACCGCGTACACCCTGCTGCTCGACGGCGCCCCGCAGTCCCACGTCGACCTGGCCGACCCCACCCACCTGCAGTTCGAGTACGTACGCCGGATGGCGGCCGCGATCGACCTGCTGGCCCCGCCCGGGCAGCCCCTGCGCGCGCTGCACCTGGGCGGCGGCGCGCTGACCATCCCCCGCTACCTCGCCACCACCCGGCCCGGTTCGGCCCAGCGCGTGGTCGAGATCGACGGCCCGCTGGTCGAGTTCGTGCGGCGGGCCCTGCCGCTTCCGGCCAAGGCCAACATCCGCGTACGGGTGGGGGACGCGCGAGCTGCGGTCGAGGGCATGCGCGACGCCGGGTACGACCTGATCGTGCTGGATGTCTTCGCCGGCGCCCGCACCCCGGCCCACCTCACCTCGGTCGAGTTCGCCCGCGAGCTGGCCCGGGTACTCGACCCGGGCGGTCACCTGGTCGTCAACATCACCGACGGTCCCCCGCTGCGGCACGCCCGGGCCCAGGTCGCCACGATCCGGGCCGCGCTGCCCGAGGCCTGCCTGATCGCCGACGCGTCCGTGCTGCGCGGCCGCCGCTTCGGCAACCTCGTGGTCATCGCCGGTCACACCCCGCCCCCGGTGGCCGGGCTGGCCCGCCGGGCGGCCGGCGACTGGTTCCCGGGCCGGCTCGAGACCGACCTCGACCGCTTCGCCGGCGGGGCCGCACCCGTCACCGACAGTGTTGCGGTGGCCTCACCACCTCCACCTGCGGCGCTGTTCGGTAACCGTACGTAATACTTCTTCCCCCAAAGGGGCAAGGATTTCCGGCCTGTCGTGTTGCCGTCAGGAAATCTCGTGTGATTCGCGCTTGCCGACTTGTTTGGGATCCCTCCCACGGTTGTAATCGGTAGGCCGCGTGTGCCCTGGGGCGCGGCGCGTACTGGGGGAGAGACGCGCATGTCCGAGCATTACTACGTGGGCGACGCGGCCTCAGCCGCGCCGCAGATCGTGCTGGGCGCCGACGAGCGGGTGCTTTGGAGCGGCCGCTGTGCCGTGGCCGAGTACGCCTTCGACGAGCCCGCCTCGCTCCCCCGGTGGACTCTGCCCGAAGAGACCGAGGTCGTCATCAGCGACCAGCGCGTCCTCTACCTCGGCCCGGGCGCCGCCGACTCCGGTGAGTTGCGCTGGCCGTGGCCGCAGCACCTGCGTGTGCAGCCCGGCAGCCGCGACACCGGCCGGCAGGCCACCGTCACCCAGATCCAACTCGTCTGCGCCGGCCCCAACGGCACCTTCCCGGCGCTGGTGTTCGCCGGGGGCGACCTCGCCACCGTCCGCGACGCCGACCGGGTGGCCAACCTGCTGCGCCAGGCGATCGCGCGCCACCGGGTCGAGCACGCGAACGAGCTCGGCATCGCTCCCCCACAGGTCCGCATGCTGTCCCGGCTCGTGATCGGCCCCGAGTTCAACAACTTCCAGGGCGGCGAGGGCCAGACGGTCTCCCTGATCGGCGCCGTCTCGGTCGACACGCACGCGACACCGGCCCACGCCGTACCCTCGCACTCGTCGCCCGTGCCCACCGCGTCCGCCCACCCGGCACCCGAGTCCGCCTCAGCCGCGTACACGTCGCCCGGGTCTGATGCACCGGCTTATGTGTCACCCGGGTCGGTTCCGCCGGCCTACGTGTCACCCGAGTCGGTTCCGCCGGCCTACGTGTCACCCGAGCCCGCTTCGCCGGCCTACGTGTCACCCGAGCCCGCTTCGCCGGCCTACGTGTCGGCCGTGCACGCGGAGCCCGGTCCCTCGTCGCCCGTGCACGTCGAGGCTGCCCCGGGCTACGCGCCGATCGCACCGGTCGTCGCCCCGCAGTCGCCCGTCGCCAACCCGGCAGCGTCGTCCGCCGTCTCCACAGCTTGGGGAAGTTCCTCACCGGCTCGCGACAGCGCGCCGCAGGCCGCCATCCCTTCGGCTTGGCGAAGTTCCTTGCCGGCTGCGGCCACTCCCTCCGCGCGCGAGATCCCGTCGCCGCCCACCGCTTCCGCCTGGCCCAGTTCGTCGCCGGCCGCCCCTTCGGCCAACACCGCGCCGGCCGCCGGCGCTGTTGTTCCGGGGCGCGACAGCCCCGCGCCCGCGAACGTCGCTGCGTCGGCGTGGGGCGCTCCCTCGTCCGAGGGTGCCGAGCCCGAAGGCCGGTCCTACGAGCGCACAGCCCGCCTTCCGATGACGCCCCAGCGCGAGGCGTGGTCGGCCCGCCCGGCCGAGTCCACCGCCCTGCACGGCCATCCCGACCTCGACGCGCGGGCGGCCGATCTGGCGGCCCGCGTGGCCAGCCTCGTCGCCGGCGGCGACGTCCCGCTCGGCGGCGTCCCGCGGACCGAGCCGGAAAACCAGACCAATCTCTCCGCCTACCTCGACGTCCCGCCGCCCGCCGCTCCCCGGCCGCGCGAGGCCGCCGACGACAGCGACGAGACCAGCGGCCGGGCCGAATCGGTCCGCCGCACCGCCGCCCGGTTCGCCGGCAACGCGGCCCGCGGGCGCGGCAACGCCCCGCGGCTCGACGGCGAAGTGGGCAGCAGCGGGCGGGGCAGCCACCGCCAGGGCTGAGATAGACCGGGCCGTCTCGGGGCGGCCCGGTCTTCCGCTGTTCCCCACCCGGCGCTCAACCAGGCGTCCCAGCCGGCGCGGCCTTCACGCTTCTGGCTCGGCTCAGCGCCCCCTTCACGCTGGCTGCTGGGCCCGCCGGCCCGGCGCCGCTTGCCCGTCCACGGCTCGGCGTTTCCGTGAGCCACCGCGGAGCGGGCCGGCCTACTGTTCGGCGCTCTTCAGGGGACTCTTGGTTGCCAGCGGGCCACCGGCGGGAACGAAGCAGCTGCCGTTGGCGACCCGCTCGTCGTGCAGACGGTGCGCGCGGCCCAGCAGCTCCATGAGCTCGTCCTCGGCCCGGATCCGCGCCCGGTACTTCTCGGGCAGGCTCTTCAGGCGCGCCTCCTCGTCCAGGAGGCGGTGGAAGATCTCGTCGCAGTAGGCCGGGTCGGTCTCGATGTCGAGGAACTCGTTCGCGTGCCGGCGGGCCGCCGCGACGTAGGTCTGGGCCCGGCCCTTGGGGCTGAGCAGCGACGCCACCACGGTCACGATCAGGATGCCGATGATCAGCGAGAGCGACAGCGCGGTGGAGATCTCGACGACGTGGATCGACTCGCCGTTGTTGATGAACGGCACGTTGTTCTCGTGCATGGCGTGCAGGATCAGCTTCACGCCGATCAGCGCCAGGATCGCGGCCAGGCCGTACGAGAGATAGACCAGCCGGTCGAGCAGGCCGTCGATCAGGAAGTAGAGCTGGCGCAGGCCGAGCAGCGAGAACGCGGTCGCGGTGAAGACCAGGTAGACGTTCTGGGTGAGGCCGAAGATGGCCGGGATCGAGTCGAGCGCGAACAGGATGTCGGTGCCGCCGATCGCCACCATGACCAGCAGCATCGGGGTGAGCACGCGGCGCCCGTCGACGTAGGTGACCAACTTGTCGCCGTCGTAGTGCTCGGACGTGCGCAACACCCGGCGGGCCAGCCGGATCACGATGTTGTCGGGCGGCGTGTCGTCGCCGCGCTGCTCGCGCAGCAGGTTGCCCGCCGTGATCAGCAGGATCAGGCCGAACAGGTAGAACACCCAGGCGAACGAGTTGATCAGCGCCGAGCCCAGGAAGATGAAGCCCGTACGGGCGAGCAGTGAGACGACGATGCCGACGAGCAGCACCTTCTGCTGGTCGGCCCGCGGCACCTTGAAGCTCGAGAAGAGCAGCAGGAAGACGAAGAGGTTGTCGACCGAGAGCGCCTTCTCAGTGACGTAGCCCGCGAAGTACTCCGCGCCCATGTCGCTGCCGCCGAAGATCCACACGCCCACGCCGAAGAGCACGGCGATCGACACGTAGACCACCGTCCAGCGGGTGGCCTCACGGAGCGACGGGATATGCGCCTTGCGTACGTGGAAGAAGAAGTCGTACAGCAACAGACCGATGATGCCGAGAACAGTCAGCAGCCACACCACACCCGACACATCCTGCATCAGGCCATCCTAGGGCTCACGTGTTTCTATCCGCTCGACGTGACCGCCGCGCGCCGTTGCGATTGGGTGAGGAAGAGCACTCCGGTCAGGTCCGCCCCGCGCAGATCGGCGCCCCGCAGGTCGGCTCCGGTGAAGTCGGCCCGGCGCAGATCGGCGTCACGCAAGTCCGCTCCGATCAGCAGCGCGCCCCGGAAGCTCGCCCCGCGCAGATCGGCACCGCGCATCCTGCGCCCGATCAACTGGGCGCCGCGATGGTCCTGGCGCCCTTTGATCGAGGCTCGGGCCAGTTCGCTCGCCCGCTGCAGCAACGGATTGACCCGCCGGCGCTGAGCCTCGACGTCCAGGGCGCGAAGGTCGGCCGGCGACCCGGCGGCGAGGTGGTCGATCCGGGCGAGAGCGTCCCGCAGCTTCCCGTGTACGGGCTGAGCCTCGGGCAACGTCAGGGCCTCACGCACGAGCCACATCAGTTCGTGCAGCTGCCGCACGACCGGCAGGCTCGCGAACATGTCGCCGGCGATCCGCGGATCCTCCCGCCACGTACGGCCGCCGAAAGTCTCCTGGGTGAGCCGCTGCCCCGCCCCGAAGCAATCGAAGACGACGCACCCGTGAAAGCCGCTCCGATCGAGCCGCTCATGGATCGTGCAGCCGAAGTCCCCGCCGAGGTTGCGGCACGGCGTGCCGGCCGGCTTGTTGATCGCGAAGTCTGAGCTCTTGGCAAAGGCCGGGGCGACGCAGCAGAGGGCGGCGCAGCGCGAGCAGTCGGCGTGGAGTTCCCGTTCAGGCATTTCCCCCACTGTCCCAGACCGGGCTGGGCGGGCCTGGTGAGGCCCCCGGAACCGCCGAGCCGGTCGAGCGCAGAGTGACGGCGTTCGCACCCTTTCTGCACTTCACTGCGCCCGCTCCAGGGCCGATTCAACAAGTGTCCAGGAGTGCTAACGGGGGGAACGAACTTAATGCGCAACATGATCCAGATCGTCGGAGGCATCGCCGCGGCCGGCGCCGTCGCGGCAGGGGCGACCGCCTTCACCGCCTCAGGTGTCCTCAAGGATGCGAGTGTCGCCTCCGGCGTCGCTGTCGGCGGCAGTGTGAGCATCACCGCCAACGAGGGCGCGAAGGTCATGTCGATGAAGGTGAAGCAGACCGCCGCCGACCCCGATCAGCTCACGGGCGTGGAGGCAGTCGTGGTCGCCGCGGACGGTTCGACCTCCCTCCCCAACTCTGCCGTCGTCAAGGCGAAGATCAGCGGCACGGGCGGTACCGCAGGCGCCGTCGCCTGGAGCTCTTGCACCAAGGCCACCGACACCTACACCTGCAACCTCAGTGGGTACTACACCGCGATCACTGCCGTCGAGATCGCGATGATCCCCTACACGCCGTAAGCAGGCAGGTTTGAATGGAGCGTGCGACTCGACCTGGTCGAGTCGCACGCTTCTTTCGTAACAACGGCAACGAGGGGTCTCATCCAGCGTTCTGTCCGGCATCTTGCCCTGGCCGTCATCCTCGGGGTGGCGGCCGTCAGCGCGTGGGCGGCCCTCAGCGGTCAGGTGTCTTACGTCGTGACCTATGGCGTGAGCATGAACCCGGTGTACTTCAAGGGCGATCTGGTCTTCATCGCCCGGGACGGCTCTTACCGGGTCGGCGACATCGCAGCTTACGTCGACAGAGCGTCCGGTCAGCGTGTGCTCCATCGGATCATCGGCGGGTCGGGGTCGGCCGGCTTCGTCCTCAAGGGCGACAACAACGAATCCGTCGACCTGGCGAGCCCGACCGCCCAGCAGATACTGGGGAAAGCCGTCCTTCACGTACCGAACGGCGGCATTTGGCTGAAACCGGTGCTCAGTCCCACCGGGTTAGGGATGATCGGGTTCTTGATCGTCAGCGGTGGGGCGACGGCGACGGCGAACCGCAGGCAGATTCCGAGGGGCCGGCGGAAGAAGAAAGTGAAGGCCATGTCGCGCCAAGGCGGCTCGTGGGCTCAGGCAGCCGAGGTCGTACGGACCTTCGAACGCATGCCTGCCCCCGCGCGCACCCTGGCCGCCGTGGTCGCCGCCCTCACCGGCCTGGCTCTGGGCCTCGCGCTCGTCGGCTGGATGAAGCCGGTCACCGAGACGGTCACCGCGGCCGCCGGCGCGAGCCAGTCGACGACCTTCTCCTACTCGACCACGGTGCCGAGGTCGGCCGCCTACGACGGCACCACGGTGAACTCGCCCGACCCGGTCTTCCGGCGGCTCGTGAACACGGTCGACCTGAAAGCCGCGTACACGGGACCCGGTGGCACCTTCGATCTCACGGCGGAGCTCACCAACGGCACGGGCTGGCATTCGACCGTCACCCTGATCCCGCCGCGGAGTTTCCCGGGCCCCACGCACGAGGCCACGGCGAAGCTGAATCTGCGGTCGCTGAGCAACCGCGCCGACGCGGCCTCACGGGCGATCGGCGTCCAGGCCGGCAGCCCGGTCACGATCGCCCTGCGGGCCCGCGTCACGTCCGAGGGCATCGCCCCGTTCACGTCGACGGCCCAGCTACAGCTCAACGAGGTGCAACTGAGCCTGGCCCAGGGCAGTTCGCTCAGCGGATCGTCGGACGCCACTCCGGTCACAACAGTAAAGCCTCGCGAAGTCGCCGTCTTCGGACACAAAGTCATGAATGCGGGCACCGCACGCTCGTACGCGATTCTGGTGTTTCTCGTCGCCGCCTTCGGTGCGGTCGGTATCACATTTTTTGCTCGCCGAAGCGCGCCATTACGGACACGAGCGGAGATTGAGCGCCGCCATCCGCAACTGCTGGTGCACGTCGAGCCGATGTCAAGCCCCCCGGGCAAGCCCGTGGTCAACGTCGACAACTTCCCCGCGCTGGTCAAGCTGGCTGAGCGATATGGCCAGATGATCCTCACCTGGCGCCGCCCGGACGCCGATGATTTCATTGTCCGTGACGAGGGAATCACATACCGCTACCGCATTTCTCTTGATCAACCAGTGCTCGAAAATATCGACGGCATAAATCGGCCGAACAGCGCCGGCAGTCACCGCCGTAGGGCGTCGTCGCCGGTGCCCTGACGGTTGTCCGGAATTGTCCAACCGGGCCATCCTCAGGTAGTCCATGGTCACTACACTGCTGCGAATGATCTCCAGGCTCGTGACCAAGGCCGTCGTCATCGGGGTCGCGGCGACCTTCGCCATCGCTGCCCCCGCTTCGGCTGCCGCTACACCTAAGCTTTCCGGACCGGCGCAGGTCGTCGGCTTCGACGAAATCACCATGACCGGCACCGCCGACCCGAACTCGACCGTTCAGCTGTGGGAAACCGCGATCGGCTGGAACGACATGCAGCCGGCGAAGGACTTCACGTCCGAGAATGAGGCCGGCCCGGTCCTGGCCACCGCGGACGGATCCGGCAAGTTCGAACTCAAGCGCTTCGTGGACTCAGGCTTCCTCTTCCAGGTTCGCCAGGGCAGCCTGGTGTCCAACACGATCACCGTGAAGGCGAAGCTCGCCGTCAAGTTCTGGATGCCGGAAGGTCAGGCGCCCGTTTCCGGCCGGCTGATCGTCAACGGCGACGCCCTCCCCGCTCAGCCCGACCTGCCGGTGCAGATTCAGCGGAAGACGGGCGACACCTGGACCACGGTGAAGACCACCAAGACCGCCGGCAACACCGCCACGTTCAGCGAGACCCTCACCGGTCAGCCGGGTGGCAACCAGACCTACCGGGCGGTCTTCAGCGGCGACGACTCGCAGGGCGTGATCGGCACCACCTCGGGCGAGGTCACCTACTGGACGCCGACGAGCGGCACCACCACACCGCCGACGACCACCCCGCCGGCGACCAAGCCGCCGACCACGACGCCGCCGGTCACCAAGCCGCCGACAACGCCGCCGACGACGACCAAGCCGCCGACAACGGCCACGCCGCCGATCCAGTTCACCCGGATCCAGGCCGACCCGCCGGGCACCGACTCGGGCAGCAACGGCAGCCTGCTCAACGAGTACTTCAAGATCACGAACATGACGAAGAAGGCCATCAACATCAACGGCTGGACCGTCCGGGACGGCAAGGGCATCGTCTACCGGTTCCCGAACATCAACATCAACGTCGGCCAGTCCTACCTGGTGCGCACGGGCAAGGGCAAGGACAGCGGCTCGTTCCGGCACTGGGGCCGCGCCGGCAAGGCGGGCTACGTCTGGGACAACCTGGGCGACATCGCCTACCTGCGCAACCCGGCCGGCGGCAACGTCGACATCTGCAAGTGGACCAAGCTGGGCCCCGGCTACACCAACTGCTGACCGGTTCCCGAGCACGCTCCGACCTGAGGCCCGGTCTCCCCTTTCGGGGAGGCCGGGCCTTCTTACGACCCCGCCTCAGGCTCCTGGTGCTGGGTGACGCCGGCCGCGTCGAGCAACAGTTCGGCCATGCGTACGGCCTGACCGTTGACCCCGTCGCCGTGCATCACACCCCAGGCGCTCGCACCGTCGAACGTCATCACCAGTTGCTGAGCCAGCTGCCCGGGATCGGCGGCGCCACCGGCGGCTGCCTCGCCGCGAAAGAACTCGGTCAGACCGTCCTTGAAGCGGCGCGCCACTGCCCGCGCCGGATGGTCGGCCGCCTTGATCTCCACCGACGTGGCCAGGAACGGGCAGCCGTAGAAGCCGGGCTGCGGGGCGACCTCTTCCACTACTCGGAAGACATGCAGGATCCGCTCCCGCGGTGTTCCGGCGGAGCCCTCGGGCAGCAACGTGGCGCTGTAGCCGGGGGCCACTCGCTCCAGGCTGGCCGCGAGCACATCGTCCTTGCTGCCGAAGAGCTGGTACATCGAACGCTTGGAGACGCCCGCCGCCTTGGTCAGCGCCTCGACGCCGACGTTGACGCCCTCGCGGTAGAACAGGTCGGCCGCCGCGTCGAGCAGGCGGTCACGCGTGTCAGTCACGCCCATCAGACTACCCCGCTTGAAAACTGATCGGTTTCCCCCGTCACATCGCCTTGCCCGGTGGAAACCGATCGGTTTACGGTCGACCGCAGAAACCGATCGGTTTCCGGCACCGAAGCGAAGAGGGAATGCCATGACAGCGATCAAAGACTCCGTCGTCCTCGTCACCGGCGGCAGCCGCGGCATCGGGAAGGCGCTGGTCGACGAGCTGTTCCGGCGTGGGGCGGCCAAGGTCTACGCCACCGCGCGCGACCCGCGGACCGTGACGCACCCCGACGCCGTGCCGCTGAAGCTGGAAGTCACCGACGAGGCGTCCGTGGCCGACGTGGCCGCCCGGGCCACCGACGTCACCATCCTGATCAACAACGCGGGCGCCGCGGCCGGCGCCTCGTACCTGGGCTCGCCGCTCGACGAGGTGCGGCGCGACCTCGAGACCAACTTCTACGGCCCGCTGCTCGTGACCCGGGCCTTCGTTCCGGTGATCGAGCGCAACGGCGGCGGTCACCTGCTCAACGTGCATTCGGCCCTGTCGTGGCTGGCGGACGGCGGCCCGTACAGCGCCTCGAAGGCCGCGCTCTGGTCGCAGACCAACTCGCTGCGCGTCCAGCTGCGCCCGCGCGGCATCGTGGTCACCGGCCTCCACGTCGCGTATGTCGACACCGACATGACCGCGAAGATCGACGCCCCCAAGTCGGCCGCGGTGGACGTGGCCGCGGCCGCGCTGGACGGCGTCGAGACCGACGCGTTCGAGGTGTTGGCCGACGACGTGTCGCGGGGTGTGAAGTCGGCCCTGTCGGGCGATATCACACTGCTCTACCCCCAGCTGGCGGCCTGACCGTCCCGGGAACTGTCGGGGGGCGTTGTTAGGGTCACGCCCGTGACGATCAACGCGAAGCTGAGCACGTTCGCCGGCCTGCCGATCGTGGCCTGGGACTCGGACGAGACCCCGGCCGACCCGGCCTCCGTGGCGTGGCGCCTCGAGCTGGAAGAGTTCGACGCCGACGCCGCCGAGTTCGAGCGCGCCTTCGAAGAGCTGCTGAAACGTACCGGCGAGGGCGGGCCGGTGGCACTGGTCGTCGGCGAGTGGGGCGAGGCGTACGAGCGCAGCTTCCCCGTCGACCTGCTCGTGCGCAACGCCGCGCGGCTCGGCCGGTTGCGCTCCCTGTTCGCCGCCGAGCTCACCTACGAGCAGTGCGAGATCTCCTGGATCAAGCAGACCGATCTCACTCCCCTGCTCGAGGCGTTCCCGCAGCTCGAGGCGCTGTGGGTGCGCGGCGCCGAGGGTCTGGTGCTGGGCCCGTTGCGCCACGAGGGCCTGCGCGAGCTGGTTCTGCAGTCCGGCGGCCTGCCGGTCGAGGTCGTGCGGGCCGTCGGGGCGAGCGACTTCCCCCGTCTGAGCCGTCTCGAGCTGTGGCTGGGCGTCGACAACTACGGCGGCGACGCCCGCGCCGACGACCTGGCGCCGATCCTGGCCGGCCGGGCCCTGCCCGCGCTCACGTCGCTCGGCCTGCGCAACGCCGAGATCGCCGACGAGGTGGCCGCCGCCCTGGCTTCCGCGCCGGTCGTGGCCCGGCTGGCCGAGCTCGACCTCTCGATGGGCGCGCTCTCCGACGCGGGCGGCGAGGCTCTGCTGGCGGGTCAGCCGCTCACCCATCTCAAGTCGCTCGACCTCAGCCACCACTTCCTCTCCGAAGAGCTGGCCCAGCGCCTGGTCGAGGAACTGCCCGGTGTCCGGGTCGACGTCTCCGACCGGCAGCAGGAAGAGGAGTGGGGCCGCTACACCGCGGTCGCGGAATGATGCGGCTCGCCGTGGTCGGCAACCCGGGCAACCGCCGGGTCGCGCTCTTCGCGGCGGCCGTCGCTCGGGCCGGGCTGCCCGCGCCGGCGGTCTACCCGTGGCATTCGGTGCTGAGCGGCGGCCCGGTGCCCGGCGTGGGCGAGACAGTGCGCATCGACTCGCCGGGCGAGGACGCCGAGGTCGACCGGCTGCTGCGCGGGGCGGCCACAGCGGCGGCGCCGGGCGAGATCGTCGGGGGCTCGGCGGCGTACGCGGGTCTGAGTGTCGCCCTCGACCGCATCGCGTCGGGCGGCGGGCGGCTGCTCAACCCGCCCGGTGACATCCTGACCATGAGCGACAAGCGCCGCTGCCATGCGCTCCTGCACGAGGCCGGAATTCCGGTGCCACCCGCGCTGCCCCCGATCGACGGCTACGCCTCCCTGCGCGCCGCCATGCGGGCGAGCGGGTGGGCGCGGGTTTTCGTCAAGCCGGCGCACGGGTCGTCGGCCTCCGGGGTGCTGGCGATGGCCGTCGCGGGTTCGCGCATCCAGGCCACCACCTCGGTCGAGACCGGCGATGACGGCCGGCTCTACAACAACCTGCGCGTACGCCGCTACGAAGACGAGGCCACGATCGCGCGGATCGTCGACCGGCTCGCCCCCGACGGCCTGCACGTCGAACGCTGGTATCCCAAGGCGAGCCTGGGCGACCGCGTGTTCGACCTGCGGGTGCTGGCGATCGCCGGCTCGCCGTCGCACGTGGTGGCGCGAGCCGGCCGCACGCCGCTGACCAACCTGCATCTGGGCAACTCACGCGGCGACGTGGCAGCGGTGCGGGCCGCGGCCGGTCCGAAGGCGTGGGCGGAAGCCATGGCGACCTGCGCGGCGGTGGCCGAGTGCTTCCCGGGCAGCCTGCATGTGGGTGTCGACCTGATGTTCCGTTCGGGCTGGCGCGGGCACGCGGTGGCCGAGGTCAACGCGTTCGGCGACCTGCTCGTGGGCCTCGACACCTACGACGCCGAGGTGGCCGCGCTCGACCGGTGGGCGGGCGCATGCGTGAGCTGATCGGCAGTCACGACCTGCTCTTCGTCACGCTCGACACGCTGCGCTACGACGTCGCGGTGGCAGCGCTGGCGGCAGGACGCACGCCCACACTGGCCCGCGTGCTCCCCGGCGGCCGGTGGCAGCGGCGGCACACCCCGGCCAGCTTCACCTACGCGGCGCACCACGCATTCTTCGCCGGTTTCCTGCCCACGCCGGTGACGCCGGGGCCGCACGAACGGCTCTTCGCCGCGCGGTTCGCCGGCAGCGAGACGAGCGGTCCGGCGACGTACGTCTTCGACGCCGCCGACCTGCCGTCGGCGCTCGCGAAAGAGGGCTACCACACGGTCTGCCTGGGCGGTGTCGGCTTCTTCAATCCGGGGGCGCCGCTCGGCCGCGTCCTGCCCGGCCTGTTCACCGAATCGCACTGGGAGCCGTCGTTCGGCGTGACCGCGCCCGGTTGTCTCGGCGCCCAGATCGACCGGCTGCAGGCGATCGTCGCCGGCCTGCCCGCCGACCGGCCGCTGTTCTCGTTCGTCAACGTGGCCGCCCTGCACCAACCGAACAAGCACTACCTGCCCGGCGCGGTGGCCGACAGCCTCGAGAGTCACGCCGCTGCACTGAGCTATGTGGACGCTGAGCTGGGCCGGCTGTTCGATCTGGTGGCCGGCCGCGGCCGCCCCTGCCAGGTGATCCTCTGCTCCGACCACGGCACGCTCTACGGCGAGGACGGCCACGTCGGCCATCGCGTCGCCCACGAGGCGGTCTGGACAGTGCCGTACGCCGAGTTTGTGGTGAGGCCACGATGACCCTCGACCAGTCCCCCTACCAGGGCTATCTCTACGCCTATCCGCACAAGACCGCCTATCGGCAGCTGGCGCCGCGGCGTCCGCTGAGCGAGGTGTGGGCCCCGGAACGGCAGGACGCGCTCTTCGGGTACGTGCATCTGCCGTTCTGTGAGATGCGGTGTGGCTTCTGCAACCTCTTCACCCGCGCCAATCCCCCGGCGGCCCAGGTGACGGCCTACCTGGCGCAGTTGAGACGCCAGGCCGTGGCGGTCCGGCAGTCGCTGGCCGGCGAGGCGTCGTTCGCGCAGCTGGCGATCGGCGGCGGCACGCCCACCTACCTCACCGCGGCCGAACTCGAGTCGTTGTTCGAGATCGTCGAGGTCACCTTCGGCAGTGAACACCGGCCGCTGTCGATCGAGACGTCACCGGCCACCGCGACCGCCGACCGGCTCGCCGTGCTGGCGGCCCACGGAACGACCAGAGTCAGCATGGGCGTTCAGAGCTTCCTCGACGCCGAGGCGCACGCGGCCGGCCGGCCCCAGCGGCTGGCGGACGTGCTCGCCGCGCTCGAGGTCATTCGTACGGCCGGGATTCCGGTCCTCAACGTCGACCTGATCTACGGCATCGACGGGCAGACCCCGCAGACGTGGCAGCATTCGCTCGACGAGGCACTGCGCTGGCAGCCCGAAGAGCTCTACCTCTATCCCCTGTACGTTCGCCCGCTGACCGGTCTGGGCCGGCGTGCCGGCGGCCGCGAGGGCTGGGACACCCAGCGGCAAGAGCTGTACCACCAGGCGGTCGAGGTGCTGACCGCCGCCGGGTACGAGCAGCAGTCGATGCGCCAGTTCCGGCGAGCCGGGGCGCCGGCGGTCGAGGGCCCCGACTACTGCTGCCAGGACGACGGCATGGTCGGCCTCGGCTGCGGCGCGCGGTCCTACACGACTTCGCTGCACTACTCGTTCGACTACGCGGTCGGCGTCTCCGAGGTTCGGGCGGTGATCGACGACTACCTGTCCCGGCCCGCCGACGACTTCCGCTACGCCGAGATCGGCTTCGACCTCGACCGGACGGAACAGCGGCGGCGCTGGCTGCTGAAATCACTGCTCCGGCGTACGGGGGTGGACGCCGGCGCCTACAACGAGCGTTTCGGCACGGCCCACACCGACGACTTCCCCCAGCTGAAAGAGCTGGCCGACCGCGGGTGGCTGCACGACGACCACCGCACGCTGACCGCAGCCGGGCTGGCTCACTCCGACGCCATCGGGCCGTGGCTGGTCTCGGGCCCGGTGCGCGAGGCGATGGGCGCGTACGTTGTCCGATGATCTCTACGTCCTCTATCGCGGCCCGTTGGCGAGCTGCAACTACGACTGTCCGTACTGCCCCTTCGCCAAGCGGGTCGACCCGCCCGAGCTGTTGCGGGCCGACCGGGCCGACCTCGAACGGTTCGCCGGCTGGGTCGAGGCGACGGCCGATCGGCGGCTGTCGGTGCTGTTCACGCCCTGGGGCGAGGGCCTGACCCGCAGCTGGTACCGCGACACGATCGTCCGCCTCTCCCACCTGCCGCACGTCGCCCGGGTGGCGATCCAGACCAACCTGGCCGCCCGGGTCTCGTTCCTGTCCACAGCGGACGCCCGGGTGGCCGCGTTGTGGGCCACTTACCACCCGGGCCAGGTGACCCGGGCCCGCTTCCTGGAACGCTGCCGTGAACTGGACGAGTTGGGCGTCCGCTATTCGGTGGGCGTGGTCGGCCTGCCCGCCCACTACGACGAGGCGCTCGCACTACGCGCTTCGCTGCCTCCCACGGTGTACCTCTGGGTCAACGCCGCCGACGGCCACGTCTACACCGCGGACGAAGAGAAACGCTGGACGGCACTCGACCCCCACTTCGGCGACAGCGTCCGCCCGCACCCGTCGCTGGGCCTGCCGTGCCACGCCGGCGAGACAGCCATCTCCGTGCTGGGCGACGGCACGGTGCGGCGCTGCCACTTCATCCAGACGCCGCTGGGCAACCTCTACGACGACAGCTGGCGCGCGGCCCTGCGCCCCCGCCCCTGCACCAACAACCTCTGCGACTGCCACATCGGGTACGTCCATCTGAAGCCGCTGGCCCTGCGCGACGTCTACACCGACGGCCTCCTGGAACGCATCCCCGCCGCCTGGCCCACCACCTGAAGGCTGCCGATCTCAGTTGTCCCCATGACGGTGATCCGTTGTTCGCCGGGTTCGACGACGGCCTGTCCCGACCCGGAAAAGTGTCGTACGCGCGCGATACGTTTCGTGCGTTGCTGGAGCTGGGAGGGCTTATGTATCGGCAGGGTGACGTCTTGATCGTGCCCGTGGCACAGGGCGACGTGCCGGAGTGCTCGGCCGTCCCGCGCGACCGCCGCGGCCGCATGGTGCTGGCCCGCGGCGAGGCCACCGGCCACGCCCACGTGATCGGCGGCCCCGGCCTGCGCCTGCTGGCCGACCTCGACGATCCCGAGCGCATGTTCATCGACGCGCCGCAGTACGGCCGAGTCACCCACGAGGAACACGGCCCGATCTCACTCCCGGCCGGCCACTACCGAGTGGTCCGCCAGCGCGAGTACGTCCCCGGTTCCTTCCGCCCGGTCGCCGACTGAGGCCCTCATGCGACTGACCAGCACCCAGGAAGCCACAGCCGCCGCCGTCGAAGACCAATGGCTGGCCGCCGCCCTCGAGACAGCCCCCGCCAACCGCCCCGCCGCCGAGGCCGGTTTACGAGAGGCCTACCGCCGAGCAGGCCTGGCTGAACCGCAACACATCTTCTGGCTGTCATCCCCTCGAGCCGGCGCGGTGGCAGCCGCCCTCCTAACCGGCGCGCCTCCCGAGGGCCCGCCCTGGGTGGCCGAGGTGCAGGCAGCACTGCAGCTTGAGGGCCGGCCTCCGACCGCAACGGGCAACACGTCCGTACGACGGCAGATCCGCACAGAGCCCTGGGCGGCCGCCCGCGAACGAGCATCACGCGTGCTCGGCGTCGAAGGCTGGGCCCAGCTCACCGCCGCAGCGGGCCGGCGTTCCTGGTCCTTGGTGATGGACAGAGTCGCCGCACGTCTACGCCAACGCCTCGGCGAAGACCTGACCGCGGATCTACCGACTGCCCTGGGCCGAGCGGCCCGCTCCCGCCTGCTCGACGCCATCTACGGCCAGCACGACGGCGTGTGGCTCGCCACCTTCGAGGCAGCCGACCGCCTGCACCCCGACGCCGCCCTGCTGCACGACCTGACCGGCCTGGCTGCCGTGGCCCGCAACAGCGGCTGGTGGTGGGCCGGTTCCCACTACGCCATCCTGACTGACCGCCCCACCCGCGTAGCCCGGGACAACGTAGGCCGCCTGCACCGCGGCGAGGGCCCAGCCATGGAATTCCCCGACGGCTACGCCCTGTGGGCCTGGCGCGGAATGCCGATCCCCACCAGCTTGGCCGCCCAACTACCCACCCTGACCGCCGACCGCATAGGCGCCGAGACCAACGCCGAACTACGCCGAGTCATGCTGGAACACTTCGGCTACGACCGCTACCTACGCGAAGCCGGCGCCCGCGCCCTGCACAAAGACGAGATCGGCACCCTCTGGTTCCTCTCCCTACCCGGCGACGAGCCCCTGGCAATGGTCGAGGTCGTAAACGCCACCCCCGAGCCAGACGGCACCAGCCGCATCTACTGGCTTCGAGTCCCACCCACAGTCCGCACCGCCCGAGAGGGCGTCGCCTGGACCTTCGGCCTGGAAGCCCACGAGTACCACCCGCAGGTCCAGACGTAGCCGCCACAACCCACCCCACCCAGGCTGGCGGATCAGCAGCGCCGCAACCCAGCAGCGTTGCGGACCACCGCCATCGCAAACCAGCAGCGCCGCGGGCCAGCAACGCCGCGGGCCAGCGGTGTCGCGGACCAGCGCCGTCGGCAAACTGACGGCGTCGCGGACCAGCAGCGTCGCGGGCAACGCTGCAAACCAGCGCCGTTGCGCACGAGCAGCGTCGCGGGTTGCAGGTCGCGGTACAGGAGGTCCAAACAACCGTGGGTGTCGCAGCCGACTGTGGGGTCGTCCACCGTCAACGATCATTGAATGCCGGTGTGCCCAGTCACCGATGGTGCCCGTTGGTGACATGGCGGTCTGAGATACGGGCGGCACGGCAATCCACATGAGGCGCCGATGATCGGAGTCCTTGTCGCTGGGCATATTGGCCGCCTCGACAACTTGGCTGTTGACGATGGCCATGCGGCCCGCGATGGCGGTGGTTGTCCAAGGCCGTGGGGGCAGTGCCGGTGTCAGATGGCTATCGTCGCTGGTGGCAGTGGGGCGGCCTGCGATAACGGTGCGACGGTCCGGGCCGATGTCGGCCCGCGCCGGCGGCGGTTTCGGGGGACATTCGACCCCGTTTTGGTCGATGCGGAGGGCACGGGGTAGGGTTTAACTACCGACGCGGGGTGGAGCAGCTCGGTAGCTCGCTGGGCTCATAACCCAGAGGTCGCAGGTTCAAATCCTGTCCCCGCTACAAGAGAAGTGCATGCCAGAAGCCCTTCACCCATCCGGGTGAGGGGCTTCTGGCATTCCATACCTCCCGGCGCCGGCGCACCACCGCGCATCGCGAGGGCCGCCGCACCACCCAGCGGCCGCCACCGGCCATCAACGCTCGCAACACCGGCACCAGCCGCACCAGCGCACCCGGCACCAGCCAGCGCGATGCTGGCGACCACCGCGGGCGGGGCGCTGGTCTCGATTGCCGGCCGCCGCACACGAGCGGTGGTAGGTCGCCACAAGGCCGCGCGCAGCGGCAGCGGCAGCGGCAGCGGCAGCGGCAGCGGCAGCGGCAGCGGCAGCGGCAGCGGCAGCGGCAGCGGCAGCAATGATCGTCATTGTCATTAGTGGATCTATCGCCTGATCGTGATGGCGTAGCTACTGCGGGAGGTGAGGCCGCGGGCTGCCGTGAGGGTGCCTAATCAGTGCGAGCCGCTGAGTTCGGGGCTGCGCTGTGGGCTACCTGCGTCCACGCGCACGTAGGGTTCACTCGTACCCGGGCGCCCGTTTCGCTTCGGCTGTATCGGGCGGCGCGGGACGGCCGCCTCATCTGACACGCGCCGCGGTCTTTCGCAGTGCTCAGTTTGCCGGCGGATCGGGTGCGGGGGCGCGGCCGGGCGCTTCAGAGGATCGATCATCATGGGCCGCTGGTTGTGGTGGTTGTCGAGTTCCTTGCCTTCGTCTTGGTGGCGCTCGCGATTGCGGCTCTTCGCCGGGGAACCGGCCGACGCCGACCTGGTACGCCTTCACCGTCCTTGGGTTTGTCTTTCTGCCGTAGTGCTCGCTGATCAGGTGGTCGGGCCACTCGCACGGCCTGGCGTGGGTTTTGGCCGCTGATCCGGGGCAGTCCCACGCCTGGGGCAGGTAGCCGCATAGACACTGTCGTTCGAGGGACGGACGATGCGGCTCGGTCACCACGAAGGCAATGAAGGAGCCGCCGCCCCGCTCACTGCGGTCAGCGAACGGCACGGCGCTGGCTGGGTCCGGCGCCACATTGCCTGTCCGCGCGACGGCATCACCACGTCCGGGATGGGTGGCCGTCTGGGCCGATGGGCTCGGCATCGGCGAGAACCAGGAGAAGCGTGCGCGTTCCATAGCAGCTGCCCGTCCCTGGCAGCGGGTCGTCGACACCGGCTCGTTCTTCTTTCTGTGGCTCGCGGCGCTCGCCGTGGTGCTGCTGGGCTCGGCGTCCATCGTGGCCAGTTATGAGCCAGGCGCCTGCGCCGGGGAGCGTGCGGGTCGTTCCACGACATTCGCCACGGCACTGCAGTGGCTGATGTGGCAGGAACCACCGGACCTGACCGCGGCGGCCTTCCACGCCCGCGCCACAGGCCCGGGGCTCGAGATCTTGTGGCTCCTCACGCCTGTGATCGCAGCGTTCTACCTCGTGCGCTACCTCCGGTACAGCCGGCAGCTGCGTGAGGAATGTCAGCGACCCATGCACAACCTGTTCGAGCGGCCCCCGGTACTCCTGATAGCGGCCACTCCCGTCCAGCGCGAAGCATGCTTGCCCAGACCAGCACCCATCGCCAGACCGGCACCCATCGCAACGCCGAGCCGGTGTCCGACGTCAAAACTGGCCCACCCGTCTACCGCCTGTGCGTGATCGGCGGCGCGGACGTAGACAGGGAGCTAACCAGCCCGTCTGAGCCGCCTACAGCGTGCCGGAACTCCTGGCGGAGTGGCGCACCCACCACGCCGATCATGCCCGGCATCTGTTACGGCCTGCACGGGGAGCACCGACTAACCAACCCACCAGGACCGACAGCCGAACCACCCCAGCCCAGCCCCCGACCCTCAAGCCCAGCACAAGACTCGCAAACAGAATCCGACCCTCAACCAAGTCCGAATCGTCACCGCCAAGCCCAAGCCGCCCAAGCCGCCAAGCCCAAGCCGCCCAAGCCAAAGCCGCCAAGCCGGAACCGCCGAGCCCAAGCCGGAACCGCCAAGCCCGAGCCGGAGCCGCCAAGCCCGAGCCGGAGCCGCCAAGCCCGAGCCGGAGCCGCCAAGCCCGAGCCGCCGAGCCCGTCTCCCCAACCCGACACCTCATCACCCAGGCCAGTCCCCCGGGTCGCGACGAAGTCGCCAACCCCCACCGCGACGAAGTCGCAGGACCCCCCCCCGCACCCGCCCCACCCGAGCAACCACCGCACCGTGGGGTCTGGGGGCTCGGCCCCCAGGAATAAGCGAAGAGGCCCCGGTCCGCGCATTCCGCGGACAAGGGCCCCTCGACTCGTAGCGGGGACAGGATTTGAACCTGCGACCTCTGGGTTATGAGCCCAGCGAGCTACCGAGCTGCTCCACCCCGCGTCGGCTTGTTAAGACTAGCGCAACCCTGTCGTTGGCTGCAAAACGGGGGCTGGTGACCCACCACACGGGTGGGTCACCAGTCCCGGATGTCAGCCGCTGGGTGTTGGTGACGGGTTTCCGGACGGGTTGGCCGGCGCCGACGGGTTCGTCGAGTTGCCGGGGGCCGGGGTCCCGCCCGCGGCGTCGCGGGCGTTCTCGAAGTTGTTCATCGCGGTTTCGAGCGCCTGCAGCGCCTGGCCGTACCGGGCGAAGTCGCCGGACTGCTGGGCGGAGCGGACGTCGGCGATGGCCTTGTCGACCGCGTCCGCGGCTGTGGCCAGTTCGCCGGTCAGGGCCGGCGGCGGCGCATTGGTGCCACTGTTGTTGTTGCCGCTGTTGTTGTTGCCACTGTTGTTGTTGCCGCCGGTGTTGGCGTTCCCGGTCTGGGCGCGTTTACCCTGCGTGACCAGCTGGTCGAGGCCGTCCTTCAGGTTGTCGGCGAGCACCACGTACGTACCGCCGTCGCCGTACGACATCAGGACCTTCTGGAGCAGCGGAGCGGCGTTCTCCTGGTTGCCGGTCTTCACGTAGACCGGCTCGACGTACAGGACGCCGCCCTCGACCGGCAGGGAGATCAGGTTGCCGTACAGCACCTGGCTCTGCGCGTTGTTGGACAACAGGTTGAGCTGTTGTCGCACCGAGGCGTTGTTGGTCATCTTCTGATGGACCTGGACCGGGCCGGGGATGACCGTCTGATCCGGTAGTTCGAGGACTTCGAGCACCGGTTTGTTGTCCACGTACGAGCCGGAGATGAAGGCGGCCAGGTTCTCGCGGTTGGCCGGTGTCACGCCGGCTGTCAGCTGGAACCTCGTCTCACCCTGCTCGGGCAGCTCGACGTTCAGGTAGAACGGCGGCTGCTTCTGGTTGCTCGACGGCGCGTCGGGCGCGTTCGGCACCTGCCAGAAGTCCTGGCCGGAGAAGAACGCCTGCGGGTCGGTCACGTGGAACCGGGTGAGCAGGTTCCGCTGCACCTTGAACATGTCCTGCGGGTAGCGGAAGTGCGCCTCGAGCGAGGCCGGAGTGTCCGCCTTCGGGATGATCAGGTCACCGCCGAAGGCCTTGTTCCAGGCCTTGAGCACCGGGTCGTTCTCGTCGAACTCGTACAGCTTGACCGTGCCGTCGTACGCGTCGACCGTCGCCTTCACCGAGTTGCGCATGTAGTTGACGTCGTCGCGGGCCAGCGCGAACGTTCCCTGACCGGTGAGCTCGTCCTGCGTCTCGGTGGCCAGGTTGACCTTCTGCGAGTACGGGTAGCTGGCCGAGGTGGTGTAGCCGTCGAGGATCCACGTGATCCGCCCGTCGACCACCGCCGGGTACGGGTCGCCGTCGATCGTCAGGAACGGCGCGACCTTCTCGACCCGGTCACGCGGCTCGCGGATGTACATGAGCCGGGAGTCGGAGTTGACCGCGTCGGAGAGCAGGAAGTTGCTCTCGGTGTTCTTGATCGCGAAGACCAGCCGCCGGAAGAACGAGCCGATCTCGACGCCGCCCTGACCCGTGTAGGTGTAGAGCTCCTCGGCGTCGTTGTTCTCTTCCTGCGGGCGGTCGAACTCGACCTTGCGGTTGTCGTCCTCCTGGCCGACGATCGCGTACTCGCTGGACTGCTCGCCGAAGTAGATGCGCGGCTGGTCGACCTTGATCTCTTCGGTGGCCGAGGAACAGCCGGGCGGCCGGTCGTCGCCCAGGAAGCCGGAGACGAAGTACGGCAGACCACCGCAGACGACCTGGTTGGCCGGCGCCGCCACCAGGCCGTAGCCGTGGGTGTAGACGGTGTGCCGGTTGAGCCAGTTGCGCTGCTGGGGCGTCAGCTTGTCGTCGTTGATCTCACGGGCGCCGACCACGTAGTCGGCGGTGTCGTTGCCGATCTTGTAGCGGTCGACGTCGAGCTTCTTGCCGAAATCGTAGAAGCCGCGGGACTGCTGCGACTGGGTGAACCCTTGAGAGACAAGCTGCGGGTCGACCAAGCGCGCATTCTGCGCGCTGCTGTCGCCGGCCAACCCACCGGGTGGGACGACGTTGTTGGCCCGGTAGGGCGCCATCTCGGTCTTGTCGATCCCGAAGGCCGCTCTGGTCGCGTCGATCGAGCGCTGGATGTACGGCGCTTCCTTCTCGCTCAGGCTGGGCTTGACCGAGAAGTTCTGGACGGCGAGCGGGTAGATGCCGCCGATCGCCACCGCCGAGATGGCGAGCAGGGCCAGCGAGACGCCCGGCCATACCAGATTGCGCATCCACGCGTTGGAGAACACGATGATCGCGATCGCGACCACGATGGAGATGTACGCGAGGATCTCTTTGGCTGGTAAGAGCGCGTTGACGTCGGTGTAGCCGGCGCCGTAGAGCCCGGGCGAGACGTGCTGCTCGAGCAGCAGCGCGCGCCGGTCGAGCACGTACGCCACCGCCTTGAGCAGGACGAACAGCGCGACCAGGGACGTCAGGTGAGCCCGCGCGGCGGTGGTCATACGGTCGCCGACGCCCTGCAGGCGTACGCCGCCGAAGATGTAGTGGACGGCAAGCGCGCCGAGCACCGAGAGCACCACGGCGGTGAACGCCACCCCGAGCGCATAGCGCAGCATCGGGTAGTCGAAGACGTACCACCCGACGTCCACCTTGTGTTCCGGATCCTGGATGCCGAAGCTCCCGCCGTTGCGGAAGAGCATCCAGTCCTTCCACCGGCCTTGCGCGGACAGGCCCGCGAAGAAGCCGATGATCAGCGTGAGCACGGTGATCCAGGTGCCGAGGCGCGGCGCGATGATCATGCGGTAGCGCTCGAGTGTCGCTTGTTCGGCGGAGTGCGGCCGCAACATCGGGCGCAGGCGGTAGGCGAGGTAGAGGTTCCCGGCGATGACGAGCGCGACGACCGCGCCGACGACCAGGAAGAGAAGGAGGCGGGTGAGGAGGACACCGGAGAAGACGTTGACGAAATCGACCTCGTTGAACCAGAGGTAATCGGTGTACGCGTCGATGCCCCACCCGAGCAGCGTGAAAAGAAGGAAGACCCCGACCAGGACGCCGACGGTGACGCGACCGCGTCGGCTCATCCTTGGCAGAGGGCTGTTACGCATAACCAACGGAGGCTCCACATATCAGTCGGGCCGGTGTCTCACAGTACGTCATCAGTCACTCAGCCGAGCACGGCTTGGGGGTGCCACCCCCGGTGAAGGTCTTGAGGGCGGTGAGCGCGTCGTCCACCGTGGCCACCTCGGCCATCGGCAGTCCGTCCACAGCGTTGCGCGCTGCCTCGGCGCAGTTGCCCTTGGGCACCAGGAAGATCTGAGCGCCGGCCTTTTTGGCGCCGACCAGTTTCTGCGGGATCCCGCCGATCGGGCCGACATTGCCGTCGTTGTCGATCGTCCCCGTCCCCGCGATTATCTTTCCGCCGGTCAGATCGGCCGGCTCGAGTTTGTCCATGATGCCGAGCGTGAACATCAGCCCCGCGCTCGGCCCGCCGATCTTGTCGAGGTCGATCGATACCTTGAACGGCGCGTTCTGCTTCGTGTCGATCTCGATGCCGAGCCGGGGCACCTTGTCCTCGGCCGCCTTGGTGGTGACCTTGGCGGTGGCGGGCTTGCCGCCCCGGGTGTAGGCGATGGTCAGCGCGGTGCCGGCCGGCTTGGCCCGGACCAGTTCGGTCAGCTTCCCGGGATCGGTGACCTTGGTCCCGTCGACCGCGGTGATCACGTCGCCGGCCTTGAGGATGCCGGTCGCGGCGCTGCCGTCGCCGACCTTGGCCACCACGGTCTGCACCGGGTAGCCGAGCTTGGTCAGGGCGACCGTGATCGCGCTGTCCTGCGAGGCCGTCCACTCCTCGGCGTTCTGCTGCTCGACCTGCTTTTCCGTACGGTCGGGCGGGTAGATCAGCTCGCGGGGCACCACCGCGTCGGACGACTTCAACCAGCTGCTGACCGCCCACACCAGTTCGACCTGCGACTGCACGTTCACCGTGGTCAGCCGCAACTGGCCGGCCGACGTCGTGGTCTTCGCCTCCGTCACCTGGATCACCTCGGCGCCGTTGTCCGAACCGAGCGTGTTCACCGTCGGGCCGGGCTTCAGCACGACGTAGGGCAGGGGTGCGGCCATCACACCGACGGCCAGCAGGGCGGTGATCAGGGCGCCGAGGACAACGGTGACACCACGACGTCTCATGCGCGAGAGACTATCGCCCCTGCCTGAGTTCTCTCTGAGCTGACACCGCCACGGGTCCCGAGCGGCCGTTTCGCGCGTACCGTTGGCTACGTGCCTGATATCCCGTTCGGCTTCTCCCTGCCGGGTGCCCAGCCACCCGACCCCTCCGACCCGCAGCAGATGCAGCAGTTCATGGCGCAGCTGCAGCAGATGTTCGCCGGGCCCGGCAGCGGCCCCGTGAACTGGGACCTGGCCCGGCAGGTCGCCGCCAGCCAGCTGTCCGCCGCCGGCGACCCCGCGGTGAACATGTTCGAGCGCCATCAGGTGGAAGAGGCGCTGCGTCTCGCCGACCTGTGGCTCGACCCGGCGTCCGCGCTGCCCAGCGGCATCCGTACGGCCACCGCCTGGAACCGCAACGAGTGGATCTACAACACGCTCGACGTGTGGAAGAAGCTGTGCGACCCGATCGCCGGCCGCATGGTGGGCGCCATGGGCGACCTCGTCCCCGACGAGGCGAAGGCGCAGCTCGGCCCCATGCAGTCGATGGTCGCGACGCTGGGCGGGGCGCTCTTCGGCGGCCAGCTCGGCCAGGCGCTGGGCCAGCTCGCGGCCGAGGTGCTCTCGGCCGGCGACATCGGCCTGCCGCTCGGCCCCACCGGCACCGCCGCGCTCGTGCCGGCCAACATCAAGGCGTACGGCGACGGGCTCGAGATCCCCGAAGACCAGGTACGCCTGTACGTGGCTCTGCGCGAGGCCGCCCACCAGCGCCTCTTCGGCCATGTGCCGTGGCTGCGGGCGCACGTGCTGAGCGCCGTCGAGACGTACGCGAACGGCATCACGGTCAACCGCGAGGCCATCGAGGACGCGATGAGCCGGGTCGACCCGGCCGACCCCGAGTCGATGCAGGCGATGGCGCTCGAGGGCATCTTCACTCCGGAAGACACCCCGCAGCAGAAGGCGAGCCTGGCCCGCCTCGAGACGGCGCTGGCGCTGATCGAGGGCTGGGTCGGCCACGTGGTCGACCGCGCCGCCGGCGACCGCCTGCCCTCCGTGGTCCAGCTCGGTGAGGCGTTCCGCCGCCGCCGGGCCGCCGGTGGGCCGGCCGAGCAGACGTTCGCCGCCCTGGTCGGCCTCGAGCTCCGCCCCCGCCGCCTGCGTGAGGCGGGCGTGCTGTGGGCCGCCGTCACCGACCACCGCGGCGTGCAGGGCCGCGATGCCCTCTGGGGCCACCCCGACCTGCTGCCGACGGATGAGGACTTCGCCGACCCGCAAGCCTTCGCCCAGGGCAGCGCCGACTGGGACATCAGCGAGCTCGACAACCTCGGGCCCGGCCAGGCCGAGGGCAACACCGGCCAGGCCGAGGGCAACACCGGCGAGGCCAAGGGCGATCCCGGCGAAGACGACAAGGGCGGCAAGACCGATTGACGCGTGCGGCGCTGCTCGGCCTCAGCCGCCGAGCAGCGCCCGCGTGTTCTCCCAGCCCTCCAGGGCGGGGTCCAGGCTCGCCAGCTCGGCGGCCCCGCGCAGCCGCCGCCACTCGGGTGTCGACGAGACGTCGCCGGGCCGGGGCGCATTGCGGCGCAGCACCTGGGCCGTGGCGTCGTCGAGCTCGTGATCAACCAGCCAATCGGGCGCCGGCAGGCTCGTGGCCAGCCCGAACAAGCCGTTCCCAGGGCCGCCGGGGGCCACCGCGACGGCCTTGTTCTCGAGCGGCCGCAGCAACTTACCCAGGATCATGCCCGGCACGTCGGGCGCGTCGGCCGCGATGACGGCCGCCTGGTCGAAGCCGTCCCGGGTGGCCGCGGCCAGCACCGGCAGGTAGGTCGCGGTCGGCACTTCGTAGATCCGCATGCCGGGCCAGGCGATCTCCTCGGCCAGCTTCAGGTCGTCGGCGGTGGCCGCGATGGCGCCCTCGGCCTGCGACAGCCGCGCCAGCAGATCCACGACGTCCTCGGCGAGCGCCGCCCGCCACGCGCTCAGATCAACGCCGGGCGGACTCCACCGCACCGGCACCAGCAGCGTTGCAACCACCCGTCGGACCACGGCCCCAGACTAGTCGTCGGCGAGGACCAGCCCGGTCGCCGCGGAGATGCCCTCGAGGTAGCCCCGGGCGCGCTCGGCCTTCGGGTAGCGGTTGACCAGCTCCCAGAAGCGGGCGCTGTGGCTGGGCACGACCAGGTGAGCGAGTTCGTGCAGCAACACGTAGTCGATCACCCAGTCGGGCATCTCCTGAATCCGGTGGGAGATGCGGATCGTGCCGTCGTCGGGCGTGCAGGAGCCCCAACGGCCGTTCTGGTTGGTCACCCACCGTACGCTCGCCGGTTGCACCCGGGCGGCGTGGTCGGACAGGTAGCGGCTGGTCAGGCGGCGGGCCCGGATGAGCAACTCGTCGTCGGTGCGCTGGATGCGTTCCTCGCGCGCGGCCAGGCGGGCCAGCATCCGCTCGACCCACTCGGTCTCCTCAGCGCGGGAGAACCGGTCGGGGATGAGCACGACCACGCGCTCACCATCGCGGTACGCGGACACTGTGCGACGACGGCGCTGGCTACGCCGCACTTCGACGACAGGCTTGCGCGTCCGGGCCATTACCGGCTCGCGCGGCCCAGATTCGGGTTCACGTTGAGACGCTAATCCGTGAGACCCATGTCACCGCAAGAGTACGCCGCACGACACTCGTGAGATTTGAGTACTTCGTCCGCGTATTACCGAAAAAATTTTCCACTGGCGCAACATCGGCGCTGATCCGCCAACCTAACTCACGATGGGATCCGTCGGCCAACGCGTTCGCCGTCCCATTTCTGCCCGTTTGATGGCACCGTACGGCGTGTTGCACCACAACATCCCAAAAAGGGCGTTTCGGACGGGCACACTCACGTCGTCGGTGACACCGCCGACGCCGCGCTGACATGGAACTGGCCTGACCTGGGTAGTGACCGCCCCGACGGGTGGCCACATCCACGTGGTCTCGGAGCGGTCCAGCGCCGAACACAGGTCGCGGCCTGCCACCGCGAGCAGGCATCGGGCCGACCCGGCCGACAACATGACGAGGAGGAACCGTGGCCGACAACACGTACAACGGCTACTGCGTGAAGTGCAAGGAGAAGCGCGACTTCCAGGGCACCGTAGAGGTCTCGAAGACGGGCATGAACATGGCCAAGGGCAAGTGCCCGGTCTGCGGCACGACCGTGAACCGCATTCTGGGCAAGGCCAAGGCCTGAGCAGTCGAACGGCTTCGCGAGCTTGGTCCCACTAGGCCATCATCGAGCTCGCGACAAGGCCGTTCACCCACCCGGGGAGGGCGTGTCGCCCTCCCCGGTACATCTCTCCGCACCGCCATATCCACACCCTCCGAGGCACGTTGAGTGAGGTTGTGGATAAACCCACAGGCCTGTGGATAACTTGCTGAAACCTGTGGACAGAGCGTGTCCGGCGCCATCGCTCCCTGTGGACAACTTATTCGCTCCGCATCCCTGCAGTGACATCCTGTGATGCGTGAACCGACCGACGCTCATCCCCGGCCTCCCCCGCGTCTGGCGTGCCGAAGGCGAGTTGCAGCTCGGCTCCGACCCGTCCCGGGCGTTCGTGCTGCGCCTGCCTCATCCCCGCGCCGCTCTGGTGCTCGACCTGCTCGACGGCACCCGGCCCGAGCGACTGGTGCTGCTCCACGCGGCGGCCAAGGGCGTCCCGTCGGAAGACGCCCAGGCGATCGTCGACTCTCTGCGCGCCGCCGGATTGGCCGTGCCGGCCGCCTCGCTGCTGCCGCAATCGATCCCGTCCGTCCACCGGCTCACCGGCGAGGCTGCCGTCCTCGCTCTGCGCGGCGGCACCACCCGCACTCCGGCGTCCCGCCTGCGCCGCCGCCATGCCGCCCAGGTGGTGCTCACCGGGCGGGGCCGGCTGGGCGCCCCGATCGCGGTGGCGCTGGCCGAGGCGGGCGTCGGCCACGTGCACCCCGATCTGCCGGGGCTGGTCCACCCGGGTGAGCTGGCCGGCGGCCCGCTCCGCGGCTCCGACGTCGGCCGGCCCCGCGTCAAGGCGGTCACCGCCGCTCTCGAACGCGTGGTGCCAGGCATGGAGACCGGCGCCGTCCGCGGCGGGCCCGCGACCCTGGTCGTGCAGCTCGACTCCGACATGCCGGTCACCCTGCTCGCGGCCGCCCACGCGCAACGCCGCCAGCCCCACCTGGCCGTGACGATCCGCGACGGCGCCGCGGTGATCGGCCCCCTGGTCCCACCGACCGGCGGCCCGTGCCTGGCCTGCCTCGATCTGCACCGCCGCGACCGGGATGCCGGCTGGCCGGGCCCGCCCACCCGCACCGGCCCCGAGCCGTGCACCGTGGCGACCCTGCTCGCCGCCGCCGCGTACGCGATCGAGGAGGTTCTGACCTTCATCGACGGGGGCACTCCGGAGACTCTGGGCGTCTCGACCGAACTGACCTCGCCGTCCCGCCTGCGCCGGCGCACGTGGCCGGCCCATCCGAGCTGCGACTGTTTACGTCCGGCACGCCGCCGCAACCGACCGGCACGCCAATGAAGCCAGGAATAGTGATGGACTTTCCCCCTCTCATCCGACAAATGGCATCGAGGCGGGCGGTTGAAGCTTCCGACTTCGGTCACAATGATCTGGTGAGCGACATTCCGCGGCGTGCGGCGGCCCGCACCGCCAAGCTGGCCGCGCTTCCGCTGGGCTTCGCGGGGCGCACCGCACTGGGCTTCGGCAAGCGCGCCGTCGGAATAGCCACCGACGTGATCTCCGAGGACATCCAGCGCCGCACGGCCGAGCAGCTCTTCAGCGTGCTGGGCCAGCTCAAGGGCGGCGCGATGAAGTTCGGGCAGGCGCTCTCGGTGTTCGAGGCCGCCCTGCCGGAAGAGATGGCGGGCCCCTACCGCCAGGCGCTGACCAAGCTGCAAGAGGCCGCACCCCCGATGCCGGTGGCCAGCCTGCACAAGGCGCTCGCCGAGCAGCTCGGCCCCGACTGGCGCGACAAGTTCGCCGAGTTCGACGACAGCCCGGCCGCCGCGGCCAGCATCGGCCAGGTTCACCGCGCGGTCTGGAAGCTGCCGCCGGCGCGCAGGAATGCCAAGCCCAAGACCGTTCAGGTCGCGGTCAAGGTGCAATACCCGGGAGCGGGCGACGCGTTGATCGCCGACCTCAAGCAGCTCTCCCGCCTGGCCGGCATGTTCAAGATCATTCAGCCCGGCATGGACATCAAGCCGCTGCTGGCCGAGCTCCGCGAGCGCATCACCGAAGAGCTCGACTACGCGATGGAGGCCGAGACCCAGACGGCTTTCGCCGAGGCGTTCGCCGACGACGCCGAGATCTACGTGCCCCGGGTGATCGCCGCCGCGCCCAAGGTGCTGGTCACCGAATGGGTCGACGGCACCCCGCTGTCCAAGATCATTTCGGACGGCACGGTCGAGGAGCGCGACGAGGCCGGCCGCCTGATGGCGACGCTGCACTTCTCGGCGCCCGCCCGGGCCGGCCTGCTGCACGCCGACCCGCACCCGGGCAACTTCCGCATGCTGGCCGACGGCCGCCTCGGCGTGATCGACTTCGGCGCGGTGGCCCGGCTTCCCGGCGGCCACCCCGAGCCGATCGGCCGGCTGGTCCGCCTGGCCCTCGACGGCGATGCCGCCGGGGTCGCCGCCGGGCTCCGCGAAGAGGGCTTCGTCAAGCAGGACGACGAGATCGACGCTCAGGGCCTGCTCGACTTCCTGCGCCCGATGATCGAGCCGGTCGCGGTCGAAAGGTTCCGTTTCACGCGCAGTTGGCTGCGGGGCGAGGCGACCCGGTTGAGCAGCCCGCGCTCACCGGCCTACCAGCTCAGCCGCAAGCTCAACCTGCCGCCGTCCTACCTGTTGATCCACCGGGTGACATTGGGCTCGATCGGCGTCCTCAGCCAGCTCGAGGCCGAGGCACCCTACCGCGAGATCCTCAAGAAGTGGCTGCCCGGCTTCGCGCCGGTCGGGTGACCCACCGGCAGCCACCCATGATCTGATGGGCGGCATGGACGCGTCTGCCCACATAGATGACCTGGCCGCCTTCGTCTCGGCGTCCCCCAGCTCGTACCACGCGGCCGCCGAGGTGGCCCGCCGGCTGAGCGCGGCCGGTTACGAGCCGCTCGACGAGACGGCCGATTGGAGCGGGTCCGTACGCCCGGGAGCCCGGCTCACGATCGTCCGGGACGGCTCGGTCATCGCCTTGGCGCTGCCCGCCGGCGCCGGTCGCGGCACCCCGTTCCGCATCCTCGGCGCCCACACCGACTCCCCCGGTTTCAAGCTCAAGCCCAAGCCGTCGACGGTCACGTCCGGCTGGTGGCAGGCCGGTGTCGAGGTGTACGGCGGCCCGATCGTCCCCTCCTGGTTCGACCGCGAGCTCGAGTTCGCCGGCCGCGTCGTGCACCGAGACGGCACCCCCTACCTGGTGCGGACCGGACCGTTCGCGCGCATCCCGCACCTCGCCATCCACCTCGACCGCGCCGTGAACGACTCGTTCGCCCCCGACAAGCAGCGCGAACTCCAGCCGATCTGGGGCGTGGGCAAACCCGAGAACGCCGACATCGTCGCCCATCTGGCCGGCCTGGCCGGCATCGGCAGCACCGACGTGGCCGGCTACGACGTCATCACCGTCGACGCCAACGCCCCGGCCCGCTTCGGCGCCGACGGCAAGCTGTTCGCCTCGGGCCGCCTCGACAATCTGTCGTCGGTGCACGCCGGCGTGGCCGCGCTGCTCGAAGCCGAGCCCACCGATGCGATCGCCGTGCTGGCCGCCTTCGACCACGAGGAGGTCGGCTCGGAGACCCGCTCCGGCGCGGCCGGTCCGTTCCTGGCCGACGTGCTGGAGCGGATCTCGGCGGCCCTGGGCGGCGACCGCTCCGACCTGGCCCGGGCGATCGCCGGCTCGTGGTGTCTCTCGTCGGACGCCGGGCACGCCGTGCACCCCAACCGGCCCGACCGCCACGACCCGGTCAACCGCCCGCTGCCCGGCGCCGGCCCGCTACTGAAGATCAACGCGAACCAGCGCTACACCACCGACGGCACCGGCGCCGCGCTGTGGGCCCGCACCTGCGCTGCCGCCGGCGTCCCGTACCAGGAATTCGTCTCCAACAACTCGGTTCCCTGCGGCTCGACGATCGGCCCGATCACCGCGGCCCGCATCGGCATCCCCACGCTTGACGTCGGTGTGCCGCTGCTCTCGATGCACTCGGCCCGCGAGCTCTGCCACGTCGACGACCCGGCGTACCTCTCCGCCGCGGCGCGCGTGTTTCTCTCCGCACAAGCCTGACAACAGCCCACGCACGAAAACGCGCAAGCTCGACGACAGCGAGAGGCCCGCCCGCGGACAGCGGACGGGCCTCTCGTCATCTCGTTCGGCATTCAGTGAGCTTCGGGTATCAGAATCGCCGACCGCCGAGTTCGCGCGAGGCGGTGTGACGCGCCTCCATGGCTACCTGGCGAGCGGGACGGTGTGCCTCAGGTGTGTAGTCACTCTGAGGCCGACGCATTCGGGCCCTGCTCAACGCTTCTTGGAGAAGTCTCATCTTGGTCGCTCCACTCGCGTACATGTCAGTTGTCTCGTTTCGGTAGGAGGGGACGGGGACGATGGTCATTTCAGGCCGCCAGACCAACGGTCTTGCGGGACTCCAGTCCGTTCGCGGCGAGCCGCTCTTCGACCTCGTGGGCCAGTTCGGCGTCGCGCGCCACATCGGCCTTACGGGGACGGCCACGCGGCCGCTTGCGCGGAACCACGGCACCGCGCTCGAAGATCTCGCCGCCCCAGACACCCCAGGGCTCGTTCCGCTCGACCGCGCCGGCCAGGCACTCGACGCGCAGCGGGCAGTCCCCGCAGAGCGACTTGGCCAGTTCCAGCTGGGCCGGGGAGTCGGAGAACCACAGGTCCGGGTCGAACTTCCGACAGGGCAGGTTTGCCTCGATCTCGACGCTCACGTCGAGTGGGGCCAGCGCCAGACTCATAAAGCCCGGTCACCTCTCTCTTCTCTTCGATCTTCTGGATCGCCTTCAGGTCGTGCATCCGGCCGGTGAGCCGGCAAAAAAGTAAGGCCGCGGATCCCAGTTACGGGTTCCGCGGCCTCGAGGTGAGCCGGAGGTCTGTTTGTCAGACCGGCCTTCCTCGAGGCGGGACACCGCTGCCACCATCCGTGTAGCGCTTGGCGACGGAGACATTGATGCCCTTGAACCCAGTGGTGCCATTGGTGCCATCGATCAGCGGGAGCTTCGGTGCCACGCCCAGCTCGGCCTGGACGGAGACCTGGTGCACCCGCGAGACCGGAGCCCGCTCAGCAGCCAGAACCGGCACCATGACGGGTGCGGTCGGCAGCCATGCGGACGGAGCGCAGGCACGGGTCAGCGGCAGCGAGGGCTGCATCGTCATCGTGTAGATCTCCATCGTTGCCACCTCCTCCAGTTGCGTTGCACTCGTCTTTGCGGCCCGCCGAACATTGCTGCTCGGCGAGGTGTGAACTGAGGCTATGCCTGGCGTAGCAGCCGAGGCAAACGAATTAACGGACTAGTTTTCAAAGTTTTTTTGAGCGACCTCGTCCGGGCTCGCGCCACCCACCAGAGCGAACACCGCTTCCCCGTACTGACCGAGCTTGCGGGCCCCGATCCCGGCGATCGCCAGCAACTCGGCCGGCGACGACGGGCGACGCTCGGCCAGGGCCACCAGCGTGGCGTCGGTGAAGACGACGTAAGCAGGCACTTTGAGGTCGGCCGCGGTGGCCGCCCGCCACTTCTGCAGGCGCTCGAACAGCTCCTCGTCGAGGTCCGAGGGACAGGTCGGGCAGCGGCCGAGCTTGCGGTCGGCCCCGGCCATCAGGGTGGCCCCGCAGATGCGGCACGACGAGACCTGCGCGCGCCTTCGGTCGGGTTTCCGACTGCGGTCGCCCGCGCGCTCGGTGGCCGAGGTGCGTTCGAGCTGCGGCAGGAACCGGCACGGACGCCGGGCCCGGCCCCCCGGCGAGCGCGCCTGGCCGTACGAGAGCCAGAGCCACTGCCGGGCCCGGGTGACCCCCACGTAGAGCAGGCGTCGCTCCTCTTCGAGCTGGTCCGGCGTCTTGGCGTACGTCGTGGGAAGCGTGCCGTCGGCCAGGCCGGCCAGGAAGACCGCATCCCATTCGAGGCCCTTGGCCGAGTGCAGGGAGGCGAGCGTCACGCCGGCGACCGTGGGCGCGTGCTGCTGCTCGGCCCGCCGGCTCAGCTCCTCGTTGAACGCGGTCAGCGTGACGTCGCGCTGCACGGCCCCGGCCTGCCCGATCGGCTCCACCGTGGGGGCCTTCGCGTAGTCCTCGGCCAGGGCGACCAGCGCGGCCATCGCCTCCCACTGCTCGCGGGCGGCGCCGCCGGGCGGGGGCTGCTCGCGCTGCCAGCCGGTCGCCGCGAGGGCGTCGACCACGGCCGTCACCAGTGGCGTCTCGCCGGGAGTGGACCGGACGGCGGCGCGCATCGCGATCATCGCCTGGCGGATCTCCGGCCGTTCGAAGAAGCGCTCGGCCCCCCGTACGACATAGGGAACCTCGGCCTCGGCCAGTGCCTTCTCGTACGTCTCGGACTGCGCGTTCGTCCGGAAGAGCACCGCGATCTCGCTGGCCGGCGTGCCCGACGCGATGAGATCGCGGCACCGGCGGGCGATCGCGACCGCCTCGCCCGCCTCGTCCGGGAAGATTTTCAGCTCGGGTTCGGCGCCCGGTGGCCGCTGACCGACCAGTTCGAGCCGCAGCCGCGCCTCGCTGCCGCGGGCCTGCCGGATCACCGCGTTGGCCAGCCCGACCACCTGTGGCGTGGAGCGGTAGTCGCGCACCAGCCGGACGACCACGGCCTCGCGGCGCAGCCGGGGGAAGTCGATCAGGTACGACGAGGTGGCGCCGGTGAACGAGTAGATGGTCTGGCTGGCGTCGCCGACCACGGTGAGATCGTCGCGCCCGCCCAGCCAGGCGTCGAGCAGCCGCTGCTGGAGCGGGTTGACGTCCTGGTACTCGTCGACGACGAAGTGGCGGTATTGAGCCCGGATCTGCTCGGCCACGTCGGGGTGCTCCTCGATCCCCCAGACGGCGGCGCGCAGCATGTCCTCGAAGTCGATCACGCCTTGGCGGCGCTTGAGCGACTCGTACGCGGTGAAGACCTCGGCCACCTTGGCCGGTTCGAAGGGCGGCTCGCGCAACGCCTTCCTGGCCGCCACCGCGTATTCGCTCGGCTCGACCAGCGAGGACTTCGCCCACTCGATCTCACTGGCCAGGTCGCGCGCACCCGTGCGGTCGGCCCGCACCCCGGCCCGGGCCGCGGCCAGACCCACCATGCGCGCCTTGCTCTCGAGCAGTTCGGGCATCGCCCGGCCCTCGAGCAGCCGGGGCGCGAAGTAGCGCACCTGGCGCAGCGCCGCCGCGTGGAACGTGCGCGCCTGCACACCGGAGGCCCCGAGCTCGGTGAGCCGGGACCGCATCTCGGCCGCCGCCCGCGCCGTGAACGTCACCGCCAGGATGTGCCGCGGGCTCACCTCGCCGGTCAGCGTCCGATAGGCGATCCGGTGGGTGATCGCCCGGGTCTTACCGGTGCCGGCGCCGGCCAGGATGCAGACCGGGCCGGCGGGGGCGGTCACCGCCGTCCGTTGCTCGGGGTCGAGCCCGGCCAGCACCGCATCAGTCCGCACGATAGGGAATCATGGCACCCGGGTCCGACGTTGTGCCGGAAGGCGCTGTGCCATGTGACCCAGCCGAAGGAGTTCCCGACCGATGTTGACCATGTACTCGACGTCCTGGTGCGGTTATTGCCACCGCCTCAAGTCGCAGCTCGACCGCGAGGGAATCGCCTACGAGGTGGTGGACATCGAGCAGCAGCCCGAAGCGGCCGAGTTCGTGATGAGCGTCAACGGCGGCAACCAGACCGTCCCGACCCTGAAGTTCGACGACGGCTCGGCCCTCACCAACCCATCGATCGTCCAGGTCAAGGAGCATCTGTCAGCTCTGGCCGCCGGCTGAGCTCCGGTTCGGCGGCGAGCTCCTCGGCCCGGGCGACCAGGCCCTCGAGCTCGCCGTCGGTCAGGGCCATCTCCTCCACCAGGCGGGCGAAGAGCAGCAGGTGGGCGCCGGTCCGGACGCTTTCGTCGATCTCGTCCACCGGTACCTTCTCGCCCAGGGCGGCGCGCAGCAGCATCTCGGCCTCGAGGGTCGGCAGTCCGCCGGCCACGGTGCGCCTGATCTCGGCCAGGGAGCTCTCCGGTTCGAAGCGGCGCCGGGCCGCGAGTCCGAAAGCGATCTCCCACAGGTGGCGCGCGTCCTCGTCCGGCGCGTCGAATTCCTGGGGCGCCTCCTCGTGCGCCACCAATTGCAGGTAGCGCCCGGCTCCGGTGCGCACGCCGGGCGCCGGCGAGAAGACCGGGCTCACGACCGGGCCACCCGCGCCTCGGCCTGACGGACCAGCGCGAGAAGCTCGTCGGCGGGAACGCCGGGCGGCCGCGCCAGGTCGCCCACCACCAGACAGATGATCTCGGCCCGGCGCAGGGCCGGGATCGCGTACGCCAGTTCCGGCTCGCCCAGCGCCGAGCGGACCACCGCCTCGGACTGGCGGGCCAGCTGCCCGCCGACCGGCAGCGCCTGATACTCGAGCAGGTCGCGGATGTAGCCGGTGACGTCGCGGGCATCACGCCCGACGAAGCTGCGCCGCACCGCCACCGTGAACAGCTCGTGCAGGAGCCGGACGGCCTGCGGCGAGCTACCCAGGCGCGACAGCGACCGCGCCGGGCCCTCCTCTCCGAGCGCATCGAGGAGAAGGCGGCCCGCCGCGGTCGCCGCTCTGTCTAATGTCCCGCTTTGCCCCACATGCGTAGGGTATCGGGATGTGGGCGTTTACGGGATGAGAGCCGGGATGCTGGAGTCGAGCAGGCCCTTCTCTTTGAGCGCGCCGTAGAGCGGCGTCGTCTCGGGGTAGTGGCCCCAGGCGTGGTCGCCGCTGCCGTCACCCTGCGGGCAATGCCCGAGCAACTGCTTCTGCACGTCGTTGAAGCCGGCCCATTCCGGGGTGTTCGGCAGGTCGGCGACGTCGTCCCGGCCGGCGATCCAGCGGTACGTGTAGCCGAAGAAGGCGCCGACGCGAGTGACCTCGGAGTAGTTGTCGGAGCGTGCGTGCCACAGGCGACGGTCGAAGACAACCAGGTCGCCGGGGTTGGCGGTGATCTGGAGCGCGCCTTCGGGCTGCGGCCACGGGACCCCGCGGCTCGGCGGGCCGGGCAGCCAGTTGGTCTTGTGGCTGCCGGGCAGCACGGTGAAGTTGCCCCGGCCGGTCTCGCTCACGTCGGACAGCCAGTAGGCCAGCTTGACCGACATCGTCGGGCGGGGGTCGGTCTCGAGCTCCCGGTTCTGCCGGCCACCGTCCTGGTGCCAGTGCCACCAGTCCTTCTGCTTCTCGTGGATCTGCGGGTGCACGTCGATGTGGGAGTGGTAGACGTGCACGTTCCAGCCGAGCAGCGACCAGATGTAGCGGAACGCCACCGGGTGGTCGAGCAGGAACGCCAGCTCGGGCAGGGAGGTCACCGCCGAGAGCTGGTGCAGCGCACCCGTCGAGCCCAAGCCGTGCCCCCCGGGCTGCCCGGCCCGCTCGAAGGCGCCGAGAACAGCGCCACGCGCGAGCGCGATCTCGCTCTCGGACAGCACTCCGGGCACCACGAGAAAGCCGTCCCGGTCGAACCGGGCCCGCTCATCCGCGGTCATCGGGGCCCATGCGGGCGCTTCCACCTGCGTCATCGATCTTCCGCCTCTCGGTCTTTGTAAACCGAGACGCGGCTGAGCCCTCTTTTGGTTACTTGATAAGGAGAAAACTTCTCTGATTAGACGAACTTGATTCCGTTAGCGGGCCAAACCGCCCAACCAGCGCTCAATGAGATAGAAAGCGATGGAAGAGGGCATCGGCAGGCCCATCGGGACACCCGTTTCGGGATGGTGGAAATCACCGGCAATCATCTTGGCGATGTCGTCCCGGGTGAACCAGTGCGCCTCGTCGATCTCGGCCGGGTCGAGCCGGATCGGCTGTTCGGGGTCGGCTGTGGCGTGGAATCCCAGCATCAGCGAACCCGGGAACGGCCAGGACTGACTGCCCTCGTAGTGCAGCGACGTCAGGTCGAGACCGACCTCTTCGCCGACCTCACGGCCGACACTGGCCTCGGCCGACTCGCCCGGCTCGACGTAGCCGGCGAGACACGAGAACCGCAGGCCGCCGTCGGCCGCCCGGCCCCAGGCGGCGTTGTGCCCGAGCAGGCAGCGACCCTCGGGACCGGCGACCCCGTCGTGCACCAGCACGATCATGGCCGGATCGGTGCGGGGCCACATCGTGTTGCCCTCGGCGTCCTTGCGCGCCCAGCCGGCCTCCACCGCCGTGGTCGGCAACCCGGTGCGCGGCGAGAACTGGTGGCTGCGATGCCAGTTGCCCAGGGCCACGGCGGTCGTGAAGATTCCGGCGTCGCGGTCGTCGAGCAGGTGGCCGACGTCGCGCAGGGTGACTGCCGAGGCGCCCCCGGCTTCGGGCAGCGCCGCGTCGACCGTCCACAGCGGTGTGCCGTCGGCGTCGAGCCCGAGGAACCAGTGCTCCCCCCCGGGCGCCTCGGCCGAAGGCAGCAGCACCAGCCGGTCCTCGGTGGCCAGGGCCCGGCCGCCCTTCGCCAGGTCGACGACGATGACCTGGCCGCGAGCCCACGCCGCGGCCAGCCACTCGTCGTCGGTGCGGTGCGCTGCGGCCCGGTCGAGGGTGCTGCGGGCCAGCGGCGGCGCGTCGACCAGACCGCTGGGCTGCTCCCTGACGTCGGGCTCTTCGGGAGCGCTCACGCGGCGCTTCGTTCCACCGTGGTGAGGGCGGACAGCGGGCCTTCGACCTTTTCGGCGTCGCCCAGCACGACCGTGACCGCGTTGGCCGGCGCCAGGAAGCGGGCGGCCGCGGCGGCCACCTCCTCGCGGGAGGCGGAGGCCAGCGCGGCCGAGTATTGCCGCAGGTGGTCGAGGCGAAGGCCGAAACTGGAGTACATGCTGGCCAGGCCGGCCAGACCGGCCTGGGTCGACATGCCCAGGCGCAGGGTGCCCAACGCGTAGCGGCGGGCCTGTTCCAGCTCGTCCTCGCCCGGCGGCAGGCTGGCGATG
The DNA here is from genome assembly GCF_019710575.1 of Paractinoplanes polyasparticus. Classification (GTDB taxonomy): domain Bacteria; phylum Actinomycetota; class Actinomycetes; order Mycobacteriales; family Micromonosporaceae; genus Actinoplanes; species Actinoplanes polyasparticus. The sequence goes on along the minus strand of NZ_JAHWFK010000007.1, from coordinate 114,593 downwards.
CGGCCCAGCTCGTACAGGGTCTCGAGCAGAGACGGGCCGGTCACCTCGGTCGCGACCTCGGCCGAGAGCACCAGCGCGGAGCCGGCCAGATAGTGCTCGATGCCGGTGTGCGGACCGTAGGTGTAGCCCTTGTCCTCGCGCATGTTCTCGACCCAGCGGGACGAGAAGTAGCCGCCGAACACCAGGTTGGCAAGCTGGAGGGCGGCGTAGTCGGGATCGGTGCGCTCGAGGGCGGGCAGGGCCATGCGCAACGACGACTGCACCGCGCCGGGCCGGTCGACCAGCAACAGCGGGCCGGGTTCGAGGGCCGGGGTGGGCGGGACGACCACGGCCTTGGCCGGGCCGGTCCAGCTGCCCAGCGCCTTCTCGGCGGCGTCGATCGCCTTCTCCGGGTTGAGGTCGCCCACCAGCACCAGCACCGCGCCGTCGGGGCGGACCCGCTCGGCGTGCAGCGCGCGCAGCTGGGCCGGGCGCACAGCGCGCACCTGCTCGGGCTCGGGCGTCTGGATCGCGTACGGGTGACGGCCGAACATCCGCTTCAGCAGCGCTGTGCGGGCCAGGTGGGACGGCTGGGTCAGCGCCACCTGGATGTGGTCGACCAGGCGGTCGCGCTCGGTCGCCACCTCGTCGTTCGGGTAGGCCGGGTCGGTGAGCACGTCGGCCAGGATCTCGAGCATCCGGTCGAGGCCCGAGGCCAGCGAGTTGCCGGTCACCAGCAGCCGGTCGGGGTCGAGCCCGGCCGAGAGCCCGCCACCGACCGCCTGCAGTTCGGCCGCGATGTCGACGCTGGTCATGGTGCTGGTGCCGGTGAACAGCGCTTGGGAGAGCACAGTGGCGCGCGGCAGTGGCGTCTTGCCGAACGGCACCCGCAGCCGCAGTTCGACCAGCGGCACGGACGTACGCCGGATGGCGATCACCGTGAGGCCGCCGGCCAGCGTGCGCTCGGCCTCCTTGGGCAGCTTGAGCTTCGCGTCCGGGATCAGGTCGGGCAGGGACTTGCTTGTCATGCGGCGGCTCCGGCTCCAGGGACGACCTCGACGGTGGCGCGCCGCTCGGGGCGCAAAGTGGCGGCCGCGGCGGCGATCTGCGCCTCGGTGACCTCGCCGATCAGCTTGGGCAGTTCGTTCAGCATCTCGGGACGACCGCGCTGAAGCTCGAGCACCGCCATCGGCAGCGCCCGGCCGAGCACCGAGTCGGTGTCCCGCAGCAGGTGGGTGGCGATGCGGGCCTGCACCCGCTCGAGCTCGCCCGGCTTGAGGCCGTCGACGGCGAGGCGGTCCATCTCCTCGTCGACCGTGCGCAGCACCTTCTCGGCGTCGCCACCGGGCGGCATGTGGGCCTGGAGCAGCAACGCGGTCGGGTTGCGGACCTGGAACTCGTCGCCCATGAAGCCGATGTAGCCGCCGATGCTGGTCACCGTGCGGTCGCGCTGCACCAGGCGCTCGACCAGACGGGACGCGTCACCGTCGGTGAGCACCTCGGCCAGCACGACGTAGGGCACATAGGCCTCGAAGTCGCCGATCGGGTCGGGCACGCGCCACGCGCCGGCCACGCCGGGCAACGGGGCGAGCTTGTCGGTGTAGACGTCGCGCTTCTCGCCGGTGAGGTCGGGCTCGTCGAAGTCGGGCCGGGGCGGGGCCGGACGGGCCAGCACGTCGTCGAAGTGGCGGTGGATCATCTCGGTCGCCTTGGCCACGTCGAAGTCGCCGGCCACGGCCAGGGTGGCGTTGCCGCAGGCGTAGTAGCGATCGAAGAACGCCTGGGCGTCAGCCAACGTGGCGCTGTCGAGGTCGCCGAACGAGCCGTAGCCGTCGTGGGCGTTGGGGAAGGTCGAGAACAGCACCGGCGGCAGCCGCAACCAGGGGAACCCGCCGTAGGGCCGGTTCAGCACGTTGACCCGGATCTCTTCCTTGACCACGTCGATCTGGTTGAGCAGGTTCTCTTCGGTCAGCCGGGGCCCGCGCATGCGGTCGGCCTCGAGGAAGAGCGCCCGCTCGAGCGCGCCCGAGGGCAGCACCTCGAAGTAGTCGGTGTAGTCGAGGTGGGTCGACCCGTTGAAGGTGCCACCGGCGCCCTGCACGTGCCGGAAGTGGGCCAGCTTCTCGAGGTTCTCCGAGCCCTGGAACATCAGGTGCTCGAAGAGATGGGCGAAGCCGGTGCGGCCCTCGGGCTCGGAACGGATGCCCACGTCGTAGACCACCGCGACCCCGACGACCGGGGCGCTGCGGTCGGGGGTGAGCACCACCCGCAATCCGTTGGCCAGGGTGAAACGCTCCACCGGGTACTTCGTCGCGGGGATCTTGATTCTGCGCGCCACGAAATGACATTAGCGCCTTCTTCGACCTGCGTCGCGACCGCAGGTGACCACTTGACCACCGGCTGAATTTCCGGCAGGCGGACACGGACTTGACGCCATTCCCCACCTAGACCATCATTCCTATCTACTAGATAGGCTTACGCGGGTATGGCGGGACAGGGGGATCTGTGTACGTCTCAGCACGCACCGACTACGCCGTGAGGGCCATGCTCTCGGTGACGGCGGAACACCCCCGGCTGGTCAAGGCGGCGACCCTGGCCGCCGCCCAGGAAATACCGCTCAGCTTCCTGCAGGGCATCCTGCTCGACCTGCGCCGCGCCGGCCTGCTGCACAGCCACCGCGGCGTCGACGGCGGGTACGCCCTGGCCCGCCCGGCCGAAGAGATCACCGTGGGCGACGTCGTCCGCGCCGTCGGGGGCGCCCTCGCCACCGTCCGCGGGCTGCCCACCACCCATGCGACCTACCACGGCGCCGCCTTCGGGCTGCACGACGTGTGGGTCGCGGTCGAGGAAGCCATCGAGGGCGTCGTCGACCACAAAACCCTGGCTGAACTCTCCACCATCAAGGAGTCCGCATGAACTCCCGCACCATACGTGCGCTCGCCGTTGCCGCCACCGCCCTGCTGTCCGCATCGCTGCTGGCCGCGTGCGGTGGCGACGACGAGGGCGGGTCGAGCGGCGGCGCCGGCGCCGAGGCTCCGGCCCTCCGGCTCGGCTACTTCCCGAACATCACCCACACCCCGGCCCTGATCGGGGTCAACAAGAACTTCTTCCAGACCGCGCTGGGCGGCACCAGGCTCGAGACCAAGACCTTCAATGCCGGCCCGGCCGCGATCGAGGCGCTGTTCTCGGGCGCGATCGACGCCACGTACATCGGCCCGAACCCGGCCATCAACGGCTGGGCCCAGTCCAAGGGCACCGGCCTGAAGATCATCGCGGGCAGCACCTCGGGCGGCGCCGGCCTGGTGGTCAAGGAGGGCATCAACTCCCCGGCCGACCTCAAGGGCAAGAAGATCGCCACGCCGCAGCTGGGCAACACGCAGGACGTCGCGCTGCGGGCCTGGCTCAAGGAGAACGGCCTCAACGCCGACCAGCAGGGCGGCGGCGACGTGTCGGTGCTGCCGCAGGACAACGCGACCGCGCTGCAGGCCTTCGCCCAGGGCGCAATCGACGGCGCCTGGGTTCCCGAGCCCAACTTCAGCCGGCTGATCCTCGAGTCGAAGGGCAAGGTGCTGGTCAACGAGAAGGACCTGTGGCCGAGCGGGCTCTTCGTCACCACCCACCTGATCGTCACCCAGGAGTTCCTCAAGAAGTACCCGGCCACGGTCAAGAAGCTCCTGCAGGGCCACCTCGAGTCGCTCGACTACATCGAGAAGAACAACGCCGAGGCCCAGACCGCGGCCAACGCCCAGCTCGAGGCGCTCAGCGGCAAGCCGCTCAAGGACGAAGTGCTCAAGTCGTCGTTCAAGAACCTCACCTTCACCGCCGACCCGGTCGCCTCGTCGCTGTTCACCAGCGCGAAGCACGCCGAGGATGTCGGCCTGCTCAAGCCGGTCGACCTCAAGGGCATCTACGACCTCGGGCCGCTCAACGAGCTGCTCAAGGCCGCGGGCAAGCCCGAGGTCAGCGACTCGGCCGCCTGAAGGGCCTGAGCTCATGAGCCTCCTGCAACAGAAGACCGGATCGGTCGTACGGCTGGAGAACGTCTCCAAGAGCTACGGCGATCTGCTGGCCCTCGACCGGGTCTCGCTCACGGTCGCCCCGGGCGAGTTCGTCTGCCTGCTGGGCGCGTCCGGCTGCGGCAAGAGCACGCTGCTCTCGCTGGTGGCCGGGCTGGACGGGATCACCGGCGGCACGCTCGACACGGGCGGCCGCAAGGTGTCGCTGATGTTCCAGGAGGCCGCGCTCTTCCCGTGGCTCTCGGTCCGGGGCAACGTCGAGCTGCCGCTGCGGCTCCAGGGCGTGTCCCGGTCCGAGCGCCGGCAACGGGCCGAGGACCTGCTCGGCATCGTGCGGCTCACCGGCTTCGCCGACAAGCGGCCGCACGAGCTCTCCGGCGGCATGCGCCAGCGCGTGGCCCTGGCCCGCGCGCTCGCCCAGGACGCCGACATCCTGCTGATGGACGAGCCGTTCGGCGCGCTCGACGCGATGACCCGCGACATCCTGCACGACGAGCTCGAGCGGATCTGGCGCGAGCAGCAGCTGACCGTCCTGTTCGTCACGCACAACGTGCGGGAGGCGGTACGGCTGGGCGACCGGGTGATCCTGCTCAGCAGCCGCCCGGGCCGGGTGATCGAGGACTATGCGATCACGCATGCCCGCCCGCGCCGCATCGACTCCCCCGAGGTGTCCGGCCAGGCGGCCGAGATCACCGACCGTCTCCGTGCGGAGGTCGCCCGTCATGCCCACTGACACCGCGGTCGAGAGCGCCGAGGTCGCCGGCCTCGACGCGCTCGAGCTGCAGCCCAAGCGCGAGAAGGGCGCCCTCGGCAAGCGCGTCTGGCGGAGCGCCTGGCCCAAGTTCCTGGCGATCGCGATCGTGCTGCTGATCTGGCAGGCCGCGGTCTGGTCGGAGTGGAAGCCGATCTACGTGCTGCCCTCGCCGGCCACGGTCTTCACCGACCTGGGCAACGTGATCACGACGGCCGATTTCTGGGACGGCGTACGGGTGACGATGACCCGCGCGTTCACCGGCTTCCTGCTGGCCGTGGTCATCGGCACGATCATCGGCGCCCTGGTGTCCCAGTTCGCGCCGCTGCGGGCGGCCATCGGCTCGCTGATCACCGGCCTCCAGACGATGCCCTCGATCATGTGGTTCCCGCTGGCCATCCTGCTCTTCCAGCTCAGCGAGAGCGCCATCCTGTTCGTGGTCGTGCTCGGCGCCGCCCCCTCGGTGGCCAACGGGCTGATCAGCGGCATCGACTACGTGCCGCGCACCTGGCTGCGGGTCGGGCAGGTGCTGGGCATGCGGGGCTTCGCGAAATACCGGCACCTGATCCTGCCGGCGTCGCTGCCCTCGTTCATCTCGGGCCTCAAGCAGGGCTGGGCGTTCTCGTGGCGCAGCCTGATGGCCGGCGAGCTGCTGGTCATCGTGCCGGGCGCTCTCTCGATCGGCGTACGCATGCAGCAGGCCCGCGACCTGAGCGACTCGAGCCTGGTGATCTGCTACATCATCGTCGTACTGATCATCGGCATCCTGATCGACGTGCTCTTCAACACCGCCGACAACGCCCTGCGCAAGCGCTGGGGTTTGCTGGGTAGCTGAGCCAGCTGGCTCCGCTTCGCTCCGCGGGCGAGCGCCTCTTCAGCTGGCGCTACATGGGGCGCACAGACGCGAGTACCTCGTCGATGATGTAGTCCCACTGTTTGTGGGTGCCCGGGATCGAGATGTAGAGGACGGCCGCGGTCGTCTTGCCGACGTCGATGACCGCCACCGCGGAGAGCTCCTCGGTGGCGGTCAGCCCGGGCGCCTGGAAGCGCAGGCGGAACTCGCTCACCCAGGCCGGTCGGCCGCCCAGCTTCGTCAGCTCGTCGCGGATCGGGTCCATCGTGTTCGGTTGCGGGTAGTACTCGGCCCGCACGTCCGCGGCCACCTGCCGTCCCACGCATTCGAGATTCAGCGTCACCGCGTCGTTGTCGGCCGCCGGCACCGCGGCCGACAGGATCGAGGCGTGATAGCTGCCCCCGCTGTACTGCTCGGTGACGAAGTGCTGCCCCTTGCGGTAGGGCACCTCGAGCGTCCCGGCCCGCCACACGTCGGTCCAGGGCACCCAGGGCGCGCCGTAGGCCTTGTACGAGATGCCGGCCTCGTCGTCGGTCGTGCGCGCGCCGGACGGGGGCGGCGGAACGCTGGGCGTCCGGGTCGGGCCCGCGCTCGGCGAGCCGGTGGGCGCCGGGCAGGCCTGGGCCAGCGGCGGGCGCACGTCGGTCGGCGCCGACTCTTTCGAGCCGAACGGGTCGCCCTCGGACGAGAACACGAGGATCAGCACAACGGTCAGACCGATGGCCAGGATCGCACCGGCGATGCCACCGAAGATCTGCATCTGCCGCCGGCGCCGCTGCGGCCCGTCAGGCGGCGGGGCGGCCGGGTCCGGCGGGGGCGGCGGCTTGACCGGAGGACCGCCGGGAGCGGTCGTGACCAGCCCGGAGCCGATTCGGCCGCCCGCCTGCTGCCAGGAGAACGGTTCCGGGGTCTGCTCGGACATGAAACCCAGTGAACACCACGATGGTGGCGATCACGTCACGGCAGGGGCGCGGTGTTCTCCACAACCCCGCTGAGCAGGGCACTCACCTGCTGCCAGAGCGAGGGACTGACCTCGGCCGGATGGGCGCCGACCCCCGGGTACCACGGCGCGAAGGCCACCACGAGCACGAGCGCGACGCCGAAGACGGCAACCGCGAAGACAAAACCGAACTCCCGGCGGGCGGATGGTCCGCGCATGCCGGTACCTCCAAAGTCACGTCCGAGAGAAAAGGGCCGATAGTTCTTAGACGCGCCAAGCGGCCCGGACGTTGCACCGTCCCAGGAGAAGTTCAGCGACTTCGGCTACCGTCTTGCCATGGAACTCGTGTATCCGCCGGTCGTCACCCTCGCCAAGACGATGTTCCGGGTGCTCGACCTCAAGATCGAAATCGATGGCGCCGAGCACATTCCGGCCACTGGCGGGGCCGTGCTCGCGAGCAACCACGTGAGCTACCTCGACTTCATCTTCTGCGGTCTCGGTGCTCAGCCGGCCAAGCGCCTGGTGCGCTTCATGGCGAAGAAGGCCGTGTTCGACCACCGGATCAGCGGCCCGCTGATGCGCGGCATGCGGCACATCCCGGTCGACCGGGACGCCGGCGCCGCCTCCTTCCGCGCCGCCACCGAGGCGTTGCGCAAGGGCGAGGTGGTCGGCGTCTTCCCCGAGGCGACGATCAGCGAGTCCTTCACGGTCAAGGAGCTCAAGTCGGGTGCCGTCCGGCTGGCCCGCACGGCCAAGGTGCCACTGATCCCGATGGCCGTCTGGGGTCCCCACCGGCTCTGGACCAAGGGCCACAAGAAGGAGCTGACCAAGCGGCACGTGCCGGTGCTCATCAAGATCGGCCAAGCCATCGAGATGCCCAAGGGCACGTCGCCCGACGCCCTCACGGCCATCCTCAAGGAACGCCTGAGCGGCCTGCTCGACGCGGCCCAGCGCGCCTATCCCAACAAGCCCGCGGGCCCCGACGACCGCTGGTGGCTGCCGGCCCACCTGGGCGGCACGGCACCGCTGCCCGAGGCTGCCCCGGTCTGAGAAACGGCCGCGTCCCCGTCGGCCGCTGACGCAGAAGCGCCGCACCCTTACGGGTACGGCGCTTCCGACAGGTACTTCAGATCCGACTAGTTACTTCAGAGCGGACGGATGTTCGCGGCCTGCGGGCCCTTCTGGCCCTGCGTCACCTCGAACTCGACCCGCTGGTTCTCGTCCAGGCTGCGGTAGCCCGAGGTCTGAATAGCGGAGAAGTGGGCGAAGACGTCGGCGCCGCCGTCGTCCGGGGTGATGAACCCGAAGCCCTTGTCCGCGTTAAACCACTTCACAACGCCGGTAACCATGATCGTCTCCTCGACGGTCGATCGCTCCGACCCAACATGGGCGGAACGAGGTAGTAAGACCCACACTTCGTGAGTCTCGTGTCGCCGTACTGATCGCCCGTACCGGAGGAATCCGGGTTACGACAAAGAGCGCCTGGGGCAGACTTCCCCACAGGCGCTCCTGAGTACTTGGGAACCAAACTGACAACGGGCAGAGCTTAACACGTCGAAGGAGGTTCGCCGGTGATCGGCGTTCAACTGGCTCAGCAGCTCAGAGAGGCCGGACTGACCTGGAAACCGGCCCTCGGCGACCGTTTCGCCATCCCCGACCGGGACCTCGACGACGAGGTGTTCGTGCTGAGCAACATGACGGTCGAGGTGTATGCGATGCCGGAGGGCCGGGTGATCGGCTTCAACGGCACCACCGAGTGGGCCCTGGACGACGTGGAGCTCGACGAGACGGTCTGGTTGCCCCGGGAGGACCAGCTGCGCGAGTTGCTGGGCGGCACCTTCCGGACGCTGCGGCGCGGACCGGCCGGCTACGAGGTGACCATCGACCTGCTCGGCGAGGAACGCGCCTTCGCCGACGGAACGACGGAGGGCGCGTACGCGGCGGCCCTGCTGCACCTTCTCGCGGCGGCGGGCGCGGACGAGGTCTAGTTCACCCGTTCGGGCAGTCGCTCGATGAGCGCGGCCAGCTGCGCGGCGTCGAGCAGGTCGACCGGCCGCACGGTCACCTGCTCGCGTACGTAATGGAAGCCCGCCCGCACCCGGTTGAGCGGCACGCCGGCCAGCGAAGCCCAGGCGAGCCGGTAGGCGGCCAGCTGCACGGCGGCCGCCTCGGCGTCGGCGCCCTCGGGCCGCCGGCCGGTCTTCCAGTCCATGACGTCGTAGCGGTTGGCCGTGTCGGCGTAGACCGCGTCCATCCGCCCGCGCACGACCACCCCGGCGATCGTGGTCGCGAACGGCACCTCGACCTCGATCGGGGTGCGGTCGGCCCACTCGCCGGCCAGGAACGCCTCCTGCAGGGCGAGCAGCTCGGCGTCGTCGGCCGCGTCGTCGTCGGCGGCGCCGGGCAGCTCGTCGATGTCGATCAGCCGGACGGCGCCGAACCGCTGCTCGAGCCAGGCATGGAACGCCGTGCCCCTTCGGGCATGCGGCAGCGGGCGATGGGGCAACGGACGGCGCAGTGAACGGGCCAGGGCCTGGGGGTCGCGGCGCAGCACCACCAGCTGCGAGACCGACAGGTGGGCGGGCAGCGCCACCTCGATCGGGCCGTCCCGGCGGCTCCGCTCGTCCCGTTCGGCCAGCAGCAGGGCGGCCTCGCGCCGCCAGCGCTCGATGTCCGGATCGCGGCCGGCGGGGATGCCGACCAGCTCGGCGGCCAGTCCGGCGCGCTCGGCGACCTCGGGCTCGGCCCCGGCCAGCTCGGCGAAGGCCTCGGCGGCCTCCGCGTCGGGAGCGGCGATCATGCGGCGGATCAGGTCGGCCGCGGTGGCCATGGCCGGGCGGCGCAGACCCAGCGGGTCGAACGGCCACTGCGCGGACGGCACCACCTCGGCCGCCGGGTTGGTCGCACCGGGGGCCGGCTCAGGCGTCCACGCGTCGACCACGCCGGCGCCCTCGTCACAGGCCGCGCGGATCTCGGTCAGGAAGACGGACGGGCCCCGTGGGCGCTTGACGCCGTCACCCCACCAGTAACCGGAGGCCAGCAGCAGACGCCGGGGACGGGTCACGGCGACGTACGCCAGCCGGCGCTCCTCCCGTTCGTCGTGCTCGCGCCAGGCCGTGCCGAACGCGTTGACCGCGGCGAGCACGCCCTTCTGGTCGGCCGCCTGCGAAAGGTCGAGCCGGGGCAGGCCGTCGGAGTCGCCCCGCAGCGGGAACGGCAGCACGCCGATGCCCATCAGGTAGTGGTCGGAGTTGCGCGAGATGCCCGGCCAGACGCCCTTGCTCAGACCGGCGACCGAGACGACGTCCCACTCCAGGCCCTTCGCGGCGTGCGCGGTGAGGATCTGGACCGCGCCCTCGACCACGTCGATCTGGCCCGGTTCGAGGCCGCGTTCCTCCTCCTCGGCCGCGGTGAGGAAGGCCAGGAAGCCGGCCAGCGTGCCTCCGTCGGTCTCGGCGCCGTAGCGGGCCGCGGTGTCGGCCAGCGCGTCCAGGTGACCCCGGGCCAGACCGGCGTCCCCGGCCGCCCAGCCCCGCACGGCCACCTCGACGTCCAGGCCGATCGTCCGCTCGATGTCGGCCACCAGGTCGGGCAGCGGCTGGTCGAGGCGCTGCCGCAGGGCACTGAGTTCCCGGCTGTACGCATGCAGACGCCCGTAACCCTCGGCCGAGTACTGCTGCGGGGCGCCCAGATCGGCCATCGCCTCGACCAGGGTGGCGTCGTCGAGCCGGTCGGCGACGATGTCGTCGGGCTCGACGCCGGCCACCACGGCGGCCCGGGCCGCGGCCAGCCCACGGGCGCGGCGGTGCAGGGCCACCAGGTCACGCGGGCCTATCCGCCAGCGGGCGCCGGTCAGCAGGCGCAGCAGCGACGCGCCGTCGGTCGGGTCGGCCAGCACCCGCAGCGTGCAGACCACATCGCGTACCTCGGGGGTGTCGAGCAGACCGCCCAGGCCGACCACCTCGACCGGCAGGCCGCGGGCGCGCAGCGCCTCCTCAATGGCCGGGATCTGACTGCGTACACGAACCAGGACGGCGCTGGTGGGGCGCTTCTCGACCGGGATCTCGCCGGGTGTGGCGCCCGGCATTCCGGCCGTGATCCGCCACGCGGTGAGCATCGAGTCGCCGATCCAGGCGGCCTCGTCGGCGAAGGTGGGCAGCAGGGCGCAGGCCACCGTGCGGCCGCCGACCGCGCCGGAGACCCTTTCGGCCGCCCGCAGCTCGGTGACGCGGGCGCCGAAAGCACGCAGCGGGGCGGAGAGCGTGTTGGCGACCCGCAGGATCTCGGGCCGGTTGCGCCAGCTGCGGGTCAGGCTGCCCGTCCGCGCCGCCTCCCCGCCGGGCCGGACGAACTCCTCCGGGAAGCGGTCGAGGGTGCCCGCCGAGGCTCCGCGCCAGCCGTAGATCGACTGGCACGGGTCGCCGACCGCGGTGACCGGGTGGCCGCCGCCGAAGAGCGCGTTCAGCATGGTCACCTGGGCGTGGCTGGTGTCCTGGTACTCGTCGAGGAGCACGATCCGGAAGCGGCCGCGCTCGATCTCGCCGACCTCGGGATGGTCGCGGGCCACCAGCGCCGCCCGGGCCATCTGGTCGCCGAAGTCCATCGCCTCCAGGTCGAGTTTGCGCTGCTCGTACAGGCGCACCAGGGGCAGCAGGGTGAGCCGCTGCCGTTGCCGGGCGAGCACGTCGGCCACGTCCTTGTAGACCTTGCCCGGCAGCTCCTGCACGTCGGCGAAGAAGCGGCCGGTCCAGGCGGCCAGCTCGTCCGGGGTGACGAGGTGCTCGGCCAGCTCGCCGGCCAGCGCCAGCACGTCGTCGGTGACCGTGGTCGGCGCGCGGTTCACGCCGGTCATCTCGCCGGTGTACGAGCGGACCAGCGAGTCGACGATCTGCCAGCGGGCGGCCTCGGTGAGCAGGCGGGCCGACGGCTCGTAGCCGGCGCGCAGCCCGTGTTCGGTGACGACCCGGGCCGCGTACGAGTGATAGGTCGAGATGGTGGCCTCGCCGGCGAACGCGTCGTCCCGGCCGAGCCGGCGCACCAGCTGGCCGAGCCGGGTGCGCACCCGGTGGGCCAGCTCGCCGGCCGCCTTGCGGGTGAACGTGAGACCGAGGATCTCGTCGGGGTGGGCGTAGCTGTTGGCGACCAGCCACACGACCCGCGACGCCATCGTCTCGGTCTTGCCCGAGCCGGCCCCGGCCACGACCAGCAGCGGCTCCACCGGGGCGGAGATGATCTCGGACTGCTCGGCGGTCGGCCGGGGCAGGCGCAACAGCCGGGCCAGTTCCTCCGGGGTGTAGCGGGGCCCGGAATCGGCACGGCGGCGAGGCGTCGCCGACTCGTCGGCGAAGAGGCTCGGTTGGGTCACTGGCCCTGCTCTACGACTTGACGTCCCTTGCCCGAGACCGGGCAGCTGGTGCGTACCGGGCACACCCGGCAACGGCTGTTGGCGACGGCCGAGAAGGTGGCGGCGGCCATCGTGTCGGCGGTGCGACGGACCATCTCGTACGCCCATTGCGGGTCGGCCGCCTCGGCCAGCGGCAGCTGCATCTGCTCGCGGGCGTCCTTGCCCGGGCCGAGCTGCACCAGCGCGGCCCCGCCGCTCTCGGCGCCGTGGTCGGCGAACGCGCCGGCCTGGACGGCGGTCTGGTAGCCGGCCAGCTGGGCGTGCTCCTCGACCTCGGCCGCGGCGACTGCGGTGCTCTTGCCGGTCTTGAGGTCGATGACCACCAGACGGCCGTCCTCGTCGATCTCGAGGCGGTCGACCCGGCCGGTGAGCTGGATCGGGCGGGACGGGTCTTCGAGCCGGACGCTGAACTCGTGCTCGATCGCCAGCAGCCGCCGCGGGTTGACGGCGAGCCAGCGCAGCAGTTTGTCCACCATGGCCTGGGCGCGGTCCTGTTCCGGGCCGGCCAGCCAGCGGGCGGCCAGCTCGATCGCGTCGAACCGCGCGCTGACGTACTCGACCAGCTTCTCGCGGTCGGCGTTGGCGTCCTCGGCGAGCATGGCGGCCGCGTGCACCAGGTTGCCGACCCCCTGCGCGGGCCCGGCCGGGGCCGCGCCGCCGTGCCGTTCGAGCAGCCAGCGCAGGCTGCAGCGCAGCACGCTCTCCATCGACGAGGGCGTGACCTTGACGGCTTCCCCCTCGTCGACCAGCGGCCGGTCGTCGGACAGTGGGCGCAGCCCCCACCACTCGTCCGGGTGGGCCCCCGGCACTCCGGCTGCGGCCAGCCGGGCCAGTTCCGCCGCGGCGGCATGCCGTCGCTCCGGCGTCTGGTCGGCGCCGACGACGACCGTACGGAGTTCGGCCACCAGGGCCGGCAGCGTCAGAGCACGCGGCGGCCGCCCGACCGGAATCTCCGCCGGATCGTCCACCGGCTCGGCCTCGCCCGGGTCCTCATCGGGCGGCTCCTCGCTCGGCCACTCCGCGGGGTCGTCGCTGACGAGCACTCCCTGGATTCCCGCGGCTTCAGTGGCCGGCGAAGCGGCGGCGGCAGCACCGGGGCTTCCCGCGCGAAGGTCCTCCTCGGCGACGACCGTCCCCTCGCCGCCGGCCGCGTCCTCGCCTCCTGCCGCGTTTTCGTTGCCTGCCGCGTTTTCGTTGCCGGCCGCGCCGGGGTCGTGTGGGCCTCGGGGGTCGGTGTCCGGCCGGTCGGGGCCGGATGGGGGCGGCCCGGGGGGTGGGGGTGGGCCGGGGTCGTCGTCCGGGATGCCGAGTTCGGTGAGGAAGCGGCTGGGCTGTTCCTCGCCCTGGGAACCGCCGACGCCGGCCGAGGCGATCGCGGTCACGATGAGCTTGCGGCGGGCGCGGGTGGTGGCCACGTAGAACAGCCGCCGCTCCTCGTCGAGCAGGGCGGACGTCTCACCCACGACGGCTGCCTGCCCCGACGCGGCCCGGCCGGCCAGCACGTCGACCAGTCGCTCGGAGCCGAGCAGGCTGCCGCGCAGCCGCAGGTCGGGCCAGATGCCCTCCTGCACGCCGGCCAGCACGACCACATCCCACTCGAGGCCCTTGGCGGCATGGGCGGTGAGCAGGCGCACGGCCTCGCCCCGGTCGGCGCTGGGTGCGATCGAGTCAGCCGGCAGGTCCTGGGCGAGCACGTGGTCGAGGAACACCTCGACGCGTGCGCCGGGCAGCCGGTCGACGAATCGGGCGGCGGCGTCGAACAGCACGACCATCGAGTCGAGATCCCGGTCGGCGGCCTCGGCACGCCACTGCCGGGCCCGGCCGACATCAGTGTTCTCGGGGGCGGGCCCGGAGCGGGTGCTCATCGCGTACCACCGGTCGGCGAGCCCGCTGGCCCGCCAGATCGTCCACAACACCTGCTCAGCGGTGGCCCCCGGCGCTGCGGCGGCCTCGCGCGCGGTGGCCAGCAACCGGGCGACATTCTGGGCCGGCTGGGCCCATCGCCGCTCGACCATGTCGAGGCCCGCTGGGTCGCGCACCGCGTCGACCAGCAGCTCGCCGGAGGGCCGCCTGTCCCCCGCGGCCAGCGCCAAGGCCCGCAGCCCCTGCCGGAGGCGGCGCTCGGCCAGCGGGTCAGCTCCGCCCAGCGAGGAGTGCAGCAGCGCCACAGCGGTCTCTTCGTTCAGCGCCTGGGGGTCGAGCGCACACCGCAGCAGCAACAGGAAGGGCGCCACCGCCGGCTGGAGGTGCAGCGGCAGGTCTTCGGCGTGCGTCACCGTCGGCACGCCGGCCGCGGCCAGCGCTCGCTGCAACGACGGCAGCTGCAACGACGTGCTGCGCAGCATGACCGCCATCCGCGACCACGGCACGCCGTGCAGCAGGTGCGCCTCGCGCAGCGCATGAGCGACGTAGGCCGCCTCAGCGGTAGCGGCCCGGAAGATCCGGACGACGGTCTCAGCGCCCAGCTCACTCCGCCTCTGAGCCGGATCTGCTGCGGGCAGGCCAGGCGCTGCCGCAGCGCCGGCCGAGCCGGCGGTGGCCTCGGCCGAGACGGAAGCGGCCCCAGCCGACGCGGGGGCGGCCCCAGCCGACGCAGGACCGGCCCCAGCCGGGGCGGGAGCAGCGCTGGCCGGGGCGGGAGCGGCGCTGGTCGGGGCGGGGGTATCCGGTTTGGGTGAGCCCGCGGCGGCCGGTGCGGGTGGGGGTTCGGGACCCAGCACCGGGGGCGGCGGATGCATCGGGCGGTGCCGGATCGGGCCACGCATGCGGCGGGACACCCGAGAGGTGGCAGAGAGCAGCGGTAGCTCGGCGCGGTAGTTGGTGTGGAGGGTCAGCGTCTCGGCCAGGGCGCCCGACGCCGTGCGGAAGCGGGTGGGGAAGCCGGCGACCGCGCCCGGGTCGGCGCCGCGGAAGCCGTAGATGGAGGAGTCGGGGTCGCCGAACGCGACCAGGGGCTTGCCGCCGCCGGCGACCTGGGCGAGGAGGTCGATCTGGGCCGGGTCGGTGTCGGCCAGCTCGTCGACGTAGACGTAGGCCAAGCGGCGGCGCTCGGCTTCGAGCAGGTCGGCGTTGTCGGCCAGCAGGCCCGAGGCGGCGCGCACCAGTTCGGCCGGGTCGTAGGCCGACGAGCCGCGGGTGGTGACGTCGCGCAGGGCCAGGACGGCGACGTACTCGCGCAGGAAGCGGGCGGCGGCGGGCCAGTCGTCGCGGCCCAGGCGCTCGCCCAGGCGGGCCAGTTCGACCGGGCCGACGCCGCGCTCGGCGGCCCGCTGCATGAGGTCGCGCAGCTGCTGGGCGAAGGCGCGGGTGGGCAGCGCGGGGCGCAGCGCGGCCGGCCAGCCGATCGGGTCGGGCGCGTCGACCTCGCCCGAGGCCTCGAGCAGCTCGCGGATGATGAGGTCTTGCTCGGGGCCGGTGAGCAGCCGCGGGGACGGCTCACCACGGTCGGCTGCGGCCCGCCTGAGCAGGCCGAACGCGTACGCGTGGAAGGTGCGCACCAGCGGCTCGTGCACGATGCGGCCCGGGTCGGCCGCGATGCGCGCCTCGATACGGTCACGCAGGGCCGTGGCGCCACGCCGGCCGAACGTGAGGACGAGGATGCGCTCGGGGTCGACGCCCTCGGCGATGCGCGCGGCCACCGACTCGACCAGCGTGGTGGTCTTGCCCGTGCCGGGGCCGCCGACCACCAGCAGCGGGCCGTCGACGTGGCCGGCCGCGTAGCTCTGGAGGGGGTCGTCGAGCAGCGCCGGCTGCACTGCGGCGGGACGCCGGACCAGGCGGTACGCCGGGCGGCGCACCGCGGCGGGGGAAGAGGCCGGCGTGCTCACGGCAACAAGGAAACCACGAGGGTCCGACGTTAACTAACGGGTGGTTTGGCCATCGAGGCCCGGCGCCGCACCGGCATGGGCAGGCGCAGCACCGCGGGGTCGGACTGCGGGCCGAGCAGCTTCTCCACCGCCTGCCACCCGAGCTGGTAGTGCGGCAGCGAGATGCTGGTGAGCTGTGGCCGCAGCCACGCCGCCAGGTCGGAGTCGTCGAACGAGAGCACCGACACGTCGTCCGGAATGCGCCGGCCGGCCTCGCGCAGGGCCTGGTAGGCGCCGAGGGCGATGCGGTCGTTGAGGCAGATCAGCGCCCGCGGTCGCAGCCCGGCGGCGAGGCTGGCGGCCACCGCCTCGTATGCCGAATCGGGCCACCAGTCGCAGGCGACCGTCCCGGCCAGGCCCGTGCCGGCGGCCCGCAGCCCCTCGTGGATGCCGGCCATCCGCTCCCGGCCGGCGAAGACCTGCTCGTCGGGAGTACCCACCAGGTAGATGTCGCTGCGGTGGCCGGCCTCGAGCACGGTGGTGGCCGCGCTCCACCCGGCGGCCAGCTCGTCGGGGATGATCTGGTGGTGCGCCGGCCGGGCCCCGCGGGTGAGGCAGTTGAGCAGCACGACCGGGTGCCCCTTGAGCTGCTTGGGAAGCCGCACGTAGCGGGTGAACATGCTCGCGTAGACGAACGCGTCGACCTGCCGGTCGAGGAAGTCGGCGATCAGCCTCTCCTCGACGACCGGGTCCCCCTCGGTCTCGCCGATGAAGAGCAGATGGCCGTGGGCGACGGCGGCCGCCAGCGCGCCGTTGATCGCCTTGCCGGCGTAGGGGTCGGAGGCGAGGGTGTCGGAGACGAGGGCGATGGTGCGGGTCACCTTGGTACGCAGGCTCCGCGCCATGAGGTTGGGCCGGTAGTCCAGCTCCTGGGCCGCCCGGAGCACCCGTTGCCGGGCGTCCTCCGAGATCCTCATGTCCAGATGGCGTCCAGCGAGGACGAAGGAGGCCGTGCTGCGGGACACGCCGGCCCGCTGTGCGACCTGAAGGAGAGTCGCCCGTTGCGGGGGCATGACCGCAGTCTTCCACGATCCCCCGAACGGGCACCATGCGAATGTTCGCAGATGCCACGTTGACGTCCGGCGATCTCCCGGCGCACTGTCGGCGCAACCGATCCAGCGCGTGCCCCGGCGGGCGCGACGCCGCCGGACGGCCGGAAGGTGTGCACCGGCGTGTCCCGGTGAGAGCGCGTTCGGCGCGCCCCCGAGCCGGCCGGCGGGCCCGCCGGGGCTTCCGGTCACGCCGGGTGGGTGTGGTGACACCCACCCGGCGTGACACCTCAGGTCCCGGTTACCCGTTCCTCGATGGCGTCCAACGCCGAGCCGATCGACTTGACCACGATCACCCGATCGAGCGCCGACGAGCGGACGAAGGCGGTGTCGGCGAGCTGGCCCAGCCAGGCCAGCAGGCCGTCGTAGAAGCCGTCGGGGTCGAGCAGCACGATCGGCTTGTCGTGCAGGTCGAGTGTTGCCGTGGTCCACACCTCGAACAGCTCGTCGAGGGTGCCGAGCCCGCCCGGCAGCGTGAGGAACGCGTCCGACCGGTCGATCATGATGTTCTTGCGCGAGCCCATGTCGCCGGTGACGATCAGCTCGTCGGAGGCACGGTCGGCCACCTCGAGGTCGACCAGCGACTGCGGGATCACGCCGAGGGTGTGCGCGCCGCCGGCCCGGGCCCCGTCAGCCACCGCGCCCATCATGCCGACGCAGCCGCCGCCCGAGACCAGGGTGTGCCCGCGGGCGCCGATCTCTTCACCGGTGCGGGTGGCGAGATCGAGCCACTTCTGGTCGAGGGTGCTCGAGGAGGCGCAGAAAACACAGATGGCGGCCACGTCACCCCTTGCCGTGGGAGTCGGCGAGCGCCGCGTCGGCGTCCACGATGATCTGCACGGCCTCGTCGACGTCGTCGGTGATCTGGATCAGATCCAGGTCGCTCTCGCTGATCTTGCCGTCGGCCAGCAGGGTTCCCTTGATCCAGTCGAACAGGCCGGACCAGTACGCCGTGCCCATCAGGATCACCGGGAAGCGGGTGACCTTCTTCGTCTGCACCAGCGTGACCGCCTCGAACAGCTCGTCGAGCGTGCCGAAGCCGCCGGGCAGAACCACGAACGCCTGGGCGTACTTGACGAACATGGTCTTGCGGACGAAGAAGTAGCGGAAGTCGATGCCGATGTCGACCCAGTCGTTGAGGCCCTGTTCGAAGGGGAGTTCGATGCCGAGCCCGACCGACATGCCGCCGGCCTCGGTCGCGCCGCGGTTGGCCGCCTCCATCACGCCCGGACCGCCCCCGGTGATCACCGCGTAGCCGGCTTCGGCCAGCGCAGCCCCCAGCGCCGCGGCCAGCTCGCACTCGGGGCTGTCGGGATGGCTGCGCGCCGAGCCGAAGACGCTCACCGCCGGCGGCAGGTCGGCCAGGGTGTCGAAGCCCTCGACAAACTCGGAGAGGATGCGCAGGGCCCGCCAGGCGTCCTTGGTCTTCCACTCCCGCCGGTGGTGCGAGTCGAGCAGTTTCTCGTCGGCCGTGCTCGGCGGGATCGACTCGCGGCGAAGCGTGACCGCGCCGCGATGACGCTCCGGCGCACCGTCGCGTCGTCCGTTGGTGCTGTCCGTCATGCCTAAAAGGTAGTGCGGACGGTCAGTCACCCGGTGAACAACCGGGTGGGTTTCGGTAAGAGGATTGCGGGTCCGCGACCTTTTTGCCAGATTGAAGCAACGGACGGTAGCTCTGGAGCGTCTTCTCAGTTACCAACTCGCGGCACGCACGCACTGCGCCCGGCATGGCGGCCGGGTTTAAGGAGCCACCGTGACGACCCGATACGAGCGCTTGAAGATGCAGCGTCGCATGCAGCGACGGATCCGACTGGTGGTCGAGGAACGCCGGATGGCGTTCGGGCCGCGGCCGGAGACCCGTGGTGAGGTCCCGGCCGATCCCGAGGCCACGATGGAGATCGAGCCGATGACCATCCGGGCCATCGGCCGCGTCGCGGTGCGCCCCGCCCTCTGAGCTGCGCGGCCTTACGAGGCCAGCCAGCGGTGCAGCGTCGTCGCCCCGTCACGGATCTTGCCGATCTCGACGTGCTCGTCGGGGGCGTGGGCCAGCAGCGGGTCGCCGGGCCCGTAGTTGAGGGCCGGGATGCCGAGCGCCGCGAACCGGGCCACGTCGGTCCAGCCCAGCTTGGCCGCCGGTTCGGCGCCGACCGCGGTGAGGAACTCGCGGGCCGGCGCCGCGCTCAGACCGGGCATTGCGCCCGGCGCCGAATCGGTCAGCTCGACCTCGTACCCCTCGAAGACCTCGTGGACGTGTTCGAGCGCCTGCTTCTCGGTACGGTCCGGGGCGAAGCGCATGTTGACTTCGATCACACATTCGTCGGGCACGACGTTTCCGGCCACGCCACCGTGGATCTTGACCGCGTTGAGGCCCTCACGGTACGTACAGCCGTCGATCGTGACCGTCCGCGCCCGATAGTCCGAGAGCCGCCGCAGCACATCGCCCGCCGCGTGGATCGCGTTGACCCCCCGCCAGGCGCGGGCGGTGTGGGCCCGCCGGCCGGTGGTGCGCACCAGCGCGCGCAGGGTGCCCTGGCAGCCGGCCTCGACCACCCCGTACGTCGGTTCGAGCAGAACCGCGAAGTCGGCCAGCAGCCACTCGGGGCGGGACTCGGCAACCAGGCGCAGGCCGTTGTACTTCGAGTCGATCTCTTCCGCCTCGTAGAACAGGAACGTGAGGTCGTAGCGCGGGTCGGGCAGCGTCGCCGCCAGGTGCAGGGCCAGCGCGACGCCGCTCTTCATGTCCGAGGTGCCGCAGCCGTAGATCAGGTCGTCGACGACGGTCGACGGGAAGTTGTCGTTGATCGGCACGGTGTCGAGGTGCCCGGCGAGCACTACCCGCTGGCCGCGCCCCAGGTTCGTACGGGCCATGACGGTGTTGCCGAGTCTGTCCACGCTGAGGTGGGACGCCAGGCGGAGCACCTCTTCCACGTTGTCGGCGATCGCCTGCTCCTGGCGGGAGACGGACTCGATGTCGACCAGGGTGCGGGTGAGCTCCACCGGGTCGACCAACACGTCCGGGGTAAGCGGGTTGGCCATAGGCCGCACGATACCGGCCGATGGTGAATCACGACCCTGCTCACTGCTTTAGTAGGGTTCGGGCCGTGGATACTGCGATCTCGACCTCCCCCGCCTGGGGCATCGGCCTCGCCACCGTCACCGCCGAGGGTCAGGTGCTCGACACCTGGTATCCCGAGGGCTTCCTGGGCCTGGGCGAGCTGCCCGCCGAGGCGCCGGCGCTGCCGGCCGGGCTGACCGGGCCCAAGGCCCTGCCCGGCCTGTCGACGGTCGAGGTCCGCACCACGATCGCCTCGCTGGCCGACCCGATCAAGGACGCCGCGGACGCCTACCTGCGGCTCCACCTGCTCTCGCACCGCTTCGTGGTGCCGAACTCGCTCAACCTCGACGGCATCTTCGGCGCGCTGGCCAACGTCGCCTGGACGTCGGCCGGCCCGTGCCCGCCCGACCGGGTCGACGAGCTGCGCTTCCTCGAGCGCGCGGCCGGCCGTCACCTGGCCGTCTTCGGGGTCGACAAGTTCCCCCGCATGACCGACTACGTGGTGCCGTCGGGCGTCCGGATCGCCGACGCCGACCGGGTGCGCCTCGGCGCCCATCTGGCCTCGGGCACGACGGTCATGCACGAGGGCTTCACCAACTTCAACGCGGGCACGCTGGGCACGTCGATGGTCGAGGGCCGCATCGTGCAGGGCGTCGTGGTCGGCGACAGCTCCGACGTCGGCGCTGGGTCGTCCATCATGGGCACGCTCTCCGGCGGCGGTAAGGACAAGGTGCGCATCGGCGAGCGCAGCCTGCTCGGCGCGAACGCGGGCATCGGCATCTCGCTCGGCGACGACTGCGTGGTCGAGGCGGGCTGCTACATCACGGCCGGGTCGAAGATCACGCTGCCCGACGGCCGGGTCGTCAAGGCGCGCGAGCTATCCGGGGTCAACGGCTTGCTCTTCTGGCGCAACTCGGTGACCGGGGCGCTGGAGGCCAAGCCGCGCAAGGGCACGGGCATCGAGTTGAACGCGGCCCTGCACGCTAACTCCTGAGGAAGGGCGCGGCCGCCGCCTTGACGGCGGCCGTCAGCTCGTCCAGCACCGCCGAGCCGATCCGCCAGTACTGCCAGTGGAGCGGCACGTCGAGGTGCCGGCCCGGGTGCAGGTCGACGTACCGGCCTTCGCTGATGTCGTCGCGCGCTATCCACTCGGGCACCAGGCCCCAGCCGAGCCCCATGCGGACGGCCTCGATGAAGGCCGACGCCGACGGTACGAAGTGCTCCTCGAACATTTCTGACCTGCCGGTCAGGAAGCGGTGCTGCAGGTGGTCCTTGCGGTTGTAGCGCACCATCGCCCGGTCGTCGGGCCGGCCGACCGCGAGGTAGCGCATCGCCCCCAGCCGTTCGATCCGGCAGCCCTGGACGGCGGTGTCGTCGGCGGTCACGGCGGCCATCGCGGTTCCCGATCGCAGCAGGTCGGCGGTGTAGTACTCGTCGTCGGTGTGCAGCTCGTACTGCGGGCCGGGCACGGCGGCCAGCGCCGGCAGGAACCACGTGTGCAGCGAGTCGGCGTTCACCACGATCGAGACCCGGGTGCCGCCACGCGCCTGCCCGATGGCTTCCCTTTCGAGCAGCGCCACCTGCCCCGCGAAGCGGACGAGGGCCTCTCCGGCCGGGGTGGCCACGCAGGGTTTCGTACGCCGGACCAGCACCTGCCCGACCGAGCGCTCCAGCGCCTTGATCCGTTGACTCACGGCCGAGGGCGTCACATGCAGCTCACGCGCCGCCGCGTCGAAGCTGCCCGATTCGATGACGGCCTGGAACGTGGCCAGTTGCGCGAAGTCCACGTAAGCGATGCTAATGCAACGTCAAAATCTTTAGTTTGAGTACGGGTTGCCGTCCGCTTAGCGTCGAAGCCGTGCTCACCTCCGTCGCCACCGGCTTCCTCGCCTCCGCCGTACTGATCATCGCCATCGGCGCCCAGAATGCTTTCGTGCTGCGCCAGGGCCTGCGCCGCGAACACGTGCTCGCGGTCGTGCTGGTCTGCGCCCTCTCCGACCTGTTCCTGATCCTCGCGGGCATCGGCGGCCTGGGCGCGGTGGTCACGGCCAGCCCCGACGCGGTCACGGTGATCAAGTGGGTCGGCGGCGCCTTTCTCATCACGTACGCCGTGATGGCCGCGCGCCGCGCGCTGCGACCCGCCGCCCTGCAGGCCGCCGGCCGAGCCCCGGCCACCCTGCGGGCGACGATTTTGACCTGTCTGGCCCTGACCTACCTGAACCCGCACGTCTACCTCGACACGGTTCTGCTGCTGGGCTCGGTTGCCCAGCAGCACCCACACCGCTGGCTCTTCGGCGTGGGCGCGGCCACAGCCAGCCTGGTCTGGTTCACCGCCTTGGGCGCCGGGGCGCATCGCCTGGCGCCGCTGCTGGCCCGCCCGTCGGCTTGGCGTGTGCTCGACGGCCTGATCGCCGTGGTCATGCTCGGCGTGGCCGGGATGCTGCTGCTCAGTTAGGCGAGCAGCCGGTCGCCCCTGTGGACAACGGGACGACCTCAGCTTGACAAGGCGTAAGTTGCACCCCACAACGCCCCGAGGTGGGAGGGGGTTCGGGATGGGCGTGCGGGTTTCAGCAAGATCATCACAGGCTTGACTCTCGACCTGGTTGAGGCGGAAGGGTCGGTGACGTGCGAGGAGACATGCGCAGCATCGGTGCGGTGGCCCGGGCCAGCGGCCTCAGCGTCAGCGCGCTGCGGTTCTATGACGGCGCCGGCGTGCTGGCGCCGGCCGAGGTCGACGCGGCGACGGGTTACCGCCGCTACAGCAGCGAGCAGGTGCGGGCGGCCCGGCTTATCGCGGGGCTGCGGCGCATCGGCGTGCCGGTGGCTGAGATCGCCGAGTGCGTCCGCGAGCTGGACGACCCGGCCGCCGTACGCCGTCGGCTCGACGCGCATCGGCGGCGTCTCGAGGACGGGCTGGCCGACGCCAAGCGTGAACTCCTCCGCATCCACACCCTGCTCGACCTGGAGGAGAAACTCATGACCCGAGTCAGCCTGCCCGCCGCCGCCCTGGCTGCCACGATCGACGCCGTCCGCTTCGCCGCGGGGGCCGATCCGGAGCTGCCGATGCTGCAGTGCGTGCTGCTCGACGTCACCGGCGGCGTGCTCACCCTGGTTGCGACCGACCGCTTCCGGATGGCCGTGGCGTCGGCGTCGGCCGAGGTCGAGGGGCCGCCGATCCGGTCGGTGCTGCCTCTCACGTTCGTCGACGGCCTGCGCCCCACGCTCACCGGGGGCCGGGCCGTGCTCGATCTCGCGCTTGATCGCGTACGGGCGGAACCGGCCTCGCTCGATGCCGAGCCCCTCGACATCGACTACCCGGACCATCGCCGCCTGCTCGACGGCCTCGCGACCCCGACCACCCGGGTCACGGTCGACACGGCTGCGCTGCGCGACCGGGTCACCGCCGCGCCGGTCGTCACGAGAGAGCACGACGGAACGCCGTACGAGGTGGCCGTTCTGGGGTTTGACGCGGGCGCCGTCAGCGTGGTGCCGGAGGCCGAGTGGAACGGCGACGCGCATCTGGCGGTGAACCGCGAATTCCTGCTGCAGGCCCTCGACGCGGGCGGCAGCGGCCAGCTCGTGCTGGAACTCGACGGGCCGATCAAGCCACTCGCCGTACGGGTCCCGGGCGACGGCTCCCGCTTCTCGATCCTGATGCCGGTGCGCGCTTGACGTGTCGGGAGGCTCCCCGGCCGAGCCTCCTGCGCCGAATCGAGGTCGCGGCGGCGTAACAATTTACGGTCCCGTCACGTGTCTGGGCTTGAGCCACGTCACACCGGGTGCTTGGCCCCCCGAAGGAGTGGCTACCGTCGTCGAGTGCGCATCGGGCAGCAGTACGGGGAAACCGCCGGCGAGCGCGCCACCGGCTGGGAGTTCGCCTGGCTGGACGGGCGCGACGTCGGCTCCGAGCCGTCGTGGTCCTACCCCGCCATGGCCCGTACGCTGCTGCGCCGCGCTTCCTCGGCCCTGGATCTCGACACCGGCAGTGGCGAGTTGCTGGCCGAGCTGGTCCCGCTGCCGCCGCACACCGTCGCGGTCGAGAGCTGGGCCCGCAACATCCCCGTCGCCCGCGACCGGCTCGCGCCGCTCACCGTCGAGGTGCTCACCGAGCTCCCCGGCGGCGAGGACGAGTTCGACGTCGTGCTCAGCCGCCACGGCCGGCTTCCGGCGGCCGACATCGTGCGCCTGCTACGCCGCGGCGGCACCGTGCTGAGCCAGCAGGTCGGCAGCGACGACCTGGCCGAGCTGAACGTGGCGTTGGGGGCGCCGCCGGCTCACCGCCAGCCTTGGAACGCCGACGTCGCGGTCTCGGCGCTGACCGCCGCCGGCCTCGAGGTCATCGACGTGCGCGAGGAACGCCCGCCGGTGACCTTCCACGACGTCGGCGCCGTGATCCGCCAGCTGCGGGACCTCCCCTGGCAGATCCGCGACTTCACCCCGAGGCACTACCAGCAGCCGCTGGAACGCCTCGACACCTACATCCGCCTGCACGGCGGTTTCACCGTCACCGCCCACCGTTTCCTGGTCGAAGCCGTCCGTCCCTAACCACACCCCCCGCAGAAAGATCGGCCCATGCGCTCGTTGGTCATCGCCGTAGCCCAACCGCCCGTCCACGCGCTCGACATCGCCGCCAACGTGACCCGGCACGCGGCCGCGGTCCGTGCGTCCGCCGCCCGGCTGGTCGTCTTTCCCGAACTTTCCCTCACCGGGTACGACCTCGACGCGCCCCTGCTGTCACCGGACGACCCGCGTCTGCACCCGCTGATCGAGGCCTGCGCCGCCACCGACACGGTCGCACTGGCCGGTGCCCCCGTCGCCGGTCCCCACATCGCGACGCTGCTGATCGACGGCGCGGGCGCCCGGGTCGTCTACCGCAAGGTCAACCCGCACCACACCGAGTCGCGCTTCCAGCCCGGTCCCGGCCCCGAGGTGATCGAGGTCGACGGCTGGCGCCTGGGCCTGGGCATCTGCCGCGACACCGGCGTCGAGGAACACGCGGCGGCCACGGCGGCGCTCGGCATGGACGCCTACATCGCCGGCGTCGTCGACGTTCCCGCCGACGACGTGGTGGTCGCCGAGCGGGCCCGCAGGATCAGCCAGACGTACGGGGTGTGGGTGGCGGTCTCGTCCTGCGCGGGCGCGACCGGCCCCGACTACCCCGAAACTGCGGGCCGCTCGGGCATCTGGGCGCCCGACGGATCGGTGGCCGCACGGGCGAGCCGGGCCGTCGGCGAGATCGCCCGGGCCACCCTCTTCGCCGAGCAGCCGGCCCCGGTTTAGGCCCGGCGGGCCAGCACCAGGCTCGTACGCAATTCCAGGCGCACGGTTCCGCCGAAGCCGTCGATCGCCGCGTCCAGCCCCTCGAGGGTGCGCCGCTGCTCGTCGGCCGTGTGCCGGCGGAACGGTGCGAACGTCTGCATCAGCTGCAGATACCGCCGCTTCGCCAGGACCGGGTACGAGGTGAAGCGGCGCTCCACGACGTCGGACCACGCTCCGGAGGCGACCACGACGTCGCGCACCCAGTGATCGGCGCGGTCCGCCACCGTCGGATCGACCGAGCGCAGCACGTCGCCGATCACCCGATCCTGCACCGGGTCGGCGTAGGCGTATTTGTGCCCGAACACCGCGAGGGCGCCGCCCGGAGCGAGCGTGTCGAAGGCTCGTCGGTTGCGTGTCGCGGCATCCATCCAGTGCCAGGCCAGCGCGCAGGCGACCAGTCCGGGCCGGCGCTCCGGCGGCGACCACTGCTCGAAGGTCGCCTCCACCACGTCGACCTGCGCGAATTTCGTACGCAGCACAGCCGCCATCCGCGGGTCGGGTTCCAGGGCGGTGAGCCACGTGCCGAACCCGACCAGCAGTTCGGTGCCCTTCCCGGTGCCCGCACCGAGCTCGACGATGCCGTCGGGCCGCCCGCTGTAGTCGAGAATGCCCCGGCGCACCTCGTCCGGATAGCCGGGCCGGACGTCGTCGTAGAGGGCTGCCACCTCGCCGAAGACCTGCGCCATGGGCCCGACCGTAACGGTTAGGCTCGATGCATGCAGCACCATGTCCGACCGGCGGGGTCGCCGCCCACCAACAACTACAGCCACGCGGTCGCCTTCACCGGCACGACGATCGTGGTGTCCGGGCAGGTGCCGCTCGACGCCGAGGGCCGGCTGGTCGGCGAGGACGACGCGCTCGAACAGACCCGCCAGGTGTTCCGCAACATCGAGTCAGCGCTGGCCGCGGCCGGCGCCGGGCTGTCCGACGTGGTCAAGCTGACGGTCTTCCTGACCAACCTCGCCGACCTGGCCGACTTCCGTACGGCGCGCGACGAGGTCATCAACCTGGACCGGCCACCGGCAAGCTCGCTGGTGCAAGTGGCCGGACTGGTCAACCCGGACTTCCGCGTCGAAGTCGAAGCTATCGCGGTTCTCCCCGCCGGTTGAACCCGGCCGGTCCCGGTGGCCACCCGCCCGACAGAAGCGTCGCCGGTAAGCATCTTTCAGGTGAGCGACCCGGCAATTTCGCTTAACCCATTCGGGGAAAGCTGCCCTTGCAGCACGGCAAGCATCGCGATTAAAGCTCGCCTTCACTCACATTGGCGGCCCCTTTTCCGGGTTACGGCCCACAATGGATCTTTCAGCCGCTTGAGAAGGTGGCGCCCGGCTGATACGCCGCCGTTTGCCCTGCCTGACGCCACGACCAGCAGGTATTGGTGATCACGAGCACGCGGGACGCGCTCGATGTCTCGCGCTCTCGTCAGCCTTGCGGGTTAATCCGATCATCGGCAATCGACTGACTTCGCGTTCCGGATAGGACGGGCAAAAGCACTATCGCCCAACCCTTCTCGATCCGCCATCTTTGTCCCAGCGCCGGAACGCTTCGAGCCCCGGCCACACCGAATTCGAGCACCGAACGAATTACCGAAACGTTCCAGGAGGAACTTCCCCATGCGTCAGTTCACCAAGCGTTCCGCCGCCATCATCACCGGCTCCGTTCTCGCCGTCGCCGGCGGAACGGCGGCGTTCGCTTACGCAAGCGGCTGGTTCCAGGGCAGCAGCACCACCCAGGTGACGACCTCGACGATCAAGAACGTCACTGCCACGGTCAACCTGCGCGGCAACGCGGACAACAACTTCTTCCCGGGCAAGGCGGTGGAGATCACCAACGCGTCGGTGTCGAACCCCAACGACTTCCCGGTCCAGATCACCGGGCTTTCCAACATCGCCGTCACGGGCAAGGACGGCTGCGACCAGTCGAAGGCCGGCTTCACCCTCACCGATCTGACCAACCAGA
Organism: Paractinoplanes polyasparticus; assembly: GCF_019710575.1. GTDB lineage: Bacteria > Actinomycetota > Actinomycetes > Mycobacteriales > Micromonosporaceae > Actinoplanes > Actinoplanes polyasparticus. The sequence goes on along the minus strand of NZ_JAHWFK010000007.1, from coordinate 87,402 downwards.
CGTTCGGCAAGAGCGCGGCTCCCATCACCAACGTCGCGCTCGGCACCCTCACGATGTCCCGGACTGCCGACCCGGCGTGCGCCGGAGGCAACCTCATCATCACCGCGACCCTCGCGGGCGGCATCGCCGACGCCGCCCCCGCCCCAACTGATGGCTGACGTTTCCGTGGGGCGGGCGCGCGGCGCCCGCCCCGGCTTGAAAGCTGCGTAGATGCGAGTGAGGGTTTCGTGAAGGCATGGCGATCGGCGATCATCGCCACAGCGACGCTCATCACGAGGTTCGCCGTGACCGCCAGCGGTCGGCAGAGCGAGCCGGCCGAGCAGGCGATGGTACTGACAAATGGCGACCAAAGCCTCTACGGCGGCGTGCGCTTCAACCTGAAGTGCCAGTCGGTGACCGGTCTCTACCCAGACGCGACTCGGCCAATCAAGATTCCGCTGGTTGACCCGTTCAGCTTCCCGCTTTCCCTTCGCAGCCTGGAGAGCCACCTCATCAGCATCGCTCTCGCCGGCACCGGCAGGAAGGCCGGCTAATGAGAAGACGAATGAGGTATCTCCTGATCGTCACAACTGTCGCTGCAGTTGTGACGGCCGGCACTGTCGTTGCAAACGCCGAGTGGGCCGTATCCGGCGCCGCTCAGGCGAAGATCCATAACCTGAAGATGCCCGCCGGCACCAAGCCGAGTGTCGAGGATCAATCCAACTCAGCGGTCGTGAGCTGGAGCGCCCAGGAAATCGTGCCCGGCGTGAAAATGGATCGCTACACGGTCACCGCGCACAGCCAGGACACTCCACCCAGGGCGGCGATCGTCCGCGAGGTCGAGGCGTCGGGCGGCGTCAGCGAAACGATCACGTTCGCCGCCGCCGAGGTAGCGGGCGGCAAGTGGAGGTGGGCCGTCATCCCGCACTATGCCAAGTGGGTCGGCGCTGAGAGCGGCCTCAGCGGGGCCCTCACCTTTCCCGACGCTGCGGTCTCCAAAGTCGCAGGGACGCCGCCCGCCAAGACGGTCGTGCCCACGATCCCACCGACCGCGGCGCCGGTTCCGACGCCCACCGCCAAGACCACCAAGAAGCCGGCCGCCGAGCCCGTCACCACGACGCCGGCTCCCCCATCGCCTGAGAAGGCCGAAGACACTGCACCCCCGCCCGCGTCCTCACCCGCGGAGGCTAAGCCTGCGACCACGGCTGCGGAACCGTCCGCCAGCGGTTCGGCCGACGAAGGCATTCCGGAATAGGTGGGGTAATGATCGAGCCCGCGGCGGGGTCCCACGCCGCGGGCTCGATCGATTTTGCGCCTCGGACGGATTAGGCGGAAGACTCGAATTACGACCGTACATTCGGCGGATGGCGGTTCGGCCGGACCGTTCAGAAATGGCGGGGCCGGCTTCGGGCGTGAGGCCGGTGGCCGTACGCCGGGAAGGATCTTTGTGTCTCTTCCGTGCCTCGACAAGCGTGAATATTGCCGGGCCAGGGCTTCGTCGCGAGGCGCCGGAATGCCGGTTGGCCGCGGCATCGGTGGACGATGCGTTGACGGCCATTTGCCGCGCCGATCCCTCTTTGGGGTTAAGCCGGACAGCCTCAACTGTGCGATTTATGCGCGCAGAACCGGGGACGGAATCCCGATCACACGACCCAGCGTCGTCGGCGACCGTTATTACACAAGTAGTCCCCACCCACCGCTGAAGGAGGAAGGCGCCGCATGCGTAAGACGGAGGCACGGTCATGATGCGGCGGGATCTTCTGCTCACTCGGCTCCGGGAGGGTGGCGGCTTGAACGACCGCGTCCACGACGGCAACAGGATCACGGATATGCACATCGAACTGGATGCGGCCGACCACGAGGAGCCGACGTGGGAGGTCCGGCACCCGGGGGTGTCGGCGCGTAAGAAGCGCCTGGACCGGCGTACGCGGATGATCCTCGGCATCGCCGCGGCGCTCGCCGTCGTGGTCAACGCGGGTGCGGCCTGGGCGTACTGGCAGATCACCGATTCGGAGGTCGCGCACGCGGTCGACGGCCCACCGGTCGCGATGTCGCTGCGGGCCCGCTCCGACCTCAACGAGTCGCTGCGGCCCGGCGCCACCGGCGACCTGATCGTCACGGTGATCAACGACAACTCGTTCCCGATCAAGATCACATCTGTGACCGCGGGCGGGACGGTCTTCGCCGACGCGGAGCACGAGAAAACCGGCTGCAAGGCCACCGGCGTGAAGCTGAGCCGGTCCGAGTTCGAGGTGCTGTGGGAGGTGGGCAGCAACTCGATCGGCGCGTTCAACGTGCCCGCCGGCCTCGCCATGCGCCCCGACTCGCCGGCTGCCTGCCGGGGGGCCACCTTCACGGTGCCGGTGCGGGTTTCCGGCGTACGCCGGGAAAGCTGACCGCCCAAGCCGGCTGGCCCGCGCGTCTCGCTACTCGGTCTCGGCCGCGGTGGGGTGCTGGTGCCGGGCTCGGTGGCCGTTGAGCAGTTCAGCTGCGAAAGGGCGGTGGTGCCGGCCGGGGTGGGCGGTGAGCTCGCGGATCTCGGGCGGCACGACCACCGACGTCCGCAGAACCGCGCTGGCCCGCTCGGCCGAGTCGCGCACCACGTCCTCGTCGTGGCTGGCCGTTTCGATGCCGTCGGCCACCACGCGGGCCATCGCCGCCCCGTACGTCCGGGCGTCCTGGATCTCCCGCTCGTGGATCAGACTCGCCTCGTGCTCGCAGCGGCGGGCGAGGCGGGCCTCGTTGCGTTCGTAGCCGTTGCCGCGCGACGCGAACTTGAGTCCCACCGCGGCGCAGTCGAGCGCGACCAGCAGCAGCGTGATCCCCAGATAGAAGACTCCGACGCCCCAGAAATCGCTGGTCACCAGGTGCCACATCGCGGCCGTCCGGGCGCCGAAGCCGGAGTCGGCCTCGACCGCCTTCTCGTTGGCCTCGCGCTGTTCGCCGATCTGCCGGGTCAGGCCGGCCTTCTCGTCGGCCCGCGCCTCGCGGGCGGTCCGCTGCGTGTCGAGCAGCCGGCCGGCCCGCACGTCGAGCGCGGTCGCCTCGTCGTCCAGCGCCCGCGACCGCCGTACCAGCTGATCGCAGTAGCCGCCGGACGGGCAGCCGGCCGCCCGGGTCACCCCGTCGCCGGCCGAGTCGTCGACCGCCTGCTGATAGAGCGTGCGGGCGTCCGCCCGTTTCTGGGCCGCCCGGTCGCTGAGCGCGCGCACGGCAGCGTCGTCCCCGGCCGTCTCCCGGTCGAGCTGGGCCAGCCGAGCCGTCCACGTGCCGACCGCGCCGTCCCGGTCGATGCGGCTCAGCTGCTGGTTGTGCACCTCGTTGAGCCGCGCGTCGATCTCCCCCTGATAGCGGGCAAGCATCAGCGGCTCGGTGATGAGCACGGCGAACAGCAGCGCCAGCCCGAGCCGCCCGGCGTACAGGCCGACCGTCGGCTTCTTCAGCAGGTGCTTCGGATCGGTGGAGTCGACCTGCTCATAGCTGATGGCGACCCGCCCGACCACCGCCCGGTCATAGGCGACGACGCCGGCCGCGACCAGCGGCCCGACCAGCCACCGGTACCAGGGGTGCTCGTAGTTGGAGCTGGCGTCGATGAACGCGGCGCCGCCGAGCGTGGCGTACAAGAAGTACAGGAGGATGAAGACGCCGATCGCGGAGTACAGCACCCGGTCGGTGTGGGTGGTCACGCTGGCCGGGTTGACGTTCGCCACCCGCAGCAGCACGTCTCGGCGGCCCTTCGGCATGCAGCCGAGTCTTACTGATCATGCCGCCCGGCGCGCCCGAAACGGCGTTATCCGGACACACCGACTCTCCGCGCCGTTCGAATGGCGAGCCGCCGCGGCTCGGCTCGGCTCGGCTCGGCTCGGCTCGGCTCGGCTCGGCTCGGCAGACGATATGGAACAGCGTGCGGCAGGCAGTGCGTGGGGCCGCGCAGCCTCGGACCCGGCGGGACTCCAGGGCGAGTGTCAGGGAGCCAGATCGGGCTGGGTGATCGTCACGCGTACCGTCACCGAGGCCTGGACGGTCTGGGGCTGCGGGTCGATCTCGAAACCGGCCGATTCGGGCGCGCCGGCGTCGAACGCCATCGCCCGCATCATCGGGCCACCGCCGCTCGTGCCGTCGTCGGCGATCTCGACCAGCTTGTCGATGCCGGCGCCGACCGCGGCCGCGTACTCGCGGGCGCGGGACAGCGCGTCGGCGATCGCCTCGCGCCGGACGTCGGCGCCGGCCCGGCTGCCCGGCCGCAGCTGCCACCACGGGCCGGCCACCGCCGCGTGCTCAAGCGCGGCCAGCCGCAGCAGGAGCTGACCCAGAGGTTCGAAATCGGTCACGGTCACGGTGGTGCCGACGCTTCCGGTGTACGCCACCACGCGCTCACTGCCCCGCTTGAGCTCCGGAAACACGCGTACGCCGCCGGTCTCACGCCGCTCGATGGCGTCGCCCGCCCCGGCCAGCAGGGCGTGCAACTCGTTGGAGCGCTCGAGGAGCCGCGACACCACGGTCTCGCGGTCGCGGTCGCGCGCCGACAGCGTGACGGAGACAACCGCCTGCTCGGGCGGCACCTCGCGGAACGCCTCGCCCCGGACCACGATCGTGGGTTGATCGGCCATGCCCCGACGCTACCCGGCCGGTGCACGTTCCGCGCCGGCCGCGGGACGGGCCAGTTCGGTCAGGCAGTCGCGGGCGTCGGCGCCGAGCCGGTCGGCGTCGGCCGGTGTGAGTGGACCGGTCTCGGCGCTGTCGATGCGGCCGCCGCGCGCATGCAGGCGGAACAGCCCGCGTGGACCGATGATCACCCGGAGCGCCGGCTGTTCGCGGCCCTCGTCGATCAGTCGGTAGGCCTCGGTGATGCGGCCCCGGGCTGCATCGAGGATCTCGCCGCGTGCGACGAGCGGCGCCGTGGCCGCGATCATGCGAGCCGATTCCACGGCCTCGAGAAGGCCCGCGGCGACCCGGGCCGGGCCCAGTGCGGGCCACCAGCCGGGCTGCAGGCCGATGTCGACAAGACGGCCGACCGGGTCGACGACCGCGAAGGCCGTGCCGGTACGGTCCGATCCCGTTATCCGATTTGGACGATATGAAGTCACCGGTGCTCCCCCGATCTCCGGTACGACTGAGGGTAGCGCACAATTTTGCCCGGACGAATGCCATACCGAGCCGGGTCAGACGGCGCTGATCAGGAACTACGCCGTGCCCGAAGCACCATGACGACGGAGAGGCCGGCGATCAGCACGAGCACGCCGACGCCCACGATCACTGACGGCGACGGGCCGCTGTCGCCTGTGGACGATGCCACGGCCGGGGCTCCCACGGGATTCGGTGCGGGATCCGAACTGGCCTTCGGCGCGGCGCGGGGTGCGGTCAGGGCGGCCATCAGGTCGAGCTGGCCGGCGCCGTAACGGTCGTCGCGACCCGTTGGACCCCGGTCGACCGCGGTGGACATCAGCCGGTCGACGACCTCGGGCGCGCGCATGTCGGGATAACGCGCCCGGATCAGTGCCACCGCGCCCGTCACCAGGGCGGACGAGACGCTGGAGCCGTTGGTGACGTCGTACTTGTTGCCGGGCCGGGCCACCGGGATGCCGACCCCGTAGGTCACCAGGTCCATTTCGGGGCCCCGGTTCGAGAAGGACGCGACGCGGTTGCTGCGACCGACCGAGCCGACCGCCACGACGTGTGGGAACGAGGCCGGTTCGACGACCCCGCCGCCGCCGTTGCCGGCCGAGCCGACCAGCACGACGTCGTTCGCGTAGGCCTCGGCGATCGCGTCCTCGAGCACCTGATCGGACGGCAGCTCGAAAGACATGTTGATCACCGTGGCGCCGTGCTCGACCGCCCACCGGATGCCGTTGGAGATCAGCAGGTCGTCGTTGACCGGCCGGATCGGCATGACTTTGCTGCGCGGGGCGACCCCGAGCAGCCCGGCGCCGTCGCCGTGCCCGCGGCCCGCAATCAGCGCGGCCATCCCGGTGCCGTGCGGTCCGGTGTCCACATTGTCGGACGGCTCTTCCCGCGTGACGACCCAGCCCGGCACGGTCGCGCCCCGAAGGTCGCGGTGCCCGGTGTCCACTCCCGTGTCGATCACCGCAACGGTGACCCCGGCGCCGCCCTTGCCCAGTTCCTGGGCCTGGGCCAGGCGCATCGGCCCGAAGTACCACTGCCGATCACGCCAGGAGTCGGCCCGAGCCGGCACCCCGGTGAGCAGCACGACGAGCACCACGACACCCACCGCAGCGACCATCCGCCCGACAGGTCCCGTAGCAGGGCGCCGAGCCGCAGCCACAACCCCACACCGGGCTGCAGCCTCTGCCGCAGCCCGGACATAGAGCGGGGCGGACCGGGTCACCCGCGGCGGCCGATCACATTCGGGCCGGGGTCGTGCCAGTCGTCGTCAATGCCGGGGCTGATCACCGGGGTCACTCCCTCGGTAACCCGCCACAGGTTGTCCGGGTCGAAGCCGGTCGGCTCATCGCCGCGCGATCGACTCTGTCCGCGGCTGCCCGGTCCGGCCGACGCGAGATGCCGGTCGGGACCTACCGGGTCGTCGGGCAGCCACGCCGGACGTGGCGCCCGCGCGAGACCACGGCCGCCACTACCCCGGCCGCCACCGGCTGGACCGGCCACGGGCCCACCAACGCCGCCGACGCCGGCACCGCCCGCGAAACCGTCCACGGATGCGCCGCCGGAACGGACGTCGTCCCGGTCATCGTCGGGACCACGCCGGCCTCCGGCCCGTCCCCGCGCAGCTCCCGGACCACGTAGACCACCGGCAGCGCCACGGCCGAGCCCCGCTCCGGGACCACCGACCCCGTTCAACTGCGGCCCACCGGCACCCCGCCCGACACCACCTCGACCCGGCTCGCCGCCGCGACCCCCCGCGGCCCCCGGGCTGCCGACACCACCCACGCCACGGCCGGACACAGAACCCGGCCCCCCGACGCCTGGACCCCCCACAGCACGGCCACCGCCGCCAGGACCGCCCACACCGCGACCGCCGGCCGGGCCGGGACTGCCTACGCCGCGGCCCCCGGGACCGCCGATCGATCCCGGACCGCCGATGACAGCGCCCGAGGGCAGCGTCCGACCGCCAACCGGACCGCGACCGGGCGCCCCGATCGGCGGCCGCCCCGCACCTCCACCGACGACGGGCCCTCCACCAGGCAGAACACCAGGCACGCCGGCCAACGGGGGTGGCGTCGCCGGTGCAGGAGCGCCGCCGGGCACAGGCCCGACCCCGCCACCCTCGCCCAGACCCGGAAGCGGCGGATTGATCACTCCGGCCAGGTCGGGACCACCGGGGCGCAGCACAGCGCCCGGCCCGGCAGACCCGCCACCCGGACCGGAGGCGTCGGGCGCGATCGGGTCGAGGCCCGGCAACGGCGGCACCGGGTCGTGGGGAACGCTCGTGCTGATGCCCCCGGACCCCAGCCGTCCCGACCCCGGCTCTCCCGGCTCCGGCCGCGGCGGCCATTCCCGAGGGCCCTCGACGGTGAACTGGAACGGATCGGGCACCCTGAGGTCGGCGACCGCGTCCGAGACGGCTCGCTCCATCGCGATCATGTGGTTGCGGGCCTCGACGTCGATCTCGTCCTCGGCGCTGTCGAACCAGCGCGGCAGCAGGTCGTCGCTCTTGTCCTTGTACTTCTCCCAGAGCGGCTCGACACCCTTCTTCGCGCTGTCCAGCGCGTTCAGGATCCGGTCGAGCCCGTTGGCCGTGGTGTCGGCATCGTCCGAGGCCGCTTCGAGCCGCACCATCAGCCGGTCGAGCTCGTTGAGGAATGCCTCGGCCGACGCGTTCTGGTCGGGCGGCCACGCGGCCATCAGGTCGGTCTTCGCCGTCGACAGGGCCTGGTGCTGGCTGCGGATCGACGACGCGAGCCGTCGCCAGCCGAGCACCTGCTCGCGGGCCAGCGCGTCGTCCTCGTTCATCACCATCGACCAGATGCGGGGCGTGTTGAAGGAGTCCCACGCCGTGCAGTAGCTGCTGGTCAGCACCGGGTCGCTCATATCGCCCGCGCCGTTCCGGGCGCGATCCGCTGCTCGGCGGCCAGCCGGCGTTCCTGGGCCTCGCTCGCGGCGGCGGCCAGGGCGCCGGTGATCCAGTCGGTGCGTTCGGCCGAACGGCTGTCGGAGGCGTCGAGGGCCGCGGCGACCTTGGCCGCCGCGTCGGCCAGGACGCGGGCCGCGGCCATGTATTCCTCGACGTTGGCGGTCGAGGCCTCCACACTGGCCGCGTAGCGGGCCTTGGCGGCGTGCACGCTGCCGCTGGCGTTGTTCACCCCGAAGCGCACACCCGTACCGAGGGAGACCCGGGCGTCGGAATAGCCGGGCTCCAGGGTGCGGGACGTGTCGTCCTGCACCTGGGTGGAGAACTTGTTCAATCCGTCGGTGTCGACCCGAATGCCGTCACTCACGACCGCCTCCCCGTAGCTACGTCGTCTCGCAACGCACCGAGGGTACTGACCGCTGTCGACATGTCAACGCCGTCAGCGACGGCATGATCACCTACGGTCAGGCGAGGCGGGCCACTGCGGCCGCGACCCTCTCGTCGGTGGCGGTGAGGGCGATTCGCACGTGCTGTTCGGCGGCGGGGCCGTAGAAAGCGCCCGGAGCAGCCAGAATGCCGCGGTCGGCCAGCCACTCGACGGTCTTCCAGCTGTCCTCGCCGCGCGACGACCACAGGTACAGGCCGGCCTCGGAGTGGCTGATCTCGAAGCCCGCCCCGGTCAGCGCGGCCCGCAGCTGGTCGCGTCGCGCCGCGTACCGCTCCCGCTGGGCGGTGACGTGGTCCTCGTCGCCGAGCGCGGCGATCATGGCGGCCTGCACGGGCGCCGGCACGATCATGCCCGCGTGCTTGCGTACGGCCAGCAGCTCCCGCACCAGAGCCGGGTCACCACCGACGAAACCGGCGCGGTAGCCGGCGAGGTTGGACCGCTTCGAGAGCGAATGCAGGGCGAGCACGCCGGTGTAATCACCCCCGGTGACCCGGTCGTCGAGCACCGAGACCGGCTGCGTCTCCCAGCCCAGCGACAGGTAGCACTCGTCGCTGACCACGATCGCGCCCCGCTCGCGAGCCCAGGTGACCACCTTGCGCAGGTGCTCGACCGGCAGCACCCGGCCCGTGGGGTTGGACGGCGAGTTCACCCACACCAGGCGTACGCGGGAATCCGGCCCGACGGCAGTCAGAGAGTCCGACCGTACTGCCGTAGCGCCGGCCAGCCGCACGCCGACCTCATAGGTGGGGTAGCAGACCGACGGGATCACGACCTTGTCGCCCGCCCCGATCCCGAGCAGCGTGGGCAGCCAGGCGACCATCTCCTTGGAGCCGATGGTCGGCAGCACACCGGGATCACCCGAGGCGCCACCGGCCCGGGCGATCCACTCGGTGATGGCGGCCCGCAGCGCCGGCGTACCCGCGGTCTGCGGGTAGCCGGGCGCGTCGGAAGCGTCAGCCAGCGCACGCCGGATGACCGGCGGCACCGGGTCGACGGGAGTGCCGACCGAGAGATCGACGATGCCGTCGGGATGCGCGGCGGCCCGGGCCTTGGCCGGCTCCAGCAGATCCCACGGGAAGTCCGGCAGAGCCGAGGACAGCGCGCTCAGTGCGCGTCACCCCGGGGCGGCTGACCGACGATGAACGGCGTGTCCTTGTCGATCTTGCCGACCTTGGCCGCGCCACCGGGCGAACCGAGATCCTCGAAGAACTCGTAGTTCGCGGTCGTGTAGTCCTTCCACTGGTCGGGGACGTCATCCTCGTAGAAGATCGCCTCGACCGGGCAGACCGGCTCGCATGCCCCGCAGTCGACACACTCATCGGGGTGGATGTAGAGCATCCGATTGCCTTCGTAGATGCAGTCGACGGGGCATTCCTCGATGCATGCCTTGTCGAGCACATCGACGCATGGCTCAGCGATGATGTAGGTCACGGGTCTTTCCCTCCAAAGCCACGCCTGCGGGGACCGCCGGCGACAGTTGCAGAGCCTAGTATCTCCGCCGGAGGAGGTGACACGTGCTCCGTCGGCAGGATGTGGGACACCGGGTGGTGGTACGCCGAATTGTAGGCGTTGCCCAGAATCGGACGCTCTACACGGATGCCCTGGGTGAGCTGGTCGACCTCACGGAGACCGATCTCACCATCGCCACCGCCAAGGGCACGCTCCGGGTGCCGCTGCGCGAGGTGCACCGGGCCAAGCGGGTGCCTGCTGCCCGCCGCCCGCCCGCGGCCGAGGTGATCGCCCTCGAGCTGGCCGCGAACGAAGCCTGGCCGGCCCCGGTTCAGGGCCGCCTCGGCCACTGGATCCTGCGCGCCGCCGAGAATTGGACCGGCCGGGCGAATTCGGCCCTGGCCGTCGGCGACCCGGACCGTCCGCTCGAGGCCGCCATCGACGCCGTCACCGAGTGGTATTCCGCACACGGTCAGCGCGCGCTGATCAACGCGCCGCTGCCGTTGGCCGCCCCGGTCAACGCCGCCCTCGACGCCCGTGGCTGGGGCGCCCGCCCGCTCACGCTGGTGCAGACGGCATCTGTGGCCGCGCTGGCCGGCGCCCTGCCGACGCAGGACCTGCCGCCGGTCGAGCTGGCCGACGATCCCGGCGACGACTGGTACGCCCTGGTGGCCGAGCACAAGGGCACGCTGCCGGCCACCGCCGTCGGCATCGTCACCGGCCCCGCCGAGGTGGCGTTCGCCCAGGTGCGCGACGCCGACGGCGACCTGCTCGCGGTCGGCCGGGGCGCGGTGACCGGTCCGGACCGCTGGCTGGGCGTCTCGCTGCTCCAGACCACACCGCCGGCCCGCCGCCGAGGTCTGGCCCGGCACGTGCTGGGGGCGCTGGCGCAGTGGGGCGCGCAACACGGCAGCAGCCGCGTCTACCTGCAGGTCGAGGAGCGCAACACGGGTGCGGTCACGCTCTACGGCCGGGTGGGCTTCACCACGCACCACACGTATCTGACCCGGGAAGAGCCGGCAGGCTAGCGGCGCACGACCCGGCGCGGCTTGGCCTGGCGCTGCTCCGAGAAGGCCTTCAGCGAGCGCGACCGGTAGTCGCGTGCCATGGCCACCGAGATCCAGTAGCCGACCAGGGTGCCGCCGCCGGCGAAGGCCAGATAGAGGGCGAACTGCGCGAAGAAGGCGTCGGAGCCGTTGCCGAACGGCTGGTCGCCGCTGACGAACGGTCCCACCAGGAGGGTCAGCAGCATGGCGCCGCCCACGCCGAGCACCCAGTCGGGGACGAGCCACTCCGACGGGCGGCGGTTGTGCGAGGCCATGAACGCGTAGACGGCGAGCACGACGCCGATCACCGAGAACATGACGATCGTGGTGCGGGTCTCGGCCGCGTCGTTGTCGGTGAACGCGAACCGGGTGACCAGGCGGGCCACCACGTTGATCGCGAACAGGCCGACCGCGAGCGCCGCGATCGGGAACCAGCGCTGCTGCCTCATGTGCCCTCCCCGGGGCTTACTCGGCGGGGTTCACTCACCGCCGCAGACGAACCGTGGCTCGGGATCGTAACGCCAAGTGAACTTCTTGCGCTCGACCTCCCGGCCATCCTTGCGGATGACGCGCCACGCGTCCTGGGTGAAGCCTGGCAGTCCGCTGGAAGTTATGCAGCGGGGGCCCGGTTCGCGATGCACGGTGGACGGGCTCGTCACGTTGCGCCGGGGCCCGTACACGGTCTTGACGCTGTCGTAGACCTTGGTGCTCCACATCGAGACGGTCACCGAGCGCCCGGTCGTGGCGGTGTCGATCAGAATTCCGTACGGCGTGGTGTTCTTGAACTTGAGGTCCAGGGTCGGATAGAAGATCGTCGACTCGATGACCGACGGGTAGCGCGAGAAGTAGAACGAGTGCGGCTTGTGCTCGACGTCCTCGAGACCCGCGTAGTAGGCGGCGTTGAACAGCGTCGTGGTGAACTGCGACGCGCCACCGCCGACGCCCGGCTCGAGCACGCCGTTCACGATGACCGGCGCGTCCTTGTAGCCCTTGGCGTAGTTGCGCTCGCCGGTGTGCCCGTTGAGCGAGAACGTCGCGCCCGGCCGCACGATCGCGCCGTCCACCGCCTTGGCCACGGTGATGATGTTCTGGCTGCGCGGCGAGCTGCGGCCGCCGGTGAAGTAGGTGGTGAAGGTCGAGACCCTTTGCTTGATGCCGAGCTTGGCCACGTCGGCCACGCTGGTGTCGGAGCCGGCCTCGACCAGGACGCCGGTGACCTCGCGCGGGGCCGGGCCGGTCAGCACACCGAGCAGCGCCGGCCCGAGCTTCGCCACGTCGACCAGGCGGCCGGGCGCACCGGCCACGATCTGCGGCTTGCCGTTCCGCAGCCGCACGGTGGCCGGCTTGGCCGCGGTCTCGACCTTGCTGAACTGGGCCCGGCCGGCCGCACGCAACTTCGGGCCGTCGATCGCCGGAGTCAGCACACCCTTGGCGTCGGCCCGGAAGACCAGGCCCTTGGCGAGCGTGGCCGGGGCGAGCCGGAAGGATTCGGCGCCGACGGTCACGGTCACCGGCGCGGCCACGGCGGGCTCGGCGACGTCGGTGATGAGCGCGTCGACCTGCTCCCTGGTCATCGCCGGGGCACGGGTGGTCAGCGGCACGTCGGCCACCTGACCGGTCGGCCACGCGCCCGTCACGCGTTCGGCGGCGACGGCGCCGTCCAGGTCAAGACCGGCTTGCGGGTACGTGGCCACGGGCGCGACGCCCTTGAAGGTGATCGCCGGCCGGCGCACGGTCACGCGCTCGGTGTTCACGTGCTTGCGGAGCGCCGCCTCGAGTTTGGCCTGCTCCACGCGTACGACCGGGGCAACGACTTCGACCCCGAAGAGCCGGCGGCCGCTCTTCGCCGCGGCGTCGACCGTAGCCGGCACGTCGAACGCCAGCCCGACCGCCTCGGGCTTGACCGTCACGTCCTTGCCGTCGAGGCGGATCCGGGCCGGCTGGGCCGACCGCGTCGCCACGTGGTCGCCGAGCGCCTTCTCGGCGGCGGACCGGCTGAGCGCGCCCAGGTCGAGGCCGAGCACCTCGGTGCCGCGCGGGATGTCCCCGGCCGTGGCGTAGGCCCCGGCGCCGCCCGCGCCCACCACCAGCACGCCGGCGACCGCGGCCGCGACCAGCACGCCACGACGGGAACGCGGGCGTTCCGGAGCCGGCGGCGGCGGAAGCTGCTCTTCCTCCGGGGCGCCGCGCTGGGCCGGCATCACGACGGTGTTCGAGCTCATCGGCAACGGGACTGTGGCGTCGGCCTCATCGGGGGCCGTAACGCTGCCGTCCGGACCGGCGTTGAGGATGACGGTGTCGTCCGGTGTCGCGCCCTCAGGCCTGGAAGTCACGTGCTCACCTCACCGGTCGGGAACGCCGCTAGGGCAGCGTGCGCTTCAAGATCAGGCGATAGGAATAGACAGCATAGGCCAGGCTCCCGACCAGGATCGTGACCAGCGCGACCCAGTTCTCGCCGCCCAGCAGGTAGTCGCCCTCGCTGGTGCGCACGCCGGCCGCGAACAGCATCAGCAGGGTCCACAGCGCCCAGGGCGGTGCCAGCGACCAGCGGCGCCGGGTCGTGGTGACCGCGAACCACGCGATGGCCCAGTTGAACGCCGCGGACAGCGGGACGGCCAGCCACAGCAGGGGGCCGCCGCCCGAGCCGATCGCGTCGCCGCTCCAGACCGAGACCACGTCACCAGCGCGCAGCGTGCTCAGGAAGATCTCGAGGAGACCGGTGACGAGCGCGGCCACGACGGCGACCACCACCCCGGCGACGCGGATCACCGGCTCCCAGCCGGCCCACGGCTGACGCGCCCGCTCTTCGTACGTCTCGGGGGAAGGCTCCTGGGATTGCACCTCGGCCGCGCTCTCGGTCTTCACCGCGCGGCCGAGTCTGATATGGCCGCCTGTTCCAGGTCGAGACCGCCGAACAGGTCAGCCTCCCAGTTGTGGGGGCCCTCGCCCGGGCCGCGCTTGCCCTTGGCGATGGTGAAGTATTCGACGCCCATGAACTCGCCGCCGAAGTCGCCGGCGATGCCGTAGAGCCACGAGTCGTCGGGGATCTGGGTGGCGTGGGCCTTCATCGCCGCCACCTTCTGCTGGTAGTAGTCGGTGCCGTCGATGCGCGCGGCGATCTCGTCGTCGGGGTGACCGAACGGCAGATCCTCGACCCTCTCCACGTCGGCGAACGGGTTGTCGGAGAGCTCGCGGAACGCCTCCATGCCGTCGCGCAGCACGCTCAGCGGCATCGCCGTCCAGTAGATCTTCTGCGGGCCGTCGTCGCCGGCCAGCTCGGCGGCGCGCATGGCGACCCGGTGGGCCTGGATGTGGTCGGGATGACCGTAGAAGCCGTTGGGGTCGTACGTGATCATGACCTGGGGCCGGACCTCACGGATCACCTCGAGCAGCAGGGCGGCGGCCGCGTCGACGTCGGCCCGCCAGAAGGCGCGCTCGTGGTCGTTGGTGGGCAGGCCCATCATGCCGGAGTCACGGAAGCGGCCGGCGCCGCCGAGGAACCGGTGGTCGGCGACGCCCAGCGCGGCACACGCGCGGGACAGCTCGACCAGGCGGTAGCCGCCGAGCTGGTCGGCCTGTGCGGCCTCGAGCTGGGCCAGCGCGGGGACGTGTATCTCGCCCTCTTCGCCGAGTGTGCAGGTCACGAGCGTCACGTGGGCGCCGGAGGCGGCGTAGTGGGCCATGGTGGCGCCGGTGCCGGTGACCTCGTCGTCGGGGTGAGCGTGCACCAGCAGGAGCCGGCGTGCGGGCAGGGCGTCAGTCACGCGGCAACTGTACGCGGGAGCACCGGCAGTCTTCTGTTGCGCCGTGCCCGGTTTGGGGCGCGCGGGAGGGCCTTGATCGGCGATGCTGTCCGGGTGGACTTCCCCAGGCTCGCGGAGCGCACCGGTCACTTCCGCCACGGCGCGCCGCATGCGGTGACGGTCGGCGCGGACGGCCGGCGGGTGGTGTTCCTGCGCTCGGCCGGTCCGGAGGATCCGATCTCGTCCCTCTGGGTGCTCAACGTCGCCACCGCCACCGAGTCCCTGGTCGCCGCGGGACCGGTCGACTCGTACGCCATCGACCGCGACGCCTGCGTGGCCGCCTTCGCCCGCGAGGGCCGGCTGTTCCGGGCCGACCTGCCCCGGGGCACGGTGGCCGAGGTGCCGACCGGCGAGCCGGCCGAGGATCCGCGGCCCGACCCCGGCGGCATCAACATCGGCTACATCAGCCGGGTCGGCGGCTCGCCCTCGCTGCGCGTCGTCGGGCCGGACGGCGACCGCCTGCTGGCCGGCGAGTCCGGCAACGCGTGGCGCGAACGGGGTGGCGCGATCGGCTGGGGCCTGGCCGACGAGCCGGCCCGCCGGTTCGGGCGCGACCGGGGCTGGTGGTGGGCGCCCGACGGCAGCCAGATCCTGGCCGCGCGCACGGCCGCGACGACCAGCCTGCACCTGCTCGACCTCGACTTCGGCTGGGTCGACGTGCACTGGGACCGCGAGACCTATCCGCACGTGGTCGGCGTGCGGTGGGCCGACGGCGGCGGGCCGCTGATCACCGTGCTGCGCCGCATGCAGCAGCACGGCCTGGTGCTGGCGGTCGATCCGCGTACGGGGGAAACCCAGGTGCACGCCGAACTGGCCGATGCCCGGTGGGTGGAGCCGGTCGCCGGGACGCCCCGGCACCTGCCCGACGGAAGAGTGCTGGTCGGCGGCGAACTGGCCCACGACGGCTTCGACGCGCGGTGCCTGTTCGCCGACGGCAGCCTGCTCACGCCGCCCAACCTGTACGTGCGGCGCGTGGTCGGCACGGTTCCCCGGCCGGGCGGCCCCAGCGGCTTCCCCGATCTGATCGTCGAGGGCACCGACGACGACCCGGCCGTCCAGTCGGTCTTCCGGGTACGGACGTCGCTGGGCGGCGGCGGAGCGGAAGCCCGCAAGATCACCGAGGCTCCCGGCTGGCACCACGCTGTCGCCGACGGCGGCGTGCTGGTCATCGACGACGTGGTGTGGCGCGGCGAGGCCCGGGTGGCGGCCCTGGGCAACCAGTCGGCGCCGCTGCCCTACTCGCCGAAGCCGGTCTTCGAACGCGTCACCGATCGGCGGCTGCCGGCCGCGGTCCTCTATCCGGACGGCTTCGTCGCCGGCGCCAAGCTGCCGGTGCTGCTGGCGCTGGGCGAGGGCCCGGGCCGCCAGCAGGTGGTGAACGACCGCAAGGCCTGGCAGGAGAGGCAGTGGTGGGCCGACGCGGGCTTCGCTGTCGTGTCGATCGACGGCCGCGGAACGCCCGGGGTGGCCCCGAGCTTCGAGAAGGTGGTGCACCGGCGCCTGGTCGACGTGGCCCTGTCCGACCTGACCGACGCCCTGCAGGCCCTGCTCGGCAAGCACCCCGACCTCGACCTGACTTCGGTTTCCGTACGAGGAACAGGCGTCGGCGGCTGGCTGGCCGCCATGGCCGTCCTGCGCCGCCCGGAAACCTTCCACCGCGCCGTGGCCCGCCACCCGATCGTCGACTGGCGCGACGCGCCGCCCGCGGTGGCCGAGCGCTACCTGGGCGACCCCCGCGACTCAGCCGACGTCTACAGCCACCACAGCCTGCTGGACGCCGACCCCACCGACGCGCTGCTCCTGATCGGCGCAGCCGCTCCCGGCCTCCCTTCAGCAGAGTCCGCCACCCTTGACGAGGAGCTAGCCTTCCTGCAGGGACGCGGCACGGCTGCTCGGTGACGAAAGGGTAGTCGCGAGGAGAGTTGTCATGAGACTAGTCTTTGTGGGAGAGTCCGACCCCGACAGCTCGGGAGACGCTATGACCACGGTTTTCACTGCGGACAAACCGTCCGCGAACGGGATGATCTTCGCCGATGGTCGGCCGATGACCGGTGAAGATTATCTGGCGCTTGGCGTGACCTCCCCCCGAGTCGAACTCCTCGACGGGAGCCTGCTCGTGACACCCAATCCCACCCGCGCCCTCCAGAAAATCGCCCGGCACCTGGCCAATACCCTGGAAGCGAACGCCGATCCGGCCCTCCTGGAAGTCGGCGACGCGGTGAACGTCCAGCTCGGACCGGACCGGATGGTGATCCCGGACGTCGTTGTCTTCGCGGCTGACGACGAGGTCGACGACCTGATCATCGACTCGACGTTCGTCGTACTCGTCTGCGAGATCCACTCCCCTTCCAACGCAACCACTGACAAGGTGCTGAAAAAGCACTACTACGCGGTGGCCGGGATCCCGTGGTATTTGATGGTCGATCCCGAGGCCGGGACCTTCACCCTCTACCAGTTGGCCGGGTCGGCATACAAGGAGCACTCGGTGACCAAGGTGGGCGAAATCCTGCGGCTCACGGAGCCGGTCACTGTCGACCTGGATCCCGCGACGCTGTTGCCGGACTGATTTCTGTCGTACCCGTCGCCTAGGGTCGGGCCATGAGTCACTTCGATGAGGCTTCGGCGGCGGTGCAGGCCGCTCTCGAAGCCGGGGCGCGCTATGCCGACTGCCGCGTCATGGTGCGGCGCACCGAGTCGATGTCCGCCCGCGACGGTGACATCGAAGAGGTCGACTCGGACGAGAGCGCCGGCCTCGGCGTCCGGGCCCTGGTCGGGTCCTCGTGGGGTTTCTACGCCGTGCCCGACCTTTCCGATCCGGCCGCCCGCGCCGCCGGCCGCCGGGCCGCGCAGATCGCCGCGGCCAGCGCCACCGTGCCGGGGCCACCGGTCGAGCTGGCGCCTTCGTCCGCCGTCGAGGCGAGCTGGGCCAACGAGTGCGAGATCGACCCGCTCGGGGTGTCCCTGTCGACCAAGGGTGACCTGCTGGTGGCGGCAACCGCCGCGGCCGGAGCAGCCGGCGCCGATCTCGCCCAGGGCGCTCTCTCCGTGTGGGACACGCGCAAGTGGTTCGTCTCGAGCGAGGGCCACCGTATCGACCAGCACACCCGCGAGTGCGGCGCCGGCGTCTGGGCCAGCGCCTTCGGCGACGGCGAGATCCAGCGGCGCTCCTGGCCCTCGTACGGCGGCCAGTACGGCACACGCGGCTGGGAACTGGTCGAGAGCCTCGACCTGGTCGGCAACGCCCCCCGCATGGCAGAAGAAGCGCGTGCCCTGCTCACCGCCCCGCTCTGCCCCACCGGCGAGACGACGCTGGTGCTCGGCGGCGAGCAGCTCGCCCTCCAGATCCACGAGTCGGTCGGGCACGCCATCGAGCTCGACCGCATCCTGGGGTGGGAGGCCGCCTTCGCCGGCACCAGCTGGCTCGACCTGCGCAAGCTGGGCTCGTTGCGCTACGGCTCGGAACTGATGAACATCACCATCGATCCCGGCATCCCGGGTGCGCTGGGCAGCTTCGGCTACGACGACGAGGGCACCCCCGCCGCCCGGCGCGACGCGGTGCGCGACGGCATCTGGGTCGGCGTGCTGGCCGGGCGCGACTCGGCCGCCGTGGCCGGGCTCGACTACGCGGGCAGCGTCCGCTCCGACGGCTGGGCGCGGCTGCCGATGGTGCGTATGACCAATGTGGGCCTGGAGCCGGGCCCGCACACGCTCGACGAGATCATCGCGGCCACCGACGACGGCGTGTTCATGGATGTCAACCGCTCCTGGTCGATCGACGACCGCCGGCTCAACTTCCAGTTCGGCTGCGAGATCGGCTACGAGATCAAGAACGGCAAGCTCGGCCGCATGCTGCGCAACCCGACCTATACCGGCATCGGTCCCAAGTTCTGGCAGTCGATGGACATGCTCTCGTCCGAGACCGTCGCCTGGGGCACGCCCAACTGCGGCAAGGGCCAGCCCGGCCAGGTGGGTCACACAGGTCATCCGGCGGCGCCGGCCAGGTTCACCGACGTACGCGTGGGGGTGCGGGGATGAGTCTCGAGAGCATCCGGGCCGGGGTCGAGCTCGATCTCGCCGCCCGGGTCGTCGAACTGGTGCGGCAGGCAGCCGGGCCGTCGGCCGAGGCCGAGGTCATGGTGCGTCACGACGCCCAGGCGCTGACCCGGTTCGCCGTCTCCATGATCCATCAGAACGTGGCCGACGCGGTCACCACCGTCGGCCTGCGGCTGCACCTCGACGGACGGACGGCGTCGGGCGCCACCACGATCGTCGACGCCGCCGGGCTGCGCGGGCTGGTCGAGCGCACGCTCGCGGCGACCCGGCTGAGCCCGCCCGACGTGACGTGGCCCGGGCTCACCCCGCCCAGCCCGCTGCACCACTCGGCGGGCTACCACGGTTCGGGCGAGCACTCCCGGCTCGACTTCGGCTTCGACGAGGCGACCGCGCGGGCGACCCCGGCCGAACGGGCCGAGCGCGTCCGCGATTTCGTCCGCGCCGCCGGGGGCCTCGAGACGGCGGGTTACTGCCGCACGGTCTATACGTCGGCGGCGTTCGCGAACAGTGCTGGGCAGTCCGTCGAGGGGCGCACGGCCGAGGCCGCGATGGACGGCATCGCCCGCTCCGACGGCGCCGACGGCGTGGCCCGGCAGGCCAGTGGCCGCCTGGCCGACCTCGACGGCGGCGCGCTCGGGGCCCGCGCGGCGGCCAAGGCCCGGGCGGCGCAGAACCCGGTCGAGCTGCCGCCGGGACGCTACGAGGTGGTGCTCGAGCCCGAGGCGGTCGCCGACCTGCTCGACAACTTCTCGGTCTTCGGGTTCAACGGCAAGTCGTACGCCCAGAAACAGTCCTTTGCCGAACTCGGCGCCGACCAGTTCGACCCGTCGGTGACCCTGATCGACGAGCCGCTGGGCAGTCGCGACGAACACGCGCCGGGCCTGCCGTTCGACGACGAGGGCACGCCCCGCGAGTCGCTGGTGCTGGTGCGCGAGGGGGTCACCAAGGCAGTGGCTCACGACCGCACGTCGGCCGCCGAGGCGGGCACGGTGTCCACCGGTCACGCCTCGGGCGCGTCCCGCACGTGGGGTCCCTGTCCCACCCACGTACGGCTGGAGGCCTCGTCCGCCGCGACCCCGTCGCCCGCGACCGGCTCGGCCGGGCCGGTGGCCGAATCCGCCCGCCCGCTGGTGGCCCGCATGGAACGCGGCCTGCTGATCTCCGACCTCTGGTACACCCGCGTGCTCGACCCGAAGACGCTGGTCGTCACCGGCCTGACCCGCAACGGCGTCTGGCTGATCGAGAACGGCGAGGTGACCGCGGCGGTCGGCAACATGCGGTTCACCCAGTCCTACCCGCAGGCGCTGGGGGCCGGCATGGTGCTGGGCATCGGCAGCGAGTCGATCCTGCTGCCCGACCGCTGGTCCGGCACCCGCTACGCGGCCCCCGCCCTGCACCTGGCCAGCTGGAACCTCACCGGCAACGCCTCCGGCTGATCGGCCGCGCATTGACCGGCGTGTTTCACTGGGCCGGTGAGCGATTCGCCGCGCGACCCTGACCAGGACGACGACGCCACCGCCCGCCTGCCCAGACCCAATCGCGCTGATCCCACTGCCCGACCGCCCGACACCTCCCCGGACCATCCGACCGAGGCGCCATCGAGCACCGCGGATCCCGCCGGTGCGGACTCGTTCGCGGCCGGACGCGCGACGTCGACCACACCCGGCAGCCCTTCCGCAGCCGGGAGCGGGCCGGCGGACGGCACCGAACCGGCACGTGGCAGACGGGCGGCAAGCGGAGGGGTGACGGTCAGTGCGCGGCCCGCGTGGTGGCGGCGACTGGCGGGCTCCGGCGTGCACGACGCCCGGCAGCGACGCCGGCGGCAATGGTTCGTGGCGGGCATCTCGATCGGTGCGGCCCTGATTGTGATCGCCCTCTGCGCCGGCGCGCTCGCCGTCGTCGATGCCGTCTCCGACGTGCGCGACACCGCCTCCGAGGCGCGCGAGACCCGCGTGCTGCGCGACCAGAACTGCCTCGAACTCGAGCGCCGGCTCAATCGGCTCAATCCGCCCGGCGCCGCCTCGAGCCCGGCCGGCCGCGCGGTGGCGATCCGCGATGAGAACTCGGCCGTCCGCATCTACGTCGGCGAGATCAGCGACGCCCGCGCCCAGGACGGCTGGCGCCAGTTGCTCGACTCCCGCGCCGTCTACGCCGATGCCCTCGACCGCCAGGCGAAGGCCCGCACACCCGCCTTCTACGTTCCCCCGAAGAACGCGGACAACGAGCCCGTCGCCGACGATCTGATCGAAGGGTCGCCCGCACCGTGCGCCGGCCCGGTCCGCCGCCTGGCCGCCCCCGACCTCTGAGCGGGCGCCCTGCCCGGCTGCTACCCGAGCGTCCGTTTCGGATCAGCCTCGGCAAGATCCACTAGCGTGTGCGAACGTATCGATGCGATGAGGGTCGACATTTGTGATCCATCCCCCATCCCTGGACGCGAAACTGTCCGACCCTCGGCGTAACGTGTGCCCCACATCACGCAAGCATGGCGGCTGCCGGGCTCCCCCTCGCTCGCCGGCCGGGTCACTGGGACAGGCACGTCAGGAGATCGAATGACGACGACGGCAACGAAGCCGGGCGTGGGACCCTCCGGTCCACACAACCCACGCGCGGCGATCACGGCCAAGACGCTGCGCACCGACCGGTGGTGGCTCGCCCCGCTCATCACCTTCGTCGGGCTGGGGGCGTGGGTCACCTACGCGACCGTCCGCGTCTTCATGCACGACTATTACTTCGTCGAGGCTTACCACTACCTCACGCCGTTCTACTCGCCCTGCCTGACCGACCGGTGCGTCGAGGGTTCAGCGCTGTTCGGCACGCCCCTGCCGAGCTGGTGGATTCTGCCCGAGGCCGCCTTCACGCTGCCGTTCCTGCTGCTCTTCCGGCTCACTTGCTACTACTACCGCAAGGCCTACTACCGGGCCTTCTGGCTCTCCCCGCCGGCCTGCGCGGTCCCCGACGGTCACGCCAAATACACCGGCGAGACCCGGTTCCCGCTGATCTTCCAGAACGCCCACCGCTACGCGTTCTACGCCGCGATGGTCATCTCGCTGATCAACACGTACGACGCGATCATCGCGTTCCGCAGCGGCGATTCGTTCGGCTTCGGGCTGGGCAACATCATCCTGGTCGGCAACGTGGTGATGCTCTGGCTCTACACGCTGTCGTGCCACTCGTGCCGTCACATCGCCGGCGGCCGCCTCAAGCACTTCTCGAAGCACCCGGTGCGCTACCGCATCTGGACCTTCGTGTCGAAGCTGAACGTCCGCCACATGCAGCTGGCCTGGATCACGCTCGGCACGCTGGCGCTGACCGACTTCTACATCATGGCGCTGGAGCTCGGCTGGTTCTCCGATCTTCGGTTCGTCGGCTGAGGGGCACGCACACCATGACTACTGCACGAATCGAACGACACCACTACGACGTCGTCGTGATCGGGGCCGGCGGCGCCGGTCTGCGTGCGGCCATCGAGGCCCGGCTGGCCGGCAAGCGTACGGCGATCATCTCGAAGTCGCTGTTCGGCAAGGCCCACACGGTGATGGCCGAGGGCGGCGCCGCCGCCGCGATGGGCAACGTCAACTCGCGCGACAACTGGATGGTCCACTTCCGCGACACCATGCGCGGTGGCAAGTTCCTCAACAACTTCCGCATGGCCGAACTGCACGCCAAGGAAGCTCCGGAACGCATCTGGGAGCTCGAGACGTACGGGGCGCTCTTCGACCGTACGAAGGACGGCAAGATCTCCCAGCGGAACTTCGGCGGCCACGAATATCCCCGGCTCGCGCACGTCGGCGACCGCACCGGCCTCGAGCTGATCCGCACCCTGCAGCAAAAGATCGTCTCGCTCCAGCAGGAAGACTTCGCCGAGACCGGCAACTACGACGCCCGCATCCGGGTCTTCTCCGAGACCACGATCACCGAGCTGCTGCTCGACGGGAACCGCGTGGCCGGCGCGTTCGGCTACTACCGCGAATCCGGCGAGTTCATCCTGCTCGAGGCGCCCGCGGTGATCCTGGCGACCGGCGGGGTCGGCCGCAGCTACAAGGTCACCTCGAACTCGTGGGAGTACACCGGCGACGGCCACGCCCTGGCGCTGCGGGCGGGCGCGACGCTGATCAACATGGAGTTCCTCCAGTTCCACCCGACCGGCATGGTGTGGCCGCCCAGCGTCAAGGGCATCCTGGTCACCGAGTCGGTCCGGGGCGACGGCGGCGTGCTGCGCAACAGCGAGGGCAAGCGCTTCATGTTCGACTACGTCCCCGACGTGTTCCGCAAGCAGTACGCGGACACGGAGGAAGAGGCCGACCGCTGGTACAACGACCCCGACAACAACCGCCGCCCACCCGAGCTGCTGCCGCGCGACGAGGTCGCCCGTGCGATCAACTCCGAGGTCAAGGCGGGCCGGGGCACCAAGGCGGGCGGCGTCCTGCTCGACGTCTCCACCCGCATGCCGGCCGAGACGATCACCAAGCGGCTCCCGTCGATGTATCACCAGTTCAAGGAGCTGGCCGACGTCGACATCACCAAGGAGCCGATGGAGGTCGGGCCCACCTGCCACTACGTCATGGGCGGGGTCGAGGTCGAACCCGACAGCACGGCTGCGATGGGCACGGTCGAGGGTTTGTTCGCCGCGGGCGAGGTGTCCGGCGGCATGCACGGCTCCAACCGGCTCGGCGGCAACTCGCTGTCCGACCTGCTGGTCTTCGGCAAGCGGGCCGGCGAGCACGCCGCGGCCTACACCGACTCGCTGACCAAGCGGCCCAAGGTCACCACGTCCGACGTGGAATCCGCGGTGCTCACGGCCCTCGCGCCCCTGGAGAGGCCGGGCGGCGAGAATCCGTACACCCTGCAGCAGGATCTTCAGGCCGTGATGGGCGACCTGGTCGGCATCATCCGGCGCGAGGGCGAGCTGACCGACGCGCTCAAGCGGCTCCAGCAGCTCAAGCTGCGCGTCGCCCAGGTCGGCGCGATCGGCGGCCGGCGCTACAACCCGGGCTGGCACCTCGCGCTCGACCTGCGCAACATGCTGATCGTCTCGGAGTGCACGGCCAAGGCGGCGCTCGAGCGTGAGGAGTCCCGCGGCGGTCACACGCGCGAGGACTTCCCGCAGATGAACCCGCAGTGGCGACTGATCAACCTGGTCTGCTCGCTCGACGGTTCCGGCGACGTGCATCTCGAGCGCAAACCCGTGCCCCGCATGCGGGACGAGTTGATCCAGCTGTTCGAGCGCTCCGAGCTGTCGAAATACCTGACCGAGGGCGAGATCACCCAGTTCGACGCGATCGAGGGCCCGACGGGCGACGCCGCCATCCCCGGCGCGAAGAGCAAGACGGAGGCGAAGTAATGGGCACCAAGCGCCACTTCCGCGTCTGGCGGGGCGATTCGGCCGGCGGCGACATCGAGGACTTCGATGTCGAGGTCAACGAGGGTGAGGTCGTGCTCGACATCATCCACCGGCTGCAGGCGACCCAGACGCCCGATCTGGCCTGCCGGTGGAACTGCAAGGCCGGCAAGTGCGGCTCGTGCTCGATGGAGATCAACGGCAAGCCCCGGCTGGGTTGCATGACCCGCATGTCGACGTTCGAAGAGGACGAGACGGTCACCATCACGCCCCTGCGCACGTTCCCGGTCATCCGCGACCTGGTCACCGACGTCTCCTTCAACTACGACAAGGCCCGCGAGACCCCGGCCTTCGCGCCGCCGCCCGGGGTGGCGCCGGGCGACTACCGCATGCAGCAGGTCGACGTCGAGCGCAGCCAAGAATTCCGCAAGTGCATCGAGTGCTTCCTCTGCCAGAACACCTGTCACGTCGTCCGCGACCACGAAGAGAACAAGGCCGCGTTCTCCGGTCCGCGCTACTTCATCCGCGCCGCCGAGCTCGACATGCACCCGCTCGACGACCGGACGGACCGCAAGGAGTACGCCCAGTCCCACCAGGGCATGGGCTTGTGCAACATCACCAAGTGCTGCACCGAGGTCTGCCCCGAGCACATCAAGATCACCGACAACGCGATCATCCCGATGAAGGAGCGTGTCGTCGACCGCCGCTACGACCCGTTGGTCTGGCTCGGTCGCAAGATCTTCCGCCGTGACCAGCTCGACGGCGACGGCGAGAACATGGCGCCGAGCAGCTCGGTCGGGGTGACCGACGTGGCCAAGGGCGCGCCGTTCACCACCAACCGGGGCCCCGAGGGCCCCGAGGTGCGCGAGGACGGCCGGATGGACGTCACCGAGGTCACGCTGCCCACCCAGGGCGGCCCGTCCCCGTTCGGCGATCAGCAGTTCCCGCTGCCGTCCGGCCGGGTGGCCTACCAGCCGCCCGCTCCGCAGTACGGCGTTCACGACGACGGCCAGGACGGCGACCACGGCACCGACGGTCACCACCAGGGCCACTGAGCCAACGACTCCGGCTGCCGGCGCATTGCCGGCGGCCGGGGTCGCACCCGCTGTTCATCAGGCCGGCGGCGGCTTCCCGTCGTTTCTCGTCAGCCAGATCTCCAGTCCGTCGAGCAGGCGTTCCAGGCCGAAGGCGTACGTCTCTTCCAGCACCTGTTCGGGGTCTTTGCGCAGCGGCCCGGTCTCTTTTCGCCACTTCTCGTAGTTCGGGTTGTCGGGCGCGAGCCGTTCCAGATAGGGCTCGACGTCCTCGGCAACCTCTTCCCACGTCTTCCCCGTGCGCTTCAGGGCCGACTTGACCGCCGCCTCGGAGGTCGCCGAGCCGATCGCGTGGGCGTTGAGCGTCGCGGTCGCGTGTGACAGCGGCATGCCGGTGAAGCCGGCCGCCGTGAAGAGCGCCACGAGCCGCTCACCGAGTCGCATCGC
The DNA here is from genome assembly GCF_019710575.1 of Paractinoplanes polyasparticus. Lineage (GTDB taxonomy): Bacteria > Actinomycetota > Actinomycetes > Mycobacteriales > Micromonosporaceae > Actinoplanes > Actinoplanes polyasparticus. The sequence continues at coordinate 61,758 of NZ_JAHWFK010000007.1, read as the reverse complement.
GTTGGGGCCGAGAGTGGGGTGCAGGCCGAGCAGACCGATCACCCAGGGATGCCGCAGCAGCGCCGAGCGCATGCCGTTCGCGCTGATCGACGCGCCGACCCGCCAGTGGGTGTCGCCCGGCTCAGGCACGTAGACCTCGCCCAGCACCTCGTCGACCGCGAGCTCGAGCAGCTCATCCTTGTTCGCGACGTGCCAGTAGAGCGACGTCGCCCCCGCACCCAGCCTGGTGCCCAGCCGGCGCATGCTGAGCCCGGCCGGCCCTTCGGCGTCGAGCAATTCCATCGCCGCGCGGACGATCTGCTCGCGACTCAGCGAGGGCTGACCGGTCCGGGCGCGTGGCGGCCGCAGCCAGACGGAGCCGGTGAACCCTTCGGTGCTTCTCACCAGCCCATCCTAAAGCCACTCGCACAGTGTTCGAGCCTACTGGTACGGTGTTCGAGCCAATCGAACGCCGTACGAGAGAGGCCGTCATGACGGAGCGCAACCCTCGGCGCTGGTTGATCCTCGGTGTGCTCTGCCTGAGCCTGCTGGTGGTCGTCGTCGACAACATGGTGCTGAACATCGCGATCCCGTCGCTGATCCGCGACCTCGGCGCCGGCACCGCCCAGATTCAGTGGATCATCGACGCCTACATCCTGGTCTTCGCCGGGCTGCTGCTCACCGCGGGCAGCCTGTCGGACCGCCACGGCCGCCGTCGCGGCCTGGTGATCGGGCTCGTCGTCTTCGGCAGCGCCTCGGTGCTCGCCACGCTCTGTCAGACCCCGGCACAGCTCATCGCCGTCCGCGGCCTGATGGGTGTCGGCGCCGCTTTCCTGATGCCGGGCACCCTGTCGATCCTCACCACCGTCTTCGCCGAGGACGAGCGCAAGAAGGCCATAGCCATCTGGAGCTCGGTGCTCATGCTGGGCGCTCTGGGCGGGCCCAGCCTCGGCGGACTGCTGCTCGAGCACTTCTGGTGGGGTTCGATCTTCCTGCTCAACGTGCCGATCGCGATCCTCGGCATCGTGGCCGCGCTGGCCGTCATTCCCGAGTCCCGGGGCGCGGCCACCCGGCCCGATCTGCTCGGCGCGCTGCTCTCCATGGTCGGCATGACGGCCCTGGTCTGGGGCGTGATCCATTCGGCGCAGGGCGGCCTGGGCTCGGCCCCCACCCTTGGCGGCTTCGCCGTCGCAGTCATCGCGCTCACCGCATTCGCCCTGTGGGAGCGCAAGGTCGCCGAGCCGATGCTGCCGTTGAAGCTCTTCCGCAACCGCAACTTCGCGGGAGCCAGCCTCTCGATCGTCCTTCTCTCGTTCTCGGCGGGCGGCGTGCTGCTCGCCCTCACGCAATACCTGCAGTTCGTGCTCGGATACGAGCCGCTCAAGGCCGGCACGGCGTTCATCCCGATGATCGTCACCGCCATGGTCTTCAACGGCGTGGGCGTGGTCGTCGACAAGAAGTTCGGCACGCGGACCGCCCTGGCCGCCGGCCTGCTGCTCATGGCGGCCGGCTTCGGCATCCTCTCGTCGCTCGCGCCCGGGGACGGCTATCTCAAGCTCGCGTTCGCGCTGGTCGTCATGGGCATGGGCAGCGGCACGGCCGGACCCGCGGCCTACGGAACCCTGATGGCCTCGCTGCCACCGGAGCGGGTCGGCGTCGGCTCGGCCGTGAACGACACCGTGCAACAGGTCGGCACGGCGCTGAGCGTCGCCGTGCTCGGCAGCGTGCTCACCGCGACCTATCGGGCCGCCATGCCCACCGACGTGGCCGACCGGGCCCGCGACTCGATCGGCGACGCGCTGCAGATCGCTGCCGCCACCGGCGATGCGGCCCTGGCCCGGGTCGCGCAGGACTCCTTCGTCTCGGCGATCGCCTCGACCTCCCTCATCGGCGTGGTCGGTGGCATCGTGGCGGCCGTGGTCGCCGTAGCCGTCCTGCGGCCGGCACCGCGGGCAACCACACCCGAAGATGCTGCCCCGGAGCCGGAGTCGCAACTGGCCGGCTGACACCTGTGGACAACTGACAGCCCTGTGGACAACCGGCCGATCTTCGAACGTCCGTACTAACATGGCGGCATGACCAGCACTTACCAGCCATCGATGTTCGACCTGAGCGGCGACGCCAGGGGCGGCTCCGCCCCCGGCGCCGGCGAGCTGGCCGGCCGCATCGAGCGCCACCAGCTCACCGCCGGGGCCTGGGTCGACGTGCTGCCCGGCTGGCTGCACGGGTCCGACGCGGTCTTCGAGGCGCTGCTCGGCATCGACTGGCGGGCCGACCGCCGCCAGATGTACGACAGCGTCGTCGACGTCCCCCGCCTGCTGCGCTGGTTCGGCGCCGACGAGCCCCTGCCACACCCCGCCCTGATCGAGGCGAAGGCCCGGCTCAACTCCCACTACGCCGACGAGCTGGGCGAAGAGTTCGTCACCGCCGGCATGTGCCTCTACCGCGACGGCAAAGACAGCGTCGCCTGGCACGGCGACACGATCGGCCGCTCCGCCCGCCACGACACGATGGTCGCCATCGTCTCCGTGGGCTCCCCGCGCCATCTCTCCCTGCGGCCGCGCGCCGGCGGCCACGAGACGCTGCGCTTCCCGCTCGGCCACGGCGACCTGATCGTCATGGGCGGCTCCTGCCAGCGCACGTGGGAACACGCCGTCCTCAAGACGGCCAAACCCGTGGGCCCGCGCATCAGCATCCAGTTCCGCCCGGCCGGCGTGGCCTGACCGCAAGGCGGCACGCCCGGTTCCGCGCCCTTCGCAAAGCGGACTTCAGATGCCCCCGGACAGCCCGGCGGCATGCGATAAACGTCGATGGAAACAACTTGGAAACAGGCGGTTGACGTGCACGCGGAGAAAGTTACACTGCGAGTGTAAATAGTTTGACGGCAACGATCCACACAGGACGGGCCGCGTCGTGTCCGGGCGCGCTTGGCGTTCGTCCGGCCACTCCGCCGCATCGAGCCGAGGTGACCATGGCAACGGAACCGCTCAACGACGCCGAGGGTTTGACCCTGGACCACATCACCGTTCGCTTCGGGGGGTTGCTCGCCCTCGACGACGTCTCCCTGCGGGTCACGCCGGGCCGCACCGTCGGGATCATCGGGCCCAACGGCGCGGGCAAGACCACCCTCTTCAACGTCGTCTGCGGATTCGTGGCGCCGCAGTCCGGCGCTCTCACGCTCGACGGCAAGCCGTTCCGGCCGAAGCCGCACCACCTCACCCGCCGGGGCATCGCCCGCACGCTGCAGGGGGTCGGTCAGTTCAACGGCATGACCGTCCTCGAGAACGTGCTGGTCGGCGCCCGTTCGGGCAAACCCGAGGCCGACGCGTGGGAGGCACTGGAACGCTGCGGCGTCGCGGAGCACGCCCGGGCGCTGCCAGGGTCGCTGCCGTACGCCAAGCGCAAACGCGTCGAACTGGCCCGCGCGCTCGCCGCCCGGCCCCGCATCCTGATGCTCGACGAGCCGGCCGGCGGCCTCGACGCCGACGAGATCCGCTGGCTGGCCGACCTGATCCAGGGGGCGGAGACGACCGTCCTGCTCGTCGAGCACCACATGGAACTGGTCATGTCGGTCTGCGACGAGATTCTCGTTCTCGATTTCGGCAGGCCGATCGCGCTGGGCAGTCCGGCCGAGATCCGGACGAACGACAAGGTCGCCGAGGCCTACCTGGGCGCGGCCGCATGAGCGCGCTGCTCGAGGTCGAGGGGCTCACCGCCGGCTACGGCGCCGCACCCGTGCTGCACGACGTCAGCCTGTCCGTCCAACCCGGACAGATCGTCGCCGTCCTGGGCGCCAACGGCGCCGGCAAGTCGACCCTCCTGCGAACGCTGTCGGGCCTGCTGCCCGCCACGAGCGGCCGCGTGACCTTCGACGGCCAAGATCTGCGCGGCATCCGGGTCGAGCGGATGGTGCACCTCGGCATCGCCCACGTACCCGAGGGCCGCGGTGTCGTCACCGAGCTGACGGTCGACGAGAATCTGCGCCTGGGCGGGCTCTGGCGCAAGCCGCAGCCGTCCCTCGAGCCGATCTACGAGCTGTTTCCCCGGCTGGCCGAGCGCCGCGGCCACCTCGGCCACCAGCTTTCCGGCGGCGAGCGCCAGATGCTCGCGATCGGCCGCGCCCTGGCCGCCCAGCCCCGGCTGCTGCTGCTCGACGAGCCATCGCTGGGTCTCGCTCCCAAGATCACTGCCCAGATCATGGGGCTGCTGCGCGATCTGCGCGACCGCACCGGGCTGGCCGTCCTGCTGGTCGAGCAGAACGTCCGCAGCGCGCTCTCGATCGCCGACCAGGGTGTCGTGCTGTCGCTGGGCCGCATCGTCACCCGGCACGACGCCGCGACGCTCGTCGACGACGCCGACCTCCGGCACGCCTACCTGGGGTTCTGACATGGACCGTTTCCTGTTCCTCACCTTCGACGGCCTCAGCCGGGGCGCCGTCTACGCGGCGTTCGCGCTGGCCCTGGTGCTGATCTGGCGGGCCACGCGCATCGTCAACTTCGCCCAGGGCGCGATGGCGGTGGCGACGGCGTACGTGGCGTACTCGGTGGCCGACGCGACCGGCTCGTACTGGCTCGGCTTCGTCGTCGCGCTGGTCGCGGGCCTGCTGCTGGGCGCGGGGGTCGAGCGCGTGGTGATGCGCTTCGTCGACCACTCCTCGCCGCTCAACGGGGTGGTCGTCGCGCTCGGGCTGGTGCTGATCATTCAGGGCGTGCTCGGCATGATCTACGGCAACGAGTTCCGGCCGGCCACGGCCCCGTTCAGCCGCGACGCGTTCGAGATCGGCGGCGTCGCCCTGCTGTCGCGCTACGACCTGTTCGTCTTCGCCGCGGTGGGGGCGGTGGTCGTCCTTCTCACGCTCCTGTTCACCCGTACGCCCACCGGCCTGCGTATGCGGGCGGCCGCCTTCGCCCCGGACGTCTCGCGGCTGCTCGGCGTCCCGGTCGGCGGCATGCTGACGCTGGGCTGGGCGCTCGCCGCCGCCGTGGGCTCGCTCGCCGGCATGCTCGTCATCCCCACCGAACTGGGCCTGCACCCGACCGCGATGGACATCGTCTTCATCTCGGCGTTCACCGCCGCCGTGCTCGGCGGGCTCGACAGCCCGATCGGCTCGGTGCTCGGCGGCCTGCTCGTCGGCCTGCTGCTCTCGTACATCAGCGGTTACCTCGGCGCCACGGTCGCCCCGATGGCCGTCCTGGCCCTGCTCGTCGTCGTTCTCCTGAGCCGTCCCGACGGCCTCTTCTCCCGATCGAAAGCGAGGACGGCATGACCGACTGCACCGGAGTCAGCGCGGCGTCAGTAGGGCCAGAAGGGCATGCCACAGGAGGCTCAGCATGACCGTCGTCCGGGATCGCGTCACCACGCGGATCACCTCGCCGCCGATGCGGCGGCGGTTCAGCCCTCTGCTCGTCGTCGTCATCGGCGCCGCGATCGTGGTGGCGCTCACCTACACCCTGCCGCCGTTCCGCACCTACCAGTTGGCGACCGTCGGAGCCTATCTCTGCGTCACCGCCGGCCTTACCGTGCTGACCGGCCTCAATGGACAGCTGTCGCTCGGCCACGGCGCCCTGATGGCGACCGGCGCATACACGCTGGCGCTCTGGCAGAACAAGTTCAACCTGCTCGCCGTCGGCATCGTGGTGGCGATCCTGGTGACCACCGCCGTCGGCGCCGTCATCGGCCTGGCCGCGGCCCGCCTGCGAGGGCCCTATCTGGCCGGTCTCACCCTGGCCGTCGCGGTGGTCGTTCCCTCGATCACCAGCACGTTCGACGAGACCTTCAACAGCGATCAGGGCCTGTCGGTGATCCTGAACCCGCCGCCGGAGTCGATGACGGTCGAGCAGTGGCAGGCCTGGGTGTGCTGGGGTGGCGCCCTGATCACCGTGCTGGCGTTGGCCCTGCTCACCCGGGGCCGGTTCGGCCGGGACATGCGGGCCGTGCGTGACGACGAGACAGCAGCCCGTCTCGCCGGCATCAGCATCGCCCGTACGCAGGTCGCCGCGTTCGTCGTCTCCGCCGCCTGCGCCGGTCTCGCCGGCGCTCTGTTCGCGGTGATCGCGCAGAGCGTCTCCCCCGGCGCGTTCCCGCTCACCCTGTCTCTATTCCTGCTGATGGCGATCGTCATCGGCGGCCTCGGCCGGCTCTCCGGCGCGCTGATCGGCGCGCTGCTGCTGGTCGCGCTGCCCGCGGTCGCGCACGAGATCGGCGAGGCGGCCGGCTCGCAGCGGCTCGAGGGCAACCTCGCGCTCACCTTCTTCGGCGTCGTTCTCGTCGTCGTCATGCTCGCCGCTCCCGGCGGCCTGGCCTCCCTACGGATTCCTCGCCGGTGGCAGTTCCGCACCAAGAAGCACTGAAAGGCACGCGCACAACCACTTCCTGGATTCCGCGCAGAAAGGCCGATGATGAAACGCACCGCGACCGTCCTCGCCGCCGTGCTGCTGGCCGCGGCCGGCTGCAGCAACTCCGACAGTGGCGGCGGCAGCAGCAGCGCCGACACTCCCGGGGTGACCGACACCGAGATCGTGGTGGGCACGCACATGCCCCTCACGGGCCCCGCCGCCGCCGGTTATTCCAAGATTGCCCCGGCCACCAAGGCCTACTTCGACTATGTGAACGCGAACGGCGGCGTGCACGGCCGCAAGATCACCTACAAGATCATGGACGACGGCTACAACCCGGCGAACACCCAGCAGGTCGTGCGCCAGCTGGTCCTGCAGGACAAGGTCTTCGCCATCCTCAACGGCCTGGGCACGCCCACGCACAGCGGTGTGCTCGACTTCCTCAAGACCAACCGGGTGCCCGACCTCTTCGTGGCCAGCGGCAGCCGCAGCTGGAACCAGCCCGACAAGTATCCCGGCACGTTCGGCTTCAACCCCGACTACACCGTCGAGGGCAAGATCCTGGCCACCCACGTGAAGACGGAGCACGCCGGCAAGAAGGTCTGCTTCCTCGGTCAGGACGACGACTTCGGCCGGGACAGCCTGGCCGGCATCGAGAAGGTGCTCGGCCCGGTCGCCGCCAAGCAGTCGTACGTGACCAGCAACCCGAACGTCGGACCGCAGATCGGCGCGCTCAAGGCGGCCGGCTGCCAGGTCGTCATGCTCGCGACCGTGCCCGGGTTCACCGCGCTGTCGATCGGCACGGCGGCGAAGATCGGGTTCAAGCCGCAGTTCGTGGTGAGCAACGTCGGCTCCGACCCGACCACGCTCGCCAAGACCCTGGGGGCAGCCGCGCCGCTGCTCGAAGGGGTCGTGGCGGCGAACTACCTGCCGCTGGTCAACGACACCGCGAACCCGTGGATCCAGCTGTACACCAAGGTCAACAAGGAGTACAACGCCGGCGCCGAGATGGACAACAACGTCGTGTACGGCATGTCCGTCGCCTACCTGTTCGTCCAGTCGCTGCAGTCCGCCGGCAAGGATCTGACCCGGGACGGCATCATCGAGGCGGTCAAGAAGGGCGGCTTCACCGGGCCCGGCCTGGTGCCGACGCGCTACTCGGCGACCGACCACTCCGGCTACGGCGGCGAGCAGCTCACCGTCATCGAGGGCGGCCAGGCCAAGTGGATCGGCAAGCCGTTCAGGACCGACGACGGCGACGGCGCGGTCGAGGTCTACGAGCAGCCGGCGGTGGCCCCGCCAGCGAACGGCATCCCCGCTGCCTAAGGTGGGCTGCGGGACATCTGTTGATCAGGACTGACGAGGGAGCGGCCATGGCGGACCAAGTGGCGATCGTGACGGGAGCCAGCAGGGGGATCGGTTTCGCCATCGCGCAACGCTTCGTGGCCGACGGGTACAAGGTCTGCATCACCGGCCGGGACGCGGCCGCGCTCGACTCGGCGGCCAAGGATCTGGGCGGCGCCGCGGTCGCGATCGGGGTCGCCGGCAAGGGCGACGACCCCGATCACCGGGCCGCCGTGGTCGACACCGTGCTCGGCCAGTTCGGCCCGGTCACGGCGCTCGTCAACAACATCGGCATCAACCCGGTCTACGGGCCGCTGGCCTCGCTCGACCTGAGCGCGGCCCGCAAGATCTTCGAGGTCAACGTCCTCGGCACGCTCGGCTGGGTGCAGGAAGCCCTGCGCGGCGGGCTGGCCGAGGGCGGCGGCTCGATCGTCAACATCTCGTCGGTCTCGGGCGTGCGCCCGGCGCCCGGCATCGGCTTCTACGGGGTCACCAAGGCCGCGCTGATCCACCTCACCGAGGAGCTGGCCGTCGAGCTGGCACCCAAGGTGCGGGTCAACGCGGTCGCCCCGGCCGTGGTCAAGACCAAGTTCGCGTCCGCGCTCTTCGAAGGCCGGGAGGAACAGGTGTCGTCCGGCTATCCGATGGCCCGGCTGGGCGTCCCCGAGGACGTGGCCGGCGCGGTCGCATTCCTCAGCTCGGCCGACGCGGGCTGGATAACCGGCCAGACCCTCGTCATCGACGGCGGCGTCACCCTGACCGGGAAGATGCAGTGAAGCGGGTCGTCGTCACCGGCGCCGGCGGCGGGATCGGCGCGGCGCTGGCCCGCCGGTTCGCGGCCGAGGGGGCCGAGGTCGTCGTCAACGACGTCGACCAGGCCGCGGCCGAGGCCGTGGCCAGCGACATCGGCGGTCTGCCGGTGCCCGGCGACGCGGCCGACGAGCAGGACACCCGCCGCCTGATCGACACGGCCTGGGCCGAGCTGGGCGGCATCGACCTGTTCTGCGCCAACGCCGGCGTGCTCACAGCGGGCGACGAGAGCACGCCCGACGACGTGTGGATCCGGGACTGGAACGTCAACGTGATGTCGCATGTCTACGTCACCCGGGCGCTGCTCCCCCGGTGGCTCGACACGAACGAGCCCAAGCGCCTCGTGATGACGGTCAGCGCGGCCGGCCTGCTCACCCTGCTCGGAAGCGCGCCGTACGCGGTCACCAAACACGCCGCCCTGGCGTACGCGGAATGGCTGCGCGCCACCTACCACCACCGCGGCATCACCGTGCAGGCGTTGTGCCCGCAGGGTGTCCGCACCGACATGCTGACCCGGGGCAGCGCCCGCGGCAGTGCCAGCGCCGCCCTGCTGGCCGAGAGCGCGCTCGAACCCGACGTGGTGGCGGCCAAGGTCGGCGAGGCGCTGCAGGGCGACAGCTTCCTGATCCTGCCGCACCCCGAGGTGGCCGACTTCTATCGGCTGCGGGCCGCCGACCCCGACCGATGGCTCGGCGGCATGAACAAGATGCAGCGCGCCTTCGAGGGCGACGCCCGATGAGGGGACTCGACCTCGAACGTCTCCAGGCGTACCTCGGCAGCCCGCGGGAGCTGACGGGCCGCATGTTCGCCGGCGGCCGGTCGAACCTGACGTACGCCGTGACCGACGGCGAGCAGCGCTGGGTGCTGCGCCGCCCGCCGCTCGGTCACGTGCTGCCCACGGCGCACGACATGACCCGCGAGCACCGGGTGCTCGAGGCGTTGTCGAAGGCCGGGTTCCCCGCCCCGCGCCCGGTGCTGCTCTGCACCGACACCGAGGTCATCGGCGCCCCGTTCTATTTGATGGAACATGTCGACGGCACCATCTACCGGGACGTGGCCCAGCTCGAGGCGCTCGGCCCGGAAGCGATGCGGACGCTTGGTCTGTCGCTCGTGGACACCTTGGCCGACCTGCACGCCCTCGACCCGGCGGCGATCGGGCTGGACGGCTTCGGCCGCCCCGAAGGGTTCAACCAGCGCCAGGTCAGCCGGTGGAAGAAGCAGCTCGACGCGTCCCGCAGCCGCGACGTGGCCGGGATCGACGAGCTGCACGCCCGGCTGGCGGTCGACATCCCGGCCGGCGGACCGGGCGCCGTGGTGCACGGCGACTTCCGCCTCGACAACGTGCTGATCGGCGACGAGTTGCAGGTCAACGCCGTGCTCGACTGGGAGATGTCGACGCTGGGCGACCCGCTCAGCGACGTCGCCCTGATGCTCGTCTACGCCGACCTTCCGCTCAGTCCCGGCGCCGGTGGACGGCCGTCCGCGCCGCTGCGGGTGCCCGGGCATCCGAGCCTGGCCGAGCTGAGCGCGCGCTACGCCGAACGCAGCCGGCGCGACGTCAGCGATCTGCACTGGTACGTGGGATTCGCCGCATTCAAGCTCGCCGTCATTCTCGAGGGCGTGCACTATCGATACGTTCAGGGGCAGACCGTCGGCGACGGCTTCGAGACGATCGGTCAGATGGTCGGCCCCCTGGTCATGCGCGGTCACGAGGCGCTGGAGGGACACTGATGGACTTCGGCTTCGACGAGCGGACCGAGGACTACCGCAAGCGGCTCCTGTCCTTCATGGACGAACACGTCTATCCGGCCGAGGCCGGGTTCCACAGCGAGGGCTGGGAACCGCCACCCATCGTGGCGCGGCTCCAGGCCCAGGCACGCCTGGCCGGCCTGTGGAACCTCTTCCTGCCCGGTGCGCACGGCGCCGGCCTGAGCAATCTGCAGTACGCGCCGCTGGCCGAGATCACCGGCCGCAGCCCGCACATCGCTCCGCCCGCGCTGAACTGCGCCGCGCCCGACACGGGCAACATGGAGGTGCTGGCCGAGTTCGGCACCGAGGAACAGAAACAACAGTGGTTGCAGCCGTTGCTCGACGGGACCATCCGCTCGGCCTTCGCGATGACCGAGCCGCAGGTCGCCTCGTCCGACGCCACGAACATCGGCACCCGCATCGAGCGCGACGGAGACGACTACGTCATCACGGGCCGCAAGTTCTACATCACCGGCGCGATGAACCCGAACTGCCGCATCTTCATCGTGATGGGCAAGACCGACCCGTCGGCCGCGCGGCACGTCCAGCAGAGCATGGTGCTGGTCCCGCGGGACACGCCCGGCGTGACCGTGAAGCGCGGGATGACGGTCTTCGGCTACACCGACGGCGACCACGGCGGCCATGCCGAGGTGCTCTTCGAGGGCGCCCGGGTGCCGGTGTCGAACCTGATCGGCGAGGAGGGCGGCGGCTTCGCCATCTCGCAGGCGCGCCTCGGGCCGGGTCGCATCCACCACTGCATGCGGCTGATCGGGATGGCCGAGCGCGCGCTGGAACTGATGTGCACCCGGGCGCTCAGCCGCACGCCGTTCGGCAAGCCGCTGGCCGAGCAGGGTGTCGTGCAGGACTGGATCGCCGAATCGCGGGTACGGATCGAACAGGCCCGGCTGCTGGTGCTCAAGGCGGCCTGGCTGATGGACACGGTCGGCAACAAGGGCGCCCACACCGAGATCCAGGCCATCAAAATCATCGTGCCGGCCACCGTCGAGTGGATCGTCGACAAGGCCATCCAGACCCACGGCGCGGCCGGCGTCGGGCAGGACACGCCGCTCGCGGGGTTGTGGGCGGCGGCCCGTACGCTCCGCCTCGCCGACGGACCGGACGAGGTGCACAAGCGCTCGCTGGCCCGGCGGGAGTTGAGCCGCCACCGGAGCGCCGCCTCGTGAGCCCGGCCCAGCAGCGCGTCGACGGGCGCACCGCCCGGTCCGAGCGCACCCGCAACGCCATCGTCGACGCGCACCTCCGGCTCATCGGCGAGGGTGACCTGCGCCCGACCGCCGACCGCATCGCCAAGACGGCGGGCGTCTCGCTGCGCGCGCTGTGGAGCCACTTCGCCGACATGGAGGCCCTGTTCACCGCGAGCGGCAAGCGGGTCCTCGAGCTGCGGGACTCCTCGCACCGGCCGATCTCGCCCGAGCTGCCGCTGGCCGAGCGCATCGAGGCCTACTGCCGCCAGCGGGCCCGCCTGCTGGAGCAGATCGGCCCGACGGCCAAGGCGGCGGCGATCAAGGAGCCGTTCAGCGAGACGCTGCGCCGCTACCGGCGGATGCATGTGCAGCGCGTACGGGACGAGCTCGCCGCCCTCTTCGCGGCCGAGCTGGACGGCAACGAGGAACTGCTCGACGCGTTGACCGCGGTCAGCATGTGGCCCACCTGGTCGACGTGGCGCGAGAACATGGACCTGTCGGTCATCGCGGCCCGGGCGCGGCTGTCCCGGACGATCACTGCACTGCTGGCCGCGGCCTAGCGTTGCGCAGGCGGATGCCGCTGAAGCCGAGCGTGCTCTCGACAACCTGATCCCAGAAGGGCCACAGGTTGTCGAGAACGCGCAACTGGATGCCGGCCTCGGCATGGCACGCGATCAGGTCCCCCACGGGGACGGCCGGGCCCAGCGGCTCGACCGGCTCGGTGGCGACCATGGCGTGCGGCTCGGACCCCGGCGCGGCGATCGGCTGGAACGGCCCCGCCGGGAGCCGGTAGGCGTAGACCCTGGTCGTACGCAACGCTTCCAGCCACCCGTACTCGATGGCATGCACCCGCACCCCGCTACCGGCCCCGACGATGCGCTCGCGATCCACATCGGACGTCCCGTCGACCACCCACGCCATCGCCCGCGGGCACTGACGCGGGAACCAGTAGTCGGGCGCCCGGTCGTGCCCGACCGCCCACACGTACGCCTCCGCCTCCCGCGACGTGGGCGCGACGTGCGGCACGAAGCGGGCGATCGTCGGGTCTTCGCTGAAGTGCAGCACTTCGCCGGGCCGGGGACGCATCCGCCCAGTCTCCCAGGGTAGGAACGTGGGCAGGTGGTGGCTGTGCTGGCCGAGGGGCGTTCGCGCGGCACGGAAGTCGTGATCAGCGCACTCACCATCATCGAGGCCGTTCACGCCCGCACGAACCAGTCTCGCCTGAGCCGGCTGCTGTCCGGGCTACGCGTGATCCCGGTGGGCGATGAGGAGGCCAGGGCCGCGTCGAGGCTGCCGGCGATTGTCGGCTTGCACGGGCACAAATACGCGATCGACGCGGCGGTCGCCGAGGCTGCGTTGCGTCAGCATCGCCCTGTGGTCATGTTGACCTCCGACATCGACGACATGGTCAAGCTCTGTGGCGATCGCGTCCGACTCGTGGCGGTGTGAGGCCGGCGGGCACCAACTAGAGCGTCCGTTCGTAGCAGCGGGAGATCTCGGAGCCCGCGTACGGCCCGAAGAGCGGGATCTCGGTGTAGCCCTCGCGTTCGTAGAAGCGGATCGCCTCGGGCTGTTCCGTGCCGGTTTCGAGGCGCAGAGTCGTCCAGCCGCGGCTGACTGCAGCCGCTTCCAGGGCGCGCAGCACGGCCGTGGCCACGCCGCTGCCGCGGCTGGTGGGGACGACGTACATGCGCTTGATCTCGGCGCTTGTCCCGGTCAGGCGGCGGAGGGCGCCGCAGGCGACGGGCGTGCCGTCGGGGACCGAGGCGACCAGGAACAGGTCGATGTCGGCGGCGGTCGGCGCTGTGCCGGGCTCGTGGTCGTCGCTGCCGTAGCGCTCGTCGAGTTCGGCCCGCTGGGCCTTTCGCAGGGCGGCGCCGGCCGGATCGTCCCAGGGCCGTTCCTCAATGGTCGTCATCGCAGGTCCGCATCGGTGGCCATCTTGTTCAGGGCGGCGGCCAGATCGTCGAGGTCGAGGCCGTCGAGGTGGTCGAAGATGTGACGGCGGACGCTGGCCAGGTGGGTGGGCCAGGCCTCGCGCAGGCGGGCCAGTCCCTCGTCGGTCAGGACGGCGTTCCAGCCCCGGGCGTCCTCGTCGCACTTGACCCGGTTCAGGTAGCCCTGCGATTCCAGTTTGGCGGCCAGGCGGGTCATGCCACTGAGGGACATGTCACACGACTGGGCCAGCTCGCTCATGCGCATCCGGTGGTTCGGGTCCTCGGAGAGGTGGCGCAGCACGTTGTACTCGCTCGCCGTCATGCGCTGCTCGGCCTCGAGGTCGGCGTTCATGGCCCGAGGTAGCACGAGCAGGAGCCGGCCGAGCGCCCGCATGACCGTCTCTTCCTCAGCGGAGAGGGCGGTGAGACCCGGTGGCAGTACCGGATCGGGTGATGTGGCGGACATGACGTTGATCGTAAGCCGCGATTGCAGGAATAGTTGCTTGACGCAGCAAGTTAGAGCGCGAGGACACACCGACCAACGCCAGGCAAGGGAAAAACAGCGATGACCAAGATCGGCATTATCCTCGGCAGCACCCGCCCCGGCCGCAACGGTGAAGCCGTGGCCAAGTGGGTCTACGACGTCGCCGCCAAGCGCACCGACGCCGAGTTCGAGCTCGTCGACCTTCTCGACTACAACCTGCCCCACCTCGACGAGGCGATCCCGCCGTCGATGGGCCAGTACAGCCAGCCGCACACCATCGAGTGGGCCAAGAAGATCGACTCCTTCGACGGCTTCATCTTCGTGACCCCGGAGTACAACCACTCGACGTCGGGCGCCCTGAAGAACGCGATCGACTTCCTCTTCAAGGAGTGGAACAACAAGGCCGCCGGCTTCGTCGGCTACGGCTCGGTCGGTGGCGCCCGCGCGGTCGAGCACCTGCGCCTGATCGCCGGCGAGCTCATGCTGGCCGACGTGCGCGCGCAGGTTCTGCTGTCGCTCGCGACCGACTTCGAGAACTACAGCAAGTTCCTGCCGAGCGAGCGTCAGGAGCAGGCCCTCAGCCTGGTCCTCGACCAGACCGTGACCTGGAGCAAGGCTCTCGAGACGGTTCGCAACGCCGCCTGAGCAGACAAGAGATCAAAAACGCCACGAGGCCTCGGATGCTTGCGTCCGGGGCCTCGCGCCGCACAATGCATGGGTGCAAAACCAGACAACTAGTGACTCATTGCAGCAATTGCTCGAAATGCCACGAAAGTCTTGGTGGGCCCGGCTGCCTTTCGGCGTAAGGATGACGGCCGGCACCAGTGCGTTGCTCATGGTGATCGGCGCGGCCGTGGGCGGCGTCGCCGTGCTGACCAAAGACGGCCCCGACGCGCCGCGCATCGTCACCGCTGTCGGCCAGGCCGCTGCCCCACAGGCCGATGCCGAACTTCAGGCGCCCACGCCGCCCCCGTACGTTCCGGCCAAGCCCGGCCTCGACCCGGCGGCAACCCTTTCCCGTACGACCGATCAGGCCGACCGGACAGGCCCGCGCGAGCCACGCCGCGCGGCCGAGGCCCCGCCCAGGACCGCCGCGGCCCAGGCCCCCGTACGCACCCAGCCGGACCAGCCGCAGGCGCCGGTCAGCGCCGCCCCGGCGCAGCCGTCGATCACCACCCGCACCGACGTCGAGAAGCGCGAGGTGCCCTTCCAGACCCGTTTCGTCCGCGACCCGTCGTTGCCGCGCGGCACCCGCAAGGTCACTGCGGCCGGCGTGCCCGGCGAGGAGGCGCTGCGCTACCTGGTGACCCTGACCGACGGCCAGGAGACCGACCGCAAGCTGATGGACATCACCGTCACCCGCGAGCCCCAGGATCGTGTGATCACCTTCGGCTCGCGCCGCGGCTTCGGCCGTCCGCACGGCGGCCGCGACCGGGAGTGCCGTCGCAAGCTCGATCTCTGCGTGCCGCTGGGTCGCCAGGCCAAGGCGTACTGCCCGGACGACCAGAACGAGCTGACCGTGCTCGACCAGGACATCGAGCTGCTCGACCCGGACGCGCTGGGTGGCGAGCCGCCGCAAATGGATTGCGCCGCCAAGCCGGAGATCCCCACACTGCCGCAGTGAAGGACTTCGACGCCCTGCTCGACGAGGCCGCGGCCGTTCCGCTCGCGGGCTGGGACTTCTCGTGGTTCGAGGGCCGCGCGACCGAGCAGCGGCCCTCGTGGGGGTACGCCGACCTGGTCGCCGAGCGGCTCACCGCGGCCGCGGCCGCGCTCGACCTGCAGACCGGGGGCGGCGAGGTCTTCGCGTACGCCATGGCGAAAGCCGGCACCGCCGGGCAACGCGTCGCCACCGAGGCCTGGCCGCCGAACATCCCGGTGGCCAAGACCAGGATTCCGCAGCTGGTCGCGACCGACGGGCTGCCGTTCCGCGACGGCTCGTTCGACCTGGTGGTGAGCCGCCACCCGGTCACCACGGACTGGGCCGGGATCGCGCGCGTGCTCCGGGACGGTGGCACCTTCCTGTCCCAGCAGATCGGCGCCGGCAGCAATCGCGAGCTCTCCGAGGCCATGATGGGGCCGCTGCCGCCGCCGGCCCACCAGCACCCCGAGCAGATCGCGGCGGCCGCGGTGGCCGCCGGTTTCGAGGTCCTGCGCGTACGCGGTGAGCGCCTGCGCTCCGAGTTCTACGACATCGCCGCGGTGGCGCATTTCCTGCGGAAAGTCGTGTGGACCGTGCCCGATTTCACGATCGGGAAGTACCGCGCCCAGTTGCGAGCCGTCCATGACGAGATCACCGTGAAGGGCATGTTCGTGTCCCACGCCACCCGCGTCCTTATCGAGGCACGCCGATGATCCTGAGCGACACGCGGCTGGCCGAGATCGCCGCTGAGGTCGCCCGCGTCCCCGGCGTGGTCGGCGTCGTGCTGGGCGGCAGCCGGGCCCGCGGCACGCACACCCCGGAGTCCGACACCGACCTGGGCATCTATTACCGCGCCCCGCTCGACGTCGACCGCCTCGGAGCGGTCGCCCGGTCCCTGTCCGGGGCCTCGGCCCGTGTCACCGAGCCCGGTGGCTGGGGTCCGTGGGTCGACGGCGGCGGCTGGCTCGAGGTCGACGGCGGCGCGCTCGACTTCATCTATCGCGACCTCGACCGCGTACGCGGGGTGTGCGCCGACGTCGAGCTGGGCCGCTACGCCTTCCACCAGCAGGGTGGCCACCCGCTCGGGTTCGCCGATCACGCGTACGCCGGGGAATTGGCCCTGGGCCGGATCCTGAGTGACCCGACCGGCGAGCTGGCCCGCCTGCGGAGCAGTCTGCAGCCCTACCCGCCGGCGTTGTCCCAGGCCCTGGTCGCCGGCCTGTGGGAAGCCGACTTCCTGGTCGCGATCGCGCGCAAGGGCCTGCCGCGCACCGACACCGCCTTCGTCGCCGGCTGCCTGTTCCGGCTGGTCGGCGTGTGTGCGCACGCCCTGCACGGCGCGGCCGGCCGCTGGCTGATCAACGAGAAGGGCGCCGTGGCCGCCACCGCGGCCCTGCCCGGCGCCCCCGAGCGTTTCGCCGAGCGGGTCGATCAGGCCTTCGCCGCGGTCGAAGGCGACCCGCTGCGGTTGCGGCTGGCCATCGACATCGCCGCCGATCTGGTGCTCGACACCACCGATGCCTGCACGATGATGGTGCGGTGACTGCCGACGAGCCCACGATCCTGGCCACCAGCGCGTTCTTCGAGGTCGGCCCGTTCGGCGACTTCGCCTGGCGGCCCGGCCGCATCCACCGTCTCGCCGCCGAGCTGGCCCGGGCGCCGCGACCGCGGATCTGCTTCCTGACCCAGGCCAGCGGCGACCCGGCGGCCACCATCGGCGCGCACTACGCGGCCTTCGCCGGCACCGAGTTCGTCCCGTCGCACCTGCAGCTCTTTCCCATGCCGAACGTCGCCGACATCCGCGCCCACCTGCTCGAGCAGGACATCATCTGGGTGCACGGCGGCAGCGTGGCCAACCTGTGCGCGGTGTGGCGGGCGCACGGCGTCGACGAGATCCTGCACGAGGCCTGGCAGTCGGGCGTGGTGCTCGGCGGCGTCTCGGCCGGCTCGATCTGCTGGCATCAGGGCGGCAGCACCGACAGCTACGGTCCCGACCTGCGCGGCTTCACCGACGGGCTGGGCTGGCTGCCGTACTCGAACGGCGTGCACTACGACGCCGAGGCGCAGCGGCGGCCCAAGATGCACGAGCTGATCGGCGACGGCACGCTCGGCGACGGCTACGCGACCGACGACGGCGCCGGGCTGGTCTATCGCGGCACCACACTGAGCGAGGTGGTGGCCGACCGGCCGGGCCCGCTGGGCTACGAGCTCAAGCGCGCGGCCGACGGTTCGGTGACCGAGACGCCGCTGCCGACGCGGGTCCTCGTCTAGCTGGCGTAGTGCAGGATCACGTTGTGCACGTGGTGGGTCTTCTCCGAGCCGCGGAACTCGACCTCGTAGACGTGCTGGCCGACCGTGATCGCGATCGTGCCGGTGGAGAAGAACTGGCCGGCCCAGCTCTTGTTGCTGACCACGCTGACGCTGCTGACCTTCGAGTACGGGATGCTGGTGAGCGCGACGCGCTTTCCGACGAACGACTTGTCCTGGATGATCACGCGCCGGTTGGTCAGACCGATGAAGCCCGTGCCGGCGCCCACCGCGTCGTACACGGCGATGATCTGCTCGCCGTCCAGCAGGCCGCTCTCGATCTGCTGGAACTGGCCCTTGCTGTCGTAAATCACTCCGCTCATGGCCCGAGGGTAGCGATCAGGGGCCATGCGGAGCGGTGACCGTACGGTAGAAGTCCTCGATCCGAGCCGCCAGGGCAACCTCACCGTCCGTGAGCGTGTCGCCGTCGCGGTCGCCCAGACAGATCTGAGTGTGACCGTCGGTTCGCCGGATGCTGGGGCGTATGCGCAATGTGTCCGCCGCCACCTTGATCCGTTCCGTCAATGCGGCATGCTGACTGTCGTCGCACGCCAGTTCGCGCTTGAGCTGAACGCCGTCCTGCGTCCAGCCGCTCAGCAGCGTCAGAGCGTCGCTGAGGTAATCGGAGCGGTTCACCCGTTGTCTTCTGGCCCGCATCGCCGCACCCCCTAGGCGTCGTTGCCGGCTTGTGGCCAAACTGTCGCCGTGTCGTCATGGTCGGTGCCACAAGTGTTGCTTCCTTGGGCAACCATGTCCACGCCCACATATACGTGTTTGCGTGACGATCGGGACGCCTCGGGCAACCTGAACGATAAAGTTTTGTGGGAAGCTCTTGATTCATGCCGCCGAAACAGCACGTCAAGGAAGCGCTGTCACATTCAGTAGCGCCACGAAAAGTAATCGTGGCTGCGGTGATCATCACGGATGGCCGAGTCCTGGCGTGCGAGCGTTCCGCGCCGGTCGAGGTCGCCGGTCGCTGGGAGTTTCCCGGCGGAAAGGTCGAACCGGGCGAAACTGACGAGCAGGCGCTGGCCCGCGAGTGTGCGGAGGAACTGGGCGTCCGCGTCGAGGTCGGCGACCGGGTCGGGCCCGATGTCTCGCTGGCGCACGGCCGGGCTGTGCTGCGGGTCTTCGCCGTACGCCTGCTGGAAGGCGACGTGCCGCGGGCGCTGGAGCACACGTCCATGCGCTGGCTCGCCAAGGACGAGCTGGACAGCGTGCACTGGCTGCCCGCGGACAAGCCGATCGTCGCCGAGCTTCCGGCCCTACTGGGCTGAGGGCTCCGACCCGTACGTCTTGCGCAGTTCCCGCTTCAGCACCTTGAAGCTGGGCCCGAGCGGGAGCTGCTCGGCGAACCGGATCTGCCGGGGGTACTTGTGCTTGCCGAGCTTCTCGCGCGACCACTCGATCAGTTCCTCGGCCGTGACGCCGCCCGGGTCGGGCACCACCACCGCGCAGATCTCCTCGCCGTGCACCGGGTCGGGCACGCCGATCACCGCCACCTGCTGCACGGCCGGGTGCCGGGCCAGCGCCTCCTCCACCTCGCGCGGATAGACGTTGAAGCCACCCCGGATGACCAGGTCCTTCTTGCGGTCGACGATCGTGATGAAGCCGTCCGCGTCCTTGGTGCCGAGGTCGCCGGTGCGGAACCAGCCGTCCACCATCGCCTCGGCCGTCGCCGACGGGTTGTCGAGATAGCCGGCGAAGACGTTGTGGCCGCGGATGACGATCTCGCCCAGCTCGCCGTCGTCCATCAGCTCGATGCGCTCGTCGACCTCGGGCCGGGCGATCTCGACCTCGACGCCCCAGATCGGGTGGCCGACTGTGCCCGGCTTCGCGCCGAACGCGGGCTGGTTGGTGGTCGCGGTCGGTGAGGTCTCCGAGAGCCCGTACCCCTCATAGATGGTGGCGTGGAACGTGTCGTTGAACTTCTCGAGCACCGCGACCGGCAGGGACGCGCCGCCCGAGACGCAGAGCCGCAGGTCGGGCAGCTTGTCCGCCTTCGCTGCGGCCTCGAGCAGGCCGATGTACATGGTCGGCACGCCGTGGAAGATCGTGACGTTCTCGCGGACCATGAGCTGAATCGCGGCCTCGCCGGTGAAGCGGGCCATCAGCACCATGGTGCCGCCCAGCCGGAACGTCCCGTTCATGCCCACGGTCTGGCCGAATGTGTGGAACAGCGGCAGGCAGCCCATGACGATGTCGTCGTCGTTCAGGTCGTGGATGTCGAAGACGTTGACCATCGTGTTCATCACGAGGTTGAGGTGAGTGAGCAGGGCGCCCTTGGGCTTGCCGGTGGTGCCGCTCGTATAGAAGACGACCGCCACGTCTTCGGCCTCGCGGCTCACGTACGTACGCAGCGGTGCTCCGGTGGCTTCTTCCAGCCTGTTCACGCCCGGTACGGCGGGACCGACCGACACGACCGGGATATCGGCGATCTTGGCCGCGGCCGCTGCGTTCTCGAGCTGGCTGGCGTGGGCCACCAGCAGTTTCGCCCGGCTGTCCTGCAGGACGTACGCGTTCTCCTCGGGGGTGAGGAGAAGGTGCATCGGGACGATCGTGGCCCCGGCCGCCAGAACGGCGTAATACACGCGCGGGAAATCGGCGAGGTTGGGAATCTGGACGGCGACCACGTCACCCGGCCCGATGCCCAGACTCTTCAGGCCACCCGCGTACGCCAGGGTCTGTCGCCAGAGGTCACGGTACGTGATGCGTTCGGTGGTCAGACTGTCGATCACTGCGACTTTGTCGGGATACTTCCGGGCCGACTCCGCCAGGACGGTGGCGAGCGACAACTGGGTCATGCCAAGTGCCCTCCGATCTTGGTGTACCCGCGGAGCAGGTCGCGGGAGATGATCAGACGCTGCATCTCATCGGTACCCTCATAGATACGCATGAGTCGCACCTGGCGGTACCACCGTTCGATCGGAAGCTCGCGGGTGTAGCCCATTCCACCGTGGATCTGCATGACACGGTCTACCACGTTGTTGACCATCTGGGCGCCGTAGAGCTTGGCCATGGAGGACGCGTGGCGGGGGTCCTCGCCCTGGTCGACCGTCCACGCGGCGCGCAGAATGAGCCAGCGGGCGGCCTCCAGCTCGACCTCGGAGTCGGCGATCATCCACTGGATGGCCTGGTTCTCCCCGATCTTGCGGCCGAAGGTCTCGCGGGTGTTCGCGTACTCGATCGCCATGCCCAGCGACCGCTCGGCGATGCCGAGGGCGTTGGAGGGGATGAGGTAGCGACCCTTGCCGATCCATTTCATGCCCAGTTCGAAGCCCTGGCCGATCTCGCCCAGGATGTTGCGCGCGGGCACCCGGACGTCGTCGAAGATCAGCGCGGCCGGGCCGCCCTCGCCCATGGTCTGGATGAACTCGGAGCGCCAGCCCATCTCGCGGTCGACCAGGAAGGCCGTGGTGCCGCCGCCGCGCACACCCTTCTCGCGATCGGTGACCGCGACGACGATCACGAAGTCGGCGTCGTTGCCGTTGGTGATGAACGTCTTCTCGCCGTTGAGAATCCAGTCGTCGCCGTCCTGGCGGGCGCTGAGCTTGATGTTCGCCGCGTCCGAGCCGGCGCCGGGCTCGGTGATGGCGAAGCAGGAGATCCGGTCGCCCTCGATCGTGGGCACCAGAAATTCCTGTTTCTGCTGCTCGTTGGCGTAGTAGAGGATGTTGTCGGCCTCGCCGCCGAACTTGAACTGCACGAAGGTGCGGCCCACCTCGGTCCAGATCAGCGACTGCAGGACGGCCGGCAGGTCCATCCCGCCGTATTCCTCCGGTGTGGACAGGCCCCAGAAGCCGAACTTCTTGGCCTTCTGTTGCAACTCGCGCAGCTCACTGCGGTCGAGGCCCGGCTCGTGGCGGCGCTCCCGCAGCAGCGCCTCCTGTTCGAGCGGCATGACCTCGCGGGTGATGAACTGGCGGGCGGTGTCGCGAATCGCGCGTTCCTCGTCGGTGAGCGAGAAGTCCATGCCGTTAAACTAGCGGTGTAAGTTTTTACACGTCCAGTGCTTCTTTTCGCTGCGGGTGGGGAGATTCGAATGGCGCGGCCCCGGCAGGCCCTGCTGACCAGGGAACGGATCGTCGAGGCGGCCGCGGCCCTGGTCGACGCGGAGGGCCTGGACGCGCTCTCGACCCGCCGCCTCGCCACCGAGCTGGGCGTGCAGGGGCCCTCGCTCTACAACCACTTCGCGACCAAGGCTTCGATCGTGGACGCGGTCGCCGACGCCGTGATCGACCAGGTCGACGTGTCGGCCTTCGGGACCTTCCCGTGGGACGAGGCGCTGCGACGCTGGGCACGCTCCTACCATGCGGTGCTCGCGGCGCATCCGAATGTCGTGCCGGTGCTCGCCCAGGGGCCGGGCCGCCGGCCCGCCTCGCTGGCGATGGCCGAGGCCGTGTACGGCGCGCTCGTGGACGCCGGGTGGAGCTATGCACAGGCCACGCACATCGGCGCGCTCATGAGATACCTGGTCACGGGCTCGTCGCTGGGGTCGTTCGCGCTCGGCTTCGACGTCGATCCCGATCTCTACCACCGTTATCCACACCTTCGGCACGCACCCCGTCTGGCGGAGCATCATGAAGCCGTGGACGAGGGCGCCTTCGAACTCGGACTGGACCTGCTGATCACCGGCCTCACGGCCCGATACGAGATGGGGACCCGCTGATGACATCGCTCGACCGGCCACACCTCTACATCGGCGGAGAGTGGGTCACACCCGCCTCCGCCGACACCATCGCGGTGGAAAATCCCGCCACCGAAGAGGTGCTGGGTCACGTGCCGGCGGGCACCACGGCCGACGTCGATCGCGCGGTGGCGGCGGCCCAGGCCGCTTTCGCGGGTTGGGCCGCCGCCACCGACCGTGCGGCCGTGCTCGATCGCCTGCACACCTCGTTGGCTTCGCGTGCCGCCAAGATCGCCGAGACTGTCGGGCTCGAACTGGGCGCACCCCTCAAAATCGCCAAGGCGGTCCAGGCGGGTCTGCCGCTGGCGGTCCTTCGGTCGTACGCCGACCTGGCCGCGCAGCCGCCGGCTGCGCGGACGATCGGCAACTCGTCGATCGAGCACGAGCCGATCGGTGTCGTCGGTGCGATCACCCCCTGGAACTACCCGTTGCACCAGGTGGTGGCCAAGGTGGCGGCGGCCCTGGCAGCCGGCTGCACGGTTGTGCTCAAGCCCAGCGAGCTGACCCCGCTGGTGGCGTTCCTGCTGGTCGACGCGGCCGAAGAAGCGGGCGTCCCGGCCGGCGTGCTCAACGTGGTGACCGGCACCGGCCCGGTGGTCGGCGCCGCGATCGCCGGTCACCCGGGGGTCGACATGGTGTCGTTCACCGGCTCGACGGCCACCGGCCGGGCCATCACCCACGCCGCCGCCGACCGCATCGCGCGCGTGGCGCTCGAGCTCGGGGGCAAGTCGGCCAACATCATCCTCGAAGACGCCGATGTGGTGCGCGCCGTGAAGATGGGCGTGGGCAACGCATTCCTGAACTCGGGCCAGACCTGCACGGCCTGGACCAGGATGTTGGTGCACCGCAGTCACTACGACGAGGCTGTTGCGCTGGCAGCCAAGACCACCGACGGCTACACCGTTGGTGACCCCTTCTCTCCGGAGACGCGGCTCGGCCCGCTGGTCTCCCGGGCCCAACGCGACCGTGTGCTCGGCTTTATCGAGCGGGCCACCGCCCGCCGTGTCACCGGCAACTCTCCGGTTCCCCAGGTCGGACATTTCGTCGCCCCAACCGTCTTCGCCGACGTCGACCCGGACAGCGAACTCGCCCAGGAAGAGATCTTCGGCCCGGTGCTGTCGATCATCCCCTTCTCGTCCGACGACGAGGCCGTCGCGATCGCCAACAACTCCAAGTACGGCCTGGCCGGCGGCGTCTGGGGTTCCGACGAGCGGGCCCTGTCGGTGGCGCGGCGGCTGCGCACGGGCCAGGTCGACCTCAACGGCGGTTCGTTCAACCCGGTCGCGCCGTTCGGCGGCTACAAGCAGTCCGGTGTCGGGCGTGAACTGGGTGAGTTCGGTCTGTCCGAGTTCCAACAGGTGAAGGCGATTCAGCGATGACGGCTTACTTCGACGGCCTGGTCCTCCACTCGTCCGGCACGCGGCCCGCGGTGGCCGAGCTGCACCGGCCCGAGGTGGGTCCGGGCCAGGTTCGCGTCAAGGTGCGCGCGGCCGGCGTGTGCCATTCCGACCTTTCCATGGTGAACGGCACCATCCGCCCGTCGTTCCCGCTGGTGCTCGGGCATGAGGCGGCCGGCGAGGTCGTCGAGGTGGGCGAGCACGTCACCCGGGCCGCAGTCGGCGATCACGTCGTGCTCAACTGGCAGCCTGCCTGCCGCAACTGCTGGTTCTGCGCGAACGACCAACCGTGGCTGTGCTCGACGTCGTCCGGCGTGGCCTCGCTCGAGAACGGCGTGACCCTCGACGGCGTGCCGGTGCACGTGGCGCTGGGCTTGGGCGCCTTCGCCGACCAGGTGGTGGCGCCCGAGAACGCGGTGATCCCGGTGCCCTCGGCGCTCGACTTCGAAGTCGCGGCGCTGCTCAGCTGCGGCGTGCTGACCGGGGCGGGCGCGGTGCGCAACACGGCCCAGGTGCAGCCCGGCCAGTCGGTCGTGGTGATCGGGCTCGGCGGCGTCGGCCTGTCGGTGGTCGCGGCAGCCCGGGCCGCCGGCGCCTCCGACGTGATCGCGGTCGACGTGTCCGAGGCCAAGAAGGGGCTGGCCGAGGCGGCCGGGGCGACCGACTTCGTGGTCTCGTCGGACGCGCTGTCGAAAGAAATTCGTGGCCGCACCTCCGGCCGTGGGGCCGACCACGCCTTCGAGTGTGTGGGCCGGGCCGCGACGATCCGGGCCGCCTGGCGAGCCACCCGCCGCGGCGGCCAGGTCACCGTCGTCGGCATGGGGTCCAACGACGACCAGGTGTCGCTGTCCGCATTGGACATCTTCTCGTCGGCGCGCATCCTGCGGTCGTCGGTCTACGGCTCGGCCGACTTCGACATCGAGATCCCCCGCCTGGCCGACGACGTCCTGTCGGGCCGTCTGTCCCTCGACCACCTGATCACCGACCGCATCACCCTGGCCGATATCCCCGAGGCTTTCGACCTCATGTCCCGAGGTGAGGGTGCCCGCTCCCTGGTCATCCTCTGAGCCCACCATGACGACGATCCCCGACTGGATGCGGCCACCCCAACCCGAGATCACTCCGGAGTCGGCCTACCGCGATCGGACCGTCAAACTACGCAAATACGCTGAAGCCGGCATTCCGAACTATTGGCGCATCGAGCACGAGGAGTGGGAACCGGAAATCCACACCTACGAACTGGACGAGCCCACTCGCATGTACGCGCCGACCGGAATCCATCGCGACGAGCTGCACGCCACCAAGCCGTTCACGATCAGGCTTGACCTGGAACGGCTGGTGGGCGACTACCGGAGCTGAGCGACTAGACGTTGAAGCGGAACTCGACGACGTCGCCGTCCTTCATGATGTAGTCCTTGCCTTCCATGCGGACCTTGCCGGCCGCCTTGGCGGCGGACATGGAGCCGGCGGCCATCAGGTCGTCGAAGCTGACGATCTCGGCCTTGATGAAGCCGCGCTGGAAGTCGCTGTGGATGACGCCGGCGGCCTCGGGAGCGGTGGCGCCGGTCGGGATGACCCAGGCGCGGGCCTCCTTGGGGCCGGCCGTCAGGTAGGTCTGCAGGCCGAGCGTGTTGAAGCCGATGCGGATCAGCTGGTCGAGGCCGGGCTCGGTCTGGCCGGTGGACTCGAGCAGCTCCTGCGCCTCGTCCGGCGGGAGGTCGATCAGCTCGGACTCGATCTTCGCGTCCATGAAGACGGCCTCGGCCGGGGCGACCAGGGCGCGCAGCTCGTCGAGGAACGCCGCGTTGTTCAGCTCGGCCTCGTCGACGTTGAAGACGTACAGGAAGGGCTTGGTCGTCAGCAGGTGCAGCTCGCCCAGCAGCGACACGTCGACGCCCGCCGCGGTGGCGCCCGCGTGCAGGGTGATGCCGTCGTTGAGCAGCTTGAACGCGCCCTCGGCGGCGGCCACAGTGGCGGCCCGCTCCTTCTTGAGCTTCGCCTCTTTCTGCAGGCGGGGCAGCGCCTTCTCGACCGTCTGCAGGTCGGCCAGGATCAGCTCGGTGTTGATCGTCTCGATGTCGTCGGCGGGTGAGACCTTGCCGTCGACGTGCAGCACGTTGGGGTCGCTGAAGGCGCGCACCACCTGGCAGATCGCCGAGGCGTCGCGGATGTTGGCGAGGAACGCGTTGCCGCGGCCCTGGCCCTTCGACGCGCCGCGCACCAGGCCGGCGATGTCGACGAAGCTCACCGGGGCCGGGATTATCTTTTCGCTGCTGAACAGCTCGGCCAGCTTGCCCAGCCGCTCGTCGGGCAGCCCGACCACGCCGACGTTCGGCTCGATCGTCGCGAACGGATAGTTCGCGGCGAGCACGTCGTTCTTGGTCAGGGCGTTGAACAGGGTGCTCTTGCCGACGTTGGGCAGGCCGACGATGCCGATGGTGAGGCTCACGGAACGCTAGTCTACGCAGCGCCTACCGGAAGAACTTCCGCAGTTCCGCCGCAACCCGCTCGGGCTTGCCGCTGTTGTCGGCGGCGACGTGGCCCACACCGCCGAGCGTGACCCGCCGCACCCGGGGCAGCACCGGTTCCAAACCGTTCAAAACCCTTGTCAGGTACGCCGGGGAGCGCTCGCCACCGAGCAGGAGCGTCTCGGCGGTGACCGCGGCGTAGCGGTTCAGCGGCCCGCTCGCCTGCGCGACCACGGCAGCGTCCCCGCGCATCGTGGGCACCAGCTCGCGCACCTGCGGATCCGACCGGATCCAGAGCCGGACGAACGGGGTCAGCGCGGCCCTCGGCACGTGCCGGAAATCGCCGGTGCCCTTGCTGACGGTGATCATCGCCGCCGCCGTACGCCCGGCCGCCAGCTCTTTCTCGAAGCGGGGCAGCCAGGCCAGCGGGTCGCCGTCGCCGTAGCTCAGCGGCGGCTCGTAGAGCGCGAGCCGTTCGATCCGCGGCAGTTCGAGGGCGCCGTGCAGCGCGACGACCGCGCCCGAGCTCAGCCCGAACACGTTGGCCGCGCCGGTCTCGTCGAGCACCGCCGCGAGGTCGTCGACCTCGGATCGCAGGCCGAGGCGGCGGCGGTCGAGCACGTACACGGTGAACGTGCCGGCCAGAGCCGCCGCGAGCCGCGTGAAGTTGGCCGAGGTCTGCATCCCGCCGTGCAGCAGCACGACCTTGGGACCGCCCGATCCGAAGGTGCGGTAGCGAATGTCAGTCGCCGCTTTCGTCTCCATGTGTCAACCGTAGTTGACGCATCGGCCGCCGTCAACCAAGGTTGACAGGTGACGCTGATGTCCGAATCCCGCCAGCCAACCCGGCCCTCCGGAGAGCAGACTTCATCGCATGGAACTGGACTTCGAGCGGTGCTACCGAGCCGTGGACAGCCGGGACCAGCGCTTCGACGGCTGGTTCTGCACCGCGGTGACCAGCACTGGCATCTACTGCAGGCCGTCCTGCCCGGCCATGACCCCGAAGCGGGAGAACGTCCGCTTCTATCCGAGCGCGGCGGCCGCCCAGCGGTCCGGCTTCCGCGCCTGCAAGCGCTGCCGGCCGGACGCCGCGCCCGGCTCCCCCGAGTGGGACGTGCGTGCCGACCTGGTCGGGCGGGCCATGCGGCTGATCGGCGACGGCGTCGTCGACCGCGAGGGGGTGCCCGGGCTGGCGAGCCGCCTCGGCTACACCGAGCGCCACCTCAACCGGCTGCTCACCGCGGAACTCGGCGCCGGCCCGCTCGCCCTGGCCCGGGCGCAGCGCGCGCAGACCGCCCGCATCCTCATCGAGACCACCGACCTGGGTCTGGCCGAGATCGCGTTCGCCGCCGGTTTCGGCAGCGTGCGGCAGTTCAACGACACGATCCTCGAGGTCTACGCGCAGGCGCCGGGCACGCTGCGCGAACGCCGGAAGGTCACCGCCGGCGAGCCGGGCACGATCAACCTGCGACTGGCCTACCGGTCGCCGCTGCACGCGCCGGCCATGCTCGACTTCCTCGGCACGAGGGCGTTGCCCGGCGTGGAGGAGCGCGACGGGAACACGTACCGCCGGGGTCTGACCCTGCCCCACGGGAGCGCGACCGTCTCGCTCCGCCCGGCCGACCGCTGGGTGTCGGCCACGTTGCGCCTCAGCGACGTGCGCGACCTCGCGCCGGCTGTGGCCCGCTGCCGGCGGCTCTTCGACCTCGACGCCGACCCCGAGGCCGTCGACGCGACCCTGGGCGAGGACCCCGCGCTGGCGGCGATGGTGAGCGCGGAGCCGGGCGTACGGGTGCCGCGCGCGGTGGACGGCTTCGAGATGGCCGTCCGCGCGATCGTCGGGCAGCAGGTCAGCGTAGCCGGCGCGCGCACGACAATGAGCCGTCTGATCCGTCCGTTCGCCCAGCCGGACGCGCTCGTCGGCTTTCCCACGGCGGCCGCAGTGGCCGACCTGCCGGACAGCGCGTTCGGGATGCCGGTGGCCCGGCGCGAGACCATCAGGCAACTGGCGAACGCGGTGGCCGACGGGAAGCTCGATCTGAACCCCGGCGCCGATCGCGAAGAGACCGTAGCGCGCCTGACCGACATTCCCGGGATAGGCCTGTGGACAGCCGGTTACGTCGCGATGCGAGCAATCGGCGATCCCGACGTCTTCCTCGAGACCGATCTCGCCGCCCGCCGCGGCGCCCGCGCGCTGGGCCTTCCCGACCAGGCCAAAGCCCTGTCGGCGTACGCCGGGAGGTGGCGTCCGTGGCGAAGCTACGCCCTCGTCCGGCTCTGGCGCGCGGCGTAGTTGTCCACAGCTCAGCAAGATCTTTCCCATGGCCGCCCGCGACGGGCCAGGCTGTGTCGCAACCCTGGAGGACGCGATGTTGACGTACCGAACCCTCGACACCAAGGCCGGCCCGCTGACCGTGGTCGTCACCGGCGCCGGCGCGGTCCGCGCGGCCGGCTTCACGGCCGACGTGGGCGAGCTCACCGACCTGATCCACCCCCGGCTGCGCGAGCCGGTCGAGCCGGCCGACGACGTGGGCCCGGTCACCGGGCACGTGCGGTCCTACTTCGACGGTGACCGCTCCGCCCTCGACGCCGTGGTGGTCGAGCAGTACAACGGCGGCGAATACATGCGCCACGCCTGGCAGGTGATGCGCGAGATCAAGCCGGGCGCCCCGGTGACCTATTCGGATTTCGCCCGTCTCAGCGGCCGTCCGGCGGCGATCCGGGCGGCGGCCTCGGCCTGCGCGCGCAATCCGGTCGCGCTCTTCACCCCGTGCCACCGGGTGCTGCGTCTCGACGGGTCGCTCGGCGGCTACCGCTGGGGGCTGCCGGTCAAGCGCTTCCTGCTCGACCACGAGGCGGCGTGAGCCTTATTGAGGGGTCGATGCCCGGTCGCCGCCGTAGCATTCAGCCATGACTGATACGGGAACGACCGGGCGCGCCGGTCTGCCCGAGCGGCCGTCGCTCGACGGCCTCGAGGACAAGTGGGCGCGCACCTGGCAGGAGGAGGGCACGTATACGTTCGACCGCTCGAAGGAGCGGGCGGATGTATACGCGATCGACACGCCTCCGCCGACCGTATCGGGCGAGCTGCACATGGGGCACGTCTTCTCTTACACGCACACCGACACCGTCGCGCGGTTCCAGCGCATGCGCGGCAAGACCGTCTTCTACCCGATGGGCTGGGACGACAACGGCCTCCCGACCGAGCGACGGGTCCAGAATGTGTACGGGGTCCGCTGCGACCCGGCCCTGCCCTACGACCCGCAGTGGGAACCGCCGGCCACCGCCCCCAAGCAGCCACTCTCGATCTCCCGGCGCAACTTCGTCGAGCTCTGCGGCCGGCTGACAGCTGAGGACGAGAAGGCGTTCGAGGCGCTGTGGCGGCGGCTCGGGCTCTCGGTCGACTGGGCTCTGCAGTACACGACGATCGGGCGGCGGTCCCAGGCCGTCTCGCAGCGCGCCTTCCTCAACAACCTGGCGCGGGGTGAGGCCTACACGGCCGAGGCGCCGACCCTGTGGGACGTCGGCTTCCGCACCGCGGTCGCCCAGGCCGAGCTCGAAGACCGGGAACGCCCCGGCGCCTACCACCGGCTGCGGTTCCACGGCCCCGACGGCCCGGTCGAGATCGAGACGACCCGGCCCGAGCTGTTGCCGGCCTGCGTCGCCCTGGTCTATCACCCCGGCGACGAGCGCTACGAGGGCCTGACCACTGTCCGCACGCCGTATTTCGATGTCGAGGTCCCCGTCCTGGCCCATCCGATGGCCGCCAGGGACAAGGGCACCGGCATTGCGATGGTCTGCACCTTCGGCGACCTGACCGACGTCATCTGGTGGCGCGACCTGCAGCTCGACACGCGGGTTGTGCTCGGGCGCGACGGCCGGTTCCTGCCCGACCGCCCGGCCGGGGTCTCCGACGCGGCCTACCGCGACTTCGCCGGGCTGACCGTCAACGCGGCCCGCCGCGAGATCGTCCGGATCCTCACCGAGACCGGCGACCTGCTGGGCGAGCCCCGGCCGATCACGCACCCGGTCAAGTTCTACGAGAAGGGTGACTCGCCGCTCGAGATCGTCACGAGCCGGCAGTGGTTCTTCCGCAACGGCGGCCGGGATGCCAACCTTCGGGAACGGATGATCGAGCGCGGGCGTGAGCTGCGGTGGTTCCCCGAGCACATGCGGCACCGCTACGAGCACTGGGTGAACGGCCTGACCGGCGACTGGCTGGTCAGCCGGCAGAGGTTCTTCGGCGTGCCCATCCCGATCTGGTACCGGCTCGACGACGCTGGCGAACCGGACTACGACAAGTTTCTCATACCGGATGAATCAGCATTGCCGGTCGACCCGTCATCGGAGTGTCCGCCCGGCTTCGACGAGTCCCAGCGCGACGTCCCGGGCGGCTTCGCGGCCGACCCCGACGTCATGGACACCTGGGCCACATCGTCGCTGACCCCGCAGATCGTGGGCGGCTGGCACGACGACGAGGACCTGTTCCGCCGGGTCTTCCCGATGGACCATCGGCCCCAGGCCCACGAGATCATCCGCACCTGGCTGTTCTCCACCGTTCTGCGGGCCGACCTCGAGAACGACGTCCTGCCCTGGCGCGCGGCGGTCCTCTCGGGCTGGATCCTCGACCCCGACCGCAAGAAGATGGCGAAGTCCAAGGGCAACGTCGTCACGCCGATGGGGCTGCTCGAGCAGAACGGGTCCGACGCCGTCCGCTACTGGGCGGCGAACGGCCGGCCCGGCGCCGACCTCGCCTTCGACCCGGCCCAGATCAAGGTCGGCCGGCGGCTGGCGACCAAGATCCTGAACGCGTCGAAGTTCGCGCTCGGCCTGGGCGCGGCCGACTCTCTGCGGCAGCCGGTCACCGAGCCGCTCGACCGAGCGATGCTGGCCCGGCTGGCCACCGTCGTGACCGCGGCCACCGAGGCGTTCGACCGCTACGACCACACCGACGCGCTGCAGGCGACCGAGGCGTTCTTCTGGACGTTCTGCGACGACTACATCGAGCTGGTCAAGGAGCGGGCGTACGCGACCGGTCCGGCCGCCGAATCGGCCCGAGCGGCCCTGGCGTCCGGACTGTCGGTGCTGCTGCGGCTGTTCGCGCCGTTCGTTCCGTACGTCACGGAGGAGGTCTGGTCGTGGTGGCGGTACGGCTCGGTGCACCAGGCGACGTGGCCGACGACGTACGAGCTGACCCGGGTCGCCGGCGAGGGGGACGCCTCGCTGCTCGATCTGGCCGGTGACGCGCTGCGCCAGGTCCGGCGGGCCAAGTCCGACCGGAAGTTGTCGATGAAGGCCGAGGTGCCGCTGGCCGAGGCGCTGGGCCCGGTCGAGGTGCTCGAACGGCTGGCCCTGGTCGAGGGCGACCTCAAGGCGGCCGGCCGAATCGCCAAGCTCGACACCCTGCCCGGCCGCACGCCCGAGCTGGTGATCGCCAGCGCCTTCTGACCCGGTCCGCTCCCGCCCCTGCCCGCACGGACGACGCCGGCTCGCTCTCGGCCGTGCCCGCACGGACGACGCCGGCCCGCTCTCGGCCGTGCCCGCACGGACGACGCCGGCCCGCTCTCGGCCGTGCCCGCACGGACGATTGCCGGCTGACTCTCGGCCGTGCTCTGCGCGGCTGCGGCAGGGCGAGGGGGCGCGGGACGTTCAGTGGTCTCGGCTCTGGCGAAATCGCCGGAGCCGGGGCCGCCGGCAGGGCAGCATGAAGGCATGTCGATCGCGCCCGAGCAGGTCGAGGCGCCCGCCCGCGACGCCGTGCTGTTCAAGTCGTCGCCGGTGCGGACGTTCCTCGCGCTCTTTCTGCTGTTGATGGTGTCGTTCGCCCTGGTGGCGCCGCTGGCGGGACTGCTCGGCGCGGACGGTTCGGGCCAACGGTGGTGGCAGACCGCGGCTCAGGCCGCAGTGGTCGCGGCGCTGGCGGCCGGCGCCTACGTCTTTTCGACGCGCGGCTCACTGCGGACGTGGGTGCGGGTCTCGTCGGGCGGGCTCGAACTGGCCGCCCAGGAAAGCGACCCGATCATGCTGGCCTGGGCCGACATCAAGCATGTGACCGTGCGCCGCGAGGGCCTGAAGAACCTGCTCGAGGTGACCCCGGTCGACCTGGACCGGGTGCACCCGGTGCAGGGCGAGGAGGCCGGCCCGCCGGCCCTGGCCGAAACCCCGGACGGGCAGTCGTTCACCGCCGACCTCAGCGAGGTCTGGCCCAGCCCGCGCCGCCTGCGCCGCGAGCTGGCCAAACACCTGCCGCCCGACGGTCCCGCAACCGCCGCGAGCTAGTCGTCGCCCGGCGGGTGCCGGCCGCGGAGGTCAGAAGTCGAAGTCGCCGCCGCCCCAGCCGCCACCCATGTCGCCGCCCAAGTCGCCACCGCCCATGTCGCCGCCCGCGTCGCCGCCACCCATGTCGCCGCCGCCGAAGTCTTGAGCGGCGTCGGCGTAGCCGTCGGCGTAACCCATGTCGCCGAAGCCGGGCGAGAGCAGCGCGTCGAAGATCAGCATGCCGCCCAGCACGCCGGCGCCGGCGCCGAGCGCCGTCTTCCAGACCGGGGTCGAATACCAGCCGGCGGGCACGGGGCGACCCTGCACGCGGCCGCCGGGGTAGTAGTAGGGCGTGTCGGCGCCGGGCTGAGGGCCCGCCTTGTAGTGGTGGCCCTGCACGCTGACCTCACGCTCCTTGGTCAGCTGGCCGACGCCCTGTGCCGCGGCGAGCGCGGGCAGGTCGGGGCCGGGGTCGATGCCCATCGCGACGCGCGCGGCCCGGACGTACTGCAAGCCCTCGAGCGCCGACTCGCGCGCCAACTCGAACTGCCGCACGGTGTTGGCCTGCTGCAACTGGCCGCCGGCCGCGTTGTAACGCTCGCCGGCGTCGGAGAGCGCCTGCCGGGCCGCGTCGTCGTTGCCGTGCAGGTTCATCAGCTGACCGCCGAGCCGCTCGTACCACCGCTGGGCCTCGGCCCGCGCGTCCTCCAGCCGGGTCTGCTGGGAGGCGGCGCCGCTGCGCCGGACCAGGAGGATCACGAGAAGGACGACGATGACGATGCCCAGTATCAGCAACACGCTCATGTTTCAACGGTACCCTCGCGATTCACCGATCCGCGGTCTGGCAACCTCCCCTGTGTGACTGTTTCGACGCTGGTCGTAGTGCTTGTCTGCCTCGCTGCCGGGGGAGCTCTCGGCTGGCTCACAGCCCGGTTACGGGCGGCGGCCGACATCGCACGGCTCGAGGCGACCGTGCAGGCCCGCGCCGACGGTGAGGACCGCCTCGAGCAGTCACTGCGCTCGCTGTCGTACGAGGCCACGGCCCAGTCGCAGGAGGCGGTGGCGCGGGCGGTGGCGCCGCTGCACGAGACGCTGCGCCGCTACGAGGAAAGGGTGGCCGACCTGGAGCGGGACCGCGTCGACGCGTACGCGGAACTCCGCGAGCAGGTGCGGGCCATGAGCGCCGTCTCGGGCGAGCTGCGCACTGAGACCAAGCAGTTGGTGGCGGCCCTGCGCACACCGCAGACGAGGGGCCGATGGGGCGAGCACCAGCTGCGCCGCATCGTCGAAGCGGCCGGCCTGCTGGAACACTGTGACTTCGCTGAGCAGGTCACGGCGGCAACCGACAATTCCGGCGTACGCCCCGATCTGATCGTCCGTCTGCACGGCGGCCGCACGGTGGTCGTCGACGCGAAGGCGCCCCTGGAGGCCTACCTGTCGGCGCTGGAGGCCCGGGACGAGCGCAGCCGCGACGGCTTCCTCGACCAGCACGCCCGCCACCTGCGGGGCCACATCGACGCGCTGGCGGCCAAGCAGTACTGGACCGCTTTCGAGTCGGCGCCCGACTTCGTGGTGCTGTTCGTGCCGGCCGACCCCTTCCTGGACGTCGCCCTGCGGCACGACCCGACGCTGATGGAGCACTCCTTCCGCCGCAACGTCGTGCTCGCCACCCCGGCCACGCTGATCGCGCTGCTGCGCACGGTGGCCTTCTCGTGGCGGCAGGAGGAACTGGCACGCAACGCGGTCGAGGTGCACAGCGTCGCCCGTGAGCTCTACGCGCGACTCTCCACGCTCGGCGACCACGTCGGCAAGCTGGGCGCCTCGCTCGGCGGGGCCGTCACCGCGTACAACAAAGCCGTGGGATCGCTGGAATCCCGCGTGCTCGTCAGCGCGCGCCGGCTGGCCGAGATGGGCGTCTCGGACGACGAGATCCCCACACCGGCCCAGCTCGAGGTCGCCCCGCGCCAGCCCCAGGCCCCGGAACTGCTGGAACCGCGTTAGAGCTTGGCGGCGGCAGCGGCTTTCATGTCGCGGCGGAGCTCTTGCGGGAGCGAGAACGTCAGGCGTTCCTCGGCGGTGGTGAACTCGGTCACCTCGCCGAAGCCGCGCTCGGCCAGGAAGGCCAGCACCTCCATGACCAGGTCGTCGGGCACGCTGGCGCCGGACGAGACGCCGACCGTGGTGGCGCCCTCGAGCCATTCCTCCTGGATCTCGGAGGCGTAGTCGACCAGGTGCCCGGCGCGGGCCCCGGCGCTGAGCGCGACCTCGACCAGGCGTACGGAATTGGAGGAATTTGTCGAGCCGACGACGATCACGACGTCACACTCGGGCGCGATCTCTTTGACCACATGCTGGCGGTTCGACGTGGCGTAGCAGATGTCGTCGCTCGGAGGCGACTGCAGGAGCGGCAGCCGGGTCTTGAGGCGGGCCACAGTCTCCATCGTCTCGTCGACCGAGAGGGTGGTCTGCGACAGCCACACGACCTTGGAAGGGTCGCGCACGACGACGCTGTCGACCGAATCGGGGCCGTCGACGAGCTGGATGTGCGCGGGCGCTTCGCCGGCCGTGCCGATGACCTCTTCGTGGCCCTCGTGGCCGATGAGCAGAATGTCGTAGTCGTCCTGGGCGAAGCGCTTGGCCTCGTGGTGCACCTTGGTGACCAGCGGGCAGGTGGCGTCGATGGCCTTGAGGTTGCGAGCCTTGGCCTGCTCGTGCACCTCGGGGGCGACGCCGTGGGCCGAGAAGACGACGGTCGAGCCCTCGGGAACCTCTTCGTTCTCTTCGACGAAGATGGCACCCAGGCCCTCGAGCGTGTTGACCACGTGTTTGTTGTGCACGATCTGCTTGCGGACGTAGACCGGAGCGCCGTAGAGCTTCAACGCCTCTTCGACGGTCTGGACAGCACGGTCGACACCCGCGCAGTAACCGCGCGGCTTGGCCAGCAGGACACGCTTCCGGGGATCGCTCACCCGGCCATGGTACGTGGCCCCGGCCCGCCCCGGCCGGGCTGCGATCAGTGCCACAGCGGGTCATCCACAGGCTACGCACAAGGGGCTCGACCGGACGGCGGCCGCTCGGGATACTCGTCGGATGCTTGAGGAGCAGCAGCGCGACAAGACGGTCGAACTGGCGCCCTGGTGGGTGGTCACCGGCCGGGCCCTGCGGTTCGTTCTCGGTGCGTTGTCGCTGGTCGGCGGGCTGACCTGGATCCTGCTCAACCTGCACGTCTCGACCGCGGCGCTCGACGCCGGGGTTGGCGCGGTGCTCGCGGCCGGCGGCCTGGTGCTGCTCATGCCCCACCGCATCCGCCTGCCCCGGCTGGCGACCGCGCTCGTCATGAGCGGGTTCGCGCTGGCCGGCACTGCGGCCGGGCTGCTGGTCGAGTCGTCCCGCGAGTGCTGCATGTTCGCGTACGTCTCGGAACGCGGCTGGCCCTTCCACTGGGTCAGCCGGGGTGGTGTCGCCGACGACCCCGAGACGGCGTTCCGGCTGGCCCAGTCGTCGGGGTGGTCGGCCGACGTCGTCTCGCTGGCCACGAACCTGCTGGTCTGGTCGTATGTCGGCCTGGTGCTGGTGGTGATCGCCGTCCTGGTCCGCCGGGCCCGGCCCGTCCGGGCGGAAGAAGCCGAATCACCGGTGATGTGACGTTTTTGCCGAGATACTCGGACGCATGCCTGAGGCAGCGGAGGACGACGAACCGGGCTTTCTCGCCTCGGCGGGGGCGACCTTCCGGCTGATCGTGGGGTGGGCCTTCGTCGCGCTGGGCGTGCTCGACCTGGCCATGGGTCTCACCGATGCCTCCTACGTCGCGTTCCACGTCGTGCTGCTGGTCACCGGACTGCTCCTGCTGGGCGCGAGCCGGGTCGAGGGGTGGACGTCCCGCGTCGCCTGGCTGACCGGCGGGCTGGTGGCGGGGCTCGGGCTGGTGCTCAGCACGATTCCGGCGCTGGCGGTGGCGTGTTGCTCGCGCGGGTACGCCGTACGGCACGGTTTTCCGTTCACGATGCTCGCCCGCGATCCCGGCGGATGGCGCTTCGATCTCGCCCGTTCGCTCGCCGACCTGCTCTTCTGGCTCTGCGCCGGCCTGATCGTGCTGGTCGCCGCCGGCCGGTTCCTGCCCACCCGCCGCGCGGCGGAGCCTCCGGCGGGAGCCGCGCCGCCTGCGGGTCACGCCGAGGCCCGCAACGCCGGTGACAGCATCGGGAACCACCGGTCTCAGAGCTACGGCGACGGCGCCGGGGACCGCAACGTCCGGGGCTGAGGCCTCGCGGGGATTGTCGTAGGGCTTCCGTAGTCTGGCCGGGTGAGTGAGCCAGAGCCGAGCGCGGCGCCGCCGAAGAGTTCCCCCGAGGAACCCTGGCCGGTCCGCGTCGTCAGTCAGAAGATCGGCGCCTGGATCGCCAAGCTGGGCTGGGTCTGGGTCGATGGCCAGGTCGCCCAGATCAGCCGCCGGCCCGGCTCCACCGTGGTGTTCCTGACCCTGCGTGATCCGTCGGCCGATCTCAGCCTAACCGTCACCGCCCACCGCGACGTGCTTGATTCGGGCGCGCCCGAGCTGGCCGAGGGCGCCCGCGTCACGCTGCACGCCAAGCCCGAGTTCTACCCGGCCCGCGGCTCGCTCAGCCTGCGGGCCGACGAGATCCGCCAGGTCGGGCTGGGCGAGCTGCTGGCCCGGCTCGAAAGGCTGAAAAAGCTGCTCGGCGCCGAGGGGCTGTTCGCCCGCGAGCGCAAGCGCCGGCTCCCGTTCCTGCCGCAGCGCATCGGCCTGATCACCGGCCGGGCCAGCGCCGCCGAGCGCGACGTGCTGATGAACACGCGCCGCCGGTGGCCGTCGGTCGACTTCCGGGTGATCAACGTGCCCGTCCAGGGCCCGACCGCGGTGCCCCAGATCATCGACGCGCTCAAGGTCCTCGACAACGACGACACGATCGACGTCATCGTGATCGCCCGCGGCGGCGGCAGCGTCGAAGATCTGCTGCCGTTCTCCGACGAGGCGCTGTGCCGGGCCGTCTTCGGCGCCCGCACGCCCGTGGTCAGCGCCATCGGCCACGAGACCGACGCGCCCCTGCTCGACTACGTGGCCGACGTGCGCGCCTCCACCCCCACCGACGCGGCCAAGCGCCTGGTGCCCGACCTCGGCGAAGAGACGCAACTCATCGACGTGGCCCGCCGCCGGCTCGAACGCGCCGTGCTCACCCTGGTCGAGCGCGAGACCCACCGCATCGAGTCCTGGCGGTCGCGCCCGTCCCTGGCCCGCCCCGAGCTGCTGGTCGATCAGCGCGCCGCCGACGTGACCGCCCTGCGCGACAGGGCCGTGCGCAGCCTCGACCATCGCCTACGCCGCGCCGACGACGAGCTCCGCCACACGGTCGCCCGGCTGCGGGCGCTGTCGCCCGCGGCCACCCTCCAGCGCGGTTATGCGATCGTGCAACGCGCCGACGGCCACGTGGTCCGCGCCGCCGGCGAGGTGCAGCCGGGCGACGCCCTCCGCCTTCGCCTCGCCGAGGGCGAGCGGCGGGCAGTCGTGAGCGACGACGAATGACCGGCCTCGCGGCATGCGGGGCGAGGTGAGCAGAGCGGCGGGTTGACCGGTGGCGAAGAAAACGAGCACGGGAGACGCAGTGAGCGACGAGAAGTTGAGCTACGAGCAGGCGCGCACCGAGCTGGCCGGCGTCGTCGAGCGGCTGGAGCAGGGCGGCAGCTCGCTGGAGGAGTCGCTGGCCCTGTGGGAGCGCGGCGAGAAGCTGGCCGACGTCTGCCAGCGCTGGCTCGACGGCGCCCGCGAGCGCATCGAGGCAGCCCGCGCCGCCCGATCCGACAGCTGATCGTCGCCGGCCGCTGACGCGTCAGCGCAGAGCGCCGGCCAGCGATTCGAGGTTGTCGGTGTCGGTCTTGCCGACGATGACGACCGTGCGGCTCTGATCGGCCAGCACCAGCGCGCGCTCGCCGGGGCGGGCGTTGTAGAGGCGCCACACACCGGTCTGGGCGCGGAAGTTGCCGATCGGCTCGGCGTCCTTGCTCAGCTCCTGCGGCAGCAGGGTGGCCGCGGGCACGTTGCTCTGCACCAGCTGGATCGGGTCCTTGTCGGGGTCGACATAGCCGATCCGCAGGGTCGCGCCGTTCTCGGCCCGGCGGAAGGTGGCGCTGGAGGTGTGCCAGTCGTCGCCGAGGCCCTGCGCCACCAGCACCGGGAACAGCTTCGACTGCTGCGCCTCCTGCACGGTCGGAGCCGGGTCGATCGCGATCGGCTTGTCGCCGTCGAGCACGAGGCGATAGAAGGTCAGCAGCAGCGCGATCGGGATCAGCAGGACGGCCAGCGACATCGCCATGTCCTTGGGTGACCGCTCCGAACCCCGCGCGAGCCGCACCGGCGCCTGCGGCCCAGGCTCAGGAGCGGGCGAAGCGTCGGCGTCGGTGGGGGGTGCGGCGCCGGCGTCCGCCTCGGGCTTGGCGGACGCTGCGGAGTTGGCCGGTGCGGGCGATGCGGGTTCCACTCACCCATTGTTAACCATGTCGCTGAGCCGAGACTTCGCGCGTCCGCGCGTGTGAGGATCGGTGGACTACACCCCGCAACGTCGCGAGGAGGCGCCCATGCCCGCACGGGTCCCGCAGGATCTCGACCGCAACATCGCTCTCGATCTGGTTCGCGTCACCGAGGCCGCCGCCATGGCGGCCGGCCGCTGGGTCGGGCGCGGCGACAAGAACGGCGGTGACGGCGCCGCCGTCGACGCCATGCGCAAGCTGATCAATTCGATTCAGATGCGCGGCACCGTGGTGATCGGTGAGGGCGAGAAGGACGAGGCGCCCATGCTCTTCAACGGGGAGCGGGTCGGCGACGGCACCGGCCCCGAGGTCGACGTGGCCGTGGACCCGATCGACGGCACGACGCTGATGAGCAAGGGCATGCCGGGCGCCGTCGCGGTGCTGGCCGTGGCCGAGCGCGGCGCCATGTTCGACCCGAGCGCCGTCTTCTACATGGAGAAGATCGCCGTCGGCCCGGACTGCGCCGACGTCATCGACATCAACGCCGGCACGGCTGAGAACCTGCGCCGCATCGCCAAGGCCAAACGGTCGAGCATCAACGACGTGACCGTCTGCATCCTCGACCGGCCGCGGCATGCCACGCTGGTCGAAGAGGTGCGCCAGGCCGGCGCGAACATCAAGTTCATCTCCGACGGCGACATCGCCGGCGCGATCTCGGCGGCGCGGTCCGAGTCCGACGTGGACGTGCTGATGGGCATCGGCGGCACCCCCGAGGGCATCACCGCGGCCTGCGCGCTCAAGTGCCTGGGCGGCATGATCCAGGCCAAGCTGTGGCCGCAGGACGCCGCCGAGCGCGAGAAGGCCCTGGCCGCCGGGCACGACCTCGACCGCGTGCTGACCACCGACGACCTGGTCACCGGCGACAACTGCTTCTTCGTGGCGACCGGCGTGACCTCGGGCGACCTGCTCAAGGGCGTGCGTTACCGCTCCGGCGGCGCGCACACCCAGTCGATGGTCATGCGCTCCAAGAGCGGCACCATCCGGGTGATCGACTCGTACCACCGGCTCGAGAAGCTGGCCCTGTACTCGGCCGTCGACTTCGACGGCCACCTGCCGACCGTCCCGCTGGGCGACGGCGACCCGGTCATCTGAGAACTGGACCGCGATCCGGTTGTCTGAGAACTGGACGGCGATCCGGTTGTCTGAGAACTAGCTGATGGCAGGGTCCGCCCATTGGCGGGCCCTGCCATTGCCTGGAACTATCGAAAGATGAGTTACGGGGCGCAAGCGCGAGCGGACGCAGAGGCGAAGTTCGGCACGGACGCTTTCTACGCGTCCCTGGGACGGGCATTCGTCACCATGTGCGCCGTCATCCCGGTGCTCTTCCTGGTCGAGGCGATCGACGTCGGCATCGGCTCGGGCCAGCTCGACGTGGCCGGCGGCATCATCCCCCACCGCATCGACGGGCTCGACGGCGTGCTGTTCAGCCCGTTCCTGCACGCCGGGTGGGACCACCTCTACGGCAACGCCGTGCCGCTGATCCTGGTCGGCACGTTCGCGCTGGCCGGCGGCACGAAACGGTTCATCTGGTCGACCTTCGTGATCATGCTGGTGAGCGGTCTCGGCGTCTGGTTCGTGGGCGACCCTCAGAGCGTGGTCGTGGGGGCCAGCGGCGTCGTCTTCGGCTACCTGGGCCTGCTGCTCACCCGCGGCCTGGTCGAGCGCTCGTGGTGGAACCTCGGCGTCGCCGCCTTCATCGGCCTCCTGTACTGGTACCAGCTCTACAACATCCTGCCGACCGACCAGCCGATCTCGTGGCAGGGACACCTGCTGGGCCTGCTGGGCGGCGCGATCGCGGCCGTCATCTTCCGCCGCAAGCGGGTGCGCCCGGCCCCCTCCACCAGCAGCACGTCGACGTTGGAGTTCTGATCAGCGCAGCTTGCGCACGGCGGCCTTGATCGCCGGGCGGAAGGTCGAGATCTGGGTGTAGACGCCCGGGTAGCCGTCCCGCGCGCAGCCCAGGCCCCAGCTCACGATGCCGACCTGCACCCATTCGCCGTGCCGGCCGTGGCCGATGATCGGTCCGCCGCTGTCACCCTGACACGTGTCGACGCCGGGCGAGCCGGCACAGAACTGCTCATCGGGCACAAGAGCCACTCCCGCTTTCTTGTACGCGGTGGCGCATCTCTCATCCGGCACGGTCAGCACGGTCGCGTAGTGCAGCCGATCCTCCTGCTGGATCGAGTCCTCCCGAGTCTGGCCCCAGCCCATCACCACGTACCGCCCCTCGCCGATCGACTCCCGGCCGATCGGCAGGGTCGGCAGGTGCAGTGGCTTGTCGAGCCGGACGACCGCCCAGTCGTCGCCGCGGACCTCGTTGACGAAGCCCTCGGCCCGGATCACCCGCTCCGACTGCGCGGTCTGGGCCCGCCGGGATTTGAGGTCGGTGACACCGGCGGTGACGACGATGCTGCTGTTCTTCCCGGTGCCGTCCACGCAGTGTCCGGCGGTCAGCACCACTCGGGGCTCGACCAGGGTCCCGCCGCAGCCCATCGAGAGCCGTACCGCCCACGGGAACTTGCCCTGCGGCGCCACCAGCCCACCGACCACGTCACGGGCCGGGCGCGTGTCGCTGACAGCCTGAGCGGACTGCCCACCGAGCAGCAGGACCGTGGCCAGCGCCAGCAAAGCGGCTTTTCGGACCATGCAGACATTTGATCACAATGAAACGGGCCGCGCGGTTAGCCGCGCGGCCCGTCACCAAGCTCGTCTACTTAGTACCAACCCACGTCCTGCGAGTGTCCCCACGCGCTGCACGGGGTGCCGTAGCGACCCTCGATGTAGCCGAGGCCCCACTCGATCTGGGTGGCCGGGTTGGTCTCCCAGTCGCTGCCGGCCGACTTCATCTTCTCGCCCGGCAGGGCCTGCGGGATGCCGTACGCCCCCGAGCTGCGGTTCTCGGCCTTGTGGTTCCAGCCGCTT
The DNA here is from genome assembly GCF_019710575.1 of Paractinoplanes polyasparticus. GTDB lineage: Bacteria > Actinomycetota > Actinomycetes > Mycobacteriales > Micromonosporaceae > Actinoplanes > Actinoplanes polyasparticus. The sequence continues at coordinate 19,691 of NZ_JAHWFK010000007.1, read as the reverse complement.
TCCTTCTTCCACAGCTTCTCGAGGCAGGAGAACTGGGAGATCTTGAAACCGGCGTCGAGCATCAGCGTGCAGCCGATGGCCCGGTTGCCACTGAACTCGTCGCAGGAGGCCGGGATGTCGCCGGTGAACTCCGGCGTGCTGCCCGAGCCCTCGTCGCTGTCCTTCTTGGCCGCTTCTTCCTCGGCCTTCTTCCTCGCGGCAGCGGCCTCGGCCTTCTTCTGCGCGATGACCCTCTTCTCGAGCTGGTGAGCCTTGCCGGCGGCGGCCTTGGCGGCGCTCGCGGCCTTGGCGGCGGCGTCACCGGCGGCCTCGCGCTGAGACGCGCGGGCGGCGGCGTGCTCGGCCTGACGTTGCTTCAGCAGCTGCACGTCGTCGACGGCGACCTGCGCGACGACGCTCGCTTCGGCTGACTGCTGGACTTCGCGGTCTTGTCCGAGGTAGATGCCGGTGGCCGCACCCGCAACCAGCAGGCTGACCGAGGCAACTCGTACTCCGACCCGGCTCCAGAGCCGATTCACGAAGTTTCCCTTCGTCGGGGGCAATGACGCGGCATCCGGCCACCAGGTCGATCAGTGGCTGAACACGCCGCGAGCGCCCGGCCCGGAATCGGGTCGGCGCGGGGTCTGAAGTCGATCTCCGACGACGGTGACCCCGCATGGCGCTCGTCAGACACCATGGCCCACGGTGAAGTGGATGTGAAATGACGACGCGGTCTTGTGAACTTGCTCACATAAATTTCACGCTCATACCGGGTGAAATACCCCGGAAATTGCATCACTCCGAAGGGGAATCCGTGATCACGCCACGGATTCCCCTCACCACTCAGAGTGGAATTTCCTCCAGCAGGTCGGTGACCACTTCGGCGATCGGCGAACGCTCGGATCGGGTGAGCGTGACGTGGGCGAAGATCGGGTGGCCCTTCAGCGCCTCGATCACCGCCGTGACGCCGTCATGCCGGCCGACGCGCAGATTGTCGCGCTGGGCCACGTCGTGGGTGAGCACCACCCGCGAGCCCTGCCCGATGCGGGAGAGCACCGTGAGCAGGACGTTGCGTTCCAGCGACTGCGCCTCGTCGACGATCACGAAGGCGTCGTGCAGGCTGCGCCCGCGGATGTGGGTCAGCGGGAGCACCTCGAGCATGCCGCGGGCCATCACCTCTTCGACCACGTTGGCGTGCACCACGGCGCCCAGCGTGTCGAACACGGCCTGGGCCCACGGCGACATCTTCTCGTTCTCGGTGCCGGGCAGGTAGCCCAGCTCCTGGCCGCCCACGGCATAGAGCGGACGGAAGACGATCACCTTTTTGTGGCGGTTGCGCTCCATGGTGGCTTCGAGCCCAGCGCACAGCGCCAGCGCCGACTTCCCGGTGCCGGCCCTGCCACCCAGCGAGACGATGCCGATCGACTCGTCCAGCAGGATGTCCAGGGCGACGCGCTGCTCGGCCGACCGGCCGCGGAGGCCGAACGCCTCCCGGTCACCGCGTACCAGCCGCACGGTCTTGTCGGGGTTGACCCGGCCCAGCGCCGACCCGCGTGGCGAGTGCACCACCAGACCCGTGTGGCAGGGCAGGTGGTCGACCTCCTCGAGTTCCAGCTCCTCGCCGCTGTAGAGCGCGTTGACCTCTTCCTCGCCCAGCTTCAGGTCGGCCATGCCCGTCCAGGTCGGGTCGCTGGCCTGACCGTGGCGGTATTCATCGGCCGTGAGGCCCACCGACGCCGCCTTGACCCGCAGCGGCATGTCCTTGCTGACCAGCGTGACCTCGCGGCCCTCGGCGGCCAGCCCGAGGGCGACCGAGAGGATCCGGGTGTCGTTCGAGTCGTTGCGGAAGCCCTGCGGCAACACGCTCTGGTCGGCGTGGTTGAGCTCGACGCGCAGCGTGCCGCCCTCGTCGTTGCAGAGAACGGGCTGGTCGAGCCGCCCGTACTTGATCCGCAGTTCGTCGAGAAGACGCAGCGACTGCCGCGCGAACCACCCGAGCTCGGGATGGTGACGCTTGCCCTCCAACTCGCTGATGACCACGAGGGGAATGACCACCTCGTGATCGGTGAAGCGGCGGAACGCCGCCGGGTCGGACAGCAGGACCGAAGTGTCCAGAACGAAAACACGGCCCGCGGGGGCCGGTTCTGCGTCAGCGTGCCTGTCCCGGGACTTGCGCCCGGTGCGCGCTGTGCTGGGGGAGACTTCGGCGGCCGAGTCGCGGGCGACGTCGGCGTCTGATCGGCGAGATGTCACAGGCCTGCTCCAGCGGCGGGCGTGCAACCCGGTACGCCCGCGGTCCGCCACCTCCGGCGCCCGTCTCATGCACGGGGTCGGATTGCGGGCCCCGTGGCGCACTTGTCGCTGGTCCGGGCCGGCCGGCTGGCTCGGGATGACCCCGTGCCATGACTCAAACGCTAGCGGTCAACTGCGCAACGCGGTAGTACGCAAAAACGGGTGACGGGCGACGTCCAGGCAAATTTCTCCGGCATGAAACGTCACCTCAGGCGGGTAATCTGACGACGTGGCACAGACTCCGCGTCCGACCCATCCGCCGAGCATCGCCGAGGCCTGGGCGTTCACCGCCGCCCACGCATCGGCGACCACCTTCTTCTTCGACTTCGACGGCGTGCTCTCACCCGTCACCGACGACCCCGACGCGTCCCAGCCCGCGGCGGCCGTCCTCGGCACCCTCGAACGCCTGGCCGAGGTGGTCCAGCGCGTCGCGATCGTGTCGGCCCGCCCCGTGAGCTTCCTGCGCTCCCGGTTCGCCTCGCTCGATCACGTCGACCTCTACGGCTTGTACGGCCTCGAGGTGTGGCACGACGGCAAGGTCGTCACCAACCCCGCTGCCGAGCCCTGGGTGCCCGCGATGGCCGAGCTGGCCGATCGGGCCCGGGCCGAGCTGCCCGCGTCAACCCTGGTCGAATACAAGCGCCTCTCCGTGGCCCTGCACTACCGCACCGCCCCGCACGAGGCGCCCGCGGTCGAGCGTTGGGGTCACGAGCAGGCCGAACAGCTCGGGCTGCGCATCCAGGCCGGCCGCATGGTGGTCGAGCTGAAGCCCCCCGTCGACCAGGACAAGGGCATGGTAATCACCGAGGGCGTCCGCAACGCCGGGTCCGCGTGGTATTTCGGGGACGACATGTCCGACATCAAGGCGTTCGACGCGCTGCGCGCCCGCGAGGCCGTCGACCCGTCGTTCTTCGGGGTCGCGGTCGCCGTGGCCAACCCCGAGACGGGCGCCGAGGTGTCCAGCGCAGCCGACCTCACGCTCGAGTCGCCCGACGCGGTCGCGGCCTTCCTCAACGAGGGCCTGCGGAACTTCTAGGCGCCGTAGCGGCGCTGCCTGCTTCCGTACGACCGAAGGGCCCGCAGGAAGTCGATGCGGCGGAAGTCGGGCCAGTTGGCGTCGTGGAAATAGAACTCCGAGTGCGCCGACTGCCACAGCAGGAAGCCGGAGAGGCGCTGTTCCCCGCTGGTGCGAATGACCAGGTCGGGGTCGGGTTGCCCGCGGGTGTAGAGGTGCTCGGCGATGTGCTCGACGTCGAGGATCTCGGCCATCTCCTCGATCGTGCGCCCGGCCGCGGCCTGCTCGTGCAGCAGTGACCGCACCGCGTCGGCGATCTCGCGGCGACCGCCGTAGCCGACCGCCAGGTTGACCTCGACGCCGATCGTACGGTCGCGGGTCTTCTCCTGTGCCGCCTTCAAGGTCGCCGCGGTGGCGGCGGGCAGCACGTCGAGCGCGCCCACCATGCGCAGCCGCCACGGGTTGCCGTCCTCGGCCAATTCGGTGGCCAGATCTTCGATGATCTTCACCAGCGGGTCGAGCTCGGCGGCCGGGCGTTGCAGGTTGTCGGTGGCCAGCAGATAGAGCGTGACGTGCTTGATGCCGGCCTGGTCGCACCAGGTCAGCAGCTCCTTGATCCGGGTCGCGCCGACGCGGTGGCCGTCGTTGGGGTCGACGAAGCCCATCTCGCGGGCCCAGCGGCGGTTGCCGTCGCACATGACGCCGACGTGCTGGGGCACGGGCTTACCGGCCAGCTTGCCGGCCAGCCGACGTTCATACACGCGGTAGAACGGAGTTGAAATCAACGACCGCAGACTCATCGCTTAAAACCCTAGCCCTTGTCGGCGACGACTCAAGGGGCGGCCGGGTGACGCCGGCCCAACCGGGACGCGATGCGACCGATCGTGCGGAGGTCGAAAACTCCGTCACCGAGGCCAAGCTCCACCATCCGGTCGAAGACCTCACCATCTCGGGCAGCCGCCGCCACCGCGGCGTCGACGACCCACGACTGACGGGTGAGTGACGCCGCAAAGCCGGAGTGCCGCAGATGCCGGCCGAGCCGGTGACGAAGAGCACGCCCGTACCGTTCGGCGACCCGCTCCGAACCGGCCGCGGCCACTTCGCCGGCCAGGGCTCCGGAGAGGACGGCGTAGAAGATGCCCTCCCCCGTGAACGGGTTGATCAGCGACAACGCGTCCCCCGCGAGCAGCACCCGCCCCCGCGCCGGCGGCGGCCGGTGGGTGGACAACGGCAGGTGGTGCCCGCGCAGCCCGGTCGGCTCACGGCCCGGCAACAGGTGCTGAAGGCGTTCCACCAGGTACGCCCGGGACAGCGCGCTCCCCCGCAGGACTTCCCCGTAGCCGACGTTGGCGGTGCCGTCGCCGAGCGGAAACTCCCACGCGTACGCCGGCCAACGCGCCCGGGTCGTGATGATGATCTGCTCGGTGGTGTTGGTGGTGCGCGCGTAGCCCCGCAGCGCCACGGCCAGGTGCCCCGGCGGGTTCACCGGGAACCCGAGCGCCCGCCGCACCACCGAGCCCGCCCCGTCGGCCCCGATGAGCACTCCCGCCCGCCACCGCCCGTCGATGACAACGCCGCCGGCCGTGGCGCGAACCGACCGTACGGTGTGTCTGCGCAGTTCCGCGCCGGCCGCCACCGCCGCCCGCACCAGCCGTTCATCGAAGATCCGTCGCGGCACAGTGTGCGCCACCCGGGGCAGCGGCCGCGCGACCGCCGAACCACCCGGCCCGACCAGCCGCAGGCGCTCGATCGCCGGGTAGCCGGCGGTGACGCCGTGCACGCCGAGTCCTTCCAGGACCGTGACCGCGTCGGCCGCGATGCCGTCACCGCACGGCTTGTCGCGAGGAAACTCGGCCCGGTCGAGCAGCACCACCGAAGCGCCCACCCGCCGGGCCGCCAGCGCGGCCGCCGACCCGGCCGGGCCGGCTCCGACGATCGCGACATCGAACTCCCGCATACGAGAATCCTCGGTGATGAGCAGCGCCGGGGCATCCCGTGTCCCGCGTCAGAAGGCGATGTCACCGTCCCGATCGACGAACCGCCCGGAGCCGTGACCGGGGCCTTCGGTGGCGAGCGCGACAACGGCGTCGGTGCCCTCGGTGACGGTCTGCGGGCCGGAGTGGCCGTTGAAGTCGGTCGCGGTGTAGCCCGGGTCGGCGGCGTTGATCCGGATGTCCGGCATCGCCTTGGCGTACTGGGTCGTCAGCATGGTCAGCGCCGCCTTGGACGACGTGTAGGCCGGGAAGACCGCTTTCGACTCGGCCCGGGCCGGGTCGTGGGTGGCCGCCAGCGAACCCATCCCGCTGCTCACGTTGACCACGACCGGGTCGGCCGAACGCCGGAGCAACGGCAGGAAGGCCTCGGTGGCACGCACCACGCCGACGACGTTGACGTCGAGCACCTCGCGGATGTCGGTGACGCTGGTCGAGCCGTACGTGCCGGGGATGCCCGCGTTGTTGATCAGGACGTCGACACGTCCCTCGTGCCGCTCGACGTCGGCGGCGGCCGCGGCGACCGACTCGTCGTCGGTGACGTCGATGCGGACGAACCGGGCGCCGAGCGCCTCGGCGGCGGCCGCGCCCCTCCCGGCGTCGCGGGCGCCCAGCAGGACGGTGTGGCCGAGCTCGACGAGCCGGCGGGCGGTCTCGTAGCCGAGGCCCTTGTTGGCCCCGGTGATGAAGGTGATCGTCATGCGTCCCATCGTTCGTCGTCGCCGACGGCGCAACCAGGGAAGACTGTTACCACGCTGGACCGCCGCCGGCGCGTCACAATCGGCCTATGACCTCGGAACTCGGCTCCTCTCTGCGCGCCTGGCGCGACCGTCTCGCCCCCGCCGACGTGGGGCTGCCGGGCGGCCGCGGGCGACGGGCGGCCGGGTTGCGCCGGGAGGAACTGGCCGGCCTGGCCGGCATCTCGGTCGACTACGTCGTGCGCCTCGAACAGGGCCGGTTCCGCACCCCGTCGGCGCAGGTCGTCGCCGCGCTGGCCCGGGCGTTGCAGCTCACCGCGGCCGAACGCGACCACCTGTACCGACTGGCCGGCATCGCACCGCCGGCGCACATCTCCGACCACATCCCACCCGGTCTGCAGCGGATGCTGGGGCGGCTGGGCGACACCGCCGCGGTCGCCGTGTTCGCGGCCGACTGGCAGCTCATCCAGTGGAACCGGGGCTGGGCGGCGCTGCTGGGCGACCCCTCCCCGACGCCACCCGCGCTGCGCAACTTCGCTCGCGACAGCTTCCCCGTCGAGGGCGCCGTCCCGCAGCTGTCGCATTGGCCGGTGACCTCGCTGTCCCGGCCCGCGACCGAGGCCGCCATCGTCTCGGACCTGCGGCGGGCGACGGGCCGCTTCCCGGACGACCGCCGTCTCGCCACGCTGGTCCGCGACCTCGTCCGCGGGAACCGCCGCTTCGCCGAGCTGTGGGCCGGGGGTGCGGTGGGCGCCCACCGTGAGGACCACAAAATCGTCGATCACCCCTCGGTCGGGCCGATCGCCGTCGACTGCGACGTGCTGAGCGACGGCGACGCCGAGCTCAAGCTGGTGATCCTCACCGCCGCGGCAGGCAGCGACGACGAGATCAAGCTGCGTCTGGCTCTGCTGTCCGGTGTCCTCTGAGGAGCCCATACCAGGTGAGCAGGGCGGCAGCCAGGAGCGGGGCGCCGTCCCGGACGAGGCCGTCGAGGCCCAGCAGGAAGTAGCAGAGCGGCAGGTCCCAGGCCAGCACGAACAGGGTCAGCCAGGCCAGGTAGCGCCGGGCGCCGGCCTTGCCGCGCATCAGGAAGAAGGTGCCGAGGAGCACCGCATAGCTGACACCGATGCCCGCGGCCAGCCAGAACAGGACGGCGAGCAGCCATTCCGGGCGGTCGCGCAGCTCGCCGAACGAGATCAGGCACGGCACGAGCATGAGCGGGCTGTAGGTGAACGCCGCGATGCGGGCCGTCAGCAGCCAACCGGTCACCGGGGCCTGGCGTGGGGTGGCCTCTTGCATGCGGAGGCCCTCGCGGGTGAACACGAGGCGGTTCGGGTGGCGCACCAGGTGTTCGCGGACGACCGGGTGGCGGTAGAGCATGGCGACCACGGCCCCGCACAGGAGGACCAGCGCCGCGAAGCCGATCACGCCGGGGAGCGGGGGCAAGCCGGAGCGCGGCACGACCAGACGGCCCACGGCGAAGATCGTGGTGACGGCCAGGATCAGGCCCAGCGGTCGAGCGACGGCCCGGTTCCGCCGCACCTGGCGGACGAGCAGGAGCCAGCCGAGGGTGCGCAGCAACGCCCAGCCGGTGCGCACCGCCAATCCGAAGCCGTGCGATGGCGCGTACAAGTAGTTGAGGACCTCGACCACGACGGTGGCCGCGGCCGTGGCCAGCAGGAGGGCGGTCAGCGCGCTCAGCGCACGTGGCCGCCGCTCCGCATCGATCGTCACCACCGGGTCTTACCCGGTGGCCGCCGAAATCAGGCCAGGCGGGCCTTCAGCGCGTCCAACTCGGCCCACAGCACGGTCGGCAGTTTGTCGCCGAACTTCTCGAACCACTCGGTGACCTGCGGGATCTCGGCCAGCCACTCGTCGCGGTCAACGCGCAGCGCCGCTTCCAACTGCTCGTCGGTGAGGTCGAGGCCGGTACGGTCGATGGCCGCCACGGTCGGCACGTGGCCGATCGCCGTCTCGACCGCTTCGCCCCGGCCGTCGAGCCGCTCGACGATCCACTTGAGCACGCGGCTGTTCTCGCCGAAGCCGGGCCACAGGAACCCGCCGTCCTCGTCGCGCCGGAACCAGTTGACATAGAAGATCTTCGGCAGCCGGGCCGCGTCGCCCGAGGCGCCCTTGGCCATGTCGATCCAGTGCTGGAAGTAGTCGCCGGCGTGGTAGCCGATGAACGGAAGCATCGCCATCGGGTCGCGGCGGACGACACCGACCTGGCCGACCGCGGCCGCCGTGGTCTCGCTCGACAGGGTCGCGCCGAGGTAGACGCCGTGCACCCAGTCGCGGGCCTCGGCGACCAGCGGGACCGTGGTCTTGCGGCGCCCGCCGAACAGGATGGCGTCGATGGGCACGCCGCGGGGGTCGTGGTATTCGTCGGCCAGGATCGGGCACTGCTCGATGGGCGTGCAGAATCGGCTGTTGGGGTGGCTCGAGGGCGCGTCCGAGTCGGGGGTCCAGTCCTCGCCCTTCCACGACACGAGGTGCTCCGGGGGCGTGCCCATGCCCTCCCACCAGATGTCGCCGTCGTCGGTCAGGGCCACGTTGGTGAAGACCGAGTTGCCGCGGGCCAGCGTGCGCATCGCGTTGGGATTGGTGTGGAAGTCGGTGCCGGGAGCGACACCGAACAGGCCGTACTCGGGGTTGGTCGCCCAGAGCCGGCCATCTTCGCCGAAGCGCATCCAGGCGATGTCGTCGCCGACGGTCTCGACCTTCCAGCCGGGCAGCGTCGGTTCGAGCATGGCCAGGTTGGTCTTGCCGCAGGCCGACGGGAACGCGCCGGCGATGTAGCGGACCTGACCCTCGGGCGACGTCAGCTTCATGATCAGCATGTGCTCGGCCAGCCAGCCCTCGTCGCGGGCGGCCACGCTGGCGATCCGCAGCGCGTAGCACTTCTTGCCGAGCAGCGAGTTTCCCCCGTACCCGGAGCCGAAGGACCAGATCTCGCGGGTCTCCGGGAAATGGGAGATGTACTTGGTCTCGTTGCACGGCCAGGCCACGTCTTCCTGGCCCGGCTCGAGCGGAGCGCCCACCGAGTGCAGCGCCGGCACGAAGTCGGCGTCGGAACCCATCGCCTCGAGCACTGCCGAGCCCATCCGCGTCATGATCCGCATGCTGGCCACGACGTATGGGCTGTCGGTCAGTTCCACCCCGAACATGGGCTTCACATTGGTTTGCATCGGTTTTCCGCCGCGGGAAGGCGCAGTGTCGAGCGGGCCCATGCAGAACGGCACGACGTACATCGTTCGACCGCGCATGCAGCCGCGGTAGAGCTCGGTCATCGTCGACTTCATCTCGGCCGGGTCCATCCAGTTGTTGGTGGGACCGGCGTCGGCCTCGTCGGCCGAGCAGATGAAGGTGCGTTCCTCGACGCGGGCGACGTCATTGGGGTCGGTGCGGGCCCAGAACGAGTTCGGCTTCCGGGCCGGATCGAGGCGGACCAACGCGCCCGACTCGACGAGCGCGTCGGTGAGCGTCGCCCACTCCTGCTCGGAGCCGTCGCACCAGACGATGCGGTCGGGGGTCGTCAGTGCGGCAACCTCGTCGATCCAGGCGGCCAGGCGGGCGTGCGCTTTCACAGCGGTCAAGACGTGCTCCTTCGGTCGGCGCTGACCAATGACCGCAGGGCCGGTCAGCGCCGGCCCGGGTCTTGGGGAGTTGGCTCAGCCTAAGCCGCGGACACGTTGAGTTCATCGGCCGTTGCTGTGGATAACCGCACAATCCTCGGCCGTGGTGCTCGTACGCGATCGATCCTTCGACCAAGGGCGCAGTTCCGCGCAACATCGCCGGAACGGCCGGGCACGCCCAGCCAAAGGTCGACTTTCGCAAAACGGACGTAACCGCCTAAGCTGGTCGTCATCGGGCTTTCCTCTTACTCCCGCCGCAGGAGGCAGGAATGACGATCCCGGGCAGTCCGCCGGACACCGAGCTGCTGGCCGCCGTCCGGGCCGGGGACACGGCGGCGTACGGGACGCTTTACGAACGCCACCGCGCAGCCGCACGCCAGTTGGCGTGGGGCCTGACGAGCGACCCGGCCGACGTCGACGACCTGGTCGCCGAGACGTTCGCCAAGGTGTTCGCCTCGCTGCGAGCCGGGCGGGGCCCTCTCGTCGCCTTCCGCGCCTACTTGCACACGACCATGCGGCACGTCTGCTACCACCGGGCCCAACGCGATCGCCGGCTCGAGTTCACCGACGACCTGACCCGGTACGACGAGGGCCAGCCCTACGTCGACCCGGCGCTCGACCGGCTGGAGCGCACGTACGCCGCGGCCGCCTTCCGCCAGCTGCCCGAGCGCTGGCGTGACGTGTTGTGGCAGACCGCCGTTGAAGGGAACAGCCCGGCCGAGGTGGCCGGAATGCTGGGCATGACGCCCAATGCGGTGGCCGTGTTGGCCCACCGCGCCCGGGAGGGGCTGCGCAGCCTCTACCTCCAACAACATGTGACCACCGCCGACCACCCTGAGTGCCGGTGGGCGGGTGACCGGCTCGGTGTCCACCTGCGCGGGCGGCTCGCCCCGCGGGACGGCAACCGGATGCGCGTCCATCTGGGGTGGTGCGCCGAGTGCCGGAAGAGAGTGGCCGAGATTGCCGAAATCAGCGAGATCCACCCTCCGTACCGGCAGCGTCACCATGCGGGATCAAGCGGTTAAGACTCGCCAACGAAAACAGCGGTCCGTGACTGCCCCCGGTACTCTCGGGACCGTGCCCGCATCCTCGTCGCCGCAGCCGTCCGGCTTGCGCTACCGGCTCCGGGCACTCATTCGCGAGCTGGGCAAGTTCGGCACGGTCGGCGGCGTCGCGTTCGCCATCGACGTGGCGATCTTCAACGTGCTGCTCCAGGCCGGCTTCGAGACGCTGATCGCCAAGACCATCTCGACGGTGATCGCCACCACGTTCGCCTTCCTCGGCAACCGGTTCTGGACGTGGCGTCACCGCGCCCACGCCAACATGGCCCGGCAGTACACGGTCTTCTTCGTGCTCAACGCCATAGGCCTGGGGATCGGTCTCGCCTGCCTGGCGATCAGCCACTACGGTCTCGGGCAGCTCTCACCCGTCTTCCAGACCCAGCTCGCGGACAACATCTCGGGCCAGCTGGTCGGCACCGCCGCCGGCTCGCTGTTCCGATTCTGGTCCTACCGCCGGTTCGTCTTCCCGGCCTCGACCCCGCCGGGCACGCCACCACGACACGAGAACAGCGCGGCCGGGCCAACCCCGCCGCCAGCCCCCGTTCGTGACACGGCGTAATTGCCCTCTCTCCCGTAAGGTTGCTCAATGCCCTCAGCTCGTGCGCTGACGGAACACCTGCGCCGTCTTGCCCCGGAAGTCCTGGCATTCGGCGTGATCGGTGCCGGAAACACTCTGCTCTACCTGGTGATCACGTGGGTCGCACTGCCCATCGGCGCCGTCAAGGCCAGCGTCATCGCCACGGTGGTGACGACCACCCTGGCGTACATCGCCAACCGGTACTGGACCTACCGCAAACACAGCCGCACCGCCCTGCGCCGGGAGTACACGCTCTTCTTCGGCTTCAACCTGGTCGGCATGGTCATCCAGTCCGGGTCGATCGCCGTCGGCAAGTACGGCTTCGGCCTGACCGAGGCGAACGACGCGCACGCGTTCATGGCCGTCACCGCGGCCGGCATCGTGATCGCCACGGTGTTCCGCTTCTGGGCCTACCGCACCTTCGTCTTCCTCAAGCCGCCGGTCGACGGTCACGAGGGTGACCTCGCCGAGCTGGACGCGGTGGCCGGCCTGGCCGAGCTGAGCGCCGAGGACGAGCCGGGCAGCGTCGCGCAGCTCGACGCTCGACGCTAGCCGCGCTGCTTCTTGAACAGAAACCCTTTTCGTTGTACGGGGACCTCGCGCTCGTCCTCGTCGGCGTCATCGTCATCGGGGCGCAACAGACGGTCCTGCTCGATCAGCTCGTAGAGCAGCGTCTGCACCTGCTGGGCCCGCGGCACGGCGGTCAGCACCACGGCCCGCTCACCGATTGAGTCGATCTTGAGGGTGCCCGTGCCGAACAGCCGGTCGAGCACCGACTGGGTCACCACGTGGTCGTTGACCCGGTTGAGCGGCAGGTCCCGCCGCTCCCGCGCGATCACGCCGTCCTGCAGCAGGATCCGCTCGTCGGTCAGCACGTAGTGGGTGCACCGCCAGACCACCAGGGGCGCCACGCCGTACCGGACGCCCTGATAGACCATGATGGCCGCGACCACCAGGAACGCGATGCGGCCGCCCTCGGTGACGGGCAGCATCACCCAGGCCACGGCGGTCACGACGACGGCGATCAGCACGAGCAGGCCGGGACCCAGGGCCGTCTTCCAGTGCGGATGCAGGTGGAGGACGAGCTCCTCCTCCTCGGCGAGAACTTCAGCGGGGAACGCCACGCGGTCAGCGTACGTGCAGCACGTCACCCGCCGAGACACGATGCTCGGCGCCGTCCGCCGTCCGGACGACCAACTGGCCGGCCGCGTCCACCTCGGTCGCCTCGCCGGTCAGCGTCTCGCCCGCCGGCAGCAGCACCCGCACCTGCCGGCCGATCGTCGAGCAGCTCCGGCGGTACGCCGCGAGCAGCCCGGACATCTCCGCGTCGCCGCCCGCCTCGCGCCACCCCGCGTACCACGAGGCGAAGCCGCGCAGCAGTGCCCGCAGCAGCGGGTCGCGGTCGGTCACGGCGGCGCCGGCCACCCGCAGCGAGGTGGCGGGCAGCCCATTGGTCTCGGGAAGTTCCTCGGCGCGGGTCGTCACGTTGAGCCCGAGCCCGACCACGACCGCGTCGCCGGACACCTCGGCCAGGATTCCGGCGCACTTGCGCTCGCCCACGAGCAGGTCGTTCGGCCACTTCAGGGTCGCCTCGACCTCGGCCACCCGCTCGACCGCGTCGCGCAACGCCACGCCCGCCAGCAGCGGCAGCCAGCCGAACGTGGCCGGCGACAGGGTGCGCCACTCGTGCTCACGGTCGGGGCGGCCCGGTCGCAACAGGACACTCAGGGTAAGACCGGCCCGGGCCGGAGAGACCCACTGCCGGTCGCGGCGGCCCCGGCCCGCGGTCTGCTGTTCGGCCACGACGACCAGGCCCTCGGGTTCGCCCTTGGCGACGGCGGCGCCGACGTCGGCGTTCGTGGAGGCCGTCTCGGCGACGACCTCGACCCGCGTCCACAGGCTGCCCGGGGTCACCAGGGCGCGTTCGAGCGAGCGCGGTGACAGCGGAGGTCGGTCGAGGTCCGTGAACGGCGAGGACATTCGCCGAGCCTAACCTCTATCTGGGCGGGGGCTCGGCGGCGTGACGGCTGACATATACGCGGGTGCTGCGGTCGGGGGGTTCGACGGACGGGCGAGGGCGGGGGCGCGGGCGGCGACGGCGGGCGGGCGGCTGGTCGTCGGAGACGGCGGCGAAGAGCTGGGTGGTGGGGAGCGCTTCGTTCTCCGTACGCCACTCGCGTCTTTCCCGGCGGTCGCTGCGGCTCTCCTGCTTCTCCGCGCGGCCTGCCCGCTTCTCGTTGCGGGCGGACCAGCTGCGCGGCAGCCCGAACCGTTGCTCGTCGGACCGGGCCGAGACCACCTCGGTCGGCTCGTGCTCGACCGGGGCCAGGTCGAAGCCGGTGGCCGGTTCGTAGTCGGGGACGGAAGGGAGGCGCTCGACGGGTGACGGCCAGCCGTAGCCCTTGGCCGAGGGCTCGGGGTCCGGGTCGAGATCGACCGGGATCGGCGTCCAGTACTCGCCGGACGGGGGCTCCTCGGGGACGTGCCGGTAGTCGGGGCGGACCCAGCCCTGGATGCGGTGGCCGTAGCGCTCGCCCGCATAGTCCGGCTCGTCGTCGTCGAGGTCGTCGAAGCCGGGAACCGGGTCGAGCTCCAGGTCGGGCACGAGCTCGAGTCCGACCAGCTCAGCGAGCTCGGGGCCGTGATCGACGGGCTCGGGGACGAAATCGAGGGGCTCGGGCGCGAAGTCGTCGGACTCGACGGACTCGGGCGCGAACTCGACGGGTTCGGGCAGGAAGTCGGCGAGCACGCGTTCCGGCTCCGCCGAGGCGGCGCGCGGATCATCCTCGTACGAAAAAGGCTCTTCGCCCTCCTCGGCCAGCCCGATCGACGCCAGCGCTCCCCGCGCCTCCTCCTCGGCCGGCGGGATCAGCGGTTCCGGCGCCCGGCCGCGCCGCCGGCTTCCCCTCGTACCGCGAGGCTTGGCCTGGATGTCGGCCGCCTCGGCAGTGTGCGCATTGCGCCCGGCGCGGCGGCTGCCCCGGCCGAACAGCACGGATCGGAAGCAGATCAGCGTGGCGAGCCCGCCGGCGATGAGGGCGATCCCGGCCGCGGTCATCCAGTTGGTCACGACACAGGTAACGAATGGGGCATTGAGTGCGAAACGCACGCGTAGCGGCGCGAGGCCTGCTACCGCACTACGATCATTACTGACCAGTACACCGCCGCCCGTGGAGAGCGCAGGAAGCCACCGTGACCGACATCCACACCACCGCGGGCAAGCTCGCCGACCTCGCCCGGCGCACCGACGAAGCCGTGCACGCCGGCTCGGTCCGAGCGGTCGAGAAGCAGCACGCCCGCGGCAAGAAGACGGCCCGCGAGCGCATCGAGATGCTGCTCGACGAGGGGTCGTTCGTCGAGCTCGACGCGCTGGCCCGGCACCGGTCCACCAACTTCGGCCTCGAGAGGAACCGCCCGTACGGCGACGGCGTCGTGACCGGCTACGGCACGGTCGACGGCCGGCAGGTCTGCGTCTTCTCCCAGGACTTCACGATCTTCGGTGGCTCGCTCGGCGAGGTCTTCGGCGAGAAGATCGTCAAGGTGCTCGACCTGGCCATGAAGATCGGCTGCCCGATCATCGGGATCAACGACTCCGGCGGCGCCCGCATCCAGGAGGGCGTGGTCGCGCTCGGCCTCTACGCCGACATCTTCTTCCGCAACGTCCGGGCCAGCGGGGTCATCCCGCAGATCTCGCTGATCATGGGCCCGTGCGCGGGCGGCGCCGTCTACTCCCCCGCGATCACCGACTTCACGGTGATGGTCGACCAGACCTCGCACATGTTCATCACCGGCCCCGACGTGATCAAGACGGTGACCGGCGAGGAGGTGGGCTTCGAGGAACTGGGCGGCGCCCGCACCCACAACAGCCGCAGCGGCAACGCCCACTACCTGGCGTCCGACGAGGACGACGCGATCGACTACGTGCGCGCGCTGCTCTCCTACCTGCCGTCGAACAACCTCGACGAGCCGGTCGTGTTCTCGGAGTCCGCGCCGCGCGATCCGGATCTCGAACTGGACACGCTGATCCCCGACTCGGCCAACCAGCCGTACGACATCAAGAAGGTCGTCGAGACGGTGGTCGACGACTTCCTCGAGGTGCAGCCGCTCTACGCGCAGAACATCGTGGTCGGCTTCGGCCGGGTCGAGGGCCGCCCCGTCGGCGTTGTCGCCAACCAGCCGCTGCACCTCGCGGGCACGCTCGACATTGCCGCCTCGGAAAAGGCGGCCCGTTTCGTCCGTACGTGTGACGCCTTCAACATCCCGGTGGTGACCTTCGTCGACGTGCCCGGCTTCCTGCCCGGCACGTCACAGGAATGGGACGGCATCATCCGGCGCGGGGCGAAACTCATCTACGCGTACGCCGAAGCCACCGTCCCCAAGGTCACCGTGATCACCCGCAAGGCCTACGGCGGCGCGTACGACGTGATGGGCTCCAAGCACCTCGGCGCCGACCTCAACTTCGCGTGGCCCACCGCGCAGATCGCCGTGATGGGCGCCCAGGGTGCGGTGAACATCCTCTACCGGGCCGAACTCGCCGAAGCCGAGGATCCGGCCGCCCGTCGCGCCGAACTGATCCAGGAGTACGAGGACACGCTGGCCAACCCGTACATCGCCGCCGAACGCGGCTACGTCGACGCGGTGATCATGCCGTCCCAGACACGCGCCCAGGTCGCCCGCGGCCTGCGCACCCTGCGCACCAAGCGCGAATCCCTGCCGCCCAAGAAGCACGGCAACATTCCCCTCTAAACGGGGTTGGTCAGCAGCAGGACGCCGCCGTAGACCAACGCGACCATCGAGCCCAGCCAGAACAGCGCCACGAAGAACGCATCGGACAGACCGGTCGCCTTGGCCAGCGTGCCGGTGTCCGGTTCGCCGCCGTTCTTCCAGTTGCCGTACAGCTCGGGGATCTGCCGGGTGCCGCCCATCAGCAGAAACCAGATCCAGATGTACGTGAACACGAGCTGGACGTCCGCACTCGCGCGCATCGCGACTGTCCACACGAGCGCGCCGGTCGCCGGCACCGCGATGAACCCGAACACGTTGCGCACCATGACCAGCAGCACGGCCAGCAGCACCAGGGTCATGAGCAGGATCGACCGGGGACTGATGCCGCGCACCAGCATCCACGCGCCGGCCAGCCCGAAGATCGAAGGGCCGAGGTAGCCGGCCAGCCCCGCCGCCAAGGTCTGCAGGACCGACCATTTCTCCTGCCGGTAGGCGGTCGAGCCGCCGCCGCCCCGATCCACCCGCACCTTCTTGACGAACAACCCGGTGAGCGACCCGAACATGGCATGCCCACCCTCATGGGCAATCGTGATGGCGTGCGTGGTGACCCGCCACAGCGGCACAGCCGCGACAAAGGCGAGCACCGCCGTCGTCCACGCCAGCCCCGGATCATCCATGCCCCGGAAGCTAACGCCCCCGACGCACCCGCCCCATCACCCTTTGGTCCGGATACGTGACCTGAAGGTGGCGTTCCGTGATTGCCATTCATGCCTGCGGAGTGCCCACCACTGCCACGCCGGGCACCTTGTCCGGCGCCGTCCTGGCCAGGCACCCTGCCCGCTGCCGCCGTGGTTGACGGCCTGTCCGCGGCCGCTGCGGCCGAGTGCCCCGGCCGCCGCCGTGGTGGTCGGGCCGGACGGTGTCGCCCTGTGCACGACTCCGTTTCCGACCGTCGTCGCCTGTGGACAACGAGCCACCCCGCCGGCCGCCGGCGCCTACTGTCCCTCACATGCCCCTTGGTGGGAGGGGGCTAGGTTCTGTTTCGTAGTTGGGGTGGGAGCGAGGCGCGGTCCAGATTTCGTCTGGTGGTGGCCCGTGGAAGCCCGGCTCCCGGTGTTGGAACCGGGTTTTCACGGGACGCCGCCAGGCGGGATCTGGGCCTCGCCGCAGCCCCGCCTCAACTACGAAACAGAACCTGCGGATGGGGCCGCGAAATGAAGATCAAGAAGTGGTTGCCGGGAGCCACTGGCCGGCGAGCAGGAAGGCGCCTGCGACCAGGGCGGCGAGGTTGACGGCCAGGAAGATGCCGACCCAGAAGATGGCGGGCACGTGGGTGACGTGGGCCAGCTGGTCGGCGTCGGACTCGGGCATGCGGCCGCGCCGGCGCAGGCTCTGGAGTTCGAAGACCGGGCGTACGCCGCCGAAGAGCAGGAACCACACCCCGGCGTACGCGAAAGCGGCTTGCACTTCCGGTGTCGCGTACCACGAGACCGCGAAGACGATGGCGCCCGTGACGACCAGGGAGAGCACGCCGAAGAGGTTCCGGATGTTGATGAGCATGAGCAGCAGGAGCACCACGGCCAGCCAGAGCAGCAGCGTGATGCGATTGCCCCCGAGCAGCCAGGCGCCCAGCAGGCCAACCAGCGACGGCGCTATGTAGCCGCCCAGCAGGGTGAGCATCATCCCGGGGCCAGTCGGGCGGCCCGACGACAGCGTCAGGCCGGAAGTGTCGAACTCGAGCCGGATGCCGCGCAGTCTGCGCCCGGTGAGCAGGGCGAACAAAGCGTGCCCGCCCTCATGGGCGATCGTCACGGCGTTGCGGGCGATCCGCCACACCGGGCGGAAGGCCACCGCGAGCAGGCCGGCCAGCGCGGTGAGCAGCACCAGCAGACCGGGCGGGTCCGGTTGGGCACCGAGCAGCTTGTCCCAGAAGTCAGTCACGCCTTCGATCGACACAGCGCGGAACTGTATCCGATCTCGCTATGCGGGTCCTGGTACGCGCGGGACTTCTGTTGCGCGGCGACCTTTGTCAGGCGACGACCGTTGTCAGGCGACGACCGTTGTCAGGCGGCGGCTCTTGTCATGCAGCGGCTTTTGTCATGCAGCGGCTTTTGTCATGCAGCGGCTTTGTCAGGCGGCGGCTTTGTCAGGCGGCGGCTTTGTCAGGCGCGGCGACGGATCACGGATTCTGCGGCTACGGGGGTCGCACGCCTCGTGAGCAACGGACGGGCGGCGACGAAGCCCCCGGCCAGCACCGCCAGCGCGACGAGCACCGAGATCGTGACCAGAACACCCGCCGCGGCGGCGAGAATGGCCAGGTCAGCCAGGGCGACCAGCATCCACAGGGCCATCGTGGGCTTCCTGCCGTGTCGTCGGCAGTTCATGTCGTACCTCCCGATCGTGATGCGACATGAACTACCCATTCATTCGCGTCATCACTCACCGGAGTTACTTTTTGGGCTGAAACCCCTGGTAAACACGCTTGAGATCGGCCTGCGAGGCGTCCCAGTCGTCGGGTGAGACATACCAGGAGATCGAGTACGCCTGGCTGTCGCTGACGATGATGTTGCGCTTCACCGCGTGCTGGGGGTTGCCGCTGCTGGTGGTGTAGAAGAACTCCCAGTCAGCGGCCTGCTTGAAGTAGTTGCTGACCGGGACCAGCTTCACCTTCTGGTAGTCCCGGTAGTCCCGGCCCGCGCGGTCCCGCTCCTGCTGCTTCCAGTCGGCGAGCGCGTCGGGCTTCGGCTCGTCGGTCTGGTCGATCAGCAGCAGGCGGTTGTTCCACTCGATGCGGGTCTCGCTGCCGGACTGCCTGATCGAGGCGCTCTTGGGCAGCGGCACCTTGTAGCCGGAGCCGTCCGAGTACACACGCCAGGTGCTGGGCAGGGCCAGCCCGGCCGGGCTGGACGGCGCCGTGGGCTTCGGCGTGGACGGGGCGTTGCTGGGGGCGCCGGCAGCCGGTTTCTGCGACGCGCCGCCGGCCGAGACGGTGGGGACGACTGGCGGTTGCTGCGACTGGTCGTCGTCGCCGCCGTCGCCGCTGCCGAGGACGCCGATGAGCACGACCACCAGCACGATGATGAGCAGCAGGACGCCGCCGGCGACGGCGGCCTGGCCGTAGGTCAGGCGCGTGCCGAAGACGGTGACGCCGGGCGACTGGCGCACGGGCATGGGAGCCCAGGCCGGGCGGGACGAACGATTGAATGCGGGCGCCGGGCTCAGCGGTTCGGCGTCGTCAATCGAGGTGTGCTTTCGCCGTGCATTGGCCGGCAATTCGGCACGCGTACGGTCCTGAGGCGCCGCGGGTGCGGCCGGGAGATCCTTGGCCTGCGCCTCGGCGGCCTTGGCCTTCGCGTCCGGGGTGTCACTCTTCGCGCTGGTCGTTGGAGCGCTGGCCTGCCCGGCGGAGGAGGGGCTGCCCGTCTTCGTGGTGGCCTCAGCGCTGCTCAGCGCAGCGCTGTCGCCTGCGGCGCTGTCCTGCGCGGCGTCGCTATCCGTGGTGTTGCTCTGAGCGGCGTTGCTCTCCGCAGCGCTGTCTTCCGAACTCGCACTGGCGACCTGGGCACCACTCGTGGCGGCTGCCTCTACGGCACTGTTCTGCGGGGCGCTGCTCTCGGCATCGCCGGCCCGCGAGGTGCTGTTCTCGGCATCGCTGGCCTGCGCGGCGCTGCTCTCGGCATCGCTGGCCTGCGCGGCGCTGCTCTCGGCATCGCTGGCC
>NZ_JAHWFK010000069.1 GCF_019710575.1 Paractinoplanes polyasparticus | reverse complement strand
CGGTGCAGCCACAAATGCTTCCTCCCCATGATCAGTCGATCATGTTTGAGAAGCTCCACGAAAGCGGGGGGAACTCAACCACCAACCTCTTGCTGGATCTGCCCCAATGGTGGGCGCCGGTGAACCCGGCCGCCGGCCCGCCCTTCCTAGCTTCCGTGAACATCACACGATCGTCAGCCGCTGTGCTGACCCGCCTCGCGGAGAGCCGGGCCAACGTCGCCCCTCCAGCCCGGGCAGCCCGACCCGCCGAAGTCACCTGACGCCGTGGTCCGATGATCAGCTCGCCGCGGCTGGCGCCGATTGCGCCACCGCACCCTTCAACGGCGGCCTGGCCGTCCGGGATCTGTCGTTCTGCTGGCCCGGCTGACCGGTCGCCGAGCCGACCAGGGACGCCCGCCGGCGGCATGAACCGGTGACCGTATCCTCCTGGTGGCTTCGCTGTGGGGCACGATCGGCCCGGCCTCGGAGATGGGTGCGGGAACAGCGGGCGCGGGCGCCCTGGCCGGATGGCGGCACCTGGTCGCCGGACTGGTGATGACGGCGATGGCGTTTCGTCACTGGGCGACGCTGCGCCGGGCCGGCCGGTCCTGGTGGCTCTGGGTCGTCACTGCGGGGGTGGCAAGCGCCGCCTACCAAGTGGTGTTCCTGACCTCGATCTCGATGTCCGGGGCCGCGCTCGGAACCATGGTGGGGGTCGCCGCCGTTCCGTTGTTCGCGGCCTTGGGGGTCCGGTTCCTTGATCGAGGGCGGGTGAATCGGGCCTGGATGCTGGGATCGGCCGTTGCGCTGGCCGGGTGCGTACTGCTCCTGACGCCGGAGGTGCCCGGCGGGACTTCGATCAGTGCAGCCGGGGTGGCTTGCGGCATTTGCGCGGGCGCGCTCTTCGCCGCCTATACGTACTGCGCGAAGCAGATCGCGACGCGGTCGCGGGCGACCGGGGTGAACCTCGCCACCGGCGTCACCATGCTCGTCGGTGCGGCCTTGCTGGCACCGCTTCTGCTGACTGGTCTCCCCCATCTGACCCGGATGAGCGAATGGCTGCTCATCGCGTGGCTCGGACTCGTGGCGACCGCCGTCGCCTATGCCCTCTACAGTCACGGCCTGCGTGAGGTGAAGGCGAGCACGGCCGGCACCTTGAGCCTCTTCGAACTCCCGTCGGCGGCGTTGCTGAGCATGGTGCTGCTGGGCGAGCGTCTGTCGCCGGTGGAGTGGTTGGGCAGCGCGGTGATCCTGGCGGGCCTGTTACTGGCCACTGCCCGGAGTGACTGACCGGACCCAGCCGCGGACGCTCGTTGACCCGGGACGGCCGAGCCGGCCCCTGACGGGGGTGCGCCTGCTCCGTCAGGAGCCGGTGGAGCCGAGGTTCAGGCGACCTCGTAGGCCCGGATCACGGTGACCGCGGCCGTGTTGCCGGCGGTGTCGGTGGCGGTGGCCCGGAGGGAGACGAATCCGGAGGACGGGTTGGTGACCCGCACGGTCCCGCGGTCCCTGCTGACCGTCGCGGTCTGCCAGGTGCGGCCGTCGTCGGTGGAGAATTCCGCGGTGAGCGTACGGTTGGATGCCGCCGCCGACCCGGGTGCGCGATCCACCGTGACCGGGATGGCGAAGCTGCCCGTCCGCGCACCGGCCCCAGGGCTGAAGCGGATGCTGGACAGAGGCAGCACCCTGTCACCGGACGTGGAGGCAAACGTCCACACGCCGCTGACCGAGGTGCTCAGCCGGAACGGCGCCGACCGGGTGGCCGACGCCTCCAGCCGGTACGCCGTCCGCCCCGCGGGAACCTCGAACGCGGGGAAGTCGTCTCCACTATCGCCGATGAGCGTGTCGCCGGCGTAGAGAGCGGTCCGGTGTGTGTCCGGCGTCAGCGTGGCCCCCCAACGGCCGGAGCCGTCGGCGAACAGCGGGAAGCCGACCCCGACGGTGTCACCCGTGCGGATCACCGTTCCGGTGACATCGTCGGTCGCGACCGAGGGCGCGAACACCGGCGTGTTCCAGCTCTGCGGGTAGACCGTGCCGGGGACGAGGATCTGACGCGGCCCGACCGTGCGGTGCAGGATCTCGTAGCCGCGCTGCTGCTGGAACTCGCCGCGCCAGCCGACGGTGCTGTCGCCGCCGACGTACTCGGTGCGCTCGAACGGCAGCGTGAACGGCAGGGCCTCGGCGCCGCCGCTCCAGCCGCCGATCTCCGGCCTGTGGGACTTGGCGCCGGTGACCTCGTCCGCCTCCCGGGCGTACCGGGCCTTCACCGTGGCCAGCTCGCCGGCCCGGATCTGCTTCCGGAATCCGGTCGGGAAGTCACCCTTCGTCGAGTACGCCGTCTCGTACGTGAACGGGCTGTCGCGGAATCCCTCATCGTCGTTCTTCCACCGGGCGAACACGCTGTTGACCAGGGTGGTGAACTCGTCGGCCGACCCTCCGGACCCGACTCTTGCGCTGCGCAGGTCATCGGGCACGTACGAAAAACTGGTGGCTCCGGCAAGACCGCCAACCACCGGGGTCCACATGGCGGTCACGAAGGTGGCCGCCTGTCGGGCGTCGGCGCGCGGTGCCGTCACAGTGACCGGAAGGGCCGTACGCGCGTCCAGGGTGACCGTCATCTTCCGGTCGACGACGAGCTTCGGATGGACCAGTGCGCTCGTGGCGTCAGTGTCGTAGAACTCGGTGTGGAACCCGTAGCTCCCCCGGGGCAGGCTGACCGTCTCGTCGGCGCCGTCGCTGACCTGGATGCTGTTGCTCTGGCGATCGAGCGGGACGAGGAAGCCCCAGTGACCGTCCGGGTCGGGCGCACCAGCGCGGTTGATGTGGCGGAACGTCACGTCGTATCGCTCGACGTCGCGATTGACCGCCATCGGTGTACCGAGCCTGATGTTGCCGGCGCCGGTCGCCACGACACGGCCCTGCTGGAAGCCGTCCGTCCCATCACCGCTGGTGTCGGCGACCACGGTGGCCGTCGCGGCACCTCCGGCCGGCACGGTCAGGCTCGCCGGCGTAACCGAGAAGGTGCTCGTGGCGCTCTCGGTCGTGAGATCCAGGACGATCGGCGCCGACCCGCCATTACGGTACGTGAGAGTCCGGCTGATCGGGATGTCGTCGGAATGCGGCCATTCCTGACGGCCGAAGTTCACGCTCCCCTCGTCAACGGTCACCGGCTGGCGGACGGCCCGGGCCACGTCGACCCGGCCGGCACCCTGTGCGAACACGTCCAGTCCGGTGGTCGGCTGGGCCGCGCCCATCAGGGCCGCCTTACGACGGCTGGGCGACCAGCCAGGGTGCTGCTGGGTGAGGATGGCGGCCGCTCCGGCGACGTGCGGCGCGGCCATCGACGTGCCGCTCATCGCCACGTAACCGTCCGCGGCCGGCCCACCCTGCTCGCCGTTCGCCGCCCGGGCGGCCACGATGTTCACCCCGGGCGCGGTCAGATCCGGCTTGATCGCACCGTCGTCGACGCCCGGGCCACGTCCCGAGGACACGGCCAGCTGATCGCGGTCGTCGACCGATCCGACGGCCAGCGCGGCCGGCGCACTTGCCGGCGAGTAGACCGTTTCCGGGCGCCCGAACCCGAAATTGCCGGCCGACACGACGAACAGGGTGCCGTACGCGGCGGTGAGGTCCTCGACGGCCTGCTCCAGCGGGTCGATCCCGGGGTAGTCGGTACCGCCGATACTGACGTTGACCACCGGCGCCTGCTGAGCGGCCCACTCCATGGCGGGCAGCAGTTCGGACTCGAAGCAGGAACGCTCGCAGGCTTTGGCGATAGCCAGCTTGGCGCCCGGCGCCACCCCCTGGTAGCGGCCGCCCGACTTCGCGCCGCTGCCGGCGATGATCGAAGCGACGTGGGTGCCGTGGCCGAGCCGGTCGTCGATGCCGGGCAACTCGGTGAAGTTCGCGCTCGCCACGATCTTGCCGGCGAAGTCCGGGTGAGTGGTGTCGATACCGGTGTCGACCACCGCCACCGTCACGCCGGTGCCGTCCAGTCCCTGCTGCCAGGCGGCCGGCGCGCCGATCTGGGGCACGCTGACGTCGAGGCTGGGCGTGCGCTTACCGTCCAGGAAGATCCGGTCGACGTCCGGGCTCAGGGTCCGTGCGGCCGGCGTACCCCGGGTCAACGAGGTCCAGAGCGAGCCCCGCTCGGAGCGCGATGCGCGGGCCGCCAACAAGCCCGATCCCGCCAGATCGCGGCCGACCCGGGCCGTCGCTCCGACCGCGGCCCGAACGCCGGCCGGGCCCTTGCGCTGACCCCTTTTCGGGTACGCCAGCAGCAACGGCAGATCGTTGTCCCCGGTGTATCCGAACTCTTTCAGGGTGGTCAGGTCGAACAGACGCCCGTCGAGCCGGCCCTGCCGTAGCAGCGGCATCGCGTCGAGCGGGACCACGTGCCGGTGGCCGTCGACCAGCCGGCTCGAGAAGCGGATGCCGGCCCGGCCGGGGCCGGGCTCGACCGTGACTCCCGGCCCCGCGACGGTGACCCGGTCGCCGGTGATCAGGGTGACCATGAACTTCTCGGCCGGGGCGGCCGCGGGCGCCACCGCCTCAGCCCCCACCGCCGGAGGGCCCGCCACAAGGGCCGCGACAGTCCCCAGCGCCACCACAACGGCGCCCACTCGTCTCCTGCGCATCTGTTCCCTACCTTGTTCCTCAAAGGACTCTGGTTGCGATGGGGTAGATGCACGCTGGCGCCAATCTGCGGCATGGCTCGTAGATTTATTTCTGAGAGTCTTACCTCAATCGTCTTTCCGCAGGTCTGTCCCAGCCCGCCGGTACGGTAAGGCTCCACAATGTCTCTGCTGCGATGAACCGCTCATCGGCCCTGCCCGTCAACGGCGATATGAGCACCGAGCGCACGCCCACACTGATCAGCGACCTTCCCGGGCCAAAGCCCCTGCCGTTCCTCGGCAACCTTCGCGAATTCAGCCGGGGCGGCAGGGCCCACCGCGTGATGGAGGCCTGGACCGACCAGTACGGGTTGACCTACCGCATCCAGCTCGGTGGCAGCGATCTGATCGTCACCGCCGACCCGGCGCACATCGACACGATCCTGCGAAACCGACCGGACGACTTCCAGCGTGAGCAACGGACGTCGGCAACCATTGACGAGATCATCGGGCCGGGTGTATTCACCGCCGAGGACGACCGGTGGCGCCGCCTGCGCAAGGTGGCCACCCAGTCGCTGAACGTGGCCTACCTGCGCCAGTACTTCACCACCATCAATCGGGTCACCGATCGGCTGGTGCGGCAATGGGACGCCTTGGCCTCGTCGGGCGAGCGGATCGACGTGCTCAACTGGATGATGCGGTACACCCTCGATGTGACGTCCGGGCTGGCCATGGGCCACGACCTGAACTCCCTGGAGGATACCGGCGACGGGCTGCACCGCCGCATCCCGATGATCTTCCCGGCCTTCCAACGCCGGACCAGAACGCCGGTTCCCTACTGGCGTTACGTGAAGCTACCGATCGACCGGCGGCTCGACGCGACCGTACGGGAGATGGAATCACTCGTACTGGCACGGTACGGCGAAGCGAAAATGCGGGTGGCCGCGGGCGAACCACCGTCGAACTTCCTCGAGGCGCTGGTGAAGCCGATCGCCGACGAACCGGCCATCACGGACCAGGAGGTTGTCGGCAACGTGTTCACCATGCTGGTGGCCGGGGAGGACACCACCTCGTCGACGGCCGCGTGGGCGCTGCACTTCCTGGCCGAGCACCCGGAGATCCACGCAAAGGTCCGCGCCGAGGCCGACGAGGTGGTCGGCACGCAGAGAATCCCCGGCGATCCGGCCACTGTCGGCCGCCTCAAGTACGCCGAGGCCGTCGTCCACGAGGTGCTACGCGTGCAGCCGGTCGCCCCTATCGTCGGCGCTCAGCCGAAGCGGGACCAGAGGTTGACCGGGCGCGACGGCGCTGAACTGCACCTGGATCAGGGTCAACCAATGATTTTGCTGACTTCGTACGGCGCCCGTCGCGATACCGCGCGCTTCCCGGATCCGGACGCCTTCCGGCCCGAACGCTGGCTCGAGGGCAAACTCCCACCCGAAGCCCTGCCTTTCACCCCGTTCGGCAACGGCCCGCGCTTCTGCCCCGGCCGCAACCTGGCCATCATTGAGGCGACGATGGTCACCTCAGTGCTGGGCCGAGCGTTCGAACTCAATCCGGATCGCTCCGGCCCACCGGTCACCGAGCGGCTCGAGTTCGCCTCCTACCCGACCAACCTCTACCTGCACGCCACTCCCCGCGGCTGAACTCGTTCGCCCGGGACGGCGCCGCGACCATACAGACGGCGGACCGGCGCCTAGCGAACTGGAAGAGTCTGATGAACCCGGCGTCGGTGGTGGCCGTCTCCACCACGTGATCACCGTCGACAAGCTTCCTGGGCCACGCCCTCGTCCCCTCTCCGGCAACGTCTCGGAGTTGACCGAGGACCGGCAGTCGCACCGTGTTCTGGAACGCTGGGCGGACGAGTACGGCTTGACCTACCGGTTCCGCGTCGGCCGCCAGACCATCGTCGTCACCGCCGATCCGGCCCACGTCGAAGCGGCCCTGCGTCGCCGGCCGGACGACTTCCGGCGTGGCTCCCGGATGTCCGGCCTGATCGAAGAGATCATCTCGGACGGAGTCTTCACTGCCGAGGGCGACCGCTGGCGCCGTCTGCGCAAGGCCGCTACCCAGTCGCTGAATGCCGCCTACCTGCGGCAGTACTTCACCACGATCACCCGGGTCACCGAGCGGCTCCATCGGCAGTGGGAGACGGCGGCCGCCTCCGGCGCACGCATTGACGTCCTGAATCAGATGGTGCGCTACACGCTGGACGTAACCGCGGGCCTGGCGACCGGCCACGACCTCAACTCACTCGAAAACACCGGCGACGGCCTGCACCGGCGGGCACCGGTGATCTTCCCGGCGATCGGCCGGCGAATGAGCGCACCCTTCGCCTACTGGCGTTACCTCAGACTGCCGCGGGACCGGCGGCTGGACGCGACTGTCAGCGAGATCGAGGCCGTGATCAGGGAGCGCTTCGCGGCGGCGAGGGCGCGGGCGGGGAGCGAACCGCCGTCCACGTTCCTGGAGGCCTTGATGCGGCCGCTCGACGACGAACCGGAGATCACCGACGACGAGGTCTGCGGCAACGTGCTGCAGATGCTGTTGGCCGGCGAGGACACCACCTCGTCGACGGCGGCGTGGGCACTCTACTTCCTGGCCGAGCACCCCGCGATCCATGCGAAGGTCCGCGCCGAGGCCGACCGGGTCTTCGGTGACCGAAGGTTGCCCGGTGACCCGGCCACGGTCGGCCGTCTCGAATACGCCACCGCGGTGATCAACGAGGTCCTGCGGGTCCAGCCGGTCGTCCCCGCTCTCGTGGTCGAGCCCACCCAGGACCTCACCCTCACCGGTAGCGACGGCCGCTCCCTGGCCGTACCGGCGGGCCAGCCGATCTACCTCCTCACCAACTACGGGGCCCGCCGTGACACCACCCGTTTCCCCGACCCCGACCGGTTCCGCCCCGAACGCTGGCTCGAGGGTTCTCTCCCGCCGGAGGCGTTGCCGTTCGTGCCGTTCGGCAGCGGCCCGCGTTTCTGTCCCGGCCGGAACCTCGCTCTGATCGAGGCGGCCATGGTCACCTCGGTGCTCGCCCGATCTTTCGACTTCAACCTGGACCGCACGGCCGGCGAGGTTCGCGAGCGGTTCGCCTTCGCTGTCGTTCCGACCAATGTGCACCTGCGTGCGGTCGCGCGGGAACAGTCACCGCACGAGGACGAGTCTCCCGCGATGACCTCACGGCCTTGACAGTGAACGCCGGAGAACTGCTGACGGTCCGGGCGCGCACTGGATTTCCCTCGCTGAACGGGCGGCCGCTTCAGAGCCGGACGGGGATCAGCTCGCGCAGGCGCTTCATCGCGAGCTGGGCGAACTCGCGACTCCTTTGAGCAGCCTCCTGCATCGCGGGTTCGTCAGCGCGCTCGGACGCTCCGCGGAGGAAGTTGAGGCGCGAGTTGGCGAGCCAGTACTTCAGGTCCGGCTCGGCCGACCAGGCGGCCGCTGCTGCCACGCTGACGGCCATGGACCGAAGCCAGTCCAGCGCGTTGTCGGGGTACGGGTTCACCGGGCAAAGGGCATTCTTGGCCGGATCGTCGCGCCGGGTAGCCTCCACATAGGCGACCAGGGCTGCGTTGAAGACCGGCTGACAGGTCCGTACTTGCTGCAGCGTGATCCGGCCGGGCTCGAAGATCGGCCTCGGGCGAGGCCGCCGCAGGCCCGAAGCGCTGCAATCCACATACAGGTGACTCGGGTCGTGCGGGATCGACCCTCCATCCAGCGTCACCCGGTCCGACCCGATGTGCTGAACCCGCCCGAGACGGACCACGTCCTCGATGCGCCGCAGCTCGGTCAGTTCCTGCCGGGACACGGTGGCGCAGTGATACATCGTCGGCGTGACGTCCGGGTCCAGGCGAAGCAGACGCCCGTCCTGCTCCAGCCGCCGGAACAGGTCGTCGACCGAGGTCGCGCCGGCCAAGGCCCGGAAGTCACGCGACGCTCCGTCCACGATCGACGAGACCAGATCCAGCGGCTGGAGGCTCGCGCGGTCGACCAGCCAAGCATCGCGCGGACGGATCCAGCGCAGGCGGCCGGGGTCGACACCGTTACGGAGCAGCCAGATGCAGGCGTCCATGGCGGTCTTGCCGGCCCCGATGATCGTGTATCCAGCGCTGTGCTCCCGCTGGTTGGCCAGCTCGTTGATCGGCACCACGTGCACGCCGGGGTCGGCCGTGAAGGTCGGAGTGTGGGTGGCGGGCACATCGGACTGCAGATAGTTCGCTTCCACCACCTTGCGGTTGACCGTGATGTCGCTGGTTGCGCCGGTGAGACGGGAGACGACCCGGTTGACTCCCGTGTCGTTCGTGCGGTAATCGTGCATTCCCAGGAACCGCACTCGCCCGGATGGGATCAGCCGTTCGTCGAGCACCCGGGTGTAGTAGTCGCAGATCGCCGCGCCGGTGGCCAACTCATAAAGGCCGGCGTTGGGCCCGTCCCGATCGATGGTGTCGTTTCCCAACGGCATCGAGTTGACGCCGTAATAGGCCGACGGGGCGTGCAGGCGAACGAACGGGTAGGCGTCGTTCCAGTGGCCGCCGGGGCGATGACGACGGTCGACAATGACGACGTCCGCGTCGCTGTGGGTCACCAGAGCGTCGGCAAAGGCCATGCCTGAGGCGCCGGCTCCGATCACGAGGTAGTCAGTCTCTACTCGCACGCGAGTTTCCTCTCTCCGGTCCTCAATCTCCGTCCCCACGGCTGCTGATGAACCGGTCGGAAGAGCCGTGGTGGTCTATCGGTTGACTGAGCTCACCTACGGTCCTCTTCGCAGCGACAAGGGCACCGGTCGGCGCCCTAGACCACGACGGATGAAACTACGATTTGGTGCACCGCGGTCAGGCAGCTGCGGGTTGGTCCTTCACATATCTCCAGAACGCACTCAGTGCGAGCGCTCCTTGCTTCGGGTCCTCAAGCATCCACCAGTGACCCCGGCCTTCGAGCATCTCAACCACCGCGCCCGCTCGCTGCGCTCCCCGGACTCGAGCCGCCACCGTGCCGACGAACGAATCCTCGGTCGGAATGACAGCCAGACCTGGCCGAGCGGCCGCTTTGGGCAAGTCACGGCTGAGCTCCGCCAGCATCCGTTGGCCAGCCGACCGATAGAGGGCCAGAATTGCGCGCCCCATCTCCTCGCCCTGCTCCATCGCCATTGCACCGGCTGCGGGCTCGGACACGCCGGAACGAACCATCCGCTGGGCACGGTCGGCCGGACTGCCGCCGAACACCCGCTCGATCTGTCGTTCTCCGTCGCCCGGCCTCTGCCAAGCCTGGGCGAGGTCGTGCCAGACATAATCCGGTTCGAAAAGCCCGATCACGTCGATGGCCCAGCTGCGCAGCAGGTCCGGTCGTTGCACGGCGGCCCCGAGGACGTGCCCTCCACCCCAGTCATGACCCACCAGATCGACCGGTGACCCGATCCGTGACAGCTCTCCGACGAGCCAGTCGCGATATTCTCCGGCCGTACAACCGAAATCGACCGGCAGCGGCGCCCCGAAGCCCGGCGGCGACAGGCGAACGACGTCGCCATGACCGAGCGCGGTGAGTTCGTCGACCAGAGGATCCCAGACAGCGGATGTCTCCGGGACACCGTGAACAAGCACAATGGTCACGACTGATGTCTCCTTCGGCTCAGTGTGCCCCGGCACTGGCCGATGCAACGTCTTCTACGACGGCTCGGCTTGGGGATTGGTTCACGGGCCGACGCCACCTCGGCCACACCCATCTGACATACCGGGTTCACCCACCTTGGCGGCGGCCGCGAAGTAACGACGGGCCAGATTCTGTATCCCGGCCGCGAGCGCATCGCGCAGGACGAGCCCCGCCAACGCGGCCACCGTCATGCCTGGCCTGATGGAGGATTGAAGCTGTACTGCCCGCCGCCGAACACGAGCATGCCCTCGGGAACCCGGCCGGGAGCGTGGGCATCCCGGGAGACAGCAGCGAGCGCCTCAGTACTGTTCGTGGCCTTCAGACCAGCTTCGCGATCGTCTCGGCGATGAATGCCGGTGTGTGGCGGAGCGCCGCGCGACCGACTTCGAACTCGGTGGTCACGTAACCCGGCAACGGAGCGGCCTGTGCTCCCGGCCAGACCCACAGCTTCTCCGTCTCGGCCAGGTGCCTGTCCCGCTGGGCAGGAACACCGCCGCTGGTTTGCCCAACAGGTCGGCGATCTCCCGCTCCAGCTCGGCCACCTCGCCGCCCTCTCCGTGCAGATCGGGCTCGGCATCGTCTCCGATCGTTCCCATGACGCTTGTCAAATGGTCGATCCCGTCCAGAAGGAAAGTGTCGGTGCACGCCTTTTGGCGCGCACTGATCTCATTCATGGGCGATCCATGTTGATGGACTGCACTCCGCATCATCGGGTGAAGCCGGAGACAAGGGACGCCCTTCAGACGGGAGAAGCTGCCCCGGTTCACGTATGCCCGGGGCAACTTCGGCGGGTGCGAGCAACGGTCCCGGCGCTGTTCTTCCATGCCCTGACACGGTGCCGAACAGCCCGCGGACAACTGCGGCTATGTCGTGAAGCGGCCCACCGCGGTTCGCAGGCGCTCGGCCAGCGTGTTCACGTTGTCGGTGACCTGGGTTGCCTCGGTCACGGCGTCCCGGGAGGAAGCTGTGCTGCGGGCCACGCTCGAGATGCCCTGAGCGATGCTGGTGGCGCCCTCGGCGGCCTGGCTCACTCCCCGGTTCATCTCGGCGGTGGTGGCACTCTGCTCCTCCACGGCGGAGGCGATCGTGGTTTGGTAGTCGCTGATCTGCTGGATGATCTGGCTGATGCCGTCGATGGCGGCCACGGCGTCGCCCGTGTCGGCCTGGATGGCGTTGATGCGCTGCGAGATCTCCTCGGTGGCGCGGGCCGTCTCCTGGGCCAGATCCTTGACCTCGGAGGCCACCACGGCGAAGCCCTTGCCGAGCTCACCGGCCCGCGCGGCCTCGATGGTGGCGTTCAGGGCCAGCAGGTTGGTCTGCGCGGCGATCGCCTGGATAGTGCCGATGACGCTGCCGATCTCGGCCGACGACTCCCCCAGGCGGTTGATGGTGACGCTGGTGTCGCGGGCGGCCGTGACCGCGGAGGTGGCCACCCCGGCCGCGTCGGCGGCGTTGCGGGAGATCTCGGAGATGGAGGCGCCCATCTGCTCGGCGCCGGCGGCGACCGTCTGCACGTTGCCGCTGACCCCGCCGGCCGTACCGGCGACCAGGTCGGCCTGCTCATAAGCGTTCTGCACGGCACCGTCGATCCGGCTGCTGACCCGGCACAGGGTGTCGGCAGCGGCCGCCAGCTCGCGGGCGTCGTCGTTGATGCCCGTCACGGTCCGGCGCAGGGCCTCGGCGGCGGTGTCCATGGCGCGCGTCATGTCGCCGACCTCGTCACCGGCGGCGTCTCCCACGCGTACGGAAAGGTCACCGGCGGCGAGACCACGGAGGGCGACCACCCCGGCCGAGAGGGGCTTGACGACGCTCCGGGTCACCAGCAGCACCAGCAGCACGGCCGCCAACACCGCCAGCACGAAGCCGACCACGATCGTGGTGCGGGCCGACGCCGCGCTCGTCTGCGCCTCGTCCACGGTCGCCTCGGCGCGCACGGTAACCGACTGCATGAGCTTGTCGGTGAGCTGGGTGATCTGACCGAAGATGTCGTACCCGGGACCCAGGATCAGATTGCTGGCGGCCGCCATGTCCTTGCGTGAGAAGGCGGCCGCGGCCCGGTCATCCACCTCGAAGTAACCGGTCCAGGCGGCGCGCAGCTGGTCGAAGGTCTGCCTCTCGCCGGGGGTCATGACATCGGTGCGGGTCACATCGAGCAGGGCCTCGAACTTGCCCTTGGAGGCGAGGAAGCCCTCACGGTTGCCCGACGTGGGCTGTACGGCCTGTACGGGCCCCAGCCGGTAGGCATCCCAGGCGTAGGCGACCTGCCAGCCCGAAATGTCCCCGACGTAGAACCTCTGCTCGGCCACCTGGCTCACCATGGACTGCAGCACGCGCAGCTTTTCGGCGGACCCGGACTGCCGGCCGAGCGCGACCACACCGATTAGCACGACCACGCCGAGCAAAGTCATCACCAGGGCGAAACTGACCGTCAGCCTACTTCGCAGCCGCAGCCGCCGCACGAACGCCACGAAAGCCTGTTCGGCACATACCGTCATCGCCTGAGCAGGTTCTCCGCTCGGGCTCAAAACCCCCGCCGCGGATCCAGAACTAGCTTGAGTTTCACCCCGTGCGGCGAGGCCGCGGGGTGGTCGAGGTCTTCTCTCAGGATCATCAGACAGCCCTTGATTCGGTTTTCTTCCCTAGACAAGAAGATGATCAATCAAGGGCTGTCCTAATGATCAACCGGGGTCGATACCACCCAGCCACACGTTGAAACTCAAGCTAACTTGAGTTTTAACCTATGCGGCGTGGTCGTGGAGCGGCTGAGGGCTTGTGTCTGGTGGTGCTGTTAGGGCGATCGCTTCTGGTAGCGATGTGGACGTCGTGGCGGGTGGCTGGCCGGTTGTTGCGTCGCCCGGGTGGTCGTCCGGGGCCTGGTCGGGAGGGTTTCGGTGCGCTGGCGGGAGTGCCTGTCTGGGCGTGCAGGTGCCGAAACCCTCGCCGGATGCGGGCCGGGGTGAGCCGGTGTGGCAGGGCGGGCCGTTCCCAGGGCCGGCGTAGGTCAGCGACCAGTGTCCGGGCCAGCCGGAGCTGGGTGTAGGCGGCCAGCAGGAGCCAGGTCCAGCGGTCGGCGGCGGCCGGGTCGCGAAGTTTCGGGCTGGTCCAGCCGAGGGTTTGCTTGAGCATGCGGAAGGTGTGCTCGATGTCGAAACGGCGTAGGAACGCCTGCCAGAGCAGGTCAACGGTGACTGGGTCGGCGTCGGGGATCGAGGACCACAGCCACACCGGTTTCGCGGTCGCGCCCGAGGGCAGCCGTTCAACGCGTAGCAGGATGACGGTGCCCTCGATGACCGGCAGGGTGCCGGTATGGCCGATCCAGGCGGTGCGGTGTGTCAACCGCGGATGTAAGCGTTGCCAGGCCAGGACGGTCGCAGCACCGTAAAGCCGGGTGTCGGTGGTGATGCTGGTGTCGGGAGTGCCCCAGCTGGCGGAGTCGCTGAAGAGGAACTCGCCGCCGTGTCGTTTCGGCCGGCCCATCGTTCCCGGCTCGCGAAAGGGGGCGGCGCGGCGCAGAACCCGGTCCGAACGCATCCGGACCACGACTTCGACCGGCAGGTCCTGCAGCAGCAGAGCCAGTCTCGGACCGTCGTAGCCGGCATCCGCGACGATCCAGATGTCGGCTTGGCCGGGCTGCCAGTGCCCGGCGTCGATCAGGCGCTGCACGACATCGCGTAATTGATCGGCGGTCACTGTCGCGGCGTCGTCGCCTGGTTGCAGCCGGCGGGCGTCCAGCGGCGCGGTCCAGGAGTGACGACCCGTTTCCAGCGCGACCACCACCGAGTACGGCCAGCCAGGAACTCCGATATGAGCGTCCTTGGCCCGGCCGTAGGTGTGACACAACACCCGACTTGAGCTGGTGTGAGCCTCCGGACGTAGCCAGCACGTCACGTCCACCGCCAGCACGATCCGGCCGTCCGCGGCCCGCGGCACCGGGACCACGGCCAGCGCGCTGCGCAGCCGGTCGATGTCGATACGGCCACGGTTCAGGCCCGCATACACCGACCCGTGACCGCGCCGATGCGCGCCGGACAACGACAGCTCGGCCAGCGAACGCACCGGCGTGTCCCCGCACAACACGGCGTCTACCAGCTCGAACAACGCATCGCTACGCGCGGTCAGGCAACGGTGCAACTCGGCCCGGAACCCGGCCAGACGCCCGAAAGCACCAGCCGGATCGACGTCAGGCACACTGATCATCAGACAGCCCTTGATTCGGTTTTCTTCCCTAGACAAGAAGAATGATCAATCAAGGGCTGTCCTCATGATCAACCGGGGTCGATGCCACCCGGCCGCACGTTAAAACTCAAGCTAAGGCGTGTTTCACAAGCCGGTCAGAGCCACTCGCTGATGACGGTGATGGTCAAGACGGCTTGGAAGCGGACGGCTAACTTGTCGTAGGTCCTCGACCACGGCTCAGCCGAGGTAAAAGCGCCCGTCGGCGGCGCGCGCGCCCAGCTCCTGCGCGGACATCGGGAGGTTCGGTAGCTTACCCCTGGACTGGGCGGCGAACACGATCGTGCCGTCGTAGTACCGGGAAGCGGCCCACTGGTCCATGGCGCGCGGCACGGTCTTCGAGGTGACCACCGCCGTCTCGAAATCGCCGGCGTAGACCCGCCGGCAGGTGTCATCCGGGCTCCCGAAAGCACGGGCGACTGTGCACAGATCGCCGTCCAGCCCGTTGCCGGGCGTGCGCACCTCGACCAGGAAGCTTCCCGTCTTCCCGTTCTTGTCGGTGATCATGGTGTGCGCGGTGTAGCGCCACGAGGTGCCGACGGGATCACCCTCGGCTGTCGCCCGGTGGCCCCGGGTCGGGGTGCCGTCGGGCAGACCGTTCCCGGCGGCGGTGAAGCCCGCCGGGACGTCCTCCAGGACCAGATCGAGCAGCTTAACGCCCTGCTCGTAATGTGGGCCAGCGTGGGCGACGGGGTCCAGCATGCCGGCCGTGCCGATATTTGGCGGGCCCTGGTTCAGGGCGTACGCCGTGGGCGCCGCCACGGCGATGGCGGCGATCGCGGCAGCGGACGCGATGGCCGTCCGCCGGCGTACGGCCCTCTTTCCGGATCTGATGATGTCGGCCGATGTCATCGGCGGCGGCTGATCGATGGTCATCGTGGTGCGCAGGGCATTTCGCAGATCGTCTTCGTGCATGGCGTCGTCCTCAGCTCACGGGGGTGGAAAGCAGGGTGCGCAGGGTGTCCAGGCCGCGGGCGGCCTGGGATTTCACCGTGCCGGTGGAACAGTCGAGTGCCGTCGCGGTGTCTTCGACCGACTGGTCCTCCCAGTAGCGCAGGATCAGCACGGCCCGCTGCCGGGGTGGAATCCTGGCAAGCGCGTGCACCAGCGTGAGCCGGTCGTCGGCGAGGTCGCAGGCGGCCTCCCGCTCGGGCATGACCTCGTGCGGACGTTCCCGTCGCCACCACGGGCGTCGGCCGTCGTCGATGAACGCATGTATCAGCGTCCGGCGTACGTACGGGTCGAGATTGTCGTGCCGGGCCACCGCGTTCCAGTGCACGTACAGCTTGGTGAACGCGATCTGCACCAGGTCCTCGGCTCGGTGCCAGTCGCCGCATAACAGGAACGCCGTGGACCGCATGATCCCGGATCTGGCCGCGAAGTACTCGGCAAACGCCGCGTCGCGTTCGCTCATCTCGAACCCCTCATCTTTCGGTCCGGTTAATCACGTGCGGAACCCCGATCAGGTTGCACGCGAGGCGGCAGGAGATCCAAGTCATTCGCGGTCGGGCTCACCGGCGTGCCGTCCGGGAGCAGGGCCGCCGACCCACCACCGGCATGCCTGGTTCTGGAGATCGTCAAAGCAGCCGCCCCGATCACCGCGGGCCTCCAACTGACAACAGCCGCTCGATGATCGAGTCGATCTCTGACCGCGCCGGCGCGTATCTCTGCTGCCTCGACGCAGCCGAGCAATGAACTGGCGAAGCGTGCTGACGTCCTGAGGGCAGGACAGTCTGAAGCGGCCGACGCTGACCGATCGTGATACTGCACGACGCATGGCACTAGGAGCTGAGAGCCAACAGCCCCCTGTTGGTCGCTCGCCGTGGTCTGTGGTGAACCGCGACCCTCATGCCATGCTCGGTCACCCCACGGAGGACGACCTCACCCCGGCCATGCAGAGGGCGGGTCGGGACGACCAAGCCGTCAGGCGCCATGAGCGGTCACCCGGACGGTCAATTACCTGGCTGACGATTTCGTAGCCAACGGATCCCGGCGCTTTCGACGAGGGATAACCCCAAAAACAGAGGAAAGTCGATCGATCTTTGGGTCTTCGTCCTGCGCACTGTCACATTGTCCGACGAGCAAACGAATAACGGCAAAGGAAGTCGATGAAGCTGATCGATACGCGCAACGGCGCCGGCTAGGTCTACGACACCTACGGGCGGCTGGAGTCAGTTACGAACGCTACCGGCCATCAGTGGCACTACTCGTCTGATGAAGCTGGTCGGATCATCTCCGAGACGGACTTTGACGGGCGTACGAAACAGTAAGTGTACGACACCTCAGGCCGCTTGATCGTCAGCATCGACGCTGCCGGTGAGGCCGCAAACCATGTTTACGACGCGCTCGGGCGGGTGGTGGAGCGACAGACAGCCGATGCGGTAACGCGGCTCGAGCGCCAACTCGACCAGGACGTCGTGCTCGTGCGGGTCGGGCAGGCCCGCGGCAAGCTCGAGTGCCGTCCCGGGCCAGCCCGCCGAGGCGAGCCACAGCGCATGGACCGCCTCCGGCGGCAGGCCCGGTAGAACCACCGCCAGCTCGGCCGGGGTCAGCGGCATCAGCCGCAGATGCACGGCGACGCCGGGCAGGTGCTTGGTGACGGTGACTAGTACCGCAGTGGGTCCTGCCGGCGACCGGCGCCGCAACTCTGCCAGCGCGTCCGGATCGAACCGATCGAGATCGTCCAGTACGAGCAGCCCGGAATCGCCGCTCTCGCCGTAAGCGTCCCAGGCCCGGGTGACGGTAAGGCCGCGGGCTCGCGCCTCGGTCGCCGCCACGTCGGCGATCGCGGTCTTACCCGACCCTGGCGGCCCGCTCACGATCAGCTGACCGCCGAGGCCCGCCGCCGCGCGATCGAGCAAGCGACGTACCGCGGCGAGTTCCTGCGCTCGGCCGACCAAGGACACGGCTAGATCCTCCCACCCTGCCCGCATTGCCGAGCGCCGGCCGGCACCGGGCTCTTCTTGCACTGCGGGCCCGACAATCAGGCACATGTCGATGAAGCCATCGGCTTCCATTCTGAGCGCGGTACACGGACGCCGAGCCGACGCGCTGACCCGTGCCTTTCAAGACGCTGGCTTCGAGCTTGCCCTGTTCAAAGGCGTCACGACTTTGCCGGGGCCCTGGGACCACTCCTGTCAGAGATGCTGACCAGCCGACCCCGCGGTTCCTGCGGGGTCGGCTGGTCGCCCTCGTTTCTGCTGCTCCGCGCTTCAGCCTCGTCAATCAACCGCGCCCGCCAACTCCAGCGGGAACGTCTTGGTCAACGCTCTGATCGACATCCGATCAGCCAGTCCCGCGTCGCTATGATTATCCGATTCGCCCCGGTCAAGTGGAAACATCGACCGCAGCATAATAGGGAAGCGGCGCTGAGCTGAATCCCCAAGCCTAGCGTATGGATTGACGACCATAGCTATACTGGCATGTTCGTTTCACCGGAAAACGTGAGACTCGCGGAGATTGTGGCGAGGGCCTTCGCGGACGGCAGGATCATCGAAGTAATGCGTGATGAGCTGACGGCTCCCGTCGCGACTACCGAGAGAATACCATTACAGCCTCACACACAGTTTAGAGAGCTTCGGGCCCTGCGACCGGCGGGACAGGCCGACCAAGATGAGCACGGCCCATCAGTCGGACAAGTAACGATCTCCGAAATAGTAGACCTTCGTCGTGTTTCCCGCCAGGTCGCGCCGAGCGAGCCGAATCTCCCCACCCGCAACTCGTTGAACGTTGGACTGCTTCGCGATCCAACCCTCAGCGGGCTCCAGAGTGGACTCGGCCGTCGTGAGACCGTGAATCAGATAGTGCGCCGGGATCACCGCCTTCGGTCGATATTTGGCAATGATCTTATTGACCTTTTCGTAGGTCAAGATGTGCTCCGAATCGTCGATCGGCAGGATGAGAACATCCAATCCGTGCAGAGCGCGGTCGATGGCGGGCGACGGTACCGCACGATTGTCACCCCAGGTCGCGATACGCAGTCCCCCGGTCTGCACGATCTGGATGGTGTTGTCGAACGCCGGATCATTATCCGGCGGGCACAACTCGATGCCGAGCTGCGGCCCGATAACGTCCCAGTCGACCTTGCCCTCGGCGTGGCACTGATGCTTATCGGCCAACCCAGTCAGTGCCACATCGGCCAGCCGATAGGAACCGACCGGGCGTTCCATCACCATGAGCGAGTTGGGCCGACTGACAGCATTGTGGTCAAAGTGCGAATGGGTGGTTACCGTCAGGTCCACATTGATGCGCGGAAACTGCTTGGTGAACCACGTACCGAACGCACCGCTGGAATCGTTCTGCCAAGGGTCGAGCAGAACACTGCCACCTGCGGGTGAGGTAATCTTGAAAGAGTCGTGACCGTAAAAGCCGATCGTGACGGTCCCCGGTCGCGCCGGGTCACCTCCCCGACTCTGCAGTCTGATCACATCGTTGTTGTTCCACACCGGCGTGGAGGCGGTGGCGGTCG
Organism: Paractinoplanes polyasparticus; assembly: GCF_019710575.1. GTDB lineage: Bacteria > Actinomycetota > Actinomycetes > Mycobacteriales > Micromonosporaceae > Actinoplanes > Actinoplanes polyasparticus. The sequence goes on along the minus strand of NZ_JAHWFK010000069.1, from coordinate 27,683 downwards.
GAGCCGCGAGCGGCGCGGCGGTCTCGGCGTTCGCGGAGGCCGCCGTTGCCACGGCCCCCAGCAACACCACCGAAGCGGCGCCAGCCAGCCATCGATTTCTGCCCATCTTCTCTCCCTTGGTTCCTTGGATGTTCCGGCGGTTTCAGGTTGCTAGCACTTGTAATCCGTACATGCTTACGCGTGGCAACCCGTACTCGAATGCGGCCCAGCGACCCGTCGCCTGGACGAACGCCGGAGTGTCGAACGCGCTGAAGTTCCTGTCTTGCACGATGACCTCGGCGTCGCCCAGTGCCCCGCGCAGCACGGGGTTCTCCAACTCGAATGGGTCCGCGTCCTTCCTGCCGCGACCAGCGACGGCAGGCCGAACAGTTTCGCGGTCCGGGCCGGCCCTACGGCGGCACTGACATGCGCGTCCACATCATGGGTCCGGAACGAGTTCGTGAGGCCGACCACATGATCGATCATCACGACCGCGATTTCGACGGCCTTCGGGATCGGCACGGCGGACTCCTTCCCCAGGTACGTGCCCGGACAGATGCGAACGACCAAGAAATACCCAGCTGCGAGACCCAGGAATTGATCATCTGTGCAGTTCAATTGAGAGACAGTGCACAACGCCGTCGTTAGGCCTCTCGTCCGACATGGTTATTCGGCACGGAGGTTGGCGATATCGCCCGTGAGGCGCGAGTTCTGGTCGCATGGGTGTATGCGCGCGGAGGAGGCAGCAGTGGTCTCCTCCGCGCGCTGATCGTGGCGGCAATCGTCGACGAGAGCAACGCGAAGGTGCTCAAGCAACTCACTAGGACCAGTGGCCCGGTCGAGCTGGTCGTCTTCCCCGTTCACGCCACTCGCGAAAGCTTTGAGCAGTGGGTCGACCTGATGCGACAGCTCGCTGCGGCGGTCGTGCAGGACGCACGCAAGCGTTCGAGACAGCCAAGCGGTCGCCCGTGCCAGTCTGCAGCAGACCCGAACGCTCGTACTGGCTGGGAGAGACGGCCGGTGAACCCAGCGCCGTGGCCGGACCGGAAGTCAACGACCCTCTGAAGATGGTGGCGCATGTCCGCCTCGGCACCGCGATAGCGTTCCCGCCCAAGCCACACCTTGATCACATCGGAATGCCGCCGGATGTCGTGGCCCTTCGGGTCGAAGGGCTGGCCCCGGCCGCGATCCGGCTCGTCTGGCGGAAGCAGGAGTCCTCCCGCGCCACCGCCCGTTTCGTGCACTACGCGACGACGGCTCACGCCGCCGCCGCGTAGCAAGCTGCGCCCCTCAGCACGGGGTGGCGGGTCGACCCGCTCAGCGCAGAGCGACGGCCAGAGTCCGGGCGGTCAGACTGGCCGCGGCCGCACGCAGGGCCGGGGTGAGCTGGTCCACCAAGTGGTCGGCGTTGGATCCCCCCAGCGCCGACGATCAGACCGGAACGGGCTTCCAAACCCGGATCGGTCGCAAGCAGAGACAATCGGCTCCACGGGATCGTGGCGATCGACGACGACGTGACAGCCACGACCCGGCTGACGGCGGGCAGGGATCCGAGCAGGTTCTCGGTGAGGACGAGCGGCGACAGATGGTTCAGAGCGAACACGCCGTCGATGCCGTCGGCCGTCGTCCACGGTCGCACCCACATCCCGCCGACGTTGGCGACGAGCCGGTCGACCGCCCCTTCGGCAGCCAGCAGGGCTGCCAAGGCGCGGACCTCGCTCAGCACGGACAGATCGACGCGCAGGAAACGGCCTCCGACCTCCTCGGCCGCAGAGGCACCGCGACCCTCGTCGCGACCGACCAGCGTCACCGCGTATCCGGCCAGCCGGCGGCCCGCCGCAAGTCCACCCGATGGTCACGGGGTCTCGACCGGCATGGCCCCTTCCACGAGCTTGAGGCGGGTCCAGATGTTCATGTTGATGACCACTGCGGCGAGTTCCAGAATTTCGTCCTGACTGAAGTGCACGGCAAGACGCTCATGAACCTCTTGGAAGCTCCGGTGCCGGGTGGATTGGGCGACCAGGGTAAGTGCTTCGGCGTACGCCAGAGCTGCCTTTTCGGCTTCGGTGAAGAGCTGGGTCTCCCACCATGCGGTGAGAACATTGATCTTGGGCAACGCGATGCCGGCTCGATGCGCCGCAGCCTGGTGGACCGTCAGGCAGTACGGGCAATGGTTGAGCTGTGCGACACGCAGCCGTACCAGCTGCGCCACGCCGCCATCGAGCCCCAGGGATGCCTGGTGACCGAACGCCGCTGCGCCGGCTTCGGCCAGCGCCATCAATCGCTCGTTGGCCGAGGCATCGAGCCGCGCCTTCACAAATTCGGTACTCATCAGCCGGCCTCCAGGTCGGTCGTAATGGTCAGCACGACTACACGGCGATCGAGACGGCGGTCCGCCCGCCGGGAATGCAGCTGGACCGCCGACGCACCACCAATGCAGTCAGTCTTCTGAGGGCCGCGGGAATTGCGGCACCAGGTCTGGTGGGAACTTGCGCAGTCGCCGGACGAAGATGGCAACCATCAGAGCCCCCGCTGAGAGCGCCACGACGACGCCGATAGCGATTTGCAGCCAGGTGGTCAGACCGAGCGCCTGGCCGACGATGACTGCGAGCACACCGCTGAAGACCGCGTTCACGATGCCTACGACGTTTGGTGAGCCGGCGAAAAGGTGGGTGGCTCCGACGCGCCGGCGGAAGCTGTAGGTCTGCAGCAAGCTCGCTTCGTCGTCGTAGAAGCCGATGACCAGATAGCGCTCGATGCCGGGCACGAGCTCGACGTAGGCGTGCCGCAGGCGGTTCATCCCGATCACGAGCCAGGCATCTTCGATGTCCGCCTCGATCAGCCTTATGTATGTCGCGGTGCCGAGAAGCAGGACCAGCGGCAGCACCAGGAGCGCGATGACGCGGAAGTTCAGCCCGAAGCCGGTTGCCTGCACCACCAGCGAGAGCGCTACGACCGTAGCCGACAGGATGGCGAGAAAGGTTGCCGTCCGGCTGAAGATTTCCTGCCAGACGGCACCTCTGGTAGCGAACAGACTCCAGTGCTCTTGGCCCAGGATCTGGGCCCGGAGCACATCATCGCCGGACCGCTCGCCGGGTGTCGGCATCCTCGGCGACGGCGGAACGGCAGCGCTTTTCATCGTGATCCCAGAGTCGAAGAGTTGTCCGCCCGGCTGAGCGGGAAGGAGCGATACAGGTGGATGGTCGACAGGGAGAAGCCCCGATTCAATCCACCTTGAGCTGCGAGTGTTCGCGGCTGGTGTTGTCGCTCTCGGCTGGGGCTGTCCGCAGGATCGTGAAGGCAAGGACCGGGAACAGGGCAACTGAGAGTACGCCCGCACTGACGAGGCCCGTAGCGGTGGCCGGTTCGATCAGATCCAGTTCAAGGCCGACCTGGGTCGCGGCCACAATGAAAGGCAGGGAGGTTGCCTGGAGAAGGCCGGCGGCGGCCGTCTGACGCGTCCCCAGTTCGCGTCGGTACAGGACAGCCGGGATTCCACGTACGAGAAGGATGAGTACCAGGAAGACCGGAACTCGTAGCAGCGCCTCTCCGTCGGAGAGGAGGCCGCTGATGTCCAGCTGAAGGCCGGTCGTCACATAGAAGATCGGGATCAGCAGCCCGAAACCGACCGCCTCTAGCTTCGGCCGGAAATGCGGGTGCTGACCACCCTCCCGATCGAGCACGCTGATGACGACACCGGCGACGAAGGCACCAAGAATCGTCTCGAGCCCGAACCCGGATGCGAGGGCAGTGAGACCAACCAGAAGCACTACGGCCAGTCGCACACGGATCTGCGCGGTTGTCTCCTGGAGAGACACGATCACCCGCTGCAGATAAGTCCAGCGGGCGCTGAGACCGAGCGCGGCTGTCAGGACCACCACCACCAGCGCGAAGGTAATGAGAAGACCACTGCGCGTGCCTGGGCCGCCTTCGGCACCGAAGAGGACCGAGAGAAGGAGGATCGCTCCGACGTCGGCGACAGTCGCGCCGACGATGACCGCTTGCCCGAACGGGCCGGAGGTGGTGCCCGAGTCCTTGATGACCGGCACCACCAGGCCGAGCGCGGTGGTAGACAAGATGATCGCGAGGAGAGCGGGGTCGTCCACCCACCCGAGCGCTGCGACCGCAAGTGCCAGCGGGGCCGCCAGGAGCAAGGAGAACAGGTAGCCGATTCCGGCTGCTCGGCCGAGCGATCCCTTCAGACGCTGCGGCTCGATCTCGAGCCCAGCCAGGAAGAGCAGGAAGGTCAGCCCGAGCCAGCTCAGGACGACGACGGGGGTGTCTGCCTCAACCCAACCCAGCACCGCGGGGCCGATCACGATGCCCGCCCCGATCTCCACCACCACTGAGGGAATCCGCAGCCTGGGCAGCAGGCCGAGCGCCAACGGGACGAGAGCTCCGACCGCGCATACGAGAAGCAGGTTCTGGTAGGACAGTTCGGTCATTCTATGCCTCGCCCGGCGTGGGTGACGACGTCGAAGTAGGGGAAGTCGTTCGAGATTCGGTCCGGGTCCGGGTGGAAGCCGTTGGCGAGCGGGGAGTTCGTCGTCAGCGACAGCATGACGTCCATGACGTTGTCTCGCAGTGCTCGGCCGTTGAACGCCGCAAGAGTGAACGCCGCCGGTGTCCCGATCTCGTAGGGCAGGTTGAGTGCCCCGAACCTGGTGAGGACCTGCTCGCCGTAGGCCGCGGGATCACCGGTGGTGCCGGCCAGGGTCGTGATGTTCTGGATCGCGGCGCCGATCTGGGTGGTGATCGGGCTGTCGTCTGCCTCCGAAGAGGTCCTGTTGTAGGCCTCACGCTGTTCTTCAGTGGTCAGGTACAGGTGGGTCAGCAGGGGCAGACCCCATCGCGACACCTGCTGTTCCGGGGCATGACCGTGCAGAGAGATGGTGGCCCAGGCGTGCACCTGACCGGACCCGATCATGCTGTGGGGCACCTCGAGCACGATGACGGCAACCTGCCGGGGACCGAAGAAATCCTCCCGGCTGTCGAACGCCTCAGGCAGGTAACGGCCCTGCGCGATCGCGGCCAGGAACGCCTCGTTGCCGCCCGCATTACCGGCGAAAGCATCGCGGGCCTGCCCGGTGAAGGCCCGTACCTCACCATTGCCGGCGAGATGCGAGGTGTGCCCGCTGACGACCTCGTCGCCGTCGACCCCGCTGCGTGAGGCGCTTGCCTCTGCCCGGACAACGGTGAACGCCTGCTCGTGATCACCGTTGTCGGCGTGGGTGGCCGCACTGAACCGGACCTTGAACGACACGTCTTCGACCCCGTCACCATCGGTGTCGAACCGGAAGGTGTAGACACCTTCGTCGCGGAACAACCCGTCCTTGCCCAGGTCGGCCTCGGGGTTGACCGCCATGGCCATGGTAGTGAACCCCGGCCGCCCGCTGAACAGGTAGAAGTCACACAGGTTCAGACGCGGGTCTTCCATCGAGGTCGGAGTATCGAAGTGATGCGACATCAGAATGCCTCTCGGTTGGGTCATTAAAGGACGCTCATGGCTGACACGGCGGTCAGCGTGCTACGCGTAACGGCGTTCAAGGTGTTCTGTCTCCCCGACGCCCCTTGACGGAGGCAGGAGCTGTACGCCCGTCCTTAGCCCTTGAGCCGGACGGGAAGTCGCTGCGGGCCGCGCATCATTCCGGCCAAGATCCACGGCACGTCACTCAGCGGGATCGCCGGTTGCAGGTGCGGGAAGCGGCGCAGGAGACTGCCGATGGCGATGCTCGCCTCGAGCCGGGCCAAGGGCGCCCCGACACAGCGGTGGATGCCGTGCCCGAAGGCCAGGTGCCGGGCGTTGACACGGTTCACATCAAGCTTCGCCGGATCGGCGTCATCGTCCTGCGGCGCGTCCCGGCTGGCCTCACCCAGATAGGCGATGATCAGGTCACCGCGGCGGATCTGCACCCCGCCGAGTTCGAGGTCCTCCTGCGCGAACCGGAGGGTGGACTGCTCGACCGACGAGTCAAGACGCAGGAACTCATCAACCGCCCTGGCAAGCAGATCGGGCCGCGAGCGCAGCAGATCCGCCTGCTCGGGCTGCCGGAGCAGCGCCATCATGGCGTTGCCGAGCAGGTTGACGGTGGTGTCGTGACCGGCGACGACCAGCAGCGCGGCCATCGCGATCAGTTCGGCCAGCGAGAGCTGCCCGTCCTCCTGGTTGTGCTGGGCGATGAGGTCGGACAGCAGGTCGTCCGCCGGCTCGGCCCGCTTGCGTTCGACCAGGCCGGCCAGGTAGCGGTTGAAGAGCAGGCCGTTCTCGCGCTGCTCGGGCGAAGGGATGCCGACCAGCGCCTGCGACCAGGCGCGGAACTGGGCGCGATCCTCGACCGGCACACCGAGAAGTTCGCAGATCACGGTCATCGGCAGGGGCGCACAGTACGCCTCGACCAGGTCCACCTCGTCCTGCCGGGCCATCGTGTCCAGCAGCTCATCGGCGATCATCTGGATCCGGTCGGCGAGCAGATCGATGCGGCGGGCGCTGAACGTCGGAGCCACCAGCCGACGCAGCCGCGTGTGGTTCGGCGGGTCCGAGTACAGCATGGAGGCGCCGAATCCGGCACCAACCTTGTGCAAGGTGAAGCCGGCCGCGTCCAGCACCGCCAGCGCCGGCTCGGGGTTCGTCAGCAAGTGCGGATGGGTGAGCGCAGTCCGCGCTTCGTCGTACGAGAGCACGGCCCAGGCCTCGAGACCACTTCCCAGCCGTACGCGTCGGACCGGACCACCAGCCCGCAGCTCGGCCAACCCAACGGGAGACCTCGCCTTGAACTCTGGCGTGATGGTGGCCACCGGCCGCCGTAACACGGCCTCGGCCTCTGTGTAGTCGGCCATGGTCAGGTCCTTCCTCGCTCGATCGGGTTCGCGCTGCCACCCACGTGGACGGGCCGCAGCTCGCGCGAGTTCATCGGCGCATGACGTACGAACAGTTTCGCCCCAATCGTCTGGAAAGCGTCACCCTCAGATGGCAAGATTCGCCACCGCTGGGCAGCACGAAATCGGCTGACCTCGGCCGGGCGAGACCCGCCCGATCTGCTTTCCGGGGCGGTTGAACTGCCCTCGGACGGTCCGTCCGGTTGCGGTCCACGACGCTCGAGAAGTGAGTTGTCGACGGCGGCTGGAGATTGACCCTCTGGCGGCGGATTGGGAGTGCCCCCTCCGTGATTCTGGAGGGGCGATCAAGTTGGAGGAGTGGGCTGAAATCCGGCGGTTGCACCTGGCTGGGTGTGCCGATCAAGGAACTCGCTCGGCGGTTGGGGTTGTCGGCCGGCTATTACGCGGGAAGCATCCGAGGCTGATCGGCCACGGTTACGAGATGAACTCAGCAGGTCTCCCCGACGTTGTCATCGGACGAAGGACGACCAACGAGAAGGGGTACCTGTGACTGACGGAGTCTTCATCGCACGTGTTGCCCCTACAGGGCGGGACGCTGCTTACGACTTCCACACGTCAAGCCTGGGTGACTTCGTGCTGCCGATGGCGCGCAACCAGTTCTTCGAACTTGTCGACGCGGGGCAACTCCTCTCGCTGCACCGTGACGCGGAACTCGTTGGTCTTTGTTATTTCGCGCCCGATGGCAAAGGTCTCGACGAGATTGCCCGCTGGGAGTTGGGCGGGCTCCACCTCGCCCCTATCGCTCGGGGTTTCGGTTTGGCCACCGTGCTCCTCAAAGTTGCCGTAGCCGAGGCGCTTTGCGCCGAACCTCGACCGGTCATGGGCTACGTGCACCAAGAGAATGAGGCGGTGAGGAGCGTGCTCCTCCGGCTCGGATTCGCGCCGACTGGTCGAACCCTGCGACTGGGCCCGGACGAGGCTCGCGGTTTCCTGCGCCGGGACGCCGCCGGTTTGACTACCGCCGATGTCCTCACCATCCCACCAGCCGCCCTGTACCTCCTCGCAGACTGGGTAGAGACCGTCGATGACAAGACTTTCGACAGCCGCGTCGAGGTCGCCCTCTCCGACGATTTGTGGCGTGATGGTCGCGCCGATGTCGCCGCAGCGGTCCGGCTGGCCGCAGACGCTCAGCCGATCGGCTAGGCCGGTTCTCCACCGTCGCACAGCGAGCCGTTGGGCGTGGCTGCTCGATACATGGCATGGAATTTCGCCGGACGAATCCCTACTTTGGTCTGCTGAACTCGCACGTTCTGGACCTCGCGCCTTGTCGCGACCCGTGCCCATTCAACTTCCAGCAGCAGCGACCTACTGACTGCCAGCACAATCGAGTGCACTATCGTCGGCAGATCCGTGCATCTGGCACTCCGACTGGCTTCGTGATCGATTGCACTCAGCGTGAACGGACTCCTCAGGAACCGAAGCTGCCACCCACCTGCCGCGCCGCGTCGGCGAGACGTCCAGCCGACTCGCCGCGTCGCGGGCGCTGCTGTTCTCCGTCGCTGACGCGAGCGAGGAGACCATGTCCGTCGTCGACTGCCTGCGGGCCAAGGTCGCTTGCGTCGAGGCGGGGCTGGGTGCGGCGGCCGGTGTCCACGAGTTGACCGGCGCTCGAAGCACCGCCAACTCCTACGGTCTCGACCGCTTCTGGCGGGATGCCCGTACCTTCGCTTCCCACGATCCGACCGACGTCAAGAACGTCTTCATCGGCGAGTACGAGGTGACGGGCAAGCTCTCGGAAGCGGCTTCCTCGATCCGCGTCTGAGCGCACGATCACAGACGCCCAACGTGCCGGGCCGGCGGGCGAAGGGGGCTGCTCGTGCGTCGTTCAGCCCTCTCCGGCACCGGCAGTCTCTGCCTTCAGCCGAGCCAAGTTCGCCAACGCACCGGATCGGCGCGCCCGGCGCAGGTCGCGCTTCTGCAGCAGGCCGCTGGCCAGGAGGGTCACGGTGCGGTTCGACGGTGTCGACAGCCCCGATTGTGTGTGCGGCGTAGAGGACGGATCCGTCCTCGCCGACCTCGAGCCAACCGGTGTGGACACGATTCGCCAGCCCGAGGAGGCCGGGTTCGAAAGCGTGGGCTGTGAAGCCGGCGCGCCGGCCTCCTAGTGGCAGCATGCCTTCAGGGGCCTGGAGCCGGATGCCGTCCGCGTCGATCGACCGCACCGTGACCGGGAGCACCACGGGGAAGCCGCCACTGCCGCAATAAGACAGCAATCGATGCGACAGCGGCTGTAGCAGCGTCTCCAGGCGTCGCTGGTCGATGCGGGGAGCAGTGCCACCGCCCGGCGGTTGCTGAGGCGGTGGCGGGTCGGTCGGCCAGGGCTCACCGGTCACCGTCGGTTGTCCCGATCCGTCAGTCTGGGACCAGTGCGCGACGCGGTGAGCCCGAAGCGTGATCGCGACGCGTTCATTGCGGTATTCCCGAAGAAGCCAGTCCCAGAAGAGTCCACGCGGCAGGGTGTAATCGAACTGCGCGGCGCGTTCCCAGTGCGCGTCCACCATCGCCGGGTCGGGCGTCAGCGGCACTTCCGCGGTGCCTTGGAACAGGACCAGCCCAGGGTCGCGCGTCCGGCCGTGCTCACGGATTTGAAAGGTGAGCGTGATGCGAGGATTGCGGAGCATCAACGCGAGCTTGCGGTGCCACGCCAGTCCGCCGGAGCTGCACGCCATCAGGGAAAGCTGTTCGCCACGCCCACATGCTCGGCCCGGCGCTGCCGGCCGTCGCGCTCTCGAGACGGTGCAGGCCAGCCGGGACGGTTACGCGGGGGCGGTATAGAAGACGACGCGCAGATCGCCGGGGTTCAGCGTCAGGACGTCCAGGTCCAGGTCCAGGTGGCCATGGTTCGGGCTCGGCACCCGCAGCCGATCAGCATGCCCGCCCGGAGTCGGCGGCGCGTCCCACAGCAAGGCGAACTCCGGGCTGAACGCGCGCAGATCGGCGATCATCGACGACAGCTCCGCGTCGGCCGGGTAGCGATAGGCCGCCTCACGCAGTTCGCCGACGACGGTGGCGCGAAATCCGTCCAGCCGCTCGGGGGCTTCGAAGACCGAAGGGCCGGCCTCCGTGAATGCGCGCCACACCACGTTGCGCCCGCGACCCGCGTCCGGCACCGTGCACACATCCGAGTGCCAGAGCTTATTCGCCGCCAGCACGGTCCACGTCGCGTCGCAGACACAAACCGCGACCTCGGTCAGGCGATCCAGCATCCGGCGGGCCGTCTCGGTGATCTCACGGGGAACCAGGCCATTCGGCTCCGGCGAGGCGGCGAACCCGGCCGACAAGCGCAGCCGGTCGTGCTCAGACCTGGTGAGCCGTAGGGCCCGGGCGAGCGCGTCGACCACGTCCGGTGACGGCCGCCGCCGACCCTGCTCCAACCGCTTCAGGTGCTCCTCCGAAACACCCACGATGCCGGCCAGCTCGTCACGCCGCAGGCCGGGCACGCGCCGCACGGAGGGTAGCGACGCCCGCACCCCGGCCTCATGCGGAGTGAGCCGGTCGCGGAGTGTCCGCAGTAAAGTCCCGAAATCGCCATCCCCGCCGCACGGCACGATCATGTCACTACCGGGCGAGTCGTGGCCCACCCGGAACAGCCGTGTCTGCCGCGTCGATCGGCTCCATGTAGAACCGCGACCGCCGGATCAGACCGTTACGAACCGTAATGATGATGACACCCTTCAGGTCCTGCCCGGCCGCATTGGTGTAGTGCCATTCGCCCCATACCTCGTCCCCCACCTCGACCGCGTGCGTCATCGCCACCGTGATCTCCGGCGACGTCTTAAAAATCATTTCCCAGTTTCGTCGTACCTGCTCCGGCCCGAGGAAGTCCCGGCCCGGATGCGCCGGCCACTCACCCGAAAAATCCGGTCCGAAGCAGGCTGCCACCCCGTCGAGATCGTGCTTGTTCAACGCGCCAATCAAGCGCTCCACCACAGCGTTACTCATAGGCAAAATGCTAGACAGACTCGCGTATCCCGGCCGGGGCCAACTTGTACCACCCCCGTTCTCATCCAGGTAGTCACGACCACACCAACCCCGCTGGCCACCCGCAATGCATGGTGGGCGCCCCGTCTGGCGTGCCGGACCAGTCGGGTGGTGCCGTACGGGTGCTACATCATCGCGATGAACTAATAGGCGATGTGGTCCACCTCATCTCGCTCGACCGTTCGCCGAGGCATATGTCGGCTTGGGCCGGACGCTGGGCGTTAACGGAAAGCAGGAAGAGGCGACATCACCGGCCCAGGCGGTGCGGTGTGTTCGCCGCTTCATCGCTGGTGCCGACATGGAGCGTCCGTGTGACGAGCTGGCGGATGGCGACGATCGCGGCCGCGGCCAGCAGCGATTGCCACGACGGCGGCAGGACCAGACGCAGCAGGCCTGCGGCCAGCCACAGATCGAGAGCGGTTCGCAAAGCCAGACGTGGGTCGCCGACGGCCAGCAAGGCGATCAGCCCAGCCCCAAGGCCGGCCACCACGCAGATCAGCGCGGCGTAGGACATCAGCGTGCTCACCGCAGCGGCCCCGCTGGAGAGGTGTCCGCCGGGTCGGGGCCGTCGCTTCTGCTGCGCGCTCGAGCGAGTTCGGCCCGCTCTTCCTTGATCTCCCGGGCGAGGAAGTAGTTCAGCGCGGTACGGATCGCGGCGACGGCGGCCAGCTCCGCGATCTCCCGCAGCGTCGGCGCGATCGCAGTCCGGAGGATGTCCGAGGCGAGCTGGAATTCCAAACCAAGCGCGAGAAACCGACCCAGGCCCAGCCTCACCGGCACGAAACTCTGCGTCCGGCGCGTCCGCAAGCCGACGACCACGAACCGGACGAACGCCACCATCGCCCCGGCGAAGATGATGACCGCACCGGCCAACTCGACCCACCGCACCAGCAGATCGACCGCCTCGGCCAGCCAGCGCTCACTCACTATCTCGTTCATCACACCCGTTTGCCCCAGCGCCGCCTCATCGACACCGCGGTCTAAGTGGTCCAGGCGTGAGTCCTTCGGGGGTTACGCGGCCAGGGCGGTAGGTTCAAACGTCCAAGATCAGGAGGCGAGGCCCGTGAGCGTGAGGCAGTCCATGTTGGGGCCGCTCGCGCCCGTGGCCGTGGCGCGGATCTGGACTGTGCCAGCCGGCAGGTTCGCCGTCAGGGTGCTGGCTCGCCACACCGCCCAGCCGCCGGTCGGCGGGAAGGGCTGGGCCGTGGCGACGGCCGTGCCGTTGACGGTGACGGCCAGCGGGCGGCCGGCGGTGGCGCCGTTGGCGTAGCGGAACGACAACGTGTAGGTCGCGGCGGTCGGCACCGTCACGGTCCATTCGATGTGGTCGCCGGTGGCGTTCGTGTAGTCGGCGTAGCCGTTGCCCGTGTAGCCGGCGTACTGGGTGCCTATCGCGACGCCGGTCAGGGCCGCATCCTCGGCGGCGTGGACGTTCGGGCCGGTGACCGCGGGGAACGCGGCCCCGCTGGGCCGGATCGTGGCCGCGATGCCGCCGCCGGCCGACACGGCGATCGGCGGGGTGACCACGGACAGGATCTTGCGGTTGGCGTCCCAGGCCTGGCCACTGCCGGCCAGCACGGCCGCGGTCTCGCCGGTGTACGCGGCCAGCGCGGGACGGCCGTCGATGCTCATCCCGACCGGGGCCGAGAGGCCGTGGTAGCGCACCACGTAACGCCGTTCGGTGGGCGCGCCCGCGTAGGTCCCCCGGGGGTGGTCGACGGTCACGGTGAGCGTGGCCTGGGTAAGCGTGAGGCTGGTGATGGCGGCTGCCGTCGCCTCGGTGACTCCGTCGTCTTCGTACAGGTCGAAAGCGCCGTCCTGACCGGTGTAGACGTCCAATTCCAGGTGTGTCTTGTCGAGGAACTTGGTGCTCTGGGCGTACCGGTAGCGTGGCAGGATCGCGCCCGCCGCGACGTACATGATGATCTCGCCGGGACGGGTCACGTACTGCTTGTCGGCGGTGTCCGAGCCGGCCGACTTGGCCTCGCTCCAGAAGTTGTACCAGGTGCGGCCGGCCGGCAACCACACCGGCTGGACAGCGCCCGACACTCCGGTCGTCACCGGCATGACCAGGATCGACGGGCCCCACAGGTACTGCTGGTCGTGGGCGTAGGCCAGCGGGTTGTCCTGGTGGTCGACCACCATGGCCCGGGCCATCGGCATGCCGGTGGCGCGCGCGGCGTGGGCGATCGAATAGACGTACGGCAATAGGGTGTAACGGAGCCGGCCGTAGCGCAGGAAGTCGCTGCTCTCGGCGGCCGGCTGGTCGGTCGGCCAGCGCGATGCCCGCTGGCCCAGCGTGGCCGTGTCGCCATAGCCGTGCGGCCGCCAGATGGGCGAGAGGGCGCCCCAGGCCGCGACCCAGTTGCGGTACATGTCGGGCGGGATGGGGTTGCCGTTGTGCCCGCCGCCGTCGACATTGGCGTACGGAAATCCGCCCAGACCGGCGTTGAGCATGCCCCGGATCTGTTGCTGCATTTCCCCGTACGTGGACTGGGTGTCCCCGGTCCACAGGTGCCCATGGCGTTGCTGTCCGGCCGTCGCCCCGCGGCTGAAGATGAAGGGGCGCCGGCCCGGCCCGATGTGGCGGTCCCACCCCTCCTGTCCGACCGCCTTGGCCAGGTACAGGAAATAGGCGTTGCGCAGTTCGGACCAGCGCATACCGTTGGCGGCCAGAGCGGCGTACGGAATGGGCCCCAACTCGTCCGGCTCGTCGAGCCACAACGCGTCGCCCGGGAAGCCGAGCGCCGGGTTCAGCGCTTTGGTCCAGAACACGTTCCACACCCAGGCCCGGGTGGCCGGATTCGACCAGTCGGGCACGGAGTTGTTTTCGGATACGCCAGTGATATCCGCGGGCTGGAAGCTGTAACCGGGCGGCGGACCCGGAACCCAGCCCGCCATCAGGTATGAGTTGTTGCGGTTGTAGTCGAGCGACGTGCTGATCCCGTGCTCGTCGGCCCACCGCTTGAACGCGGCCGGGTCGGGCCAGCGGCCGGGGTCGAACTCGAACCACGAGCCGTTCCAGCCGCCGCTGCCCGCGCGCCAACGGTTGTCGTGCACCTGCAGGTCGAGCGGGAACCCCTTCGCGCGGTGCTCGGTAATCTTGTTCACCCACCAGTTCTGGTCGCTCACGCCGGGAAAGTTCTTGTCCGACATCTGCAGACCGAAGATTCCGAGCTGCGGGAGGCGGGGCCGACCGGTGAGCTGGGTGTAGCGGTCGAGCAGCTGCGCGAAGCGTGGGCCCTGGATGACGAAGTAGTCCATCTGGGGGCGTACGCCTGGGGTGTTGTGCTCGTCGGCCGAGAACTCGTACAGGCCGCCGCTGCCGAAGTTGAACGTGGTGTCGAAGGTGGTGTTGACGAAGACCGCATAGCCGCGCGACGACAGGTAGAGCTGCACAATGGCCGGCGACTGCTGGCTGCGGTCGCCGGCGAGCCCGTAGTTGTGCGCGACGATCTCGCCGGTCCGGTCGACCCGCGGCGCCCGGCCCATGAAGCCGTGCCCCGCCTTGACGAACCGTTCGCCCGGGGCCGGCGCCGTGAAGCTCTGGCGGACGATACTGTGGTTCGTCCCGTCCCAGGCCATGCTGTGCGTCGCGTCCTCGCCGGCCAACCGGGCGCCGTCATCCTTGCGGTAGAAGACGATCCGCAGCGGGCTCTTGCCCACCACGACCGTGATGCCGTCGGCCGGGACCGTGCTGATGGTCAGGGCGTCGGCGCTGTCGGCGACCGTCAGCGAGCCGCCCATTCCGGCGTGGGCGGCCGGATCGACCATTTCGTAGCGCGTGTCGGCGAAAAAGGTTTCGCCGGCTCGGGCGTAGCGCACCCGTACGATGTGACCCCCGTACGCGGTGATCCGCAGGCGCTGCCCGCTGGTGCTGGTCACCGTCACCGTGCGGCCGTCCGCGGTGTGGCTCGCGTAGTCCGCGAGGCTCTCCGCGGCCTGGACCGACAACGTCTTTCCGGCCGCGGCGCCACCCACCGCGAGTCCGGCCGTCCTGAGGAAGTCCCGTCGCGAGGCCATGACCTGACCATAGATGTCAGTCAATGTAGTGGGAAGGTTTCCGTCCCATTGATTTCCAACGTTGGCAAAGCAGCCGGCCCTGGCCGATGGTTCGTCAGCTGCGCTCGTCGGTTCACTGCCGATATTCGAGGGCACCCTCGCTTGGCTGACCGTCGACTGCACCTCGTCCGGGCAGAACCCCAACCGATCTGGCTGTCGTGTTCCACACCCGATTTGATCGCCGCCCAGGTCGACCTTCATGAAGATAAACGTGAAACCGTTGGACGACGAGCCCGAGATCACCGACGCCGAAATCCTCGGCTACGTCCTCTCCATGCTGCCCGCGAGGCGAGGACACCATCATGTCGACGGCCGCGTCGGCGTTGTACGTTCTCCGTCCGGGCCGCCAGGCAGGCGCACAGGTTCGAGCAGGCTGCCGGGCGCCCTCCGTGCCCGGCTCGATCGCGCGAGGGTCGGCCACCTCTACGCCGTCGTAGCCGAGTAGATCGCGGCAGCGCCAATGCTGACCGACCGGCGATTGCTGTGGCATGAACCTTTTCCTGGTATTTGCCGTCTTCAGGGCTGATCAGAAACCGGAGGTGTTGATCAATGAGTGGTTCTGGCCGTCACGCCGTCGTCCTCGGAGCCAGCATTGCTGGGTTGCTCGCCGCGCGAGTGCTCTCCGACCACTTCGACAAGGTCACCGTCGTCGAACGTGATCAACTCCCGGACGATGCAGAGAGCCGGAAGGGCGTGCCGCAGGATCGGCATGGACATGCGCTGTTACCCCGAGGGGTGCAGATCCTGGACGAGCTCTTCCCGACACTGAGCGACAAGATGGCCGCCGATGGCGTGCCGCGGCCTCAGCACGGCACCGAAATCTGGAGGCAGTTCGGCGTAACCGTTCTCAACCGCGGCGGATCGGAGAAAATACCGGGTCTGCAACCGAGCCGTCCGTATCTGGACAGCAAGATCCGGGACCGGATACGCCGTTTACCCAATGTGGACATGGTGGACGATTGTCCGGTTCTGGGTCTCACCGTGGCGGCATCCGAGGATCGCATCAACGGTGTCAAAATTGCGCCACGTGACGAAGACGAGCAGGCTCTGACGGCTGATCTGGTCGTCGACGCCACCGGTCGCGGTGGACGCACTCCGGTATGGCTGCGCGAACTCGGCTATCCGACTCCCCCAGAGACAGAATCCGCCATCGACCTCGCCTACATGAGCCGGAGCATGCGACTACGGCCGGGCGCGCTCGACGGACGGAGACTGGTCCTGATCCTCCCGGGGCCGGGCCAGCCCCGGATCTTGGGTCTTTTCGAGCACGAAGACAACCGTCACATGGTGACGCTCGGAGGTTACGCAGATGACCACCCGCCTGCGGATCTGAAGGACTTCCAGGCTTTCGCAGCCAGTATCGCTCCGGGATTCGTCACCAAGGCGCTCAGCGAAGCCGAGTGGCTGGACGAACCCCGCCGGCACCACTTCCCCGCCGGGCGCCGCCGTCACTACGAGAAGCTGCACCGATTCCCCGAGGGTCTGCTCGTCATCGGCGACGGAATGTGCAGCTTCAATCCGCAATACGGTCAAGGCATGACCGTCGCCGCGCTCGAGGCCCTTGCTCTGCGTGACGCCTTGACGGCCGGGCCGCAGGACCTGAGCCGCCGCTACTTCACCGCCGCCGCCAAGGTGATCGACCCGGTGTGGCAGATGGTCGGCTCCGCCGACCGCGCCCAGCTCGGTCAGCCACAGCCACTCGCCGAGCGGGTCATCGGCGCCTACATGAGCCGGTTGCACGCGGCCAGTCAGAAAGACGAATCCCTGGCCCGAGATTTCGACGCGGTCTCCGGTTTGCTGCAACCGCCCTCCTCATTGTTCAAACCGGCGGTGATGTGGCGAGTCCTCGCCGGCAACCTGACCCGATGATGAATCGCTCCAGTACGTGGTTCATCGCCGACACGAGCGGGTGTCCGGTCCGGCCCTCGGTCGCGGGTGCCTCGTGACGGTAGTTTCAGGGTGATTCGGGTGCAGTCGGGCCTGGCACCTTCTGGTACCAAGCCCGACTGGTCAGCCACCTCGTGGGAGTACACCAAGGCGCGGTGACAGGGGCGGCCGGTTGCTCAGAGGGCTGCTGCTCCGGCGGTGGCGATACTCAGGTCCTGCTCGTTGAGGCCGCCGCTGACACCGATGGCCCCCAGTAGCGTGGTGCCGGCCATGAGGGGGACACCGCCGGGGAAGGTCACCAGACCGCCGTTGGTGAGTTCGATGTTGTAGAGCGCTCCGCCAGGTTGGGAGTACTGGCCCAGGGTGCCCGTGGGCGTCTTGAACAGTTGCGCGGTGCGGGCTTTCCTGAGGGCGATGTCGATGCTGGCCAGCGGGGCGCCGTCCTGGGAGAGGAAGGCTTTGAGGTGTCCGCCGGCGTCGACAACGGCGATGCTGAAGGACACCTCGGCGTCATGGGCAGCGGTGAGGGCGGCATCGAGGATGCCGCGGGCACGGTCGAGGCTGAGATCGGTCATGGGGAAGCTCCTGCGAAGTCGGGTTTGCGGGTGGTGGATCTTCAGACGGTGCCGTTCCACTCGGCGGCCTGGTCGGCCCTGATCTGCTGTTCGACCTCGGCGGGCAGCATGGTGCGGTAGGCGTTGGACTTCCCGGTCAGCACCTCGACCATCGCGGTGACCATCTGCTCCGGCTCGTACTGCGTGATCGGGAGGTCGTCGGAGGAGGCGGGCGGGGCGGCGATGGTCGCGGTGTCGGCGTCGAACCACTGGTACATCGACTCGAAGCCCACGTCGTTGAAGCCGGTCAGGTAGGGGCCGGGGTTCACCGTCTGGACGGTGATGCCGTAGTCCTTGACCTCTTGACGCAGGATGCCGGCGAAGGCCTCCAAGGCGTGCTTGGTCGCCGCGTAGGGGGCCAGGAACGGCACCTTGCCGAAGCCCGCGATGGAGGAGACGAAGACGATCTTGCCCGCGCCCTTCTTGACCAGGGCGGGCATGAAGCCGCGAGTCATCCCGATGGCGGCAAACAGATTGACGTCGAACGATTCGCGCCACAGCGACTCGGGGACCTCGGTGGCCGGACCGGCGTACATGATGCCCGCGTTGTTGAACAGCACGTCGATGTCGTAGCTGAAGGCGTGGGATCGGTCGAGCTCGTTCGTGGTGTCCAGCTTGATGACGTCCAGCTGAACCCCGGCGGCCTTGGCCTCCTGGCCCAACTGCCAGACCTGGGGCCAGATCTGGACCCCGGCAATGACCTTGTGGCCGAGCTGGGCCAGCCTCAGAGCGACGCCTTTGCCGAATCCGCTGCCGGCACCGGTGATGAGAAAAGTGGTCATGGTTGCTCCTGGAGTTGGGGCATCCGATGGGGACCGCTCCATCCTCGGGCCGTGCGATCGCCGCACCTATAACGATGCGCTCAGATCGACGTACGATCCGATCAAAGCCGCTGGCAGCAGAGTTGCAAGATCAGATCCGGTGCCATACTCAGGACGCCCTGGCCGAGTTGCGCGATCTGATTCCCCGGCTGGAGGCCCTGGCCCCGCGTGGCAGCTGGCTTCCGGGCTGCGTGCTGCTGACCTCGCAGGAGGTTGGAGCTCCGGACTGCACCCGCGCCGATCCGTTCCTCGCGGTGGGCCTCACGTTGCGCCCCGACCTGGTGGCCGAACTGGCCCCCGAGGCGGAGCCCCTCGTCGGCCCGGCACTGGGCGTGGCCAAGGCCGACGAGGACCTGCTCGACGCGGTGCTGCGCCTGCTGCATCTGGTCGAACGGCCCCGCGACTTCCCGGTTCTCTCCCCCGGCCTCGAACGGGAGATCCACTGGCGCCTGCTGACCGGCCCCCTGGGCACCCTGGTGCGACAGGTCGGCCGCGCCGACGACCGTTTCGCACTCGTGCGCCGCGCGACCCGCTGGATCGAGAGCCGCTACGACCAACCCATCCGCGCCGACGACCTGGCTCGCCACATCGACGTGAGCGTCCCGACCCTCAACCGCCACTTCCGCGAAGTCACCACCATGAGCCCGGTGCAGTACCAGAAGCAACTACGCCTGCAACGGGCCCGAATCCTCCTCGCGGCCGCCCCGGACGACATCGCCGCCGCAGCTCATACCGTCGGCTACGAAAGCCCCTCCCAGTTCAGCCGTGGGTATCGCCGCCTCTTCGGGCTGTCCCCCAGCGAAGACGCCCGCCGCCGAGCCTCATCCTCTCCATAGCCGCCGTTCTTCCACTAATGCGGTGCGTCTCAAAGCCGTCCAATGAGTGGGTTTGAAGTGGGGCGATGTCACGGACCACGCGCCCGGCTGCACCACTGGTGTTGACCTGCGAGGAACGATCGACGTTGACTCGGTGGTCACGGCGGGCGAAGCCGCCAATTCCAGCGCGCGCCGGCCATCATGCGCGGTAACGGGGTGACTTTTCGCAGCGTTCTCGTGTGCCGACTTTGGCCGAACCGCTTTGATAGCTGCCTATTCCGGTGGGCCGATCGACAATAGTTCTATGATTCGTTTGCGGGCACGCCGGCCTTCCGGGGCGGGAACAAGGGGGTAGTCGTGCACGGCGCCCGGGGCCTCGGTGACGGTGGCGGACCACCCTGCCTCGGCCGCCAGCCGGCGCAGCCGCATCACGTCGGGGTACATCACCTCCCGATCGCCGACGAAGATGTCGGTCGGCGGAAGCCCTGCGAGCGTGCCGTTGATCGGGCTGAGGCGGGACAAGCTCGGGTCATCGCCGCCTGCCCACGCCCGGCCCGCCTCGATCAGCCCGGCCGGCGTGAGCCACGGGTCGAAGGCGGCGACGCCGGCAACGCCGTCACCGGACAGGGTCAGATCCAGCCACGGCGAGATCAGTACCAGTCCGACCGGAGCGGGCAGATCAGATTCCAGCAGTTCCTGAGCGAAGCCGAGTGCCAGCCCACCACCGGCGGAGTCCCCGGCTATCCGTACCCGCACCGGCTGCGAGCCGGCGACAAGCTCTCGGTACACCTGGATGAGCAGCGGGTACGCGTCACGATAGGTGTGGGCTGGTGCCAGGCCATAGAGCGGTACCTCGACGCGGACCCCGGCATCGGCCAGTCGCGCGATCAGGTCCCAATGCTGGGGTGAGATCGGCGCGATGTACGCGCCGCCGTGGAGGTAGATGACGGCTGTTGCCGACGGCGCCCGCGGGGCCACGGTCCAGCACGTGAAGCCGTTGACCGTGCGGCTGGTCACATGGTGTGCGCGCAGCAGCCGGAGCGGTGGCGCGGCGGGTGTCGCAGTCCGGGCCATCCGCCGTCGTGCCTGCTCGACTGTGGCCATTTGAGGCTTGCGCTGATATCGCAGATAAGCGGCGACCAGACGCATCTGGAGGCTGGTCATTGAATCTCCAGTGGTTTGGCGCGAGACGGTCGGGCCACGGGTGCGGGGAGTATGCCGAGACTACGCAACGCTTCGAGCGGACTTCGCAGGTAACGTCATGCAGTGCTGACTCCGACCTCAGAACCTACGGCCCGGCGGGACCGGGCGGCACCCGCAGGCGTGCGGCGCTCGCTGCCACCTGTGCCTGGGCGCGCTGGCGGTCGGTGCGGACCGACCCCCCGTCGGCGACGACCCGATCGCCGGCCACCCAGACGTCTCGGACGGTCCGGGAGCCGGCCGACCAGATCAGGTTGCCGAGCAGTTCCTCGTCGTCGACGTCGAGTCCGGTCGCGAAAGCGGGCGTGTCGACGCCGATGTGGACGATGTCGGCCCAGCGGCCCACCTCGAGCGCGCCGATGTCGTTGCGACCGAGTGCCTCGGCCCCGTAGCGGGTGGCAAGCAGCAGAGCGTCCGCCGCTGACACCGTCCGTGCGTCGGAGGTGCTCACGCGGGCCAGAAGCGCCGCCGTACGCGCCTCGTCCAGCAGGTCGAGCCGGTCGTTGCTGGCCGGCCCATCGGTGCCGAGCCCGACCGGCACACCCGCCTTGCGCAGCGCCTTCAGGCGCAGGATGCCGGAGGCGAGCTTGGCGTTCGAGGCCGGGCAATGCGCGACTCCGGTACCGCTGGCGGCGAAGAGGTCGATGTCGGCGTCCGAGAGATGCACCGCATGGGCGGCCACCAGCCGGGCGTCCAGTAGCCCGGTTTCCTGCAGTAGACGCGGCACCGAACCGAACCGGGACCGCTGCTCCACGTCCTCGCCGGGCGACTCGGCAACGTGCATGTGGACCAGCGCCTTACGGTCTCGGGCGTGACCGGCGATGACGCCCAGCGCGTGCGGCGGAAGCATGTATGCGGAGTGCGGGCCGTAGCCGAACTCGATGCGCTCATCGGGCCCAGTACGCAGACCAAGGTAGTCGATGCGTTTGTTGACCCGCTCGACGGCGGCGCCCCAGTCCTCCCCGCCGGGAAGCTCGAAGATGACCTCGGCGAGGATCGCCCGCCCACCGGTCTCGAGGACTGCTTCTGCATGCTCGTCGATGGCGAAATACATCTCCGAACTAGTGGTAACGCCGCCGCGAAGCATCTCGATGGAGCCGAGCAGCATGCCGGCCCGGGCGTCCTCCGGCGTCATCAGTGCTTCGGCGGGCCACATGGCCTGCTGGAGCCAGTCGATCAGCGGAAGGTCACCACCGCGGCCACGCAGGGCTGTCATAGCACTGTGTGCGTGGGTGTTGATCAAACCGGGCAGCAGGATGCCCGTCACCCGGCGCACCTCACCATCCCAGACAGGGGCGGTCGGGACCGGGCCTGCGTAACGGATCCTGCCGTCATAGCCGATGTCCACCACCCCGTCACGTACGACGGAACACCTGCTGTCGCCGAGAAGGACGATCGGCGCGTGCAGCCGTAAATCACGAGAGTTGATCACAGAAGACACGACGCTCGCGGCCCGGTGAAGGTTCACCGATCTGGGATGCGCCGGCCAGGGTCTGAGTTAATCACGACCTCTTGAGTGAGAGCGGGCCTGTTCGGGTGTGGCGGCAATCGGTCCACAGTGAACCCTTGCCGGAATATTGCCGTCTACGGGTCATGATCCTGTCCCGAACAAGACGGCTGATGGCCGGTGGGCTTGCGGCCTTCCTGGTCCTGAGCCTGTCCACCTCCCTTCCGGCCGGCGCTGCCCCTGCCGCCCCTGATACCGGGAAGTACACCGTCACCCTGATCACCGGCGACCGTGTGACCGTCGGCAGTGCCGGCGCTCTCACCGGGGCCGTACAGGCCGGCGCCGGGCGCCGGCATATTTCGTTCGCTCTGTCGTCCGCGCGCGGGCGCCTGATGGTGATCCCCAGCGACGCCGCCGCGCTCATTCGCGCACAGCGGGTGGATCAGCGGCTCTTCGACGTGACGGAGCTGATCTCGCTGGGGTACGACGACGCCAGACAGGCGACCGTACCGCTTATTCTGCGGACCGCGACCGGCGCGGACGCAGCGGCGATGACGTCTACCCTGAGCAGCAACGGCGCCCGCAAGACCCGTGACCTCAAAGCGGTAGGCGGCGCGGCCGTCACCGCGCCCAAGAAGCGCATCGGCTCGCTGTGGAAAGCGATCACCGGCACGTCGACGTTGCGTGGCGGCGTGCAGAACATCTGGCTGGACGGCAAACGCCAGGTCACCCTCGACCACAGCGTCCCGCAGATCGGTGCACCGGCCGCCTGGCGCGCCGGTTACCAGGGCGAGGGCATGGCGGTCGCCGTGCTCGATACGGGCGTCGACGACACTCACCCGGACCTCGCCGGCCGGGTGACCTCCGCACACTTCACCACCGCGGACAACAACGACCACATCGGGCACGGCACTCACGTGGCTGCCACGATCGCCGGCGACGGCGCCGCTTCGAACGGCACCTACAGAGGTGTCGCTCCTAAGGCCTCCATCCTCTCCGGCAAGGTCTGCGACCTGAATGGGTGCCCGGACTCCGCGATCCTGGCCGGCATGCAGTGGGCCGCAGTCGATCAGCGCGCCAGGGTCATCAACATGAGCCTCAGCGGTCTGGACGACCCGGGCACCGACCCGGTGGAGGAAGCTGTCGACAGGCTGACGGCCGAGACAGGTGCGCTGTTCGTCATCGCCGCCGGCAATACCGGCGACGGGGCGAACACCATCGGCTCCCCGGGCACCGCGGCCACGGCTCTGACCGTCGGTGCCGTCGACAAGACGGACCGGCTGGCCCCGTTCTCCAGCCGTGGGCCCCGCAGAGAGAACGGCGCGGTCAAGCCCGACATCACCGCACCCGGTGTCGACATCGTCGCGGCACGCGCTGCGGGCACAGACGCCGGCACTCCGGCCGGGCAGTATTACACGGCGCTCACCGGCACCTCGATGGCCACTCCGCATGTCGCGGGATCGGCGATCCTGCTGGCCCAGCAACACCCGGACTGGAAGGCCGGCCGGCTGAAGGCCACGCTGATGAGCGCGGCGGAGCCTCAGCCCGACGGCAACGCGTTCCAGCAGGGCGCGGGCAGGGTCGACGTGGAACGCGCGATAACCCAGACCGTGACCACCGAGCCGTCGTCGGTGTCGTTCGGACTGCAGAAGTGGCCGCACGACAACGACCAGCCGATCTCCCGGACCGTTACCTACCACAACGACGGCGACACAGCCGTGACCCTGGATCTGGCGATCGCCGACCCGGCGTTCTCGCTCGACACCTCCCGGGTGACAGTGCCCGCGGGCGGCTCGGCTCCGGTGACCCTCACCGCCGATACGCGCGGCGACGTGGCGTTCGGCCAGCATGCGGCCCAGCTCCGGGCGACCGCAGGCTCCACCTCGGTGGTCACCCCGGTCGGCATCGAGAAGGAGACCGAAAGCTACCAGCTGACCCTGAAGCATGTCGCCCTCGACGGCCGGGCGGCCCCGAACTACCTCACGCAGATCTTCCAGCCTGACGGCGACTACCTCGACCTTCCGTACGATCCGAGCGGCACCGTCACCCTGCGCGTCCCGGCCGGCCGGTACACCGTCGGCACCTACCTCGACCCGAGCTCGGACGGCACCGGCGAATGGTCCGCCCTGATCTTCCAGCCGGTCCTCGACATCACGCGCGACACCACGGTCGTATTCGACGCCCGCGACACCACCAAGGTCAGCCAGGCCGCTCCGGACAGGTCGGCAGAGACGGTCGCGGCGAGCCTGACGACGAGTACACCGGTGGGAAACACCCTCGTCGTCTACGGCAACAGCAGCACCGGGTTCGAGGACATGCGCGTCGGCCATCTCGGCGACCCGATGCCGTTCACCAGCTGGGTCAGCAGCGCCTGGGTCAGGAAGGACACCGGCGAGTACGGCTACAACAGCCCGTACGCCTACTTCCTCGCCGAGGAGGTCTCCGGCGCGACCCTGCTGGCCGGCTACGCCCGCACCTTCCGGCACGCAGAACTGGCGACCTCGGCCCAGATTGTGCACCCCGCAGGCGACGGCGATCGGGCCTACCAGTGGCAGGACCTGTGGTCCCTTACCGGTGACGTCATCGCAACGGCGGAGAGCCAGATGCACGCCCCCGGCACACGCACGAACTACTTCAGCACGGGCGCGGGATTGTCCTGGGAAGCGACGACCACGCTCGGCCTGCGGACGGACGTCGGCGTCCAGGGCAACTACCTCTTCGGCGAACGACGCACCTACACCGCTGGCCGGCGGACCCAGGAGCACTGGGGAAAGGCACCCTTCGGCACCGCCCTGGGCTCCCGCGGAACCTGGTTCGAGCGCCGGGGCGCCGAGATGCGGGTCATCGTCCCGTCGACCGGCGACGCCTCCGGGCACCCCGGTTACGACTTGCGGCGCCCGACAACCAGCACGCTGTACCGCGGTGACGCGCTGATCGCCTCCGAGGACAGCATCAGCGTGTACGCCGACCAACTGCCGGCCACCACCGAACGGTACCGGGTGCACCAGTCGTCCACCGGTGACATCGACGGCCTCGCGACCAAGATCGACGTCACCGTCGGCTTCTCGTCGGCCGCCGATCAGACCAAGGTGCCAGTCATCGCCGTGCGGGCCACCCCCACCCTCGATGCCGACAACACCGCGCAGGCGGGCCACCGAAGCGCAGTCCCTCTGACAGTCCTCGATCAGGCGGGCAGGAAGGTCACCACGAAGTCGCTCACCGCGGACTTCTCGTTCGACGACGGCACCACCTGGCAAAAGGCTCCGATCACCGACAGCGCGGCCCAGATCACGTATCCCTCAGGCAAGGGATTTGTCTCCCTGCGCCTACACGCGACCGACGCGGCCGGCACAACGTTCGATCAGAGCGTGATCCGGGCGTACCGCTTCGGCTGACCGGCTGATAAATCCATCGGCCGGGGCAGGCTCCCCCTTCCCCGGCCGGTGCTTGCCGGCACGCAGCCCGACGAGTCCGACGAGGTGTGCGCCGAGCGCCCGATCGAGGAGGCCGGAGTCGGGCAACATGGGTCAGTAGTCGAAGCTCTCCGACCGCACCTCCTCGCCGGCCGCCCATTCCATCACCGCGTTCCTCAGGTCGCGGCCAGCGCACACGTGGAAACGCCGCCGTCCCGCCACCCCCACACCCAGAACATCAGCCCGGGTCATTCGCCGATGCTGCACCCTGGCGCCGAGCAGCACGTCGGCCTGGCCGGTCACGAAGAGCGTGGTGCGCTCGGCCAGCCCGTCGATCGCGTCGAAGGCGTCGGCCGCGAGCGGCACGTCGTCCGCCCGCAGGCCCCACAGCACGGTCAACCCGGGCCCAGCCTTCAGTGCCTGGCGAGCCTGGGCCAGCAGCGGCGTGATTCCCACCCCGGCGGCGACCACGACGACGTCGGCCACCGCGCCGGGATCGTCGATGTAGCTCACCTCGTCGCCGCCCCCGAAGCCGAGAACGGTGGCCCGCACGGTCGCGGCCGGGGTCCATCGGGCCAGAAGGCCGGTGACCGGCCCCTGTCGGCGAACCGTGATCTCGAACTCACGCCCGGACGGGGGGCTCGAGATGGTGAACGACCGGACGTAGTCGTCGTTGAGCGACCGGGGATCGTGGTCGCGCATGTGTGACCAGCCGCGGTCGAGCTGCGCCGAGAAGTCCAGGGTGACGTGCTGCCCGGCCCGCCACGGCGGCATTTCCGGGTCCAGACCGAACGTGTACCGCGTGATCGTGGGCGTAACCGGACGCCGGTCGACCAGAGTCGCCGTCCCCAGGCTCAGCGGCGTGGCGGCCGGGTCCTCGCCGTCCAGCTCGCGTGCCAGTTTGCGGACGGGCGGATTGTATGGCGACGGGTCCAGAAAGCGACCACGGAACGGCAGCCCGTCGCGTACCCACCGTACTTTCCTGACCTTGACCCGGACGGCCAGCTTGCTGTGCGGCAGCACTGCCGCGGCCTCGGCGCCGACGAGAATCTCGGCCTGCCCGGTGAGAAAGAGGACGTCGCCCGTCTCGAAGTCCGGGAAAGTCATCCCGACGGCGTGATCGGTGATGAGGTTGCCCAACGTCTGATAAAGACGGTTACCCGAGTATTCCGGATAGACCAGCGTCACCCCCTCGTCGTCGGAGTTGCTGAACACGCGGACGAACCCCGGTGCGCCGCCCCGGTTGTTGGTGTCCATGCTCTCGGCGCCGTGCCGGCTGGAGAGGAAGAAGATGTCCGCCCGGCCGATCAGGTCCACCGCCTCGGGCGGCAGGGGCAGAGTGTCGGCGATCAGTTGCGGGGACGCGTCGTGCGGCCGGACCACTTTGCGGTTCAGATATTTGGGGCAGTTGCCGAGCGTCTCGTCGACGGCGAGGGTCATCCGGATATCCACGCGGCCGGCGTCCGCAGTCTCCTGGGCCACCCCGCTCAGCATCCGGCCCGCCAGCTTCACCCGCGTCCGCTGCTCCAGGTCGATCGCCAGGCCCGACACCCGCTGCTCCGGGCCTGTCCCACCGTCGGCGAAGAGGGCGTCGAGGACCGGGTCGAGACCCTTCCATCCGGTACGCCCATGCCGGTGTGCCGTGGTGCTCAACCGGAGAGCGCCGGCCGCCCCGGGCACGGTCACGCCGGCCGCGCCGCCCAGGATCGTCGTCCAGATATCGCCGTCCCGGTCGACGGCGCCGAGGGCGAGCAGCGGGCTCTCAGCCAGCCACATCCCGTACGCCATGGGCAGACCGGGGATGGTCGGGTTGTCCTCGTAGGGCACGCGGAGACGGCGGTGCATCGCCTCCTCGCCGGGATGCCAGCGGAGCGGTGTCGTAGTCACGACCATGCCTCCCGTGGGCCGTGATGCGCGCTGAGGGCCAGGCTGAGCGTGGCGTCGAAGACCTCCGGGTCGTCGAACGCGTGGGCCAGGACGATGGCGCCCTGCACGGCCGCGATGATCATCTTGGCCTGGCCTCGTGGGTCGGCCGACCCAGAGACGGTGAGTGCGTGGGCAAGGGCGTCGATCCAGGCGTCAAAGTAGCTCGCCACCGCCGTGGCGAACCGGTCGCGGTGGAAGCTGAGCGATAACACCCCGAGTAGGCAGGCGCGCTTACCCGACCGGAAGTAGTCGCTGACCGCCGCGGCCATGTCCAGCAGCGCCTGCCGGGCCGCGGCCGGGTCGTCCGCCGGGACGCTCCTGAGCGGGTTGAACAGGTGAGTGTCGGACCAGGCCTGGAGGCTCATGAGGACGGCCGCGAGCATCCCGTCCTTACCGCCGGGAAAGAAGTGGTAGAGGCTGCCGTTGGTGAGCCCGGTAGCGGCCGAAATGACACTCAGCGATGCGCCGTCATACCCGTGCTCCCGGAACACCTCGGCTAACGCCGGCAGGCTGGATTCTCGGGTACTTCGGTCCCGTGTTTTCGAGGCTGCTGGAGAGGTCACTCTAGTGTCATGAGTCGTTAAATCGGTGGCAGTAGGGTAAGGGTTAGGGCATGCCTAACCCGGTTGCCGTGCCGATCG
>NZ_JAHWFK010000068.1 GCF_019710575.1 Paractinoplanes polyasparticus | reverse complement strand
CGGTGCAGCCACAAATGCTTCCTCCCCATGATCAGTCGATCATGTTTGAGAAGCTCCACGAAAGCGGGGGGAACTCAGTTCGCGATGAGCAGCCAAGCCTGCTTGTTGAGGATCTGACCGACTTGCGGGCCGGCCCGGCCAGCAGCGCCCACAGCTGGGGCCGGCTCAGACCCAGGTCGGTCGTCACGGCGGCGGCGCTCTGCTGGTCGAAGCCGCCGGGCAACAGGGCGAGCCGGGTGAACACTTCCTGCTCCTTGCCGTCCAGCAGGTCGTAGCTCCACTGGATCGCGTCGCGCACGCTGCGCCGGGAGCGGATCGCGGCGCGCCGGGTGTCGGTGAGCAGATCGAGCCGCTGCGCCATCGTGGACAGCAGCGCCTGCGGTGTGTCCTCTCCTGGAAAGGAAAGCACCTCCGGGGCGATGGACGAGGGAGGGAAACTCAGGCGAACTTCTGACTACCGAGTACGTCGAGGAATGCAATCTGTTCGCGGGCGTTCGATCCGGGGCGGGGCCGGAAGAGAATGAGCCGATGACCGGTGGCCGGGCTCAGCACGACGTCGCATTGCAGGTCGAGTTCGCCGACCAGTGGGTGGCGAATCAGTTTGGGCGCCGACGTCAGCGACACCACCTGCTGCTGCGCCCACAGCTCACGGAACTCGGCGCTGCGCCCGAGCAGGTCGGCGACCAGCCCGTGAGCGAAGCGGTCGCCTGCCGGACGCTGGGCGACGCCGGCGCGCAAGTCAGCCGCATAGGCCCGGCCGATGCGTTCGTGTTCGGCCGGATCGTTGCTGTCCCGCGATGCCGGGTCGGCGAACCAGCGCCACGTGACGTTGGATTCGTAACCGGGCAAGCCGGTCCAGATGCCCAACAAGTTCCGGGCGGCGCGATTTTGCGCAATCACGGTGAGCAGGTCGTCGGCCGCCTGGGCCGGTGTGTGCTCGAGCGCGTCCAGCAGGTACATCATTGCGGGGTCGACGTGAGCCAAGGGCGAACGCGGCTCCGGCGGCTGTTGCCCGGCGAGGCGGAACAGGTAGTCCTGCTCGTCGCCGGTGAGCCGGATGGCACGGGCCAGACTGGTCAGCGCCGCCGCGGACGGGGCGCGCACCCGGCCCTGCTCCAGCCGGGAGTAGTAGTCCGGCGACAGCGCCGCCAAGCTCGCTACTTCCTCTCGGCGCAGCCCGGGAGTGCGGCGTCGCCCACCGCCGGGCAGTCCCACATCCTCGGGCCGTAGCCGTTCCCGCCGATGGCGGAGAAACTCCCCGAGCGCGTTGTCTTCCATGCCGACCTCCCTCCCCTCCGGCGCGAACTCAGCATCTCCGGAAGGGACCGGGATATGAAGGCCACGTTCAGCCTAGGTGAGCCATACCCCGGCTACCACCTGAACGGCGCTCGCCTTCAGGCCTGCGCGGTGGGCCGGATGACGATCTCGTTGACATCAACTTCCGGGGGTTGCTCTATGGCGAAGGCGATCGCCCGGGCGATGGCGTCCGGTGTGAGGGCCAGGGCGTCGCGCTGGGCCAGTAGTTGCTCGCGTAGCTCGTCGTCGCTGATCGTGCGCACGAAGTCGGTGTCCACGAAGCCGGGCGAGACGACGCTGACCCGCAGGTGCGGTCCGGCTTCCTTGCGCAGGCCTTCGGACAACGCCCGGACGGCGGTCTTCACCGCCGAGTAGACGGCCATCGTGGGACTGGTGGTGTACGCGGCCGTCGAGGCGACGTTCACGAACTGCCCGGAGTTCTGCTGCCGGAAAACGGGCAGTGCCGCGGCGATACCGTTCAGGACTCCGCGCAGATTCACGTCGATCATCTGGTCCCACTCGCGGACCTTCAACTCGTGAAGGTACGAGATCGGTCCCACGCCGGCGTTGCTGATCAGGACGTCAAGCCGGCCGAACCGTGCCGCGGTCGCGGCGACAGCGTCCACCATCTCGGCCCGGTCGGTCACGTCGACCACCAACGCTGAGGCCGTCCCGCCACCCGCCGTGATGTCGTGGGCGACGCGTTCCATCGCCCCGGCGTCGCGGCCGCTGAGAACGACCGTCGCGCCCCGCCCGGCCAGCAGCCGTGCGGTCGCCTCGCCGATGCCCCGCCCGGCTCCGGTGACGATGACAACCTTGTCCAGCGTGTCTGGCACACCATGTCCTTTCGCTTGGCCGTGCGTACCACGAGAACGTCACGCAGTAATCGGACACGTGTCCGCTTCGTTGGTGGAACCGTAGCGGACACGTGTCCGTATGGCAATGGTCGCCGGGTTGCGGCGTCGTGAAGAGCGGTCGTCAGCCAGCTCAGAACAGCCACGGAAGGAGGCGCGTGGGCTGGGACGCAGTCATCGGACTCGGCGGCCTGTGGTTCAGCCGCGGTCACACGCGTCCACCCCGGAGGCCAGGAAGCTCGATGCCGCGGAGTTATATCCGGCCATCGAGAACCCGGGGCATCGACGGCCCCGATCTCGCCGGCCCGGCCGGGACGTTAACCTGATCCGGCGGACGTGCCATCAAGATATTGATCTCGAGGTGATCGGTGTGCCGGCAGCCCTCCGAACCGCTGAGGGGCGGTTGCTGCGGGCTGAGTTGCGGGGCGACGATGACGAGCGCGACCGCATCCTGGACACCGAGTTGGACGACGGTTGGTGGCCCGAGGTGACGTCGGCCGCCTTCACCATCGCGGCGTTCCGGCGGTTCGGCAAGTTCGGTGACCGGCACCTGGTGACCACGTTCGCGCGCCGTTTTGTCGAGCGTGCTCCCGGCGGGCAGGATTTCGCGGCCCGAACAGTGGAGGCGGTGGTGCGCGGCGCGATCGGTGAGGCCTGGCTGCTCGGTGCGGTCGACCCGGTCGTGGCCGGCGAGATGATGTACCCGGCGTTGTTCGCCTTGGTTGACGAGCTGGAACTGGACGACGCGCAGGTCGATGCTCTGCTGGCCGAGGCGGAGGCGGCGATGGCGGCGGTGGTGCTGCCGCCCGGCGGCGAGGATGCTGTCCGGGTCGAGCAGCAACAGTGCCACCGGACTGGGCAGCGGTATCTCACCGACGCGGATCGCCTGCCCGATCTGACCCGCCGGATGCGCTCGCCGTGGCGCCCGCCCGCCGCGCCGCGCAGTCGCAAGGCCCTCCGGCGGCAGGCGGCCGCGCCGGAACCGTCGACCGTCGTCGGCCGCTTCCTGTGGGCGTTGGCGGTGCGTGAACAGAATTCACCGGATCGGAGCGCCGAGACGGACGGCACCGAGCTGATGACGCTGGCGCTGACCGTGATGGTCCTGATCGTGCGGCAGTACCTCCCGAAGGCGCCGGACCAGCGGGAGATCAGCGCCTTGACCAAGCGCACTTGGGAGACTTTTCGGCCGCAGACCGATCCGATCGCGATCGATCACATGGTGCGCCGGGCCGTCGGCGAGAAGACCCCGGTCGACGACATCAGTGCGGGCGACCGGTACACGGCCGCCGCGCTGGTGCTGACCGCGATCGCCGACGACTGGGGCTCCGACGCCCGGGCCGTCGGCGCGGTGATCGCCGAGGCGGAACAGACGGCCATCGACGAGGGCCGGTCGCTGACCCCGGCCTAGCGTGGCCGAAGGCAAAGGTGGGCCTTCAAGCAGTGGCGGTCGTGCCGTGTGCTGTTGCGATGAGCTGCCGGGCGAGGGTGATGAAATCCGGTACGGCGGGATGGCTCGGGGGTTGCTTCCATGCCAGGCGGACCGTGACGGCTGGTACGTCGATGAGCGGGAGGTAGGCGACGGCCGGGTTCGGGTATGTGACCGCGGTCGCCGTGGTGGTGATGCCAACAGCGTGGCCGGCGGCGATGGCAGCGATCCAGTCGTCGGTGTTGGCGACCTCGATGGTGTCGGTCGGGGTGTCGTCCGGCGGCCAGAGGCCGAGGGCTGCGGTGCCGGCGATGGTGTTGACGGCGATCGGCTTGGCGATGAGATCGTGCAAGGTGAGTCGTGCTTTTCGGGTGAGAGCGCTGTCGGCGGCGACGGCGGCGACGCGCGGCTCGAGAAGTAGGGCCACGGTGTTCACCTCGGCGGGGAGGCCGACCTCGCCTCGGATGACGGCGACGTCGACGGTGCCGTGGTGGAGCCCGGCGGTGCGATCGTCGACGCGCAGGAGCTGCAGGGGCGTGTCCGGGTGTTCCTGCTTCCAGCGTCGCAGTAGTGGCGTGGTGTGCTCGCCCAGCGCTGACCAGGCGTGGCCGAGGCGTAAGGGCCATGTTCCGGCGCGTGCGGGGTCGAGTGCCTCGTCGACGGCCGTGACCGCGGCGGCGGCTCGCGGCTGAAACGCGTGTCCGGCGGCGGTGAGCTGTAGATGATGGGTGGACCGGTCGATCAGGCGGGCGCCGAGGTGCGTTTCCAGCTGGCGCAGTGTGCGGGAGAGCGCGGGTTGCGTCACATGCAGCCGGGCCGCAGCGCGGGTGATGGTGCCTTCGGCAGCGATGGCGAGGAACGCGCGCAGATGCCGCAGCTCTACCGTCATAACGACAGAGCATAACCGCAGCTCATTCGGCATTTCCCGCGCCGAAAGGTGACTCCTAACGTCGACCGCATGGCCAACGCTCTCCACCCCACCCGGTCCGCCAACACCCCTGGGGCGGTAGCGCTGGTGCTGGGAGCCTTGCTGTCGGGTCCGTTCGGCGGCGCGGTCGCGGCGCTGCTGTTCTCCCGGGTCGGGGTGGACGGAGTCGTGACACTGCGGCTGACGATCGCGGCGCTCGTGCTACTGGCGGTGTGCCGGCCCCGCGTGCAGGGATACCGGGGAGCGGACTGGTTGTTGATCGGCGGGTTCGGTGCGGCGCTTGCCGGCATGAACACGCTGGCCTACCACGCGATCGCGCTGATCCCGCTCGGTCCCGTGGTGATGCTGGAGGTGCTGGGGCCGCTCGTGCTGTCGGTGGTGACCGCCCGCCGCGCGGCGAGTTGGCTGTGGGCCGGTCTGGCCACCGCCGGGGTAGCGTTGCTGAGCAGCGCCGGATCCGATCGGCTCACCCCGGCCGGGATCGGCTTCGCGGCCGCAGCGGGCGCGGTATGGGCCGGATACATCATGGCCAGTGCGCGGGTCGGGCAACGCTTTCCCAAGGCTGACGGCCTGGCCCTGGCCATGACCGCCGCCGCGGTCATCACTCTTCCCTTCGGCGCCGACACAGCAGGAACCACGCTGTTGAACCCCTACATCGTGGCGATGGGCGCTGCAGTGGCGCTGTTGTCCTCCGCGCTGCCCTACACCCTGGAGTTGCTGGCACTACGCCGCATGCCCACCCCTACCTTCGCCGTACTCATGAGCCTTGGGCCCGCCGTCGCTGCGATCGCCGGCTATGTCGTCCTGCACCAGCAGCTCACTCCTGTCGAAGGGCTGGCCATCGCGCTGGTCGTCGCCGCCAACGTCGGCGCCGTACGGACGCCGTTTCGAGGACGGCGGCCGCGGACCGTTTCGTCGGCGGCAAAGATAAGATGATTGCCTCATGGCGTGCAGGAGGGCCCGGTGGCGCTGACCGACGAGGCGATCACGAAGATCCGCGGGATGATCCAGTCGGGGGAGTTGCCGCCGGGTGCTCGCCTGCCCACCGAGCAGCAGCTCTCGCTGGAGATGGGCTTGTCCCGCAGCGGCGTTCGCGAAGCCGTCAAGGTGCTTGAGGCGGCGCGCGTGCTCGACGTGCGTCGCGGTGACGGCACGTATGTGA
This sequence comes from Paractinoplanes polyasparticus, assembly GCF_019710575.1. Taxonomy (GTDB): domain Bacteria; phylum Actinomycetota; class Actinomycetes; order Mycobacteriales; family Micromonosporaceae; genus Actinoplanes; species Actinoplanes polyasparticus. The sequence goes on along the minus strand of NZ_JAHWFK010000068.1, from coordinate 44,640 downwards.
CGAGCCTGGCGCCGCGGCTGCTGCTGGAGGGTCTGGGGGTCGCGGTCGAGCTGCTTCGCGACGACACCCTGCTCGAGGTGATGGAGGTGCGCCGGATGCTGGAGCCGGTGGCCACCGGTGTCGCCGCGTTGCGGATCACCGACGCCGACCTGGAACGGCTACGCGAGATCCTCGAGGACATGCGCGGTGCGGCGGACGACGCCGAGCGGCTCATCCGGTACGACGCCGAGTTCCACCGGACCGTCATCGCGGTTACCGGCAACGAGACGCTGACCTCCCTGCTCGACGGCCTGTCCGGGCAGACGCTGCGGGCCCGGGTGTGGCGCGGGTTGATCGAGGGTGGCTCCTCCGGCGTCACGCTCAACGAGCACGAGGCGATCTACCGGGCCCTGAGCGACCGTGACCCGCTCCTGGCCCAGGCGAGCGCGCTGATCCATGTGAACACGTCCGAGTCGTGGCTGCGTACCGTGCTGGCCGCCGCACCGCGGCAGCCGGCACCGTGATTCATCAGATGAGTTGACGCCGGGTCAGGTCTGCGCCTTACCGCCGGTCACCCGGGAGACAACCAGCGCGACGAGGATGACCGCACCGTTGAGGAAGTTCGTCCACTGCGCCGGCACGCCGGCCAGCGTCAGCACGTTGATGATCAGGAAGAGCAGCAGGACGCCGGTGAACGCTCCGAAGACGGTGCCCTTGCCGCCGTTGAGGCTGACGCCCCCGATGACGGCCGCGGCGAACACCTGGAAGATCGCGCCGTCGCCCTGCGCCGCCGTGACCGACGCGAGCCGCCCGCTGATGAGCAGCCCCGCGAGCGCAGCCAGCGTGCCGGCGATGATCAGGGTCAGCCACACGACCCGGTCGGTGCGGACGCCGGCCGCCCGTGCGGCGTCGGCGTTGCCGCCGATCGCGTACAGCGACCGGCCGGCCCGGGTGTAACCCAGGACCACGACCGCCACGGCGAACAGGATCAAGCTGATCCAGATCGACGCGGGCACGGCGAGCCACGAGGCGGAGCCGAGGTAGGTCATGGACTCCGGCAGGGCGAAGAACGTCTTGCCGCCGGAGATGCCGGTCAGCAGGCCGCGCAGGACGATCAGCATGCCGAGCGTGACGATGAAGCCGTTGAGCCCGAACCGGACGATCAGCAAGCCGTTGAACGCGCCGATCAGCGCGCCGGTCAGGAGTACCAGCGGGATGGCCAGGGCGCCCGGCACGGCGTGCAGGCCGAGGCCGTGCGTCACGGCCGGGTCGACGATGAGCCAGGCCGCGATGCCCGGCGCCAGTCCGAAGGTCGACTCCAGCGACAGGTCCATCTTTCCGGTGATGAGCACGAGGGTCTCGGCGAGCACGACGATGGCGATCTCGGACATGCTCTGCAGCACGTTGATGATGTTGTCGGTCCGCAGGAACACCGGGCTGACGATGTATCCGACGATGGCGACCGTGACGATGGCCGGCACCAGAGCGAGGTCACGCAGCCGGGCCAGCGCGGGGATCCGGCGGGTGGCCGGAGGCGGCGGAGCCTCGGCAGCGGTGGTGCTCGACAGCGTGTCAGACATGGTCGAGATCGACCCCTTCCATCGCGGCTACCAGGTCGTTGTCACGCCAGCCGGCCGGCATCTCGCGCACGATCCGGCCCTGCACCATCACCAGGACGCGGTCGCAGATGCGCAGGTCGTCGAGCTCGTCCGAGACGATCAGCACGACGTTGCCGCGCTCGCGCACCTGCTCGACCACGCCGAGCAGGGTCTGCTTGGATCGCACGTCCACGCCGGCGGTCGGGGTGACGAGAACCAGCAGCTTGGGGTCGCCGGCCAGGGCGCGACCCATGACCACCTTCTGCTGGTTGCCTCCGGAGAGGTCGGAGACGGGTACGTGCGGCCCGGACGCCTTGATGGCAAGGTCGGTGATGAACCCGTGGGCGATGGCATCGCGCCGGGCCGGCGAGATGAGACCGTGCCGGCCGATCCGCCCGGGAACGGTCATGGTGACGTTCTCGGCGATGGACAGCAGGGGTACCAGGCCCTGCCGGTGCCGGTCCTGCGGGACGAGACCCACGCCGGCCGCGAGGGCGTCCGGCACGCTGCCACGCCGCAGCGTACGGCCGTCGACGGTGACCTTGCCCCCGGCCGGTTTCGCGAGTCCGACCAGAGCCTCAGCCACCTCGAACTTGCCGCTGCTGCCGCCGCCGGCGAGCCCGACCACCTCGCCGGCGCGTGCCTCGAACGACGCGCCGGCGCCGGAGGCGGTCACCAAATCACGGACGACGACCCGGACCGCGGCGTCGGCGGGCGGTGGCGGGCGGTACGTGTCTCCGGCGAGGCTCACGTCTTCACCGGTCATCGCGGCCACCAGGGCCGCGCGATCAAGCTCGGCGACCGGGGCGGTCACGATGTGCCGGGCGTCGCGGAAGACGGTCACCACGTCGCAGATCTCATAGATCTCCTGGAGGTGGTGACTGATGAACAGGAACGTGACGCCCTGCGCGCGCAAGGCGCGGATGCGGTCGAACAGCCGGGCGATGCCGGTGCCGTCGAGCTGGGCGGTTGGTTCGTCGAGGATGATGAAGCGGGCCCCGAACGACAGCGCACGGGCGATCTCCACGAACTGCCGTTGCTCGACGGTGAGCGCCGACGCCGGCTGGTCCACGTCCACGTCGACCGACCAGGTCGCCAGCAGTTCGCGCGCGGAACGGCGCAGCGCCCGCCACCGGATGAGGCCGCCGGCGCCGCGATCGTGCCGGTTGAGAAAGAGGTTCTCGGCGACGGTGAGGGCTCCGATGATCGTCGACTTCTGGTAGACGCAGGCCACCTGCCGGCGCCAGGCGTCCCGGTCACCGAGCGGCGGGGCGGCCCGTCCGCCGAAACTGACCCGGCCGGTGTCCGGTGCCTGGAGCCCGGTCAGGATGTCGACCAGCGTCGACTTCCCGGCGCCGTTGCGGCCGACCAGGGCATGGGTCTCGCCGGCTCGCACCGTGATGCCGGCCCGGTCGAGCGCGACGGTGGACCCGAAGCGCTTACCGATGTCCACCGCCTCGACGAGCGGCGGCTGTTCTTCGTACGTCATGAGTTGTTGCCCCACAGCGACGTGTCGTCGTACTTCGCCGTCTTCTCACCGCCGATCGTCGCGCCGTCCGCCGTGACCAGCGGAGCGGAGAGCTGATCCTCGAGCAGGCCCTCGCGCACCTTGATGATCGTGCTGTCGTGGTCGGTCGGTCCGGGTTGGAACGTCTTGCCGTCGATGGCGGCTTTGATGTAATAGAGGCCATATTTCGCGTACAGGTCGGCGGGCTGGCTGACCGTCGCGTCGATGAGCCCGGCCTTGATGTTCTTGAGCTCCTCCGGAATCCCGTCGTTGGAGACGATGAAGACGTGCTTCGGGTCGCTCGGTGGCACCTGCAGGCCCTTCTGCTTCAGCACCTGCAGTGTCCCGGAGAGCGCGAACGACGACTGCATGTAGACACCCTTGACGTCGGGGTCGGAAGCCAGGCGCGTCTGCAGCTTGGACGCCGCGACGTCGCCCTTCCAGTCGGTCACCTCGCCGAAGACGCGGATGCCGGGGAAGTCGTTCTTCATGCAGTCGTTGAACGCCTCGGTGCGGTCGCGGCCGTTGATCGACGCGAGGTCGCCCTGGAGCATGACGACCTTGCCCTTCCCGCCGAGCTTGGTCCCCAGAAACTGGCATGCCTTGGTGCCGTAGGCGCGGTTGTCGGCCCGCACGACCATGTAGACCGAGCCGGTGTCGGGCCGGGTGTCGATCGTGACGACCGGGACCTTCTTGGTGGCGAGCTGCTCGAGGGTGGGTGCGATGGCGGCGGTGTCCTGCGGGGCCATCACGACGCCCTTGACATCCTGGCTGACGAACGTCTGCACGTTCGAGATCAGCGCGGCGACGTCGTTCTGCGAATTCGTCGTCTTGAGCTCGACGCCGACCGCCTGAGCCGACGGAGGGACGTATTTGATGTAGGAGTTCCAGAAGTCGGTGTCGGACCTCGGATAGTCCACGCCGACCAGCGGGGCCGCGGCGCCGGCGCCCGTGGCCGCCGGCGAGTCGCGATTGCACGCGGCGATGGACGACGTGGCGCCGAGCATCATGACGACCGCCAGACTGACCTGAATCCTGCGGTTCACCGGTGTCCTTCCATGCTGCGGAGAAGGGGAGCGATGGTGGGGTGTGACGGACGACACTGTAGACATCTGACGTTATGCCTCGATGTTGTGCCGGTCAACGGATGATCCCGGCCCAAATATCTGCCTTCACCGTCGAAGCATCTGATGAATCCTGCTGACGGTTCGAACTACGCGGCGGCCCATTCGGGACCGTCGGGGTACCGGTACGCGGCGAGCGTCGCCGGGCGCATCTCGGCGCTCATCCCGGCCGCGCGGGGTGCGACGTAGCGGCCGTTCTCGATGCGTACCGGATCGGTGAAATGCTCGTGCAGGTGGTCGACGTATTCGATGGCGCGGTCCTGGGTCGTGCCGCTGACCGCGACGAAGTCGAACATGGCCAGGTGCTGCACGAGCTCGCACAGGCCGACCCCGCCCGCGTGCGGGCAGACCGGGACGCCGAACTTCGCCGCGAGCAGCAGGATCGCGAGGTTCTCGTTGACCCCGCCGACGCGGCAGGCGTCGATCTGCACGACATCGACGGCGCCGGCCTGCAACAGCTGCTTGAACATGACGGCGTTGTGTGCGTGCTCGCCGGTGGCCACCTTCACCGGGGCCAGCGCCGCACGGATCGCGGCGTGCCCGAGGATGTCGTCCGGTGACGTCGGTTCCTCGATCCAGTACGGGTCGAACGGCGCGAGCTCCCGCATCCACCCGATGGCGTCGGGCACGCCCCAGATCTGATTGGCGTCGACGGCGAGGCGTACGTCCGGTCCGACCGCCCGCCGGGCGATGGCCAGCCGCCGTACGTCGTCGGCGAGGTTCGCGCCCACCTTCAGCTTGATCAGCCGGTAGCCGTCGTCGACCGCCTCCGCACACAGCCGGGCGAGCTTCTCGTCGTCGTAGCCGAGCCAGCCCGGCGTGGTGGTGTACGCCGGATAGCCCTCGTCGAGCAGGGCCTTCTCCCGCTCAGCCCTGCCTTCGGCCGCGTCCCGCAGCAGGTCCAGCGCCTCGTCCGGGGTGAGCGCGTCGCGCAGGTACCGCCAGTCGATCTGGGCCACGACCTGCTCGGGGGACAGTGCCGTGAGCAGCCGCCACAGGGGCTGGCCCGCGCGCCGGGCGGCGAGATCCCAGACCGCGTTGACCAGGCCGCCCGCTGCCATGTGCACGACTCCCTTGGCCGGGCCGAGCCAGCGGATCTGACTGTCGCCGATGAGTCGCTGAGAAAGCGCCCCGGGGTCGGCGACGAGTTCGTCCACCGGCTGCCCGATGATCATCCTGGCGAGCGAGCGGATGGCGGCGACTTCGATCTCCGTGCCGCGGCCGACGGTGAAGACGAACCCGTGGCCTTCGGCGCCCGCGGTGGTGCGGAGCAGGATGTACGCGGCGGAGTAGTCCGGGAAGGGGTTCATAGCGTCGGATCCGTCGCGATGCCTCGACGTCGGGAACCGGATGTCGAAGGTGTCGACGGACAGGATGCGCTCGGTCACTGAACCTCCACTCGGTGGGGCTCTCAGGTGCAGAGCCCGCATACATCAGATGTATCTATACGTCTTTCGCCCTTGATGTGTCTACAGGCGGCGATGAAGTGGGCATCTTCGAGGAATTAGTCAGATGTATCCGGGAGTCTCTGGGTGAGGGCTGGCCGGCGCCGGCGTGCTCGCCGAGCGGCAGCGGAATGCGGCGGTGGAGAGTCGGCGAAGGCGCCGCGGCCGACAGTGGCTCCGTGCCGGCATTGGGCGCGGGAGTCTCGGGAACACCGACATACTGGTGTCGCGTCGGCGTCCGAGAGTGGATGCATGACCGAGAACATGAACCCCACGAGCGGCTCCACCGCCCGGCAAGCGCTCGACCTGTGGCTGACGATGTGGAACACCGACGGCGCCATCGCACGACGGATCTGCGCCGACGACTTCCGGATCCATTTCGCCGTGACCGAGCGCGACGGGTCGACGCCGGCGGACGCCATCCGTACCGCCGAAGATTTCGCGCAGTATCTCGACTGGTGGCACGAGCAGCACCCGGGCGTCGTCTTCACGAGAGTCGCCGATGCCATCGACGGCGACCACGGCCGGCTGCTCTGGGACGTCGAGTCTCCCGACCAGCGCGCGGGCGGCGTCGACGTGTTCGACTTCGCCGAGGACGGCCGGGTCCGACGTGTCTGGTCTGTCGGCGGACAGCGGAGCATGCGGAGCTGACGCACGTACCAGAGGCGACTGCCTCTGCCAGACTTGAGGCATGAAGCGAGCCGAGCGGCAGTACGCCCTCGTCGACTTGCTCCGCGGAGCAAGCCGGCCCTGGTCCGCCGCTCGGCTCGCCGGCGAGTTCGGGGTGTCCTCGCGCACCATCGAACGCGACATCGGTTCGCTCCAGCTGGCCGGGGTCCCCATCTACGCAGATCACGGGGCGACGGGCGGCTATTCGATCCTGCGTGAGTACTCGCTGCCGCCGCTGAACCTGTCCGCCGCCGAGTCGCTGGCGGTGCTTGCCGGGCTCGCGCTGCTCGAGTCCTCGCCGTACCAGGGAGCGGCCCGACGAGCACGCGCCAAGATCGCTGCCGTCATGGGGGAGGAACAACGTGCCCCTGTGCAGGAACTGCTCGGCATGATGCAGGTCATCGACGCCGTCGCCCCGACGGGCGACGCCGTGCCGCTCGGGATGCTCTCCGACGCGATTGCCGCCCGGCGCGTGGTGCGGCTCACCTACCTGGGTGAGGACAGGGGCGACGGCCCGGATCGCGCCACCAGCACCGTCCGCGACGTCGAGACGATGGGACTTCTCCGTGCGGGCGATGCCTGGCTGCTCACCGGTTGGTGCCGGCTCCGTGCTGCGATCCGCGGCTTCCGCATCGAGCGGATCACCCGGCTCGAGATCCTCGACGAGGTCCCGCCACCTCGTGACCCGACCCTCCTCGAGGCAGACCTCGCGCGGTGGCCGACGCGGCGTCTCGGTTGAAGCGCCATGAAATGACCGGGCACGGACGGGCGGGGCCGGCCAGGAGCGACCGGACCCGCCCGTCCGCTGTCTGTCACACCGGGCTGAAACGCCACTGCTGGTTGAGCGAGCCCTGGCAGGTCCATTGCAGGAGCCGCGCCCCGTCATTGTTCGCGGCGCCGTTCACATCCACGCAGAGCCCGCTGGACACGCTGCGCACGGTGTAGACACCGGACGTCCCGGTCGGTGTGGCGGTGAACTTCTGCTGGTTGCCACTGGTGCAGGTGGCCTGTTGCAGGAATGCGCCCGCCGCGGAGGAGTTGCCGGTCACTTCCACGCACTTGTTGCTGTGCAACGCTTTCAGGTTGACGGCGCCACCGCCGGCGTCCACCGCCTGCCACCTTTGGTTGGCGCCGCCGGTGGCCGCCCACTGGTTGATCGCGGCACCGTCGGCGGTGGAGGCGCCACTGACGTCCATCAGCTTTGTGCTGTGCTGAGCGGTCAACGTCCAGGTCTTGCCCGCGACGCCGGTGTCGGTCGGCACGCCGACGCCGCTGCCGCCGAAAGTGTGCGAGTCGAGGTCGAATCCACTGCCTCTGAACACCATGTAGAGGGTCTGGGTCCCGGCGGTGCCGGTGAGGCTCACCGGGGCCGTGGACTGGTAGTTGTTCCAGCCTCCGGTGCTCTGAACCGTGGTGGTGGCGAGCAGTGTGCCGGTCGGCGAGCCGGCGCGGAGCTCGATCGACCCGCCGCCCGATGGTGACGACACGCGGTAGCTGACCGTCGAGATGCCGGCCAGGCTCATCGGGGTGAAGGCCACCCAGTCGCCGGCAGAGATGTCCCCGATGCGTTTGCCGCTCTCCGCTGCGGTCTGCTCGACGACGCGGGTGCCGGACTGACTGGAGTAGTACTCGGACTGCTTGTGCTTGGGCTGCAGGATCGCCTGGGCATGGCCGGTCAGCGGCGCCGCGCCGCCCGCGCCACCGTTGTCGGTGTACCGCGCGTTGAGGACGTAGAAGAGGTTGGCGCCGTCCGGGTGCCCGCCGAGGAGCTCGGTGCGGATCGTGCCCGAGCAGCCCGGGTATTCGGTGGTCTCGTGCGCGTGGTCGTCGTGCCCGAGAGCGGGGTTGACGAAGACCTTGGTGCAGTCGACCGCGGCGCCGCCCGGGTCGGTGACGCTGACCGTGTACGACACCCGGTCCCCGAAGTCGAGCATGCCGCCGCTGGCCGGTGTGGTGATGGTGACGACCGGAGCGGTGTTGCCGACCGTGATCGTGACGTTGGAGAAGCCGGACTTGCCCGACTGGTCGGTGACCTTCAGCTGGGCGGTGTAGTTGCCGTTGCCGGTGTAGGTGTGGCTGGGGTTGGCGGCCGTGGAGGTTGTGCCGTCACCGAAGGTCCACTGATAGCTCAGCGTGGAGCCGGGATCGGGGTCGGTCGTGCCGGCGCTGCTGAACTGGACGGTCAGCGGCGCCGTGCCACTGGTGGGCGTCCCGGTGGCCTTGGCGACCGGGGACTGCCCGCCCTGGACGTAGTCGATCCGGTAGAGCCCGGAGTCGCTGTTGCCGCCGCCGAAGTTGGTGCCCCATTCGAGGAGGTAGAGGGAGCCGTCGCGGCCGAACTCCATGTCCATCGGCTTGTTGAAGCGTCCGCCCGGCAGGAACGGGTTGGTGCGGGTCACCGCCGTGCCGGCGTCGAAGTGCACCTCCTTGACGTAGTTGCGGGACCACTCGTAGAAGAAATGGACGCCGTCGTAGTAGGCCGGGAACTTCGTGTCGGACGGGTTGGCCGCGTCGTACCGGTACACCGGCCCGCCCATCGGCGCGGAGCCGCCCGAGCCGAGTTCCGGGAAGGTCGGCGAGGTGCCGTAGCCGTACCAGATGTTCGGGGCGACGACCGGGCGCAGGCTGCTCAGCCCGGTGTTGTTGGGCGAGTTGTTGACCGGTGACGAGCAGTTGAACTTGGCGCCGACCACGCCGGTGTCCGGGTTGAAGGGGGCGTAGGGCTGGTTGTCGCCGTGGCAGAACGGCCAGCCGTAGTTGCCCGGCGCCTTGATCACGTTGAGTTCGACGAGACCTTCCGGCCCCCGGTTGGTGGTCGGCGGGTTGCGGTCGGGTCCGTAGTCGGCGAGGTAGACCCAGCCGTTGGCCGGGTCGATGGAGAAGCGGAACGGGTTGCGGAAGCCCATCGCGTAGATTTCCGGCCGGGTCTGCGCCGTTCCCGACGGGTAGAGGTTCCCCGACGGCACGGTGTAGCCGCCGCCGGCCTGCGGCCGGATGCGCAGCAGCTTGCCGCGCAGGTCGTTGGTGTTGCCGGCGGTGCGGGCCGCGTCGAGGTTGGCCTTGCCGTTCCGCCAGTCCAGCGGGGCGTAGCCCTGCCAGTTCGGGTCGAGGTTGGGCGGGGTGTCGTCACCGGTGCCGATGTAGAGGTTGCCGTCCGGGCCGAACTCGATGTATCCGCCGGTGTGCCCCGGCTCGGGGAAGGTGCGGTCCCGGTAGGCCGGGATGTCGATGATGGTGACCCCGCTGGAGACGTTCAGCGTGTCGCCGGTGAGGGTGAAGCGGGAAACCCGGTTCACGTCTGTCGTGCTGTTCGCGGGCGAGTGGTACAGGTACACGTATCCGTTACTGGCGAAGGCGGGGTCCAGCGCCAGCCCGGTCAGACCGTCCTCGCCGCCGGTGTAGACGCTCAGCGTGCCCGCCGTGACGGTGCTGTTGGACGAGGGCTTGAAGATCTTCACCTGTCCGCCGCGCTGGACGTAGAGGACCCGTCCGTCGGGCGCGACGGCCAGCGCCATCGGGTCGGTGGTGCCGTCGTCGAGCGTACGTTTCTGGAAGTTGCTCCAGACCGTCCCGCCGCACTCGCCGGGCTCGGCGCCGGCGGCCCACTTCACCCCGCCCAGGACGTGGTTGCGGAAGTTGGTCTCGCTGTAGGACTCGGCGGCGTGACCCATCCCGGTGGCCCATACCCGGCCGCCGGCGGTGTTACGGCACCAGGAGATCGGGTGATCGGGGCCCATCGCGCGCGAACCCGGGTTGTACGTCCGTTCGTCCGCGGTCACGAGGACGTGCACGTCGCCGCGCGGGTTGCGGTCGAAGTTGTACCACTCCTCGTTGCGGATCCAGCGGTCGGGCAGGCTCGCTGTCGAGGGATGTTTCTTGTCGGCCACGATGGCGGTGCCCTGCAGGACGCCGGGTGAGTGCTCCGGCATGTGCGCGCCGGCGTTGACCGTCTGGTCCCACCACGGGTATTCACCTTCGATGCCCATGTCCGTGGCGTTGTGGACGGCGACGATGCCCTTGCCGGAGGAGAGATAGCCCTCCACCGCCTGGCGCTGGGCGGCCGACGTCCACACCATGCCCGAGGTCTGGAACATGATGAGCACGTCGAAGGTGGCGAGGTTGGCCGGGGTGAAGACGCCGGCGTCCTCGCTGTGCACCAACTCGAAGTTGTTGGCGGCGGCCTGCTGTTGGAACATCGAGATCCCGGCGGGGATCGAGTCGTGGCGGTAGCCCGCCGTCTTGGTGAAGAGCAGGGCGCGGAAGGCCGGAGCGGCCGATGCCGGGGCGACGAGCGCGAGCGAGAGCAGCATGCCCGCGATCAGCCCGATGGTCAGTGTTGAGCGGCGCATGCGTCTCTCCTGGTCATGGTTGTCTGCACCCACGCGAATATCACGGAGTGTCACAGAGTGCCGTGTTCTCTCCTTCGGGGGCAGAGCGCCGAAGATCCTCATTCAATTAATGAGCTTCGATCAGTTCAAGGCGGCTGAGCCTGCTGGTCGGTTGCTCATGGGAACGCTCCCACTATGCGTGCGCGTCTCTCATCACCGGTTTTGGGTGATGATTGCCTAAGCATCGGGGAACATCTATCTTCATACGTGTGATGTTTCATGGCTGTCAAGAGTTGACCCTTCGTGGGCTGTCCGGCGTGACGGTTGTCGATTTTCTGGAAGCCGGACATGGCTACTGCGAGTGATGATCCACCGCTGCTGATGCTCAGGTCAGTCAGCAAGTCGTTCGTCGGCGTGCGCGTCCTCGATCACATCGACCTCGACGTGACGCCCGGCGAGGTGCACGCCGTCGTCGGCGAGAACGGCGCGGGCAAGTCGACCCTCATGAAGATCATTTCCGGCGCGTACGCACCGGACGAGGGCAGCGTCGTGTTCGCCGGCGAGACACGGGTGTTCCGCGGGCCGCGGGAGGCCCGGCGCGCCGGGATCGGGATGATCCACCAGGAGCTGACCCTGCTGCCGGACCGCACGGTCGCGGAGAACGTCCATCTGGGCCACGAACCGGTGCGCCGGGGCCTGGTCGACCGGCGCGAGATGCTCGCCCGCACGTCGGCACTGCTCACCTCGATGGGCGCGGGCCCGCTGCCGGTGGACGCCCCGGTCGGCCGGCTCGGCATCGCCCAGCGTCAGGTGGTCGAGATCGCCAAGGCGCTCGCCCTCGACGCCCAGCTGCTCATCATGGACGAGCCCACGGCGGCGCTCGCCGACCATGAGGTCGAGCTCCTTTACGCCCTCGTGCGACGGCTCCGGGGCCGGGGCATCGGCCTGCTCTACGTCTCGCACCGCCTCGCCGAGGTCTTCGACCTCGCGGACCGCATCACCGTTCTGAAGGACGGCACGCGGGTGACGACGGTGCCGGCCGCGGAGACCACCACGGCGGAACTGGTACGGCACATGGTCGGCCGGGACCTGTCCGGCTATTACCCAGAGCGGGCCGCGCCCGGCGACCAGGGGCCGGTCCGGCTCGCCGTCCGCGGCGGCGGCAACCGCAAGCTGCGCGACGTCAACCTGCGACTGCGGGCCGGCGAGGTCGTCGGCGTCGGTGGCCTCCAGGGCTCGGGGCGGTCCGCGCTCGCCCGGGCGCTCTTCGGCGTCGCGCCGTTCACCACCGGCGAGGTCCGCCTGGACGGCCGGCCGGTCCGGCTGGCCTCGCCGCGCGCCGCGATACGGGCGGGCATCGCGTATGTCAGCGAGGACCGCAAGGGCGAGGGCATCCTGGCTCGTCAATCGGTGCTCGACAACGCGTTGCTCGCCGCCCGGGCGATCAGTGGCCCGTGGTCCGGCCGGGCCGGCCGCACCACGCGGATGCGGGAACTGCTCGGCGCCGTGGATGTGCGAACCGCGGGTGTGGACCAGGAGATCCGCTTTCTGTCCGGCGGCAACCAGCAGAAGGTGGTGCTCGCCCGCTGGCTCGCACTGGGCCCGCGGGTCCTGCTCTTCGACGAGCCGACCCGGGGCGTCGACGTGGGCGCCACGTCAGCCCTCCACGACGTCGTCCGCCGGCTCGCCCGCGAAGGGGCCGCGGTCCTGATGATCTCGTCCGATCTGCCGGAGCTGCTCGGCATGAGCGACCGGATCATCGTCATGCGCGAGGGCAGCATCGCCGGCGAGCTGTCCGGCGCCGCGTCCGAGGCGGACGTCGTGGCCCTGGCGGTGGGCGCGGCGCCGGGGGCGGTCGCGTGAGCGCCCTGTCGGTCGTGGCCCGGCGACCCGTCCCGGGCGTCTACGTGGCCCTGGTTCTCACCGCGGTGATCGGCTGGCTGGTGGTCGCGCTGCGCGGCGGCGCGCTGTTCAACCAGGCGACGATCGTGAGCCTGCTGCACGTCGCCGCCGGCCTGGGACTCGTCGCCGTCGGCCAGACCCTCGTGATCCTCGGGGGTTCCCTCGACCTGTCGGTGGCGTACGTGGTCAGCCTCAGCACCCTCGTCGCCGCCGAGACGATGAACGGCGGCAACGGGGCCCTGCTGCCGGGTGTCCTCCTGGCGCTCGCGGTCAGCGCCGGCGTGGGGCTGCTCAACGGCCTGCTGATCGCGCGGGCCCGGGTCAACGCGTTCATCGCGACCCTCGGCGTCGGGCTGCTGCTCAAGGGCTATCTGGACAGCGGTTACGACGGCCCGGCCGGAAGCACCTCGCCCGGGCTCGTGCAGACCCTCGGCTATCAGCGGATCGGGCCGGTGCCGGTGTCGTTCGTGGTGATGCTCGCGGTCGCGGCCGCCGCGTGGCTGACGCTGAGCCGCACTCGTTTCGGGCACCACCTCGTCGCGGTCGGCGGTGACCCGGAGGTCGCGCGTCTCTCCGGTGTCCGCACCGACCGCGTCCTCGTCGCCGCGCACGTCCTGTGCTCGCTGTGCGCGGGACTCGCCGGCGTCTATCTCGCCGCCCGCCTCGGCTCCGGTGCGCCGCGGGTCGGCACCGAAGGCCTCTACGACCTGGAGTCCATCGCCGCGGTCGTGATCGGCGGCACTGCTCTGGCCGGTGGCCGCGGCGGCGTGGCGGGCACGGTCGGCGGTGTGCTTCTGCTCGCCGGCATCGACGCCATCTTCAACCAGCTCGAGCTCGACGCGTTCGCCAAGCAGGTGGTCCGGGGCGTGGTCATCATCGGCGCGGTTGCCGTCTATGCCCGCCGCGCCGTGCGGAAGGGCCGGTGGTGACGATGGTCGACACGCTGCGGGGGCGCCTGCCACGGGTACGCGCCGGGGGCCCGCTGCCGATCCTCGCGATCCTCGGCGTGCTGCTGGTCCTCGTCGCGATCCGCCAGCCGGACTTCCTCGCTCCCGCTTCGCTGATGTCTTTCCTCGGCCGCTCCGCCCCGATCATCCTGCTGGCCGCCGGTCAGTACTTCGTCATCGTCTCCGGGGAATTCGATCTGTCGGTCGGCTCGCTGGTCACCGCCGAGGTCGTGATCGCCGCCCGGCTCATCGACGGCGAGCCGGCCCGCACCTGGCCCGTGGTGGCGCTGGTGCTCGCGTCCGCCGCGTTCGTGGGGCTGGTCAACGGCCTCATCACGACGTGGCTGCGGGTGCCGTCGTTCATCACCACCCTCGGCATGCTGCTGATCCTGGTCGGAGCCGTCTACCTCTGGTCCGACGGTTCCCCCAAGGGCGAGCTCTCGGAGCAGTTCCGCCGGTTCGGCCGACGGGCCGTCGAGGGCGTCCCGGTGCTCGGCCGGGTACCGTACGCGCTGCTCGTGGTGCTTGTGCTCGGCGGGCTCGCCGTGATGCTGATGCGTTCCGACTTCGGGCGCACCCTGATCGCCGTGGGCGACAACGCGCGCGCCGCCGAACTCAGCGGCGTGCGCTCCGGGCGCGCCCGGACGATCGCGTTCGTCCTGAGCGGCGGCGCGGCCGGAGCGGCGGCAATCCTCCTCGGCGGATACAGCGGAGTGTCGTTCCAGGCCGGCAGCGGCCTGGAGTTCACCGCCATCACCGCGGTGGTTCTGGGGGGCGTCGCCCTGGGCGGCGGACGCGGATCCGTCGCCGGCGCGATGCTCGGCGCGCTGACGCTCGAGCTGTTGTTCGCCCTCATGAACTTCTCCGGCGTCTCCGGCACGGTCCGACCGGCCGTCCAGGGCGCCATCATCCTGCTCGCCGTGGCCGTCACGGCAGCGCGCTCGCCGTCCAGATAGGGGAACATTGTGCGACGTTCCATTCCATCGCTGGCCGTTGTCATCGTGCTGGCCCTCGCCGGCTGCTCCACCGACGAGCCGGCGACCAGCGCCTCCGGCCCGCCCGCCGCGGACGCGGGCACCGGTGAGCAGTCGAAGTTCTTCGTGCGCAGCGACTACGAGGCCGAGCTGGCGATGCTCGGGGCCACCGCGACGGGGCCGGCCGGCAAACCGTGGGAGCAGGTGCTCAACCCGAGCACGGTGGACACCGCCTCCTTCAAGAAGGCGGGCCCGCACAAGATCTGCTTCTCCAACGCGGCGCTGAACAATCCGTGGCGTCAGGTCGGGTTCAAGACCATGCAGGCCGAGGTCGAGACCCACCGCGACCAGATCTCCGAGTTCGTGCACGTCGACGCCGAGGGCAAGGACCAGAAGCAGATCGCCGACATCAACGACCTGCTCGGCAGGGGCTGCGACGCGCTCATCATCTCGCCCAACACCACCGCGACGCTGACCCCGGCGGTCGAGGCGGCGTGCCGCACCGGCGTCCCCGTTGTCGTGTTCGACCGTGGCGTCGAGACGACGTGCCCGGTGACCTACATCAACCCGATCGGCGGATACGGGTTCGGTCACGTCGGGGCGGAATTCGTCGCCCAGAAGGTGAAACCAGGTGGCAAGGTTCTCGCCCTGCGGATCCTGCCGGGGGTCGACGTGCTCGAGACCCGCTGGTCGGCCGCGAAGCTCGTCTTCGACCGCGCGAAGGTGGACGTGGTGGGCGTCGAGTTCACCGACGGCGACCCGGCGAAGACCAAGAAGATCGTCGACGACTACCTCCAGCGGCACGGCACGATCGACGGCGTCTGGATGGACGCCGGCGCGGTCGCGGTCGCGGCGGTCGAAGCGTTCCAGGACGCGGGCAAGCCGGTGCCCCCGATCAACGGTGAGGACCAGCTCGACTTCCTGCGCCTGTGGAAGGACGAAGGACTTACGGCCATCGCGCCGACCTACCCGACCTACCAATGGCGTACGCCCGTCATCGCCGCACTGCGGATCCTCGACGGCAAGCCGGTCTCCGCCCCGTGGAAGCTGCCGCAGCCCACCATCACCCAGGAGAACCTCGACGACTACCTCGACCCGCAGATGCCCCCGCTGCACTACGCGATGTGCGGCTGCACCGGCCTGCCCGGCTATCCGCAGCGCTGGAAGTAGCCACCGTGCGCGCTGTCGGTGTGAACCCCTGGGTGTGGGCCTCGCCGGTCGACGACGAGGCCCTGGCCGCGCTGATCCCGCGGATCGCCGCGTTCGGCTTCGACACGGTCGAGCTGCCGATCGAGCAACCCGGCGACTGGGACCCGGTCCGCACCCGCGACCTGCTGGCGGCACACGGCCTCACCGCGGCCGCCGTCTGCGCGGTCACGCCACCCGGCCGGGACCTCGTCGGCACCGCCCCGGCCGTCGTCGAGGCGACCGTCGCCTATCTGAAGGGCTGCGTGGACAGCGCGGCGGCGGTCGGCGCGCCGTGCGTCGGCGGGCCGGTCTACGCGGCGGTGGGCCGGACGTGGCGGATGACCGACGCGGCCCGCACGGCGTGTTACGCGGAGTTCCGCCGGGCGATCACGCCGGTCGCCGACCACGCCGGTGAACGCGGTGTGTCGATCGGCGTGGAACCGCTCAACCGGTACGAGACGAGCGTCGTCAACACCATCGGGCAGACCCTCGAAATGATCAGCGGGCTGCCGTCCACGGTCGGCGTGATGATCGACACCTATCACCTCAACATCGAGGAGGCCGACCCGTACGCCGCTCTGGCCACCGCCGGACCGCACATCAAGCACGTTCAGGTCAGCGGCACCGACCGTGGGGCGCCCGGGGCGGACCACTTCGACTGGCTCCGCTTCCTGGCGGTGCTGGACGGAACCGGATACGACGGCGCGGTGTGCATCGAGTCGTTCACGGCGGAGAACGAGACGATCGCGACCGCCGCGTCGATCTGGCGCCCGCTGGCCCCGTCGCAGGACCGCCTCGCCCTCGACGGACTGAACCATCTGCGACGGCTTCTGCGATGAGGGTGGGCCGGCCGGCTCAACTCCAGCGTCTCCAACTGATGGAAGGAATCCGTGATGTCCAAGCACAGATTGTTCTCGGGATCGGCGGCGGTCGCGCTCCTGCTCGTCCTGGCTACCGGTGCCGCGGCGGAGGGCAGTGCGGCCGGCGGAACAGCGCCGGCCGCCGGCCCCGTGGCGGCCGCGGCGACCCCCGGGTGCGGCAAGGCCCCGACTCTGGCCAACGGAACACACACCATCCAGAGCGGAGGCAAGAGTCGCTCGTTCATCCTGAGCGTCCCCGGCAACTACGACAGCAACCGGCAGTATCGGCTGATATTCGGCTTCCACTGGTGGGGTGGCACCGCCGAGGCTGTCGCGTCGGGCGGGAGCGACGGGGACGTCTACGCCCACTACGGACTGCGACGGCTGGCGGACAACAGCGCGATCTTCGTCGCGCCGCAGGGCATCGGTAACGGCTGGGCCAACTCCGGCGGCGAGGACGTCACCTTCGTCGACGACATGATCAGTCGGCTCGACAACGCCCTGTGCATCGACACGGCACAGCGCTTCTCGCTCGGCTTCAGCTACGGCGGCGCCATGAGCTACGCGCTGGCGTGTGCCCGGCCGACCGTCTTCCGTGCGGTGGCGGCCATCGCCGCTCCCGGGCCGATCAGCGGATGCAGCGGCGGCACCCAGCCGTTCGCCTACATGGGCATCCACGGTGTCGGTGACAATCCCGCCGCCGGGCGGGCACTGCGGGACCGGTTCGTCCGGAACAACGGCTGCACCCCGCAGAACCCGCCGGAGCCGGTCGCGGGTAGCCGGACCCACATCACCACGACGTACTCCGGGTGCCGCGAGGGCTACCCGGTGGTCTGGGCAGCCTTCGACGGCGGGCACCAGCAAGGCCCCGTGGATGGCTGTGCCGGCTGCGAGAGCGGCGCCCGCAGCTGGGTCAAGGAGGAGGTGTGGCGGTTCTTCACCGGAGGGACAAGCCCGAACCCCACCACCTTCCGGCTGCGCGGGGAGTCGTCCGGTCGCTGCCTCGACGTCAACGGCGCCAGCTCGGCCAGCGGTTCCCAGATGATTGTCTGGGACTGTCACACCAACGCCAACCAGCAGTTCACCCGCAACGGCCAGACCCTGCAGGTGATGGGCAAGTGCCTGGAAATTCCCGCGAACTCCGGTGCGGGCGCGCGGGCACGGATCGGGGACTGCGTGGGCAGCGCGAACCAACAGTGGAACGTCAACAGCAACGGCACGATCAGCAACGTCCAGACGGGGATGTGTCTCGACGTCAATGGTGCCGGCACCGCCAACGGCACAGCCGTGGTCGTGTGGAGTTGTCACACCGGCGCGAACCAGCGTTGGAGCCAGGCCTGAGGGAGATGGTGAGTTGACACGTCAATTCCGAGTGCTACGGTTGACGTGTCAACTCGGGAGGCATGATGAAGCGGGCCAGGCGCCGGGTGTTGCCGACGCAGGAACAACTGCGGGTCTGGCGTAATTACGTCGAGACGGCTGAGGCGGTACGGCTGCGGCTGGCCGGCCGGTTGCAGCATGAGACATCGTTGTCGTCGGGGGACTACGTGGTGCTGCTCGCGCTGAGCGAGGCCGAGCAGCACACACTGCGGTCCTCGGCTCTGGCTTCGCAGATCGAGTGGGAGCGCAGCCGGTTGTCGCATCACCTGGGGCGAATGGAGAAGCGCGGGCTCCTGCGCCGGGTCTCCTGTGCCGACGACGTCCACGGCATCGATGTGGTCATGACGGATGCGGGCGCGGAGACTTTCCACGCGGCCACCGTGCCGCACCTGCGAGCCGTACGCGAAATGTTTGTCGACGCGCTCACCGACGACCAGCTGGCTCACATCGACGAGGCGACCAACGCCTTGAGGCGTCATCTCGCCCTGGGCCCGCACGACTGAATCCCGACTCTCGCAGGCGACCGCGCGCTCCGGCCTTCATGCACCCGCACGGTCCCTTCACCGCACCGCCAGTGAAAGGACCCTTGTCATGCAGTTCGGCATCTTCGGCGTCGGCGACATCGCCCCCGACCCGACCACCGGCATTCCCCGTTCGGAAGCGCAGCGCATCCTGGACACCGTCCGGGTCGCGAAGGCCGCCGACGAGCTGGGGCTGGATGTGTTCGCCGTCGGTGAGCACCACAATCCGCCCTTCGTCTCGTCCAGCCCACCGGCTCTGCTCGGCTACCTGGCGGCGGAGACCCGGCAGATCCTGCTGTCGACCTCGATCACCCTGATCACCACCAACGACCCGGTGCGGATCGCCGAGGACTACGCGTTCGTGCAGCACCTCGCCCAGGGCCGGCTGGATCTCATGCTGGGCCGGGGCAACACCGTGCCGGTCTACCCCTGGTTCGGCCAGGACATCCGCCAGGGGATCCCGCTCGCGCTGGAGAACTACAACCTGCTGCACCGGCTGTGGCGCGAGGACGTGGTGGACTGGGAGGGCAAGTTCCGCACTGCGCTGCAGGGGTTCACCGCGACGCCGCGGCCGCTGGACGGGATTCCGCCTTTCGTGTGGCACGGTGCGATCCGTACGCCGGAGATCGCCGAGCAGGCTGCTTTCTATGGCAACGGCTATTTCGCGAATCACATCCTGGCCCCGAACTTTCACTTCAAACCGCTGATCGACTTCTACCGGCAGCGGTTCGCGGATTACGGGCACGGCCGGGCCGAGGACGCGTTCGTCGGGCTCGGCGGGCAGGCGTTCATCGCCAAGCGGTCCCAGGACGCCTACGACCGGTTCCGGCCGTACTTCGAGAACTACCCGATGTTCCGCGGCACCAGCCTGGAACAGTTCGCCGAAGGCACTCCGCTGTCGGTCGGCTCACCTCAGGAAGTGATCGACAAGACCCTCACCTTCCAGGAGGGCTTCGGCGACTACCAGCGGCAACTGTGGGTCGTCGACCTCGGCTCGATGCCGGTCGAACTCGTGCTCGAGCAGGTCGAACTGCTGGCCACCGAGGTGGTGCCCGTGCTGCGCAAGGAGATGGAGTCGCGGCGGGCGCCCGGTGTCCCGGACGCCCCGACCCACGGCTCGCTGGTCGCGGCCGCCTACGGCGACGGCGAGACGCGCCAGGCCCGGCCCCGGCCCAATCAGGGTGACAACACCTCCGGCGCGCTGCCCTACCTGGACAGCGACCCGGAGAAGCCCGCGACCATGCCGAGGCACGCATGAGCTTCGGTGAAGCCCCCGCGCAGATCACCGCGATCAGCGCCGGCACCAGCGAACCGTCCACCACGCGCATGCTCGCCGATCGGGCCGCTCAGGCCGTCGTCACCCGCCTGCGGGACAGCGGCCGCAACACCACGGTCCGCGTGATCGAACTCGCTCCGATCGCTGCCGAAGTCGCGCGGACCCTGGTCAGCGGGCTGCCGACCGCTGCCGTCCAGGAAGCGATCGGGCACCTCGCCGCGGCCGACGCCGTCATCGTCTCCACACCGGTCTACAAGGCCGGGCTCAGCGGACTGTTCAAGTCGTTCATCGACGTGCTCGACAACGACCTGCTGATCGCCAAGCCCGTCCTGCTCGCCGCGACGGCGGGATCGGCCCGCCACGCGATGGTGGCCGACGACCACCTGCGGCCGCTGTTCGCGTTCCTGCGCGCCCTGCCGGCGCCGACGTCGCTGTTCGCGGCGCCCGAGGACTGGGGAGCGGCGGATCTGTCCAAGCGCGTCGACCGGGCCGCCGGCGAACTGGTCGCCCTGATCGCCAGCGGTGTCAGCCGCGACATCGCCGACGGTGGCTGGTCCGGTTACCAGCACACCTTCGGCGGTAACGCGACCCGGGCCCAGCGCACGGCGGCCGACATCGACCTGGACAGCGACCTGATGCGCCTGGCGCGCGGCGAAACCTGATCTCCGTCATGTCCAGCGCCATGACGAGACCATGTCTTCACGGGCGCAGGATGCGACGGACCGGGTCGGGCTGGTCGCCGTGGCGGCGCCATTCGCCGGGGTAGCCCAAGGAGACCTCCTCGAAGCGGACGCCGTCGTATTCCGTGGTGCGGGGGATGTGCAGGTGGCCGTAGACGGCGACCTTCGCGCGGTACCGGGTGTGCCAGTCGGCTGTGCGTTCGGTTCCGCACCACTGCGCGAAATCCGGTAACCACAGAACGTCCGTCGGCTGCCGGACCAGGGGCCAATGGCTCACCAGGACGGTATGCGTCGCGGGGTCCAGGGCGTCCAGCCGGCGCTCGGTCTCCTGCAGCCGGCTCCAGCACCATTCCTCCCGGCTCGGGTACGGGTCGGGGTGCAGCAGCATCTCGTCGGTGCACACCACCCCGGCGTCGTACGCGCGCCGCAGCGACTCCTCCTTGGTGTGCGCGCCCGGTACGCGAAAGGAGTAGTCGTACAGCTGGAACAACGGCACTACCGTGACCGGGCCGCCCTCGCCGCGCCACACGAGGTACTCGTCCTCGGGGGTCAGCACCCCGATGTCACAGCACATCCGCACCAGCGCCTGGTAGCGCTGCTCGCCGCGCAGCTGCACCGGGTCGCCGGGTTGGGTCCACAGCTCGTGGTTGCCGGGTGTCCAGATCACCTGCCGGAACCGGTCGCGCAGGGCGCGAAGGGCCTTCTCGACGTCGGCGAACGTCTCGGCCACGTCGCCGGCGACGATCAGCCAGTCGTCCGGGGACGCGGGGCGCAGCCGGTCGAAGATGCGGCGGTTCTCGGCGTGCGAGACGTGCAGATCGCTGACTGCCAGCAGTGACCCCGTCACATCGAGCTCACGGCAGTCAGGACCAAGCTGCGGCCGACGGCGAAGCGACCGTTCAGGACGGTCAGCGGGGGGCCGCCGTCGATCCGGGCGCCGTCCACCAGCAGTTCCGCCGTGAACGTTCCGGCGGCGGGGTCGATGGTCAGGCGGGCCTCCTCGAAGCCCAGCCAGCGCCGGGTCACCGGGAACCAGGCCTTGTAGACCGATTCCTTCGCGCTGAACAGCAGCCGGGCCCAGTGCGTGCCGGGATGGGAGCGATCCAGCCGGTCCAGCATCTCCGGCTCGCCCGGCACGGTGATCGACTCCGCGATGCCCTCGGGCAGCGGGCCGTTCGGTTCGGCGTCGACGCCGAGCAGGGGCACGTCGGTGGTGCGGGCCACGGCCGCGGCCCGGTAACCGGCGCAGTGTGTGATGCTGCCGGTGATGCCGGGCGGCCACAGGGGCTCGCGCCTGGGGCCGGGACGGATCGGCGCGTCGGGGTGACCGAGGGCGCGCAGCGCCGCCCGCGCGCAGCGGCGGGCGGTGATGAACTCGCGGCGACGGGACTCGACCGCTCCGGCGATGAGGTCCTCCTCACCCGGGAACGGCGGCTCGCCCGGTACGTCGTCGAACGCCTCGACGGTCACGACCGCCGACGGCAGAGTGGTCCCGATCAAGCCT
This sequence comes from Paractinoplanes polyasparticus, assembly GCF_019710575.1. GTDB lineage: Bacteria > Actinomycetota > Actinomycetes > Mycobacteriales > Micromonosporaceae > Actinoplanes > Actinoplanes polyasparticus. Next base: position 22,758 of record NZ_JAHWFK010000068.1, on the reverse strand, counting down.
TGCCCTCCCACCAAGAATGCCGGCACAGGCGGTCGATACTGCCAGCGGCACGCCCGCTCGGGGCTCGGCGGGTCGTGGGGCCGCGGCTCATGCAGGCGAGCACCTGCTCAGTTTCGGAACAATTGTGAGAACGGCCCTCGAACCCCAGCCGGTCCGGCCGAACGCCTTGCTACCGCGCCTTTTGCGCAGCCGTCAAGTAGCGCCTCGAACGGCGGTGCCCGTTCTTGACAGCTCCCGCGCTTTGCCAGAACGTTGGCCACGCCGAAAAGGATCGGCAAACGATTCTGCTGCGTATTCGGAAAGCGGAGTGAAGTCACTTGAAAGACCAGAATGACGCCGTGCCGCCGTACGATTCCGCGGCATTCGGCAATCACCTGAACCGGCGGGAGCGATACGCGGCGGGAGCCGGGCCATGGCCGTCGTGACCGGGGCGATCGACGAGGCGGTGCGGCTGCTGACCGTGGCCGGCATCGAGACCGCGCGCGAGGACGCCGAGGAGCTGGCGGCCTACGCCAGTCACGCCGCCGGTGAGCCGGCCACGCAGCTGTTCGGCGACCTGGTGCGCCGGCGGGCCGAGCGGATCCCGCTCGGGCATCTGGTGGGCCGGGCGGTGCTCGGCGGTATCGAGGTCGAGGTCGGTCCCGGAGTCTTCGTCCCCCGCGTGCACAGCGAGCGGGTGCTCGCGGCCGGACTGCGGCTCATCGAAGCCGTACGCCGACCCGTGGTGGCCGATCTCTGCACCGGCTCGGGCGCGCTGGCCCTGGCGATCGCGCACGCCCGCCCGGACGCCACGGTCCACGCGGTCGAGATGGACGACCTGGCCCTGGAGTTCGCCGCGCGGAACCGTGACCGTCGGGCCGCGGCCGGTGACACGCCGATCGTCCTGCACCGGGCCGACGTGGCCGCGCCGGGTCTGCTTTCCGGGCTGCTCGGCGCGGTGGACCTGCTGCTGATCAATCCGCCGTTCGTGCCGGAGGGCGTCCAGCTGCTGCCGGAGTACGGCGTGCACCATCCGGCCGCGGCCATCTTCAGCGGACCGGACGGGCTCGGCGTGATCCGGCCGGTCGCGGAGGCCGCCACCGCGCTGCTGCGGCCGGGTGGCGGGTTCGTCGTCGAGCACGGGCCCTACCACGAGGCCGCCGTGCCTTCCATGCTCCGCGCCGACCCGCGATGGACCGAGGTGGGCAGCGGTGCGGATCACCGGGGCCTGCCGCTGTTGACGACAGCTCGACGTGCCGACCGAACGGACGAGGGGGTCACCCGATGAAGGACGACGACGAACTGACCGCGCTCCGCGCCGAACTGGACCTGATCGACGACCGGCTGCAGGCGGCGCTGGCCGACCGTTTCCGCTGCTGTGTGCGGATCGCCGACTTCAAGAGCAGGAGCGGCGTCCCGATGATGCAGCCGCACCGCATCGGCGTGGTCCAGGAGCGGGCCGCCGTCTTCGCCGCGGCCAACGACATCGACACCGACTTCATCCGCCGGCTCTACGAGCTCGTCATCGGCGAGACCTGCCGGGTCGAGGACCTGGTCATCCAGGCCGCACGGGTGGACTGAGGACGCCAGGATGATCCCGCGGAGAGCCATGCGGACCTTGCTGATCGACAACTATGACTCGTTCACCTACAACCTCCATCAGCTCATCGGTGAGGTGAACGGTGCGGCGCCGACGGTGGTGCGCAACGACGTGGCCTTCGAAGAGGTGGACTTCCGGCAGTTCGACAACATCGTGATCTCGCCGGGCCCGGGCCGCCCCGAGCGTCCCGGCGACTTCGGCCTCAGCGCCCGGGCCATCACCGACGGCGGGCTGCCGGTACTGGGCGTGTGCCTCGGGCATCAGGGCATCGCCCACCTCTTCGGAGGGCTGGTGTCGCATGCGCCGGAGCCGATGCACGGCCGGCTGTCAGCTGTGCGGCACGACGGCCGGGACGTCTTCGAGGGTCTGCCGTCGCCGTTCGACGCGGTCCGTTACCACTCGCTCGCGGTCACCCAGCTTCCGGACGAGCTCGAGGCCATCGCCTGGACGGACGACCGCGTGGTGATGGGGCTGCGGCACCGCACCCGGCCGATCTGGGGCGTCCAGTTCCACCCGGAATCGATCTCCACCCGGTACGGCCGGGAGCTGATGGCCAACTTCCGCCGGCTGTCGCTCGAGCGGGAACGGGCCTCCGCCTGGCCGGCCACCCGGGTGCACCGGCGGACGCTCACGGCTCCGGTCGACCCGGAACGCGCCTATGTCGAGCTGTTCGCCGATGCGCCGCACAGCTTTTGGCTCGACAGCAGCGCCACCGGCGGGCCGGCCAAGGCCCGCTTCTCGATGATGGGCGACGACCGCGGCCCGCTCGCCGAATACCTCACCTACCGCGTCGACGAGCAGAGCGTGTGCGTCCACCGGCAGGGACGGGCCGTGGGCGCCGTCCGCGGCACCTTCTTCGACTACCTGGACGCCCAGCTGCGCCGGCGCGCGCTGCCCGTCGTTCCCGGCCTGCCCACCGAGTTCAACCTCGGCTACGTCGGCTATCTCGGCTACGAGCTGAAGGCGGAGACGGGCGGCGCCGCCGAGCACCGGTCACCGTGGAACGACGCCGCGCTGATCTTCGCCGACCGGGCGCTGGTCATCGACCACGAGACCGGCGAGAGCCACCTTCTCTGTCTCGGACCGGACGACGAGACCCCCCAGGTGACAGGGTGGTTCGACGAGGTGACCGCGGTCCTGGCCGGCATCCCGCCCGCGCACGGCGAGCGGGACGCCCCGGTCGTGGCCGACGCGGTGGCGCCCCCGTCGTCCGTTCAGTTCCGCCACGACGAGGAGGGCTATCTCAAGCGGATCGCCCACTGCCTCGACGAGATCGCCGAGGGCGAGTCCTACGAGGTCTGCCTGACCAACACCGCCACGAGCGACGTTCCCGTCGACCATCTGGCGACCTACCGCGCGCTGCGGCGGATCAGTCCGGTCCCGTACGCGGCGCTGCTGGCCTTCGGCGACGTCGCGGTGCTGAGCGCCTCACCGGAGCGTTTCCTGACCATCGGCGCCGACGGCGGGGTGGAATCGAAGCCGATCAAGGGCACCCGGCCGCGCGGCGCCACCCCCGAGGACGACGAGCAGCTGCGCGCCGCGCTGGCCACGGCGGAGAAGGACCGCGCCGAAAACTTGATGATCGTCGACCTGGTCCGCAACGACCTCAACATGGTCTGCGCGATCGGCTCGGTGCACGTGCCGACGTCGTTCGCCGTCGAGACGTACGCCCAGGTCCATCAGCTCGTGTCGACCGTGCGCGGGACACTGCGGCCGGACACCTCGGCCGTGCAGTGCGTCCGCGCGGCGTTCCCGGGCGGTTCGATGACCGGCGCACCGAAGATCCGCACGATGCAGATCATCGACCGGCTCGAGGAGGGCCCACGCGGCCCGTACTCGGGGGCGCTGGGCTGGTTCGGGCTCAGCGGCGCGGCCGATCTGAGCATCGTCATCCGGACGATCGTGGCCGACGCGCACACCACCACGTTCGGGGTCGGCGGGGCCATCGTGGCCCAGTCGGACCCGGCCGACGAGTACGGCGAGACACTGGTCAAGTCGCGGGCGATGATCGGCGCGCTCACCGCCGCCGACCGATGACCCGGCCCTCGCCGAACACCGTGATCGCCGGCGGCGGCGCGGTCGGGACCATGCTGGCCGACGTGTTCGCCGGCGCCGGTGCGGAGGTGGTCGTCGTCGACCTGCGGCCGCCCGACGGGCCGGTTCGTCACCGGCACCTCGACGGGGACGTCACGTGTCCGTCGGCGGCGATGGCCGGGCTGCTGGCCGCGGCCGACGTGGTGGTGCTGGCCGTCGACGAGAACACTGCCACCGCCGCCGTGCCGGTCGTCGGCCGGCTCGCCCGGGACGACGCCCTGCTGGTCGAGACGATGTCGGTGAAGGTGCCCATCGGGCGGGCCATCGCCGGCGCGGGCGGCTCGGCGCTGGGTCTCAACCCGATGTTCGCGCCCGCGCTGGGCCTGCCGGGCCGGCCGGTGGCCGCGGTGCGGCACGGCACACCGCCGTCCGCCGCCGCAGCGTCGGTCCTGGGAATGATCGAGGCGGCCGGTGGCGTGGTCACCGCCCTGGACGCCGAGCAGCACGACCGGATCGCCGCCGCCACGCAGGTGCTGACCCACGCCGCGGTGCTGTCGTTCGGCGCCGCGCTGGGCCGCCTCGGCGTCGATCCGGCGGCGCTGGCCGCGCTGGCCCCGCCGCCCCACCGGATGCTGCTGGCCCTGCTCGCGCGGATCGCCGGCGGCACCCCGGCGGTCTACCGGGACATCCAGCACGCCAACCCGTACGCGGCCGAGGCCCGGGCGGCGCTGGCCGCCGCCGTCGGCGAGTTGGACGCGGTCGGCGCCGTCGGCGACCCGGCCGCCTTCGACGCCTTCATGCGGCGGGCCGGCGCCGCACTCGGCGACGACCTGACCGGGTACGCCGCCCTCTGCTCCACGCTGCTGGCCGGCCTGCCGCCGGCCGGGTAGGGCGTTCAACTGCCGTACCCGCACCGGTTGGACGTGTTCGAGCGGCACGTTGTCGAGCGAACAGACCATGCGCTGCAATGGCGCCACCGATCCAGCACTGACGTGCCTGCGACGCCGTCCCGGGCGACGACCGTACCGAGGGAAGGACAGCATGGCCGCAATCGAAGCCGCATCCGACGGGCTGATGGCCGGCCAGCTCGGTGTCTGGAACGCGCAGCAGCTCGCACCGGAGAGCGTCGCGTTCACCATCAGCGAGTACCACGACATCCGCGGCGACCTCGACCCGGAACTGCTCGTCCGGGCGATCCGGCGGGCGCTGGCCGAGGCTCCGGCGTACCGCCTGCGGTTCCGGTCGGCCGGCGGTGAGCCGGAGCAGTACGTCGTCGACGGCCTCGACCAGGTCGAGATCGTCGACGTCAGCGGCGAGCCCGATCCGGCGGCGGCCGCCGGGCAGTGGATGCGCGAGGACGCGGCCCATGCGGTCGACCTGCTCCGGGATCCGGTCTCCGCACAGGCCGTCCTCGTGCTGGGACGTCGGCGGCACTTCTGGTATCAGCGCTATCACCACCTCGCGGTGGACGGCTACAGCGGCGTGCTGTTCAGCGCCCGGGTCGCCGAGCACTACACGGCGCTGGCCGCTGGGAACGACCCGGCCGGCCCGGCGCTGGAGCCCCTGTCCGTCCTGCTGGCGGCCGACCGGGCGTACCGGACGTCGGAGGCCCGCGACCGGGACCGGCGGTACTGGATCGACCGGCTGGCCGACCGGCCGGACGCGGCCGGCGCCGGGCGCCCCGCGGCCTGGAGTCCCGTCCGGCCCGTACGGCACTCCCGCACGGTCGATCCGGCCGTGGCCTCCGGCCTCCGGGACGCCGCCGCCCGCTACGGCACCAATCTCGCCGGGCTCGTCCTGGCTGCGGCGGCGATCCATCAACACCGCCTCACCGGCGTACGCGATGTCGTCCTCGGCGTTCCCACAGTGGGACGCATCGGGATGCGGGAGCTGCGCGCCGTCGGCGAGACCACCAACCTGATGCCGCTGCGGCTCGACGTGCGGCCGCACACCTCGATCGCCGACCTGGTCGCGCAGACCACCCGGGCCGTCCGCTCCGACCTGCCCCACCAGCGCTACCGGTACGAGGAACTGCTGCGGGACCTGGATCTGCCGGGCGGGGTGCCGCTGTACGCCGTGAAGGTCGACGTCATGACGTTCGCCCGCCCGATACGGTTCGGCGACTGCGTCTCCACCGCCCACAGCCTCACCGGCGGGCCGGTCGACGACATCGCGATCGACGTCTACGACCGTGCCGGCACCGGCGAGCTCGAGGTGGACGTCGACGTGAACCCGCGCCTCCACGACAGCGCGGTGGCCGCGGAGACCGCCGAGCGGTTCCTGCGGGTGCTGGAGGCCGTCGTCTCGCCCGGCTCCACGGTGGGGCGGATCAGCCTGCTGAGCCCCGGCGAACGCCACCGCATGCTCGTCGCCTGGAACGACAACCCGGCTGAGACCGCCGGCAGCAACCTGGTGGAGCTGTTCGACCGGCAGGTCGCGGCCGCCCCCGGGGCGGTGGCGCTGCTGGCCGACGGCGTATCGATGACCTACGCCCAGCTCGACGAGCGGGCGAACCGGGTGGCGTGGCACCTGCGCCGGCTCGGCGTGGGCGCCGAATCGCTGGTGGCCGTGGCGATGCCGCGCGGGGTCGACCCGGTGGTGTCGCTGCTGGCGGTGCTGAAGTCGGGCGCCGCCTACCTGCCGATCGACGTGGCCCAGCCGGCCGAACGGATCGCCTTCATGATTGCCGACAGCCGGGCCATCGTCGTGCTCGGCTCCGGCGGGGTTCTCGACGACCTGCCGCTGACCGGCGTCCTCACCGTCGACGTGGCCGATGTGGACGGTCCGGTGCACGCGCCGGGAGTGCCGATCCGTCCGGGGCAACTCGCGTACGTGATCTATACGTCGGGTTCGACCGGCACGCCCAAGGGGGTGGCCGTCACCCACCAGGGCGCGGTCAACCTGGTGGCCGCGCAGGCGAAGGGCCTCGGTGTGGGCCCGGGCGACCGGGTTCTGCAGTTCGCGTCGGCCGGCTTCGACGCGGCCGTGTGGGAACTGGTGATGGCCTGGTGCTCGGGTGCCGCGCTGGTGGTGACCGGTCCCGGCGGTCTGCAGGACGGCGAGGGCCTGGCCGGCGTGGTGCGCCGGTTCGAGGTGTCGCACGCGACGCTGCCCCCGGCGGTGCTCGCCGCGTCCGACCCGGCCACGCTGGCGCCGGTACGCACGCTCGTGTCCGCGGGCGAGGCGATGGACCGCGGGCTGGTGGCCCGCTGGTCGCCCGGCCGGCGGCTGATCAACGCGTACGGGCCGACCGAGACGACCGTGTGTGCGACCATGTCGCCGCCGCTGACCGTGGACGACGAGCCGGTGATCGGCGGGCCGGTCGTGAACACCCGCGCCTTCGTCCTGGACGACGTGCTGTCCCCGGTCCCGGCCGGGGCGGTCGGAGAGCTCTACGTGTCCGGCGCCCAGGTGGCCCGGGGCTACGTGGGCCGCCCGGGCCTCACCGGTCAGCGCTTCGTGGCCTGCCCGTACGGCACGGGCGAGCGCATGTACCGCACCGGCGACCTGGCCCGCTGGACCGCCGACGGCCGGCTGATGTTCGCCGGTCGCGCCGACGACCAACTGAAGGTGCGCGGTTTCCGGGTCGAGCCGGGCGAGGTCGAGGCGGTGCTGACCACCCACCCGGCGGTGGCCCGCGCGGCGGTGATCGCGCTGGACGAGCGACTGATCGCGTACGTCGTGCCGGCCGGCGACGGTGCGCCGGTGGACCGGATCCGCGACCACGTCGCCGAACGGCTGCCGAGCCACATGGTGCCGGCCGCGGTGGTGGTGCTGGACGCCCTTCCGTTGAACGCCAACGGAAAGCTGGACCGCCGGGCGCTGCCCGCGCCGGATCTCGTCTCGGGCGCCGGGTCCGGCCGCGCCCCGGCCACCGCGCAGGAGCTGCTGCTGTGCGACGCGTTCGCCGACGTGCTGGGGCTGGACTCGGTCGGCGTGGACGACGACTTCTTCGACCTGGGCGGCCACTCGCTGCTGGCCACGAAGCTGATCGGGCGGGTCCGCGCGATCTTCGGCGTCGACCTGCCGATGCGTGCCGTCTTCGACGCGCCGACCGTCGCCAACCTCGCCGGGAGCATCACCGGTGGGGACGTCACCCGTCCGGTCCCGGTCGCCGGCCCGCGACCGGAGCGGGTGCCGCTGTCGTTCGGGCAGCGCCGCCTGTGGTTCCTGGGTCAGCTGGAGGGGCCGAGCGCGACGTACAACGCGCCGGTGGTGGTGAGTCTCTCCGACGGGCTCGACGCCGGCGCGCTGGGCGCGGCGCTGCGCGACGTGGTGGAGCGGCACGAGTCGTTGCGCACCGTCTTCCCGTCGGTCGACGGCGAGCCCTACCAGCGGATCCTTGGCCTGGACGAGCTCGACTGGCAGCTGCACGAGGTGTGGGTGCCCGATGGTGAGCTCACCGGCGCGGTCGAGCGGGCCTCGCGCTACGCCTTCGACGTCGCGGTGGAGGCGCCGGCCCGGGCATGGCTGTTCCGCACCGACGCCGGCGAGTGCGTCCTGGTTCTCGTTCTGCACCACATCGCCGCCGACGGGTGGTCGATGGGCCCGCTGAGCCACGACCTGAACCGGGCGTACGCCGCCCGGCGGCGCGGCGAGGCGCCCGGCTGGGACCCGCTGCCGGTCCAGTACGCCGACTACGCGGTCTGGCAGCGGCGTCTGCTGGGCGACGGCGACGACCCCGGCAGCCTGCAGTCGAAGCAGCTCGGCTACTGGCGTTCGGCCCTGGCCGGCGCGCCCGAGGAGTTGCGGCTGCCGGCGGACCGGCCGCGCCCGGCGACCGGATCGCACCGCGGGCACAGCGTGCCGCTCCGGGTGCCCTCCGAGGTGCATCGGCGGCTGGCCGAGCTGGCCCGGGCCGAGGGCGTCACCGTCTTCATGGCGTTGCAGGCGGCGGTCGCGGTGCTGCTGTCGCGGCTCGGCGGCGGCGTGGACGTCCCGATCGGCTCGGCGGTGGCCGGCCGCACCGACGCGGCCCTCGACGAGCTCGTCGGATGCTTCGTCAACACCCTCGTGATCCGTACGGACCTGTCCGGTGACCCGCAGTTCCGCACTGTCCTGGAACGGGTGCGGGAGGCCGGCCTGGGTGCGCTGGCCCATCAGGACGTGCCGTTCGAGCGGCTGGTCGAGGAGCTGGCGCCGGTGCGGTCGCTGGCCCGGCACCCGCTGTTCCAGGTCGTGCTGACCATCCTCAACCCGGTGTCCGCGAACGATACCGGGGAGGGGATCGAGCTGCCCGGTGTGCGGGTGCGGTCGCTCTATCCGGGCCGGCCGACGGCGAAGTTCGACCTGGACGTGCTCGTCGGTGAGGTGTTCGACGACCAGGGACGGCCCGCCGGGCTGCGCGGTGTCGTCACCGCGTCGGCCGACCTGTTCGACGCGCCGACGGCCGAGCGGATCACCGGGTGGCTCGTCCGGGTCCTCGAGACGGTCACCGCCACCCCGGACGTACGGCTGCACGACGTGCGCGTGCTGGAGGCCGACGAGCGGGATCTGGTGTTGCACGCCTGGAACGACACGGCGGCTCCGGTCGACGAGGCGTCGGTGCTGGAGCTGTTCGAGCGGCAGGCGGACTCGGACGCCGTCGCGCTGGTGGCTGACGGGGTCGAGCTGACGTACGCCCAACTCGATGCCCGGGCGAACCGGGTCGCGCACTATCTGCGTGGCCAGGGTGTGGGTGTCGAGTCGGTGGTGGGTTTGTGCCTGCCTCGCGGGGCCGACATGATCACGGCGATTCTGGGTGTGTGGAAGGCCGGTGCGGCCTATCTGCCGATCGATGCGAAGCTGCCGGTCGATCGGATCGCCTTTGTTCTCAACGACAGCCGGGCGACGATGTTGTTGGGTTTGTCGGAGGTGCTCGACGATCTGCCGATGGGCCGGGTTCCGCTGGTCGCCCTCGACGACCCGTCGGTGGCTGTGTATCCGGAGTCTGCGCCGGAGGTGCGCCTCGATCCGCGACAGGTCGCGTACGTCATCTACACCTCGGGTTCGACCGGCACGCCCAAGGGCGTGGCCGTGACCCACGGCTCGCTGACCAACTATGTGGCGTCGGTGACGCAGCGGCTCGGCTGGAACCGGCCGGGCATGCGTTACGCGTTGCTGCAACCACAGGTGACCGACCTCGCGAACACCGTGGTGTACGCGGCCCTGGCCACCGGCGGCCAGCTGCACGTGCTGGACCCGGCGGCCGCGGTGGACGCCGAAGCGGTCGCGTCCTATCTGGAACGTGAGCGCATCGACGCGGTGAAGGTGGTGCCGTCGCACGCGATGGCGCTCTCGACGGCCGGCGTCGACCGGCTGCGCCCGGCGCACTCGCTGGTGCTCGGCGGTGAGGCGGCCGACGCCGGCTGGGTCGACGAGCTCGCGGCCGGCCGGTGCCGGGTCTTCAACCACTACGGCCCGACCGAGACCACCGTCGGCGTGGCCACCACCGAGCTGTCGCCGCCGACCGGGGGAGTGGTGCCGATCGGCCGCCCGCTCGCCAACACCCGGCTGTACGTGCTGGACGACGCGCTGGAGCCGGTTCCGGCCGGCGTGGTCGGCGAACTCTACGTGGCCGGTGCCCAGGTCGCGCGGGGCTACGTCAACCAGCCGTCGCTGACCGCCCGGCGGTTCGTGGCCTGCCCGTACGGCGCCGGGGAGCGCATGTACCGCACCGGCGACCTGGCCCGCTGGACCGCCGACGGTCGACTGGTGTTCGCCGGGCGCGCCGACGACCAGGTCAAGGTGCGTGGTTTCCGAGTCGAGCCCGGCGAGATCGAGGCCGTGCTGCTCTCGCATCCGCTGGTCGATCGGGCCGCGGTGGTCGTGCGGGACGGTCGCCTGATCGCGTACGTCGTACCGGGGGAGGGCGGCACCGACCTGTCGGCTCCGCTGAAGGGATACGCCGCCGAGCGGCTGCCCGACTACATGGTGCCCGCCGTCGTCGTCACGCTCCCGGGCCTGCCGCTGACCGCGAACGGGAAGCTGGACCGCCGGGCGCTGCCGGCCCCGGATCTCGTCGCCGGCGCCGGAACCGGGCGGGCCGCGGCCACCGCCGGGGAACAGTTGCTCTGCGACGCGTTCGCCGACGTGCTGGGGCTGGACTCGGCCGGCGTGGACGACGACTTCTTCGACCTCGGTGGGCATTCGCTGCTGGCCGTCCGGCTGGTCTCCCGCATCCGCGCCACGCTCGGCGCGGACCTCGACATCCGGCTGCTCTTCGACAATCCCACCCCGGCCGCGCTGGCCGGCCGGCTCGGCGCCGAGGGGACCGCCCGGCCGGTGCTGCGCGCGGGCGTGCGCCCGCAGCGGGTGCCGCTGTCGTTCGGGCAGCGCCGGTTGTGGTTCCTGGGCCAGGTGGAGGGGCGCAGCGCCACCTACAACGGGTCGATCGTGGTGAACCTGTCGGGCGCCCTGAACGTGGACGCTCTGGGCGCCGCGCTGCGTGATCTGGTGGAGCGGCACGAGTCGCTGCGCACCGTCTTCCCGACGGTCGACGGCGAGCCGTACCAACGAATTCTCGATCCCGGCGAGCTCGACTGGCGCATGCGGCTGACCGATGTGGAGGCCGGCGATCTGGCCGCCGCGGTCGCCGAGGCCTCCGGGCACGTCTTCGACCTGGCCGGCGAGCCGCCGATCCGGGCGTCGCTGTTCCGCACCGGCCCCGACGAGTGCGTCCTGCACCTCGTGCTGCACCACATCGCCAGCGACGGCTGGTCGCACGCCGCGCTGGGCCGCGACCTGTCGGCGGCGTACGCGGCCCGGCTGCGCGGCGAGGCGCCGTCTTTCGCGCCGCTGCCGGTGCAGTACGCCGACTACGCGTTGTGGCAGCGGGAGCTGCTGGGCGCCGAGGACGACCCGGAGAGCCGCCTGTCGCGGCAGATCGGCTACTGGCGCGAGGTGCTGGCGGGCGTGCCGGAGGAGCTGAGCCTCCCGCTGGACCGGCCGCGCCCGGCGGTCGCCTCGCACCGCGGGCACAGCGTGCCGTTGGACGTGCCGGCCGAGCTGCATCAGCGGCTGGTGCGGCTGGCCCGGGCCGAGGGGGTGACCGTCTTCATGGCGTTGCAGGCCGCGGTGGCGGTGCTGCTGTCCCGGCTGGGCGCGGGCACCGACATCCCAATCGGCTCGGGCAACGCCGGGCGCACCGATGAGGCGCTCAACGACGTGGTCGGCTTCTTCGTCAACACCCTGGTCATCCGCACGGATCTGTCGGGGGACCCCGAGTTCCGCCGGGTCCTCGGCCAGGTGCGGGAGCGGGCGCTGGGCGCGCTGAGCAACCAGGACGTGCCGTTCGAGCGGCTGGTCGAGGAGCTGGCGCCGGTGCGGTCGCTGGCCCGGCATCCGCTCTGCCAGGTCGTGCTGACCCTGCACAACGTCGAGCAGGCGGCGCTGGACCTGCCCGGCGTGCGGTCCGGCGACGGCACGGTGGCCGGCGACGGCACGGCCGTGGTGCGCACCGACGTCGACCTGATGGTCGGCGAGGTCTTCGACGGGCAGGGCCGCCCGGCCGGGCTGCGCGGCTTCCTGACCGGTTCAGCCGATCTGTTCGACCGCTCGACGGTGGAGCGGTTCACGCGGGGACTGGTGCGGGTGCTCGACATCGTGACGGCGGAGCCGCAGGTGCGGCTGCGGTCGATCGACCTGCTCGATCCGGCCGAGCGGACGGCGATCCTCGACACGTGGAACGACACCGCGTCGCCGGTTCCCCCGAGCACGATCCTGGACCGGTTCGCGGCGGCGCCGCCTGGGGCTGTTGCGGTGCGGGCCGACGGTGTCGAGCTGACGTACGCGCAACTGGACGCCCGGGCCAACCGGCTGGCGTGGCTGCTGCGCGGGCACGGCGTCGGCGCCGAGTCGGTCGTCGCGGTGGTCATGGACCGCGGCCCGGACTTCGTGGCTGCGCTGCTGGGCGTGCTCAAGGCCGGCGCGGCGTACCTGCCGATCGATCCGGCCTACCCGGTCGAGCGGATCGCGTTCATGCTGGCCGACAGCCGCGCGGCCGTGGTGCTCGGCGGGGCCGACGTGCTCGACGATCTGCCGGTGGGCCGGGTGCCGATGGTCGCGGTCGACGATCCGGCGGTGGCCGCGCAGCCGGAGACCGCACCGTCGACGCGGCTCGACCCGGAGGGCCTGGCCTACGTGATCTACACGTCGGGGTCGACCGGTACGCCGAAGGGCGTCGCGCTGACCCACGCGGGCGCGGTGAATCTGGCGGCGGCGCAGATCGAACGGTTCGGGGTGCGCCCGGAGTCGCGGGTGCTGCAGTTCGCGTCGATCGGCTTCGACGCCGCGACCTCGGAAGTGCTGATGACGTTGCTGTCCGGCGCCACGCTGGTGACCGCGGGGGGATCGCAGTTGCAGCCCGGCGGCGGGCTGGTGGAACTCCTGGACCGGCACCGGGTGACGCATGTGACCTTGCCACCGGCCGTGCTGGCCGTGCTGGACCCGGCGGCGGTGCCGGTGGGCACGATCGTGTCGGCCGGCGAGGCGCTCGACCCGGCGCTGCTGGACCGATGGGCCGCGGGGCGGCGACTGATCAACGCGTACGGGCCGACCGAGGTGACGGTGTGCGCGTCGATGTCGCAGCCCTTGTCGGCCGGCGACGTGCCGGTGATCGGCACGCCGATCGCGAACTGCCGCGCCTACGTGCTCGATGACACCCTGAGCCCGGTGCCGGTGGGCGTGCCCGGCGAGCTCTACGTCGCGGGAGCGGGTCTGGCCCGCGGCTACGTCGGCCGGGCCGGGCTGACCGGCGAACGGTTCGTGGCGTGCCCGTTCGGCGACGGCGAGCGGATGTACCGCACCGGCGACCTGGCCCGGTGGACCGAGGACGGACGGCTCGTCTTCGCCGGGCGGGTCGACGATCAGGTGAAGGTGCGCGGGTTCCGGGTCGAGCCGGGCGAGATCGAGCAGGTGCTGCTGGCCCATCCGGGCGTGCGGCAGGCCGCGGTGATCGTCAGGGAGGACCGCCTGGTCGCGTACGTGGTCGGTGACGACGTCACGGCCGAGGAGCTGCGCAAGCCGGCGGCGGCCCGCCTGCCGGACTACATGGTGCCGTCGGCCTTCGTCGTGCTGCCGGAACTGCCGCTCACCCCGAACGGCAAGCTCGACCGCAAGGCCCTGCCCGCGCCGGAGCAGACCGGCGGCACCGGCCGGGCCCCGGCCACCGTGCCGGAGGAGCTGCTGTGCGCGGCGTTCGCCGAGGTGCTCGGGCTGGAGACGGTCGGTGTCGAGGACAGCTTCTTCGACCTGGGCGGCCATTCGCTGCTCGCGGCCCGCCTGGTCTCCCGGATCCGCACGGTGCTGGGCGCCGAGATCGAGATCCGGACGCTGTTCGAGGTGCCCACCCCCGAGGGGCTGGCGGCCTCGCTGGCCGAACGGCCCCGCACCGAGAAGCCGAGCCGGCCGGCGCTGCGCCCGATGCCCCGATCCTGACCCGACCGATCCGCTACGGAGGAATCGCATGCTTTATGACCTGGAGGATGCTCCGGACCTGGTCACCCTGATGCGCCAGCACGCCGCGACCCGCCCCGGAGCCGAGGCGCTCGTCTTTCTCGCCGATCCCGACGACGTGTACGGCGGAGCGGTCCGCTGCACCTTCGAGGAGCTCGACCGGCAGGCCCGCGCGTGCGCGGCCTGGTTGCAGGAACGCCTGCCGGAGGGGTCCCGCGTGCTGCTGCTGCACCCCAACGGCATCGAGTGGGTCGCGGCCTACTTCGGCTGCCTGTACGCCGGGATGATCGCCGTGCCCGCCCCGCAACCCGGCCGGCAGCGGCACCAGCGCAGCCGCATCGCGACGGTGGCCGGCAGCGCCGACGCCGCCGCCGTGCTCACCGACGCCGCCGACCTGCCCGAGGTGCTCAAGTGGGCGGAGGAGACAGGCCTCGACGGGGTCCTCGTCGCGGCGAACGGCACCCCGGGGTTCGGCGACCCGCAGGCCTGGCGGCCGGTTCCGCTGACCCGCGACACGATCGCGTTGCTGCAGTACACATCCGGCTCCACCGGCGACCCCAAGGGTGTCGTGGTGCGGCACGGCAACATGCTGCACAACCTGGACGCGCTCACCGCCGACGTCGGCTGGACCGCTTCCCTGCGGGTCGGCGGGTGGCTTCCGCTCTACCACGACATGGGACTGGTCACGATGCTGCTGGCCGCAATCCTGCGCGGCGGGACGACGGTGATGATGACGCCGTCCGCCTTCATCCGTAGCCCGGTGCGATGGCTGCGAGCCATGGACGCGCACGGGATCAACGTCGCGTTCGCCCCCAGCTTCGCCTACGACCTGTGTGTCAACCGGATCTCCGACGAGGAGGTCGCGAGCCTCGACCTGTCGGGCTGGCGCATCGCGGGCAACGCCTCGGAACCGGTGGACCGGACGGTGCTCGACCGGTTCGCCGCCAAGTTCGCCCCGGCCGGCTTCCGGGCCGAGTCCTTCGCCCCCGCCTACGGGCTGGCCGAAGCCACCGCGTACGTCAGCGGAACGTCCGGCCGGTCGGCAGTCGTCCGCCGGATCAACATCGGGCAGCTCGCCGAGGGCCGGTTCGCCGAGGGCGGGCCGGGCGAGACCCGCGACGTGGTCAGCTGCGGGCCGCCCACCCGGGCCTGCGAGATCCGGGTGGTCGACCCGGCGAGCCGGGAGCCCGTCGAGGACGGACGGCTCGGCGAGATCTGGCTGCGCGGCCCGGTCGTCTGCGACGGGTACTGGCGCCGGGACGATCAGGCTCACCTGTTCGACGCCACAACCGCCGGCGGGGAGGGCGGGTTCCTGCGCACCGGCGACCTCGGCGCGATGTACGAGGGCGAGCTGTACGTGCAGGGCCGGCTCAAGGACATGCTCATCGTGCACGGCCGTAACCTCTACCCGCACGACATGGAGCAGGAGTTGCGGATCCACCACCCCGAGCTGGGCCGGGTCGGCGCCGTCTTCGCCGTTCCGGGCGAGGCCGACGGGGTCGCCACCCAGGCCGTCGTGGTGACCCACGAGATCGGCAAGCTGCCGCCGGAGAGGTGGTCGTCGCTCGCCGGTGAGCTGCGGCTGACCGTCACGCGGGAATTCGGCGTCCGGGTGGCCGTGGTCGCGCTGCTGCGCCCCGGGACGGTCCGGCGCACGACGAGCGGCAAGGTGCAACGGGCCGCCATGTCCGAGCTGTTCCGCACCGGCCGGTTGAGCCCCATCTTCCAGGATCCGCCGGCCGACGACCGTTCACCGTCGATGGCATGACCGCCGCCCAAGGAGTGCCCATGTCCACACCCCTCACCGACATCGCTCGCACCGAGCTCTGCCAGTGGCTGTGCGCCCATCTCGCCGTGGAACTGCGGGTGCCGGGCGGCCGGATCGACCCGGACGAGCCGATGGTCAATTACGGCCTGGACTCGCTGACCGCGGCCGCCGTCCTCGTCGCCGTGGAAAAACGGGTCGGGTTCGACGTCGATCCCAACGCCCTCTGGGATCACCCCACCGCGACGGAGTTCACCGCCCACCTGGCCGGCCGCACGTCCGGAGTCTGACGAATCGAACAGAAACAGGGACCGTCCCAGCTGGGACGGTCCCTGTTTCTGTTCCATTCGCACGCACGGTTGTACCTGGACACTGCTTTGTCGATGGGCCCGGCGCCGGTCATAGTGAGTCCAGCCCAGTCATTGCATTCCTGGGTCTCCCTTATTGCCGATAGATAAGGATGGTCCGGTGCCGAACCCGTTCGAAGATCCCGATGCGAGCTATCTGGTTCTGGTCAACGACGAGGGACAGCATTCGCTGTGGCCCGTCTTCATCGACGTTCCGGAGGGCTGGACGTCGGTATTCGGAGAGGCGTCGCGCGACGACTGCCTCGAATACATCGAGAAGTCGTGGACCGACCTGCGGCCCAAGAGCCTCGTCGAGGCGATGAAGGCACAGTAGGCCCACCGACCCGTACGTCTGCCCCCGCCGCGCACCGCGCCCGGGGGCAGTTCGTTCGGCCCACCGGAGAGGGAAGCCGATGACTCAGCTCGGCCTCGACGACATCGGTCCGCTTCCGGACCACCTGGGGCGGGACGGCGGCGCGACCGTGCCGATCGTGACGCCGATGGGCGACCGGATGTGGCTCGTCCGCGACTACGCGCTCGCCCGTCTCGTGCTGACCGACGCCCGGTTCAGCCGGGCCGAGGCGGTCGCCCCGCACGCGCCCCGGTTCAACGACGCGCAGCCCGTGCCCGCCTCGATGATGAGCATGGACGGCTCGGAGCACGCCCGGCTGCGGCGGATCATCACCGGCACCTTCACGTCCGGCCGGGTCGCGGCCATGGCGCCCGGCATCGAGCGGCTCGTCGACCGGCACCTGGACGACCTCGAGGCGGCCGGCCCCGGCGCCGACGTGATGGACCGGCTGGCCGTGCCACTGCCGCTGGCGGTGCTGTGCACGCTGATGGGCGTGCCGCACGCGGACAGCCTCCGGTTCGGCACCTGGGTCGGCGTGCTGTTCGACGTCTCCGCCAGCACCCCGCAGCAGAAGGTCCGCCACCGCGTCGAACTGGCCCGCTACATGGCCGGCCTGGTCGAGCGCAAGCGCCGGGAGCCCGGCGCCGACCTACTCACCGCGCTGATCGAACGCCACGACGGTGGCGAGCTGTCGCTGACCGAACTGGTGACCATGGGCCTGAGCCTGTTGATGGCCGGATACGAGACCACGATCGGCCAGATCGGGCTGGCCGTGCTGTCGCTGCTGGCCGAGCCGGCCCGCCGCGACGGCTTCCTCGAACGCCCGGCGGCCGCGGTCGAGGAGCTGCTGCGGCTCAACCCGTCCACCCCGCTGAGCTTCCCGCGGGTCGCCGTGGAGACGGTCGAGCTGGGCGACGTCACCGTGCGGGCCGGCGAGGGCGTGCTGGTCTCCCTGTTCGACGCCAACCGGGACGGGCGGGTGTTCCCCGCGGGGCCGGACCGGCGCCCCGCCCCGCATCTCACCTTTGGCCACGGCCCGCACCGCTGTCCCGGCGCCCCGCTGGCCCAGCTGCAGGTGCGGATCGCGGTGGAACGCCTGCTGCGCCGCTTCCCGGGGCTACGCCTGGCCGGCGGCGCCCCGGCCGTGCAGTGGAAGGACGGTCTGCTCACCCGCGGGCCGGCGCACCTGCACGTGTCCTGGTGACCTCCGCGGGACTGTTCAACCGTGCCTCCGAGCCGGTTGGACGGCAGGTCACGCCCTGTTCGACCTCCGGCCTTGTCCGGTAACGCCGGATCGGCTGGAATCTCGGTGACCGGTCCCGGGGCTCCTGGTTGATTTCGCTCGGATCCAAACCCTTTTCGGTACGCCGGTAATCGGCGAGCAATGACGGCTGCGACAGCGCCGGTGAAGACGCGGAATTCGGATCGCTATCGGCCCGGAGCGGTCGGATGCATGAGGAGACGCACTGATGATTCCCTTGTCGTTCGGGCAGCGCCGGTTGTGGTTCCTGGACCAGCTCGAAGGTCCGAGTTCGACATACAACAGCGTCATCGCCCTGACATTGCGCGGCGAAGTCGACGAGGGCGCGCTGGACGCCGCACTCCGTGACGTGATCACCCGGCACGAGTCGCTGCGCACCGTCCTGCCCGCGGCGCACGACGAGCCGCATCAGCTCGTGCTGGACCCGGCCGGCCTCGACTGGCGGCTCGAGGTGCGCCGGCTGGACGACGGGGAGCTCGACCAGGCACTCGGCCGCATCAACGAGGAAGTCTTCGACCTGTCGGCCGACCTGCCGATCCGGGCCTGGCTGTTCCGCCGCGGGGGTGACGAACAGACGCTGGCCCTGCTGGTCCACCACACCGCCTGCGACGGCTGGTCGCACGGCCCGCTGATGCGCGACCTGTCGGCGGCCTACGCGGCCCGGCTGCGCGGCGAGGCGCCGTCCTTCGAGCCGCTGCCGGTGCAGTACGCCGACTACGCCCTGTGGCAGCGCGAACTGCTGGGCGCGGACCACGATCCCGACAGCCTGCTGTCGCGGCAGGTCGGCTACTGGCGGCAGGCCCTGGCCGGCGCGCCCGAGGAACTGGGCCTGCCGGTGGACCGGCCCCGCCCGGCGGTGTCGAGCCATCGTGGACACCGGGTGCCGGTGAACGTGCCGGCCGAGGTGCACCGGCGGCTGGTCGAGCTGGCCCGGGCTGAGGGCGTCACCACGTTCATGGTGTTGCAGGCCGCGCTGGCGGTCACCCTGTCGCGGTTCGGTGCGGGCACCGACATCCCGATCGGCTCGGCGGTCGCCGGCCGCACCGATGAGGGCCTGAACGATCTGGTCGGGTTCTTCGTCAACAGCCTCGTGATCCGCACGGATCTGTCCGGCGACCCGGAGTTCCGCCACGTGCTGCGGCGGGTGCGGGAGACGAGCCTGGAGGCGCTCGCGCACCAGGACGTGCCGTTCGAGCGGCTGGTCGAGGAGCTGGCGCCGGTGCGGTCGCTGGCCCGGCACCCGCTGTTCCAGGTGATGCTGACGTTCCAGAACAACGAGCAGGCGATGCTGGAACTGCCCGGCGTGCACGAGGTCTCGTGGGCCGCGGGCCAGCAGACCGAGGATTCGGTTTCTGTCAAGTTCGACTTGTACGTGGCCGCTGTCGAGCTGTTCGACGAGCAGGGCCGCCCGGCCGGGCTGACCGGCGTGGTCACCGGCTCGGTCGACCTGTTCGACCGGGCGACGGTCGAGCGCATGACTGCCGGCCTGGCGCGGGTGCTGGCCGCGGTGACGGCGGCGCCGCAGGCCCGGCTGCGCGAGGTCGACGTCCTCGACGCGCGGGAGCGGGCGCAGATCCTCAGCGGCTGGAACGACACGGCGGCCGCGGTTGCCGGGGCGTCGGTGCTGGAGCTGTTCGAGCGGCAGGCGACCTCGGCGGAGGTTGCGCTGGTGGCCGACGGCGAATCGGTGACGTACGCGCAACTGGACGCGCGGGCGAATCGGATCGCCCATTATCTGCGTGGTCAGGGTGTCGGCGTGGAGTCGGTGGTGGGTTTGTGCCTGCCCCGTGGCGCGGACATGATCACGGCGATTCTGGGTGTGTGGAAGGCCGGTGCGGCTTATCTGCCGATCGATGCGAAGCTGCCGGTCGATCGGATCGCTTTTGTTTTGAACGACAGCCGGGCGACGGTGTTGTTGGGTTTGTCGGAGGTGCTTGACGATCTGCCGATGGGCCGGGTGCCGTTGGTGGCGCTCGATGATCCGTCGGTGGCTGTGTATCCGGAGTCTGCGCCGGAGGTGCGCCTCGATCCGCGGCAGGTCGCGTATGTCATCTACACCTCGGGTTCGACCGGCACGCCGAAGGGTGTGGCGGTCACGCACGGCTCGCTGGCCAACTATGTGGCTTCGGTGTCCGAGCGGTTCGGCTGGTCCGGTACGGGCCGCCGGTACGGGCTGTTGCAGCCGCAGGTGACCGATCTGGGTAACACGGTGGTGTTCGTCAGCCTGGCCACCGGCGGCCAGCTGCACATTCTTGGCGAGGCGGCGGTGACCGATCCCGCTGCGGTGGCCGCGTATCTGGCCGAGCGGCAGATCGATTTCGTGAAGGCGGTGCCGTCGCACCTGATGGCGTTGTCGTCGGTGGCGGGTGTCGAGGCGGTGTTGCCGAGTGAGTCGCTGGTGCTGGGTGGCGAGGCGGCCTCCCCGGAATGGGTGGCCGACCTCACGGCGCACGGCCGTCGGGTCTTCAACCACTACGGCCCGACCGAGACCACGGTCGGTGTCGCAACTGCCGAGCTGACCGGCGACGGCACCGTGCCGATCGGGTCGCCGATCGCCAACACACGCTTGTTCGTGCTGGACGGGGCCTTGAGCCCGGTCCCGGTCGGCGTCACGGGCGAACTGTATGTGGCCGGCGCCGCCCTGGCGCGAGGCTATGTGGGCCGTGCGGGCCTGACGAGCGAGCGGTTCGTGGCGTGCCCGTTCGGCTCCGGTGAGCGGATGTACCGGACCGGCGATCGGGTGCGGCGGCTGGCGGACGGGCAGTTGGTGTTCCTGGGCCGGGCGGACGAGCAGGTGAAGGTCCGTGGGTTCCGGGTCGAGCCGGGCGAGATCGAGCAGATCCTGCGCGCGCACCCCGAGGTCGATCAGGCTGCGGTGATCGCCCGCGACGACCGCCTGATCGCCTACGTCGTCGGCGAGGATCTCACCGAGCAGCTGTTGCGTGAGCTGACCGCGGCGCGGCTGCCCGACTACATGGTTCCCTCGGCGTTCGTGCTGCTGCCCGAGCTCCCACTGACTCCCAACGGCAAGCTCGACCGCAAGGCCCTGCCCGCCGTCGACCACACCGGCACCGGCCGCGCGCCGGTGACCGTGCAGGAGGAACTGCTGTGCGCCGCCTTCGCCGACGTGCTCGGTGTCGACGCGGTGGGTGTCGACGACAGCTTCTTCGCCCTGGGCGGCCACTCGCTGCTCGCCGTCAAGCTGGTGTCGCGGGTACGGACCCTGCTCGGCGCCGAACTCCCGATGGGCACGCTGTTCGAGGCGCCCACGCCGGCAGGCGTGGCCGCCTGGCTGGCCGGCGCCGAGACCGGCGCGGTGCGGCCGCTGCTGCGGGCCGGGGTCCGGCCGGAGCGCGCACCGCTGTCGTTCGCGCAGCGCCGGCTCTGGTTCCTGGCCCAGCTGGAAGGTCCCAACCCGACCTACAACACGCCGCTGGTGGTGCGGCTGGGCGGCACGGTGGAGCCGATCGCGATGGACGCCGCGCTGCGCGACGTGATCGGGCGGCACGAACCGCTGCGCACGGTCTTCGCAGTCGAGGACGGCGAGCCGTACCAGCGGATCCTGGAGCCGTCCGAGCTGGACTGGCGCCTTCAGGTCACCGAGGTGGCGCCCGCCGACCTCGCCGAGGCGGTGACCCGGGCCGCGGAGTACGCGTTCGACCTGGCGGCCGAGGTGCCGGTGCAGGGCCGGCTGTTCCGCACCGGACCGGACGAGCAGGTGCTGGTGCTGGTCATGCATCACATCGCCAGCGACGGCTGGTCGAACGCCGCGCTGGGCCGCGACCTGTCGGCCGCCTACACGGCACGCAGCCGCGGCGAGGCGCCGCGCTTCGAGCCGCTCCCGGTCCAGTACGCCGACTACGCGGTCTGGCAGCGCGAACTGCTCGGCGACGAGGCCGACCCGGACAGCCGGCTGTCGCAGCAGGTCGCGTACTGGCGGCGGCAACTGGCCGGCGCGCCCGAGGAGCTGAGCCTTCCGGTGGACCGGGCCCGCCCGGCCGAGGCGAGCCACCGCGGGCACCGGGTGCCGCTGCAGATGCCGGCCGAGCTGCACCGGCGGCTCATCGAGCTGGCCCGGGCCGAGGGCGTCACCGTCTTCATGGTGATGCAGGCCGCGGTCGCGGTGTTGCTGTCCCGGCACGGCGCCGGCACCGACGTCCCGATCGGCTCGGGCAACGCCGGGCGTACCGATGAGGCGCTCAACGACCTGGTCGGCTTCTTCGTCAACACGCTGGTCATCCGCACCGACCTGTCCGGCGACCCGGAGTTCCGGGAGGTGCTCGGGCGGGTGCGGCAGACGACCCTGGGCGCCCTCGCCCACCAGGACGTGCCGTTCGAGCGGCTGGTCGAGGAGCTGGCGCCGGTGCGGTCGCTGGCCCGGCACCCGCTGTGTCAGGTCGTGCTGACGCTGCAGAACGTCGAGCGGGCCGTGATGGAGCTGCCCGACGTTCAGGTCAGCGGGCTGGCGATGGCCGGCGACGGCACGGCGGTGGTGAAGACCGACATCGACCTGATGATCGGCGAGGTTTTCGACGAGCGGGGCCGCCCGGCCGGGCTGCGCGGCTCCCTCACCGGCTCGGCCGACCTGTTCGACCGCTCGACCGTGGAACGGCTCACCGGTGGCCTGGCGCGGGTCCTGGACATCGTGACAACGACGCCTCACGCCCGGCTGCGGGCGATCGATCTGCTTGACGCGGCCGAGCGTGCTCAGGTGCTCTCCGAGTGGAACGACACGGCGGCGCCGGTTCCCGCCCGGACGGTCCTGGATCTGATCGCGGCGGCGTCGCCGGAAGCGGTGGCGATACGAGCCGACGGCGTCGAGCTGACGTACGCGCAACTGGACGCCCGGGCCAACCAGCTGGCGTGGCTGCTGCGCGGCTACGGCGTGGGCGCCGAGTCGGTCGTCGCGGTGGTCATGGACCGCGGCCCGGATCTGGTGGCGGCCCTGCTGGGCGTGCTCAAGGCGGGCGCGGCCTACCTGCCGAT
>NZ_JAHWFK010000067.1 GCF_019710575.1 Paractinoplanes polyasparticus | reverse complement strand
CTGATCGACGGCTACTTCACCGGAACAGGTCTACCTCCACCAACACCACCCTGACCCCCACCCCAAAAGGGCTCTAGAACGCCCGGTCCCGTCGGCCGCCGCGGTCTTGCTCCGGTCGCCCAGCATGGGAGGCGCCGGCCGGAACGGGACAGCTATGGTGACGCGGCTGATCTTCAAACAGGGAGCGGAAACGTGAGCGACAAGGCACCGGACGAGAACCGCCCGGACCCTTCCGGCAACCTCCCGCCCACGCCGCCTGTCCAGCCGACGCCGCCTTTCCCGCCTGTCCCCGGCGACCAGCCGCCCACTTCGCACCAGTCGCCGCCACCGCACGGCTACTACCAGCTGCCGCCCGGCCAGGACCCGTGGCAGGCCGCCCAGGACCCGCACCAGCCTCCGCCCGGCTACGATCCTTCCGCCTACGGCTACGGCGCACCCGGCTACGGCACCCCTGGATACGGCCCTCCCGAAAACACCGCTCCTTACGGCCCGCCCGGCTACGGCGCTCCTTATTACGGCCCGCCCGGCTATCAGCTGCCGTCCGGCTACTACGCCGGCCCCGCCGACCCGCTGGTCAGCGCCGACTTCGGCGGCTGGTGGCAACGCAGCTTCACCCTGCTCGCAGCCGTCTGGCGCCCGATGGCGCAGGTCCAGCTGGTCTGGGCGATCCCCCTGATCGTCGTGGGCGTCCTCACCGCCATCTACGCCCCCGACCGCGCGGTCACCTTCGACTCGACCACGCCCCCCAACTTCAGCGACATCTTCGAGCCGCTGTTCGTGGTGCTGCCGTTCGCACTGGCCGCCGTGCTGCTGACCCTGGTCGCCCAGCTGGCCACCCTCGATGTGCTGGTGCAGCGGGCCACCGGCCGGCCCGTATCGGTCAGCCGGGCGCTGCTTACGGGCCTGCGCCGCTTTCCCGCCATGCTCGGCTGGCAGCTCCTGGCCGGTCTGGTGATCCTGGTGGGTCTGCTGCTCTGCGTCCTGCCCGGCCTCTACGTGCTGATCGTCTTCCTGATCCTGCCCGTGATCGTCCTGGTCGAACGGGGCCAGGGCATCGGTCGCGCCTTCCAGCTGGTCCACGCCAGCTTCGGCGCCGCGGTCGCGCGGCTGGCCACCATCGTCGGCCTGCACATCGCGTTCGTGCTCGTCGAGAGCGTCCTCAGCGCCATCCTCAACCCCGCCGCCGGCTCCGGCCCCGGCGTCACCGTCGCCTCGGCCATCCTCTCGGCCGGCTTCTCAGCAGCCACCGGCGTGGTGATGAGCCCCCTGCTCCTGACCGCCTACGCCGACATGCGCGCCCGCCACGAGCCCTTCTCGACGGCCTACCTGATCCCCCACCCGGGCAGCAACTGACCGGGGCTGCTCGTCAGAGTTCCTCGGGGTCGCGGCCGACCGCTGAGCGGCCGCCGTCGATCGGGATGACCGCGCCGTTGAGGAAGGACGACCGGTCGGACAGCAGGAAGGCCGCCGCCTCGGCGACCTCTGCCGGGCGGCCCATGCGGCCCAAGGGCTGGAGCAGCCGGATCTCGTTCTCGAACGTCTGCCGGGCCGCGGGCTCCAGGGCAGCCAGGTGGGCCTCCGAGCGGTCGGTGGCGATCGAGCCGAGGGCGAGAGCATTCACCCGTACGCCCTGCGGGCCGTGATCGACGGCGAGCGCCCGCGTCAGGCCCTCGATCGCGGCCTTGGCCGTCGCGTAGGCGAAGGCGCCGCGTACGGGTCGTTGGGCCTGGTGTGAAGAGACGTTCACGATTGAACCGCCGGTGCCGGCGGCGAGGAAGGCTCGGATGGCGGCGGTGCACCCGGTGACGACGGGGTCGACGTTGCGGGCGATGAGCGCGCTCGCCTCGCGGGCCGGCATCTCGGGCAACCAGCCGGAGGGGAACGTGGCGGCGTTGTTGACCCAGCCGCCCAGCGGACCGGCCGCCTCGACCGCCCGACCGGCCACTCGCTCGTCGGAGGCGTCGCCGATCACGGGCACGAGCCGGCCCCGGGCCACATGGTCGCCGGCCCAGTCGAGCGTGGCCTCGTCGAACTCCACGACGACGACCCGGCCGGCCGGTTCGGCCAGCAGCCGCTCGACGATCGCGCGTCCGACCCCGCGACCGCCGCCGGTGACGACGGTGTTCACCGGCCGAGGGCGTGCCAGATCTCGGTGACGGTCGCGAACTCCCGGTCGGCGGGCAGGCTGTCGATGTCGGCCAGCACGTCGTCGGGGGCCAGCAGCGTCTCGGCGCTGTGCCGAAGCTTCACCCGGTCGCCGGGCAGCGCCGAGAGGCCGATGTAGCGGCCGAAACGGCTGAGGTCGGGGGTCTCGTCGTCCTCCAGGACGCCACTGACGTCGGGCTGGTCTTCGCCCGACGGTTCGGCTTCGCGGCTCTCCTCGACGCGGCCGCCGGTGACGCCCTGTGTTATCCCACGTACCTCGTGGGCCATCTCGTCGTCGACGCGGGCTGAGTGCTTGTTGCTTCCTCTGTCCATGTCACGCGATTGCCCGCGCGTTCCGGCGCAAAACGTGACACGCACTTCCCCGTACGCGGGAAAGTGCGTGTCAGACGTCCGGCGCGGTCAGGGGAACTGCATGCGGCGCGGGCGCGGGATCACGGGCGGGGGCAGGGGCAGATCGGCGAGGTGGCTCCAGTTGAGCGAGCCGTTGTCCGTGGACTTGATCTCACCGAGGCAGGCCCGCAGCAAGCCCAGGGTGGGCGTTCCCGCGAAGCCGGCGATGATCACCTCGGGCTTGGGGTCGATCTGGGCGATCGCGCCACAGATCTTGGCGACCTCGCGCTCGTCGACCGAGTCGAGCGGCAGCGGGGACTCGGCCTGCGACCGGCGCCAGGGCGGGCCGAACCGGCGCAGCAGTTCACGGGCGAGGCGGCCGAAGGACCGCCCCACAGGCGCGTCGAGCATCGAGTCGCGGGCCGACTGCCCGTAGCACCACGGCACCACCACGTGGCCGTTGATCACGACCAGCTGGTAGACCGACTTCGGAACAGAAATGATCTCGGCGCCGGGGAGCGTGCCCAGGAAGAGCACCAGTTCCTCGTAGGGAAGCGGCCATCGCGGATTCGCGATCACGCGTTCCATGGTCTGCGTCATCGCGGGGTGAGCATGGATCTCGCGCTCGATCGCTGTGCTCAGGGCCTCGGGCACCCGGGTCCACAGCTCGGCGGCCACCTTGTCGCCGAACTGTTCGACCACCCACTCGCTCGGACCGACCAGAACGTCTGGGCGCATTCCTTACCACCACCGTCCGTGTCGCTGGCGTTACTGCTGGCTAGAAGAGTTTCACTTCCGGTGATCGACTGGAAGAGTGCACTTTCCTAGATCCCAAAAACGCCCGTGAATGAAATCCAGCGAAACGATCAAAACGTTGCTACGACGATGGAGCAGCTGCTCGGGACCATGCGAAACATGCAACTTGCACGGCGAACCGCACGTGCAAGTTGCATGTCGGCTTCGCTATTCACCCCGTGCAGCCAGTTAATCACCCCGATATTTCGGGGTGGTGACCACGACGCAAACATCCACTCACAGTGACGATCCACAGTGCCCTCACCTGCACCAAGGCAACCACGGGGGACCCGCGAACCACAGGTGATCCCTCTCACTGCGGCCGCCACGCCGGCCCCACAGGGCCTTCAACGCCCGGCCGGGACGCCAGGGCGACCACACCGCTAGGTAAACGCCGACCGGAGCGCTGTCGGATTTCCGTCAGTGCCACGATGACACCGGGGGATACGCGGCTTAGACCCTTTTCGCCCCTTGACCCATCGACTTTCACGCCGCTGCGGGCAGCTCCACTCCCGACGGTGAGTGATCGCATAACACGGCGAAGCCAATGGGAACGCTCCCAAACGTCCGGCGCCATGAATGCGTCTGGTGATCATTCGGCGACTCAATGCAACAGGTCGGCGATCTCTCGGCAAAGCACTTGTGCGCGCAATCAAGCAATCGCCGGCATGAACGACCCGCCGACCGGCTGAGAACATTCACTCCACCCGTCGGCGGAGCACGAGATCGGCGTCCGCGATGCGATCAAGAAGCCGGCCGCTGATAATCGCCGGACCATTCCCGCGGGTACGACGCGCTGACGGGCACCCGGTCCGGCCGGAACTGTCGGAGCCTCGCGCTACGGTGCCCCGGTGAACTCGGAACACCTGCTCAGCCCGGCCGCCGAAGCGGGCCTCGTGGTCGACGCCGTGCTGCACGATCTGCGCGAGGGCGACCATCGCGGCGTGGTGGTCGACTCACCGCCCGGCGCCGGCAAGTCGACGCTGGTCGTGCGGGCCGCCGGCGAGCTGGCGGCGGCGGGCGAGCCGCTGATGATCGTGGCGCAGACCAACGAGCAGGTCGACGACCTCATCGCCCGGCTCGGCGCGCGGTCGCCCGAGGTCGCCGTGGGCCGGTTGTCCGCGGTCGACTACGAGGCGAGCGACCGGGTTCGCGACCATCCCCGCTGCCGCGTCGGCCCCAAGGTAGCCGACCTCGGGTCGCCCGCCGTCACCATCGGCACCGCCGCCAAGTGGGCGACAGTCACCGAGGGCTCGTGGCCGTGGGCGATCGTCGACGAGGCCTATCAGATGCGCTCCGACGCGCTGCTCCGTGTGGCGCCCCGGTTCGTCCGCGCGCTCTTCGTGGGCGATCCCGGCCAGCTCGACCCGTTCTCGACGGTCGAGGTCGAGCGCTGGACGGGCCTGTCGTGGGACCCGATGCAGAGCGCCGTCGCCGTCCTGCTGCGACACAACCCCGACCTGCCCGTCCACCGCCTGCCCGTCTCGTGGCGGCTGCCCCACACAGCCGCCCCGGTGGTGGCCGAGGCCTTCTATCCCTTCACGGGTTTCCGCTCCGGCACCGGCCCCGGCGATCGCGGCCTGCGGTTCGGCCGGCCGCCGGCTGACCCGCTCGACGAGGTGCTCGACACGGCCGCCGAGTCCGGCTGGGGCCTGCACGAGCTGCCCGGCCGCTTCACCGTCCGCACCGACGCCGAGGCCGCCTCCGCCTGCGCCCAGTTCGCCGTCCGCGCGCTGGCCCGCGAGGCGGTGAGCTCCTCCGAGTCGGGTGGCGGCGCGCTCACCGCCGACCGCATCGCCATCGGCGCCGCCCACCGCGATCAGGCCGCGGTCATCCGGTCGTTCCTCCCGCCCGAGGCCAAGGGCGTCACCGTCGACACGGCCAACCGGCTCCAGGGCCGCGAGTACGACCTGACGATCGTGCTGCATCCGCTGTCGGGCCGGCAGGATGCGACCGCCTTCCATCTCGAGTCGGGCCGCCTGTGCGTGCTGACCTCCCGCCACCGGCACGCGTGCGTCGTGGTGGCCCGCGAGGGCATCGCCGAGCTGCTCGACGCGCACCCGTCGACCGAGCCGGTGCACCTCAACGTGCCCGTGAAGTTCCCCGACGGCTGGGAGGCGAATCAGGCCGTCCTGTCTCATCTGCACAAGGGAGTGTCGCTCAGGCGACACAAACCGCTACTTTGAGTGAATGGCGGTCTTCGCGACGACGGGCTCCGAACAGGACGGCGTCTATCGGCCGATCCTGCGCCCGCGCCGGGGCGAGCTCGCGGCGCTCACCCATCTGACGGCGAGCGAGGCCGCCCGGGTCCGGCCGATCCTCGAGGTCGACCCGGGCGCCGAGATCCTGCCGCTGATCCGTGAGCTGCCACCGCGCACGGCAACGCTCGCCGTCGACTTCTCCGAGATCGTCGAGTCGCCCGACCCGCTCGTGGCCCCGTCGCTCGACCTCGCCGAGCAGCTGGCCGAGCTGGGTATCACCATGCTGCCCGTGCTCCGCGCGGCCGAGAGCCGGCGCCGCCTGGCCGCCCACGGCCTCGCCGCCCGCATGCACGGGCGCCACGCCGTGCTGCGGTTCCAGCCCCATACCGACGCGGCCAACCCGGCTCAGGCCGACGTCCTCGTCGAGCGGATGCTGCGCGGCGCGGGCCTGGCCGCGGACGAGATCGACCTGATGATCGACCTGGCCGAGACGGCCTGCGGGGCGCACGCCGCCCGGTTCGAGAGACAGCTGCACCGGATCCTGCGGTGGGCGGGCAGCCGCTCCTGGCGATCGATCAGCGTGGCCTCGGGCGCGATGCCGGCCAACCTCGACGAGCTGCCCACCGATCGGCCGGTCACGATCGACCGGCATGACGCCCGGGTCTGGAGCGGGATCGGCCGGCCGGGGATCGGGTACGCCGATTACGGCGTGACGTCCCCGGTGCGGCGCCGCGGCGTCCAGCGCCATCGTCAGCTGCCGACGCTGCGCTACACGGCCGAGCACAACTGGTGGATCTACCGCTGGTCGCGGCGGGGCGGACGGGGCGACGACCGGTGCCACGACCTGTGCCGCACGCTGGTCGCCTCACCGCACTGGCCGGCCGCCGGAGCCCGCTTCTCGTGGGGCGATGCCGAGATCGCCCGCCGGGCCCGGATGGCGCCGGGCGCCGGCAGCCCGGCCGGCTGGATGTCGTGGAGCACCTCCCACCACATCGCGCACGTGCTGCGGACTCTCCGGCCGGACCAGCCCGGCATCGACTGAACTGTCGTACGCTTGTTCTAATGTCGCTGTCAGCCGCGTTGGCCTACGCCCGGCACGGGATTCCGGTCCTGCCGGTGCACGCGCCTGACCCGCGCGGTGGCTGTTCCTGCGACAGAGGAGTTTCGTGCGAGCGTCCCGGCAAACATCCCCACCTGCGGCGCGGCCTCACCGAGGCGAGCACCGACCCGCGTCTGATCGAGCTGTGGTGGGCGCGCTGGCCGGCGGCCAACATCGGCCTGCGCACGGGCGTCGCCATGGATGTCGCCGACGTCGACTCGGCCGAGGGCTGGCACGGTCTCTGCCACCTGCTCGGCGGCGAGCTGCCCGCCGGGCCCCGCGTCCGCACGGGCGGTGGCGGGTGGCATTTCTGGTTCCGTCCCCTGGGCTACGGCAACCGTGTACGCCTGCTGCCCGGCCTCGATTGGCGGGGCAGCGGGGGCTACGTGGTGGCTCCGCCCTCGCGCCATGCCTCCGGGGCCGACTACCGCTGGGTGCTCCGCCCCGACCGGGCGCTCCCCGAGGGGCCCGCGGCCCTGCGCGCCCTGATCGCGGGCCCTGTTCCGGCGCCGAGCCACCGCCCGGTCGCGCACCCGTCGCGTTACGCGCAGGCGGCTCTGGCCGCCGAGGCCGACCGGGTGGCCCGGGCGCCGGTGGGCACCCGCAACGACACTCTCAACCGGGCGGCGTACGCATTGGGCCGCTTCATCGGGGCCGGCCTGCTCGACGAGGCCGAGACGACGCGGGAACTCGAGGATGCGGCACGCTTCGCCGGGCTGGGCCGGGCCGAGATCCGGGGCACGCTGCGCTCGGGCCTGACCGCCGGCCGACGTGCCCCGTTCGATCCGGAACTGAACCGCGACGTGGCGTGAAACCACTCTTGCCCCAAAAATGGGGTCATGACCCACTGCGACAGCACTCGACCCACCGGCGACGGCCCGTCATGATCGGCCGCACCGGGCAGCGTCCCGCCGCGGCTTTCCCCGCCGCGCCCACCCCCGCGGACGGAGGGCAGGCATGACCCAGGCGCGCAGACTGAAGCCCTACGACCTGGAGGTCCCGGTCCGGGCCGGGCGCGACGAGACGTGGGAATCCGTGACCCAGATCGACGTTCTGCACCAGTGGTTCGGGTGGGACTACGACGGGCTGGCGGCCGAGATCAAGCAGATCTTCGTCGATGAGGCAACCTTGTGGGCGCCCGAGCAGATGGGCTGGGCCGACGGGTCCTATCTCGAGGTCGTGGGCGACGACGACGACGCCCGGGTGCGGGTGGCCCGCGAGGGCACGGGCCCCGGCGGCCCCGAGGTCTACGACGCCATCGAGGAGGGCTGGCGGTCGTTCCTGATCCAACTGCGCTTCCTGCTCGACCAGCGGCCGCAGGGCCGGCGGCGCACCCTGTATCTCACCGGCGAGACCACCGGCCGCCAGGCGCTGTCGCTGGTGCCCGGCGAGTGGGAGCGGTTCGGTCCGCGCGTGGCCTGGACGGTCGACGCCGACGGCCACCTGGTCGTGGCGGCCGGCCGGATCCCGCTCGACCATCCGTCCGCGTCCCGCTTCGAGGTGACGGTCTCGCTGTTCGGCGCCGACGACGCCACTTTCGAGGCCGCCCGCGAGTCGTGGGCCAAGCGCTGGGCCCACATGGCCGCCGACGCCAACCTGACCACAGCCGACGACCCCGCCCCCAGCGGCTGAAGCACGGCCGGCCCGGCACCAAGCGCGGTCCCCGCGACAGCGGCGCGGCGTGAAGACGGTTTGCCCGGGGGATGCGTCACGCGGCGTTCAAAGGTCGATGCTGCTGCTGAAGCCCGGTAGCCTGGCAACCTCTGACCGGCCGGGGAGCGTGTTTTGCTGCGGGGTGACTTGGCTTCGGAGACGCCCGAGGGCGTTCTCGCCGATGCCGCGCGCCTGCGGTCGGTCGCGCGGCTGAGGCTGGGGCCGGGCGGTGATCCGGCGTTCGACCGCATAGCGGTGCTCGTCGAGCGGCTGGTGGATGCGCCGGTGGCCGTGGTCACCGTGCTGTCCCGCGATCAGCAGCACCTGCCGGGCCAGGTCGGGCTGCCCGAGCCGATCGCCGGTGAGCGCCTGATGCCGCTCAGCCACTCGTTCAGCCGGCACGTCGTCGAGTCGGGCGCGGCCATCGTGGTGCCCGATGTGCGCGACGATCCCCGGCTGCGCGACAACCTGGCGATCCACGACCTCGGCGTGGTCGCGTTCGCCGGGGTGCCGCTGACCGACTCCGACGGGCTTGTGCTCGGCACGCTCGCCGTCATGGACCGCGAGCACCGCGTCTGGACCAGGAGCGAGATCGCCCTGCTGACCGATCTCGGCGAGGTGTGCAGCTCGGAGCTGCGGCTGCGCATCGCCCGCGAGGTCGCCGACGAGGAACGCCGTGCCGCCGAGTCGGCGCACGGCCAGCTCGCGCTGCTGGGCGAGCTGACCGGCGCGCTGGCGGCCACGATGGACATCGACGAGGCGCTGCACCGGCTGGGTGGCATGGTCGCCGGCCGCCTCGCCGACTGGTGTTTCATCACGCTCGCCGACCAGTCGGGGGCGATCCGGCACGTGTCCGCGGCCCACCACGACCCGGCGCACGCCGGGACGACGAAGCGGCTGGCCGAGCTGGCTCACGAACAGAGGCTGGACGTCCGCTCGCTGATCCGCTCGGCGCAGGGCACGGGCCGCCCGGTCCGCCACAACGAGAGCGGCGCCGAGCTGCTGCGGGAACGGTTCGCCGCCGCTCAACTGGCCGGCCTGGCCGACCGGCTGGGTTTCGACTCGTTCATGATCGTGCCGATCACGTCGCCCGTCACCTTCCGGATGCTGGGCGCGGTGCTGCTGGTCAACGGGCCCGGGCGGGCGCCGTTCACCGACGCCGAGCAGAGCACCGCGGCCGAGGTGGGCCGCCGCGCCGGCATGGCCGTCGACAACACCCGGGTCTTCGGCCGCCAGCGCCACGTCGCCGAGGTCCTGCAGCACAGCATGCTGCCCGAGTTGCCCGAAGTGGACGGCATCGACCTGCACGGCCGCTACCTGCCGGCGCAGGACGGCGCGTCGGTCGGCGGCGACTGGTACGACGCCTTCACCCAGCCCGACGGCAGCCTGATGCTGGCCGTCGGCGACGTCTCCGGCCACGACATCGAGGCCGCCGCCACCATGGGCCAGATGCGCAACCTGATACGCGGCGACGCGTACGGGCGGGACGACGCGCCGGGCCCGCTGCTCTCCCAGCTCGACCGCGCGCTGCACGGCCTGCGTGTGCCCGGCGCGGCGACCGCCGTCCTGGCCCGGCTGATCCGCGACCAGGACGACTACCTGGTGTCTTTCGCCAACGCGGGCCACCCGCCGCCGGTGCTGCTGCGCCCGGGAGGCGAGGTCGAGATCTGGTGGGAAGACCCGGAACCGCTGCTCGGACTGCTTCCCCGGGCCCAGCGCACCACCCACCACCGCCGCGTCCCGGCCGGCAGCACGCTGCTGCTCTACACCGACGGCCTGGTCGAGCACCCCGCCCACCTGATCGACGACGGCATCGACCACGTCCTGGCCGTGCTGCGCGGCAACGCCGCTCTGCCGCCGGAAGAGCTGTGCGACCTGCTGATCGACGCGGTACCGCGCCGCGCCGACGACATAGCCTTCCTGATCGTCGGCCTTCGCTGACCCTCAGATCAACGGTTCTCGAGCGCGCGCCGCAGGGCCCGGCAGACCTGGGCGAACCCGGTCGCGTCGGTGGTGGAGTAGAGCTCGGCCTCCGCGCCGCGATAGACCGCCTGCAACGTGTACGTGAGCCGGTTGCGGGCCAGCAGGAACCGGCCCGCGATCACCGCCGCCAGGACGACCGTTCCGCCGGCGGCCCAGGCCCACGGGCGCAGGACGATCAGCCCGACCAGCGCTCCGGCCAGCACGGCGCAGACGGTTCCGACCAAGACAGGGACGTAGTAGGCGCCGCGGCGCTGCGTCGTGCCGACCTGGCGCAGTTCGCTCAGCGGAAACATGCGACCGTCACCCACCCGTACGAAATGGGTCTCGGTGACCATGCCGGCCGGGCCGCGATAGTAGGTCCTGACCACGACGGGCACCTCCGGCGTCATTCGACGGGCGTGACCTCATGATGGGTCGGCGGGCCGCCGTGAGTCCACGGTGTCTCGTCCGGGTCGGGGAACGCGGCGCCCGGGCGGTAGGCCTCGCTGAGCGTCGTCAGCAGCAGCTGCTCGCCCACCGCGGGGACGCTGCCGGGCTCGGCCACGAGTTTGCGGCCCATTCCACCGGAGAGCTCCAGCACCACATCCGTGCTGGTCGCGGTGGGCGTGATGGAGACGACCTTCGCTTTCTGGGCCGGGCGGGAGGGCGAGGTGAGGGTGGCGCCGGGCTCGACGCGTACGGTCTCGGTCGTGGCCACCATGATCCTGGGACGCAGCACGGGCCGCTTGCCGCTGTCGTCGATCCGATCCGCCTTGGCCAGTGTCACCAGCGCGCCGAAGGCCTGTCCGGTCAGCCGGTGCTCGGCCATCACCAGCGGGTCGTCGAAGGCCCGCTGCACCGCGTAGCGCGCCGCCGCGTTCTCGAGCCGCTGGAGCCGGGCAGCCGCAGCCACCGCCCCGTCCCGGCGGGGTTGGGGCGAGCCGTCCTCGATCAGGTGCTCGACGTAGGCCGAGTACGCGTCCCGGTCGCTGTCCCAGCGCGACGCCACCCGGGCGCCGGCCGGCAGGGTGCGGAGCAACGCGATCGACTTCCACATCCGTTCCCACGTCGGCACGAGCAGCTCGCGCAGGACGCCGGTGAGGGCGGGGTCGGCCGCGGTGATCAGCGGGGCCAGGATCTCGTTGTCGAACGTGGGGTCGGTGGCGGGCCCGGCCACCGGCCCGTTCTCGGCCTCACGGGCGGCCGCGGCGCCGTCGGTGATCCACGCGAAGAGCGACCCGAAGTGGGCGTCCTCGGCGGAACTCTGCCCGGTGGCCCAGTGCTGCGTGAGCGCCTGCACGGCGTTGACCAGCAGCGACGAGCCGGGCACCTCGGCCGACGAGGCCAGGAAGGTGAGCCACTGCCCGAGGCGGGGCACCGCTGGCGGTACGGGGAAATCGCCGTCGGTACGGCGGAAGCGGGTCGACCGGCCGAGCAGCCGCAGGAAGTCGGCGCCGCCGGGGTTGGGCACCCAGATCTGTGGCGCGTCGACGAACCGGTGCCGCACGTCGCGTCCGCGGTCGACCGGCACGGCCTCGGTGGCGCCGGCGAACGAGTCGAGATAGGGCACGACCACCCCGGCGAGGGCCGCGAAGAACGCGAATCGCTCGTCACGGTTGCGTGGCTGGCTCACCACGAGCAGGCGGGGCTGATCCTCCGCGGATCCGAGCAACGCGGCCAGCGGCGCGTTCGCCTCGCCGGCCATCGCCAGCGGGATGAGCACGAGCGGACGGTCGTGGACGTGCAGGTGGCGCACGGTCGTGATCGGCTGGGCCCGGCCGGCCGCGAGCGCCTGGGCCCGGGCGAGCGCGACGAGCGTGCTCACAGGGCCTCGTCACGCAGCCGCTGAGCCGCCCGCAGCAGGGCCGCCGCCTCGACCTGGTCGGGCTCCGGTTCGCGCGTGCCCGAGGCCAGCGCGAGCACCTCGTCGACGGTTTCGATCCCGCCCAGGGCCTCGCGCACCGGGCGCCCCAGCACGGCGGTCCGTCCGGCGGCCTCGTCGCGGCAGAAGACCGACATCTCGCACGAGGACAGGCACTCCGGCGCATAGCGCGCGGTGAGGGCGTCGAGCGACGACACCAGGTCGGCGACGGGCTGCGCGAGGTCGAAGGAGAGCGAGGCCGGCAGCGACTCGATCAGCGACGACACCGAGGCCAGCCGGGAGAGTTGCCGCCGCAGCGTCGACAACTGCTTTCGTACGTCGAGGACGACGGCCACCGGCTGCATCGAGAAGTTCTCGGGGCAGACCAGAACCACCTCGTGGCTGACCCGGTCGTCGCCCAGCAGCCGCCGCAGCGCGAGCACGTAGACGGCCGCCTGCACCGCAGCCGATGACACGGCCGTGCCGTCGGCCTGCCCGTCGATGATCGCGAACGACTTGATCTCGACGACCTGCAACTGCGAGCCGTTCTGGTAGGCGATCAGGTCGGGTTCGAGGAAGACGGTCTGCCCGGCGACGTCGAGCGTCAGCAGCGGGTGGTCGAGCAGCCCTTCGGCGCCGCTGCGCAGCAGTGCCCGGGTGCGGGAATGGCGCGCTGACAGCGTGTCGTCCTCGTCCGCCCCGAGATCCTCGTAACCACCGACGTACGCGCCGAGCGTGGAGCGCAGCAGCGCGCAGTCGTCCGCCTTGAGCATCGCCTCGAACGCGTTGCCGCGGGCAAGCGCGAACCGGGACTGCCCGAACGCGCCCGGAAAGCCGATCCGTTCGGCCAGCCGCACCTTGTCGACGCCGGCCGCGTCCAGAACGGCCCGTCGCGTGCAGCCCGGGTTGCCGGTGAGTGCGGCGACCGTACGCGCGTTGTGCCTCTTGCCCGGAGCGGAGCCGCGCAACTTCTCGACCCGGCTCACTCGCCGCCCCGCTGGTGCGGCACCGTCGGAAGCCCGTACAGCTGCTGCTCCTGGGAAAGACCGCGAGCCCGTTCGACCGCAGCGGCACGCCGCGGCTCGTCGGCCTCGATCGCGGCGACGAGCTCAGGCGCGTCCAGAGCCACCCGGGCCGCGGCCACCAGGTCAAGAGCTTCCGGTCCATGCGGTACGTCCTCGGCCAGCGCCCGCAGCAGCCGGTGCGCGGCCCGTCCGGCGCCGGGCCGGATCGCCACGAACTCGGCGACCCGGATCACCGCGGTCAGCCCGTCGGCCCGTTGCGCGGCCGCGGTGACGATGCGCTGCTCGACCGGCCAGTCGGCCAGCGCAACCAGCCCGCGCGCGGGGGTCAGATCGAGGGTGAGCGCCGCGCACAGCCCCGAGGCCGGGTCGCGTCGCAGAGCCGCGAGCGCCGGCACCGACAGGTCACCGTCGAACAGCGCGCTGTGCACGTCGACCAGCAGCCGGGGCGAGGCGGGCCGGCCGAGCAGCAGCAGCGCGTGGCGTGCCTGCTCGGCCGTGGTAGGCATCGTGCTCAGACCGTTCACCGGCCGCTCTCCGAGGGGGTAGGAGGATCGCGATCGACTCTAGATCTTCTTACACCGGCGCGACAATGTGCGGACGAGTCACAACTTTCACTCCCCATGGCGATTAAAACTCGCATATCGGACACCCCGCTTCCCGCGCGCTACGTTCGGACTATGCCGAAGGCCATCTGGAACGACGAAGTGATCGCCGAGAGCGACGACACCGTGGTTGTCGAGGGAATTCAGTACTTCCCGCGCGAGTCGCTGCGCGAGGACGTGCTGGCCCCCAGCGACACCCACACCATCTGCCCCTGGAAGGGCCGGGCCTCGTACTACACGTTGACCGCGAACGGGCACACGACGCCCGACGCCGTCTGGTTCTATCCCGAACCCAAGCCGGACGCCAAGGCCGTACGCGACCGCGTCGCCTTCTGGAAGGACGTCCGCGTCGAAGCGTGACCCCTGATCGCGGGCCCGCTCACGCGATGCGCGGGTGGGCCTGCTCGATCGCGGACACCTCGAGATAGTCGAGCATGTCCCGCTGCTCCTCGGCGTCGAGCGCCCCGAAGGCCTCGTAGGCGACCGCGCGGGAGTGCTCCGTCTCGGCCGCGAGCAGCGCGATGATCCCCGACCAGGCCAGCGAGACCCGGTCGAACAGGCGGGCGCGCCGCAACGAGGTCAGCCGGCTGAGCATCGCCACCTTGGTCGCCGCGTCGTCGTCGTGCGGGATCCGGTCGGAGAGCTCGAAGAGCGCCTTGCCCCGGTACGGGTGTTCCGACTCGACCATCCGGGCGAGCTCGGCGTTCGACATGCGGTCGACGGCCGGCGCCGGACCGCGACGGGGCAGCGAAGGCTTGTCAGCGGGCACGACTGTCCCGTCCGCTCTCGTAGCCGTTGCCGGGCGACTGCTGCGGCAACGTCGGTGTGTTCTCGAATGAGGGAAACGGGGGCGCGGCCGGCATGACCGGAGCCGGCGGCGCCTCCGGACCACCCTTGAAGTGTTCCGTGTAGCTGTCCGGAACGGCCTTGCCGTCCTCGGTCTCCGCGCCGCCCTCGGTCACCGTGACCTCGCCGTCCTCGTCCGTCGCGGTCGCGCTGAGCGCCGCGAGCCGGTCCTCGAGATTTCCACCCGGCACAGCTTTGTCCTCCGTTGCCGACTTTTGTGCTGTTGGCGTCCTATGAGATCACGATCGGTGCCCGGCCTGGCGCACACCCCGTCCCCATAATCTGCTCAAGTGCCCCCGGGCGCGACCGATGAGGCGCGTCGGAGGTGCTTCATGGGGCGTGTCAGCAAGGTCCTGAACCGCGTACGGCGCGGCGTCGACATCACGATGATCTTCGCGTCGCTCCTGGCGCTGGCCTGGACACCATTGGTCGGCCGGGAGGGCGGCGCGCCGCGCTGGAGCCTGGCCCTCGGCGTCGCCACGGCCGGCGGTCTCGTGCTGGCCCGGCTCAGCCGGCGCTGGCCGCTGGTGCAGTACGCCCCGGTGGCCGCGGCCATCATCGCGGCCGCGGCGCACACCTCCCTCGGCGACACCACGACGACGACGATCTGGCTGATCCTCATCGTCGCGGCCGTCATCCTGATCCGGCAGTTCCTCGGCTCGCACACCAACGAGGGACTGATGCGCGACCTCACCCGGCAGCGCGCGATCCTGGCCAGTCAGGCCTTCCGCGACCCGCTGACCGGGCTCGGCAACCGCGCCATGTTCATGGACCACGCGACGGAAGCCCTCGAGGACGCGGACGACACCAAGACCGCGGTCATCCTGTTCGACCTCGACGGCTTCAAGGGCATCAACGACACGTACGGGCACGCCGCCGGCGACGAGCTGCTCAAGGCCACCGCCGACCGGCTGAACGCCAACGTGCGCGCCAACGACACGGTGTCCCGCCTCGGCGGCGCCGAGTTCGTCGTGCTGCTCCCCCGGCTGCTCGACGAGCAGACCGCCGACACGGTCGCCGACCGCATCCTGCACGACCTGCAGAAGCCGCTCACCGTCGACGACCTGGTTCTCTCCGTGCGGGCCAGCGCCGGCATCTCCATCACGCAGGGCAACCGGCTCGACGTCGACACGCTGCTGCGTGAGGCCGACGAGGCGCTCTACCACGCCAAGGACGACGGCAAGGGCGTCGTGCGCCGCTTCGACCCGGTGCGCTTCGCCGAGGCCGCCCAGCGCCGGCGCGACGAGTCCGACCTGCGCCGCGCCCTGGTCGAGATGCAGTTCGAGGTGCACTACCTGCCGATCGTCGACCTCAACGGCGAGCTGGCGGTGGGCGTCGAGGCGCTGGTGCGCTGGCGGCACCCGGTGCGCGGGCTGCTCGGGCCGGGCGACTTCATCGAGCTGGCCGAGACGCTGGGCCTCATGCCCGGGCTGGGCCTGTGGGTGCTGCGCGAGGCGTGCGCCCAGGCCGTGGTGTGGCAGCAGGACAACCCCGGCTTCAAGGTCAACGTCAACCTGTCGGCGACGCAGCTGTCCAGCCCCGAACTGACCGACGAGGTCGGCGCCGTGCTGGCTGACACCGGCCTGCCCCCGAACTCGCTGGTGCTGGAGCTGACCGAGTCGATGGCGCTGACCGACCTGACCGAGTCGGCCCGCGTGCTGAGCTCGCTGAAAACCTTGGGCGTACGCATCGCCCTGGACGACTTCGGCACCGGCTTCTCGTCGCTGAGCCACCTGGGCGCCCTGCCGGTCGACGTGGTGAAGATCGACAAGTCCTTCGTGGCCGCCATGCGCGAGAGCACGGCCACCGGCTCGGTCGCCGAGGCCGTGCTGCACATCGCCCGCACGTTCAACCTGGCCCCCGTGGCCGAGGGCGTCGAGGACGAGATGCAGGCCACCCTGCTGCGCGAACTGGCCTGCGCCGAGGCCCAGGGCTACCACTTCGCCCGCCCCATGCCGGCCGCCGAACTGACCGGCCTGCTGACCCGCCAGTCCGCCGGCCTCCAGATCCGCTGACCGCTGATAGCACATACACTACGGTCAATCTGTGCATGAAGTCGGACTGCGGGAGATGCGGCAGAATGCCGGCGACCTGGTACGCCGGGCGCAAGCGGGTGAACGAGTGACCATCACCGTCGGCGGGCGGCCGGCCGCCCTACTCAGCCCGGCAAGTCCTCGCGCCTGGCGCAAATGGCACGACGTGGCCGGAGTCTTCGATCAACCCACCGACCCTCGATGGGCCGACGACCGGGATCTCCCCGACGACACCCTCACCAATTCCGTGGGCTGAACGCTGAGCCGACGCATCCTGGACACCAGCATCCTCGTCGCTACCGACGTAACCCCTATCCCGGGCGGACTGGCCACTAGTGTCGCGAGTCTCGCCGAACTCCAGTTCGGAGTCCTGGTCGCGAAGACCGCCGAGGCGAGAGCGCTGCGCCTGGCACGACTCAGCGATCCACAGATTTAAGCCCCACTGTCCAGCACCTTGCCCTGGACAACCTGGCCCGCCCGGTCGGCATCACCATCGCTGATCCGGCCCCCTTACGCTTTGGCCGGCTGCACGGCCAGGCCGATGCCCGGGGCGATCGGCTTGAGGCGCTTGCCCGCGAAGAGCATCAGGCTCAGCACGCTGGCGAAGATGGCCAGCGCCCCCGCGCCGTACCAGGCCCAGGTGTACGCGCCGAGCTGGTCCCGCACGAGGCCGGCGGCCGTGGCGGCGGCTGCGGCGCCGAACTGGTGCGAGGCGAAGACCCAGCCGAACACGATCGCGCCGCTCTCGCCGAAGTATTCGCGGCACAGGGTGACCGTGGGCGGCACCGTGGCCACCCAGTCGAGGCCGTAGAACAGGATGAACACCAGCATGCTCGGGCGCGCCGTGGCCGCGAAGAGTGACGGCAGCACCAGCAGCGACAGTCCGCGCAGGAAGTAGTAGGCGCCGAGCAGGATGCGGCTGTCGACCCGGTCGGTCAGCCAGCCCGAGGCGATGGTGCCCACGATGTCGAACAAGCCCACCAAAGCCAGCAGCGAAGCGGCCGTCGTCTCGGTCATGCCGTGGTCGTGCGCGGCCGGGATGAAGTGGGTGCCGACCAGTCCGTTGGTGGTCGCCCCGCAGATCGCGAAACCGCCCGCGAGCAGCCAGAAGGGCCGGGTCCTGGCGGCCTGGCCGAGGGCGCGCAGCGCGGTGCGGGCGGCGCCGGCCGGGGCGATCGGCTTCGGCTCCTCGTAGACACCGCCGTAGGCGCCCAGGCCCAGTTCGGCCGGGTGGTCGCGCAGCCGCCACCAGACCAGCGGCACGACCAGCAGGGCGGCGCCGGTGACGGTGAGCGCGGCCAGGCGCCAGCCGGAGTGCTGGGTGAGCAGGGCCAGCACCGGCAGGAAGACCAGGTTGCCGGCCGCGCCGCCGGCGGTGAGCACACCGGTGACCAGGCCGCGGTGCTTGACGAACCAGCGGCCGGTGATGGTGGCGACGAAGCCGAGCGCCATCGAGCCGGTGCCCAGGCCGACCAGTACGCCCCAGAGCAGAATCAGCTGCCAGCTCGACCGCATGAAGACGGTCAGGCCGGAGCCGGCCGCGACGAGCAGGAGCGCGGCCATGATCACGCGGCGGATGCCGAACCGTTCCATCAGGGCGGCCGCGAACGGCGCGGTGAGGCCGTAGAGCAGCAGGTTGACCGAGACCGCGGCCGAGATCGTGCCGAGCGACCAGCCGAACTCGTCGTGCAGCGGCCGGATCATGACGGACGGGGTGGCCCGGAACCCGGCCGCGCCGACCAGGGCGACGAAGGCGACGACGGCCACCAGCCAGGCCGGATGGATGCGCAGTTTGCTCACGGTACAGATTCTGCGAACTTCCGGCCGGCACCACGAGTGGCCGGAAGGCCATCATGCGCAAGAATTGGGCCATGAGCCATCGCATTGCCGTCCTTCCCCTGGACGGTGTGGTCACGTTCGACCTCGGCACGGCCACGCAGGTGTTCGGCGCGGCCCGCGACGCGGACAACCACCGGCTGTACGAGATCCTGGTCTGCGGCACCGGCCCGGTGCGCACCACGGCCGGCTTCACCATCGTTCCCGACCACGACCTGAGCATCCTCGAGACGGCCGACACTGTCGTCGTGCCCGGTGTCGACGCGGGCAGCACGGTCACCGACGGGACGCTGCGGGACGACGTACGCGAAGGTCTTCGGAAAGCCGCCGCGAGGGGAGCGAGAATCGTCTCGATCTGCACCGGCGCCTCCGTGCTCGCGGCCGCCGGCCTGCTCGACGGGCGCCCGGCGGCGACCCACTGGCTCTGGGGCAAGCGGATCGGCGGCCTCTATCCCCGGGTGCGGTGGAACCTCGACGTGCTGTTCGTCGACGACGGCGACGTCCTCACCTCGGCCGGCGTGGGCGCCGGGGCCGATCTCTGCCTGCACATCGTGCGCAACGACCACGGCGCCGAGGTCGCCAACCGCGCGGCCCGCCGCTGCGTGCTGCCGCCCTGGCGTGACGGCGGGCAGGCGCAGTTCATCGAGCGGCCGGTCCCCCACTCGGACGGCACGGGCACCGCGCCGACCCGGGCCTGGACGCTCGACCGGCTGGCCGAGCCGGTGACCCTGGAGGCGATGGCCGAGCACGCCCGGATGAGCGTGCGCACCTTCACCCGGCGGTTCCGTGAGGAGACCGGCACGAGTCCCCGGCAGTGGTTGCTGCGACAACGAATCGCGCACGCTCAAGTGCTGCTCGAGTCGACCGATCTGGGGGTCGACTCGGTGGCGCGGCGCTCGGGGCTGGGCAGCGCGACCGCCCTGCGGCAGCACCTGCAGGCGGCAATCGGCGTGGCGCCCACCGCGTACCGGCGAACCTTTCGGCAACCGGTGCGATCCGTATCATAACTTTCCGGATCTTAGGTATCAGCCGTGATGTCCGATCAGTAAGGCGAGCATTCATCGCCGAACTAAGGATGTCATGGACCAGACCTTCCGCCCGCTGCTGGACGCGCTCAAGCAGATCGGGATCGATCCGCTGG
This sequence comes from Paractinoplanes polyasparticus, assembly GCF_019710575.1. Lineage (GTDB taxonomy): Bacteria > Actinomycetota > Actinomycetes > Mycobacteriales > Micromonosporaceae > Actinoplanes > Actinoplanes polyasparticus. The sequence goes on along the minus strand of NZ_JAHWFK010000067.1, from coordinate 40,590 downwards.
CCGTCGACAAGGCAGCGGAGGAAGCGCAGCGCAGTGGCCGGTCCGTGCGCGCGGTCCTCATCAACGACCAGGTCGTCACCGAGGAGCAGCTGACCGCGGCGGCCGCCCAAGCCTTCGGCATCAACACGGTCGACCTGGTCAGCTTCCAGCCCGACCCGGCCGCGCTCAAGAAGATCCCCCTGCCGGTCGTGCTGCGCCACCGCGTGCTCGGCCTCTCGATGGCCGACGGCGAGCTGGTCGTCGGCGTCACCGACCCCGGCGACGTGGTCGCGCTGGACGACGTCCGCGCCGCCACCGGCATGATCATCCGCCCCGTCGTGGTGGCCCGCAGCGAGGTCCGGCGGATCATCGAGCGGCTCCAGCGCGAGTCGAGCGACCTCGGCGACCTGGCCGACGACGCCGCCGAGTCCCAGACCGGGATGTCCGCGCAGGCCACCAGCGCGGACGACGCCCCGATCGTGCGCTACGTCAACAGCCTGATCGAGCAGGCCGTCATGAACCGCGCCTCCGACCTGCACCTCGAGCCGACCGAGGACGACATGCGGGTCCGCTACCGCATCGACGGCGTGCTGCACGAGGTCGACCTCGTGCCGAAGGGCGTCACGGCCGCGCTGACCTCGCGCATCAAGATCATGTCGGGCGTCGACATCACCGAGAAGCGGGTGCCGCAGAACGGCCGCATCACCGCCCTCATCCGCGACCGCACGGTCGACCTGCGTACCGCCACGCTGCCCACGGTGTGGGGCGAGAAGATCGTGCTCCGCGTGCTCGACACCGGCGGCATCGACCTCGACATGAACAAGCTGGGGTTCACCCAGCACAACCTGGACCGGTTCGCCGCGTCGTTCACCAAGCCGCACGGCATGGTGCTGGTGACCGGCCCGACCGGTTCCGGCAAGTCGACCACCCTGTACGCCACGCTGGGCCGGATCAGCAAGCCGGAAGTCAACGTGATCACCGTCGAGGACCCGGTCGAGTACCGCCTCCGCGGCGTCAACCAGGTGCAGGTCAACACGAAGGCCGGCCTGACGTTCGCCGCGGTGCTGCCGGCCATCCTGCGCTCCGACCCGGACGTCGTGCTGATCGGTGAGATCCGGGACAGCCACACGGCACAGATCGCGGTGGAGGCGTCGCTCACCGGTCACCTCGTGCTGTCGACGCTGCACACCAACGACGCGCCGGGCGCGGTCACCCGTCTCACCGAGATGGGGATCGAGCCGTTCCTGGTCGGGTCGTCGCTCGACTGCGTGCTGGCCCAGCGGCTGGCCCGGCGGCTGTGCGACTGGTGCAAGGAGGCCTACAAGCCGACCGAGGAGGAACTCGTCGGCGCGCGCTGGCCCTTCGACGACCTGGTCGTGCCCGAGGCGCTCTACCGCCCGGTGGGCTGCCGCAACTGCGCGAACACCGGCTATCGGGGACGGATCGCGCTGCACGAGGTGATGCCGATCAGCCCCGAGATCGAGGCGCTGACCATCCGCCGGGCCTCGTCCAACGAGATCCTCGAGGTGGCGCTCTACCAGGGGATGTACGAGCTGCGGGCCGATGGCCTGGCCAAGGCGTCGGGCGGGCTGACCTCCGTACGTGAGGTCTCGCGCGTCGCCATTTGAGGACCAAAAACTTTATCCCGTACGCCCGGGTAACACCCGAAAACGCCAGAACCGACCCTAAACCGGCCCACCGAAGTGCCGAATACAAGAGGCGTCCGTACCGACGAGAGAGCCGGTGGAGATGTACCAGACCGACACGATGGTGCCCCAGCAGGCGGCGCCCCAGCCGGGGGCGCCCGCGCCGGGCGACCTGGCCGTGCTCAACCAGATGCTCGTCACGCTGGTCGAGTCGCGCGGCTCCGACCTGCACCTGACCGTCGGCACGCCGCCGATGATGCGGGTCAACGGCTCGCTAAGACCGCTCGAGGGCTACGGCAACCTGAACTCGTCGGACACCGCGCTGCTGTGCCGGGCCGCGATCTCGGCCGACCAGTGGGCGACCTTCCAGCGGGTGCAGGAGCTCGACTTCGCGCACAGCATCGTCGGCGTCTCCCGCTTCCGCGGCAACCTGTACGTGCAGCGCAACTCGTGCGGCGCGGTCTTCCGGGCCATCCCGCACGAGATCAAGCCGCTGGACGAGCTGGGCATGCCCGACTCGGTGTCCCGCTTCGCCCACCTGCCGCGCGGCCTGGTGCTGGTGACCGGCCCGACCGGTTCCGGCAAGACCACGACGCTGGCCTCGATCCTCGACCTGGCCAACCGCAGCCGCGCCGACCACATCGTGACGATCGAGGACCCGATCGAGTTCCTGCACCCGCACAAGCGCAGCGTGGTCAACCAGCGCGAGGTCGGCGCGGACACCGAGACCTTCGCCTCGGCGCTCAAGCACGCGCTGCGGCAGGACCCCGACATCATCCTCGTCGGCGAGCTGCGCGACCTCGAGACGACAGCCACGGCGCTCACCGCAGCCGAGACCGGCCACCTGGTGCTGGCGACCCTGCACACGCAGAGCGCCACCCAGACCATCGACCGCGTCATCGACATCTTCCCGCCGCACCAGCAGCTGCAGATCCGCGCCCAGCTGGCCGCCTCGCTCCAGGGCGTGATCACGCAGGCGCTGGCCCCGCGGGCGGACAACAAGGGCCGCGTCGTGATCGCCGAGATTCTGACCGCGACCCCGGCCATCCGCAGCCTGATCCGCGAGGGCAAGTCGCACCAGATCCCCTCGTTCATGCAGGCCGGTGCGAGCGACGGCATGCTCGCGTTCGACCAGCACCTGGCCGAGAAGGTGCGCGAGCAGGTCGTGACGTTGCCGGCCGCCCTCGAGCTCTGCCACTCCAAGGAGGAACTCATGCGACTCGTGGGACGGAGCTGACCCCATGCCGGCCACCAAGGTCTATCGGTACAGCAGCATCGACGGAGCCGGCCACCGGGCCAAGGGCACCGTCGAGGCGCCGAACGAGGCCGCGGCCACCAATCTGCTCAAACAGCGGGGCGAGACGCCGCTGGAGCTGACCGAGACCGGCAAGGGTCTCGACATGGAGATCAAGATCCCGGGCCTGGGCAACCGGGTGAAGCTCAAGGATCTCGCCGTCTTCTCCCGCCAGTTCGCCACGATGACCGCCTCCGGCATGTCGCTGCTGCGGTCGCTGGCGATCCTGGAGGAGCAGAGCAGTTCGCCGCCACTGAAGAAGGCGCTGGGCGAGCTGCGTACGGATGTGGCCGCCGGTACCTCGCTGTCGGCGTCCATGGCCAAGCACGACCGGATCTTCCCGCGCCTCATGATCGCCATGGTCCGGGCCGGCGAGACCGGCGGTATGATCGACCGCGCTCTCGAGCAGATCGCGGACAGCCTGGAGAAGGACACCGCGCTCCGCGGCAAGATCAAGAGCGCCATGACCTATCCGGCGATCGTGCTGTCGTTCACCTTCGTCCTGATCGCCGCGGTGCTCATCTTCATCGTGCCGATCTTCGAGGCGATGTTCGCCAACCTCGGCGGCGAGCTGCCGGCGATCACCCAGTTCCTGGTCGACGCGAGCCACAACATGTGGTGGATCGGCCCCCTGATCATCACCCTGGGCGTCTCCGGATCGATCTTCTACAAGCGGCAGATGCGCGCCAGCGACGAGTTCCGCCTCAAGGTCGATCGCATCAAAATCAAGATGCCGGTGTTCGGCTCCCTGTTCCGCAAGCTCGCGATGAGCCGCTTCTCCCGCAACCTGGGCCTGCTGCTCAACGTCGGCGTGCCGGTGATGCAGGCGCTCACCGTGGTCGGCGAGACCACGGGCAACGAGATCATCAATGTGGCCCTGAAGGACGTACAGGCCGCCGTCCGCGACGGCCAGCCGATGTCCTCGGCCCTGCGCAATCACCCGATCTTCCCGACCATGGTCACCCAGATGATCGAAGTCGGCGAAGAAAGCGGCCAAATCAGTCAGATGCTGGACAAGGTTGCCGATTTTTATGACAGGGAAGTCGACAGCGCTGCCGAGTCCCTGACCGCCTCGATCGAACCGATCATGGTGCTCGTCATGGGCGCCGTCGTGGGCGGAATGGTGATCTGTCTCTACCTACCGATGTTCACCATTTATCAAAACATTCAGAGCAACTGACTGGCACGACCAGGCCGGACTCCCGCCGGCCGAACGGGCCCCCCGCCCGCCACCACCACCCGCCCCACCCCACACGCCATGGAGGCACCCCCAATGCACGACATCATCACGCGGCTCCGCAACAAGAAGGACGACGAAGGCTTCACCCTCATCGAGCTTCTTGTCGTGGTGGTCATCATCGGCGTGCTGGTCGCAATCGCTGTGCCGGTCTACCTCAACTACCGCAAGGGAGCAGCGGACAAGTCGGCCCAGTCCGACGTCCGCGGCGCGGTGAGTGCGATCGAGCAGTACTACACCGACAACGGCAACGCCTACCCGGCCCCGACCACGGCGATCACGCAGAAGAAGGCCAGCTTCAGCCTCAAGGACGGAAGCACGGCCGACACGTCCGCCGGCCAGGCCGGCTGGGTGACCCTGTCCGACAAGTCGTCGATGACCTACGTGCTCGCCGCCGACAAGCTGTCGTACCTCGTCTGCGCCAAGAATGAGGGCGGCACCGACAAGGTCTACGTCTACAACAGCGCGGTGGGCGGTTCCGTGAAGTCGGTCGACGCCGGCGACATCACCGACTGCGTCAAGTGAGCCAGTCCTGATCCAGACCCGGGCGGTGCTGTCGGCGCCGCCCGGGTTGCCCATCCGAGACGCCGAGGAGGTCGAGATGCCGCAGCCGATGCTGCTCACCATCGCCGCCCTGCTCGGCCTGGCGGTGGGCTCTTTCCTCAACGTGGTGATCTACCGCGTGCCGCGCAACGAGTCGCTGGTCCACCCGCGCTCGCACTGCCCGGCGTGCGGCACCGAGGTCCGCAACAAGCACAACGTCCCAGTGCTCGGCTGGCTGCTGCTGCGCGGCCGGTGCGCTGCCTGCGAGACGCCGATCAGCCCGCGCTACCCGCTCGTCGAGGCCGGCACCGCGGTGCTGTTCGTCGCGGTGGCGGCCCGGTTCGGGCTTTCCTGGGAGCTGCCCGCCTACCTCTACCTGGCGGCGATCTCGGTGGCGCTGGCGGTGATCGACCTCGACGTGATGCGCCTCCCCGACAAGATCGTCCTGCCGTCGTACGCGGTGGCTCTGGTCCTGATCGCTCCGGCCGTGGTCGCCGATCGCAGCTGGTCGACCGCCGGCCGGGCCCTGCTGGCGGCAGCCGTGCTCTACGTCGCCTACTTCATCCTGGCCGCCATGCCACGCGGGATGGGCGGCGGCGACCTCAAGCTGGCCCCGCTGCTCGGCTTCTATCTGGGCTGGCTCGGCTGGAGCTCGGTGGCAATCGGCGCGTTCGCGGCGTTCCTGCTGGGCGGCCTGGTCGCCGCCGTGCTGATGCTGCTGCGCCGGGCCAACCGCAAGAGCCGTATTCCCTTCGGCCCGTACATGCTCGCCGGCGCCTTCCTCGCGGTGTTCGCCGGCGCGCCGATCGCGCAGTGGTACTCCTCCCTGATCATTCCGGCCGCCTGATTCCCCGTACGCACGAACGAAGGAGACCGATGGCTGGCGTCATCCCGATCGGGCTCGACATCGGCACGTCCTCCATCCGGGCCGTCGAGGTCCGCCGGGGCAAGGACGACTACACGTTGTCCAACTTCGGCCAGGTGCCGTTGCCGCCCGGCGCGGTCACCGGCGGCGTGGTTCAGGACCCGGTCATGGTCACCTCGGCTCTGAAGCAGCTCTGGGCGGCCTGCAAGTTCGGCACCAGGAACGTCAACCTCGGGGTGACGAACCCGCAGCTCGTGGTGCGTGAGATGGCCGTGTCGAACCTGCCCGCCAAGGAGATGCGCCAGGCCCTGCCGTTCCAGGTCAAGGACGCGCTGCCGCTGGCTGTCGAGCGCTCGCTGCTCGACTTCTATCCGCTCGAGGAACCGGGCGACAACCCGACCGTCCGCGGGCTGCTCATCGCCATGCCCAAGGAGGCCGTGATGAGCGTGGTCGGCGCCGTCGAGAAGGCCGGCCTGCACGTCAAGGGGGTCGACCTGGCGTCGTTCGCGCTGCTGCGGGCTGCCTCGCGGCTGGACACCCAGATCGAGGCGATCGTCGACATCGGGCTCGACGTGACCAGCCTGGTCGTGCACGCCGACGGGAAGCCGCTGATCGTGCGGACCGTCCCGCGGGGCGGCCAGGAGATCACCGACAGCATCGCCACCCGGCTCGGCATCCCCCCGCCCGAGGCCGAGGAGCTCAAGTGCCGGTTCGGCCTGCACGGCGACGGCCGGCCGGACGGCGTGGAGGCCGCCGAGGAGGCGGTCCGCCCGCTGGTCAGCGAGCTGCGCAGCTCGTTCACCTATCTCGCCTCGAGCGAGCGGCACCTGCAGGTCACCCGGCTCGCCCTGTGCGGCGGCAGCGCGCTCATGCCCGGCCTCGCCGAGCACCTCCAGAACCAACTACGGATCACCGTCATGTACGCCGACAGCGCCAGCCGCCTGCGGGACACGCGCAAGGGCCGCGAGCGCGGCTTCGAAAGCTTCGTGCCCTCGGCCGCGGTGTCGATCGGCCTGACCCTGGGAGCGGCAGCCTGATGACCACCACTCAAACCGCCCTGATGCCGGTCGACCCGGCCGTCTCTCCCGCGCAGGCCTCCCGGATCCTGACGATCCGGGCCAACCTGCTGCCCGAGGAGATCCGGGCCGGGCGCAGCGCCCGCCGCACCCGGTTCCTGTTGATCGGCGCCGTGCTCGCGGTCATCGCCGTGATGGCCGGCTGGTACCTGTACGCCGTGCAGCAGGTCACCACGGCCCAGGACAACCTGACCATGGCCACCGTCCAGGTGCAGCGGGTACAGAACGACAAGAAGAAGTACTCCGGAGTGACCGGCACCATCAACGACGTCAAGGCGGTCGAACAGGACCTCAAGACGCTGCTGGGCACCGACCTGCCGTGGGCCACGAACATGGACGACCTGCGCGCCGACGCCGCCGAGGCGGACGTTCAGATCGGCACGATCTCCGGCAGCCTGTCCGAGGCCCCCGCCGCCGCGACCGCCGCCACGCCCGTCGGTGTTGTGGCGGCACTCTCCATCGCCGGCACCGCGAGCGACCGGAAGCACGTCGCCGCGTTCCTCGACGAGCTGGCCACCCACCCCGGCTTCACCGACCCCTATCTGACCACCACGACCTTGGAGAACAAGCGGGTCGCGTACACCCTCACCTTCAAGCTCACTTCGGCTGCGCTGTGCGGACGGTTCACCACCGCCTGCAAGACCGGAGGCAACTGATGGACGCCCGGCGCGCCGACCGGATCTGGCTCATCGGCGGGATCGTGGCCATCGTCATCCTCATCGCCGCGTCCTGGCTGCTCGCCGTCTCACCCAAGTTCGCCGAGGCCGATGAGGTACAGGACCAGGCCGACGACACCACCATCCAGCTGGTCTCGCTGCGTAAGGAGGTGGCCAAGCTCAAGCAGCAGAGCGAGAAGAAGGCCACCTATCAGGCCGAGCTCGACACGCTAGTGACGAATCTGCCCGAGACGTACGGCATGCCGGTCTTCCTGCGTTCGATCCAGGATTCCGGCGCGGCCACCTCCGTCGAGGTCACCGACCTCAGCGTGGGCGCCCCGGTGGCCTCGGACACGGTGCTCACCGCAGTTGAGCTACCCATTTCGATGAACACCAAGGGCACAATCCCCAACATCAGCAAATTCATAGTGCGCCTCCAGCAGACGCAGAACCGGGCCGTGCTGCTCAACTCGGTCACCGTCTCGGCCCCGGACAAGAACAAACTTGTGGTCGTGAATCTGACGCTGACCGCCTTCTGCACCAAGAACAACCTCGCGGACAGCACCAAACTCGACCGCACCGACATGTGCGCGACGGCTTGACGACAACGACTACCGGGTGAACCGGGCAGCCGGACGCCGCACTCCATTGTCACCCTGAGTACTCTGCCCGTATGTCATACGCGGTCCCACCGACCCGTACCGCAGCGGTCGTCCACCAGTTGCGTAACGAGATCGTCACCGGTGAACTCTCCCCCGGCACGCTCATCAAGGATGCCGAGCTCGCCGCCCGCCTAGGCGTCAGCATCACGCCGGTACGCGAAGCCATCGCTCAGCTCAGCGTCGAGGGCCTGATCGACATCGCGCCCAACCGGACCCGGCACGTCACCAAGGTCACCCAGAAGAACGCACTGGAGCTGATCGATGTGATGAGCGTGCTGGCCTGCGCCGGCTTCGAATGGGGCGTCGACAACCTCACCGAGACGCACATCGAGCTGCTGCGCCAGCGCCAGGCCGAGTTCGTCGACGCCCTGGCCGCCGGCAACGTGCTGGCAGCCGGGGCGGCCGGCGCCGACTTCAGCTCGATCATCATCCTGGCCAGTGGCAACCGCGAACTGCAATCCATGGTGGACCTGGTCGTCGCGCGCACCATGCGCATACTGGCGATGACGGCCGAGAGCGACCTGTGGAACACCTGGATCGAGGGCCACGACGCGATCCTGCGCCTGCTCGTCGAGGGCGACCGCAAGGGTGCGCTCAACCGCTACCGCCAGATCTACGTCGACTACCGCTCCCAGGTCGAGGGTGAGCTCTTCCTCGACCAGTGACCCGCCGGCCTTTCCCCAGCCGCCGCCCCTTCGACGGTCGCGGGTCCTCTGCCGATCCCGGCTCAGCGGGCGGCGGCCAGTAGCGCGGTGACGCCCTCAATGGCCGGCGGGCGCACGGCGAAGCGGCTGATCCCCCACCGGCTCTCGAGCTGCCGCAGCTTGGCGGCTATCTCATCCAGCGTGCCGATCAACACGAACGGGCAGGCGATGAGGTCGGCCTCGTCGGCTTCAACCTCTTTCGCGTACGCCGAGTAGCCGGCGCCACCGTCGTCAGTGACCTCGAACCGCTGCACCAGCGCCTCGGCCGGCTTGCCGCCGCACAGTTCGATCTGAGCGTCGACCTGGTCGCTGCGCCACCGTGTCTCGTGCCGGTGCCCGTCGGCAAGCGTGCGCCCCAGCCCCGACAGCCCGATGAGGTCGGCGTGCCCGGCCGCCCACCGCAGAAGCCGGCTGTTGCCACCCCCGATCAACAGCGGAACCTTCTGCTGTACGGGCCGCGGCTCAGCCATGCCGTCCTCGGTCAGCATCCGCGTGGCGGCCTCGGCGACCGCGATGCAGTGGTCGATCCGTCCCCGCACGTCCGGCCGCACGCGCCCGACTGCCTCCCATTCCGCCGGAGTGTGCCCCGCTCCGAGCCCGAACACGGCACGACCACCGGACACGACGTCGAGAGTCGCCACATCCGACGCGAGCAACAACGGCTCTCGAACACCGGCATTCGACACGTACGACCCCAGCCGAATCCGCGAAGTCACAGCAGCCGCAGCCGCCAGCGCCACGAACGGCGCCGCGCACGATCCCGGATGGTCCGGCACGTACAAGGACTCGAAGCCCGCCTCTTCAGCACCCCGGGCAAGGTCGAGCCACCCGCCCGCACTTTTGGGAACGGCCTGCAACGCAAAGCTCACCATGCCGCGATCCTGGCCCTCCGCACCCGTCCCCGAACAGGAAATTTCACCACCAGCGAACCGATCGCCTGACGCCCAGCGGCACCGCCGCGCCCGCGCCACCGGCACCGCCCCGCCCCGGCTCAGGAATCGCACCCGGTCTGCAACCGTGACCTTCCTCTCGCCCGCCCCACCCCAGCCGATGGACGAGGTGTCCGACCGGAAGGGACACCGCATGACCACCGACCTGATCCTCGTGGCCGACGACGACAGCGACATCCGCGACCTGCTCACCGTGACGCTCGAGTCCGCCGGTTTCCGTGCCGTGGCCGCCAAGGACGGGCACACCGCGGCCCGCATCCTCACCGTCGCCAAGCCGGCCGGCTTGATCACCGACGTCCAGATGCCGGCGCTCAACGGCCTGGAGCTGTGCCGCCGCGCCCGGCTCGACCCCGCCGGCCGCACCATGGCGATCGTCGTGATGTCGGCGAACATCCACGCCTACGCCGTCGAGGCCGGCCTCGACGCGGGGCGCCGACCGCTACCTGACGAAACCACTGGCCCCCCGCCGCCTGGTGGCCGAGATGCGCGAACTCCTGACCACACGCTGACCGAACTACTCCGCAGCCGCGAGCTCCCAGCTGTCCGCTGAACCGCCCGGCACCCCGTAGCCGTTTCTCGAATCAGGAGGTAGACAGAAATGACCACGCTCTACGCACCGCCCCAGGAAGCCGACGCTTTCACCCGAGCGATGTCCCCGGCGCCGATCACCGCGCCGCTGTCCCCCAGCATCCTCATCGCGGACGATGACGACGAGGTCCGCGACGTGATCGAGTTCCGCCTGCAGGTGGCCGGCTACCGCACCCTGACCGCCGACAACGGACAGTCGGCGCTGAGCCTGGCCATCGAACGCCGCCCCCGCGTCATCATTCTCGACGTCACCATGCCCCAGATCGACGGCCTGACGGTCTGCAACCGCCTGCACGCGACCGCCTGCACCGCCGAGATCCCGGTCCTGATGATCAGCGCCAACTGCGCCGACCAGGACAGGGAACTGGGCCTGGCCGCCGGCGCCGACGACTACCTGCCCAAGCCCTTCACCTCCCACGAGATGATGCGCCGGGTCAACTGGCTCCTGCTCTCCGCCGGCCGCTGAGAACCGTCCTTTCAGGACCTGCCGCACTGCGAGAAGGACCGCGATCAGCCGGGCGGCCGTCCGACCGCGATCAGCGGATGGCCCAGTTCGCGCAGGTGGCGCAGGGTCTCAAGGATCGAGTAGCAGTCGGCGAGGGCGTCGTGCTCACGGTCGATGCGGGCGGCCAGGCCCAGCGCGAAGGCGAGCCGGCCCGACGACAGTCCGGCGGTGGCGGGCAGCACCGCGTTGAAGTAGGTGCGGATGTTGACGAACGGCGGCAGTTCGCGCTTCGGGGTGCGGCCCTCCGGCACCTGGAGGATGAGGTTCTCGCCGAGGATCACCATGTCGTTGCCGTACGAGAGAACGTAGTGGCCGTCGCAGAAGTCGAGGAACGCGTCGAGCGCGTCGGCGAACGGCCGGCCCTGCTCGTCGACGGCGGTCTGGCTGATGCCGGTCAGATCCTGGAAGTAGTCCGAGAGCGAGGGGTTGCGCTGCGGCCGTACGAGTTGGTTGAACTCGCCCGTGACCAGCAGGCTTGCCGAGTCGACGCGCAGCGCGCCGATCTGCACGACCTCACGGAATTCGCCGGGCCGCGACCAGCCGTGCTCCTGCGAGCCCTCCCACGCCGTGAACTCCAGGTCCAGGATGATGATCACGACCAGAACCTACTTGATCTTCACGTGCCGACCGAGGCCCGGCCGATGGCGGCGACGGCAACATCCAGCGTCCGGTTGAATTCGTCATCACTCTGCTGATACCGCAGGTCCTGCACCAGCGCGCGGGAGAAGCTGGCGATCAGCCCGCGGTTGCGCGCCAGTCGCTCGTCCGCCTCGGCCTGGGTGTATCCGCCCGAGAGCGCGACGACACGCAGCACCTTCGGGTGCCCGATGAGGTCGGCGTAGAAATTGTCGACGCTCGGGATCGACAGTTTGAGCATCACCGGCCCGTCGACGTCGGCCAGGCGCTCGAGGACGGCCGCCTTCAGCAACTCCTCCGCCCGCCGCTTCTCGGCACTGTGGATGTCGACCTCGGGCTCGAGGATCGGCACCAGGCCCGCCCCGAGGATCTCCCGCGCGTACGCGAACTGCTGATCGACGACCGCGGTGATGCCGCCGGTGTCGGCCCGGCTGACGAACGACCGCATTTTCGTACCGAAGACCCGCCGTTCGACCGCCCGCTCGAGCAACCCGCCGAGCCTCGTGAACGGCTTCATCAGCCGCACGCCGTCCCGCTCGTCGGCCAGGCCCTCGTCCACCTTGACGAACGGCACGATCCGCTTGCGCTGCCAGAGGTAGTCGGGAGTGCTGACGCCGTCGACGTCGCGGTCCATCGTCTGCTCGAACAGAATCGCTCCGAGCACCCGTTCCCCGGTGAAGGCGGGCGACATCATGATCCGGCTCCGGAAGGCGTGCATGAGGTCGAACATCTGACCCTCACCCGAGTACGCCGATTCCGGCACCCCGTACAGAGCGAGCGCCTTCGGCGTGCTCCCACCGCTCTGATCCAGCGCGGCCAGAAAACCGGCTCCGGACGCGATCCTGTTCCGCTGCTCATCCCGCATGCCCTCAGCGTTACCCGGGGCAGCCACCCCCGCAGCCCCTCATGCCGGTCATCTCCGTCACTGCGGCCCATCGAGAGCGCGCCGATACCGGTTGGCCGGTATCCGGGTTTGCAGTTGGCGGCAATGCCGGCCCGGCCCGAACGGACGACCGTGGGCAGCGAGGAAGTCCTTCGAAGAGGAGCAGGACCATGACCGATCAAGTGATGCCGGTGCGTACGCACGCAGCCTGGCGCGACATCTCGCCGGCGCAACGAGTGCTGACTGTGGTGACGGCGGCGCTGCTCGGGGTCGACGCCTACGTGCATCTGCACGACGCCGCCCAGTACGACCAGTTCCGCTCGTCCGTGATGAGCGAGGGCACACTGTTCCGCATCCAGGGAGTCGTCGCGATCGTGGTCGCGCTGGCGCTGCTGATCTGGCCGCGCGTCCTCACCTGGATCGTGTCGCTGCTGGTGGCGGGCAGCGCAGCCGTGGCGGTGACGCTCTACACGTACGTGAATGTGGGTCAACTGGGCCCGCTGCCCAACCTCTACGAGAACACGTGGAGCGCCCCCGGCAAGGCCTTTTCCGCCGTCGCCGAAACGCTCGCCGCGCTGGTCGCCATCGCCGGCCTGACGCTCGCCGTGCGAGCCCGCTCAGGGCGCCGAGGGCTCCACCAGGTGTGAAGCCTCTGACGTTGCTGCGGGGATTGGTCGAGCGGTGATCCCGCACAATCAGAAACCGCCCGGAACCCGGTACCGGATCTGAGCACCGTGGTGCTCAGATCCGCCGAACAACTGCCGACAGCACCGCCGGAATGCTGAGCCGCGTCTTTCAGTAGTGGCCGTTGTTCTGGAAGAAGTTCCACGCACCGCACGGGGTGTCGTAGCGGCCCTTCACGTAGCCGAGGCCCCATTTGATCTGGGTGGCCGGGTTGGTCTTCCAGTCGGCGCCGGCCGAAGCCATTTTCCGGCCGGGCAGGGCCTGCGGAATGCCGTACGCGCCGGAACTTCTGTTTTCCGCCTTGTAGTTCCAGCCGCTCTCGTGTTTCCACAGTTTGTCGAGGCACGGGAACTCGGCGATCGGGAAGCCCTTGTCCAGCATGAGGGCGCAGCCGATCTTGCGGCTTCCGGAGTATTCGTTGCACGAGGTGGGGATCGGGCCGTTGAACGGGACGGGGCCGGAGGCTTCCTGCTTCTTGCGCTCCCGGGCCGCCTTCTTGTCGGCGGCCACCTTCGTCTCGAGCTTGTGCGCCCGGCCGGCGGCGGCCTTCGCGGCCGTTGCCGCCTTGGCCGCGGCGGCGCCCTCGGCCTCGCGCTTCCAGGCTCGCGCGGCGGCGTGCCGGGCCTCATGCTGCTTGAGCAACTGGACGTCCAGGGCGGCCTGTTCGGCGCCGGCCAGCGCGACCCCCGTGGGTTCGGCCTGGTTGTCCTGACCGAGATGAACCCCCGCGATCAGTCCCGCCACCAGCACGCCGACCGATGCGACGCGCACACCCACGCGGCTCCAGAGCCCATTCACGAGCGTCCCTTTCCTCAGCTGCTCGGAACACCCTGGCCTACCGCGCCCGCGAAGGCAACAGCCTGCTCTGCCCGGTCGGAAATTGACCGCTATTTCGGCGACGATGGTCGCATGAACATTCCGAACGGTAAGCACACGGTGACTCCCTATGTCGCCGCGAAAGGGGCCGAGCGCTTCCTCGCCTTTGTCGAGGCGGCGTTCGCAACCGAGCCGGCGCAGAAGGTCTTCAACCCGGACGGCACTATCGGCCACTCGGAGGTGCGGGTCGGTGACTCGACCGTGATGGCGTTCGACGCCGACCCGCGGTGGCCGCATATGCCCGCGCTACTGAGCGTTTATGTCGATGACGTGGACGCTGTGTTCGCCCGGGCCGTCGAGGCCGGCGCCACGGTGGTCACCGAGGTCTTCACATCGCGCATAGTCGGTGACCGCGGCGGCCGCCTGCGCGACCCGGTCGGCAATATCTGGTGGGTGCAGACGCATCTCGCCGAGCCCGAGCTGAGCGCCTTCGACGACCCGGCGGAACTGGCGATCATGCGTTCGGCTCAGCGTTCCTTCGCCGACGAGATGGACCGCCGGGCGGTGTAGCTGAACGACACCAGGCCGTCGATCACGAGCACGATGGTCCACAGGCGGTAGGGGCCCCACAGTGACGCGGTGCGGTCGGCGTCACCCACGAGCGCCGCGAAAAGCAACAGGATCAAACCCGCGATTCCGTACGCGATGACGTGCCGGAGCCACATGAGGCGCTCATGGGAGGCGCGTTCCCGGGTGCCCTTCGCGGGCAGCGCAACGGGTGGCGGCCCGCCGGCGAACCGGTGGGCGAACCGCTGATCGGCCCAGGTCAGCATCCGGTGCCCGAAGGCCACCGACACGCCCAGATAGACCGCCGCCAGCGCGTGCCCGAGCGCAGCCTCGCCCCCCGATCGCAGGTCGACGACGGAGAAGACGAGCAGGGCCACGTCGACCAGCGGCACCGACAGCAGCAGCGCGGTGCTGAGCGCGCGCGCCTTGAGCAGGTAGCGCGCGGCCAGCCCGGCCACGAGCAGCACCCAGAAGCCGATCTCGCAGGCGACGATCGCGACGATCATGTGTACCCCTATTTCGCACGGGCGTGTCATAACCTTTGTAACACACTCGTGCGACAATGGCGTGTGCCGAAAATTGTGGATCACGACGCGCGACGCCGGGAACTCGCCGCCGCGGTTGGGCGGGTCATCGCCCGCGACGGGGTGGCCGACGTCTCGATCCGGTCGGTGGCCGCCGAGTCGGGCTGGTCGTCGGGCGCGTTACGGCACTATTTCGCCACTCGCGGCGAGCTGCTGGCCTTCGCCTGCGAACAGGTCATCGACCAGGTCACCGAGCGCATCAGGGCCATGCCGGTGCCGGACGGCGTACGGGCGGGGGTCCGGGCGATCCTGCTCGAGACCATGCCCGTCGACGAGCGGCGCCGGGCCGAGTCGACGATCGCGTTCTCGTTCCTCGCGCTCGGGCTCGGCGACCCGGCGCTGGCCCGGGTGCAGAGGCTCCACTTCACCCGCATGTACGAGCTGTGCCTGAGCCTCGCCGCCCACCTGACCCCCGCCCACGCCGGGACCACCGCGCGCCGCCTGCACGCGCTGGTCGACGGCGTGACCGTCCACGTGCTGGCCGGTCATCTCACCCCGGACGAGATGACCGCCTGCCTCGACGACTACCTCGACGAGCTCACCGCTTGACCCAGGTAGAAATGATCTTGGTGCTGTCGTTCGTGAACGGCGTCCCGGCCCACGAATCCCACCGGTGTTCCGGCTGGAGCCCGGCGATGCGCGCCATCAGATCCATCTCGGCCGGCCACACATAGCGGAACGGCACCGACCAGAACTCGCCACGCCCGTCGTCGTGCAGCGTCACATAGTTCGACGCCATCGCCTGGGTCGCCACGTCGTAACTGTCGAACCCCCACCGCGACGGCGTCACCGTGAACGGCACGACCGTCTGCCCGGCCGGAAGCTTCCGCAGCTCGGGCACCATCACCTCGACCAGGAAGCGGCCGCCCGGGCGCAGGTGCGCGGCGGCGTTGCGGAAACACTGCACCTGCGCGTCCTGCGTGGTCAGGTTCATCACCGTGTTGAAGACCAGGTAGACCAGGTCGAAGTCCGAAGCCCCGGCCCGTACGGAGGAGAAGTCGCCCATCGACACGCCGATCAACGGGTTCTTGGCCCGCAGCCGGGCGACCATGGCCGCCGACATGTCGATGCCGTGCACCGCAACACCCCGCCCGGCCAGCGGCACCGCGACACGGCCGGTGCCGATCGCGAACTCGAGCGCTCGCCCACCCGGACCGGCCAGGCCGGCCAGCACCTCGGCGGTCTCGGCGATCACCGCCGGGTCGAACTCGTCGCCGGTCGCGTCGTCATACGTCCGGGCGACACGCTCGGAGAAGTAGCCGTCCGGATCGTCCATGGCCGGACAGTATCGAGGTCGGCCGCTCTTCTCGACGGGTTTACGGCAGCTCGATCTTTACGGCAGCTCGATCTTTACGGGAGCTCGATCGGCAGCTTCAAGCCGTCCAGCGCCGCCGCGCACGGGCAGGTGCGCTCGGCCGGCAGCCGGGTCACGGCCTCGAGCAGTACACCCCGCAGGCGTTCGGTGTTGTCGGCGAACACCCGGAACACCTCCTCCTGGGTGACGCCGTGCTCGCCCTCGACCCCCGCGTCCAGATCGGTGACCAGGGCGATCGACGTGTAGCAGAGCCCGAGCTCACGGGCCAGCACGGCCTCGGGGTGGCCGGTCATGTTGATGACAGCGCCCCCGATCGCCGTGAACCAGCGCGACTCGGCGCGTGTCGAGAAACGCGGCCCCTCGACGACGACCATGGTGCCGCCGTCGACCGGCGCGACCGGCTCGGCCGCGCCCAGCACCGCTTGGCGCCCGACCGGGCAGTACGGGTCGGCGAAGTTCACGTGCACGGCGCCGGTGTCGTAGTACGTCTGCGCGCGCCCGCTCGTGCGGTCGATCAGCTGGTCGGGCACCACGAACGTGCCCGGGCCGAGCTCGGGACGCAGGCCGCCGACGGCACAGGGGGCCACGATCTGCCGTACGCCCAGAGCGCGCAGCGCCCAGAGGTTGGCCCGGTAGGGGATCTTGTGCGGCGGGTAGCGGTGATCGCGGCCGTGCCGGGGCAGGAAAGCCACGCGGCGGTCACCCACCTGGGCGACCGTGATGGGGTCGGACGGCGCACCGTAGGGCGTGGACACCTCGTGCTCGACCGCACCGTCCAGGAGCTTGTAGAGCCCCGATCCACCGATGACGCCGATCTCCGCCGCTGGGTTCATGTCCAGACCTTATCGGCGGCCGGAATCTCGGGCTAATGTGCGTTGCATGGCGTTGGTAGGGACGGCTTATGTATAGCGAGGGCCAGCGGATCGGAGGCCGGTCGATGGAGTCCATGACCGGCCGGCTGCTGGTGGCGACGCCGACCCTCAAGGACCCGAACTTCGACCGTACGGTCGTGCTGCTCGTCGCCCACGAGACCGGCGGCGCCCTGGGCGTGGTGCTCAACCGCGCGACCGAGGTGCCCGTCGCCGACGTGCTCGGCGGCTGGGGCGAGCTGGCAGGCGACCCCGCGGTGCTCTTCGAGGGCGGCCCCGTGCAGCCCGAGTCGGCGATCTGCCTCGCCCGCACCCGCCCCGACGTGAAGAAGCGGATCTCCGGCTTCCACCAGGTCTCCGGCGCGCTGGGCACGGTCGACCTCTCCGCCGACCCCGAGCGCCTGCGCGAGAACCTGGCCGGCATCCGCGTCTTCGCGGGCTATTCGGGCTGGTCCGCGGGCCAACTGGAGGAAGAGATCGCCGGCGGCTCCTGGTTCCTGCTGGACGCCCTGCCCGGCGACCCCTTCATGACCCGCCCCGACGACCTGTGGGCCATGGTCCTGCGCCGCCAGGGCGACATCCTGGCCGCGGTGGCCCACTTCCCCCCGGACCCGGCCCTGAACTGAGCCACCGCGACGGCCGACTTCCCGCCCCCGAACCGAGGGGGTCCCGGCAACGCCCGCCGGCAGGTGTGTAGTATTTCTTCCGTGCCCGGGCGAACCGGGGACGGCAAGGGGCTGTGGCGCAGCTGGTAGCGCACCACACTGGCAGTGTGGGGGTCAGGGGTTCGAGTCCCCTCAGCTCCACCCCAGGTAAGCGGCTTGATCAGTGATCTGATCGGGCCGCTTTTCCGCTTTCTGGGGTCCGGATATCTCACGAGATCTCACATGGCATTCCGTCTGACGCGGCAGGTTCGTCGGCGACCTCAGCGACCCCGCCCCGCTGTCGCATTCATGACCGGGTGGCTGGACCGTCCGGTCGTCTAGCTTCCATTTATGTCCCCCGATGCCGCAGAGATTTTCGCCCAGGTCAACTCTGCTCTCCTGATTGCCTTCGCCGTGGAGTCCAAGGGTCTTACCGAAGACCCTGACGACCGTGCGCAGGCCAAGACCGCAACCCTCTACACGCTCGGTCTTTTCGGGGTGCTGCTGAGCCTGGCAGTGACCCTTAGTGCGGTCACGTACGACAAGTCCCTCAGCGACTGGGAAACCCGGATAGCCAGTATCGGGACCCTCCTCGGCTGCGTGGCTCTCTACAACGAGGCCACCGCCCAGCTTGCGCGGCGAGCTCGGGGTGACCGCAAGAACTTTCGCCTCGCTGCCTTCGTCATGCTCGCCGGGCTGATCTGGCTCGTCTTCTTCTTCCTCAACTTCGTGCCGGATCCATGGATCTGGCAGTGGTTCTAGCCGACGTCAACGCCCGCAGGCGCCGGCCGGAACGCTCCGGTCAAGGTCGCGCCGGCCGCGCGCAGCGCCTCGTCCTGGCTGTGAACGTAGACCTTCATCGTGAAGCTGGCCGAGGAGTGGCCGAGCCACGCGGAGATCACCGCGGTGGGCACGCCGCGCAGGTGCATCAGCGTCCCGCAGGTGTGCCGGGTGTCGTGCAGCCGGATGGCGGGGAGGCCGGCTCGCTTCACCCTCACCGTGAACTGGTCGCTGAACGACTCGGGATGGACCGGCACGCCGAGCTCGTCGACGACCACGTGCAGCTCTCCGCAGTCCGGGCAGGCGCCGTAGGCGTCGCCGGCCTCCTCAGCTTCCTCACGCTGGCGCAGCTGCAGCGCAGTCAGCGCCCCCACGAGATCGTCGTCGAGCGGCAACGTCCGCTTGCTGCGCTCGGTCTTCGGATCGTCCTCGATCACGACGCCGTCGAGCGGACTGCGCGTCTTGCGGATGGCCAGCGACTTGCCGACCAGGTCGACGTCGCACCATCGCAGGCCGAGCACCTCGCCGCGGCGCATGCCGTACATCGCCATGCCCCAGCCGACCGCCAGGCGCTCGCTCGCGATGGCGCCGAGGAAGGTCGCCGCCTGCTCGGCCGTCCAGGTCTTCATCTCGTGCTGCGTCGCCTTAGGCCGCTCGACCAGCCGAGCGACGTTGCGCAGTACCAAGCCCTGCGCCATCGCGTCGTCGAGCGCCATGCTGAGCACGGTCAGCATCAGGATCACCGTCGACGGCGCGAGCGGTGTTCCCTTGCGGTTGACTCGCCGGCCGCTGGCCAGCATCCGAGTCACCAGCTGGTCGACGCTGGCCTTGCTGAGCTTCTGCAACTCGATCTGGCCCAATTCCTCGTGCACCGGCTTGAGCGCATCGCGGTAGTTGCCGAAGGTGCGTTTCTTGAGATCGCGCTTGCCGGCCAGCCAGTCCTCGAGGTGCTGCGACACGGTGACCTTGGACGCGGCCACCAAGGTGCCGCGGGCCCGGTCGGCCAGCAGCGCCGAGCGCTTCTCGACGGCGTCCTTGCGCCTTTCGAACGAGTGCGTCCGCTGGTCGCGCACCATGACCGGCTTGCCGTCCTTGAGCACGGGACGGCCGTTCTCGGTCTTCACCTTCTGGCCGACGTCGACGGTGAACCGGTAGCGCACCGCGCCGGACGGCAGCACCACTCTCTTGATCGGATCGGAGCCTCGTGGCATCGGTCTTCCTCTCCCAGAGCTGTGAGATTTGCGTGAGACGGTGGCACATCACCGCTGGTGAAGGCCACCGCATCACAGCCTCAATGTGGTGAGAAGAGATCCACGGACGCCTTGTGCGTCTACCGCGTCAGCTCGGGTTGCCGCCTGTGCGCTTGCGTCGGCGGGCAGCCGCAGCGTTGAACTCCGCGGCGTCCTCCGGCGTGACCGGTCGCATGACGTCGGACGGGGCCTCGGTCTCCTCGTCGGCCGGCCCCGTCCAGACGACGAGCCGATCCGGGTACTTCGAGAGATCGAGGGACCTGATCGCCTCGATCACAGCGGGCGGCTTACCCGGCGGTGTCATGCCGTTCTCGAGCATCGCGTCGAGGGCCTGCGCGAGGATCCGGAGGTTGTCGACGCGGTCGGACTTGGCGACCCGCAGCCGCTCCTCGTCACCGGTGTACTCGGCCGCGCGGATGTCCGCGGCCGCGCGACTCACCGCGTTCGAAGACGCCTCCTCCTGCTGGTAGAGCTGCACAGCCAGCCGGGCCCGGCCGAACTCCTCGACCCGGGAGACCAGGGCGCCACCACGCTCCGACGGCACGGGCGAAGCATGCTCGCCACCGATCCAACGCCAGACGATCCACGGGTGCAGAGCGATGTTCGGCGCGATCGCGACGTCATCACCGGAATCGAGGTCGACCAGTAGCAGTGGCGGCGGGACGGCCAGCGCGTGAGCCAGCTGCAGCCACTCGTCGACGCTCACGCTGCGGTTCTCGGTCTCGATCTTGAAGATCGACCGACGATCAAGCTTCGAACCCATCTCGTGCAAGCGGTTCGCCAGCGCCTGGGCTGAAAGCTTCCGCTCTTCACGCCACCGCCTGACCTGCCGACCCAGCACTTCACCCGGCGCGCTCGCCGCCATTAATGCCCCCAACGTTCCTCTGAGAGGGAAACCCTATCCCCGAACTTGCCAGGTGTCCACGAGGTCTGTATGGTCCCCTCAAGCTGCCGCTGTTTCCCTAACAGAGGTATAACGCGATCCCTGGAAGGTACGGAGGGGCGATGACCGCCATGACCACGCCGATCGGACCGACTCTCGAAGAGGTGCGCCGCTGGCCGGCCACCGTCAGCGTCGAAGACGCTGCGGCGGCGCTCGGCATCAGCCGGGCGCACGCATACGACCTGATCAAGGCGAAGGAGTTCCCGGCCAAGGCGCTCAGCGTCGGCCGCCGGATCCGCGTCACCACCAGCTCGATCCTCGCCGTCATCGACGAGGCCACGAGCGATCGGCCGCAGGTGGCCTGAGGTGCTCCAGACGCACGAAAGCGGCCCCCGCCACAGAGACCGCCTCGCTACCGCCACGTACCAGCAGGGTCAGGGTAACGCCGCCGGGGCCGCAGTGCCTACCGCCGTCACCTCCTGCCGCTGCCCGTGGTGAGTCGTGCTCGACACCTCTGACTCATTCACCCGGCCCAACCGCGAGGGCCGCACGCACCTGCTTGGGGGCAGGCAGGGCATGGAGGAGCAACCCTTGACCATCACACCGACCCACGTCGACGTCGTCCGCGACGCCGCCCTGGCGTGGCACGACGCCGGCTTCTGTGTTCTCCCAGCCGCCGGCGACGGGACCAAACGGCCCCTCGGCGACTGGAAGCGCTACCAGCGCGAGCAATTCCCCCGCGAGGCCCTGGCCAGCGGACAACACCACGGCATCGGCCTGGTCTGTGGTGCCGTCTCCGGTGGCCTCGAAATGCTCGAGGCCGAGGGCCGGGCCATGCAGGAAGGCGCACTGCAGAAGGTCGCCGCAGCCGCCGCCGAGCGAGGCCTCGACGAACTGTGGCGACGCATCACCGTCGACCCGGGCGCCTACGTGGAGATGACCCCGTCCGGCGGCGTGCACATCCTCTACCGCATCACCGGCGGCCCGGTGCCCGGCAACACCAAGCTGGCCAGCCGCCCCGCCCGGACCGACGAGCTGACCGGCAACGAGCCAGACCTGGTGGCCAAGGGCCGCACCGTCATCCGAGTGCTCGCGGAGACCCGGGGCGAGGGTGGCTACGTCGTCGTCGCGCCGTCCGGCGGGCCCACCCACCCGACTGGGCAGCCCTGGCGGCTGGCCATCGGTGCGCCCGGCGTTGTGCCTACCGTCACCACGGCCGAGCAGAGGCAGTTGCACGACCTCGTGCGCGTCCTCGACCAGCTGCCGCCGCCGGCCAAGCAGACCGCGGTCACAGCGCCGCAACCGCGTGCAGCGACCATCGGTGGCCAACTGAGCCCGGGGGACGACTTCGCCGCCCACACCAGCTGGGCCGAGATCCTCGAACCCGAAGGTTGGCAAGAGCGCCACCAGGAGGACGGCGTCACCTACTGGACCCGCCCCGGCAAGGACATGCGGGACGGCCACAGCGCCACAACCAACCACGGCGGCACCGACCGGTTGAAGGTCCTCACGAGCAGCACGGAGTTTCAGTCCGTGCTCGATACAGGCGAGACCTACTCCAAGTTCGGGGCATGGGCCCTGCTGAACCACGGCGGCGACCACAGTGCCGCCGCTCGCGACCTGGCCGCTCGCGGGTACGGCACGCCGCCGCCTGGGTCGGCCTGGCCGCTGGCGACACCGCCGCCGGCCTGGTTCACCGAGCCCGTCGAGCCGGCCACCGGTCAGCCCCCTGCGGTCATCGCACCGCGACCGTCACTCGACGTCGGCAACCCCGCGGTCATGTTCGAGTGGTTGCGTGTCAACCTCGGCCGGGGCCTGCTCGCCGGCATGTTCCTGCGCGGGGCCGACCTGGTCCACACCCCGCGCGAGGGCGAGGAGGGGTACGTACCGCTGCGCGGCGCCGTTGAAGACGGTGACGACGGCCCGGCGCAGGTCCAGCGCGCGCACTCGGAGTATGTCGCCGCACGCGTCCAGATCGCCTTCGACTGCGTCAAGGAAGCATCGAGCGGCAGCGGCAAGGACAAGGTCAAGTTCTACATACCGGCCATGTTCCCAGCCGCATCGGCCAAGCGCGTCAGCGCCGTACTCGACGAGCTGCCCCAGCTGCGTCGCCTGCGCGGCGTCATCCACACCCCGGCCTTCCGGCCCGACGGCAGCCTGATCCGCACCCCCGGCTACGACCCGGTGACCCGGCTGCTCTACCTGCCTGACCCCAAACTGACCATCCCCGCCGTGCCCGAACACCCGACACCGGAGCAGATCCAGGCGGCGGTCGCCCGGATCGACCTGCTGCTGTCCGGCTTCCCGTTCACCAGCGCATCCAGCCGGGCGAACTACATCGGCGCGCTCATCACACCGCTGCTACGCGCCATCGTGCCGCCGCCGTACAAGCTGATCGCGATCGGCGCCCACCAGCGCGGCTCCGGGAAGACCAAGCTCGCCAACGTCGCGCGGATCGTTCACGGCGGCGTGTTCCGGGCCGAGTTCCCCGACGACGAGGCCGAGCTCGGTAAGCAGATCACCGCCATCCTCGAGATGACCACCGGCCCGGTCGTCGTCATCGACAACGTCTCCGGCGTGCTGCGGTCGTCGAAGTTCGCCGGCCTGCTCACCAACGACTCGTGGGGCGACCGACTGCTCGGCGGCAACGAGTGGATCGGCGTGCCCAACGACCGGCTGTGGGTCGTCACCGGCAACAACCTCTCGCTCGGCGGAGACATCCCACGGCGGACCATCACGGTCACCATCGACCCCGGCGTGCCACGTCCTGAGTTGCGCACCGGCTTCGCGATCGGCGACCCCGAGGTCTGGGCCACCGCGCACCGTGCAGACCTGCTGCACGCCCTGCTGACCATCGTGCAGGCCTGGGTAGTCGCGGGGATGCGGCGAGGGTCGGAGCGCAGCAGCGACGGATACGCCCGCTGGACACAGACCGTCGAAGGCATCATCACCACGGCCGGCATCGAGGGTGGCTTCGACCACGACTCCACTCAGATCGTCGTCGGTAGCGACGACGACGACTGGGAGCACTTCCTCACCGCCGTGCACAAGGTTCGTGGGAATCAGGTGTGGACGGTGAAAGAGGTCCTGGCCGACGTCGACCCAGGCCACAACGTCTACGCGGGGGCCGGCATCGCACATAAGCCCATCCCGCTCGACGCCCTACCAACCGAGCTCGCGGACAAGGCGGCGCGCTCACCGCAGGGTATCGGTGGCATCGCGAAGACGCTGGGGCGCTGGCTCATGAACCGCGACGGGCGATGGGCGGGGAGCTTGGCTGTGCGGGCCGCGGGGTCGAATCGCGACAAGGTCCGGCTCTGGCGAATCGAGTCCGCTGCGGGGTTAGCGGGGTTTGCGGGGTCTGATTCCCTGACCTACGCGCGAGAAGTTGAGTCACCCGTTAGTGAAAACCCCGTGTGGGGCCCGCCGGATCAGACCCCGCAAACCCCGCTAACCCCGCAGCGCGCTCAGCAATCACCGCGACCTGAGGCTCCCGCGCTGCCGATGCCACCGGCGCCCGGCCCGAACTACTGCCCCCGGTGCTCGCAGACCTTCGCCGATGCCACCTGGGTGCCGTGCGACCGATGCGGCACCCGCCACCACGCCCGCGGCCGCGGTGGCCACGGGCCCACCTGCCAGCCCTGCCAGACCGGAAGGACTGCCACACCATGACCGCCGCCCTGACCTTCGACGAGGCCGTGCAACTGCGCGTCGCCGTCGCCGACCAGCAGCACACCGTGCGCCGCCTGGCTGCCCACACCCACGGCCACCAGGTCGCCGCCCGAGACCCGTGGTTCGTCTCGCTCGGCGTCACGGTGCTCGGTCAGCTGGTCAGCGGTCGAGCACGGCTCTGCCCACATGTCGGCCCGGGCCGCGGCTTCGGCCCGATGTACACCCAGATGGGCCAGGCGGGCCGGCCGCTGCTGGTCAGCTGCCGCGACTGTTTCGCCGATCGCCCGCGGTTCGGCCCGGTCGACGACAACACGTGCGACCGCTGCTCCGTCTACGCACGGGGCGGCCTGGTCGGCGGCGCCCTGCCGATCGGCCCGATGCTGCTCCTGTTCGGCGTGTGCGGCAGCTGCGCAGGCGAGCTCGAACTACGGCAGCACGAGGGAGCGAGCGCATGACCACCTCGAACCAGCAGGCCGCCTTACTCCTCGAGCGCGCGATGCTCGACCCCCGCTTCGCCGCCGTCTGTGAGCGTGCCCGCGAGACTGCGCCGGTCGGCTTCCGCGACCAGGCCGACGCCGCCATCAGCGAGGCCACCGACCTCCTGCAGCAGGCCGGCCAGCTCATCAGTGACGAGGCCTCGCGCCTGGTCACGCCCGGCGAGCTGCCCGGCTGGCTGCGTCTGGGCATCATCCAGGCGTTCGTGTCCTGGATCTCCGGCGGTGGTGAAACTTGCAGGCACAACCTGCACCCGGGCCACCCGCAACCGATCTTCGCAGCCCTGTGGCGGCCGGACCTGACCGTCTGCGGCTTCTGCTTGCACCTGTTCAGCCTGGCGCCGGACAGCGAGGCCGCCCACACCTGCGACGCCTGCGGCCGCGTGTGCGCCCGCACCGCCGACGACGGCATCACGCCGGGCATGCTCCAGATCGGACCGCTCACCGTTCAGTACGGCGCCTGCGACGACTGCCTGCCCGCGACCTTGGGCCG
The DNA here is from genome assembly GCF_019710575.1 of Paractinoplanes polyasparticus. Classification (GTDB taxonomy): domain Bacteria; phylum Actinomycetota; class Actinomycetes; order Mycobacteriales; family Micromonosporaceae; genus Actinoplanes; species Actinoplanes polyasparticus. The sequence goes on along the minus strand of NZ_JAHWFK010000067.1, from coordinate 15,315 downwards.
TCCGTGTTGACCCCGGCCATGCTCGCGGCGCTGGCCCTGCCTCGCCATGAGGCCCACTGCCCGGCACGGCACCAGACCTATGCCGCGCTGGCCGGCTGCGTCTGGGACGAGGCAGCCGAGGTCTCCGGTGAGGGGCCGTTCGCCCTCGTCATCGAGCACTGGGCCGAGAGTGGCATCCGCACTCTGGTCATGCTCTGGACCTGGGCCGACGACGCCCTCGACGCCAAGAACCTGATCAACGCTACGACTGTCGCCACCATCTTCCGGCTGCCGGACAACCTGATCCAGTTGGCTGTGCGTGACTGATCGAGTCAGGTCTTCCTACGGATGCAACCAAGCTGGGCTCGATGCTTACTGATCGTCACCAGGGGTGGGGGAGTAACCCCCAAGGGGCCCCTGACGAGCAGTACCGCCGGGGAGGGCAACTTTCCTGCGTACGGGTTTCCCAGGGTTCGAAGATCACCTTCCGTCACCCGGCGTTTCTTGAACCCGTACATGAGGGCGGTGTCTGAGTGACGGTTCCACCCAGGCCGTCTTCCAGCTACGTGTACGGCCTCGACGGCCCGGCCGTGGTCGTGCCGGCCCGCGTCGCCGCGGTCCTCGCCCAGAAGGGCCTGCGCAACGTCCGACACGCCCTGCGCGGCATGGACCCCGAGGTCGACGCGGTACTCGAGGCCATCCTGCTGGCCGCCGAGGCGTGGAAACGGCACCGCGGTCTGGCTTCCGATCTAGGAAGCGAGCGGGACACCGAATCGGCTGGTCAGGCATCGTCCTCGCTGACCGCCACCGAGGTTGCCGGACTACTTGGGATCACTCCGCGAGCAGTCCGGCTCGCCATAACCGAGGGCCGCCTCGACGGCCGGCAGACCGCCGGCGGCGTATGGCTGGTCGAACCCGAGGCGGCCGAGTTGTACCGCGCCGCCCGTAGCAACGGAGGGATCTGATGACTGAGGCACCGCCACCTACCGCCACCGCTGAGACCTGCGCGGATGCCCTGCTTGCTGCCCTGCGCCAGTACACGGCGACCGGGAGTCCGGTCGACCTGGTCGGCCCGGCGGACGCCCTCGTCGCCGCGGTCCGGGGGACCGCCACGGACGAAGCAATCGCAGTAGTGATCGATTCGGTCACGGCAGTTGTCAGTCGCTTCTGGCAGGCGCTGACCACGGGCAGAGCCGACCGGCAGTACGCCGAAGCAATCACCGCGACGAACCTCCAGCAGCTGAAGAACGCCCTGTTCGGCCTTCTGAACCCCTTCGACCAGCAGGAAGACCTCCTGGCCGCGGAGCGGGCCGTCGCCGAACTGGAGGCCGCTTCTGGGAACGCCCGGAGCCGGCTGGAGGCCGCGGTCGACGCCCAGGATCTCCAGGCCGTCATGGAGCTCCGCATCGACGCCGAGGTGACGCTCCCCGGTCAGCTCGCGCAGGCCCGCACCCGGCTGATGGAACTTCAGCTGGCCGCAGCCGAGCACCAGCTCACCAGTTCCGGCGCCGTCAAGGCCCGCGCCGATCGCAAGGCCGAGGCCGCCGTCAAAACGCGCGACGCAGCCGCCGAGGCGCTGCGGCTAGCCGTCGCCGAGCTGGCCACGGCTGAGGCTGAGCGGGAGAACGCCCGGAACACGCAGGCCAGCGTCCGCGCCGAGGTGGACCGGCGCCGTGCAGCACTGAAGGTGCACGCCGAGGACCACGACCGTGAACAGCGCGACCGCATCCGCAAACTGGCCGGCCTCGCCGCCTGACCCCGAGGAGACCCGCCATGCCCACCGACACCCTCAGCCAGGCACTACGCCGGCTGACCGATTCCGCGCTGGCTGACTCCATGGCGATGGCCCTGGCACAGAGGCAGACCCTGCCCCGCGGGCTGACCGACGAGAACGCCCCCGCCGTATGGGCGGCTGTTGCGCTGCGACTGCGCGGACTCGACGGCGGCCGCCACCGTGACCGCGGTAATACCGGCCTGACCGACCTCAACGACCGGCTCGCGACCCTGCTCGCCACCGTGCGCGCCGGCGCCCTGGACGCTGCCGATGCGGTGCCTACGTACAAACAGATCCGCGCAGCCCAACTGGCCCTGTCCACGACGGTTGTCGGCAGCGGAAACCAGGAAGTCGAAGTGCCTGGTGTGCACCTGCGCATGCCGCTGCTCCGGCTGCTCCAGATCGGCGGCGTGGTCTCCAACGTCGACGACGTGTGGCCGGACTGGCGGCACTCGATGCGGGGCCACCGCTGGGACGCGCCGCCGTGGGAGCACAACGACCACAAGCCGTTGGAGATCACCGCGACCGCGACGAACCTGCGCTGGCTGGCGACCAGTGACGCCCGCCCGTGGGTGCCGACCCTCGAACAGACCGCGCGCACCGTCGTCGAGCAGATGCATACCGAAGAGGAGCGTCTGGCTGGCCGGCCGAATCAGATCGTGCACCCCACCGAGATCGGAGCATCCCGTGCCTAAGTGCCCCACCTGCGGCCATGACACTTCGACACCAGAGCCACCCACAGGGCGGGAGGCTGCGCTCGCTGAGGCCCGGAAGCGGTTCGGTGAGAAACCGCTTCAGGAACGCGTGGACGCCCGCGTCCGGCGCATGGGTGGACTCCCCACCGACGCTGCCTGACCCGGTTCTCGCGCTACCGGTCTCAGCCCGTGGGGGTTCCGAGACCGGAAGCAGTGCACAGGCGTCAACGTCACCCGGCTGGGCGAGCCATGGCGCTCGGACCGGGAGCGAAGGTCGAAGAGGCGAACCCTTTCGCGCCGATGACACGGCCTGCGCCGTCGCGCTGCTGCACCCCGGCATCACCCAGGTTGAAGGGATCAGATCATGACGAGTGGCGGCAGCGTCCTCCGTCGCGGCTATATCGCGGTTGAGCCCAGCCTCGACGGCTTCGACGCCAAGGTCGTCGCGGAGGTCAAGAGGCAGGACCCGGGCGGCAAGGCCGGCAAGCAGTTCGGTGGTCAGCTCAACCGGGCGCTCAAGCGGCTCGACCTCGACCCGGTCGACGTCAAGGCCAACCCGCGGCAGGCCCTGGCTGCGATCGAGGCGACCGAGGCGCGCCTGAAGCAGCTGGGCGCCAGCGCTGAGACCGTCGAGATCAAGGTTCAGACGCAGAGGGCGCTGGGCGAGCTCAACCGCTTCAAGCGGCAGCTTGGCGATGTCGGCGTGGGTGGTGGTGCTGAAGCCGCCACAGGCTTTGTCGCGCGGTTCGCCGCCCGCCTCGGCCCGCTGCTCGCCTCGGCCCCGATCAGCCCGGCTGGCGCCGCGGTGGGTGGGACTCTCGCGCTCGCGGCTGCCCCCCTGGTCGCCTCTGCCATTGCCGGCGCCGTGGTCGGCGCGGCCGGTATCGGTGGTATCGCCGGCGGTCTGATCCTGGCCGCCCGAGACCCCGCGGTGAAGGGTGCCGCGCAGGAGCTCGGCGAGGGCATCCTCGGCGACCTGGGGCAGCGGTCCGCAGCGTTCGTCCCCGTGGCGCTCGGCGGCATCGAGCAGATCCGCGCGGGCTACCTCTCGCTCGGCCCCGACCTCGACAAGATCTTCTCCGCGTCGCGGTACACCGAGGACTTCGTCGGCGGCGTGCTGCGAGGCGCTCGCGGGTTCGTGTCCGGCTTCGCCGAGGCCGTCTCGCAGGCCGAGCCGGTGGTCTACGCCTTCGGCAACGCCTTCGACCGGATCGGCACCGCGACCGGCGGCGTCTTCGAGACCCTCGCTGAAGACGCCGACGAGGGTGCCTCCGCGATCGACGACCTGACGGTCGGGATCGCTAATTTCATCACCGTCACCGGCGGCATCATTCACGCCGGCGCCGCCCTGAAGGGCTACACCGGCCAGCTCGATACGGTGATCGACAGGGGCCGCTCCTGGATCGAGAACATCAACAACCAGGGCACCAAGCTGGCGGAGTGGGGCATCCAGCTCGACCTGACCGCGGACGGCTTCAAGGCCGGCAGCGCGGAGGCTGAGGCCTACCGCAAGGCCACCCTCGGCACGGCCGACGCCGCGGACTTCGCCCGGCTCAAGCAGGCCGGCATGGCCGAGACCCAGATCTCCGCGATCGACGCGTCCGGCCGCTACCGGGCCGAGCTCGACAAGACGCGCGCCTCGACGATGGGGCTGAGCTTCGCCAACGGCAACCTGGTCGCCACCGAGGGCCGGGTCAAGGAGGCCCAGGAGCTGGCGTCCGCGGCGCAGGACAAATACAAGCGGACCCTCGACGAGATGGGCACCGGCGCCGGCCGGGCGTCGATGCTGGTCGACGGGCTCCGGAAGGCCACCGACAACCTGTACGGCGCCCAGATCTCCGCGTCCGAAGCCAATGAGGTGTTCCAAGCCAGCTGGGACGGTCTGTCGGGCAGCGTCAGGCAGAACGGCCGCCAGCTCGACATTCACACCGGCAAAGGCCGCTCGAACCGCGACGCGCTGCAGGCCGTGCTTGGGTCCACCCGCGACCTGTACTTCGCTGAGATCAACACGGGCAAGTCGATCGCCGAAGCGACCAGGAAGCACCAAGGCCGCATCGCGGCCATCAGGGAAGAGGCCCGCCGGCTCGGCTTGAACCGGGTCCAGACGCAGCGGCTGATCGACACCTACGGGCAGATCCCGAAGAAGAAGCAGACCGACCTGGTCGTGGCCGGCGTCAACCGAGTCGCGGACCTGCTCGGCGGCCTCTACCTCTACCAGCGGTCGCTGGCCACCGGTAAGACCGTCGGCCAGGTGTCTCGGGAGATCGCCAAGGAGAAGGGCCTGCCGCCCGGCTTCCAAGGTCCGGTGAAAGGCCCCGACGGCAAGTGGTACGACAAGGGCGGCTACACCGGCGAGGGCGGCAAGTACGAGCCCGCGGGCGTCGTGCACCGCAAGGAGTTCGTGCTTCGCAGCGAGGCGACGAGCGAGATCCGCCGCAAGCACCCCGGTGTCCTCGAGCAGATGAACGCCACCGGTCAACTCCCCGGTTACGCCGGCGGTGGCCTGGTCGCGCCGGTGGACACCTCGCGCCGGTGGCCGTTCGAGGCGACGTTGGCTGGCACCCGCATCCCGTCCAAGGCCGAGGTCGCCAGCAAGGTCCAGACCAGCTTCTCGGCCGACGGCAACAGCGTCAGTGACGCCATCGTTCGTGCGGCGCGCGCCCTGGTGCCCGGCATCCGGGTGCTGTCGAAAGACCGGCCCGGCGCCCGCACGCTCTCCGGCAATGTCTCGTACCACTCCCGTCGCCGGGCGGTTGACTTCGAGCCGTCGGAGGAGCTGGCCCGGCTGTGGAACGAGCGGTACAAGGCGCGGACCAAAGAGCTGATCAGCCCCTACCAGCAGTACAACATCCACAACGGCAAGCGGCACACCTACACCGGCCGGGTTTGGCGACAGCACAGCTTCGCCGGCGGCAACGCGCACGACCACATCGCCATGGCCAACGGAGGCGTGATCGGCGAACCGGTTGCCGGCGTCGGTCTGCGCTCGGGCAGCAGCTACAGCTTCGGCGAGAAGGGGCCTGAGACGGTCACTCCCGGCGTGGGCTCGGGCGGGGTCAACTCCGGACCGGTGCGCCTGCACCCGGCCGACATCGAGGCTCTTGTCACCGGCATCAGCAGAGAGATGGCCCGGACCGTCGGCGCCGGGAACTATGCGGCGGGCCGAGCGGTCAGCTTGTACGCAAGGGGTGGCTGAGCGCGGAGCTACCCCCGCCCCTTAGGCGACACGAGAACGGCCCTCTCCGTCCAGCTGAGAGGGCCGTTCTCGTGTACTTGATCGTCAAAGCGCAGCCATGTCGGTCCGGCGAGTCACTCTGCCCTCATCGGTAAGAACGCGCGAATGAGGTCGAAGTTGGCAACGATCCCGCCGGGAACTCGGCGAACCAGTTGCATCTTGACCAGCTCGTTGATGTCGCGAGTAAGTGTTTTGGTGCCCTTGTCTGCGTAAAGGCGCGCAAGGCGGGGCGAGACTTCAGGAAGCCTGGTTGGCGCAACTGGGTCTCGTCGAGTGCCTAGATCCAGGACTACGCATCGTTGGCGATGGCGGGCTGGTGAGTCCTTGGGGAAGGACTGGTGAACGAAGTTCTCCCAGGTCACACGCATTTGTTCCTCACGGATGACCTGTAGCTGCTCACGCAATTCGTCGACGAAACCTTGCATGGCGTAGTGGATGAAACCTTCGACAGGGTAGGGCGGCCGGCTTGTTCTGGAGAGAGCGCGGTAATACGCCTCGCGAGTCTTGTTGTAGAAGTCGGAGAGCAGGTGGGCGGCGGGCAGAGGCACTCCAGCTTGGATGAGAAGTTGGAACTCAATCAGGCGCGCGGTGCGGCCATTGCCATCGCCAAAGGGGTGGATCCACGCGATGTAGAGGTGCGCCAGGATCGCTTTTAAGACCGCGACAGTGAAGGTCATCTCTTCGTCGTCGACGGCGACGGTGTCGAGTTCGTTCAGCCAGTCGCACATCCGCTGGAGGAGGTAGTCGCAGTCCCCGGCCGGTGCTCCCCGATAGTTGAGGACCACAACGCTGTGGGTGCGGACCTGGCCGGGTACAACACCGTCCTCGAGGTCCAGGTTCGCAAGGACTTGCTTGTTGAAGCTTGCGATGCGTTCGGGCGTGAGTTCCATCGGTCGGTGGTGGGCGAGGTCTTCAACGATTCGGTTGCACGCGGCAATGATGTTGTCTACTTCAATGCCGAGGTAGGCCCGGGAGGGGGGCAGCTCGAGTTCGCCGGCGACGCGTTGTAGCACCTCCTCCTCAGAGAGCGTGTTGCCCTCGATGCTCGTTGTCCCGTGGATCCCCTTGCTCAGATAGATGGCGTGGAGTCGGCGCGCGACTTCGGGGCGCAGCGGAACACCAGCCACGTGGTGACTCTTAGATTCAGCTTCACCCAGTAACAGCCAGGTCTTGTGGGTCAACTTCTGTAGGTTGACCATGAAGGTAATCCACGGGTGGCTGGCGAGGTACTCGCGGTCCTGAGCAGCGGTAACGGGGCTCATGCGGGCGCTCCTGGTGGGTGTATCTAGAGGGGTACCAGATTTATAACACCAAAACTGTCCCTCAGGTTGTCCCTCAGGTTGTCCCGCTTGGCGCTCACAGCGAAATTGGGGCACCCGTGCCGCCGAGTGTCCGGTTTCTGACCTCTCGCGGATTACCGGAGTCGGGTGACGGGCACAACTGATGGCTTGTGATGTCGTGCCCAGCCGACGGCGCAAGCCGAGGTTCGGGTGACGACTGCCTGGCGTCACCCGTTGGGTGGCTGCGTCTACGGTGCCGACCGTGACCACAACGGACCACATTGCGCTGGCCGCCCTAGCGATGGCCGGACTGGCCGTCATCGTCCCGACAGTCGCTGTGCTCTATTCGCGGCGCCAAACGATCGCCACGGAGCGGACTGTCCCTCAGCCGCCCCCTCCGGTTGCCTGGATCGCTGAGTTCATCGGATCGAGCTACCGGCTTCGCAACGTTGGGACCGACACCGCCACTGGCGTCCGGCTCGCCCTCCCGGAAGATGACGACTCCGTGCAGGCCCGAATCACCGACGGCACCGACGTCGTCGCGCCGCAGGAAACGCGGCTTGAGGTAGCAGGGGTAGCGGCTGGACGATCTTGTTGCTACTTCCCTGTTACTGGGTTGAGCTGAGGAAACGCCGAAAGTAGCGCAAGATCGCGGTTCGGCCCTTGAAACCGTGAAACGGCCCCTGGGCGGGGCTGGGGACACGTGCGCGCCGCTACCGCTACCGAGGTTGATCGTTCAGATAGGCATGATCAACACTGACCGCGAGACGGATCTCGACGCGTACGCCCAGCGCATCGCCGACGCCGCGCCTCCGCTCACCGACTATCAGCGCGAGAGGCTCCGGCCACTGCTGGCGCCGGCCCACTCGGGTAACGCGGCCGCCGTTACCGGTAACGATCGTGTTACCAGCCGCGTTACCCGACGACCTGCTGGTCAGTCCCCGAATCGGTGCCGAAGTAACGGGTAACGCTTACGGCTCGCGTACCTCGAAAACCGGCTCCTGGGGCACTTACGGGTCATCGGCGCTGCGTGCCGTTACCCCGTTAGCCTGGGCCGTTCGGGCAGCTCAATCGGCTAGCGGCAGGGCTAACGCAGCCGTAAGCCTTACGGCGATCTGCCGTAAGCCGTTAGCCCTGTTTCGTGGTTGCGCGGCCGCCGCAACTGGTTGCGCCGGCGCAACACGAGGCGCAACAGGATCCGCCCTGGTCGGAGGCCGATGTTTCGTGTTGCGCGTGATCACGGCCGAGGGCCGAAACCGCCTTCAGGGCCGGTTTGAGGGCCGTCGGCCGCGCAACGAAACCAACTAAATCTTGTAGCACGGGCCGCGCTACGAGTAGCAAGCTTGCTACGTGGCTTTGCTACCCAACTTCCCCAGCTCAGCGGGCCAAGACACCCTCCTGGGGCCGTTTTGGGGTCTCAGGCGCCGCTACGCTATACCGCCGCGACCCGCGACCTGATCGTGGTTTCCCCTGGTCTTGGTGCGGTCGCGGGGTGGTCGCGGATCCGCGACCAGGAGGCCGTCCGCGACCTCTGCCGCGACCCCGCACCACGCACCAAATCGACCGTTGGCGCAGGTGGCTTCTTGGTGCGGGCCGTGGTGCGGAGCCGCACCAAACAAGGGCGGCCGCACCAAGCCGCGCCATGCGCCATGCCGATGTCTCCGACGGCCTTGATGACGCGCTGAGCAGCAATGTCACCGGTGTTGGGGACATGGCGCACCCCTTTGGCGCGGAACCGCGCCAAAGATCACTGGCCGCGCCAAGGGGGCGATCGTTGAGCCGACCATGATCAACGGCAAGCTTTCGCCCGAAGTCCGCGCTCACATCCAGCACATCGTCGACGAAGCGCCGCCCCTCAGCCAGGCGCAGAAGGATTATCTGTGGCCGCTCTTGCAACCCATGCGGGACGCGCTCGCGGCCCAGGTACGGAACCCCGCCGTCCAGCCGGCGCCTGCGGTTGACGACACGCCTGCCATTTCGCGGGAGGACTGCCGTTTCTGCCCACCCGCTCCCCGCTCCCAACCAGTTCTGCCGCAGGTCAACCTGGGAGCGGCACGTGGAGCGGATCCGCTCCCAACGAGGGTCCCCGCTCCCAACCCATGTCGCGGCCGGCGCCGATGTCCCTGACCCCGGGGACACGCCTGTTCAGGGCCTCATCAAGGCCAGCCGCCACACGCGACATCGTGGCGTTCTCCCAGGTGGTTCCGTGTCGCGGGCCATGTCGCGGATCCGCGACACGAATCGGTGCCGCGACAGCTCCAACTGCTACACCGCGTGACCCTCCAACAGCTCCAAATGGAGGCGTTGGAGCTGTTGGAGGTCGGAATCCCTTAAGACCCACCAGCCCCCTCGCGGGGCACCGCCAACAGCTCCAACTGCTACACCCGGTGACGCCTACACGTAGGGATCTCCCTACGCCGCTTCCCTACGCGGAAGGGCTGGTCGCAGCGCTTTGTAGGGCGTAGGGAAGCGGCGCTCAGGACCCGTGCCACAAGGCCCTGAACGCCGCTGGTCTACCTTCGTCGGTCCCTACGCCTACGCCCGGCCTCCCCGGTTCTGTCGGCCGCCGGCCATGAGGAAGGCGTACTCGTCGTCGACGACCGGGGCTTCCAGCCCTCCGGCGGCGGGCCGAAGTCCGCCTCGGCCCGGCCGTACGTCAGGCTCTGCCGCGGCGGCATGGACCAGAAGGCGGTGTCCCACTGGCGGAGCAGCCAGTGCATCGTGCTCTGCTCGAGCTCGACCGCCTGGCCGCCTGCCACCGTGAGCACGAACACCTCGCGCTCGCTGCCGTAGCCGTCGTCGTGCACCTCGGCGCGCAGGTCGACGTCGGCCAGCATGCCGGTCTGCGTCTTGGCGGACAGCGACGCCCGCATACCGACGTGGCGCCGGCCGGTCGGGGTGTCCTCGTGGCCCATGCAGCCCTCGCGGCACGCCAGGTACTCGCGGTCATCGACGACCGGGGACAGGGTCAGGATGCGTGCTGTGGCGCCCATGTCAGTCTCCGAACTTCTCGCGCATCCGCAGGGACCAGCCCTGCGGCACCAGGTGCGCCGGTCGTGCCACGACGTAGTGCGTCTCGCCCGGCTCGAAGTTGTCGTCCGTTGACGGTTCAGAAGGGGTACCGCCGTCGATGGAAGGGGGCCTTCCGTTGACGGACAAGTTGTCGGACAGAGTGACGTCCATGTGCGTCACCTTTCGGATCTTGGTTAACACTTCAGAAGCGGTCGTGTGACGCACCGAGTGGCGTAAACGTGGCGCACCCGACGCGCGTGTCTCAGCAGCTAGAGGGCCCTTCTGAACCGTCAACGTGGCGCAACATCGGCGCACCTGCGTCGCACTCTGAGAAGGGGTCCAGAAGGGCCATCGGGTGCGTCAGCCGGTGCGCCGTTCCTGCTCTTCCAGGACGCGTTCCAGGCCGGCCAGAACCAGCGCGATCTCGACGACGCGTTCCTCTGGGCGGAGCAGGTCCAGACGCACCAACTGGCGGATCAGCGTCAGCGCTGTGAGGTAGATGCGCGACACCTGCACTACCTCTTCACCGCCGGTGCGAAGGAGCGCGGCGTACTCGCCCGATAGGCTGCTGCGGTCGCTCGGCTCGGTCACGAGGCACCCGCCTGGTGCGCCGCTTCGGCCAACTCGCGGGACAGCTGCAGCGCCTCGGCCGGCGTCATCGGAGCGCCGGCCTCGTTGCCGCCCGGGCGCCCCAGCGACAGCCACACGCCTTCCGGCTCGACCTGGACGGTCGCCTCCATGTGCTCGCCCAGGCCGCCCGCGGTCATCGGCACGGTCACTACCGTCGAGACGGTCATCGCTTGGCACCCCCGGCCAGCTGGGCGCGGTGGGCAAGGCTCGACAGCCGAGCCGACAGCAGGAGCATGGCGTCCGGCGTCAGCTCGATGTCCTCCTTGACGATGCGGGTGTGCAACACCCCGACCGTCTCGGCACCACCGGTGTATCGGCTGTCACGCCGCTCGATCCAGAACTCGAACTCGACCGGCGCGTCCGTGGTCGCGTCGGCACCGATGACGGTGACGGGCTCACTGGTGTGGTTGCGCTTCACGTCGTCGTCAGCGCAGTCGTAGTGCTCGACGCACCAGGCCGGGCACTCTGCCGCGGCCATGGCCAACCGGCGATGACGGCTGGCCTCGAAGCGGGCCAGGCGCCGCTGCTGGTACTCCTCCTCAGCGGTGGGCGTCAGCCGGGTCTGGACGCGGTCGCCGAAGCGGAAGCGCCAGGCCTCCTCGACGTCGTCAGGGTCGCGCTCGTCGGTGAAAACGCTGACCTGGTCGCACTCACGGAAGATGACCAGACCGCGGATCGTCTGCCAGCCGTCGGTGGTGTTGATCTGCTTGCCGACCCGCAGCGTCTCCGCGTCGACCTCGACGACGCACGGGTTGCGGCTGATGACCTCGTTGGCCTTCACGGCTGAGCCTCCTCGGCAATGGCCGTCGCGGCGGCGATCAGCTGGGCGTACTTGATGGACTCCTCGGTGTTCAGCGGGCCCTCGCTCTCGGCCCAGACCGTCACGCGGCCGGGCCGGACGCCGGTCAGGACGTCGGAGCGGTTGACCCACACGCTGGCCTCGGCCACCTGGCCGACGCAGAAGCCGTGCTCGCGGATGCCGTCCTCGAGCTCCTCGCGCTGCATCATCGGGTTCTCGTGGTTGGCCGTGCACCACGCCGGGCAGTCGAAGGCGACCCGGTCGATCGTCGGCGCGGTCACCGGAACATCGCCCGGTGCGCGAGGTACGTGATCTGCGCGGCCAGCTCAAGCGCCGAACCCGGCGCCATCGGGGCGTCGGCCGCGCCCTGGATGCGGATGGCCGGCTTCTCCAGGCCGGTCTCGGGGCGGGACAGCTGCTCGATCGACAGGTGCACCTCGGAGCGCTCGCCGTGCCCGTCCACCTCGACGAGGAAGTCGTCGCTCAGGTGCAGGATGGCGTCGTCGTCACCGGGGCAGTGCACCAGGCACCACTCCGGGCAGTGTGTCGTGTCGAGCAGGTTGTCGCCTGTGCGCTGCTGATTGGGCATGATGCTCATGGGTCGCCTCCTGGGGCGATCAAGGGCCCGGAGCAACAGGAGGTGCAACTCCTGCCGGGCCCGCCTCTTGTTCATCGGTCGCTGGTGTAACAGCGCCTTATGCCAACCACTGTGGCCTACCGGTGAGGCGATGTCAACCGGGTAGGCATCTGGATTAGGCCAACCGCTTTGTGCGACACTGCGCGGGTGACTGAGCTGGAGAAGGCCGCCGAGGCGTACACCGCCGCCAAGACAGCGATGGACGCTGCCCGCGACGTGCTCGCCGACGAGATCGTCAAGGCGGCCCGCTCCGGCATGCGGCAGAGCGAGATCGTGAAGACGACCGGCTACACGCGCGAAACGGTCCGGCGCATCTGCCGAGCGGCCGGCGTGGATTCGGACTGAGGTCTTCATGGCCCCTCCTCGGAGGGTGTCGACGTCCTTGATCCGAGCCTTCGCCCAGCGCCTGTAGGCGCACCAGACATCGACCGCCTGCACTGCGCGCCCACTGTCTGCAAGGGAGGCGAGCGTGGCCAGGGAACAGCTGTCGGCCGCCATCCAGCGGCTACGTGGCGAGCGGGGGCTCTCGCTGGCCGAGCTGGGCAGGTTGATCAACTACAGCCGCAAGACCGTTTGGGACTACGAGCAAGGCCGCCGGATCCCCGCGCCCGACGTCGTCCAGGCCCTCGACAACGCGCTGGGCGCTGATGGCTGCCTGGTGCAGCTCGGTGCCCTAGCCAGTGCCGAGGGCAGCCCGCCGACGATCGCCACGCTCCCCGAGAGCGGCTGGCGACGCGGTGATGCCGAGGATCTGGCGGCCCGGCTCACCGGCAACGCGGCCACGGCGGACAACGCGGTGTCTCTCGCGCACGCCTGGCTGGTCACCGCGCCGCCCCAGGATTTCCAGCTGGCCGCCGGCCGGCGCATCGGTCACGACCTGGTCGACCAGCTGGCTGATCGCGTCCACCAGATCCGGCTCATCGACGACCACGTCGGCGGCCTCGACACCGCGGCCACCGTCGGCGCCGAGCTGGCTGCCACCGCCCGGCTGCTGCGCGAGGCCGCCTACACCGAGGACGTCGGCCGCCGCCTGCTGGGCGGCGTCGCCGAGCTCTGCCAGATCGCAGGGTGGACAGCGTCCGACGCCGGCCGGCACGCCGAGGCCCAGCGGCTCTACCTCGCCGGGGCCCGGGCCGCGCATGCCGCCGGTGACCCGTCCGGCGCCGCCAGCAACCTGTCGAGCCTGGCCTACCAGATCGCCAACGTTGGTGACCCGCGTGAGGCCGAGCTGCTCGCCCGTACCGCGGTCAGCGGAGCCAACGGTGCGGCCACCGCCGGCGCCCGAGCGCTGTTCCTCGAGCGGCTGGCGTGGGCACAGGCCCGAGCCGGGTCGGCCGACGCTGCGGCACGCACCCTCGACGCGGTCGACGACGCCTTCATCGACAGCCGGCCGGACGCCGAGCCAGCCTGGGTCTACTGGCTGAACCCCGAGGAGATCGAGGTCATGCGCGGCCGCGTCTGGACGCAGCTGGAACTGCCGCTGCGCGCGGTCCCCGCCCTCGACCACGCGATCCGGGCGTACGCCAGCGACAGCCCGCGCGAGCGGGCGCTCTACCTGTCGTGGCTCGCCGAGGCGCTGCTGCAGGGACACGAGGTCGACCAGGCCGCCGCGGCCGCGTTGCAGACCGCCGAGATCTCGGCCGGCGCCGGATCGGACCGTTCGGCACAGCGCGTCCGTCGGCTCCGCGGCCTCCTGTTGCCGCACGCCGGCCAGCCCGCGGTAGATCGGTTCCTCGACGCCGCCGGCCGCCCCGCCTGATCTCACGTACGTCTCACCGAACACCCAGAACGGCACGGACGACACCGACGGACCCAGCGCCGGGAGTGCCCCCGACCTGCACGGCAGCCAACACGACGGACTACCCAGACAGCTTCCATCACGCTGGCAGTGTGGGGGTCAGGGGTTCGAGTCCCCTCAGCTCCACCCTTCGATGGCGGCGGGCGTTCACGGAAGACGTGAACCTCGCCGCTTCATCATTTCCCCGGGTGCAGTCGCCTTTGCTTTCAGCGCTTGGCCGCGCCGGGCGCCGCCCGGGAATTCACCCGAGCGGGCCAGGACGATCATCTGGTGTCGAGGTCGCTACCGATCGGGAGCGGAAGGACCTCGGCGGTTGCCGTGTGCGCCGGCGCGGCGCGGCCACGTGACTGCGGCCGGGCGGAGCCGCCTGACGTCCAGCAGGGCGGTCTCAGTTCAGCAGGGAGCCCACGACTGGCAGGTTGCCCAGGTTGATGTCGGGGAGCACGTGGGTGCCGTAGTCGTTTGTGGTGTTGTAGTTCGTGGTGAAGTGTGTGTCGTGGCTGGTGTGCCGGTCGTACGTGATGGTCTGGCTCGGGCCGAGGTCGTTTCTCACGCTCCGATTGGTGTCGTGGCTGGTGTGCTGGTCGTACGTGACGTTGCGGTTGGTGTCATGACTCCTGTTCCGGTTGTTAGTGGTGTTCCGGTTGGTGTCGTGACTCGTGTGCCGGACGTTCGTCACATTTTTATCGGGACCGTCAGGCACCGGCGCCGCGGCGGCGGGGCCCGCAGCGAAACCGATTGCCGACGTCACAGCGCCCGCCAGGACGGCGAGCTTCAGTAAATTCTTCACAGCGATCCTTCATTCGAGAAGTAATGGGAAGGCACGCCGGTGATATGCATTTCCGGCGGCTGCCCACTATGCCAACCTCGAGCGGCCGCACCCGGGACGTCCACGGCGACAGTCTTCGTTTCCCGCGATCGAGCGAAAGTTCGGACGCACCCGAATCCTTCGTGGGGAAGGGCAGAGGCGAGTAGGACAACCGAATCATGATGAACTAGGCTCCGTTCCGGCAAAGGGTGATCAGGACTTTCGAAACTCTCTGTTTCCAGATCAGAAGACACTCTCTCCGGGCGCGCTACGCCCCCGTCGCCTGTAGGGATTCACCTTGAATATCGAGGAGCCGGAGCCGTTGAAAGCCGCCCGGCGGGCGGCTGTCACCACACGACCGCGAGCCAGTCGAGACAGTCGAACAGATCCACCAGGAAACGGACGGACAGCCGCGACCTCACGGCCCCGGTCCTCGGTCGGCCGGTGGCCGGGCAACCTGATGCAGTCCACATTCATGCGATCCGCACCGGGCCGGATCTTCGCCGCGCTGCTCATTGCCTCGTTCGCCGCACTGACGGTCGTCACGTGCCAGGCGCCGACTGACTCCCCGAAACGCACGGACGCCAAATTGGATCCGCGTATTGGTGGTCGTCTCTACTCTTCGACGAGCCCGTTCAACCAGCTCATTCCGGCTAATCCTCAGCTGG
>NZ_JAHWFK010000066.1 GCF_019710575.1 Paractinoplanes polyasparticus | reverse complement strand
TGGCACGGCGGGTTCGGGCCGGGGGCCGCTGGAAAAGGACCTGCTTGCAGGCACCTCGCCGGCGGCCTACCGGTACTACGGCGAGGCTATGCTCCTGCCCGTGGCCAGCCGGATAGGCGACATCATCGTCGACTGCAACGACCCGGAGCTACTCGCGGCGTTCTGGTGTGCGGTGCTTGGCTACCGCGTTTTCGCGCGGGATGACAGTGGGGTGGCGATTCGGGGAGCGACGGTCAGCCCGGACATCTTGTTCGTCCGGGTGCCGGAGGCGAAGAGCGCGAAGAACCGGCTGCATTTCGACGTGTGCCCTACCGACCGGGGCCAGGCGGAGGAACTGGCCCGGTTGCTTGCCTTGGGAGCGAAACGGTCGGGCATCGTCGGCAGCGGTAGCTGGGTCGTGCTGGAGGACCCGGAAGGCAACGAGTTCTGCCTGATGTCCAAGCAGATCGCCGCGGAGCCCGCGCCGTTCCACGAGGCGTAGTGGCACAACGAACGAACGAACGCATCGCGGCGCTACCCGGAGCTGTTGAGGGCAGCGGTCGAGGATCGGGCGTGACGGCATGTTTCCCGCCCGCGCGCCGGATCGCGGCAGATGAGTAAAAGCTCGCAGCGTGCGGTTCGTCGCACATTACACTCCTCCTGCGACGTCGATTTGGTGCGGTTGAGCGCGAGGGGGATCAGAGTGAACGTCAAGTATGAAACTATTGGGGGCGAGCTGTATGCCCATGCTCGCTCCGACGGAAGTGGAGCCCCGTCGCAGGGTTTAGATGAAAATATCTGGCTCACAAGATGTGCAGCACATCTGAACATAGGCTTGAATCGCATGCGAGCAAGCAAGGCGAAGGAGTCGGAGCTTCATCGATTCCTTGAACGGCACGCTCCACTTGTTCCTGGAGCGGCGGGCCCAGATGGCGCCGGGCACCACGGACCCAGGGCATTCAACTATTTACTCACTGAGCCGGAGCTTGACGGATATACGGCCGAATTTGGCCCCGACTTTATGTGGGTCCGTACAGACAGTGGAACACTGTACGTAGCGTTGGTGGAAATTGAGCGACCCAGCAAGTCCTGGTTTAACCCGAGTAACGGCACACCGACAGGGGCTCTAACGCAAGCGTTGGACCAGCTAGCTTCTTGGCGGACGACGCTGAACGAACCGATTAATCAACTCACCTTCCTCAAGAAATTTGATCTCGATACCGTACGGAAAGAAAAGAACATCAAGTTCGAGTATTGGCTAGTGTATGGCCATTCGGATGAGTTTCTTCCCGGTGGCCCGCACGGGCCAAAGGGTGATTTTCTGAATCGCAAACGTAAGATGATGGCGCGACCAGACGAACATTTTAGATCGCTGAACAGCATGACCCCAGAGAGCCGAGCAACTGACGCCTTGACCATCCGCTACGGGTCGCATCATAAGCTTGAAGTGAAAGCGCTCCAACCCACCTTTTCAACTGGGCCTCGCATTGCGCCGGATATTTCGCGCCTATCTAACCTACACGCCGCCGTGCGGCTATTGCAGGAAGATGTCGAAGGTATCTCCGGCACCGGCCTGCCGAAAGATCGAGTCGACTACCTTCTTGGGCGCCTCGATTACTGGTCCAAGGCGCATGCGGAAGCTATTGCATGTGGCGCGAAATGGTTGTCCACGACCCCAGACACTGAATAGGAGCCGCGCGATCTTCTCGGCAAATCCGGACGCCGCCTCGCTGGGCGAACCTCACCTTGGGTAGTCAAATATCTGCCGTCGGCAGGCAGAGTCTCGACAGCCAGCGCGCCCGACGAGATGGCCAGCCCACGTGCACACTCCCCGACGATTCGGATGTGATGAGGCTGTCGTCGGCGCTTGCCAGACCCTAGGCGCCGCCGGTCCCCCAATCCGGCCCGACGCGAATCCAGGACGGCACGCACACTCCGCCACTCGCTGGTCCGGTCTCTGCTCACGTCACAGCCGGACAGCGTGGGAGGCCTGGACCGCCGCGACGGCCCAGGCCTCCATAGCCGGTCCATGGGGGACCGTGGGGGGACGAGGCAGTCCCGGAATGGTGCGTCACCCGATGGCATGACCTGACATACCGTCCGCGGTTTCACCTGCCGGAATGACACTTGGCGGCACGCCGCGAGAGCCCGCGATATTCAAGATCGCAGACTCTTAATCCGCGGGTTGTAGGTTCAAGTCCTACGCGGCGCACAGTGTGATGTCTCAGGACATCGAAAAAGCCCGAACCTACTTTGCGTAGGTTCGGGCTTTTCGTTTGGTGGGTGCTGGTCCGGGTGGCCGGCCGGATCTTCGTCCGTGTGGTCAGCCAACAGCGTGGCCGGCGTTGTATCGTCCAGCCCTCCGCGGCGGCCGTATCGCCGTCGCCAAGCAGCACGTCACGGGCCGCGATCGCCTCCCGCCGGGTCGGACAGCCACCGCGGCGCAACCGCTCACGCCGGCCGGGCAGCACCGGCACGGCGCAGTCGACGTACCTGCACCATCCCGATCAGTTTCGACCGCCCTTTCACGCGTCACCGCTCTCGGGACTCACTACCAGTGAATACCAATTTGCTGGCCGATCTTGAAGGTGAGCTCTTCCAACAACGAAACCACCACCCGCACTCTGGTCGTCGGCTGCCTCGTGGTGGCCGGCGGCCTGGCCTTCGCGGCCCTTCTCGCCGCGGTGGCGGCCTTGATCGCGGCCCTGCTGCAAGCCAATCCGATCGGCATCCTGACGATCAGCGGTAGCACCCTCGCCGCCTGCCTGATGCTGGAGATCGGACTCGCCGGGTTGTATGCCGCGCTTCGCGGTGGGCCACGGTAGCCGTCACTCTTTCCGGCGACAGCTTTCACGCCGGGCGGCTCTCCCAGCTCGAACTCGGTGACGGTTCGTCACGGGCGATGATCGGAGACACGCGGGTGACTGACGCCGAGGACGGCCCCGGACGTCTTCCGGACTCGGCATTCGACCCCTTCTTCGATCGCGTCTATCCGGATCTGATCAAGCGAGGACTGGGCCGCTGCGGAACCTGCACGATGCCGAAGACGCCGCAGCCGAAATCATGATCGAGATTCGGCAACGCTGGTTCAGCATCGACAACCACGAGGCGTACGCCCACACGGCATTACGCAACCGCATCGGCCGGACCCGGGAAAGTGTCCACGCCCAACGCACCGATCTGTTCCCCATCGACGAACTGCCCGCCCGACCGGATCCGGGCCAGGACATCGAAAATTACGCCGGGGTCACGTGGGTGAACGAGGTTCTGAGCCGGCTGCCGCCCACCCAGCGCAAGGTCATGCAGCTTCTCGTGAGCGGGCTCAAATATCGCGACATCGCGGAGGAACTGGCGTGATCGAGGCTCGGCTGGCCGACGGCGAGCTGGAGCGGCGACGCGAGCTGATCAAAGCGGCGGCCGACGCCCGCGCCTTGGACGTGCTGCCGGATGGACTCGTCAGCTGCTCGACTCGGGTATCAGGTGGCTTCCGCACTCGCCGCAGCGCATGAACTCGGCGTCATACACCGCGACCTCAAACCGGATAACGTCCTGCTGCAAGTGGAGGGCGACCGACTCGATGCGCGGCTCACCGATTTCGGCGTCGCCCGCATCGTGAGCGACCCGGGTCGCGGCGACGTCCGGCCCGTCGGCTTCGCCGAGCAAATCGTCAAGACTCCCAGGATCACCACCATCAACGCGATCGTCGGCACTCCCCACTACATGGCGCCCGAGGCCGGCGATCCCCGGCGTCGTCCCACCGCCACCGAGTTGGCCGGGTCGCTCGGCGAAATGGACTGGAGGGACAGCGCCCGAGTCGCTCCGCCTGAGCCAGCCGCCCCCGCCCGCGGCGCCTGAACCGATCGCAGCGCATGAGCGGCTCGCGTCGTCGGCCGCCCGCGACCAGGGGCCGGCTGACAAACACGATCGGCGAAAGGCCCTGGCCAGGCTGACCAATCGGGCGATTCGCAGCTTGCGGTCGATGATCCAGACCTAATTGGGCCTCGGCAGCGTCCGCGGTGCGGAATCCTCCGCGGCGGACACGCTGACGGCCGATGCGGATCGAGAAGTATCAGGAGCGTGGCCGGGATCGTCTGCCAGCTGTGGGCAGTTGTCACCGTAGCGACGGCCCGTGGTGGGGTCGGTGCAGCCACACCGGCGGCAGATAGGAGAGTAATCGTTCATGACGGTTGTTCCATACCTATCTGCGCGTCTTGCGCAAAGACGGAACAACGAAATTTCGGGGCGGGATTCCTCGCGCGGGGACTATTACACGATCGCGGTTCGCATTTAGCAGCCTGTGAATCAGCGATCCGTGGGTCTGCGGCGCGCGTCGCGGGCCAACGGCGGTAAGCAGGGATCAGCGAGTCTGTGTACGCGGCTTCCCGGCGAACCCTTCGACCACCACCCTTGATTGCCCTTTGTTAATTGGCGACTATTGGGGTACACGCTGAGCAAAGCATCTATGCTAGTCTATGCTCCGCCTGGGCCAGGGATCGTGGCAAAGGCTCCTCTCAACGGGGTGAGGGACGGCTCGAACGCTGAGTCCGCATTGTTGTACATGCATTTGTAACGGACGGGGGCATTACATGGTCAGCCTAACGCGCAGCGCATTAAAGTCAGGCCGTTTCGTTGTCGCTATTCTCGCCGCAACACTGGTCGCGACAATGAATGCCGACGGCGCCTTCGCGGACGTCAAGCAACACCCTGCGCCATCCGCACCTGCCGCCCAGGAGCGGCTCGAGCTGACGAGCACGGCGAACGCAACCCTTGCGGCAGTTTCGCCGGATACAGTGTGCGACCCCAAGCAGCTGTGTCTCTACGCGGATCTGGACGGTAGTGGTGCGGCGCAGATTCTCACGCCGCAACCTGCGGGCACGTGTATCGACATCCAATCCTCACTCAAGGGTACGATCAGCTCGATCACCAATCGCACGGATCAGCTGATCAACCTTTTCCCGGGCGACGGCTGCACGGGAGCCGCGGATTTCGTTGACGGCGGCGTCGGGTACCCCAACCTTCGCATCCAGGGGTTCGACAACCAGCTGAGGTCGGTCCGGTTCGATCCGATTCGTTTTCCCACCGACCCGTGTGTCGAGCCAAGCCAGTACCTGTGCCTGTTCACGGATCCAGGCTTCAGCGGCGACTATCAGGTCGTCAGTCTGCGCGCGGCCGACGCCTGCGTCGACCTTCTGCCGGAGTATCAGGGTCAGACCAGTTCCGTACGCAACAACATGATTGCCCAGCAGGTCGCCCTTTTCGCCGGCACTGGCTGCACCGGGTCCTCGACAACGATCGAGGGGTCGTCAAATAATGCGGACCTCGGCCGGGTGGGCCTCGACAACCAGATCCGATCGGTCAAGTTCCTGCCTCGGACCGGCTTGTGCGGGTCCGCGGTGCAGGGCCTGTGCCTGTTCACCGGTACGAGATACTCCGGAGCGGTTCAAGTTTTCCCCCTACAGGCCGCGAATTCGTGCGTCGACATCACCTCCGTGCCCCTGTCCGTCCGGAACCAGCTATCGAACCAAACAGTCGTGCTGTTCCAAGGCGCTCGCTGTACGGGTAGGGCGTACCCGGTGGCTCCGGGTCGGACCGTGGCCGACCTGACGACACCGTCCGTAAACATCCAAACTAAGTCCGTCCAATTCCGGGCTCCGGTTTCTGATCCGTGTCCGGACGCGGAGCGGCAATTGTGCCTGTTCGCCAACACGGCATTCACCGGCGAGCGCCTGACCATACCTGCGGCACCGGTGAACACATGCGTCAACCTGCCGGCCGCCTTCCAGGACACCACCAGCTCCCTCAATAACCGTACGCGCCTGGACGTCACCTTCTACGACGGCGCCAACTGCACGGGAGCCTCTGACTGGGTGTACTACGAAGGTATTGTCTATGATCTGGCATCCTGGAACTTCGACAACAAGATTAAATCCATCAAGTTCACCTATTGACGGTAATTAAATGCCATGAGATCACCGGGTCGGTCCAGGGACCGGCCCGGTGATCGGCATTCAAGCCGACCGCACTCAAGCGGAACGCCCCAGCAGACCCGCTCACGGGCCCGGGATGATCCGGCGGGTCTCGTAGGCCCACATCGCGATCTCCACGCGGTTGCGGGCGCCGAGCTTGGCCATCAGGCTCGCCAGGTGCGTCTTGACCGTGCTCAGGCTGATGTGCAGGGCATCGGCGATCTCGACATTGGTGAGCCCTTGAGCGACGGCCAGCAGCACCTCCTCCTCGCGGGCGGTGACCGGCGAGATCGGCTGAGTGGCGGGACGCCCGGTCGGTACGTCGGCGAACGCCTGCAGCAGCCGCACGGTGACGCTCGGCGCGATGAGCGCCTCGCCGTCGGCGGCAGACCGTACGGCCTGCACGAGCAACTCGGGTCCCGCGTCCTTGAGCAGGAACCCGCGTGCCCCGGCGCGCAGGGCGCCGTAGACGTACTCGTCCAGATCGAAGGTGGTGATCACGACCACGACCATCGGGTCGGCGACGCCCGGACCGGCGATCATCCGGGTGGCTTGCAGCCCGTCGACCTCGGGCATCCGGATGTCGAAGAGGCAGACGTCGGGTCGCAGGTCCCGGGCCAGCCGGACAGCTTCCCGCCCGTCGGCTGCCTCACCCACCACGTCGACATCGGGCTGGGCGTTCAGCATGATGCGCAGCCCGGTTCGGATGACCGGCTGGTCGTCAGCGACGAGTACGCGGATGGACACCGTTGTTCGCTCTCCCCCGCGGCAGCTCTGCCTCGACATGCCAGCCCCGGTCGGTACCCGGTCCGGCGCTCAGCTCCCCGCCGAGCAGGGCAGCGCGCTCTCGCAGCCCGGCAAGACCGTACCCGTCACGACCGCGGCCGGCTCGCGCGCCGTCGTCTCGCACCGTCACCCGCACCCTCTGCGGTTCTCCGGTGACCCGGACCATGACCTCGGTCGCGTCCACCGCATGCCGCATGGAGTTGGTCACCGACTCCTGCACGATGCGGTAGACCGCCGCGCCCACAGCCGGGGGCAGCCCGTCCAGGTCGCCGTCGAGGTGCAGGTCCACCCGGAGCCGGGCAGCCGGGCCGCGCAGCAGGCGCTCCAGGTCGGCGACGCCGGCCGCCGGCGCCAGCTCGGCGCCGGCGCCGCTGTCGCGCAGGGTCGCCACCATGGCACGCATCTCCTCCAGCGTGCGCGCGCCCTCCTCCTCGACGCCCTCCAGCGCCTCGACAGCGGCGGCCGGGTCGGCGCCGGCGACCACCCGGCCGGCCTGGGCGCGGATCACCATGGCCGAGACGTGGTGGGCCACCGTGTCGTGCAGCTCCCGGGCGAGCCGCTCCCGCTCATGGGAGCGCATCCGCTCGAGCTGCCGCTCCTGAGCGGTCGCCCAGAACCGCACGGACGCCCCGATCACCGTGGGCATGAACAGGAAAACGAGGGCCGCGATCCCCTCGCCGGCTCCGATGTCGTCCGTTACGACCGAGATCGCGAACGCGGCCAGGATCACCAGGACCCCCAGCACGATCTCCCGGCCCGATCCCCACCGGGGCAACGCATACACCAGTACGAGCACCACCAGGCTGGAGTCCAGTCCGATCGGCTCCCGCGGGGCCGCCACCAGCGTGGCCACCTGGAGCGCGATCACCGCGCCGAAGGCCAGCGCGACCATCGCCAGCGGGCGGGTCCGCCGCCACAGCGGCAGGACGGCCAGCCAGATGCCCAGCACCGCCGCGATCGGTCGCCACACGACGTTCTCCCGCAGCGTGGTCTCCAGCAGCACACTGCTCAGGGCCGCGGCGAGCAGCGCCCAGTCCCGCCACACCCGGCCGGGGACGCCGGGCGGCCGTGGTGCGGTCCACAGGTTTCGCAGGTCGTCTCGCAGCACGGTCTCAGCCTAGGGAGCCCACGGCGCCGCGCATCGGCCGAAAGAACGGGGCGTCTCTCCGTCCGGGGGCGGGCCGATCCGAGGCTCCCGGGCCGATGCCGGGAAGCGGCGCCGCGACGACTCTCGTGATCGGCGGTCGTGCGAAGGCGGCCGACGAGGTGGTTGGAGGACCCCATGCTCTCGAAGGCCCTTTCCCGACTGGGTGGCGGCGCCGCTCGACATCCGTGGCAGGTGATCGCGGCGTGGTTGCTCGCCGCCGCGCTGGCAGTCCTCGCCGCCACCGCCTTCGGCGGCCGGACGGCCGACACGATGACCGCTCCCGGACTTGACTCTCAACGGGCCGCGGAATTGATCGAGCGGGCCGGCACCGGCCAGGAGGGGATGACCGCCCAGATGGTCGTCACCCCCGTCGACAGCGGAGCAACGTTCTTCGACGCCGGCCCGCCGCGTGCCGCGTTGACGTGGCTGCAGGCCGAGGTACGGCGACTCCCGAACGTGCTGGACACCAGCGACCCGGCAGGGGCGCTCGGCCGGGGCGCGGACGCCGCGGTCAGCGCCGGCCTGGTGTCGGCCGACGGACGGATCGCCGTCGTCCGCGTGCAGTACCCCGACCAGAGCCGGCTGTCAGCCGACGACCTCGACGCCCTCGTCGACCTCGGGGACCGGCTGCGCAGCGAGATCCCGCTACGCATCGAGATGGGCGGGGACCTGTTCTTCGCCTTCTCCGGCACCGGCGGCGGCACCGGCGAACTCATCGGCCTCCTCGCCGCGGCCGCCATCCTGTTCCTGGCGTTCGGCTCGCTCACCGCCGCCGCGCTACCGATCGGTATGGCGGTCTTCGGCCTCACCGTCGGCGTAGCCACGATGACGGTGCTCGCGCGGGTGACCGAGATCCCGACATTCGCCCCGGTGCTCGGCAGCATGGTCGGGCTGGGGGTAGGCATCGACTACGCGCTGTTCGTGCTCGTCCGGCACCGCGAGTACCTCAAGCTCGGGCTGGAGCCCCACGAGGCGGCCGGGCAAGCGGTGGCCACGGCCGGGCGGCCCGTCGTCTTCGCCGGCGGCACCGTCGTCGTGTCGATCCTGGGCATGGCGGTCTCGAACGTGCCGTTCATGACGATGGGCGGGATCGCGGTCTCCATCGTTGTGCTGATCATGGTCATTGCGTCGGTGACGCTGCTGCCGGCCTTCCTCGGCGTCGCCGGCTCACGCCTGGCCCGGGCCGGGACCCTGGGTCGGCTGCTCGGCCGGGGCCGGCTCGGGCAGCGGCGGGCCGCGGCGGCGGGCGCCGCGCGTGCGTCCGGCTGGCAGCGCTGGATCGGGCACGTCAACCGGCATCCGGTGCCGTACACGGTCGGCGCGGCGGGGCTGCTACTAGCCGCGACGCTGCCCGTCCTCGGCCTGCGCGTCGGGCTGCCCGACGACGGCTCGCTTCCGGAAAGCCGCACCGAGCGCCGAGCGTACGACCTCATCGCCGACGGGTTCGGCCCGGGCACCAACGGCCCCCTCATCATCGCTGTCGACCTCGCGGGCGATCCAGGATCGGCGGGCCGGGTCGCAGGAGCGGTCGCGGCGGACCCCGGCATCGCCTCGGTCGCGCCGGCGCGAGTCGATCAGGCCACCGGGATCGCGACCCTTGTGGTGTTCCCCACCACCGGACCGCAGGAGCGGGCCACGGCCGATACCGTCGCCCGGCTGCGCGCCGAGGTTCTCCCCACCGCGGTCGGGCAGGGCCCGTCGAACGCCCACATCGGCGGTGCGGCGGCCAGTCTGTCCGATGTGGGTCGCCGCACCAGCGAGCGCCTACCGATCTTCATCGGCGCCGTGCTGGCGCTGTCGTTCGTGCTGCTGATGCTGGCCTTCCGGTCGGTGCTCGTACCGCTGAAAGCGGTGCTGCTCAACCTGCTGAGCATCGGCGCGGCTTACGGCGTGCTGGTCGCGGTGTTCCAATGGGGCTGGGGTGGCGCGTTGATCGGGCTGGAGGCGACGGTACCGATCGTGTCGTTCATCCCCATGTTCCTCTTCGCGATCCTCTTCGGCCTGTCCATGGACTACGAGGTTTTCCTCCTGTCCCGCGTGCGAGAGGAGTACCTGCGAACCGGCGACAACCACAAGGCGATCGTGCAGGGCATCTCCGGCACCGCCCGGACGATCACCTCGGCCGCCCTGATCATGGTGGCGGTGTTCCTGTCCTTCGCCATCGCCGACGACCCGTCGACCAAGATGTTCGGGCTCGGCCTCGCCACCGCGATCTTCATCGACGCCACGGTGGTGCGGATGGTCCTGGTACCGGCGACCATGACGCTGCTGGGCCGGGCCAACTGGTGGCTGCCGGAATGGCTGGACCGGTTGCTCCCCGGACGCCCGGCCGGCAACGACGCTGCGAGGGACGGCACGCACGCCGATCCACAGGCTCTCGCCCGGATCCACTGACGAACCCCTCGCTCGCGAGGCGCCTCCGCCCGGCCGGGCGGGGGCGCCTGAACCGGAGCCGGCCCGGCCCGGCCCAAGCGTGTGCTCCAAGCTTCTGACACCGGCAACGGCCGGTGTACGCGATCAGGTAGAGGGGACCAAGTCTCCGAGCTCACTGGTAGGCAGTGCGATCCAGCCCTCGGCCCGCGCAGCTTCCAGCTGGGCCACGGTCGGCGGCAGCGCAAGGCCCAGGGCGGCGGCTCGGGTGGCGAGGGCGGCGATCAGGGCGTCGAAAGCATCGTGGCTGCGCCGGGCCAGCGGCTCGAAAGCGCCAAGGTCGAGCCAGGGCGCGGCGGCTTGCAGTTCGTCCACGAGAGACGCCTGGCCAGGCCGCTTGTAGCCCCGATGGGTCAGGCCCCAGCGACGCAGGGCGGCGGCCGGGTAGACCTCGACCACGCGCCCCGCTCCGGTGCGGTCGATCGGGATCCCGACGGCGGCCAGGTGGGCCAGCAGGTTGGCGCCGCGGAAGGCCACGTAGGCGATGCGGTCAGCGGCGACGCTGAGCGGGTTGAGGCCGGCCTCGGCCCGTACGACCAGGTCGGTGACCCGGTAGGCCAGGCCCCGCCGC
Organism: Paractinoplanes polyasparticus; assembly: GCF_019710575.1. Taxonomy (GTDB): domain Bacteria; phylum Actinomycetota; class Actinomycetes; order Mycobacteriales; family Micromonosporaceae; genus Actinoplanes; species Actinoplanes polyasparticus. The sequence continues at coordinate 54,241 of NZ_JAHWFK010000066.1, read as the reverse complement.
CAGGCCGCGTCGGCCGGCACGGGCTGCCAGTTCCCCGTTCGCTGGGCGGCCACGAAGTCGGTGAACAGGGACGGCCAGCCGAGCGGGCAGTCCAGGCCGGCCTTGTCGGCGGCGCGGATCGCGTCGATCAGCTCCGGGTCGGAGGCGCCCAGCCGCAGGTCGCGTACGACGGCCGAGGCGCCGGTCCACTCGACCAGGGCCAGGGCTGTGCGCTCATCGGCCGAGGCCAGGTCGACTCCCAGGGTCAGCACGGGTACGACGATAGGCCCACACCAGCAGCCCGGCCGCCGCCAGCGCCACCGGAATCAGTGCGAGCAGATAGAACCGCGACGGACCCGGCGACGTGGTGGTGGCGGTGATCCAGTCGCTGATGTTGTCGGTGCGGGCGCTGTAGTCGGGGCCGGTGTGCGGGCAGCCGGGGCCGCCGCTCACGACGGCTACCAGTTCGGGGCCGGCGTCGGTGGTGCGGAAGTAGGGGCCGCCCGAGTCGTGCGGGCAGGGGCTCGTGTCGTCCTGCGGGGCGATGCCGGACGTCTCGAGCAGGGAGTCGCCCACGGCGTCGATGGTGAACCGGCCGGTCTGCAGGCGCTCGGCCGGCGTCTGGTCGGCGGTGAGGCCGAAACCGGTCAGGCGCAGCTTCTCGCCCGGTGACGGCGGGTAGGTCGCGACCCGCAGCGGGGTGATGCCGGTGACCGGTGCGGCCAGTTCGGCCAGGGCCACGTCGGTGGTCTCGGACTGGCGGACGGCGATCACCTCGACGACCTGGCCGCCGCGACCGCCGGACACCAGCGTGCGGCCGACCGTGGCTCTGGTGCTTTCGGCCACCGTACGGCTGACCTTGCGCCCCTTGGCGTCGCGGAAGCAATGACCGGCGGTGATGACCCAGGTGGGTGCGATCAGCGCCCCGGAGCAGGAGCTGTCGCGGGTGCCGCGGTCGGCGGTCGGCAGGCCGGTCATCGTCAGCAGGACCGAGAAGCGGTAGGCGCCGTCGCGCGCGTTCTCCCCGTACGCGATGGCTGAGGCCGGGCTTGCCGTCCCCACAACGAGCAGCGTGGAAGCCGCCAGCGCGGCGAGAAGCTTGAACACGTGAACATCGTTCGGGACCGGGCGTCGGGCCGGTGTCAGCGGCGTCCTTATGAATTTTTTATCGATCGTGTGTCAGCGTGGGGGCGTGAGGCGACGAATCCTGCTGCTCTGCGCGGCGCTGCTCGTCGCCGGGTTCGTCGTGCGCCCGGCCGCCGAGACCCTGCTGTCGGTGTGGTGGGACGTCACGCCGGGCTGGTGCGGGGTGCCCGGTCCGGAGAGCTCGAACGTCATCTGCCGTCAGCTGTTCCGTCGGCCCAGCATCCCGATGATCCTGGCTACGACCTTCGTGCTGACGGCGTTGCTCGCCGCCTGCTATCCGGCGATCCGGTGGTGTCTGCGTCCGCTGCACGATCTGACGCCGGTGATCGCCAACGTCGGGCCGCAGAACCTCGGGCACCGGCTGCGCCCCGGCGACGGGCGGGACGAGCTGGCCGTGCTGGGACGCACGATCGACGACATGATGGACCGGATCGCCGTCGGCTACGAGGCGCAGCGCCGGTTCGCGGCCGACGCCTCGCACGAGCTGCGCACCCCGCTCGCCGTGCAGCGGACGCTGATCGAGGTCGGCCTGGCCCGCAAGCTCAAGGACGACCAGTTGGAGCTGCTGGCGGCGCAGCTGCTGGAGACCAACGAACGCAACGAGCGCCTGATCGAGGGGCTTCTGGCGCTCAGCGAGAGCGATCGGGGGCTCATTTCCCGTACGCCGTTACGCCTCGACCGCATCACGGCCGAAGTTCTCGACGCGCATCGCGCCCGGGCCGAGGCGGCCGGGGTCACGATCACCAGCGAGCTGGCGCCGCGGGTCGTGATCGGCGAGCAGGTGTTGCTGGAGCGGCTGGTGTCCAACCTGATCCAGAACGCGATCAAGTACAACCGGCCGGGCGGGACGATCGACGTCCGGGTCGGCGACGAGCCCGCGCTGTCCGTCGTGAACACCGGCGACGACGTGCCGCCGGACGAGGTGCCCGCGCTGTTCGAGCCGTTCCGCCGGCGGAGCGGCTCGCGGATCGACCACAGTGGCGGCGCCGGGCTCGGCCTGGCGATCGCCCGGTCGATCACCCGGGCCCACGACGGGATCATCGCAGCCAGCTCCACCGGCCACGACGGGCTGCGCGTGCAGGTGTCGTTCAGGACCGCGGACCGGATGGTCGGCTGAGCGCCGGACGCACCGGCAGGCGTACGAGGACAGCCGCCGCCACAGCGGCCGTAACCGCCGCGCCCACCCAGGCGACCCACGGCGTGCGGTCGGTCGCGCCGGGAACCCCGGTCGTCGCCTCCGCGACCAGCAGCAGCACTGCCGTCCCGAGCGCGGTACCCAGCTGGGCGCTCGTGTTGGCCAGGCCGGCCGAGGTGGCCCGCGATTCCTCCGGCACGTCGGTCGCCAGCGAGGTGGTCGCCACCGACGCCAGGCCCAGGCCGAAACCGGCCGCGGCCACCCCGGCCCCGATGAGCAGCGCCGAGGCGGGCGCGATCAGGGGCGCCGCCAGCCCGGCGCCGATGGTCAGAAGACCGGCCCCGGCCACCCGCTCCGCCGGCCGGCGCACGATCAGCCGGGCTGCCGCGGCCGAGCCGGGGATCACCGCGAGGCTGAGGGGCAGCAGCGTGGCTGCCGCCTCCAGCGGCGTACGTCCCAAGGCGCCCTGCAGATGCAGGGTGACCAGGGTGATCACCCCGGTCGTGGCGGTGTTGAGGAAGGCGCCGCCGGCCCCGCGCCGCACCTGTGGCAGCCGCAGCACGCCCGAGAAGAGCAGCGGCGCGGACGACCGCCGGTCGACGAGCACGAACAGCGCCACGAGCACGGCCGACCCGGGAAGCAGCCAGGGCGCCTCGCCGAACAGGATCGCGAGCATCACCGCCCCCGTCAGCAGCACGGACCCGGCCATGTTGAGCGCTTCATGGCCGGGGGTCGCTGCCCGGGCCGGCACGAACCGCACGACGGCCGCTGCCAGCACGGCCGATACCCCGAGCAGTCCCCAGAAGATCAGCCGCCAGCTTCCCGCGGCCGAGACCAGACCGCCCACGACGAAACCGGACGCACCCGCCGCCGCCCCGGCCGCGCTCCAGGCCGCCACCGCCCGGGCCCGCTGCCGCTCGTCCGTGGCCACCGCGGTCAGCAGCCGCAACGCCGACGGCACCGCGATCGCCGCGGCCGCTCCCTGCACACAGCGCCCCGCCGACAGCCACGCCACGGACGTCGCCGTGGCGGTGAGCAGCGACCCGGCCGCGAACGCGACCAGGCTGGCCAGGATGCACCGCCGGTGGCCGTAGCGGTCTCCCAGCCGCGCCCCGAACATCAGCAGCCCGCCGAAGAACATCGCGTAGCCGACCGCCACCAGCGTGCCGTCGGCGGCCGAGGCGCCGACGTCGTCCAGCATCGCCGGCAACGTCGTCACGACCACGGTGACACCCAGGACGTCGACGAACTGGATGAGACACAGCGCCACCACGGTCCAGCCCATGGTCCGGTGTTTCCCGCTCCCCGGCTCCGCGAACGTTTTGCCGTGTCTACGACATCACCCGTTGACGAACTAGTGATGTATCTGAAACCTTGAATGCCTGTTCACGAAAAAACTCAGCAGCACAGCGAAAAATCGTGGCAGGCATCCCCGTCCCCCCGGTGGTCGCCGGGTCCCCGCCCGGCGGCCACGTGCGCACACGAAGAGGGAACGATGAGAGGACGAAGACTCCTTACCGGCATCCTGGCGACCGCTCTGGTCACCGCCGGGATCTCGGCCACCCCTGCTCAGGCAGCCGGTGGCCCCAACCTCGCGCAAGGCAAGGCCGCCACCGCCAGCGGCGTCAACGGCCCGTACGGCGCCGGAAACGTCACCGACGGCAACGCATCCTCCTATTGGGAGAGCCCCAACAACTCGTTCCCCCAGTGGGTGCAGGTCGACCTCGGCAGCAGCGTGGCGATCGACCAGGTCAAGCTCAAGCTGCCGCCGCCGGCCGACTGGGCCACCCGTACGCAGACGCTGAGCGTGCTGGGCAGCACCAACAACTCGAGCTGGAGCACGCTGTCGGCGAGCGCCGGGCGCACCTTCAACCCGGGCAGCGGCAACACCGTCACCGTCGACTTCACCGCGGCCACCGTCCGCTACGTCCGCGTGAACATCACCGGCAACACCGGCTGGCCCGCGGGCCAGCTGTCCGAGCTCGAGGTCTACGGCGTGGCCGGTACGGACCCCGATCCCGACCCGGATCCGGACCCGCCGACCGGCGCCAACCTCGCGGCGGGCAAGCCGATGGAGGCGTCGAACAACGTCTTCAACTTCGTGGCCGCCAACGCCAACGACAACAACCTGGCCAGCTACTGGGAGTCCAACGGCTTCCCGGCGACGCTGACGGCCAAGCTCGGGTCGGACGCCAACATCACCGGCGTCGTCGTCAAGCTCAACCCCGATCCGGCCTGGGGCCCGCGCACGCAGGCGATCCAGGTGCTCGGCCGGGCCCAGGGCGCTGCGGGCTTCACCTCACTGAAGGCGCGCGCCGACTACGCCTTCGGCTCCGGCAACACCGTGACCATCCCGGTCACCGGCCGGGCCGCCGACCTGCAGCTGCAGGTCTTCAGCAACACCGGCGCACCGGGTGCGCAGGTGGCTGAGCTGCAGGTCCTCGGCTCCTGGGCTCCGGCGTCGGATCTCGTCGTGTCGGGTCTGACGTGGACGCCCACCGCCCCGGACGAGTCCTCCACGATCAACGTCTCGGCCACCGTACGGAACTCCGGCACCGTCGCCTCGGCCGCGACCACCGTCGACGTGCGCCTGAACGGCAACGTCATCGGCAGCGCGAACGTCGGCGCCCTCGCGGCCGGCGCCGCGACCACCGTCAGCGTCAGCGCGGGACGACGCGGCCAGGGCAGCTACCAGGTGTCCGCCGTCGTCGACCCGGCCAACACCGTGCCCGAGACCGACAACAGCAACAACACCTACACGTCACCGGCCTCGCTCGTCGTCGCCCAGGCGCCGGGCCCCGACCTGCAGGTCCTCAGCGTCACCCCGAACCCGTCCAACCCCGCCGCGGGCACGTCGGTCACCTTCGCGGTACAGGTCAACAACCGGGGCACCAGCGCGGCCGCGGCCGGCGTCACGCGCGTCGTCGCCGGCAGCACCACGTTGAACGCCAACACCGGCAGCGTCGCGGCCGGCGCGACCGTCACCGTGAACGTCGGGACGTGGACGGCGAGCAGCGGCGGCGCGACCGTCACGGCCACCGCGGACGCCACGAATGTGGTCGCTGAGACGAACGAGAACAACAACTCCCGTACGCAATCCATCGTGGTCGGCCGGGGCGCGGCGACCCCCTATGTCTCGTACGAGGCCGAAGCCGCCCGCTACTCGGGCACCCTGGTCGAGGCGGACGCGCTGCGGACCTTCGGGCACACGAACTTCGGCACCGAGTCGTCCGGCCGCAAGTCGGTCCGCCTGAACAGCACCGGCCAGTTCGTCGAGTTCACCTCGGTCAACCAGGCCAACTCGATCGTCGTGCGCAACTCGATCCCGGACGCCCCGAACGGCGGCGGTCAGACCGCGACGATCAGCCTCTACGCGAACGACCAGTTCGTGCAGAAGCTGACCCTGTCGTCGCGCAACAGCTGGCTCTACGGCACGACGGACGACACCGAGTCGCTGTCGAACACGCCGTCGGCCGACGCGCGCCGGCTCTTCGACGAGTCGAACGCGCTGCTGTCCACGTCGTACCCGGCCGGCACCCGCTTCAAGCTGCAGCGGGACGCCGGTGACACGGCGTCGTTCTACTACGTCGACATGATCGACCTGGAGCAGGTGGCGCCGGCGCTCAGCCAGCCCGCGGGCTGTGTGTCGATCACCAACTACGGCGCGGTCCCGAACGACGGCGTCGACGACACGGCCGCGATCCAGCGGGCCGTCACCGACGACGAGAACGGCGTGATCAGCTGCGTCTGGATCCCGGCCGGCCAGTGGCGCCAGGAGCAGAAGATCCTGTCGCCCGACCCGACCCGCAACCAGTGGAACCAGAAGGGCATCCGGAACGTGGTGGTCCGCGGCGCCGGCATGTGGCACACGCGGCTCTACACGAACACCGAGCCGCAGAACGTGGTCGGCAACATCAACCATCCGCACGAGGGCAACGTCGGCTTCGACATCGACGACAACACGCAGATCTCCGACCTGGCCATCTTCGGCATGACGACGAACCGGGCCAACCGCGGCCACGGCATCAACGGCCGGCTCGGCAAGAACACGAAGATCAGCAACGTGTGGATCGAGCACGTCAACGTCGGCGCCTGGGTCGGCCGCGACTACTCGGACACGCCGGCCTACTGGAACCCGGGCGACGGGCTCGAGTTCAGCGGCATGCGCATCCGGGACACGTACGCCGACGGCATCAACTTCAGCAACGGCACGCGCAACTCCCGGGTGTTCAACTCCACCTTCCGGACGACCGGTGACGACTCCCTGGCGGTGTGGGCCAACCCGCGCGTCAGGGACACGTCGGTCGACGTCGCGTCCAACAACCACTTCGTCAACAACACGGTGCAGCTGCCGTGGCGCGCCAACGGGATCGCGATCTACGGCGGCTCGAACAACTCGGCCGAGAACAACCTGATCTACGACACGATGAACTACCCGGGCATCATGCTGGCGACCGACCACGACCCGTTGCCGTTCGGCGGGACGACGCTGCTCGCCAACAACGGCCTCTACCGGGCCGGCGGGGTGTTCTGGAACGAGGACCAGGAGTTCGGCGCGATCACGCTGTTCCCGCAGGGCAAGGACATCCCGGGCGTGACCATCCGGGACACCGAGATCCTCGATTCCACGTACGACGGCATCCAGTTCAAGACGGGCGGCGGCAACATGCCGAACGTCGCCATCACCAACGTACGCATCGACAAGAGCAACAACGGGGCCGGCATTCTCGCGATGAGCGGCGCCCGCGGCAACGCCAACCTCACCAACGTGACCATCACCAACTCGGCCGACGGCAACATCGTCACCCAGCCGGGCTCGCAGTTCGTCATCAACGGCGGCTGACGCCTCATCCGCCATGGTGCGGTGCCGTCCCCAGGCCGGGAGGTTGGGGGCGGCACCGCCGCGCCCGCATACCCGCATTCCCCGCGGACATGCCCCCGTTTGCCCATGGTCTTCGGGGGAACCCGGACCAGCCATGAAGGACAACGTTCTCTCGGGGGCGCTGCTCGGGCTGGGCATCGCCACCACCGTCGACGAGGTCGTGTTCCACCAGCTTCTGCACTGGCATCACTTCTACGACAGGTCGACCCCCGCCGTGGGCCTGGTCTCCGACGGCATCCTGCACGCCGCCAGCTTCTTCGCGGCGGTGGCTTCGCTCTTCCTGCTGTCGTCGCTGCGGCGCCGGCGCGCCTTCCAGGCCCGGCCGTGGTGGGGCGCGCTACTGGCCGCGGCGGGAGCCTTCCAGCTGTACGACGGGACGGTGCAGCACAAGCTGATGCAGTTGCACCAGATCCGGTACGGGGTGGACCTGACCGCGTACGACTGGGCCTGGAACATCGTCGCCGTCCTGCTGATCGTCGCCGGGGCGGTCCTGCTGGCCCGTTCGCGCCGTGTGGTGGCCGCTTGATCTGGGGTCTGGTCGCGCTGGCCGGCGCGTACGCCCTGGCGGTGTCCCGGCTGGGCCGGCGCGGCATCGACTGGCCGGCCGGGCGCTCACTCGCCTGGTACTCGGGCGTGGCCACCGCGGCGGCGGCCGGACTGGGCAACCACCACGACTTCCGTACCCACATGTCCGCGCATCTGCTGCTCGGCATGGCCGCGCCGATCCTGCTGGTGCTCGCCCGGCCGATGACCTTGCTACTGCGCGCGCTGCCGGTGCGCCCGGCCCGCCGGGTGGCGGGCGTTCTGCGTTCGCCGGCAACGTCGGTCCTGACCCACCCCGTGACCGCTGCCGTTCTCGACGCCGGTGGACTGTGGCTGCTCTACACGACCGATCTGCACGCACAGGCCATGGCGCGGCCGTGGTTGCACACCCTGGTGCCGGTGCACATGCTGCTGGCCGGTTGCCTGCTCACCGCCGCGATCATCGGGCGCGACCCGGCGCCGCACCGGCCCGGCCCGCGCACCCGAGGCCTGGTGTTCCTGGCGTTCATCGCCGCGCACGGCATCCTGGCGAAATATCTTTACGGCCACCCGCCCGTGGGGGTGCCGGCACCGGACGCGGAGGCCGGCGCGCAAATCATGTACTACGGCGGCGACCTGCTGCACCTCGTGGTGATCGTCTTCTTCTTCCAGCGGGTTTTCGCCGATCGAACGTGCCGCGTTCCGCCCGGGAAGCTGACCGTCTCGCCACCATGACATATCGTGCCTGAGTGATTGCATTCCGTCACTCTGGAGGCTCGATGGTCCGCCGCTGGCATCTCGTCGTGCTCGGCACGCTCGCCGTCTTCGCACTGGCCTGCGAGGCCGGGGCCGGGGGTGCGGGGGGCGGTTCCGACCCCGGGCCCGACACGCCGTCGAAGGGCTATCCGTCCTCGATGGCCGCGCTCGGCGACTCGATCACCGCCGGCTTCGGCAGCTGCGGAACGTTCCTCGCCTGCAGCCGCAACTCGTGGTCGACCGGCACCGCCGAGGCGGTCGACAGCCACTACCGCCGCATTCTGGCCAAGAACCCGAAGATCAAGGGCAAGGCCCGCAATTTCGCCAAACCCGGCGCCGAGGCCGGCGAGCTGCCCGGCCAGGTCGCCCAGGCCATCGACATGAAGGCCCAGTACGTCACGATCCTGATCGGGGCCAACGACGCCTGCGCCCCCGCCCCGGCCGGGATGACGTCGGTGACCACCTTCCGCCGCGACGTCGGCCGCGCGCTGACCCGCCTCAAGAAGGGCCTGCCCAAGGCCGACGTGCTGGTCGCGGGCGTCCCCGACCTCTACCGCCTGTGGCAGCTGGGCCGCAAGGACGACCAGGCCGTACGAGCCTGGAAGCGCTTGAACACCTGCCCGTCGATGTTGGCCGACCCCACCTCGACCGACGAGTCCGACGACGCCCGCCGCCGGCAGGTCCAGTCCCGAATCAACGACTACAACGACGAGCTGCGCCAGGCCTGCGACAAGTACGGCGCCCGCTGCCGCTGGGACAACGACTCGCACGAGACCAGCTTCAACCTCGACCTCGTCAACCAGGTCGACTACTTCCACCCCAACGTCGAGGGCCAGGCCCAACTGGCCGACGCCACCTACGCCTTCAAATAGTTCCCCGGGACGCCTGCCCTGCGACCAGGATCAACGGTCTTTCTCGTCCTGCCGGCCGTCGGGTTCGGGATGGTATCCGTAGGCGGCAGCCCGCACCGTTTCCTCGTCTTCCAGCCCGGAGCCGATCGCCCCGCCGACAGTGGCCAGGGAGCTGATGATCCAGGCGAGAGTCAGGTAGTCGGTGACATGGGCCGGTCGTTGCAGGGTTTGTTCCAGCACGGAGGTGTCTATCAGCAACGCCGCGGCGAGCGCCGTTCCGACGAAGAGCACGACATAGGACACTGCGGTGGCCAGGCCGAGAGTGAGGGTGGTCCCCCAGTTGAACATCCGGGCCAGCTCGGGCGGCGTGTTCCGGTCCGGCTTCTCCCACAAGTCATGCGCGATGATCAACCAGGCCACCAGCGCGGTCAACCCGAGCAGCATGATCACCGTAAGGCGCAGCGGGCCGAGAGCGTCGCCCATGTTCCAGATCGTGCTGGTGGTGAGCGCGAACGCAGCTGTGCCGAACGCCCCGACCAACAGTTTGGACAGGCCCAGCAGGGCACGCCCGGGACGATTGGCCCGGACCATTCCGGTCAGCAGCCGCACCCGGCCGGCCAGCCGCGAGGCGATGTAGCGCAACTCCCCGGCGTCGCCTTCGCCGTCAACCCTGTGTACGGCGGTTACCCGGCGTGCCAGCTCGGCCGGTTCCCGACCGTCCGGCGGCACGCGCTCATCGGAGGCGTCGGTGAGTAGCCGGCCCACGAGATCCGGAACGACCGCTCGAACGGCCGGCAACTGGCGCAGCCCGAGCGCGGGCAGGGACACCAGCGCGGCTCGGCGCTGGGCGGAGGTCTGGGCGACCAGCGGCACCCGATCGGTGTGCAGCGGCAGGTCGGTCAGGCAGACCGCTACGTCCCACCGCTCGTCGGCACGCCGCCGGGCGAGGTCGTCGAGCAGCGCGTCAGCGCCGCCGTCACGTCGCGGCGCCGCGTCACCCCAGCCATCCCGGACAGTCCAACGCACATTGGCGTCCACCCGCTCGGCCAGCCGGTCGGCCAGCTCGGCGCGGAGCTGCCTGGTCACCCGGGCCGGGTGGTCAGGCGGGGTCGCCACCAGGCCGACAACGATCTCCGGACGGTGCGGTTCAGCCTGCATCAATCGCTCCTTAGTAGCCGGCCTGACACGGCACCGACGGTCCTCCGGCCCCGGATACAACCCCGGTCTACCTGGGGAGGCCTACCCGGTCAACTCCACAAAGGTCTGATTATTCGGGTCTTACCTGGCAGAAAGATCACTTCATCCGTTACCGGATGAAAGCCGTTTGGGCCGTGTCCCGACGGGTAGGCCCCTCGAATGAGACGCGCCCCGGGTCACGGTGCACCGGGCCATCGCTCATCGTGGCGGGAGCCGCCGCCGGCGGCTCGTCGCTGTCACCGGTGCCGTCGCGGGGATCACGGCGCTACACCTGCTGACCGCCGTGCGGGCCACCAGGACGAAGAAGATCGGTTCCGTGCCGACGGTGCGGGGCAGACGCAAAGGAGGACCCATGGAATTGACGGCCACGACAACCATCCGCAGATCCGCGTCGGAGGTGTACGCGTTCTGGCGCGATCTGGAGAATCTTCCGACGTTCATGGCGCATCTCGAGCAGGTCCGCTCCACCGGTGACCGGACGAGTCACTGGTCGGCTGCCGCTCCGTTCGGCAAGAACGTTGAGTGGGACGCGGAGATCATCGATGAGACGCCGGGCGAGAAGCTCGGGTGGCGCTCGACCGCAAACGCCGACGTGCCCAACGCCGGTACGGTCCGGTTCGTGCCCGCCCCGGACGGGGAGAGCACCGAGGTGCACGTCGTGCTGGTGTACGACATCCCGGGCGGTGCGGTCGGCAAGGCGGTCGCGAAGTACTTCGGTGAGGAACCGCATCAGCAGCTCGACGATGACTTGCGCCGGCTCAAGCAGGTCCTGGAGACCGGCGAGGTGGTCCGCTCGGACGGCGCTCCGTGGGGCAAGCGGGCCCTCAAGGAATTCCCGCAGCGCCCGGCGCAGCCGCTGTCGGACGCCGAACTCGAGAAGGGAGCGGACGCATGAGGGCGAACACCTGGGCCGGACGTAACAAGGTCGAGGTCCGTGACGTGCCGGACCCGAAGATCCTGAACAAGCGTGACGCGATCGTGCGGATCACCTCGACCGCGATCTGCGGCTCGGACCTGCACCTGGTCGACGGCTACATCCCCACGATGCAGGATGGCGACATCCTGGGCCACGAGTTCATGGGCGAGGTGATCGAGGTGGGCTCCGGGGTGTCCGCGGACACGCTGCGGGTCGGTGACCGGGTCGTCGTGCCGTTCCCGATCGCCTGCGGCGCCTGCGCGGCCTGCGCCGCCGAGTTGTATTCCTGCTGCGAGAACACCAACCCCAACGCCGGGATCGCGGAGAAGATGTTCGGCCACCCCACCGCGGGAATCTTCGGCTACTCGCACCTGACCGGCGGCTTCGCGGGCGGTCAGGCCCAGTACGCGCGGGTGCCGTTCGCCGACGTCGGCCCACTGAAGATCGAATCCGAGCTGAGCGACGAGCAGGTGCTGTTCCTGTCCGACATCCTGCCCACCGGCTACATGGGCGCCGAGATGTGCGACATCCAGCCCTCCGACGTGGTGGCGGTGTGGGGTGCCGGTCCCGTCGGTCAGTTCGCCATGGACAGCGCCCGGGTGCTCGGCGCCGCGAAGGTCATCGCCATCGACAAGGAGCCCTACCGGCTGCGGATGGCCGAACAGGCCGGCCACACCCCGGTGAACTTCGACGAGGTCGACGTCCGGTCGACGCTGCTGGAGCTGACCGGGGGGCGCGGACCGGACAAGTGCATCGACGCCGTCGGCATGGAAGCCACCCACGGCAGCGCGCACATCGCCGCCTACGACCGGGTCAAACAGGCCGTCCGCTCGGAAACCGAACGCCCGCACGCGCTGCGCCAGGCGATCATGTCGTGCCGCAGCGGCGGCGTGGTCTCGGTCATCGGCGTGTACGGCGGCCTGATGGACAAGTTCCCCGCCGGCGCCTGGATGAACCGGTCACTGACCCTGCGCACCGGCCAATGCCACGTCCAGCGCTACATGAAGCCCCTGCTGCAGCGCATCGAACGCGGCGAGATCGACCCGACCCGCATCATCACCCACACCCTGCCGCTCGACGAAGCCGAACACGGCTTCGACATCTTCAAGAACAAGCAGGACAACTGCGAGAAGATCGTCCTCAAACCCTGACCACCCACCGAGCAAGACCCGAACAGACTCGCCGGCCTATTGGGGCCTGCCACCCTGTGTCGCGCGTCGGCGTGCGGGTGGGGCGGCCCAGACGAAGCGTGGGGCTGCGGCGGCCGGCAGGGCCAAGGCTCGGTAGGTCGGGTCGACCGGGCGGCCCCTGTCCGGTGGGCGCCAGATCGGGGGCGGCCCCCACCAGATGATGCGTTCGCCGGCGGGCTGGGCGAGCACCGGCAGTGGGGGTGCGCCCAGGGCCGGGCGGACCGGCTGTGGGGGCAGGGCGGACGGGCCGGCGGGGACGGGTTCGCCCTCGGCCGGGGCCTCGACGTGGGTGGCGTGCGTGGCGGGGGCGGTGGCCAGCACGATCGCTGCGCCGACGGTGAGGGCGCAGGCTATGCCGGCTGGGAGCAGCCAGCCGTCGCGCACTGTGTCGCCCAGGAAGACCACGGCGACGATCGAGGGCGCCATCACCTCGGCCGTCCAGTGGATCGCGGTCACCGGGCCGACGTCGCCGTGTTGCAGGGCGTGGGCGTAGAGGGTCATGCCGGTGCCGGCGAAGACCAGCAGGGCCAGGGAGAGCGGCTCGGTGAGGAGGGACAGGGTCACCTCGCCCGCGCCGGCGCCCTCGGGGACCGGCAGGGAGCGGCCGACCAGGGCCGCGCCGCCCAGCGAGAGGCCGGCGCAGGCCGCGATGATACCGCCGGGGGCGTCCACCTTGGCCGCGCCATAGCCGACCAGGACCATCGCGGCCGCGGCGCCGCACAGGGCGAAGCGCAGCTCGTTGGTGGTGTCGACCGCATGCTGCGGGCCGGCCGAGAACGCCAGGGACGTCAGCGCGATGATCGTGACGGCGACGGCGACCATGTCTCGCCGGCGCAGACGGGAGCCGAGCACGATGCGTGCGCCCAGCACGGTGAAGGCCAGCGAGCCGGCCAGCACGGACTCGACCACGTAGACGGCCAGGGTCTGCAGCGCGATCATCGCGCCGACCCAGGCCAGGATGTCGAAGAAGATGCCGGCCAGGTAGAGCGGATGGGCCATGGTCTGCGCCGTGCCGACGCTGCGGCGGGCACCCACGCCCTGGAGGATCGAGGCGGTCGCATAACAGAGCGATCCGACACTGACGATCGCCAGCGCGACCCAGCCGGCCCCGGTCATGACCGGATCCCGACGCGGTGACGCTGAGTCGATCGAGCAATCACGATCTGAGCATAGGCGTCGGGCGGGGGTTCTAGATAGGGGCAGTGGCGAGAACCTGCCCGGCGTACGTCTCGACCTGGACCGCCGTCACCTCGGCCGGCGCGACCAGGGCGCTGCCGTCCACAGTGGTGCCGGACGCGCCGACCAGCCAACTTCCGGCGAACTCGCGGGAGCCGTCGCGCGCCACCACGAACAGGCGGCACTGGGAGCCGGCCGGCACACCGGCCACCGTGGCGCGCAGCCGCACCCAGCCCACGGCCGGGGTGATCGTGACGTTCATCGACGTGCCGGTGACCTGGTCGGTTGCGGTGATCGTGCGGGGCGCCGCGACCACGGGCGGCGGCTCCACGGAGTCGGGCGAGTCCGCCCCGGCGCGGCCGATGAACAGCCCGCCGGCCACCGCCACCAGGGCGGCCGCGGCCGCACCGAGCGCCCACAGAGCCCGGCGCCGCCGGTCCTGGCCGCGGCCTTCCTGCCGCACCTGGGAAAGGGTTCGCGCCAGCAGCAGGTCGCTGCCGGGCGGCGGGCCCTCCAGGAAGGCCTCGGGTGGGATCTCGCCCAGCCGTTCCTCGATCGCCCGCAGGTCGCCGACCTCGCCCCGGCACTGCGGGCAGTCCTCGACGTGGGCGTGCACGGCGGCCCACTCGTCGTCGTCGAGCACGCCCAGGGCGTACGCCCCGAGCTGCCCGGTCTCGTGCCCGCTCATGCTGCTCCCGTCGTGACACCGGCCGCCAGCGCCTCCCGCAGCCGGCGCAGGGCCTGGTAGCTGCGGGACTTCACCGTCTCGGCCGGAAGACCGAGCGACGCTGCCGCCTCTTTGACATCACGCCCCTGGACGTACAACTGGTTCAGCACCTCGCGTTCCTCGGGCGCAAGCGTGCCGACCGCGCCGAGCATCTGGAGCGGGTCGGCCGGAGCCCCGGCGACCTCGCGCAGAACACCGAAAAGACGAGCGCGTACGGCCCCCCGCTCCGCACTGAGGGCGGCCGGGTCGGACCAGGCGCGCAGCAACGTCTGACGCACGATGTCCTCGGCGGCGGCCCGATCGCCGCTCAGCCTGGTCGCGTACGCCAGCAGGGCCGCGCCGTGTTCGGCGTGGAGCCGCCGCACCAGCACCTCACCGGCGCTCCGATCGCGTCGGCTCACTCCCCCACCCGCAGGATGGAGATGGTGTTGTCGCCGCCGTTGGACACGTAGGCCAGCCGGCCGTCGGGCGACACCCCGATCGTGCGCGGGCTCTTACCGACCTTGACCGTCGCGGTGACCGCACCCGTACGCCCGTTGAGCACCGAGATCGTGCCGTCGCCCTCGTTGACCGTGTAGCCGTAGCGGCTGTCGGTCGAGAAGGCCACGCTCTGCGGGTCGCGGCCCACCTTGAACGGGCCGCTGCGCTTGAGGGTGACCGTGTCGATGAGGTTGGCCGCGTCGGCCTCGTAGCCCGCGACCAGCGCCATCCGCCCGTCCGGCGAGACGGCGATGCTGTGCGGCGCCCGGGAGACCGGGATGCTGCGGAGCACGCCGTTCGTCCGCATGTCGATCACCGTCACCGCGTTGGACTCGTGGTTGGCGGTGAAGGCGCGCATCTGGTCGCTCGAGAAGCCCACGGCGTGCGGGTTGGGCTTGACCGGCAGCTCGCCGACCATGCGCAGGGTGCCCGAGCTGAAGATCTCGAGCCGGCCGTCGCTGTGGATCGGCACCCAGAGCTTGTTGTCGGGGGCCACGGCCAGCGTGTACGGCATGTGGCCGGTGTCGAGGTAGCGGAGCACCTTGCGGCTGCGCGTGTCGACGACCGCGACGCCGCTGCCGGTGTGCTTGTCGTCCTCGTACATCGAGACGAAGACGGTGTTGCCGTCGCGCGACACAGCGACGAAGCGCGGGGTGTTGCGCAGGACGACCGGGGTGACCTTGCGGGTGGCCGCGTCGACCACGGAGAGGATGCGGCTGTTCTGGTTGGCCACGTAGATCGTGCGGCCGTCGGGCGCGACCGCGACCCCCTCGGGCTCGGCGCCGACCCGGATCGTGCCGATCACCCGCGGCTTGGCCACGCTCTTCACCCGCTGGGCGAGCGGGACCCGGGTGACCTCGGGCGCGGAGGTGGCCGGCTCGGCCGACTCGAACACCTCGGCCGGCTGGGGCTGCGGCTGGGTGGGCAGGGCGACCGCCGGCGGGGGCTCGGACCGGCCGTCGCTGAGCAGGGCCATCGCGACGCCGGCGCCACCCAGCACGACCAGCGTGGTGAGGATGGCGACCAGCACGGTGGTGCCGATCTGACGGCGACCGGGGCTGGGCGGGGCGGGCAGCACGGTGACGCGCGAGGGGCCGTAGCCGTTGGCGACCATTCCCCCGTCGTAGGTGCGCAGACCCTCGGGCTCGGCGCCGCGGGAGGTGCCGTAAGCGGCGCCGGAGGTGCCGTAGGCCGCGCCGGCCGCCGGGGCGAAGGGAGCGCCGGCGGCGCCGACCTGGCCGGTGACGCGGACGTCGGCCCATCCGGCCGGGCCGCGCACGGTGACCGAGCCGTCGAGCCAGTCGGAGCGGGGCAGCCACATGATGCGCAGGGTGCGGTCGCTCAACATGGCCCGCAGGCCGGGACCGGAGACGGTGACCGTGGCCCCGGCGACAGCCAGCGGCGGCCCGTCGACGCGCACCTCGGCCACCAGGCGCTGGGTCTCGGCGGCGACGGTGCCGAAGTCGATGCGTTCGGGGTCGAGGCGCACGGCCGTGCGTTCCAGGGCAGCGACGGCCGCGGCCGAGACGCTGCGGCTGTCGTCCTCCGTCATCTGCTGGAGGGCGTGGCGGGCGGCCGCCGCCAGCTCGAGGTCGGCGCCCCAGGCCAGCCGGGTTAGCTCGTCGACCCCGGTCAGCCGGGACTCCCGGATCGGACTGCCGATCTCGGTCAGCACGCTCTGCGGTAGCCCAGTATCACTCATAGTGTCACCGCGATCATCTTGCAGTGACGAAGGCCCACTTAGGAAGGTCCCCCGACCGAAATTGGCACGCTCAGGTGTTCAGCAGCCAGATCGAGAGGTTCAAGGCACTGGCGAAGGTCACCCAGGCCCAGTACGGGATCAGCAGCGCAGCCGAGGGCCGGTGCACCCGCCAGAAGACGGCGACGGTCGCACCGATGAGCAGCCAGAGCAGCACGATGTCGGCGAAGGCCAGCCCGTACTGCCCGGCGCCGAAGAACAGCGGCGTCCAGATCGCGTTCAGCACCAGCTGGGCCGACCACAGCCAGAGCGGCCGGGTGAAGCCCACGCGCAGCCAGACCAGCCATCCGGAGACCGCGATCATCACGTAGAGCACGGTCCAGACCGGGCCGAACAACCATGAGGGCGGCGCCCACGCGGGTTGCTCGAGGCCGCCGTACTCGGCGCTGGTGCCGCTGACCCCGAGCCCGCCGATCGCGGCGGCCACGAACACCGCCAGACCGAACCCGGCGAGCGCGAGCCGGCGACGGCGGTGCGGGGAACTCACAGGTAGGGCGGCTTGGGTCATAGCGTGGCAATGCCCACCATCTGCGATTCCACACCTCGGGATTCCCGGCCCCGGCTCTGGGGCGGCTTTGAGAAAACGCTCCTACAGTCGATGAATGGAGATGGAGGTGCTCCGGTCCCCGGACCCGGAGCAGGCACCACCCGACGCTCCGGCGCCTTCGCGGAAGAAGTCCGATCTGCGCCGGAAGCTGCTGATCGGCGCCGTGGCGGTCTGGGCCGTCGCGATCACGGCTGTGGTGCTGCTGCGCGACGGCAGTGATCCGGAGTCTCCGGCCCGGACGCTCCCGTCGGCCACGCCCTCGGCCTCTGACGGGCCCCTCGCCGTTCCCCAGGTCTATCAGGCACTCCGCCCCTCGGTAGTGCTGATCAAGGCGACCGGCAGCGGCGCGGGGGCCGACACCGGCACCGGAGTGATCGCCAACGCCGACGGCACCGTCCTCACCGCCTTCCACGTCGTCGAGGGGGCGAAGAGCATCACCATCGCGTACGCCGACGGCACCGAGTCGCCGGCCGAGGTGGTCACCTCCAGCCCCGCTCAGGACATCGCCACCCTGCGACCCGCCAAGCTCCCCGAGACCCTGGTGCCCGCGGTGCTCGGCGGCGGCGCGGCGATCGGCGACGACGTGGTGGCCATCGGCAACCCGCTCGGGCTGACCGCCACCACCACCAGCGGCGTCGTCTCCGGCCTCGACCGCACCCTCAGCCGCGACCGGGGCGGCGACATCGCCGGGCTCATCCAGTTCGACGCCGCCGTCAACCCGGGCAGCTCGGGCGGCCCGTTGCTCAACGACCGCGGCCAGGTGATCGGCATCGTGGTGGCGCTGGCCAACCCCACCGACGACGGCACCTTCATCGGCATCGGTTTCGCCGTCCCGATCGGCGCCGCACTCGGCGCCGGGGAGGGCGACGGCAGCAACCCACCGCTGTGACCCCTCGGCCCACCTGAAGGACGGACGCATGAACATGCCGGCACGCGGCCCCTACGACTGGAACGACGCGCCGGCCTCGGCCGGACCGATCGAGAAGGTGCTGTACGAGGTCAAGAAGACCATCGTCGGCCAGGACCACCTGCTCGAACGGCTGCTGGTGGCGCTGCTCGCACGCGGCCACATCCTCGTCGAGGGGGTGCCCGGCCTGGCCAAGACCCTCGCCGTGAAGTCGCTGGCCGAGGCGATCGGCGGCGAGTTCCACCGGGTGCAGTTCACCCCCGACCTGGTGCCGGCCGACATCGTCGGCACCCGCGTCTACCACCAGCCCACCGGCGAGTTCCAGGTGCAGCTGGGCCCGGTCTTCACCAACCTGCTGCTGGCCGACGAGATCAACCGGGCGCCGGCCAAGGTGCAGAGCGCGCTGCTCGAGGTGATGCAGGAAAGACAGGTCACCATCGGCCGCGAGACCCACCAGGTGCCCAACCCGTTCCTGGTCATGGCCACCCAGAACCCGATCGAGACCGAGGGCACCTATCCCCTGCCCGAGGCCCAGATCGACCGCTTCATGATGAAGGTGCTGGTCGGGTATCCGAGCGTCACCGAGGAGTTCGTCGTCGTCGAGCGGGCGCTCACCCCGGCCGCGGTCATCCAGAAGATCATCGACCCCGGGAAGCTGGTCGCCCTCCAGCAACAGGCCGACCAGGTGTACGTCGACCCGTCGCTGATCGAGTTCGCCGTGCAGCTCGCCCACGCCACCCGGGACCCGGCCCGCATCGGCCTGACCGACCTCGCCCGGTACGTCACGTTCGGCGCCAGCCCGCGGTCGTCGATCAGCCTGGTGCTGGCCGCGCGGGCGCTCGCCTTCATCCGGGGCCGCGAGTACGTCGTACCGGAAGATCTGAGCGACCTGGCCCTGGACGTGCTGCGGCACCGGCTGGTGCTCTCGTACGAAGCCCTCTCGGACGAGGTCACGGCCGACGTGATCCTGCAGAAGGTGCTGGCCAACGTGGCGATCCCGGAGCCGGCGGGCCGGGGCCGCTGACATGAGCTCAGCCCCGGATCGTTTGCTGCGGCGCCTGGAATGGCGGCTCGGGCGGCGGCTCGACGGGCGGCTGCAGGGCAACTACCGCACGGTGTGGCACGGCGCCGGCATCGACTTCACCGACCTGCGGCTCTACACGGCCGAGGACGACGTGCGCCACATCGACTGGAACGTCACGGCACGCCTCGACGAGCCGTACGTGCGGCAGTACACCGAGGACCGCGAGCTCACCGCCTGGCTGGTGATCGACCGGTCGGCCTCGATGCGGTTCGGCCAGGGCGCCGGCAAGGAATCGACCGCGACCGAACTCGCCGTCAGCATCGCGCGGCTGGTCGCGCGGGGCGGCAACCGGGTCGGGGCGATCCTGTACGACAACGCCGGGCACCAGGTCATCCCGCCCCGCGGCGGCCGCGACCAGGTACTACGGATCACCCGTGAGCTGCTACGGCCGTCGCCCCAGGGAAAGCCCGGCAAGACCACCGACCTGGAAGCCATGCTGCAACTGGCCGCGGCCACCACCTCCCGCCGGCGCAGCCTGATCTTCGTGATGAGCGACTTCATCGGCGACCCGGGTTGGGACAGGCCCCTGGCCCGGCTCACCCACCGGCACGAGGTCGTGGTGATCCGGGTGGTCGACCCGGCCGAGGTCGAGCTGCCCGACCTCGGCGTCATCCTGGTCGAGGACGCCGAGACCGGCGAACAGCTGCTGGTCGACACCAGTGATCCGCTGCTGCGGAGCCGGCTCGCCGATCAGGCCGGCGCCCGCGAGACGGAACTGGCCGCGGGCATGCGCCGGGCCGGGGTGAGCGCCCAGCGCGTCACCACCGACCAGGACCTGCTGGCCGCCCTCATCGACCTGGTGCAACGTTCGGGGCGGGGGCGGCGGTGAGCTTCCTGTATCCGGTCGTGCTCGCGGTCGCCCTGCTCGTGACGGCGGCGGCCGTCTACGCGTACGTGAATCTGCAGAAGAGGCGCACGGCCGCGTTACGCAAGGCCGGGTTCACGCCGACGGGCGCGCTGCGCCGTCATCTCCCGTACGCGCTCGTTCTCCTCGCCCTGCCGGTTCTGCTCGTCGGGCTGGCCCGGCCGCAGGCCGAGGTCACCGTGCCCCGCGTCTCGGGAACGGTGCTCCTCGCCTTCGACGTGTCGAACAGCATGCGGGCCGGCGACGTGCAGCCCACCCGGCTCGGAGCCGCCCAGGCCGCCGCCCGCGCGTTCGTCGACGAGCAGCCGAGCACGGTCGACGTCGGCGTGCTCGTCTTCGGCGATCAGGCGCTGCTCACCCAGGCCCCCTCCGACGACCATCAGGCCGCGCTGGCCGCGATCAGCCGGCTCGCGGCGAGCGGCGGCACCTCGCTGGGGCAGGCGATCATGGTCGCGCTGGGCACGATCACGGGCAAGCCGATCACCCTGCCCGAGGAGGGCGCGGCGCCGCCCGACCTCGGCTACTGGCCGTCGGCCACGATCGTCCTCTTCTCCGACGGACAGGAAACCGGCGGGCCCGACGTGGTCGCCGCGGCCGAACTCGCGGCGGCGGCCGGCGTGCGCATCCAGACCGTCGGTGTCGGCACCGAACGCGGCGCCACCGTCGAGGTCGACGGCTTCCAACTGGGCACGGCGCTCGACCCGGCCCTGCTCACCACGGTCGCCCAGACCACCGGCGGCGCCTACCTGCCGGCCGGCGACGCCGACACCCTGACCGACACCACCAAGGCGATCGACCTGCGCCTGACCGCCAAGAAGGAACCGCTCGAACTGACCGCGCCGTTCGCCGGCGCCGCCCTGCTGCTGCTCATGCTGGGCGCCGTACTCGGCTCCCGCTGGCACGGAAGGATCATCTGATGTCGTTCAGCTGGCCGTGGGCCCTGACCGCCCTGCTGGCGGTGCCGCTGCTGCTGGCGATCCGTTGGTGGTTCAACCGGCGGCGCAAGCGGGCGGCGGTCACGGTGTCGAGCGTCGCGCTGATCCGAGCCGCCCTCCCCGGCCGTACGTCGTGGCGCCGGCGCCTCCCGGTCTTCCTGTTCCTGGCCGGGCTGCTGGCCCTGGGCGGTGCGCTGGCCCGCCCGCAAGCCTCGGTCTCGGTACCCTCGAACAGCACGTCGGTGCTGCTGGCGATCGACGTCTCGGGCTCGATGTGCTCGACCGACATCGAGCCGAACCGCTTCACCGTGGCCACCGACGCGGCCCGGCAGTTCGTCGAGAAACAGGAGGACGGAACCAGGATCGGACTGGTCGCCTTCTCGGGCATCGCGGGCCTGCTCGTAGCCCCCACCACCGACAAGGGCGCGCTGCTGGACGCGATCGGAACCCTGCGCACGGCCCGGGGCACCGCCATCGGCCAGGCGATCCTCACGTCGATCGACGCCATCGCCGAGAGCAACCCGCGGGTGGCCAGGACCGGCGTCGACCTCGGCTCGCCCGGGCAGCTGGGCGACTACGAGCCGGACACGATCGTGGTGCTGACCGACGGCTCCAACACCACCGGCGTCGACCCGGTGACCGCGGCCGAACAGGCAGCGGCCCGTCGGCTGCGGGTCTACACGATCGGCTTCGGCACGACCGAGCCGGCGCCGATGGTCTGCACGGCCGACCAGATCGGCGGCGACTCCCCGTTCGGCGGCGGCCGGGGCTGGGGCGGTGGCCGCGGCGGCCGCAACATGCAGATCGACGAGGAGGCCCTGATCCAGGTGGCTGACACGACCGGCGGCCGGTACTTCCGCGCCGAGGACGCCGACCAGCTGGTGGACGTGCTCACCGACCTGCCCCGCGAGTTCACCCTCCGCAAGCAGGAAGTCGAGATCACGTTCTGGTTCGTGCTGGCCGCGTCGGTTCTGGTGCTGGGCGGTGTGGGGCTTTCGCTCTGGTGGAACCGGGTTCCTCGACGCTGAGCCCGGTATCACTCGGGCGCCAGCACCCGAGGCACCTCGTGACGCAGGGCCACGATGGTGGGCAGGACGGTTGCCGCCAGCAGCAGCACCAAGGCCAGGGTGGCGATCGTCAGGGACGGCAGCGCCCCGGCCACGGTCCACACGCCGGCTGCCCAGGCGCCGATCACCGTGGTCGCGGCGACCGCGGACAAACCCAGAAGCAGGGCAGTAGCTACGTAGATGACGGCTTCGGCAGCAGCCGCGGTGAGGACCAGCGCGGGGGTGCCGCCGGCCGCGGTTATCAGGGCGAACTCCCGCTCCCGGCGCCGGCTGGACATGAAGACGGTGGCGACCGCGCCGAGCACGGCCAGCAAGAGCGGGCCGCCCACGAGTAGGACCACCGAGCCGGTGGAGAGGGCGCCGGACGGTGCGCCGACCGCGCCATTCGCCGCGTACAAGCCGCCGGCCAGGGCCACGGCGACCATCAGAGGGCTGATCGTGGCGGTGCTGCGGGCCGCGTTGGCGGCGGTGCTGTTGCGGGCCAGGAACCAGGCGGCGGACGCGGTGGCCGGCACCAGGGACGTCCAGACGCGGACCAGGCGGGCCAGGAAGAGCGGCCCGAAAGCCGCCAGCACACCGGCGAGCAAAGGGCTCAGCAGCATCAGCGGGACGGCCATGGTGTCGAGGCCGGTGGCGGGCAGGGTGGCCACGATCGCGGCGACGAGGGCGAGCGTGACCAGGCCGCCCATCCAGCGGGCCACGGTCATGCGGCGGTCGGGCGGCTCGACCTCGCGCAGCGATTGAATGGGCGGGGTGTGGGCGGCCCGTCCGGCCGCACGGAAGCCGCCCAGGGTGATCACCACGGTAACGAACAGGATCACCGGCACGGCGCCGGCCGGTGTGAGCCTCGGGCTGAGTGCCGACAGCTCGGGGGAGCCCGTGAAGGCGTACCGGAAAAGGGGTTTCAGCAGAGGCAGGGCCAGCAGACAGCCGAGAACGCTGCCCACAATGGACACCACCAGCAGCTGTGCGGTGACGACCAGCCGGACCAGGGTGGGCCGCAGGCCGACGAGCTGCCAGAGGGCGTACCCGCGCTGCTGCAACGTCACCGTGAGGTTGGTGACCGCGCCGACGACGACGAGCGCCGTGATAACGGTGAAGGCCGCGACCGTGCCACTGATGCCGTAGAGGGCCAGCGCCTCGTTGCCGCCGGCCGCGAACGCCGTCTCGATGTCGCCGGCCACGATTGCGCCGACGGTCGCCGTGGCCGCCGCGATGAGCAGCGCGCCGAGCCAGACGCGGGCGTTGGCGACCAGGTCACTGAAGATCAGCCGGAGCATGTCAGGACGCCCCGGCGACCGCGGCGAAGACGTCGTCCGCCCGCGGACTGATCAGCTCGCGGTGAATGACACCGTCGCGCAGCACGAGCACCCGATCGGCCCGCGCCGCCGCTTCGAGGTCGTGCGTGACCATCACCACCGAGCGGTCCTGGCCCGACCGCGCGACCCCGGCCAGCAGGTCGAGCACCTGCGCGCCGGACTCGGTGTCGAGCGCGCCGGTCGGCTCGTCGGCGAAGACGACATCGGGTCGCACGGCCAGGACGCGCGCGATGGCGACCCGTTGCTGCTGCCCGCCGGACAGCGCGGACGGGCGGTAAGAGGCTCGCTCGGCCAGGCCGACCTCGGCCAGCGCCCGGTCGACGTCGGCTCCCGAGATCCGCCTGCGGGCCAGGCGGGCCGGCAGGGCGACGTTCTCGCGCGCGGTGAGCGACGGGATCAGGTTGTACGACTGGAAGACGAACCCGAGGTGGTCGCGGCGCAACTTGGCGATCGCGCCGCGGCCCAGCCCGCCGGTGTCCCGGCCGAGGATGCGCACCCGGCCGCTGGTCGCCACCTCGAGCGCGGACATGCAGTAGAGCAATGTGGACTTGCCGGAGCCGCTGGGCCCTACCACCGCCAGGAACTGCCCCGGCGGCACCTGGAGGCTGATGCCGCGCAGCACCGGCACGGGCCGGCCCCGGGCGGCCGGGAACGACTTCGTGAGGTTCTCGACCTCGACCACAGGGTTCAACGGTCCTGTCCCTTTTCGCTGAAGATCGTTTTGACCTCTCCGAATGTAGGCGCTTCACCGCCGAGGGCCATACGTCAGTCGACTGGGCCGACTCTTGGCGCGGGCGCTTTGCACCCATTACTCACCTGGTGAGAAGGTCCGACGGGGGCGGGGCCGGGACGGCGGTTCGGAAGGGAACGGTCAGCAGCAGGCCGATGCTGATCCAGACGTACGTGTTGCTGCCGATCGCGGCCGCGAAGCCGTCGGCGCCGGCCCACCAGAGCCAGACCACGCTGCTGCTCAGGATCACGTAGGTGGCGGCCAGGACGGCCAGGCGGGGGCGGGAGCGGGACTGCAGGGCAGCGTCCACCAGCAGGAACAACGCCGGCAGCAGCCAGACCAGGTGGTGCACCCACGTCACGGGGCTGATCAGGCAGGCGACTGCGCCGGTGGCGGCGAAGCCGGCCGCGTGGTCGGGGGCGTTGCGGAGCAGGCGTACGCGCAGGAACCACACGGCCAGGATCAGCGCGACCGCGGCCAGCCACCAGGCCGAGGGCAGCTCGAGGCGGGCGGCGACGCCGCGCAGCGATTGGTTGGAGACGTATTCGAGGCGGCCCACGCGGTCGGTGTCCCAGAGGGTGGTCAGCCAGAACTGGGCCGACGTGGCCGGGGCGACCAGCACGGCCAGCAGCGTCGCGGCGGCCGCGGTGGCCGTGGCCGTCGCCGCGGCGCGGTACTGCCTCGTCACGATCAGGTAGCCGATGAAGACGACGGGGGTCAGCTTGATCGCGGCGGCCAGGCCGATGCCGATGCCGGCCCAGCGGCGGCCCGTGGTCAGGGCGCGCAGGTCGGCCAGCACGAGCACCAGCAGGGCCAGGTTGACCTGGCCGAAGCTGAACGTGTCCCGGGCCGGTTCGAAGACGAGGATCGCCAGGAAGGCCAGCGAGCACACGAACCACATAGGGCCGTCGTGCCGCCGTACGACCGGGGCCAGGAACCAGCGCAGCAGCAGGGCCACCGCCGCCGCGTTGACGACGATGCTCGCGGCGATCGCGACCGGCCAGCTGGTCAGCGCGAGCGGGCCCAGGACCAGCGCCGCGAACGGCGGATAGGTGAAGCCGTACTCGGTGTCCTGGTAGAGGAAGTTGTACAGCTCGTTGCCGTCGAGCAGCCACGAGCGCACCGCGCCGCGGTAGACGCCGAGGTCGAAGAACTCACGGAAGGTCGGCACGGTGACCAGGAAGACGCCGACGGCGATCGCGGCCACCACCACGATCGCCACCCGGAGGCGCGTCATCGGGCGGCCCGGGCGGGGACGAGCCGGTCGGCGGCCGGAGCGGCGGCCAGGCGCACGGCCAGGAAAGCGGCACATCCAGCCAGGCCACCCAGCGTCGCCAGCAGCAGTTCCCCGCCGTCCACAGCGAAGCCGTCGGGCAGCACCACCAGCGTCATCACCCCGCAGACGGCAGCCAGAGCGCGCCGCACCCAGCGATGACCGGCCGCTGCCGCCAGCGGCACCAGACCCCAGATCAGATACCAGGGGCGCAGCGCCGGGCCGAACGCCACGAGTGCGATCAGCACCAATCCCAGCCCGTAGAGCGGACCCAGGCGGTCGAGACAGGCCCAGACGAGACCGGCGACGACCAGCGTGGCCAGCACGCCCAGCCAGCGCCACAGGTTCAGCGCGAAGACCTCGCCGACGCCGTCCTCGCGCAACAGACCGGCCGTCCAGCGGCCGAGCACACTGGTCAACGAGAGGTTCTGCGGTGAGATCGGCGTATCCAGGGCGGCTATCCAGCCGTAGCCGGTGCCCGCGATCTGAGTGAGGACCGCGGTCGCCGCGGCCGCGGTGGCGCCCACCGCCGCCGACGCACGCAGCCGGGGTAGCCGGCCGTCGATCCGCGATGCCCAGATCACCGCGACCGCCACCAGGCCCAGCACGGCAGGCGCCTTGATCAGCCCGGCCGCCACGATCAGCAGCGTCGCCACCAGGGGCCGGTTCCGGACGGCGGCGGCCAGCCCGGCCGCGAGCAGGCCGACCATCAGCGCGTCGTTGTGCGCGCCGCCGACGAAGTGGATCAGCACGAGCGGGTTCAGGACGGCGAGCCACAGCGCCTTGTGCGGCGGAACTCCGGCCGAGGTGGCCAGCGTCGGCAGCACGTACGCCAGAAGCGCGAGGCCGCCGACGGCCAGCAACCGCATCGCGACCACGCCGGTCAGCAGGTGCCCGGCGATCGGCGCGGTGACCAGCTGAGCGGTCAGCAGGAAGACCGGGCCGTACGGGCTGGGGGTGTGCTGCCAGATCGTAGGCACCTGCTCGGCGAAGAAGCCACCCAGCGCCGACGGCCCGGCTTGATAGACGTCCATCCCCTCGCCGAGCATCAGCCCCTGGGCGAGGTAGCTGTAGACGTCGCGGCTGAACATCGGCGGCGCGACGAGCAGGGGCGCGGCCCAGAGCGCGGCGGTACGCCACATCGCGCGGGTGTCACCGGCCGCGCTCAGCCGGCCGAGCCACCACCAGGCGAGCAACAACAGCATCAGGCCGCCGTAGACCGCGAACAGCCCGATCCGCACGTGCTTGAGCCCGGCGAAGAACGGGATGCCGACCGGGAGGGCCCCCGCGCCGAGCCCGCCGAGGGCGATCAGGCAGGACCCCGCGAATCCCGTGAGGCGCGCGGCGTGATCTTTCAACACCGCCGCACCCTCTCAATGAAGGGTGTCGCTGCGGGGACGAGATGCCGTCGCTCAAGTGACCGGCGCCCGTCCCCTCACTCCGCGCCGGACGAGACGAGACGATCCGTCTCGCCTCCCGCGCGAGACGAGACGTCTCGTCTCGCAAGGCGCGTCGGCGCGGACACTCAGTCCGCGATCTTCGCCGCCGAGCCGCGCGCGGCCTCCACGGTGTAGCGGCGACCGGAGTCGGCCAGCTTGTCCGCGGCTGCCTCGACCAGGTCGATGCCGAGCACGTCGGCCAGCCGGACGAGATAGATCGTCACATCGCCGATCTCGGCCCGCACCCGCGGCCCCAGCTCGGGGTCGCTCATCACCGCGGCCGACTGCTCGGGCGTGAGCCACTGCAGCTCGGCCAGCAGCTCCCCCACCTCCCCGGCCAGGGCCATGGCGAGGTTCTTGGGCGTATGGAACCTCTCCCAGTCGCGCGCCCGCGCGAACTCGCGCACCAACTCGGTCAATTCAGGCAGTGAAGACACGAGCCATGCCTATCAGACGCCGGCCGTGGCCGTGCCCGGGAGCAGCACAGCCACGGCCGCGACAAGGAACGGGAGGTCAGCGGACCACCGTGCGCAGGGGTGGTAGCCCGTTGAACCCGACGGACGAGTACGTCGCCGTGTAAGCACCTGTCCCCAGAATGCGGATCACCTCGCCGGCCGCCAGGTCCAGCGGGAGATCGTAGGGTGCGTGCTGGTAGAGGATGTCGACGCTGTCGCACGTCGGTCCGGCCAGGATCACCGGGCCGCCCGGGCCGGCCCGGACCGTCGACAGCTCGTACTGGATGGCTTCCTCCTCCGTCTCGGCGAGCCCGCCGAAGCGGCCCACGTCGAGGTAGACCCAGCGCGGCTCGTCGTCGTCATAGGACTTGCGCGCGACCAGCACGACCTGGGTGTGCAGCACCCCGGCGGGCGCCGCCACGTACCGGCCCGGCTCGATCATGAGCGACGGCGTGAACAGCCCGAAGTGCCGCCGCACGGCCGCCGCGATCGCCGCCGCGTAGGCCGAGATCGGTGCGACCGGTGTGCGGTACGAGACCGGGAAGCCGCCCCCGGCGTTCAGGATGCGGAGCGAGATGCCCGATTCGCGAAGCTCGGCGAAGATTGCCGCGGCGGTGGCGACACTCGGTTCCCACCTTTCCGGATAGAGCTGCTGAGACCCGACGTGGAAGGCGATGCCGGCCGGATCGAGCCCGCGCAACGCCGCCACTTTCATCAGGTCGACCGCCATCTCGGGCACGCACCCGAACTTGCGGCTCAGCGGCCAGCGCGCCCCTTTGCTGGAGGCGAGCACCCGGCACAGCACCGAGGAACCGGGCGCATGCCGGACGATCTTGTCGAGTTCGCCCTCGCTGTCGAAGGCGAACATGCGTACCCCACGGGCGTACGCGTACGCGATGTCCTCGCTCTTCTTGATCGGATGGCCGTAACTGAGGTCACCCGGAGAGGCGCCGGCGGCCAGGCAGAGGTCGATCTCGGCCCGGCTGGCGACGTCGAACCGGCACCCGGCGGCGACCAGCGCCTGCAGGAGGGGCAGTTCGGGATTGGCCTTCACTGCGTAGTGGATGTGGGCCCCGGCGAAGGCGTCGGCGATCCGTTTGTACTGCTCACGGGCCACGTCGACGTCGATCACCAGGCACGGTGTCTGCTGCGGGCCGGCCGCTGACGCCGGCTGCGCTGTCTCATCTGCGGTCACTGTCATGGCTGCGGTGTCCTCATCGATGACGGGGGCAACGACGACACTCAGCGTACTTCCATCAATGCTCTGCGTGTTTGCCAGAAATCGATATCCGGAAAGATTCGGAACCCTCACTACAGTTACCGCGTGTCCGACCTGCTCTCCACACCGGAGCAGCACGCCTACCGCCTGCTCGTGCGGATGGCCGGGGCTGCCCCGACGGATCTGGCGGCGCAGGCCGGCCTCGATCCCGCCGAGGCCTCCGCGCTGCTCGAGGCCCTGCACCGCAAGGGCCTGGCTACGCCCGGCCCGCTGTTTCACGCCCTGCCGGCCGACGTCGCGCTGGGCGAGACGCTGCTGCGCGAGCAGCAGGCCCTCGAGTCGTCGCGGCAGATGGTGGCCGCGCTCAGCGAGGAGTACCGCACCAACACCCGCCGGCGGAACTCCGACCACCTGGTCGAGATCGTGGTCGGCGCACCGGCCCTGCGGGACCGGCTGCGGGAAATGCAGGATTCGGCCCGCGACGAGATCCTCTGGTTCTGCCGGGCCAACCCGATAGCGATGCAGGGCCCGGACAACGAGGAGGAGTCCGGGGCGCTGGAACGCGGCGTCCGCTACCGGGCGATCTACGAACGCGACCTGCTCGAGAAGCCCGGCGAGCTGGACAGCATCGTCGACGCGATGCGGCTGGGCGAGCTCTCGCGGACACTTCCCACCCTGCCCGTACGCCTGGCGATCGCCGATCGGAACCTCGCGATCTGCCCGCTTGTGCCCGACGCCTCCCGCGGCGTCGGGGAGCCCACCGCGGCGTTGATCCGCCCCAGTGAGCTCCTCGACGCCCTCGTCGCTCTCTTCGAGAGCTACTGGGAACGCGCCACTCCGCTGCTGCCCGACGGCACCGAGGAGGAGCCCGACAAGCTGCTGCTGTCACTCTTCGTCGCGGGGCTACCGGACAAGTCCATCGCCACCCAGCTCGGCGTCAGCCGCCGGACGGTCCAGCGCCGGCTCGACCGCCTGATGGAGGCGGCCGGCGTGGACACCCGGGCCGGCCTGGCGTTCCAGGCCGCCCGACGGGGCTGGCTGTAGGCCGGCCACCGGTCCTCCGCGAGCGGTTTCATGCCCGGCCGTAGGCCCGGATCACGGTCTGCGTGACCGAGTTCCCGGACCGATCGGAGGCGGTCACCCGCAGCGACACCGTTCCCTTCCCGGCCGGCACGACGACCGCCGAGCCGATGGTCAAGGCCGTCCTCCAGGTTCTGCCCTCGTCGGCCGAGGTCTCCACCTTCACCTTCCGCGCGTTCGGCGCCTTGACGCCGAGCAGATGCGGAAGCTTCGTGGCCACGCCGGTCGGGGTGACCGGCGCGTCGTAACCGATCTGGAGCAGCGGCAGCGTGCCCGCGCCGCCCGACTTGAAGGTCCACTCGGTCGCCGTGGACGTGCCGTACTGCCAGTCGGCGGCGTCCATGCTGAGCCGCTTGGTGGTCATCGCCAGCTTGTACGTGGCGGTCCCGGCCGGCACCGGCACGTCCTGCCACCCGTCGTTCAGCGTGGCGATCTCGGCGCCGTTGCGGGAGAGCGTCGTCGGGGTCGCCTCGACCAGGTGGTGCGTGTCGCTACTGTCCACGAAGGACGCCACCCGCAACTTCAGCGTGTTGCCCTCGCGGATGTTGGTGTAGCCGCTGGGCGTGGCCGGCCGGACGACGGGCTTGTTCCACGTCTCCGACGAGGTGCCGGCCTTCGGGTACGAGACCGGGTCCTCCTCGATGCCGCCCCGCAGGCTGCCGCCGAAGCTGATCCAGGAGAACTCATGGTGCACCTGGTGCTGCCACACGGTGTCACCGACCGACACCCACTCCTCGCGCACCGACGGCGTGCGGACCTGACGGTACGTGTCGTTCCAGGAGTACTCCTGGGCCGGGCGCCAGGCGAAGCGCTGCTCCTTGATCCAGTCGAGGCCGCCGTTGTCCGGGTAGCTCGCGGTGACCCGGTGCGAGTTGGCCGCGGTGACCTTGTGCACGATCCCGGTCGCGGGCACCTGGTTCCTGGTCACCTGGAAGACGTCGTACAGGTAGGGACTGTTCGGGGTGAGCGTCAACGAGATGCTCGCGCCGGGTTTGGCGGCCCGGGCCAGGATCCGCTGTCCGTCGTCGTTCGGCACGAGCGCGGTCGGGATCGGCAGTCGCGGACTGCTGGGCTCCCACGGCTGCCAGGCGCTGCGGTCGGCGGGCACAACGACCAGGGCCAGAGCGGCGCCGGCGTCGGCCGCGGCCTGCGACGCGTCCTCCTGATTGTCGGCCTCGATCACGACCGCCTTGCCGCGGACCTTGCCGCCGAGGCCCTTCACGAGGTCGAAGCGGCGCGTGCCGTCGTACATCGGGGAGGTCACGACCGGATTGATGTCGAGCTCCCCGGTGACGCCCGGGATGGTCGCCTGCGCGAGCGGAGCGACCAGCTGCCAGCGCGACGAGAACTCGTAGCTGCCCGCACGGAGCTTCGCGGTCGGCGTCACGTTGATCTTCTGGATCGTGCTGAAGTTCATGAAGCCGTTGATGATGCTGCGACCGGCGCCGGTGACCCGGTGCGCGTAGTAGCTCTCCACCGTCTGCTGCTCGGCCGGCTTGGGCGTCTCGATGCGGATCGGCTTGGCCGTACGGGCATCGAGCACCACGGTCAGGTCGCGGTCGACCCTGAGCTCCGGGATGGTGATGAGGTTGTCCTGCTCGTCCGAGCGGTCGCCGTCCTGGATGGTCGCGTCGACCAGGTAGTCGCCCGCACCCACCTGGAACGTCTTCTCCTGACCCGTCATCAGGTAGTTCAGGATGTCGTAGCGGTGCTCGTCACCGAACGCCTGCAGCACCGGCACGGCCGCGGGCTCCCCGGCCCGGTTCACGGCCTTGAACGTGACCAGGTGGCGTTCCTTGTCCAGAGTGCCGCCGATCGCCGTGGTGACCTTGACGTCGCCCGGTCCGGTGGCGGTGAGCCAGCCGCTGAACTGGCCGGGGGTGGCCGCGGCGATGTCGAAGGTGAGCGTGACATCGGCGGCGCCGCCGGCCGGAACGGTCACCGTGGCCGCCGAGAGGCTGATCGCGGCGACGTTCTTGCTCAGGGTCAGCGTCACCGGGGCGGCGCCCGTGTTGGTGTAGGTGACGGTTCGTTCCACCTTGGCCGGGGTCTCGTCGAGGGCGCGCAGCCCGAAGTCGGCCACCCCGGTCGCGTGCACCTGCTGGGTGGTGGCCCGGGTCAGGTCGACCCGGCCCGCGCCCTGCGCGTAGACCGAGGTCTCGGCCTGGGTCCTGGCCGTGCTGACCAGTTCGTCCTTGATCTGGGCGCCGGTCCAGTCCGGGTGCTGCTGGGCGATGATGGCGGCCGCGCCGGCCACGTGCGGCGTGGCCATCGAGGTGCCGTTGGCCGCGGTGTAGAGCGCGTCGACGGGGTCACCCATCGCGGTGCCCTCGGCGCGGGCGGCGACGATGCCGACGCCGGGCGCGGTGATCTCCGGCTTCAGGCCCTCGTCGCCGAAGCGCGGGCCCCGGCTCGAGAACTCGGCCATCCGGTCGTCGCGGTCGACCGCGCCCACGGTCAGGGCCGAGGGCGCCGCGCCGGGCGTGCCGACGGTGTAGTCCTGACCCTCGTTGCCCGCCGCCACCACGAAGAGGGCGCCGGTGGCCGCGCTGATCTCGTCGACGGCCGCGCTCATCGGGTCGGTGCCGTCGGTGGCGCCGCCGCCCAGGCTCATGTTGACGACCTTGGCGCCGGTCCCGGCCGCCCACTCCATGCCGGCGATGATGCCGGACTCGTAGCCGGATCCGCTGTCGTCGAGCACCTTGCCGATCAGCAGCCGTGCGCCGGGCGCCACACCCTTCCGGGTGCCGTTCGCTCCGGC
This sequence comes from Paractinoplanes polyasparticus, assembly GCF_019710575.1. GTDB lineage: Bacteria > Actinomycetota > Actinomycetes > Mycobacteriales > Micromonosporaceae > Actinoplanes > Actinoplanes polyasparticus. The sequence goes on along the minus strand of NZ_JAHWFK010000066.1, from coordinate 21,844 downwards.
GCCCGAGCCCGCGACGGTGGCCGCCACGTGCGTGCCGTGTCCGAAGTGGTCGGTCGTGCCGGTGTTGCTACCGCTGAAGTCGCGGGCCTCGAGAACGCGCCCGGACAGGTCGGGGTGGGTCTGGTCGGCGCCGGTGTCGAGCACAGCCACCTTGACGCCGGCGCCGTCCAGGCCGGCCTTCCAGGCATCCGGCGCGCCGATCTGCGCGGTGCTGCGATCGAGCACCGGCTCGACCTTGCCGTCGAGCCAGATCTTGCCGGTGGGTGCGGTGCGTGAGCCGGTTCCGGCGCCCGCTTGCGTACGCCAGAAGTCCGCGAGCGACTTCTTGTCGGCGCGCACGGCCACGGCGCCGAGGCTGGGCAGATCGGTGCCCGGGGCGGCGCTCAGGGCGCGGGCGCCCGGCGACGACTGCACGATCAGCGGCAGAGTCGGGCTGGCCGCGTCGCCGTAGCCCTCGTCGACGAGGTGCTGCACGTCGAACAGCTCCGCGTCGACGCGTCCGTCGGCGATCAGTGGCACAGCGTCGCGCGGGACGACCCGGATGCCGTCCTTGGTCTCGGTGGTCGTGAACGACATGCGTTCGCGACCGGGGCCCGGCCGCACCGTCGCCGCCACCCGGCCCTCGCCGGCCGGAGCCAGCTGGACGAGGTCGCCGGTGACGAGCGTGATCGCCTGCGCGGCCGGAGGGGTTGCGGCGCGAGCGGGCGCTGGTGCGGCCGGGGTGGCAGCGGCGGGTCCTGGGGGGAACCCGGCGACGCTGCCGGCTCCGATCAGGACGCCGGCAAGTGCGCGGGTGAGGCGCTTGTGTGGTGACAAGGCCGACTCCTTAGCGTGGGGTTGCCACGCATTTTGAAGTGCGCCGATGTCCGGCCGGGAGGTCTTCGCGGTGCCGCAGAGACGACATGGCGCGATGTGGACAGCCCCTGAACGACCTTGGTCAAGAAAGTGACAGGGCGGCCGCGCGGGCGTCGTCGAGGCTGGTGAAGCCCTCGAGCCGGTAGGTCACCTGACCCCGCTCCCAGATCAGGGTGGGCGTGGCCAGCCGGGCGGTCGCGCTGCGCTCGGCCCCGGTGCGGTCGACGTAGGTGAGCGTGTGCGGGCCGGGCAGCCAGATCGCCATGTCGCCGCCCAGCTCGACCCACTCGGCCTCACGCGCCTGCTTGAAGAAGGCGCCGGCGGACCCGTCGAACTGGTCGAACCGCACCGTGCCGTCGCGATAGCGGGCGCTGACCACCCGGGGCAGCCCGTTGTCGTCGGGGTCGGCGATCTCGACGCCCTCGGGCGGACCGAGTGCGGCCGGCATCCGCACGACGAACGGAGCCCGCTGTTTCGCCACCTCGAGGCTGACCGCACCGGCCGAGGGCAGCGGGCTGGGGCTTGCTTGGGGAATCGGCGGGGCGGCTTCCCGGCGTACTTCGATACCCGCCACCCGCAGCACCGAGGCGACCACGTCGACGACCGCGGCCCGGGCCGGCTCGACCGCGAAGGTGACGGCGACCGCCGCCACGGCGGCCGCGAGCCAGACCCGCCACCGGCTGCCCCGGCGGGCGGTCAGGCGCTCGCGGACGGCCACCCGCTGGTCGGCCGCCTCGGGCACGGCCAGCCAGCCGTCGAGGCCGCGCAGTTCGGCGATCAGGTCGTCGTCGCGTTCAGGCACCGGGCACCTCCTCGGCCCGCAGATGCTCGCGTAACCGGGCCAGCGCCCGCGAGGTCCGCGACTTCACCGTGCCCTTGGGCACACCCAGCGCCGCCGCCGTCTCCTGCTCGCTGAGGTCGAGCAGGAAGCGGCAGACGAGCACGTCCTGATCGCGCCGGTCGAGCAGCCGCAGCCGGTCGACCAGCCTTTCCCGGCGTTCGCGGGCCAGCACGGTGTCGGCCGGGTCGGGCGCGTCCGGCAGCGGCTCGGACGCCGAGGCGGCGCGCAGGGCCAGGCCGTCACGGCGCCGGCGGGACCGGTGCAGGTTGCGCGTCTCGTTGGCCACGATCGCGAGCAGCCACGGGCGGAAGCCGGACTCGCCGCGGTAGCGCGACAACTGCCGGTACGCCTTCACCAGCGCCTCCTGCACCACGTCGTCGGCGTCGTCACCCGCGCCGAGCAGCACGGCGGCCCGGTGCGCGGGCACGGTGTAGCGGGCGACCAGGATCTCGTACGCCCCCAGGTCGCCACCCCGCGTCCGGCTCACCGCCGTCGCATCGTCGATCTCGATGGCCTCTCTCAGCCTCGGCTCCTTATTCGCACCGACACTGCACTGACACCGGCCGCGGCGGAACGGTTCCCGGAACCCGATGCGAAGTTGTGGTGTCTGCAAGACATGACCACACGCCGCTCGTTCCTGACGCTCTCCGGTGGCGTGCTCGCCGCCTCCGCCCTGGCCGGCTGCCGCGAGCGCGAGGCAGCCGCCGCACTGCCGTCCTCGGTGCCCGATGTGCTGCTGGCAGGCAGCCGTTCCGGGGTCGTGCGGCTCAGCGGGACCGAGGTGCGCCCGATCGGCGCGCAGTCGGTGCTGAGCCGGTCCGGCCACAGCGCGTACGCCGTCGCCGGCGACAGCCTCGTGCGGGTGGACGCGGCGACCGGGGCACCCGCCCAGAAGCAGTCGATCGGGGGTGGGTGGGTGCCCCGGGTGGTTGCCGAGTCGTCGGATCTGTGTGTCCTGCTGACGACTCCGCCGGGCGAGCCGCCGGCCGCCCGCACCACCTCGGGCCTGCTGGTGATCGGGTCCGGCCGGCGACAGAAGTTCAACCTGCCGGGCTGCGTCGAGCCGGACGCCTTCACGTCCGACGGCACCGGCCTGTTCGTGCTCGACTGGTTGCCCGCCGATCGGCCCGGGCATTACCGCGTACGGCTGCTGGACTTCAACGACGGCAAGCTGCACCCGTTGCTCACGCGGAACAAGACGCCCGTGCCCGCGGGCGCCGAGGAACAGATGCAGGGCCGTGGACGGCAGGCGGTGTACTCGCCGGACAGGCAGACGCTGTACACGCTCTACACCCACCAGCCCGAGCACCAGCACACCCGCAATCTGCTCAACGGCACCCGCAGCCACGTGCACGCGTTCGTCCACGTGCTGCACCTGACCGAGCGCTGGGCGTACTGCCTCGACCTGCCCGATCCGTTCGGGCAGGGGCCGGCCGAGGGGCACGCGCTGGCGGTCGACGGGTCGCGGCTCGCGGTGCTGGACACGGCATCCGGGTCGATCGCGCATGCGAACACCGAAACGCTGCAGATCGAGCGGGTGGCTCGGATCGCGGCCGGCCGGGGCGCAGCGAGCCTCGTCTTCAGCCCGGACGCCCGGCTGCTGGCCGCCGACGGCGCAGCCGTGCACGCGCTCGATCGCACCACCGATCAGGTCCTGGCGACGTGGGTGCTGCCGTCGGCCGTACGCGGGTTGCGGCTCAGCCCCGACGGATCGCGGCTCTATGCCGGAGGCGAGAACGCAGTGGCCTGGCTGGACGCCGGCTCGGGCACGCTTCAGGGCCGGGCCAGGGTGGACGACCTGACCGACCTGCTTTCCGTCAGATGACCGAAAGTTTCGGATTAGTTGTAACCATGATCAGCGGCTCCACCAGCCGATAATCCGCCGGAAGTTAAAGGTTGACGGATCGTGGACGCGCTCCCAAGATGGATCCAACGACGATCGTCGATCGCGTGACGGCGGACGGCTTCCACCGGCTGTCCGCCGTCACACTCCCCCGAAACCGACGAAGGTGAGTCCCCCGTGATCCGTCCTCGATCCCTGTTACTGACCGTCGCGGCGGCGCTGCTGGCCGGCGCCGGCGCGGTCGCCCTCATCCCCCCGGCGCAAGCCGCCGCCAGCTGCGCCAACGGCTACGTGGGCCTCACCTACGACGACGGGCCCAACCCGGGCACCACCACGTCGCTGCTGAACACGTTGCGCAGCAACGGATTGCGGGCCACGATGTTCAACACCGGCCAGAACGCGGCGGCCAATCCCGGCCTCGTGGCGGCCCAGGTGTCGGCCGGCATGTGGGTCGCCAACCACAGCTACACCCACCCGCACATGCTCACGCTGAGCCAGTCCGCCATGTCGTCGGAGCTGTCGCGCACCCAGACGGCCATCCGCAACGCCGGCGGCGGCACCCCGACGATCTTCCGGCCCCCGTACGGCGAGACCAACGGGACGCTCCAGTCGGCCGCCTCGGCGCTCGGGCTGCGCACGGTCACCTGGGATGTCGACTCGCAGGACTGGAACGGGGCGAGCACCGCGCAGATCGTGCAGGCCGCCTCGCGGCTGACGAACGGCCAGCTGATCCTGATGCACGACAACTACCAGACGACCATCGCGGCCATCCCGCAGATCGCGGCCGGCCTGGCCCAGCGCGGCCTGTGCGCCGGCACGATCTCGCCCTCCACCGGCCGGGCCGTGGCCCCCGACGGCGGCTCCGGCCCGACCACTCCGCCGACGACCACACCCCCGCCCACCAGCGGCGCCTGCACCACCACCTACACCGCCGGCCAGCAGTGGTCCGACCGCTTCAACGGCTCGGTGACCGTGAACGGCGCCACCAACTGGGTCGTCACCGTGACCCTGCGCTCGCCGCAGCGGGTCCTCGCCACCTGGAACGCCTCGGTCAGCTACGACAGCACCGGCCTGGTGATGACGGCGCGGCCCAACGGGAACGGCAACACGTTCGGCCTCACCATTCAGCACGGCGGTAACTGGAACTGGCCGTCGCTGAGCTGCCGGGTGGGCTGACCGTCGGGCGTGGGGGTGCGGGTTCCGCATCCCCACGCTTGATCATCCGGAGTGGCGTCTGTCCTTTCGTGCCCGAGTGGGTAGATTGGGACGCATGGCAACGAACTCAGTCCGCGGCGCTCTGCTGCGGTCGTTGCCACTTCTGCTCCTGCTGCTGACGCTGGGCCTGACCGCGCCGCAGACGACATCACAGGTGCTTTCCTCCGCGGGCGTGGCGCACACCGCCCCCGCCGCGGATTCCACTGCCGACACTCCGGCCACCGAGCCGGTCGAGGCAGAAACCCGTACGGCGGCGCCCGTCGCCGACCGTACGCGGGCTCTCCGGGCGCAGCGCACCGCCGGTGTCTCCGGCTCCCGCGCCCCGCCTCTCCACTCCGCCTGATCACGCGCTGACGGCCCTCGCGGCCGTGCCCGTGGTCGCCGCCTCCGTGCCTCCGGCTGCCCTCGTGCTCCGGCCCGCGCGGAGCTGAACGGCCTTCGGCGGAGCGGATTCTCGTCCCCTCGTCGGCCTCGTTGCACCCCACTCGCGCCCTCGTCGGCGCACAGCCCGACATCTCCGAGCGGACAGGACTTCCTGGCGATGAACAACGTTGTTGCCGAAATGCTGCTGACCACCCCGGCCCCGGCGGCCATCTGGGTGACCCTGTGGATCCTCACCCTGCCGGCCATGCTGCTGCTGGCCAGCCCGCGGGCGATGGCCAACCCGTTGCAGGCGCTGCGCGAGACGTTCTCGTGGCTGCGCGACCGCACCGAGGAGCGCCGCGAACTGGCCCTCGAGGCCATCGCGGCCACCCAGTTCGCCGAGGAGGTGCGGGTCGCCGCCGACCGGGCCGCGCTGGCCGCCGAGCGCTGGCAGGAGCGCTGGGAACTGGCGTCCGACGAGGTCACCGAGGCCTGGCAGGCCTGGCTGGACGCCGACGCCCGGCTGCGCACCCGCCGGGCCGGGGCCGCCTTCGGCATCCCGTGGAGCGCGCAGACCCCCACCGAGTACGCGGCCCGCGAGCGCTTCCTGCACAAGGCCGTCCGCACCGCCGCCGACAACGGCTGGCTGCCGGCCGCGGCGGTGGCCGACGCCCTGGCCGGTCGGGCCGGCTGGGATGCGCGCCTGCACCCGCTGGAGCAGGAACTGGTCGTCTTCCGCGCCGCCGCCGGCCACCTGCGCGACCACTACGAGCGCGCCGTGGCCACCGAGCGTGCCGCCGCCCACGACGCCGAACTGGCCCGCCGCACCCGCGACAGCCTGCGTCAGGAGTCCTGGCTGGCCACCACCCGGGCCGCCGAACTGCACCGCCACCTGCCGGCCGGCCTCACCGAGGCCCAGCCCGCCGCAGAGCCCACGTTCGCCGCCGCGTGGCGCTGACCCTGCCCCGGCCCCGGTTCGGGCCTGTGCCGCCCGCCTGGCCGGGCTAACGTGCAGGACATGTCGACGCACTGGACCCTCGGCGGGGACGCCGCCGATCCGCACCGGCTGGCCGCCTTCTGGGCGACGGCGCTGGGCTACATCGCCGAGCCCGGCTACGACGACCCCGACGGCGCCTCGCTCATCGACCCTGGGGGCCGCGGCCCGGCGATCAGCTTCCTGCGGGTGCCCGAGCCGAAGACCAGCAAGAACCGCCTCCACATCGACATCCGGGTGGCCGGCGAGCCCCCGTGGGACATGCCCGCCCGCGAGCGCCTCATCCGAACCAGGGTCGCCGAGCTGCGCGCGGCCGGCGCGACCGAGGTCCGCGACCACCACTACGGCGACCAACTCGGCCACGTGGAGATGCTCGACCCCGAGGGCAACGAGTTCTGCGTCGCCTGAGCCCGGGCCACGGCCTCGTCAGCAGGCAGCCGGACCTGTTCAGGTCGATCGTGCGGCTCGTGGTCAGGCACGTGGTGAACCAATAGGTCTGTTCGCCGTAGCTCTGGCCCTGGAACGCCTTCGTGGTGCCGTCCGCGGCTACCTCGCACGGATTGTTGAGGGTGCACCTCTCGCCGTCGTCGTTGCCGGTGTTGTTGATGCCGACGATCTGGTTGGTGGCGGCGTCCACGATCGGGGAGCCGGACGTGCCGTGGATGGTGTCGCAGGCCGTGTCGTAGCGGATCGAGTCGCGCCACGTCCATTCGCCCTCACGCAGCTGGGGCACGAAGCCGTCGATCTTGCAGTTCCCGATCCGCTTCCAGTAGCTGGACGGGATGGCGATGCTCGCGCCGTCGGACGGGCGGCTGCTCGCGATGGTCAGCGCGGTGACCCCGTAGCGGCTCGACAGGGTCGCGTAGGTGCTGGTGAGCCGGTAGAGCGCGACATCGGTTCCGGTCATCGTGGCGTAGAGCACCCGGTCGGCCCGGACCGTGCCGAGCGACCATTTAAGGCTGTCAATCTATAGCGCGCGGGTCACATCGCCCGGCCGGTCCGTTGTGCACGGACGCGGAGCGGGCCAGGATGAGCCGCATGGGCACCGCCAGGAAGTTCGGCCAGATTCTGCATTCCGAGCTCGACGTGCACGCGGCGTGGGTGCCCGTGACCAACACGTTCGCGCTGGGCGACTACGGCGTGATCAGTGACGGCGTCTTCGTCAAGACGGGCAACATCGCCGAGTACGGGATCACCTTCGCCACCGCCTCGGGCGCGCCGGCCCGGTTGCGGTTCCGGTCCGACGGCGTACGCGTGACGAGGTTCGTCGCCGGCGCCGAGGTGCCGAACATCCCGCAGGTCGACCTCGAGGCCTCGATCCGCATCGAGTTCTCGGCGTCGGATTCGTTCTACGTCGACGCGCCCGTGCTCACCGTCGATTCGATCGAGGATGTCGCCCGGGTCGGCGCCGCGCTGCGCGAGGTCGAGGGTTGGCGCCGCCGGCACAAGGTGGTCTTCTCGACGTACACGGGCCAGGGTTGCACGGTCATCTCGTCGCGCAAGGCCAACTCGACCTTCGAGCTCAGCGCCACAGCCGACGTGCTGCGCCTCCTCGAGCTGGGCAAGGCCACCGGCGGCATCACGCTCTCCGGCGAGTCGGCGGCCGGCCTCGAGGTGATCGGCGCGACCGGCGTCGTCGGGCTGCGCCTGTTCAAGCTGCGGCAGTTCACCGGCGGCACCGACATCCTGCACACCGGCGAGCCGGACGACGAGATCGAGTACGAGGCCTCGGGCGACCCGGAGGACGACCTCTGACATGCGGTCCGAGCTGATCGAGTTCTTCCGCTTCGACTCCCCCGACTCGGGAATGCTGCGGATGGGCGACCGGTACCTGCGGGCGCGCGGCAACGAGCCGGTCGCCGAGGTGCACATCCCGATCCGCCACAGCGACTTCCTGCGCCGGCTCGACCACCTCCGGTACGAGATGGAGAACGACGCCGACCGCCGCGAGGCGGCCCTGCGGGACCTGGCCGAGGTGGTCACCCAGGTGCTGGGCGTCTGCGAGAGCCCGGACGAGCCGGTCCAGATCGACCTGGTGACCAACGCGGCCGAGCTGAGCGCCCTGCCGTTCGAACTCGCCCGGGACGCCGACGACCGCCCGGTGTTCGCGGTGTCGGATCCCCCGCTCGTGCTGACCCGCCGGGTGCGCACCGGCCTGCACGGCGCCCGCCACGTCTGGTGGTCGACGCCGCGCGTGCTGTTCGCCGCGGCCTCCCTGCCCGGAGCGGGCAAGCCGGTGCCGGTGGGCGAGCACCGGACGGCGCTGCGCGAGGCGCTCAAGCCGTGGAGCGAGCCCCTGCCGATCGAGGGCATGCAGGACGCCGTCCGCGACAACCGCCGCGTGCTCACCACCCTGGACCGCGCGAGTCTGGGCCGGATCGCCGCGGCCGCGCGGGCTGCCGTGGGCGAGGGCCGCCCGTACACCCACCTGCATGTGCTGGCCCACGGCAGCAACGTCGGCGACCAGTTCGAGCCCGAGTTCGGCGTCGCGCTGTTCGCCGACGACGACAAGACACGGGCCGACGTCACGCCGGACGAGCTGCGGGCGATGATCCAGTCGATCGAGCCCGGCCCGGTCGTCGTCACCCTCGCGGTGTGCGACGGCGGCAACCAGTCGAACAGCGTGACCGGCGGCGGCAGCCTGGCCCACGAGCTGCACGAGTCCGGTGTGCCGGTCGTGCTGGCCTCGCAGTTCCCGCTCACCTTCGCCGGCTCGATCACGTTCGTCCGGCAGTTCTACGGCGAGCTGCTGGCCGGCGGTGATGTGCGAACCGCCCTGCACCGCACCCGCCGCCGGTTGCACACCGAGGGCGCCGACACCAAGCACGACTGGGCCAGCCTGGTCGCGTACGTGCAGCTGCCCGAGGACTACCAGGACAGGCTGTACGAGGTGGCGATGCAGGCCGAGATGGCGTCGCTGCGCACCGCCCAGCTGTGGTCGGACCGGCTGGTCAACGAGGGCATCACCGACCCGGCCGCGTTCGAGACGGTGGCCGAGCAGCTGCGGTCGCGGATCGCCTCGCTGACCCGCTACGTCGGGGAGGGCGAGGCAGCGCCGGCCGAGGCGGCCCGGCTCGAGAACCTCGGCATCCTCGGCAGCGCCCAGAAGCGGTACGCCGAGCTCTCGTTCCACCGCGACGACCTCGACGGAGCCCGGGTGGCGCTGCGTGAGGCCCGCCGCTGGTACCTGCGGGGCTTCACCAGCAGTCTTTCCACCCACTGGCACGGGGTGCAGGCGCTCTCGATCGAGGCGGCGCTCACCGGCCGCATCGGGCGGCCCGGTCAGTGGTACGCCGCTGTCGAGGCGGCCGAGGCGGACGACGACATCTGGGCGCCCGGATCACTGGCCGAGCTCTATCTGCTCGCGCCGCTGGCCGGTCTGCCCCCGGCCCTGCCGCAGGCGGAGCACCAGCTGGCCGAGCTGGCCCGCCGGGCCGAGGGTCCCGTGCCGATCGACTCCACGCGCCGCCAGCTCGAGCGGTACGTCCGCTGGTGGACCCGGCGCCACGGTTACTTCCCGGACTTCCCCGGCGGCGATCTGACCGAGGACGCCTCACGGCTGCTGGAAGGGCTCAGGGCTTTGCCGGCACCATCCCTTTCAGCACCACCGTCCATCGTGGATCCATGAACCGTCTTGCCGGCTCTGGACAGGGCGAGGACGCCCTGCACACCGCGCTCCACTGAGGACTGTTCAGTCGGCGACATGGGCCGTGCGGTCGAGCCAGTGCTGAGCGAGGGCGGCGTCGCCGTCGACGGCTCCGTGGCCGGCGAGCGGCAGTCGCCGGGTCAGGATCAGCAGCAGCGACTGGGCCGGGCCGGTCACCGTCACGTCGGCCTTCCGGGTGCCGGGCTGCCACGTCGCCCCGTCGGGCCGCCGCTCGATGAACCAGCCTTCCGCGGCGTCGGTGGCCTGCCACTGCAGGGTCTGGCCGGCGCCCCGGATCGCGTCGGCGGACTCGGACCGGTACATCTGCCACGTGGGCGAGGTGAGCATCTTGAAGTGGTTGCTGATGAGCGCCGCGGCGACGTCCGGCTCGATGTCGGGCGGCCGGTGCGCCGCGGCGGCGGCGTCGAAGCCGTGAACGACGGTCTCGTTGAGCACGCTGGAAAGCCAGAACCGCCCGCCGGTGCGTTCGTCGCCCGCGGCGTTGAACACGGGGGCGTCGAGCGCGCCGTCGGAACACGCGTCCACGACCCGTTGCGCGGACTCCGACAGCCACGTCGGCCAGTCATGGGGATCGACGGGGAGGACGGCCATCTCCGCGGGCAGCCCGGCCGGATCGGTGATGCGCCGCTCGATGATCTCGGCGACCCAGTTCTGTGTCTGACCGACGTGCTCGACCAGTTCGGTGACGGTCCACTGCGGGGCCGTGGGCACGGCGGCACCCGGCCCGGCCGAGGCGGCCGCCTCGGCCATACGGCCCGTGTGTTCGACGATCGCCCGGCGGGCTCGATCCGGGCTGAGCTCGATCATGGGATTCTCCGCTCCGTGAGTTCGGTGTGCTCTGATGACCCGGCGCGACGGTCGAACTCATCGGTCCGGTCGGTCCGCGTGGCCGGATGCTCACCTGCGGGCCGGTTGCTGTTCAGCCGGCTCGTCTCGGCCCTGACCGTCGGCGCGGTGGCCCTCTTCGACCGGGACAACCTGTTCGCGCTGCCACGCGAGAACCCGAGGCTCTGGCTGCTGATCATCGTGTTCTACCCGCTGGTCTCGGTCTATCCGCAGGAGCTGCTCTACCGCGCGTTCCTGCTCCACCGCTACGAACGGGTGCTCGGCACCGGCAAGCGGGCCGCAGCGGCCGGCGCCGTGGCGTTCGGCTTCGCGCACCTGCTGTTCGGCAACGTCATCGCGGTCGTGGCCACCGTCGCGGGCGGCTGGCTGTTCGCCCGGCGCTACCAGAGGACCGGATCGTTGCTCGTGGTCTCCGTCGAGCACGCGCTCTACGGGATCACCATTTTCACGGTGGGGCTGGGGCAGTACTTCTATCACGGCGCCTGACGTTCGTCGCCGGCTGATCGCGCGACCCGGCACGGCGGGCGGCGGGCTTCGTCGGGGGCTCGGCTCGGCGCCTCGCTGTGATTCTCGGCCTCGGACGGCGCTGCGAGTCGCCGTACGGAAAAAAGCGAAGGCCCGGTCAGCGTGACCGGGCCTTCGTTACCGCTTGGGGTGATCGACGGGACTTGAACCCGCGACCCCCTGGACCACAACCAGGTGCTCTACCAACTGAGCTACGACCACCATTGCGCACGAGGAACCAACCCCGTGGTGCCGGACAAGCATAGCCGAACTCCGGCGGTGCCCGTCCAGCGGGTTACCGGCACGGTCGGGTGACCAGTTTGCCCTGCTGGGCAGCCCTGCGGCGCTTCAGTCCGGCGGCGCTACAGCTCGGCGGCGATCGCCTTGGCCGACTCGACGTCGGGGCCGGGCAGGGGGACGAAGACCGTACGGCGGTAGTACTCGAGTTCGCGGATGCTCTCGCGGATGTCGGCCAGGGCCCGGTGGGCCAGACCCTTGGCCGGCTGGCCGAAGTACACGCGCGGGTACCAGCGGCGGCACAGCTCCTTGATCGAGGAGACGTCGATCATGCGGTAGTGCAGGAACGAGTCGAGCGCGGGCATGTCGCGGGCCAGGAAGCCGCGGTCGGTGGCGATCGAGTTGCCGCACAGAGGGGCCGAGCGCGGGTTGGGGACGAACTCACGGATGTACGCGAGAACGGCCTCTTCGGCCTCGGCCATGGTGATCGCCGACCGGCGCACCTCTTCGGTGAGCCCGGACTTGGCGTGCATGTCGCGCACCACGGGCGGCATCGCGTCGAGCGCCGCGTCGTCGGCGTGGATGACCAGGTCGACGCCCTCGCCCAGCACGTTCAGATCGGCATCGGTGACGAGCGCGGCCACCTCGATGAGCTTGTCCTTGCCCAGGTCGAGGCCCGTCATCTCACAGTCGATCCACACCAAATGATCAGCCACCCGGACAGCCTACGCCGCGACCGCGTGGACCGGTGTCTCGTCTTTTCGAGACACCCGCCCGGACACAACCCACGCAGTCACGTGGTTTGTCCGCTTTCGGGCGATGAACTCCCACTCGTGCCGCTGAACGGCTAAACTGGGCTTAACGGACGAAGCCCCCTATCGGTTACTCCGTTCCCCCGGGAAAGGGCCCTCCGCGTCGGCAGCGCGGAGGGCCCTTTCAGCTGTGCTTGTTCCGACACAGAACGGGCCCTCCGCGCAGGCAGCGCGGAGGGCCCGGTCCGGGTGTTCGAGGATCAGCTTTCGGGCTGCGCCCCGGGCGCCGGGCGGCGACGGCCCGACGGGCGTTCCTGGTCCTCGTCCTGGTGCTGTTCCTGGGGTTGGTCGATCGGGCCCGCCGCGGTGATCCGGCGCCGGCGACGCTCGGTGTTGCCGGCGAGCAGTTCGGCCGCTTCCTTCTGGTACGCGGCCAGCCAGCCGGCCGGGGTGCCACTACCGGCCGGGATGGCCCCCGTGCTCGTGCGCACCGGCACGTCGGGTGCCGGGCGGGTGGGACGAGTCACGGCGGTCGCCGGCTTGACGGTGGAGCGGGCGGCGGGCTTGGCCGGGGTGGCGGTCTTGGCCGTCGCCCGGGTCTTCGCGGGGGTCGCCTTGGCCGCCGGGGCCTTGGCCGTGGTCGACCTCGTCTTCGCCGCAGCGGCGGACTTGGCCGGCTTCTCGGCCTCGGCCTCGGCGTCGGGCTTGGGTTTCACGGTTCGCGTACGGGTCGTCCTGGCCTTCGGTTTGGCCGTCTTGGCGGGTACGGCCGTTTCGTCGTCGAGCGTGTCCGCGGCCGGCTCCGAACCGACCTCGGCCGCGGCGGCCGCTCGAGCCGCCACCGTCTGAGCGGCCTTGCGCCACGCCGCGGGCGCCGGCCGTCCCGCGCCACCGCCGGGCAGCCGTCCCGAGAACGAAGACGTCACGCCCCCTTCGATCCGGCTCTGCGCCTGCGCCATCAGGTCCCGTTCGGGCTCGGGCCGCCCCGCGCCCCGGCGCCCGGACTCCTTGCCCGCCGGCTCGCCGTCGGCGGTGGCCGCCGTCGGCTTGGACCGCTGGTGCGGGGAAGAGGCCGCCGGCCGTCCCTCGACCGGGTCACGCTCGGCTCCCGGCGCCTCGTGCTCTTCGGTCCCGCCCTGCGAGTCACCGACGTCCGACCCGCCCGAGGACGGGCTGCCCGGTCCCGGCGTACGGCCGTCGGCCGCACCGTCCCCGGCCGAACCCACCCCGTCCGCTCCCGACGCCGTGGCGGGAACATGCGACTCATCTGCGGGCACGCGGTCGCGGGCGTGCGTGACCGCCGAAGCCTCCGCGCGGCGGCCCGGAGCCGTCGCCTGCGACACGCCATTGGTGGCAGCCGCACCCCGGGGCCCCGGCTGCTGAGAAGCGGACGCCCCGGCCGGCACCGGGCTGCCCGGCCGAACCGGCCCGCCGCCGTTCACGGCAGCGCCGTTGGCCGGCTGCGCCGAGGTTCCGGGCCGCGCCGGCGACGGAACGATCGGACGCGTCGGAGCGGGCGGCCGAGGAACGGTGGGCCGGGGCGGCGCCGGGGCGGTCGTGGCGTGCGCAGTTCCGGAGCCGGACTCCTCGCCGCCTTCCGCCGCCCGCTCAGGACCGACCGAATCGGCCGCCGGCGAACCGGCGTCGGCCGCCGCAGTGGCCGGACCGGCGCCCTCAGCCGATGTGGGCGCCGTGACAACCGGGTTGCCGGCGTCGACTGCCGGAATCGCTTCGTCGACATCGGCGGACGGCGCGTCGACCGTCCGGTTCCGAGGGCGCGGCTCGGAAGTCTGCAGCGGGCGGTTGCTCTGGGCAACCTGCTCGGTGCCGAAGTCGGCTGCCGGGCGGACCCCACTGGCGGTTGGGATGGCCGGCTCGGTGCCGCTCTTGGCGGCCGCCCGGCGCGACTCGCCCGTCCGCGCGCCGGCCCGGCCCGCTGTCGCGGGGCGCAGGGCGTCAGCTGCGACTCCCGCGTCGGCCTGGAATTCGGTGCCGGCGCTGCGATCGGCGTCGGCCCGGAAGCCGGCGTCGGCTGGGGCGCCGGAACCGGCTGATCGGTCGGCGTCAGCGCGGGAGGCGTTGCCGGCCGGCCGGTTCGCGTCCGAGGCGTGGGTCGCCGGGCCGGCGTTCGCCGACGTTGCGGGCTCAGCCATTGCCGAGGTGGCCGGTCCGGACGTCGCGGGGGCTGGGTGGCTCGTTTCGCCGCTGTTGCTCCGCCCCGCATCGAAGCCCGCGAGCTGAGCGCTGCCGTTGGCTACGGACGCCGACCGTCCGGCTGCCGGAGACGGGCGGGTCAGACCGGCCGCCCAGCTCGGACGGTTGGTGGTTGGGGCAGCCGACGGCGTTACGTCCGCGGCAGGGGTCGAAAGACTCGCGTCCGTTGCCGGGGCTGAACGGCCCGCGTCGGCTGCGGGAGCGGAAAGGCTCGCGCCGGCCGAGGAGGTCTGCTGGTCGGCGGCGGCCGACGTCGGGGTGGGCTCGGGCGCTACCCGGCGACCCGCGTCGGCCGCAGGGTGAGCAGCGTCAGTTTCTGGGCGGCCGGAGGCATTTGTGCCGCCTGCACCGCCGGAAGCGCCTGCCGCGCCACCCGCACGATCAGCGACGCTGCCAGAAATGCCGGTCGCGTCACCCGCACCGTCAGCAACGTCGGCAACACCCCTGTGACCGGCATCAGGAGTCGCACGGCCGGAAACACCCGCGCTGCCGGCGCCAGCAGGCGTGCCGCTGGGAGCGACCGCCGGGCCGGCGGCCGGACGACCGGCGCCGGTCGCTGGGCGACCGGGGAATGCGGACGGACGGCCAGGGCCGCCGGGTCGGCGGGTGTGACCGGCCGGCACTTCGTCGCGGCCGGGAGCCGGGTGGCCGGCATTGGCCGGCGGGGTCGGCGCCGCGCCCGGGTTCGGGCTGGGTGCGTGGGGGGACGGTGCTGCGGATTCGCGGTCCGAAGACGGGCCTCGGCCGGTGGGCGACGGGCGGCCGGGGCGGCCTCCGGGCGAGGGGCGGCGGCCGGAGGACGGACTACCTGCGGGCGGGGACTGGCGCCCGGCTCGCGGTGGGTCGGTGCGGGGCATGCCCATCGCCGACCAGTCGGTGGCGCCGGGGCCGGTGACTACCGAGACCTTCTGGTTGGCCATCCGCGGGTCACGGCCTTCGTCCATGGCATCCTCGCGGATTGCGCGGGCGTCGGCGGCGCCGGCCGCGTAAGCGGCGGCCACGGCGTCGATCGGGTGGCCCACCTCGGCCGGGTCTTCGTCGGACGGGGCAGGCGCCGCGCCGCCGGGCTGAGAAGCTGCGACAGCCGAGCCCGAACCGGAACTCGCGGACGCCGGCGCAGCGGCAGCAGAGCCCGCGGCGGAACTCGCGGACGCCGGCGCAGCGGCAGCAGAGCCCGCGGCGGAACCCGCGGCAGCCGGCGCAACAGCAGCCGGCGCAGCGGCAGCGGATTGCGGAGCGGCCGAAGCGGAGCCCGGAGCGGCAGCAGTAGAAGCAGGAGCCGCAGTGGCGGAAGCCGGAGTCGTGGTGGCACCAGGAGTCGTGGGTGCGGCCGGGGCCGGGGTGGCCGTCTCGGTGGAGGCCTGGGCAGCGGAGTCATCCGAGGCCGCGGAAGCGGCACGAGCGCCCACCTCGGCGGCGGCGGTGGCAGCGGCGACCGAGGCGGCCGACGCGGCGGCTGCGGCCGAGGCAGCCGAGACCGCAGCCCCCGCGCGGGAAGCCGGATCGGCCACCGGAGCGGCGGCGTCCGCAGCCATGGGCGTACGCGGGGAAGCGGGAGAAGCCGCACCGGGCCGGTCCGCTCCGGCGGCGGCTCGGCGGCGAGCTGCCTCGGCCAGGCGGGCGGCAGCCTGGGCCTCGGTCTCGCGGGCCCGGACCGGCGCTGTTTCCGCCACCCACGCCTCGACGGCGGAGGGCTGGAACATCGGGATGTCGCCGGGGACCGGCGTGGAACGCTTCGCGGCGGTGCGGCGGGCGACGGACTGGTCGGTCGACGGCTCGCTCAGCGGCAGCGACGCCGTGCCCGCACCCAGGTACTGGAGCGGCTCGCCGGGGGCCGGCTGGCGGGCCGGGATCGCGGTGGCGGCGGCGTATTCGGCCGGGTCGGGCGGGACTCCGGGGGCGGCGGCCGGCGACGAGATCGCTGCGGCGGTCAGCGCGGGCGCCGGCGGCCAGGCCATGACGGCCGGGGCCGGGCCGGGGTGGGCGTCGGCCAGCGAGCGCGGCCGGTGGGCTCCGACGGGACGGCTGGTGGTGGGCAGCGCCGGCATCGGGGCTCCGATGGCGCGCATCAGGTCGGGCACCTGGCTCGGCTCGACCACGTAGACGATCTCGCGGCGGCGCGCGGGCCAGGCCAGCACGACCATGCCGACCATCACGAGCAGCGTGCCCAGCGTCAGCAGGCCCCAGGCACTGGAGTTGAGCCAGCCGGGGCGCAGTTCGGCGGTGGCCCGCAACTGCACGCCGGGGGTGGCGTCGGCGCTCATCACGACGAGGCTGTACGGGCCGCCCCGCACCTCGGACGGGGTCCACGAGATCTGGCCGGCGCTGTTCGCGCGGGTCCAGAACGGCGCCTGGCCGGGCTGGAGGCGGGGCGCCGTCGTGCCGGGGACGATCGTCGTGGCGACCGGCAGGGCGCCGGTGCCGATGTCGACCGTACGAACCCGGCTGTGTTGCACGCCGGACAGGTAGTCCCGCACGGCGTTGGTGGGCGCGAGGCCGAAGAACGCCGGGCCCTTCTGCGTCTGGCCGAGCAGTCGCAGCTGGGTGTCGCCGAGGCGGGTGAACGGCGCGTCGGAGCGCAGCAGGCCGTCCACGTCCTCGATCACGAGCGCGTAGCCGGGCGTGGACAGCTGCTGCAACCGGCCGCTGAACGCGCCGCCCTCGTCGCGGTGCTGCATGGCGGCCCACAGGCCCGCGCCGGCCAGCAGCGACGGCAGACCGATGGTCAGCGCCAGCATGCCGAGGATGGTCCGGAACACCCGCATCGCTTCTCCCCTCAAAGCTCAGGCGGTAACGGCCCGACCATACAAGTCCAAATAACCCCAAAGTGGTCAAATAGTGGCTAACTCGCTGATAGAAGTGAGACTCAGTTGATCGTGACGGTCGTGGAGAGCGTCGACTGATCGATGTCGCTCGTGCGCGCGGTGACCTTGAACGTCCACTCGCCCGCAGCGGGCAGGGCGATGTCGCCGACCGCGTGGAAGTCGGTGATCCGCAGCAACGGGACCTCGATCGGCTCGATGCCCTTGGCCGCCAGCGCGGCCGTGGCGGTCCACTCGACCACCGTCAGCGGCTTGTTGTCGAGCGTGTAGGCGTACAGGTGGATGCTGTTGTTGCCGACCGCGGCCGGGAAGACGTCGATCTGCAGGGCCATCTTGTTGTCGGTCAGCGTCTTGGTCACCGTGGTCGAGACGCCGGCGGTCTGGGACGCCTCGGCCGAACGCGCCGGCGGGATCTGCACCAGGGCCGAGGTGATGCCGAGCACGACGGCCGTGACCGCCAGCTCGGCCCACACCACCCGCCGCAGGCCCTTCGGCTCGGCCTCGGCCGCCTTCGAGCGCACCAACCGCCGCGAGAAATAGGCCATGACCAGCACGATGGCCGCCAAGCCGACCTTGGCGAGGATCAGGCGGCCGTACGTGGTGAAGAAGAGCCCGTCCAGCGACGAGACCTCGATCAGCGCCTGCACGACGCCGGCCACGATCAGCGCCGCCACCGCCGTGGCGGCCCAGCGCGACCAGATCGGCAGGATCGCCCCGAGTTCACGTTCGTCGGCCTGGCGCAGCAGGAAGCCGACGAGCATGACCAGCCCGCCCAGCCACACCGCCATGGCGGCCAGATGGATCGCGTCGACCACCACCGACACGCCGGCCACCGGGGAGGCGGTCGGGTGTCCGGTCAGCGGCCAGGTGGCCAGGGCGGCCACGCCCAGCACGCCGAGCAGGGCCAGGTCGGTCTTGGAGTCGTCGCCGGTGCCGCGCAGCAGTGGCCGCAGCAGCAGGGCGGCCGCGCAGATCACCCCCAGGCGCACCAGCATGATCGCGCCGAACGTGCTGCCCAGCACGTCGCGGAGGTCGCCCACCCGTACGTCGAAGAGCCCCGACCCGGTCGAGTAGGGCGCCTGGAGCCAGATCGCCACCAAGGTGCTGAACGCGACGAGCCCGAGCCCGATCCACACGAGGCGGCCGGGCCCGCGGCGGCTGAGCCGGTGCGGCCAGAGCAGCGCGAGCACGAGCACCGGCCCGACCAGGAGCACCAGGCCGGCGTACCCGAGATATTTGCCGACCGGGATGAGCGCGCGCACGACCGGATCGACCGTTTCGTCGTCGATCGTCGCCGCGGGCGTGGCCGACGCGGCGCCCACCGAGAAGGTGATGCTGCCGCCGACCGGGTGGCTGTCGGCCGAGATCACCCGGTAGCTGACCAGGTAGGTGCCCCGGCCGCCACCCGAGCGCAGCGGGATCGTGACGGTGCCGCCGTCGGCGACCGGCTCGCCCTGGTCGGCACGGGAGCCGTCCGGCGCGAGCACCTGGATCTTGCCGTTGAGCAGCTGGACCGACTCGGTGAAGTTCAGCGTGATCTTGTTGGGGGCGTCGGGCACGATCGTCCCGTTGGCCGGGTCGCTGTTGGCCAGCGCGGCATGGGCGCTCGCGGGCGTGGCGGGGCCGGCGAGAACGGCGAAGAATCCGATCAACAAGCCTGCCAGAGCCGCCAAACCGCGACAAAACCGACGCCGATCAACAGTCATGCCCGACATGCTGCCCGATCGGATCGCTCAGTGCCCACCACGGGTGGCCCGAGCGCCCGAGGGCGTACGATGTCGGGCCATGGACGGCCTGGACGAAATCACCGCGCTCGCCCTCGCCGCCCGCGAGGGTGACGAAGCCGCCCTGGCGGCGTTCGTGCGTGCCACCCAGGCTGAGGTCTGGCGGTTCACGGCGGCGCTCGTCGACCCCGGCGCAGCCGACGACCTGACGCAGGACACGTTCCTGCGCGCGTTCAAGGCGCTGCCCGCCTTCGAGGCCCGTTCCACGGCGCGCACCTGGCTGCTCGGCATCGCCCGCCGCACCTGCGCCGACCATCTGCGCACGGTCATCCGCCGCCGCCGGCTCGACGCCCGCCTCGCCGCCGAGGCCTGGACGGCGTCGCCCTCGCCCGACCCCGCGCACCGGCTCTCCACGGCCGACCTGCTCGGCCGCCTGGGCGACGAGCGGCGTACCGCGTTCGTGCTCACCCAGGTGCTGGGCCTGTCGTACGCCGAGGCGGCCGAGATCGAGGACGTGCCGGTCGGCACGATCCGCTCGCGTGTCGCCCGCGCCCGCGACGAGCTGGTGACGGCTGTCTCGCAGTCCCGCGCCGTCTAATCAGCTTTTTCCCAGCGGAACCCCAGCACAATAAAGGGAACCAGCGGGACATTTGCTTCGACTAAACGGGCGTGACCATGGACTTGAGGCAGCAGCCGAACCGGCTCGCAGCGGCCTGGCCGTGGATCTCCACCCTCGCGCGTCTCGGCCTGGCGGCGGTCTTCCTGATCGCCGGCGGGCTCAAGGTGACCGACCTGGCCGCCTCGGCGCGCGCGGTGAACGCGTACGACCTGATGTCCTACGACACCGCCAAGGTGATCGGGGCCGTACAGCCGTTCCTGGAGATCGCACTGGGCCTGCTGCTGCTGATCGGCATAGCGACCCGGCTGAGCGCGATCATCGCCGCGGTGCTGATGGTGATCTTCATCGCCGGCATCATCTCGGCCTGGGCGCGCGGGCTGCAGATCGACTGTGGCTGCTTCAGCAAAGGCGGGGAACTGACCGGCGGGCGCACCGCCCAGTACGGCCTGGACATCCTGCGTGACGTGGGCTTCCTGGCCCTGGCCGGCATCCTGATCTGGAAGCCGCGGTCCAGGTTCTCGCTCGACGGTGTTCTGTTGGGAGAGAGATGAGCAAGGGTAATCGGGGGCGCGACCGTTCGGCGGCCAAGCGGATCGTGGAACAGCAGAAGGCGGCCGAACGCCGCCGCCGGGTGACGATCTGGACGTCCGTCGGCGTCGTCGCCGTGCTGCTCATCGCGGGCCTGATCGGCTGGGGCGTCCTCGCCAATCAGGACGATTCCGGGGGCAGCACGCCCAGTGTGGCGGTCGACGAGGGCACCGCGTTCGCGGTCGGGTCGGGGCCGGTGACCGTCGACATCTACGAGGACTTCATGTGTCCGATCTGCCACGAGTTCGAGAAGCAGACCGGTCCGGCCATCGCCCAGATGGTCACCGACAAGAAGGTCACCGTCCGCTACCACCCGGTGTCCATCCTGGACCGGACGTCGAACGGCACGAAGTACTCGACCCGGTCGGCCGGGGCCGCGGCCGCCGCGGCGGTGGACGGCAAGTTCCTCGAATACCACAACGTGCTCTTCGAGAACCAGCCCGCCGAGGGCAGCGACGGGCTCGACGACGCCAAGCTGATCGAATTGGGCAAGTCGGTCGGGCTCGGTGACTCGTTCGCCACGGCCGTCAACGACAAGACGTACGACTCGTGGGTCACCAAGGCCACCGAGACGTTCTCGTCGCGCGGCTTCAACGGCACGCCGACCATCGTCGTCAACGGCAAGCAGGTGACCGGCCCCAACGAGACGTTGCCGACCACCGAGATCTTCACCCAGGCCGTCACGGCGGCCGCCGGGTGAGACGGTTCGCCCTGATCGTGGCGGTGGCCGGCGCGGTGCTCGCGCCGGCCACCCCCGCGTTCGCCCACGCCGGCGACATCCCGGGCGCCACGGCGTACCGGACGTCGGTGACCGCGGTTTCCGCGCCCGGCGTCTCCGTGCGCGCGGTCGAGGCGGGGGCGCGGCTCGAACTGTCGAACGAGACGGGCCACTCGGTCGAGGTGCTCGGCTACGCCGGCGAGCCCTACCTCGACGTCCGGCCCGACGGCACGTGGCAGAACGTCAACTCGCCGGCCGCCTACATCAACGAGACCGCGAACGGCGACACGCCGGTGCCCGCGACCGCCGACGTGACCGCGCCGCCCTCGTGGCGCAAGCTCTCCGACTCGACGACGGTGCGCTGGCACGATCAGCGGACCCAGTGGCTGAACCCTTCCGTGCCGCCCCAGGCGGTCGCCGACCCGTCGCGCAGCCACCGCCTGCGGGACTGGAGCGTGCCGTTGCGGGTGCAGACCACGGCGTACGAGGTCCGCGGCACACTCGACTGGGAACCGCCGCCGGTGGCCTGGCTGTGGTGGGCCGGCGCGGCCTTGGCCGGCCTCGCGGCGGCGGCCCTGGCCCATCGGTGGCCGCGGTCCGTGCGGGCGGTCGCCCTGGTCGCGGGCCTTGCTCCCCTGGCGTACGGAGTGATGAGCCTGCTGGACGGCGCGACGCCCTCGCCCGTGCTGTTCCTGGCCGGCCTGATGGCGCTGGCGGCGGTCTACCGCCACCCGCCGTTCTACCTGGCCCTCACCGGGGCCGTGGTCGCCCTGTTCGCCGGCTTCAACGAGACCCGCGTGTTCTTCGCCGCTGTGGTGCCGACGACGGGCCCCGGTTGGGCGGTGCGGCTCGCGGTCGTGCTGGCGCTCGGCCTCGGCGCCGGTCTGGCGCTGACCGGCCTGCTGCGGATGCGCGCGGCTGTCCCGGCTCGTACGCCCGAGCCCACCCCCGCTGCGAAACAGACCCTAGTGTCATGAGTCGTTAAATCGGTGGCAGTAGGGTAAGGGTTAGGGCATGCCTAACCCGGTTGCCGTGCCGATCG
>NZ_JAHWFK010000065.1 GCF_019710575.1 Paractinoplanes polyasparticus | reverse complement strand
ATCTGGAGCCTCGCACCTCTCGATCACCGGGTCCGCCTCACCGACCCTGAGCTGCAAGATCAGCTTGGAAAAGGCTCAATGCACTGCCGACGACTCCGGTCACCGCCCCAAAGCGCAGAAGCGCGGTGGCGACCACGCCGCGGAACAAGAATTCTTCGCCGATCGGAGTGAGAACGGCCAGGAACAGCAGGGAGAGGACCACGGTAAGAACGCCGTCGCCGGCCGCTTCGCGGTAGGAGGCCTGGACGTCCTCTCCCGGACTGGAAAGGTAGAAGACAGCAGCGGCAGCGAGGCGGGCCAGCACCAGGGCGAGGATCCCGCAGGCGACACCGATGAGAAGCCAGCGTCCGGTCGTTCGACGGAGTCCGAAGGCGGCCGGGTGCCGGATACGGATTCGATCGGCCGCGACGAATCCGGCGAGGCCGGCCACACCGGAAAGCGCAGTCAGAAAGAGGCCGAAGACGGTGGTGTCGACCTCATCGGCGAGTCCGGTCCGGTTGAGCAGTACCGGTAAGCCGTAGCCGACGATGGCGAACACGACGATGCCGACGACGACCTCGGCCAATCCGGGCCGGGTGCGGGCCACGGTGCCGCTGCTGACAGGGGGAGAGGACATGAGGACGGGCTCCTAGGTGTCGGCGCGTGATTCCCGTTACATACAGCTGGTGTTCCCTGAACCCGGACGTAAGCGGAAATAAAGCATCAAAACTCCACGATGGATCGTGGGGATTTCGAGTGTCGGCAAGGACGACGATGAGAGTCGAGAACGGGTTCATTGCTGCGACGCGAACGGTCATCGGGTCGGCGTCCGGCGGACTAATGTCGCGGAGTGAACGAGGCGAGACGGGCGGCAAGATCCGGAGGCCGGCGAGGTCCCGTGCTTCGGTGTCGCGGGAGGCATTCGGCCTACCTCGAGACGCGTTCGAACGTTGCGTGCATCGTCAACGGGATTGCCTCGATCGGCAACGGGCTCGGCATGGGATCCGGACAAGATGATCTGTCGATCAAACCGTGCGCATGGTGCGGTGGCTCAGGTGACGTGAGAGACGACGTCGCCGAGGGTCGAACAATTCTCGTCGCACCACCCCTGGATGTGGAGTAGAGGTCATGAAGCTGTTGCGCGTCGGAGTGGCCGCGGTGCTGGCGTTCGGGCTGGCCGGCTGTGACGAGCGGCCGCCACTGGCCGGCCAGCCTGCCGGTGACGAGCGGTCACTGCGGGCCGATCAGCCTGCCGGTGACGGACCGGGGCGACCCGTCGAAGTCGGAGGGCAACCGCCGAGCGACCAGCCTGACGGCCCCGGTGAGCCCGACGGCTCCGTCAACGCCGGCGACGGCTGCGCGCCCAAGATTGTCCGCCCGTCCCGGGCGCCCGGGCCTTCGGTCGGGGTCAACTACAACGGGATGTCCCGCAACGTGGACGTCGCGCCGGGTGGTGAGCTGGAACGGGTCGGCGCCGAGTGGGCCCGAGCGTTCGTGGACATGCAGCAGCTGCTGGACAAGAATGCCGCCGAGATCGCGGCCGACGAGGACATCGCGGGTGTCCGACGTCTGCACGGCAGCGGGTACCGCACGATCGTGAGCCTGAAGTGGCCGTTCCTGGACCGTGACTTCCCCCGGCCCGGGACGGTTCGGATGAAGAAATATGTCGACGTGATGCACCGTGTGCTGGACGGGACCGGGCCCGGGGTCGACGTAGTGGTGGCCGGAAACGAACCGTTCCGCGAAACCAGACCGGAATACCGTGATCAGGATCTCGTCCGTTTCTACGAGGTCATGACCTCGGAGATCGAAGCGTACCGCCAGGCCCGATGCCGATCTTTCGAGATTTTCATGGGTTCCTTCAACAACGTCCACGCACCGGAGGAGCGGACGGCGCCGCTCAACGCCCTCATCGACTTCGCGGACAGAACCGAGTGGATCGCCGGCATCGATCTGCACGAGCACCATCTCGACCGGAAGGATCTGCCGGAGGCTCTCGCCTGGGCCCGCACCCGCATCTCGGCCGGTAAGCAAATAATTGTCACCGAGTTCTCCCTGGCCCAGCGCTGGCGGGCGGAGAACACCAAACCGATCCCGGCCGCCTTCGCCAAGCGCCACGGTTATCCCGCCGATCTTCGCGCTTACCAGTACCTGCACCAGGTGAACGTAAAGCCGGTGCCGCAGGCCGAGTGGATCGACTACATGAGCTCGACCGGCTGGATCAGCGGTCGCAAGGACTACATCGTCAACAGCTACGCCGAATTCAAGAAATACGACGTGAGCGTCGCGACCTATGGCATGCGGCAGGGTAGGCGCGTCAACGACACCGCGACGTCTCTCCCATGGTCGTACAACGGGATCTTCTGCAACTTCACGTGCCAACCCGGCGCGGATGGGAAGAGCAGCTTCAACTATGCGTGGATCGACAACTTCCGTCGCATCCGTGAAGGCGACGTCGGCTAGAGATACGGCGTATGTGCTGATGCGGCGGCAGAAAGGAACAGATGTGCGGACGTCAGTCTTGTCCCTGCTGCCCGAGTGGCCGGACTCTCTACCGACCCGCCGCAGGTGATCTGATGACGGATCAACGCAGTCCCTCGCGGCCGACCGAGCAGGTGGCCCGGCCCGAACCGCTGACGGTCGATGAACTGTTCGAGCCGCCCGCGCGGACGGCCGCAGCGATCTCGGCGGACGGGGCGCTGGTCGGCTATCTGGCGCCGTGGCGAGACCGGGTCAACGTCTGGGTGCAGAGCACTGCCCAGGGAATCGCCCGCCGCGTCACCGCGGAGGATCATTCCGATGTGCAGTCCTTCCACTGGACCGACGATCCGCGATGGCTGCTCTACCTCTCGACCGGGGAGGACGGTGAGAACTGCCGTCTGTATCGGGCCGATCTCGATGTCTCGGCTGGTCCAGCGCTCGATCTGACTCCTTCCGGATCTGGTGTCGTTGCTCTCGATCTGCCTGTAGGACGGCCCGGCACGGCACTGGTCCGGACGACCGGTCCGGGCCGTCAGTCGTCCCACTTATATGAAGTGGACATTGCAACAGGCGGACTGACGCTTCTCGGATCGAGCCCGGAAGCGTCAGATGTGTGGTTCCGCGGGGCCGGCGGGGTCCTGTACGTGGCGCGGCCGACAGGCGACGGCGGAACTGCGATGCTCCGCTGGGATGGCGCGAGCGGCACCTTCCACTCTGCAGCGCCCACTATCGACGCTGTTGACTGGCTCGTCGGCCTCCCGATACGGACGACACCGGATGGCGCCGGCGTCTGGGTCGGATCCAGCTCGGAATCCGGTGTGACCGTGTTGCAGCGACTGGACCTGACGACCGGTGAGCGCACGGAGATCGACCGCCACCCCTGGTACGACCTGGACACCCGGGCTGCTGTCCTGCCCGTGCCGTCCCCGCTCGTCGTCGATCGTCGCACCGGAGAGCTGATCGGTGTCCGCTATCTCCGCGAGCGGCAGGTCATCCGCCCCTTGAATGCTCATTTCCGCGCGGTTCTGGGGCGCTTGGAATCGTTGTCCGGCGGCGACATAGCCGATCTGTCATCGGACCAGGAGGGCCGGCGATGGGTCGTCAGCTTCAACGACGACCGGGACCCCGGTACGACGTACTTCTACGATCACGCCACGGGGGAGAGCCGGCTGCTCTTCCGGCCTCATCCTCACCTCGGCCCGCACAACCTGGCGCCGTTGGTGCCGGTCAGTATTCCGGCCCGGGACGGCACGGAATCGCTCTGCCACCTGACCCTGCCGGTCGGCGTGAGTCCGCGCGGCCTGGCCACCGTTCTGATCGTCGGTGGCGGGCCGGGTGTCCGCAACTATTGGGGTTACGACGCGGCGGCACAGCTGTTCGCCAACCGGGGGTTCGCCGTTCTGCGGATGACCTCCCCTGGCTCGCCCGGCTTCCCGAGAACGTACCTCGACACCGCGACCGGTGAACCTCGAGACGCGATGCTCGAGGACATGCTCGGCGTGGTCGAGTGGGCGGTGGAGCAGGGGTACTCCGACTGGGATCGGGTGGCGATCTTCGGAGAGCCCGAGGGCGAACAGGCCGCATTGGCTGGTGCCTTCTACAGCCCGGAGGTGTTCGCTGCCGCCGTCGAGTTCTCGGGAGTCGTGGCCGATGTCGCGTCCCGGCTGCCACGTCTGCCGGCCCGGTCGCCGGGCCGCATGCCGGATCGGACTCGCACGCCCCTGTTGATGCTGCGGGCAGCGGGCGACCGACCCGGCACGGCGGCGGGGGCCGATGAAGTCGCCGGAGCTGCAGCCGCGCGCGGCGTGGCGGTCGAGCATGTCGACCTGGACGATGGGGGGCGTCGCGGCGAGAAGCGTGATCAGGTCGTGGCGATGTTCCACGCCGCCGACCTATTCCTCCAGCGGCACCTGGGATCCGCTCGATGAGCCGACACGTTGCGGCGAGACCGGCTGTTGCCGGCGATCAGTAGCTCCGTCGGTGCACGGGCCGATGCGACAGGTGGCGAAGGCCGCCCGGCCCGCACGTGCCGGTCTGGGCTGCGCCGCCGCGGACGGGCGATGTCCAGTGATCATCACCGACGAGGGCCAGAGCAGCCACAATCTCCGCCACTTCCTGCGCGCGGCCGCGGCACTCCGAACAGATCCCCAGGTGACGATGAATCGCGTCGCTCTCGGCCGGGGCCAGATAATCGAGGTAGTGATAGGCAAGACACTCGTACCCGATGTGGTCTTCCAGCATTGTCGTCTCCTGCGCCCAGTCGTCGATAGGTACCTGGCAGAGAAGCTCGAAGTCGACTCTCACCAATGGTGGCCTGGAGTCACGGCGTGACACACGGCGCTGAGGAAAATCGCTGAACTTGGTAAGCCTCTGTCATCTTCGACGGCTCGGGGCAGTACATGGTTCATCGCTACGGAATTGTGGTGTCACTACGCGCGACGTGATGCGAATCGGGTATCTGCGAGGGCTTAGCGAGGCCGGTGAGCTCTTATGCGGCGCCCAGCGGTGGCCCTTCCTGTCGAGCACGCCGTTCGAAGACGGTGTTCAGCGGACTTCCAGTTCGTAGACCGAATAGCCGTAACGGTCGGCCGACCTCTGGTTAGCCACCAGCCGGACGTGGCGGGCCGGTGTTCCGTCGACCGCGATGTCGACCACGCCACCCGTGCCCTGAGCGGTGGAATAAACGGTCTGCCATGCGCTGCCATCGGCTGACAGCTCGACGCGGTAGGCCCGGGCGTACGCGTTCTCCCAGCGCAACTCGACCGCGCTGACCTGCCAGACCGAACCGAGATCGACGGCGAGCCACTGAGGGTCCGACCGGAACGCGCTGCTCCACCTGGTGGCCGTACTGCCGTCGACCGCCGCCGCGGCGGAGTGAGCGCCGGCTTCTTCGGTGCTGGACGCCGTGGCGGCGCGGCCGAGGGCCAGATTGCGACCGGACGGATTGGGCGACCCCACGGGCGGAGCCGGTTCGGTTTCGGGGGGTGCTGATGGGGGGTCGGCCCGGGTCGGAGACGGGGCCAGAGGCGAGGACGTCCTGCTCGTGGCCGGTGCCGGAGAGTGTGCGGGCTGCGATCCGGAGGCGGGGACGGCCGGCGGGGGTGCGTTCGGGGTGGAGCTGGACAATGGGGAGACGCTGGGCTGGATGCTCGCTTCCGAGGCGAAGGCGGCGCTGCTGCCGACCGACGGTTGGTCAGCGGCCGGAAGCGAGGCCACCGGCTGATTCAGCGCGATGGGGGGCGTGTCCCGGGCGGATTGAGATGTCGGCAAGCTTGCGATGTATCCGGTGGCACCCACCAATGCGACAACGGCGACCGCCATCCCGACGAAGATCCCGCGTTGCGGCTTGCCCGGCCGATCCGCCGCCGGCCTCGCGGTCGTACCCACGGGCCGGCCCACCGAGGTGACCACCTCCGGAGCCGGCGGAGCCGGAACGGCCGGCAGGACGCGAATGCGGCCGGGCCGAGCGCCTGAGTCGACTGTTGCCTGACTCGAGACCGCAGGGGAGCGCAGCACGATTGCCCGCTCTGACCCGGCGAGCGCGTCTCCTGACCCGGCGAGAGTCGCCGCGGCAAGATCGGGGCCGGCGCCGATCGTGACCGTCGGCTCGATCTCCACACTACGGCGAGTGGTAGCCGGCAGGCGGTCGACGAGGGCACCGACCAGCGACAGCACTGCCGGGTCGACAGGCTCACCGGGAACACCGACGAAGATGCGCAGCTGCGACGGGCGCCACGGATAGGCGCGCACCGTCTCGGCCCCCGTCTCGCGGTGTGCCGAGCGCAGCCACAGCCCGGACGAGATGACTTCGGCGACCCAGTCGCTCGTGAGCACGAAAATCCTGCCCGCGACCAGCTCGCAGCCGGCCAACCCGCCTACCGAGCCGGTCGGCTGGGCCGGGCCGTGCGGCGGAAAGCTGACGTGGCTGGTCAGCGGCCGCCACCACCCTGCGTTTCCCTTGTCGGCCGGAACGCTTCCCGCCAGGCTCACCAGGCGGCCGTCGAAGGTCAGCATCGGCAGGCCGGTCGACACATCTACCGGTACGGAAAGCCGGCGGGCCAGGCTCGCGGCCAGGCCGGGCGTTCCGACTGCCGGGCCGTACGGGGCCAGCACCAGCCGAGAGCGCAGGGCCGGCGGCAGCTGGTCGACCAGCGCCAGGACGTCCTCGTCGGCCGGCTCGGGGTGGCCCGGACGGCCGATCAGGAGGACCGGCCGGGCGTCGTCCATCGGTACGCTGTAGGCGAGGTCTGACAGATCCGGCATCGGTGCATCAGGATCGGCGGTGAAGATCCACAGCCCGGCCGGAACGGGCCGCACGATCACCCGGCCGGGTCCGTCCGAGGACGCCCGGTCGACGTCTGCTTCCCAGCGCGGCCGGGGTGCGCGTCGCCCGGCCGGACGGTGTTCACCGGCTGCGGTGTACTCGAACCACCCGTACGGGGCGAAAAGCGTGCCGCCTGGCACCAGAACGACGTCACCGCGCGGTGCGACGACCGGCCCACTCAGCTCACGAGCGAGCCGAGCAGCGAATCCGCGTTCCGGGCGACCGGCATCGGCCACGACGATGCGGGCCCGGCCACCGGGCGGCACCATGATGGGTAAGGCAGCCTCGACCGAGGGCCAGATGTCGTCCCCGTCGCGGGGCCCGATCACGGTGACGGCCGTGGGGTCGGCCGCCAGTCGAGCTGCCGCCTCCGCGACGGCCGGGTCGTTGCCGACGACCCCGACACACTCGCTGATCCAGGTCACAGGGCCGTGAACAAGGTCTGTCATTACGTCTCCGAGCTCTTCCGCCCGGCCGGGGACCGTGCCGAACGTCTATGCCTGCCGCCGCCGACAACGACAAGCGCCGTTGCAGTACCAAGCTGCCGGGGCTCTGCGGTCGGCCGGTCAATTGGGAAAGAAGTCTTGCTCATCGAGTGCCTGCCGCAGTGCCTTGAGCGCGTAGAAGACCCGTGACTTCACGGTGCCGGCCGGCACGTCGAGCAGGCGACCGGCCTGAGCTGCGGTGTGGCCGTGGTAGAAGACCGCCTCGAGGGTGACGCGCATATGCGCGGGCAGGGCATTGACAGCAGAGCGCACCTTTTCGGTATCGCTCAGCAGGGTGACGAGATGGTCGGCGAAGTCCTCGGTCCGGAGGGTGCTCTCGATCTGGTCATCCTGCACTTCCGGGCGCAGCTCGGCCGCTCGGATCTGATCGATCAGGATGCGTTTGGCCACGGTGTAGAGCCAGGCCCGACTCCATCGGCCGTCGCTGTTGCGCGCGTCGGGGTTGCGCCAGGCGCGCAGCATCGTCTCTTGCAGGATGTCCTCGGCCCAATAGCGGTCGCCGCGGGTTCGCCGAGTCAGGAACTTCAGCAGCGGCGGACCATGCACCTGGTGAAGGTGTCGAAGCGACGCGTCGACCTCGGAAAGTTCGTCCGCCGCCTCGGGCCTGCGGATGCTTCCGCCCTTGTGCGCCTGTCGCATAGATCTTCCACCCGTCCCCGGCGGCAATTCGATACATGCGTCGCCTATTTATTTCCTGAAGTCTAACTTCAATCCGATGGAGCCCTCTGACGGCCGCGGGGTTGCCGCGTATTCGTGCCCGTAGGTCCGGTCGCGATGACCAGACGTACGGGCACGGTGCCAGGCAACTCGCAGGGTCAGGGCCGCGAAAGTTCGACTGCTCCGAAGGACACCCGGAAGCGTTCGCACCAGATACTGACGCTGCGGTAGGTCGCGAGATCGGCGTCGGCCGGCAGCTCGTAGTTCTGGCTGCCCTTGTTCCCCTTGAGGTCACCGAGGTCGAGGTGCCGGCCGTCGTCGAAGACCCGCCATCCGTCGATGCCGGGAATCACCGGCGCGTCGGTGAGCCAGACTTTGAGCGCCGGCCCGTTGCTGGTATCGAGATCGGCCAGGCGCAGGTGCCTGGTGCCGTCCGCAGCCTGCACGATGCTGGCTGTGCCCGTGGTGTCGTGTTCGTGGCTGATGAAGGTGCCCTTTGCCAGAACCGTCGCCCCGGCGATGTTCCCCTGCGCAGCGGTGCCCGCCCCGAGCGGCTCGTCGACGGTCTCGTCGATCCACAGCTTCCACGGCTGCAGCAGTGTGAGGGCAACCACGGCCAGCACGACGAAGACTGCAAGTGCGACCCAGACGCCACGCCGGCGGGCGAGCGTCGGGATACGGATGTCGGTCATGGTGATCAGTCCCCGTGGTGGGGCGAAGCGTTACACACCAATTCCCGCGGGGCCGGTGGCGGGACGGGCGATCGTTTGAAGATTGGCTTAAGTCCGGCCAGTTCTGCGAACACCTGCGGCGTCACGAACGTCCTTGGGACCGGGTGCGCAAAGGCGCACCCGTTGATGGGAGGACATCAGTGGCAAGGACTTCGCGTTCCCGGTTCCGGATCCTGGCGGGTGCCGGAATGGCGGTCGTCGTCGCAGCGATCGGGGCAGTCACCTTCCAGGCGTCCGCCGACGAAGTGAGCGGCCTGCAGGCGAAAGCCGTCGGTCCGCAGACGGAAGCTGTCGGCCAGCAGGCGGAGGCTGTCGGCCCGGAGGCGGAGGCGGCCGGCCCGCCGGCGGTGGGACCCGGCGCCCGCCGGATCGGCGTCCCGCGGATCCCGTCGTCGATCCGTCCGCCGGCCGGTTCGCGGTTGGTCGGGGCGTACATCGTCACCACCGGGACGCAGACGTACACCTGCACCGGCGGCGTCTTCACCGGGGCTTCGGCTCCTGAGGCCCGACTCGTCGGCACCGCCGGCTGGATCCACCACACCGTCGGGCCCAAGTGGCAGTCCGAGCGGGACAAATCGCTGATCACCGCCACCAAGACGGCCGAGAGCCCGCGTGAGGGCACCATCCCGGAGCTGCTGCTCACCGTGAACAGCCACAGCGGTAAGGGGATCCTGAGCAACGTGAGCTACATCAGCCGCCTGTACACCTCGGGTGGAGTGGCCCCGGCCGGTTCGTGCACCGACGGGGCGACCAAGGCCGTCCCGTACAAGGCGCTCTACGCCTTCTGGGCAGCCAAGCGCAAGTAACACGTGATCGCGGCAAGCCTGGCCCCGTCCGGGCTTGCCGCGATCAGCAGTCCGTGGCCACCGGCCGCAACGGGTCCGGACTCCGTGTGTTTCATTGCTCGTCGGGTTCGGTCAGCATGCACAGCGCCTGGCGCCGCAGGAAAAGTTCGGTGTCGTGGTAGTTCCAGCGGCAGTCGTGGATCAGCGTCCGCCAGGCGGCCAGACCGAAACAGAACCAGAGCCGGTCCCGCACCGCGTCCGGCCCGAGATGCGCGGCGACCAGGTCGCTGGTCACCAGCCGCTCAGCGACGCGGCCCAGCGCATCGCGCTGGGCTACGACCACCCGGTCCCAGGCCAGCCGCGCGCCCTCGTCACTGGCCATGGACGCGTACAGCAGGTCGACCGAGGGCTGCAGCCGTTCCGTCTCCGCCCGGCTGCAGCTCGCGAGCAGAGTCAGTGAGGCGTCGAGCCCGGTGGCCGTCGACACCCCCGCCGCGACTTGAGCCAGTCCCGTACCGGATGCGTCGAAGGCAAGAAGATTCTCCAGCACCGCGGCCTTTGTCCCGACGCTTGCGTACACGGTCTTGACGGCGATGCCGGCTGCGGTGGCGATGTCGGACATGGTGACGCGGGCGTAACCATGACTGATGAACAGCTGGCGCGCGGACTCGAGGATGAGGGCGTGCGTGCGTTGTGCGTCCTGCTCGCGTCGTGGTGAGTGGTAGGCGCGGGAGGTGTTGGCCATCCCCATAAGTTACCGACCGGTCAAGACCCTGCCGACCTCGGCTACCCGAGGTGGCTCTCCGGTGACCAAAAGTCGTGCCCGAGTCGATGAACGTCGACCCGGTTGCGTCCGTTCTCAGGGGACACTCGCGTTGGAGAGGACACCCGAGGCAATGAAGATGGTGATCGGCCGGCTACGCGGGCTGGGCGCAGCCGGCGTGCGGGCCGCGCGCTCGTTACGCAGCACCAGGCAACGTATCGAGGTCGGAGTGGCACTGCTGGCAGCCGTAGCGTGCATTGTGGCCGCCGGCATCCAAGTCGGCCCGGCGCTGGCGGAGACGAAGATCGAGGGTGAGAAGGTGCCGGCCTCGATGTTGCCGGCGATCGTCGTGGGTGCGACATCCTGCCCGGCGGTGACCGCACCTCGGCTGGCCGCCCAGCTGATGGCGGCCTCGAGGTTTCAGGCCACCGCTCGGACTGACACCGGTGAGGGCCTCGCGAACCTGAACGCCGAGGACTGGAGGAAGTGGGCGCCGTGGGCGGAGGCGCAGCGCAGCGACGTGCTGGCGAGTGTGCTGGCGCTGGCCCACCAGACGTGCAATTTCGTCGGGACGGCCAGGGAGAACGGCGTCGACGGCAGCGAATGGGAAGCGGCCGTGGCCGGTGACCTGGTGGGGATGGACGAAGTCCTCCGGGCCGGGGCGGTGCCGGAGGCCGCCCGCCGCCATGTCGAAACCGTGGCCGGTTACGCCAACTGGTACGCAGACCAGCCACAGTTCAGCGACCCTGCTGACGCGGAGCCGTCCGGGTCGCCCAGTCCTCCGGCCAACGTGGTCAAGGTACCCGAGGAGCTGGTGGAGCCGATCCGAGCGGCCGGTCGCATCTGTCCCGGCGTGCTGCCGGCGTCGCGGGTTGCGGCTCAGGTGATGGCGCTGTCGGGGTTCAACGCCAGTCTCCGGGGCCCGAACGGTGGTCAGGGCATTGCCCAGTTCACCGAGTCGATGTGGGAGCAGTACCAGCCATCGTCACTCGCCTCGGTCTGGGACCCTGCGGTGGCCATCCCGGCCATGGGCACGGCGATGTGCGATTTGCGGAATCAACTTTCCGGCCTGCAGCCCGACGATTCGTCGGGCGATTCGTTCACCCTGGCGATGGCCGCCTACCAGTGGGGACCTACCGCGGTGCGGGCCGAAGGTGGCGTCCCTCGTCACGCCCGGGTGAAGCAGCTGCCCGACCTCGTCGCCCGCTATTTCTCCACCTACCAGGCCGATGCCCGCCTGGGGGAGCCGAAGAAGGAGCCGGTGGAACCGGCGAAGCCGGTAGAGCCGGTGCAGTCCGGGGAGCCGGAGAGCAAGCCGTCGACCTCGACCGGACCATCGGCCGCGGCGCCTACTTCGTCCTCGGCGTCGCCGAGCCCGGCAGCGTCGGATCAACCCACGCTCCCCCTGGGGCCCGGCGCGGTGCAGCCGACCGGCCCCAAGATCTGGGACACCGCCACCGAGTTCCAGATCGCGAATGTGCTCAGCGGCCGGGTCATGGATGTGCCGGGCAAGAACACGATCACGGCTGCGCACACCACGATTCAGCTTTACGACAATGACAAAGGCGCGGATCAGAGGTGGCGCATCGCCAACGCGAGCGATCCCAAGTACGTCGTCATCACCAATGTCCACTCCGGCAAGGTGCTGGGGATGCGGGGCGGCAAGCGGGAGAACGGGGTCGAGCTGGTGATGACGAATCGGGTCGCCGGCGACTTCAATCAGCAGTTCCGGCTGCAGCCACTCGGTGTCGGCAGCTACGCCATGATCAACCGCAGGAGCGGTAGAGCCCTCGACATCATGGGCAACGACTGCTGTGCCAACAACGCTACGCCCATCACCCAGTGGGACCTGCAGACCAAGGAGGTCGACATGCGCTGGAGCATCAAACCCATAGCCAAGCCGAAGAGCTGAGCCGGCCGTGCCGGCCACTGCCCGCTGCATTCCGGTCCGCCGGATTGCAGCGGGCAGTGGTCAGCGGGGGTTGAACTCCCGGTTGTCGAGAGCCGCACGCATCGCGCGGAGTGCGTAGAAAGTCCGTGACTTGACTGTGCCGGCGGGAATGCCGAGCAGCTCAGCGGTCTCAGCGAGCGACAGGTTCCGGTAGTAGACCGCGATCAGCGTCAGGCGGAAATGCTCCGGCAGCGATCGCAGGGCCGCGCGGACCTCCTGCGTATCGATCAGAGTCTCGACGGGATCCTCGGTCATCGGATGCGCGTCGGACTCGGTGTCCTGTAACTCGATCGGACGCGCGCCGGCCGCTCTGATCTGATCGATGAGGATGCGCCGGGCGACTGTATAGATCCAAGCGCTGTTCCACTGCCCCTGCTCGTTGCGGGACTCCGGACTGCGCCAAGCGCGCATCAACGTCTCTTGAACGATGTCCTCTGCTCGGTGCACATCTCCCCGGGTTTGCCGGGTCAGATAGCCCAGAAGTGCTGGTCCATGGGCCTGCTGCAGGTGATGCAGCGCGGCCTCATGGTCCGGTGTGGTTTCCGGCAATGCGGCCATTCCAGCGTCAACTCCTGCGACGTCCGTAAATTAGTCTCACGGCGTGGATATTGAATAGCTAGAGACTAACCGAGGCATGATCGGGGAGCCCTGCCCGCGCTCGGACGGGAGGGACATGTGCCCGTTCGGTCGTGGAGGATTCCCCCCAGATTCGAGGAAACTGCTGCAACCGTTGCCCGGACCGTCGGTCGGCGGGAAACCATGCGGAACATGGTGCTGTCCCGCATGCTCGGCCGGCGGCGGCCACCGACCCGTCCCGAACCATCACGACGCCTCCTTTTCGTGGAATGGCTCGACCAGGCCGCAGTCGTGTCCCACGCCGACGACCCACCCCTGGTGCTCTGGCAACTGCTGCGCAACGCTCAGCGGCCCGGCGGCGACCTGTTGATCACCGCGTCGCCGCGGGCCGTCGGTGATGCCGCGTGCGGTACCGTCCTGCGTCGCACGGTGGAAAGCGCGGCGAAGGTCTGGGGAGTGCGGCGCGCCTGGCTGGCCGTCGACTACATCGGCCGTCCCCAGGAGGCGTACGCCTCCTGGTTGTTGCGCCTTGCCGAACGGGCCGGCGTCGAACTTCTGGCCCCGGACGGTCCCCTGCACGTCACGCCGGACGGCACGTTCTACGTCGCGCCGGACGCCGGGCTGGGCTGGCGGTCGTACCGGAGCGGAGGCGGTGCGCTGGTCACGACTCGCCGCTACCCTCCGCCGGTCTGGGAGCAGATGCTGCCCGACCGCCCGATGCCGCTACCAGGCCTGGTCGCCGAGCCTATTCCGGCCGGGCTGCTCCTCCATTCAGCCCGCCGTTCGCCCGGGCCCGACGATCCCGCATATCACGTGCCGGTGGATCCGGCCGGTCCGGTTCTCGTCCTGCGCCACATCGGCGATCCTCCGGTCGACCCGCGCCAGGTCGCCGAGTTGTTCACCGGGCTTCCGGCCGGCATCCCGGTCCTGGTCCGGTCGGACGGGCCCACCATTGCGGCCGGCTGGCGGGAAACGCTCGTCCGTGCGCTGGCTACCACCTCCGGCGAGGCGGTTGTATCGCGGCCCCGGCTTCCGATGGGGGTGGGTCCAGCGCCTTTGCGGGACGGTTGGGTACGGGCGGCGGAACGCCTCTACCGGCATCGGGCCGTACGAGGTCTGCTGGCCGAGGTCAACTCGGCCGGGATCGTGTTGCGTGCGGATTCGGCGTCCGGTCAGGACAGCGGCGCGCTGGTCGATCCGGACGAGGGGGTGCTCGTCGTCGACCGGACTCTTTCGGATCCGCTGACCGGCATGCTGACGTCGTTTCTCACGGCAAGCACAACCCAGCCCGGGCTGGCCCTCGTCGGTGAGGGAGCACCCCTGGTGCAAGCCATGCTCGATCGAGGAACTCGAGCCGGTCCGGCTCCGGTACTTCCCGTTTCCGAGCCGGTTCCTGCGGCCACGGCCGCGCCTGCTCCGGCTGCTGAGCCGGTGCTGGTGAGCGAGCCTGTGCGGAATGACGAGCCGGTGCGGGATGACGAGCCGGTCGTCGCTACGCCGTCGGTCGTTCCCGCTGTTCCCGCCGTCGCCGTGGCGCCGGTGATGACAGTGTCCGGTCCGGAGCCGGAGCCGGAGCAGTCATTCGCGACAGCGTCGGCCGGCTCGCCGGCTCCTAACTTCGCGGCTGTGCCGGCCGCTGAGCGGAAGATCCCCGTTCGGCCGGCCGCGTCGCCCGCGGTTTCCCGGTACGAACCGGCCGTCCCGGCCGCGATCACCGAGCGAGGCAGCACCGGCGACGAGCGACAGGCATTCGTCACGGCGCTGGGCCCGGCTTACACCGACTCGATCACCACCGTCAACGCCGCGCTGGCCGCCTGGCCCGCCCTGCGTCAGGACACGTCCGCCGCCGCCAAGACGGACCTGGTGGCCGTCCGGGTGTTCTTTGGTTCCTCCGCCGCCGGCGCGTCCGAACTCAATGTGGAGCTGCGCGCCGGCCGGTCCGCACCGCTGGCGGGTTACCTCCCCTGTCTGATCTCCGGGCTGCGCCGGTTGCCGCCTTGCCGTCGGGCTGTGGTGTGCCAGGCCCGTATCGGCGTACCGGCCGAGCGCCTCTATCGAGAGGGAGCGACGCTGGTCGAATCCGGCTTCCGAACCGCCGGCGGCGCCGACGGCTTGTCGGTCGCAGACGCTGACATCGACTACCTGATCTGGTCACGGACCGCCCGGCAGGCCGGCGTGCTGGGGGAGGAGGGGCTGGACGAAGTGGTGTTCCTGGCCGGCGCCCGGTTCAAGGTGCTCGGTGTGCGCACCGGCGAAGCGGACACGGCCGGCCTGCCCCGGACGGCCGTCCTGCTGCGCGAGTTACTGGTCGGCGAGACGACGACGGCGGGTCTCGACGACGCCGACCGGTCGGTGCTGGGCCGGCTGGAACGGGCTCTGGCCCGTCGCCGGTCGGCGCCCCGGATCGATCTCACCGAGGCCGGCTCGGACGCCGCCGGCCGGTTGATGGGCCCGCCACTCGGCTTCACGGACTCGGGTGCGGCCTGAAGCGTGTTCTGACGTGAGAACAAACCTCTGGTTCGCGTGAACATGAGTGCTCACCTTGCCGTTTCCAGTGCGCGGCCGCGATCGGAGCGGCCGCGACGGAGGTGACGGTATGCAGCGGCGACGGACGATGGTGGGTCGGAGCTTACAGCTTGCGGCGTTGGGTGAGGTCTACCGCGAGGTTGCCGATGGTGGGCGGTTCGTACTGGTCACCGGCCCGGCGGGCAGCGGGCGCACCACCCTGCTGGACGCTGTGGCCGACGGCTGGCGCGCCGACGGCGCCACGGTGCTCCGGGTGCACGGCCATGGCGCCTCGAACCCGGTGGCCGGGTTCACCGCCGTCCTGCACGCCCTGCGGGAGCAGTACGAGCAATTGGCCGATCCGCTGCTCGGGCGGCCGCTGAGCATGATCGCGGCACTGTGCGCCGGCTCTGAGTCCTCGCCCGTGCTGGCCCAGCAGACCTCGGTCGCGTTCGAGGTGGTCAGCCGGCGCGCGCCCGTGGTGGTGGTGGTGGCCGATGACGTCGACGTTGCGCCCGGTCTGACCACGGCGCTGGCGGCGGCCGTTCGTGATGGATGTCTCGTCGTGGCGGCCGCTCCGACGGCGGCCGGCCGGCCGGGGGCCCTGGCCGATCGGATCGTCGACCTGTCCCCACTGGACGCGGACGACATCCGTGAGCTTCTCCACCGGCGGTACGGCGCGCCGATCGACGACGGGGTCGTGCCGGCTCTGACCGCGGCGCTCGGCCCCCTTGACGGCAACACCGCCACCGTGGTCGACGTCGCGGCCGACCTTGTCCGGAGCGGACGGCTCGGCGTGGTCAGCGGTCATCTCTGTCTGCTCGACCCCCACCTGCCGATCGCCCTGCCCGCTGAACACCGGCTGGTCGTCGCCGTACGGGACCGCGGCGCGGCCGCCGTCCGGATCGCCACGACGGCCGCCATCACCCGGCTGAGCCTTGACGACCTGCCGTTGTTCGCCGACGCCACGCTCGGCCGCCCGGGAAGCTACGGCCGGTTGGTCGACGAGCTGACCGAGGCCGGTGTGCTGGTGCCTGGTCCTCAGCGCGATCTCCGGCTGTCTTGTCCGGCGCTCTCCGCTCGATTGGTCCTCGACGCCGGGCCGGTCGCTGTGGCCCGGCTCCACCGGGTGTACGCCGCCGCCATGTTCCGCCGGGCCGGTGGGGCCGTCGACCGGGCCGCGCTGGCCGATCACGTCGCCCATGCCGGCCTGGCCGTGCCCACCGATCGTCGTACCGCCGTCGACCTCGCCACGACCGCCGTCGGTGCGACAGACCGGGAGCCGGTTCGCGCTGCCGACTGGCTGCGGGCCGCGTTGTGGCACGCCGGCGGGGGAGAGGCGGCCGACGACATTCTGTCCCGCCTGGTGCGTGTCCTTGTCCGGACCGGGCAGTTCGGCCGCCTGGCCGAGGTGTTGGCCGCCGCCGCTCCGTCTCGGCGGCCCGGCGAACTGGCCGCGGCAGCCGGGCTGGCCTCGGTGCACACCGGCGTCCGGATGACGGACGTGCTGGCCCGGTGCGGTCCGCCCGGCGAAGGGATCCGACGGTTCGTGGACCGCTGGATGGACGGTGTCCCTACTGCGGCCCCGGCGGGCGGCCCGCTGGAGTTCGCTCTAGTGGATCGGGCGATGGGCGAAGGTCTGCAACCGGGCGACGGCCCGGTCGACGCGTTGCTGACCACCGGGGGAACCGGCGATCTGGGAGGGCTGCTCCGGACGGTGCTCGGCGAGCACCGCTACGGCGTTCCCATCGAGGGACCGGTTGCCGCCTACCACCGTTTGCATAAGTGTTATGCCGCAGGCGATCTGACCGGTGTGCTGTCCGCCGCACGCGAGCTGGAGCTGCCCGGCGCGGAGAGAACGATGCTGCAGCGGTTGTCCCGGATATGGGCGGCCGAGGCGTTGACCCTGCTGGGTCGTGACGACGAGGGCGCGGCCTGGCTGTCGTTGGTTCCCGATGAGCCGCCGTACACCGCTCTGCGCTGGTGGGCGCAGACGAGTGCCGCGGCCGTGCCCGAGCAGCTCGAAGCCGCTCGGCGAGCCTATGACCGGCAGCTCGCACACGGCAGCCGGATCGGGGTGGAGCTGCTCCTGGTGCGGGCCACCGATCTGGCTGCCCGGTCCGGGCTGAACGTCCAGGCGCAAGCCTTCGCCGTCCTCGCCGACAAGGCCGGGCCGCGCCATGTCAGCACGGAGACAAGGCTGCTTGTCCGCGCGCTGGCCAGGGAGGACCTCCCGGCCGCGACAGCGGCTCTCGATCTGATCCGGGCCCGCGGGCACCGGCCGGCCCTCGTCCGGGCCGCGCTTGCCGTCGCCCGGATGGCCGACGATCCGCGGCCGTGGCTGCAGGAGGCGCAGGAGACTGCCGAACGATCAGCCTCGCCCCGGCTACGATCCGACGTGGCAGCGGTGATGCGTGACCTTTCCGTACCGGTGCGGGCGCAACGGCCGCTACGGTCGGCCTACAGCGACATCGAGCTCCAGATCATCGAGTTGATCCGGCGGGCCCACACGAACCGGCAGATCGCCGCCCGGATCCAGATGAGCGAGAAGACCGTCGAGAACTACCTCACCCGGCTGTTCGCCCGGACCGGCTGCCGTTCCCGGGTGGAATTGGCCGCCATCAGCCTTCCCGCGGGCATGGCTGCGTGACGATGACTGCCGACTCGTTCTATTCTCTGCCGTCCGTACTCATGGACGTTCTGTCTCGCCCGGCCGGCCCGCCGCTGACCGTACTCACCGGACCGGCCGGTGTCGGCCTCACACACGCGCTCGGGGACCTGCGTGGCGCCTTGACGCGGGCGGGCCGCCCGGTGCTGCAGATCCGGCTCGCGCCTGAGGACCGCGACGAGGACTGGTATCTGGTGGGCCGGTTGCTCTCGGGCCTGGCGCGTCAGCCGGCTCGTCCGATCGCCGGGACCGGGTCCCGGCTTCCGACCGAGCCGACGGGAGAAACGCTGGCCCGGGTGCTACGCGACGAACCCGATCTGGTGGTGCTGATCGACGACGCACAATGCGCCGATCCGCGGTCGGTGGCAGCGCTGCTGGCGGCGCTACCCGGGTTGACCGGCACTTCGGTGCGGTGTGTGGCCACCTGGCGGGCGGGAGCCGAACTCGGTACGCCGACGGCCGGTGAGGCCGCACTGGCCATGCAGGCCGACTTGATTCGCTTCGCCTGGGTGCGTCCGCTGACGGCGGCGGCAACGCGCGAACTGGCCGGAAAGATTCTCCAGGCGAATCCGCACGAGTCGCTCGCCGTACCTTTGAGCCGGCTCGCCCGGGGCCGGCCCGCCGCCGTGCACGCAGTCCTCGAGAGCTACGGCCGATCGGGGACACTGCGGGTGACCGATCGGAACGCCTTCCTGTCCGATCCGGACGCTCTGCCTCGCATACCTGAGGACCACGCGCTGCTGCGCCCGATCACCCGTCTCACGAGGGACGTGCGGCTAGTGGCGTGCGCTCTGGCGGCGCTGGCACCGCTCGGTCAGGCGGCCCCCGCGCTCATCGCCGACAGCCTGGGCATGGCCGGGGTTCGCGTCTACGCAGCCCTACGCGAGTTGCGACGGGGCGGGGTGGCGGTCTTGTCCGCTTCCGGATGGCAGGTGGCCGTGCCGGCGGTGGCAATTGCCTTGCGGGATGCGTTAGGTCCCTACCGTCGGGCGCGGCTCGCTCAGGTCGCGGTCGAGGCGATCTGGTCCGGACACGCGCACTGCGCCGACCCCGAATACCTGCCCGATCAGGTGGCAGCGGCCGGCACCCTGGTCGACGTCCCCGCGGCAATCATGCTGCTGCGGGAGCACGCATCGGGTGCGGCAGTCACCGCGCCCGCCGCCGCTGCCCGTTGGTGGGCGGCCGCCGCGGCGATGAGCGGCGAGCCGGCCGACCGCGTGGAGGCACTGCTCAGCCAGGCCGGCGTCGACCTGCGCACCGGCCGGTACAGCCAGGCCGGAACCGCTGTGCGCGCTTTGCTCGACGGATACCCGGGGGACCTGTCGCCGGCGGCCCGGGCCGAGGCCAGGATGATCGCCGCGGCCTGCGCGGCGTCGCCGTCATCGGTTGTCGTGGAGCAGATCGTTCCGGATCGTGGGAGCGAGGCGGGAGACAGCCGTCGGGCGGCCACGGCGGTCATCGACCGGCTCGGCCGGACCCTGGTCCTCGGCGATCTGATCGGTGCAGAGCGGGATCTGGCGGCGTCCGATCTGCCGGCTTCGGCGATTCCGGCGCCGGAGCGCTGCGTGCGGGACTGGCGGGCCGGCCGCTGGGAGGCCGCGCTGGAGGCGGCCATGTTCAGCACGGCAGCCGACCTGTTGCGCGGCCGCCCGGCCCTGGGCTCCGTCGTCCATCGGGCCGCCGCCGAGATCCTCCTTGCCCGAGGCCGACCGGCCCGAGCCCGGACCGTGCTCGCGGCGATCGGCCCGGGCCACGTCGGGCCGATCCTGCCGGTGGTCCCCGCGGCCGAGCTGGACTGGATGCTGGGCGATGTGACAGGTGCCTCCCGTACGGTGGACAAGGCCTTGGCCCAGGCCACCCAGGGCGCGGCCGAGCCCGGTCTGGACGAGTTGTGGCTGATCCGCGCCGAGCTCGCCCGGAACCGGGGTGACCTGCCGGGGGCCTGGGCCGCGGCCGGGCGTGCGGCCGCCGTTGCCGCTGAGCTGGGCACCGAGCTGGCCGCACTGCATGCCGCCACCGCCCGGATGGTGGCGGCCGGGGAGAGCGACGACGAGGTGCTCGTGCGGGCGCGGGCTCTGAACCAGCCGTACGTGCTGGCTCGCACGCTGGAACGGATGGTCCGCTGGACCGGCCACGAACCGGGGTCGCTGGCCGAGGCCTACGAACTGCTCGGTGACCTCGGTGCCCTGCTGCACCGGTCACGGGTGCGCCAGGCGATGCGTGAGCACGCCCTGACCATGCCCGGCCGATCCCGGACCCTGGCCGAGAGCGAGCTGCTACTGGCGACCCTGGTAGCCGACGGGCTGTCCAATCGGGAGCTGGCGTTGGCCACGCAGAGCAGTGAGAAGAGCGTTGAGGGTCGGCTGACCCGGCTGTTCACCCGGGCCGGATACCGTTCCCGGGTCGAACTCGCGGCAGCCGTGCTGGCCGGTGCCTTTCCGACGGGCTGAGTCTTCATCCGGCCTGATCGCCGGTCAGGCTGGACAGTGGCAGGTCGATCCCGCGGGCCGAGGTCCGCCAGCGGTTGCCGTCGGCCAGCAGCACCTCGTCGACCCGGGTCCGGGCCCACACTCGCTTGGGCAGCAACAGAGTGACTCCGGCGGCGACCAGTTCAGGCAACCGGGAGCGTACGGCGGCCAGCTCGACGAGACCGGCCGCGGTGGCCGTGACGTCGATCGCCCGGTTCGCTTCGATCGTCAGATGCACCAGCCGATGGCCGGGCTGCACCTCGGGCCGGCGCGTGTGCAGGGCCAGATGATCACCGGAAGGCGTGGCGGCGTCCAGGGGGAGTACGGCCCAGGCGCCGCTGCCGCGCTCGGCCCGGGGCCACGGCACCACTTCGTTGGGCAGACCGTCGGTGCCGTGCCGAGCCCCCGTGCAGCGCAGGAGCAGCGGATGCGGCGGTAGTTCCTTCTCGTCGCCGGGCCGCCCATGCTCGTCGATCCGGTACATGGTCTCGGTTTGTGCCTGGTCCAGCCACCCGGCCGGCAGCACGAACACGGACCCTTCGGCGGCGAGATGCCGAAGATCAGCGGGCACGTCGGGTACCCGGCCGAGATCGACTGCCGCGCCGGCGGCGACCCGCAGGCGAAGCAGATGCCGCCGGGCGTTGGCCCGGGCCGTCCGTTCGCCGTCCAGGTTGCCGGCCAGGAAGAGATTGGCCGACGGTACGCCGTGGGTGGCGACCCGTTCGGCCGGCCAGTCGCAGGCGACGTAGAGAGTCATCGGTACGGCGTTGACCTCCGGCTGCTCGGGCAGCCACCGGACGCCGTGCGGACGGCGCCCGCGCGCGGGTAGGGTCAGCGCCGGACGCGAATCAGGCGCCGGCAGCACCCGTTCGGGTTCAGACTGCGCGGCTACCACCTCCACCTCGATCTGCGGCTGCGGCGGCGGTGACGGGACCGAGCTGGACGGCGTCGTGACGACCAGCCGGTGGCGGGGAATGAGCCAGCCGTCGTCGTTACGCCATCGGCCGGTCTCGGTGACGTCTTCGGGGCTCCCGGCTCGCCGCCACCGGGCCGGCTCCCCGTTCTCGTCGATCGCGCGGGCCAGCCCTCTGGCGATCCCCAGGGACGCGCCGGGTGGCAGCGTCCAGATCTCGGTCCCGAGCTCTTTCTCGAGGTGGGTGAGATGGCCGTGCAGGCTCGCCACGTGATCGAACGCCACCGGGGTCAGCAGCAACAGGTCCTCACCCGACCATCCGGCGGCCTCGAGCCGGGCGTGCAACTCGGCCGGACCGGCGGCCAGGTCGGTGCCGTCCTCGTGGTGCCACGCCAACCGGCCGTCCGTCAGCACTGTGAGGTCCAGCAACATGCTGCCGTGTTCGGCCGTCACCTCGGCGTAGCGCGTGCGCAACCACTTCTCGATCTGCCGGCCCGTGCTGACCACGGCCACCCCGCCGGCCCGGAAGACGTACGGGGTGCTCCGGGGCATCAGCCGGCCGTCGAGGTCGGTGACGAACCGGGCCTCGCCGATCGGCCACGACGGTGGCCGGAACTCGGTCCAGCCGGTGATCTCGCCGTCCCTGTTCCGTGCGGACAGGTCACGACAGCCACGGAGCAGGACCGCCTCGTCACCGATATGTGGTGTCCAGACGGTGGCTCCGGTCGCTTCGGCCAGCGCCGACAACTGCCGGGTCAGCCGGGACTGCTCGGCGGTGTCGTCCGGCCAGCGCAGCCACAACCGAAGGTCGCCGCCGTAGAGGTACACCGAGGACAGCGCGGCGGCCAGGTCCTGTCCAGTGGCACTGCGACCGCGGCTACCCTGGTCGTAGGTCGACAACCGGAACTGGCCGTCCCGGGCGGTCACCGCCACCGTAATCAGGCCTGGGTGCCCCGCTCCCAGCGCCGCTGCGGCCGCCCGGCGCAGCACGAAGTCGTCCCGGTT
This sequence comes from Paractinoplanes polyasparticus, assembly GCF_019710575.1. GTDB lineage: Bacteria > Actinomycetota > Actinomycetes > Mycobacteriales > Micromonosporaceae > Actinoplanes > Actinoplanes polyasparticus. Next base: position 45,634 of record NZ_JAHWFK010000065.1, on the reverse strand, counting down.
GGCGAATTCGAGTCCTCCGCCGGCCAGGGGCAGGGTCACGATCCCGGACCGGGGTAGCACCAAGCCGCCGGCGAGGTCGAACCACCCGGGCAGAGCGGTGGTCAATGACGGCGGCTGAAGCAGTACCCAGTCGGCGACGCCACCGCTGACCCGTTCGACCGGCACCGCTTCGCCCTTGCCGCCGCCGGCGCCGACCAGGACCTCCAACCGGGTGCCGGTCGGGGTGATCAGCAGGTCGCATCCCAGCCCTTCGGCGACCAGACCGAGCGTGGTCGCGTTCCGGGCGCCATCGTCCACCAGCACCCGGACGTCGCGGCCGGGCGACGTGACGGAACGGGCGTATTCGATCAGCTCTTGGGCGGTGAGGGCCGCGTCCGGCGCCGAAGGCCGGGCCAGACCGCCGGTGGGCGTGCGCACCAGCTGCAGATCGGTCAGCCCGGCCAGTGGGAGTGGCGCCTCCACGGACGCCTTCGACGATGACAACGTTCCTCGCTAAGTTCGAGTGCCGAACCGGATCGACCAGCGTGCGGCCGGTGCGGTGCCGACGATGACGGGTATGGTCCGATGCGGGCCGTGCGGCACAGGACCCAGCCGGGCCCACAGTCCGGCCGCATCCGCGCCGTCACAGACGACGATTTTTGTCCGGCGGATCGGCCGGTTCCCGTCCAGCAGCTCGACCGAGGCGATCCGCTGCCATGGTCCCTCATCGCCGAGAGCATTCCCCACGACCACCACTTCGGTGTCGTCGCCCAATTGTGCGATCAGGGTCCGTGCGTGGCGCCGGACCGTCTCGGTTCCGCCCAGGATCGTCATCGCGTCCGGAGCCATCGTCAAGTCCATCCACATGCGACGGCCGCCGGCGGTACCTGCGATCACGGTTGTGCTGGACGGCGGCGGCTGGTCGTCGTCGGCGAGCCAGCCGTACGCCGGGCCCCACCGGCCGGGTCGGACGCCGATCAGCCGGACGGTGGCGGACTCTGTTCCACACATCACGTCGGTCTCGAGAACGGCGAGCGGTGCCGGAGGCGCGCCCGCCGGGGACGACCGGGGGCGGGAGGCCAACTCCGTTTCCAGGTCGTGACCACGCGGGCCAGGCGCCGCTACCGGGGGCGCCGGGGCCGGAGGGGCCGGGGCCGGGACGGGATCGCCGAGCGGGGCCGACGAGCCGGTCGGACCGAGCAGTCGGTTCTCGATGCGCGGCGGTACGGGCACGATCGGCGGTGCCGGCACGCGCACCAATTGTCCGGCTGTCCGGGCACTGCGGCGCCGCGCGACAATCGCCACCTGTGCCCAGACGACGAGCAGCACGGCCAGCACCAGCAGAGCGATGCGAAGCGCGTTGGCGGACCACGGCGTCGAGTCGGTCTTGCGCTCGGCGGCAGGCACCGAGCCGGCCGGCGGCTTTTCCACCGGGGCCGTCGGCTCGGACGCGGTGGAGGGCTTGGCCGACGGGGACGGCGGGCCGGTTACCGGCAGCGGCCCGGTGCGGACGCCCGGTCCTTCGGCGTCAGAGGGCAGAGCCAACACCCAGCCCGGCTCCACCCGGGTCGCCTCGGTCATCGTCTGGCCGCCGGGCTGTGCCCGGCCCTCGTTGAGAGCGAAGATCTCCCGGTACCGGTTGCCGTCGCCCAAGGTTTTGGCCGCGATGGCGAAAAGGTACTCCGGGCGGCCGTTCACTGCCGGCCCGACCACGTAGTACTTGCCCGTCTCGGCCGGCGCCCGCCCCTGGTGTGCGACCGGCTGATAGGACACAGTCCCTGGCGAGCGTTCGCCGGCGACCGGCGGCACCAGCAGGAGCGCGGCGGCAATCACCGCAATCCATCGCATGTCCACCTCATTTTCTGACCGCGAGGAACTCGTGGCGCCAACTCGTGAACCGAGAAGGTACCCGCTCCGTTTCCAGGGAGTCCCCAGCTGCGGAGGCACAATGATCGGAATTACACCACATGAGCGGAATGCAGGCACTGTGACCGATGTGTGTCGCCGCGCTGCCGCCGAAATCGATGAGCGGCTGTCCAGTCTGCGGAACATCCTGGCCCTCATCGATCCGGCGGCGTCGCTGATGTCGAGGTCCCGGCTGGACGATCTGCTGGCCGGCTTCGACATCTACCGCAGGATGCTGGGTGACGCCTTGCACGACATCGCGGACGCTCTGTCCGGAACGGCGGCCGCCGAGGAAGGGCCTGTTCATTGGGAATCTGTGAGGGCTCCGACGGATACCGGAAAGGTCGTGGCCGACCGCGTGATCGTCGAGTCGGCCACCATGATCGCCGGCTCGTTGGCGGTTCTGCGTCGTCACCTTCTTCCGACTCGCGAACTCTGGGACGGCGACCGGGTATCAGTCCTGGGTCCGGCGGTCGAGTGGACGATCGCGGCAGACGGACTGCTCGGCCCGGACGGTGTCCTCGGCCAGATCAGCCGGGCGATCGCGGTGACCTGGCCGGAGCTTCCCGGTACCGGCTGGGCCGCCGGGACCACCCCGATCGGTCGCGGATGAGTCCGTCGGTGGATGACGTGCACTGTGCCGACGAGGACATCCGGACACTGCTCGGTTTCGTCGCTCTGGGCCGGGCCACCGAGGAGGAGCACCAAGCCGTCACCGCGCACCTGACTGCCTGCGCAGCGTGCCGCGCGGAACGGGTGGAGATCGACCAGGTGGTCGCCGCACTCGGCCTCTTGTCGGTCGCCGACGTCCGGGAACTGATCGAGGAGTCGAACCTGCCGGAGGCTCCCGCGCAGCCGGCCGCTGACAGTCATTTGTTCGGCGCTCCGGGCGCCCCTGACGCGCGCGCACTTCCGCGGCCGTCACCGATCGCGCAGCGCCGAGTGCTGAGTCGTGACGATGATCCGAGTTCACGGGGCCGCGCGTCGAGCCGGCGTATCGAAGGCTATCTCGCGCCTCGGCCGGCGACCGGTCCGCTGGCGCGTGGCCCTCACCCGCATCGCCGGGCTCGGCTCCGGCGTTCCTCCGGCGCGCTCGCATTCGGCCTCGTCGGGCTGATCGCGGCCACGGCCGGCGTGTGGGCCGCGGCCGGCCGGGGGCCGGCGGCCGACGAGCTCGGCCCCGTGGTGGCCGTGGCGGCCACCACGGACGACGGCAGCGGCGTCGACCTGTCGGCCACTCTGTATCAGGAGGCTCCTGACCGGGTGAGCATGCGGCTGACGGCGTCCGGGCTGGGCCCCGGGGAGTACCAGCTCTATGCGGTCACGGACAACGGCGAAGACCTTCTCCTCGGTCGCTTGGCGTCCACCCCGGAGGGTGGCAGCTTCGCCGGTGACATCCCGGTGGGCGCGAACAACCTCTGGTATCTGAGCATCAAGGAGAACGACGGCACCGTGATGGCCCAGGCGACCGTAGAGGCCGGCTCACCCCCGGATTAGGCCACCGAGGTCATCACCGGACGCCGGCGAACTCAGTGACAAATCCCCGGTCGGCATGAACCCACCGCCCATCGCTTCCGTTCACAGGTCACCATTGGTGGAGAGGGAAGCAGACCGTGGCTTTGAAGAAGGCAATCGGCCGGATCGCGGGAGTGTTGGCTGCGGTCGTCCTCGGTGTCGGCCTGTCCGGGGCACCGTCGTCGGCGAAGGCGGACGAGTACGTGCAGTACTACGCTGTGGGGTCGTCGTCGGAGACCCTCCGGCAGGTCGCTGAGCGCTTCCTCGGCTCTGCCGGGCGTTCCACCGAGATCTTCAACCTGAACACCGGCCGGCGGCAGCCCGACGGCGGAAGTCTGGGCGACCCCGCCCAGCTGAGCGCGGGTTGGTATCTCGTCCTGCCCTGGGATGCATCCGGATCCGGTGTCCAATACGGCGTCCTGCCCACCGGCAAGCCGTCGACCGGCAAGCCGCAAAGCGGTGAACCGTCCCCCGGCCAGCCGGACGACGACTCGGGACCGGCGGGTGCTCCCGGCCCCGGGGTCGTCGGGGACGACGGGGCCATCGGGCAGGGCGTCCGCCCGGTCGCGCCGAGTGCCCCGGCCGGTGGCAATCCGGGTGACCTGCCGACGACCCCGCCTCCGGCTCCTACCGGCAAGTGTGTGGCGGCGACCGCGGCCAGCCGGCCGTCGAACTGGGCCATGGATCGTCTCGCGGTCGCTGAAGCCTGGACGGTCAGCCGAGGCACCGGACAGTCCGTCGCGATCATCGACTCCGGGGTCGACGGCCGCGCCGCTCAGCTCACCAGGCGCGTGGCGGTCGGCGCGAACATCGTCACCGGCGAGGGCCGCGGGGACAGCGACTGCCTGGGCACCGGGACCGCGATGGCCGGCCTGGTCGGCGCCGAGCCGGTCGGCAAGCTCACCTTTGCCGGGATAGCGCCGGAAGCGGTGTTGATGCCGGTCAGAGTGGTCACCGACGGCAAGACGCCCGGGACGGCCGATCCGGCCACTGCGATCGAGGTCGCCATCTCGGCCAACGTCACCGTGATCGCACTCGGATCGGCGGTCGACCTGCGCAGCGACACCGTGGTCCGTGCCCTGAAGACGGCAGTGGACAAGGGAATCGTGGTGCTCGCACCCGCTCCGGCCGCCGGTGGCGCCGGGTCCGACGTTCCGCCGCCGGACGGCGTCGTTCTGGTCGGTGCGGTCACGGCGGACGGCAAGGCCGCCCGGCAATACGCACCCGGATCGGTCGACCTGCTCGCGCCCGGGGTCAATGTGACCAGCATCGGCGCCAACGGACGACCGGGCTTCGTCGGCAGTGGCGATCGCTATGCGGTCGCCTTGGCGGCCGGAGCGGCTGCGCTGGTCGGCTCATCACATCCGGAGCTTGATGCTGCACAGATTGCCCACCGGCTGACTGTCACCGCCGACCGGGCCGGCGGCGCGGAGGTCGGCCTGCTCGACCCGGTCGCCGCGGTCACTCGTGAGCTGGCCGAGGAGATCCCATCGGCCGCCGCGCCCGGCGGAACGGTGGGTCAGGAGGTCAGCGGTGGCGACGGCGTCCGGATCGCCTTCGTGATCACCGTTCTGGCCGGCCTGCTTCTGAGCACGCTGCTGGTCTTCCGGTTCCGCCGCACCATGCGCCAGAGCACGTCCGACGAAACCGGTGAGCCCGATGCTGCCGATGCTCTGGACGAGGACTGGCCGGCCGCGCCCGAACCCGCTGCTGCGCCACACTGATGGCCGGAGTAGGTACCAGCGCGGCCGCCCTCGTCCTGGCGCTGGCCGCGCCGGCCACCGCCGTTCCGGTGCCGGCGCCGTCCCCCTCCGGCGGTAGCTGCCTGGGACCTCCGCAAAGCGTCGAGACCGGTGTTCCGTGGGCCCAGTCGAGGCTCGGTGTCGAACGTGTCTGGCCGATGACCCGGGGCGCCGGCGTCACAATCGCGGTGGTCGACACCGGCGTGGCCGCGAACAGCCCGCAGCTGCGCGGTCACGTCCGACGGGGCTTGGATCTAACCCGCGGCGGCGGACGACGCGCCGATACCGACTGTTTCGGTCACGGCACCTTCATCGGGGGCATCATCGCCGCGCAGCCCACCGGTGGGACCGGATTCGCCGGGGTCGCCCCGGACGCCACCCTGCTGCCGATCCGGGTCGCCAACAGTATCGACGACGGCACCGCCGGTCTGCTCGCCAAGGGCATCCGGTCGGCGGTCGACGAGGGCGCCTCGGTCATCAACGTCTCGGCCAGCACGGCCTCTCCGGAGGCCGGTCTGGTCGCCGCCGTCAAGTACGCCGAGGAACGGGACGTCGTGGTGGTCGCCGCCGCCGCCAACGGGGCGGAGCAACAGCGTTCGGTCGCCTACCCAGCAGCGCTGCCCACGGTGCTTGCCGTGGGTGCGATCGACAAGCAGGGCTTGCTGGCGAAGTTTTCCCAGCAGGGACTCCACCTTCGGCTGGTGGCGCCCGGCGTGGACGTGGCGAGCATCGGCCCCGGCGGACCGGGCCACTGGCTGGGCAGTGGGACCAGTTACGCCGTGCCGTTCGTGGCCGGGACCGCCGCGCTGGTCCGGGCCTACCGCCCGGACCTCACCGCCGCTGAGGTCCGCCGCCGGCTCGTGCTGACCGCCGACCACCCGGCGACCGCGCTACCGAATCCTGGGCTGGGCTGGGGGGTGGTGAACCCTGCGGCCGCGGTGTCGTCTGTCTTGCCGGAGGAGAACACACTTCTGAGTGCACCGCGGCCACCGGACTCGGTACGCCGCCCCGCCCAGCCACCCGCGGACGGCATCGGGCCGCATCTGGCCACCCTCGGCGCCGGGTTGGCTGTCGTGCTTCTCGGTACCGTTCTGCTGCTGACCCGGCTGCTTCCGGCGGGATATCGCCGGCGCTGGCGGCCGGCGCGGGCGGCCACGGTGCGCCGTGGCCCCCACGCCTGACCGGCGCCGTCACCCGGCCGGCGTGGCCGGCTTCGGCACCTCCGGTGTCTGCAGCAGCCGCACCGACCGCCGCCGATCGATGTATTGACCCCGAGCGGTCGGCAGCGTCCGCGGCTTCACGTTACCGAGGAACGCGCCCTCCTCACGCGGACAGGACAGCAGGATGCCCGGTGAGCCGAGCTCCCAGGCCCGGCGGAGGACCGGATTCATCATGGCCCGGGAGGCGCCGGCGGTGCTGCGAGCCACGATCAGGTGCAGCCCGACGTCGGCGCCGTGCGGCAGCAGCGGCAGCAACGGCGTCAACGGCGAGTCCCGGCCGCTCTCGATCAGTTCGAAGTCGTCGATCAGGATGAACAGCCGCCCGCCGGTCCACCAGTCCCGTTTCGGCAAGCGGCTCGGTGGCACGTCGGGTCCGGGCACCCGCTCGGTGAGCACCTGACCCGCCTCCAGCAACGTCGCGGCCAGCCGTTCGGCCGACATCGAGTAGCCGATCTGATGCGCCTGCGGGATCGCATCGTGCAGCTCACGGCGGAAGTCGCCGAAGACCACCCGGGCCTCCTTCGGCGTGTGATGTTTGGTGATGGCCTGAGCGATGTGCCGGAGCAGATTCGTCTTCCCGGTCTCGGTGTCGCCGAAGATCAGCAAGTGCGGGCTGGCGTCGAAGTCGTGCCAGAACGGTTCGAGGTTCAGATCGTCCAGGCCCAGGGGGATGCGGATCTCCGCCTCTTTCGACGGCGCCGTGGCCGGCGGCAGCTCGGCCACGGACAGCCGTTCCGGCAGCAGCTTGACCAGAGGCGCGCGCGGTGCCGACGGCACATCCAGCGCCTCGACCAGCTCCGCGGTCGCCTCGGCCAGGTCCTCCGTCTCGGGTGAGCCGTCGATCCGGGGCAGGGCGGTGAGGAAATGTTGCCGATCGACGGTGATGCCGCGGCCGGGCACCTTCGGCACGGTCGCGGCCACCCGGCTGTTGACCTCGGACTCCACCGGATCGCCGAGCCGCAGCTCGAAGCGGGTGCCGAGCACGTCACGCAGCCATGGCCGCATCTCCGTCCAGCGGCCGGCCGACACCACCAGGTGCACGCCGAAGCTGAGCCCGCGCGCGGCCAGCTCGCCGAACTTGTCGTCCAGCTCCTGGAAGTCCTGCCGTGCGGTGTACCAGCCGTCCACCACCAGGAAGACATCACCGTAAGGGTCGATGTCGTGATAGGCGCCGCCGGCCCGGAGCCGCCGGTAGCTGGCCATCGAGTCGATGCCGTTCTGGCTGAAGATCGCCTCGCGGCGGGTGATCAGGTTGGTCATCTCGAGCACCGTGCGGGTGACCTTGTCGCGGTCGAGCCGGCCGGCCACACCACCGACGTGCGGCAGCCGGGCCAGGGACGACAGCGCCCCGCCGCCGAAGTCGAGGCAATAGAACTGCACCTGCCGCGCAGTATGAGTGAGAGCCAGCGAGCAGAGGAGCGTCCGCAGCAGAGTGCTCTTGCCCGCCTGCGGGCCACCGGCCACTCCGATGTTGCCGGCGCTGCCGGCCAAGCTCGCGGTCAGCAGCTCCCGTCGTTGCTGAGCGGGTAGGTCGACCAGTCCGATGGGCGCCACGAGCTGACCCGCGCCGTAACCGCCGATCGGGGCGAGACCGGTCTCCAGGTCTTCGACCAGTGGTGGCAGCAGCTTCTCCAAGGTGGGGCTGGAGGTCAGCGGGGGCAGCCACACCTGGTGCGCGGCCGGCCCGTGCCCGCGAAGCGCCTCCAGGAGCACATCGGCCAGCACCGGTGGCTTCTCGCCGCTGTCCGGCTCGGGATCCTCCTCCACCGGTGTCTCCGGGACGAGGTGCTCGGTGCCGAACGGCACGACCCCGCCGTGACCGGTGTGCCGGCGCTGCTGGTGGGGTGGACGCCAAGGACCCGAACAGTAGGCCGCCTTGAACCGGATCAGGGTCTGCGTGTCCGGCCGCAGATAGCCGTTGCCCGGCACGTTGGGCAGCTCGTACGCGTCCGGAACGCCGAGCACGCTACGGCTCTCCATGGACGAGAAGGTGCGCAGACCGATGCGGTACGACAGGTGTGTCTCGATGCTGTGGATCCGGCCCTCGTCGAGCCGCTGGCTGGCCAGCAGCAGATGCACACCCAAGCTGCGGCCGAGCCGGCCGATCATCGCGAACACGTCGATGAACTCCGGCTTGTTGCTGAGCATCTCACTGAACTCGTCGACGACGATGAACAGCGCCGGGAGCGGCTCGAGCCGGGTCCCCTCGACGCGGGCGCGCTCGTACTCGCGGCGCGACGGGTAGCCGCTGGCCCGCAGGTGCTCCTGGCGGCGGTTGAGTTCGCCGGTGAGCGCGTCCTGCATGCGGTCGACCAGCTCCAGTTCCTCGGAGAGGTTGGTGATCACTGCGGAGGTGTGTGGCAGCCGTTCGAACCCGGCGAACGCCGCCCCGCCCTTGAAGTCGACGAGCACGAGGTTCAGTTCCTCGGACGAGTGTCGTGCGGCGAGCGCGAGTACCAGCGTGCGCAGGAGTTCGCTCTTGCCCGATCCGGTCGCGCCGATCAGCATGCCGTGCGGCCCCATCCCACCCTCGGCCGCCTCCTTGATGTCCAGGTCGATCGGCTGCCCGTCGGAGGTCATCCCGATCGGTACCCGCAGCCGTTGCGAGCCGCTGCGCCCGGACCGGTAGGCCGCCGGATCAAAGGCGGTCAGGTCGCCCAGCCGCAGCAGCCCGGCCAGGTCGTAATCGGTGGCCAGCGGCTCGTCGGTGTCGTTGCCCTGACCGACGCGATACCGGGCCAGCAGCCGGGCCAGTGCGCCCGCGGCGATCCCACTCATCCGGTCCGGGACGCACAGTGGCGTTTCGCGGGACTTGCCGAGATGGTCGAACGCGACGATCGACAGCTGCTGCTCGGTGGACAGGAACAGCAGCGTGTGCGGCATGGGCTCCCAGCCGCAGGCGGCGCCGATGTCGAGGAGCAGCACGTTACGGTACCCGCCGGCGGCCAGCCGATGTTCGACCGGCAGCACCGGACCGTCCAGGACCACCACGACGTACGGCTCCACCGCGGTGACTCCGGTGCCGGGCTCGTACGGCGGGCGTTGCGAAAGCCCGAGCGCGGTCAGCGCTTCGTCCAGCTCGCCGGCGTCGGCCACGAAACGGCGTCGGCTGCCGGTCACGTCGGGCGCGCTCTCGTCCTGGGCGTGCGGCAGCCATTTGGCCCAGTCCCATTCCTGATTCGAGCTGCTTGTCACGAACAAGAGCTGAAGTTCGGCGGGGGAGTGGGCGACCACGAGCTGGGCGATCGTCGCGCGGACACCCGCCCGGACCGCCGGGAGATCGCCGCGGTATGCGATCCGGGCAAAACCGCGAAGGAATATCGAGATAGGCGAGTCCTGCAAAGTCGAGTACGCCCGGAGGAACCGCCGCAACGCGTGCGCGGCCATCGGCTCCAGGTCCTCGATCGGCTTACCGCTGGGGGTGATCAGCTGGGTGGTCGAACGGCGGGCTCCGAGACCGATCCGGACCTCACCGAAGTCCTCGTGCGACGTCCTGCGCTCCCACAAGCGCTGACTCAACGCCATCGACCACAGTGCGCCGGGATCCGGATGCAGCCACCGGGCGGCCCGCCGCTCTGTGGTCAGAGCCGACCGCACCTTGCGCCGCACCTGACCCAGATAGCGCAGGTAGTCGCGGCGTTCGCCGTTGAGCCGGTGCTTGTGCTGTCCGGCCGTGCGCATCATCGGCACGATCATCATGGCGACCGCGGCGAGCACCATCAGACAGACGCCGACGTAGGCCAGAGCTCCCGCGTTGGGGCGCAGGAACATGAGCACCAGCGCAAGTGAAGCGATACCCATCGGCGCCAGCATCAGCACCGCGCTCATCCCGCGCTCGGCTGGTTCCGGGATGGCCGGTGGCTCCTGCAGAGCGATCTCTTCACCCGGTGCGGTCGGCCCGGCGCGGCGCGCCTTGCGGGAATACGGAACGGTGCCCACGCACGTCTCCTTCGGTGAGGGGTTTCCCCCGAACGGGCGGAAGGCCGCGGTGCCGCGAAGCGCGACCGGGATTGTCCGCCTACCGTCTGGGACGTTTCGTTCGATGCCGTGGTGGGCCAACGAAATGTAGCAGGAGTGGTGCCGGCGCGACAGACAGCGAGGTGGTGGGCATGCCGGACGAGACCAGGGCCGATCTGGCCCGGCTGGCGGACCTTGCGGCGTCGGTCGGCTCGCTCATGACCGAGTGCCGGCAGCATGCCGAGGCGCTGTACGGCTACTCCCCGGCCTTCGGTGACTTCGACGTCGCACAGTGGCTGGGGGAGACCGTCACCGATCGGCGGGACGCGGTGCTGGCGCATGTCGCCTATCTCGACCGCGCTCTGGCCGAACTCGCCGAAGTGCTGGAGCGGGTTCCGGCCGAGCTCGGCGAGGTCGACGCGGCAAACGCCACGGTGATCACCGGTCTCGAGGGGCCGCACCACCGGTAGAGATTTTGTCCTGATTGTTGTGACGAAAGGGTGATCGTGGCCGCGGAGACGAGGGTCAATGCGCAGAAGCTCCGGGACATCGGCGAGTTGATCGGCTACATCGTGGATGAGCACAAGGCCGCCATCAACGACCTGGCCGAGGTGGAGCCCAATGCGGGTCAGTTCGATGCGGCCCTGTGGCTACGCGACCTCTTCATCGATCGACGTAACGCGGTGCATACGCACAAGCAGTATCTCGAGTCCGCGTTCGCGGAGATGAGGGACGGCTTGGTGCAGATGGCCGACCAGTTCGAGAGCATCGACGCCGAGAACGCCGATGCCGTCGCGAAGTTCAACGCCGATGCGAAGAGCATCGTCACCGGGATGGGCGAGGCCGAGTACGACCCCGCGCTCGTGGAGAAGAAGGATTCCTACGAATCCGGCGATGACAAGGTCATGGGCGACGAGGACTTGTTCGACTTCTCCGACCCGGACAATCCGACGATCCGCGACTTCGACCCGTCGAAGGTGCCGGGCATGGATGAGTTCATGACCACTGACAAGCTGGGTCAGAACGACGACCAGACCGTCGATCTGGCCGAGCAGGACGATCTCAAGAGCGACGACGGCATCGAGGTCGACCCGGGCGCGCCTGAGGACGACGGCGATTCTGAGGACGACGGCGATTCTGAGGACGACGGCGATTCTGAGGACGACGGCGATTCTGAGGACGACGGCGATTCTGGGGATGGCATCTCGGAGAAGCCGGAGCGGCTGGAGGATCCGGACGACGAGGAGAAAGGCGTCGACGGCTCGAAGACGCAGGGCGACGACACGTACGAGTATTACCTCGACGACACCGGCAACCATCAGACGTACAAGGACAACGAGCTCTGGTGGAAGGACGACAAGACCTACATCAGGGAAGACGGGCACTTCTTCGAGTACTCCACCGAGAACGCGGACGGTGGGCAGGACCCGCCGCCGGTCGAGACCAAGGACCTCAGCGAGCACGATGAGGGCAAGGCCGGCGAGTCCGAAGAGTCGGGAACCAGTGATCGCACGTACCGCTATTACAACGACGAGGACGGCAATCACCAGACCCACAACGGCAACGAGATCTGGTGGTACGACGGCGAACCTTATCTGCGCGTGGAAATTGACGGTTTCAGGTACTTCACCGCGTACAAGTTCTAGGCCCGGACATGGATCGACTGACACGGCGCCGCTTGGCCGCGCCCGTACGGCTGAGATTTGTGCTGGGCGACAAGGCGGTCGACGTGGCGCTGCCGGGCGAGGTGCCTCTGGTCGAGTTGCTGCCGGCCGTCTTGATCGAGCTCGCTCCAGAGGCGGCCGATCATGGCGCCGAACACGACGGCTGGGTCGTTCAACGGCTCGGTGAGAATCCTCTGGACGAAGAGCGTTCGGCTACTGAATCAGGCTTGCTTGACGGCAACACGCTGTATTTTCGGCCCCGGGCCGACCAGTTGCCGCCGCTGGACTTCGACGACCTGGTCGACGGCGTCGGTGAACAGGCCCGGACCAGTGCCTGGCGCTGGACCGACGACCGGACCCGATGGATGTTCCTGGCCTTCGGCGGGTTCATCCTGGTCGGCGGGCTGGTGCTGCTCGGCCTCAGCGGTGCGGCCGTGTGGCGGGCGACTGTTGCGGCGGTGCTGGCGGTTGCGCTGCTCGCCGCGGCCGGACTGGTCAGCCGAGGGGTTCCCGACGCCCAGACCGGGACCCTGCTCGCTTTCGCTGCGGCCGGCTATGCCGCGGTGGCGGGCTGGGCCGGCGCAGCCGGCTTGGCCCCCAACTCGCCGGTCGAGGTGCGCCTGTCGCTCGCTGTCCTCGCTGCACTCGTCGTGCTTGCCGCAGGGTTGTCAGCCGTAGCCGACTCGGCCCTGCTGTTCACCGGAACGCTCATCGCGCTGGTGTGTATAGCGGTTTCGGCTGTGCCGGCCGCGGCCGGCCCCATGACCCTCCAGGAGGCCGCCGCGTGCGGCCTGACCATGACCCTGGTCCTGACCCTGCTGTTGCCCCCGCTGGGCTTCCGTCTCGGTGGGCTCGCTCTGCCGCTGCTGCCGGGCAAGCCGGAGCAACTCTCGGAGGATATCGAACCGGCGCAGCATCGGATCGTCGTCGAGCGAGGCTCGGCCGGGCTGGCGTACCACGCCGCGTTGGCTGTCGGTGTGGGCGCGGCGCAGGTTCTGATGGCGGGCGCCCTCATCCAGCCGGGCGGTTTCTGGCCGATGCTGCTGGCCCTCGTGGTGGCCGTGCTGATCAGCATGCGGGCTCGGCATCTCACCTCGGCGTTGACGCGCTGGGCGAGCATGACGCCCGCCGTCGCACTCGTGGGGTTCGACCTGATCCGGTTCGGGGCTGATCAAAGCGACGTGCTGCGGGCCGCCGTGCTGGCACCGGCCGTCGTCGCGGCGGCGGCCGCTGCGCTGACGGCTGCGGCCACCCTGCCGGGCCGGCGGCTGCGTCCCTACTGGGGCCGGGCAGTGGACATCCTCGAGATCTTCATCGCGGTGGCGCTGGTCCCGGTGCTCCTCGCCGTGCTGGGGATCTATTCGATGGTACGGGCCTGGGCGAGCTGAGATGGAGTCTCGTCGAGACCAGGTCCACGCCTACTTCTACGTCGTCGGCCGGCTCAACGCCGCGGTCATGCAGGGCCGGCCCGACCCCTATGAGGCCCCGAACCGGCGCCCGATGCTGGGACTGCTCATCGGCATGCTGCTGGCGGTGGTGATCGCTGGCGGCTTCGGCATCTACGGCATTTTCCGGCCCGGCGGCGACCGGTCCTGGCGGCAGAGCGGTGTGGTGATCGCGGTCCGCGAGACCGGAGCCCGCTACCTGCTCATCGACGATCAGCTGCGTCCGGTGCTCAACTACGCCTCGGCCCGTCTGGTGCTGGGCAGCGGGACGCCGGCCAAGGTGACCCAGGTGGCACAGAACTCCTTGAGAGGGTTGCCGGTGGGCGCACCGATCGGCATCGCCGGCGCACCCGATGCGGTCCCGGCCGCCGACCGTCTTTACACCGGCGACTGGACGGTCTGTGCCCAACCCCCGTCGGCGGCCGGGGTGCCGGCCGCGACCCTGATGCTGGGCGGGGTGGCCGACTCGTCACCGGTCGGGGCGGAGGGCGGCTTCCTGGTGCGTACTGCGGATCGGCAGACGTACCTGATCTGGCAGGGCCGGCGCTTCCGGCTGTCCGGGCCGGGTGCGGTCGCACTGGGCTACGCGGCAGTGGACGCCGTCCCGGTGACGCCGGCCTGGCTCAACCCGATCCCGGCGGGACGGGATCTGGCATTCCCGGTGGTGGCGGGCCGGGGCCGGCGGGGGCCGGTGATCGGTGGCCGTGCCTCCGTGGTCGGCCAGGTCTACACCGTGCGCAACCCGGCCAGCGGTACGGTCGAGCAGTTCCTCGCCCGCTCGGACGGGCTGGCCCGGCTCAGCCCGACCGTCGCGGCACTGGTGCTGGCCGACCCGGCCATCCGGCGGGCGTATCCGGGCGCGGCGGTGAGCCCGATCTCGGTACGACCGGACGAGATGGCAGCCGCCACCGTCACCGCCAGCACCGAGTTCGTCGAAGGCTATCCACCCACCCCGCCCCGAGTGCTGAACGGTGAAGGTCTTCCGTGCATCCGGTACGGGTGGTCCGGTGGCAATGTGACCGTGGCGCTGGCCCGGGTGCGGGCCGAGCAGGTTTCTCGAGCTTTGCCCGTCCCCCGGGCGGCCATCGCTGGTGGCACAGTGGACCGGGTACTGATCGCTCCGGGCATGGGCGCTCTGACGCGCAATCCTTATGCCCCGGGGGCGCCGGGTGGGGCGGTGTTCCTCGTGACCGAGTACGGCGCGAAGTACCCGCTGCCCCCGGCCGGGGTCGAGGCGCTGGGCTACGCCGGCCGGCCGCCGGTCGACGTCCCGGCAGAGCTGCTCGAACTGCTGCCCACTGGAGCGGTCCTGGACCCGGCGGCGGCCTTGCGGACCCAGATGGTCGGAGGTTGACGGGGGAAACCCCTACACATCAACCGTTCGGACTCTTGCCCGGGCCACTCGCCGGATCTATCTGATGTCATGGTCCGGTCGGTCAAATCGTCTCGATGAAAGGTGAGATAAGTATGCCTAACACCTTCCTTGATCATGGGGTGGTCGTCGCGGTGACGGCCGCTCACCGCGACACGGTCACCGAGATCCGTCTAAAGGCGGAAGATGTGCGGAAGGAGACCGAGCTTCTGAAAGCCAATTACCCGGGAAGAATGACAGGCGCTGTGGCCTTTTGTGGTGATGAATGGGCACGCGAGGCCGAGAGCATCGTTAAGCACTTGGAAATCATGATCGAAACAGTCGAAGCGGCCGACGCGGCTATGACGGCGGTGGATGAGGAAAACGAGCTGTCGGTCAAGAATCTTCTCGGTGGACTCTGATTCCTGCGCGCTTGAAAGAAAGGACGATTTCACATGAGCGATTCGTTCAACTATCAGTACGGCCCTCTCTCTGACTTTACCGAGTATCTGGATACGAAGAAGAGAGAGGTGCAAACTTTGATCGATGGGATGATGAAAACGACGAACAGCAGCCTGGAGGGTTGGGAGGGCAACGCCGCAGATCGATACAAGACGAACTCGAACGATATCCAGACGGACCTCACCGACCTGAACGAAATCGTCCAAAGGCTGGCGATCGAAGTGCGAGAAGGTGCGGAGAGAATGCAAGACCAGGACCGGCGTTCCGGGGACAACTTCGCAACTCGCTGAGAAGGCCGGCCGGGCGGCCACGCTGGTCGCCCGGCGCCCTCCCACCACAATTAAGTCGGACAAGAACGCTGGAGTGAACTGTGGCCACGGGCGAAGTCGGGACCTTTGACGAGAAGACGCCACCGACACGAGAGACGTTCGGTGACTATCCGACGTGGACCACTCTCACGCCGTATGTCGAGGACCTCATCGATCTGGGCAAGAACCCGGCCGTTGAGTGGTATCACGGTGGTGATGCCTGGACGGCTTCGCTGGGCTCTCTCGAGAACATGGTTCAGGACCTGCTCGACCTCACCAGCGACCTCACGTCCGGCGACGAGCCGTTCTTCGCGGGCGAGGCGGCTGACGCGTTCGTGGAACACGTGAACAAAACCGTCGAGAAGAGCCGGACCGGAGTGCAGGACGTCATCCGCTCCGCCAACTTCGGTGCGGCCGTCTATGGCGTCGGCACCAGTATCGACAACTTCCGCAGCGAGTTCTGGGCGATAGTCGATGCCGGACATCGGCTCACCGACAAGCTCGAACAGTATGCGAGCGATCAGATCGACGCGATCTACTCCGGCATCGAGGGCGCTGACGCACAGCGCGAAACTGATCGTCGAGAGGCGATGGACGCCGCCTATCAGGCCGGCGAACGCTGGATCATGTCCAACCTGCGGTCGCTGCTCGTGCAACAGTCGCAGCAGTACCGGGATACCGGTCTCAGCCTTCCGCAGCTCACCGTCGGTGTCCAGGAAAACGTCAAGTCCGACGGTACTGGCGACAGCGGTACCGGTGACAGTGGCGACGGCGACGAAGGTTCCGGCGGCGAGGGTGACGAAGGTTCTGGCGGCGAGGGTGACGAAGGTTCTGGCAGCGAGGGCGACGGCGACGAAGGTTCTGGGAGCGAGGGCGACGGCGACGAGGGATCCGGGAGCGAGGGGTCCGGTAGCGAAGGAACCGGCGGAAGCGGGACCAGCGACGACGGTGTGAACGACGTTCTCGACGAGGCCGAGGGCCGGGTCGACGACGCGATCGCCGGGCTCGGGAACGGCGACCCCGAGCACGATGCCGCCCTCGACGAGGCCAGGGACGCTGCCGGGGCGGTCTTCGACGATCTGCGGCAGGACACCGACGGTGGTCAGGCGCCACCGGAGACCTTCGGGACGGGCGGCACCGGCGGCACCTCGGGCGGAGGCAACATCCCGCCGGTGGAGTCGGTCGCCCCTGAGGCGAGCACCGGCGCTCCCGGGCCGGGTTCCGTCAGCGCGCCCACCGGTAGCCCGGGATCCGGCTCCGGCTCCGGCAGCTCCGGCGGCGCGCCACCGGATGGGGGCGCCGCCCGGGACCAAGCCCTCAAGGACGCTCAGGTGGCCGCCAACGACGCCATCGGCGGCCTGATGGAGGGTACGCCGGCATCGGGCGGATCCGATCTGCCCGGCGGCACCGGTAGCACTCCGCCCATCGGCCTGGGGCCCGCGATGAACGGTGCGCCGCCTGTGGGTTCTCCAGGGTCGTCCGGGCTCGGCTCCCCGAAGTCCTCGGTTCCCGGCTCGCCCGGCGCCGCGGTGGAGCAGGAACGCCAGCGCGCTCTCGACGATGCGAAGGATGCGGCGGCCAAAGCCATCGACGGTCTGACGGGCGGCTCCGGAGGTCCGCCCGGAACCACGGACCTGCCTGCCACCACATCCGAGGACCCGGCGGGTTCGCAGTCTGCGGCCGACGACCAGTTCCGGCGGCCCCTGGGCGAAGAGGCCCTGATCGAGGGTGTGCCCAGTTCTCCCGGTGTTGCGCCGGACGGCGATAGTGTGCCCGGTTCTCCGGGTGTTGCGCCGGACGGCGATAGTGTGCCTGGTTCTCCGGGTGTTGCGCCGGACGGCGATAGTGTGCCTGGTTCTCCGGGTGTTGCGCCGGACGGCCTCGGTGACGACCGGCCCGCCGGTGATCGGTCGGCCGAGGAGCAGGCGGCCCGCGATGACGCGCTGGCCGACGCCCGCAAGGCTGCCGACGATGCGATCGACGGGCTCCTGGACGACGACGCGATGGCTGAGGGACTGGACTCCAACGGTGACGGACGGCCGGACGGCGACCTGAACCGCGATGGGAAGATTGACACCGACGAGGCGGAGGCGCTGCGCGATGACGCACTGGCCGACGCGGACAAGGCCATCGCTTCCTCACTCGACGACATGATCGAGGACACCAAGGCCGAAACCGGTCGCGACGATCTCACCGACGAGGAGCGACAATCTCGAATCGACGCCCTCACCGAGGCCAAGGAATCGGCCGGCCGGGCGGTCGACGACCTCGTCGCGGAGAACGGCGACCACTCATCGATGTCCGACTTCCTCCACGGTCGCCGAGAGATTCCGGCCGGCGACCCCGGGGGAGGCGTCGCTCCGCGTGGTGACATTCCGGGCGGTGACCCCGAGCAGCGTGCCCCGCTGGAACTTGCACCGGTGACCGGGGCCAACGCGGCGGTCTCGTCTGCCGAGGTGCCTTTGTCCAGCGGTACGCCGGCCGGCAACGGGGGAATGCCGATGTCGCCGCCGATGGGCGGGGGAATGAGTCCCCAGGGTGATCGCGACCGGGAGCGCAACACCTGGCTTGTGGGTGAGGACGGTATGTGGGGTGAAGACGTCGAAGACGTGGTCGCCAGCAGGCCGCTGGGCAGGAACTGACATGAGCGCGACACGACCCGCGACCCTTGTCGAGGTGGCCGCCGCCTTGGAGTCCGCAGCACCGCCCGAGATGGAAGAGGGTGCCGGTGCGTTCGACGACGCCCGCCGGGGATTGCGTACGCTCGCCGGGCGTCTGGAGAGGCTGCAGAGCGAGCTGGAGGACGCTTGGCAGGGCGCGGCAGCGGCCGGGGCCCGGCTCGACGAGCCACTCCGGCGCACGCGCCGGCTGCTGCACCAGCTGGACGAGAACGAATGTGGACGTCACCTGCGGGTCGCCGCCGGCCTGCTCGCCGACGGTCAGACCCGCGTCCGTGATCTGATCGTCCAGCGTGCCTCCGGCCTCGGCGATCTGCCCTACGACCAGCAGGCGCAACAGGTCCTGAGCGGTGTTGCCGACGGATACCGCGATGTGGGCCACGCGCTCGGTGGCCGGATTCCGCCGCCACCCGTCCCGGTGGAGGAACCGGGCTCCGGTCGTCGTTCACTCGCCGCCGCACTGGACGGATCGGCGCCGGCCCGGCTGGCCGCGACCGACCCGGCCCAGGTCTTCCGGCCGGTGGCGCCGGCCTCCGGACTGGGCCAGCCCGGCGACGCGATTGTGCCGCCGGCCGGGGCGGGCGGGGCCGGCGGCGGCGCACCGATGATGCCGTTCATGCCTCCGATGGGGGGTGGCATGGGCGGACCGGGTGGTCAGCCCGCGGATGCCGCCAGCACCAGGAGGCCCGGCTTGCCGGGCGAACCGGGAGCCTGGGGTGGCAACCAGCGCGAAGGCTGGGATGTGATCGGTCGCGCGGACCGCATCGAAGCTGCCCGTGACCAGTTCCGCAAGGATTTCGACGATCAGATCGCCAAAGTGACGAGAGGAGATCGCGATGTCTGACGAGAGGACGGGCGGCGCCCGCCGGCTCGACACCATGTTCGCCTTGTTCGCCGAGGAACAGCGCAAACTGGCTGAGTTCCAGAAGAAGATGGCGTCCGCCAGCACGGTCACCGAGTCGGCGAACAAGATGGTCACAGCGACGTTCGACGGTCGCGGTGAACTGGTCAAACTTGTTTTCAACAACACCAAGTACCGCAGCATGGCCCCGGCCGAGCTGGCCACGATGGTGACCGACACCATCCGGCGAGGGCGCGCGTCGGCATTCGGCAAGATCGGCGAGATGGCCGGCGGCCCGGTGATTCCTGGGGTCGACTTCGGCGACCTGGCGGCCGGCCAGGTCGACCTGGACAAGGTGGTGAATTCGATGTTGAGGTCCGCCTTCGGTCGGCCGACCGTTGCGGAGAAGGCCGAGAAGAGCCCGGAGCCATCCGATGGCTGACCGGACCTCCATCGACCCCGAGGGGGCGCGCCGAGTCTTCGCCGCTTTGGCCGACATCGCCGCTGAGCTGAACGTGGCGGTGGAACGGGTCATGACGATCAGGACGACGCTTCCGGAGCCGTGGGGCACCGACGAATACGGCAAAAGGTTTTCCGATGAACACGAACCCTACGCTGTGATGACGCTCGACACCCTCAACGGCAGCTTTTCGTTCCTCCAGGAGTTCGGCGCCACGGGCACTGCCGTGATCGAGCAGTTCATAGCACTCGATGAGGACAACGGCGCAGCTGTGGCACCGACCGGGCAGCTGCCGCCGCACCGGCCCGGACCCGATTCCGCGCAGGGGCAGGGGTCGACGCAGTGAGTCGCCAATCCATCACGGTCGACCAGTCGGCCGGATCCGGATACCGGACATTAGGGGCGGCGCTGGCCGTCGCCTCGGACGGTGCGGTGGTTAATGTCCGTCCCGGCACCTACCAGGAGAACGTGATCCTGACCCGAATCGTCACCATCCGGGCCGAGAACGGCCCGGGAACCGTCCGTATCGCGCCGCCGTCCGGTATTCCCGTTGCGCTCGTGGCCGAGTCGGCCGCCCTCAACGGACTGTCCGTCCGGGCCGCCGACCAGCAGAGCCCGGCCGTAGCGCTGACAGCCGGACAGCTCAGTGTCACCGAGTGTGAGCTGGAGGCCGCGGCATGGACCGCTGTCTTCGTCCGTGACAGAGGCTCACTGATCATGCGGGACAGCCGGGTGACCAATGCCGCGGGGGCCGGCGTCGTGGTCACCTCGAACACCGGCAGCACTCTCGCCGATTGCCGCGTCGAGGATCTCGGGACCTCCGGAGTCGTCGTGGCCGAGCACGGCAACCTTCAGGTACTCGCCTGCGTCGTCCGCGAGGCGAAGGGCAACGGGATCTGCATCAACGGGCATGGCACCATCCTGGTCGAGGACACCGAGATCAGCGGCACTGGGAAGCCGGCTTTCGCTGCCGAACAACAGTCCGAGGCGGTGGTGCGCCGGCTGACCGTTCGCGAGGCGCGCGGGGTCGGCATCTATCTCGCCACCACGGGCGCGTCCACGCTGGAGGACTGCCGCGTCGACGGCAGCAACGCCGATGGGGTCTTCATCGGCGAACGTTGTGCCCCGACGCTACGGAGGCTACGGGTCAGCGGGGCACAACGTAGCGGTTTCCGTTTCACCGGCCGTTCCGCCGGCCGGATCGACGAGTGCGTCGCTACGAAGGTCGCCGGCATCGGTGTGTCGATCGACGCCAAGAGCACGCCCGAACTGACCGGCATGGTGGTCAGCGACTGCACCGGGCCCGGGGTGCGCCTGGATAGCGGTGCCGATCCCTTGCTGCATCGGCTCGAGATCACCGGCTGCGACGGCGCCGCGGTCGAGGTGGGGGACGGCGCCCGGGGACGCTTCGAGAACGTGACGATCGACGGATGCGGTGTCGGCATGACGGTCAGCGGCGGCGCCCAGCCGTCCCTCAGCGGCCTGAGTCTGCGCAACAGCCCAGGTGACGGGCTGATGGTGTGTGAGGCGACGGCGTCGTTCAGTGACTGCGACCTCGCCCGTGTCGGTGGTGTCGGGGTCACGATCGGCGCGGGGGCGCAGATATCGCTGACCGACAGCCGGGTGCACGACGGCGCCGCGGACGGCGTCGTCTTCTCCGACGGCGCGGCCGGTACCATCGTCGGCTCGGAGATGCTCGGGAATGCGGGCGACGGGGTGGCGGTTCGCACCGCCCGAGCCGTACGCGTGACCGACTGCATCGTGCGCGACAACAAGGGAGCCGGGTTGCGTCAGGCCGAACCGGTCGGCGCGCTCACCGTGGAACGCCTCGACAGCGCGCGAAACGGTCAGCCGGACTCCTACGGCACGGCTGCCTCCGCGGTGGCGGCGCCGCCGGCGCCGGCCGGGACGGGCCGAGTCGTCGAGCGGGGCGGTGATCCGCTGCGCGAACTGCAGTCCCTGGTCGGCCTGCATGGGGTCAAGCAGGAGGTCACCTCGCTGATCAACCTGAACAAGATGTCGAAGCGACGGGTGGAAGCCGGCCTGTCCGCGCCGCCGATGGCCCGGCACCTGGTCTTCGCCGGGTCACCGGGCACCGGCAAGACCACGATCGCCCGGCTCTACGGCAGAATTCTGGCCGAGCTGGGAGTCCTGAAGAAAGGCCATCTGGTCGAGGTGGCCCGGGCTGATCTGGTCGCGCAGATCATCGGTGGCACTGCGATCAAGACGACGGAGGCGTTCACCTCGGCACTCGGTGGTGTGCTCTTCATCGACGAGGCCTACACGCTGAGTAACAGCCGTGGTGGCACCGGGCCGGACTTCGGCCGGGAGGCGATCGACACACTGGTCAAGCTGATGGAGGACCACCGTGAGGAAGTGGTCGTGGTGGCGGCGGGTTACTCGGCCGACATGCAGACCTTCCTTCAGGCCAACCCGGGCCTCGAGTCCCGATTCAGCCGGACGATCGAGTTCGCCAACTACAGTCCGGCCGAGCTGGTGACGATCGTCGAGAATCAGTGCGAGCGGCATGACTACACCCTGGATCCCGCCGCGGCTACCGCGTTGCTGAACCATTTCGACCGGATACCGAAGGACGGCACCTTCGGCAACGGGCGTGAGGCCCGCAAGGTTTTCGAGCGGATGGCCGACCTTCAGGCATCCCGGCTCTCCGCTCTCCCCGACGTGAGCACCGCCGAGTTGTCGCTGCTCACGGCGGAGGACCTTCCGGTGATGGCGTCGACCGACTGAACCAGCTCGCTGAACGAGGTTCGGTACCGGCGAGGACGCCGGTATTTGTCCTGTAGATGGCCTTTGGCCGAACTGGGCGGTTCACCTCTGGTGAACCCGGTCGGGCCGGGGAACGTCTCCATCGGCATGGTCAACCCCGATGACGTGATCAGGCATCACGCGGAACTCTCAAACGTGTGCCAGATGCCTTCCGCGCTGGTAACTAAAGCTGCGGACAGCTCTGATGCGGAGATTACTGGTGCTGACCAGGCCTCAGACGAATGGCTTCGATTGCTGCGATCCCAGGGCCGAGTTCATGACGAGGGCCTCCGTCGACTGCACGAACTGCTGATGCGGGCCTGTCACCACGAGGCGCGCCGGCGCGCCGAACGCTTCGGCATCAATGGTCCTGAGCTGGACGACCTCATCGGCCAGGCCGCGTCCGATGCGATGATCGCCATTTTGCGTAAGCTGCCTGAGTTCCGCGGCGAGAGCCGGTTCACGACCTGGGCGTACAAGTTCGCCATTTTGGAGGTGTCGGCCAAGCTCAGCCGGCACCACTGGAGCCTGACCGGGACCAAGGTGGAGCATCGGCTGGACGCCGACACGTGGCAGCGGCTCCCTGATCGGCTCGGTGTGTCCCCGGCTGACGTGTCCGGTGGGCGGGAGCTCATCGAGTCCGTACGTCGGGTCGTCGCGCAGGAGCTGACCGGTCATCAGCGGGCGGTGTTCGTAGCGCTCGTCGTCGACGGAGTGCCGTTGGACGTGCTGGCCGAGCGGATGGGCAGCAGCCGCGGCGCGATCTACAAGACGATGTTCGATGCCCGGCGTAAACTGCGCGCTGCCCTCGTAGCAGACGGGTATCTGGGCATCGAGCGAGCGAGGCGGAAATGAATGGATGGGCGAACCTCGATCGTCTGTTACGAACCGATCCGCGCGATGCCGGTTGTGGTGCGGTCATCGAGCTCTTGGATGTGTACGCCGAGCTGGCCGTCGCCGATCCGGCCCGGGCGCGCCGCCGTCAGCCCGGCATCGCCGCCCACCTGGACGCCTGCGGACCGTGCGAGGAAGATCTCGCGGGGTTGCTGGCGGCTTTGACCCAGGAGCTATGACCGCGGCCGCGATCGTGACGAACGGCGTACCGCCAGGCTGACGAAACGCAACGGTCAGTGCTCCTTCATGTATTGGACGAGGCCGATCACGTCTTCGGGCACGAGCCGGCCGATGGCTCCGGTCGAATAGACGCTCACCAGGACCTTGCCGGTGGGATCGAGCACGAAGCCGGTGGACTGCAGGTGCACCGGGTCCGGGTTGACGAACGCCCCGGTCGCTTCGGCGACGGCGGGTGCGTCCACCCCGTACCCGAAGGGGAATTCGATCTTGTGCTTGTCGGCGATCTGTCGGGTCGTGGACTCGTCGTCGACCCAGAGCGCGACGACCTTGACGCCAGTCTCGGTGAGCTTCGGCAGGGAGCGCTGGAACGCGCGCAGCTGCCCGACGCAGTACGGGCACCAGGCGCCGCGATTGACGAGCACGACGCCGTAGTCACCGGCGAGCGCGCCGGGCAGGGTGATCTCGCCGGTCAGGGTGGTCAGGGCCAGGTCCGGGAAGGTATCTCCGGGGATCAATTGAGTCATGCAGGGTTAGCGCGTCGCCCGGCTGCAGTCTTACCGCTGACCCTCAGCCTGGCAGTGGACTGTCCGTTTTACTCGCAAGGCCGGGACGACTGTTCGCCGAGCCGCCGATCACGACTCGTCGTTGTTACGGTCCAGCGGTGACAATCCGTGAGCAGACTACCGAGATCAATTCACGTGCGGTCTTCGGCACGGTCCTGGTGGCCGTGTTCCTGTCGAACCTCGACCTGTTCGTCGTCAACGTGGCTCTGCCCCAGATCGGCAGCGACTTCGGCGGTGCTTCCCTCGGGGCATTGTCCTGGGTGCTGAACGCTTACGCGATCGTCTTCGCGGCGCTGCTCGTGATTTGCGGACGGCTGGCTGATCGTAGTGGCCACAAACGAGGTTTCCTCATCGGCATCGCTGTGTTCACCGTCGGCTCCGTGCTGTGTGCGGTGGCACCCGGAGTGACCCTTCTCGTCGTGGCCCGGGTCGTCCAGGCGTCCGGCGCTGCCCTTCTGCTGCCGACGTCGTTGGCGTTGTTGATGGCCGCCACCGCGCCCGAGCGCAGAGCGGGGGCGGTGCGGGCCTGGAGTGCGGCCGGCGGGGTCGCCGCTGCGCTGGGCCCGGTGGTCGGCGGTCTTCTGGTCGAGCTCGACTGGCGTTGGATCTTCCTGGTCAACGTTCCGGTCGGCGTGGTGGCGATCGTGGTGGGCCGGCGCGTTCTGCCCGAAAGCCGCGAAGCCGAGCCGGGGCCGTTGCCCGACATCCTCGGCGCGGTCCTGCTGACCCTGGCGGTCGGCACCCTCGCGTTGAGCCTGGTGCAGGCGGATGACTGGGGGTGGGGCTCGCCGCAGGTCATCGGCGGCTTCGTCGTCGCGGCCGCTCTTGCGGTCTGGTTGCTGATCCGATCGGCCCGCCACGCTTCGCCGATCATCGAGCTTCGTCTGGTCGGCGCCCCGGCCTTCGGCCTGGCCACCATCGCCACGCTGCTCTACTCGGTGGTCTTCGCGGCCATTCTGCTGTCGGGCATCTTGTGGGCGCAGGACGTCTGGGGGTATTCGGCGCTGCGTACCGGCCTGGCTGTTGCTCCGGGGCCGATGATGGTGCCTGCTCTCGCTATCGGCGCCGCTCCGCTGGCACGCCGCCTCGGCCCCGGCGTGGTGGCCGCCGCGGGCAACTTCCTTCTCGGCGGCGGTGTCGCGTTCTGGCTGTTCAGACTGGACGGGACGCCCGACTACGCCGCCGACTACCTGCCTGGTTTGATCATGATCGGAATCGGTGTCGGCCTGGCCCTGCCCACCCTTTTCGTCGCGGCTACCGGGTCGCTGCCCGCTGATCGACTGGGTACCGGCTCGGGCATCGTGACCACCGGCCGCCAGGTGGGAGCCGTGATCGGGGTCGCGCTGCTGGTCGGTGTCCTCGGCACGCCGGCGACCCCGGCCGCCGCGCTGGAGGCGTTCCGGGACGGCTGGACCGCGATCGTGATCGTCGCGATCATCGCTGCCGTGACCAGCTTGTTCATCCCGCGTACTCCTGCTCCGCCCAGCCCGGAGGCGGTGATTCTGCCCGGCGGTGTGGCCGAGAGTGACTTGCCGGCGAGCGGGAGCGCTGTTCAGGATGATGAGTCTGCCGGTTTGGCTGAGAGCGACGTGCTCGTGGGCGCGGTGGAAGATGATTCGTCCGGGAGCGCCGTTCAGGATGATGAGTCTGCCGGTGTGGCCGAGAGCGACGTGCTCGTGGGTGCGGTGGAAGATGATTCGTCCGGCAGCGCCGCCCAGGATGACCGGCCCGTCCGCCCGGAAGAGGCCGAACCGCCCAGCGCGGCCGAGGGCGATCAGACCTCCGGTTCGGCTACGGAGAAGAACAACAAAGCGGAGGAAAAGGTCGCGCCTGATCTGAAGGCCGAGGACCGCGACGGCGTGGACAAGGGTGATCCGATGCTCGCCGAGGATCGAACCTAGACCGGACCGGCCCGTCGCCGACCGGGATCGCCGGACACCCTTCGCCGTGCCTCCGCGCCCCATCTGTGGTGATAACGTTCTCACTCGTGGTCTCGGACGGGCAATTCGACTATCGCGTCCTGGGACCTTTGGAGACGTTGCACGACGGGGTCGCCTTCTCGGTCGGCGGCCCGCGACATCGCGCCCTCGTGGTCGCGCTGCTGCTCCGCCCCAACACGATCGTTGCCGCCGACCGGCTGGCGGAGGCTCTGTGGGAGCAGCCTCCGCCGCGGTGGAAGGAACTGCTCTACGGTCGCATCTCCGAAGTCCGGCTCGCGATGCGCAGGGCCGCCGGCCGCCCGGCGACGGAGCTCGAGACGCACACCGCCGGCTACCTGCTCCGTGTCCGGCCCGACGCGCTCGACGCCGAGTTGTTCGAGCGGCTGGTGACAGCGGGGCTGTCGGCCGCCCGAGCCGAGCGGCACAGCGAGGCGGCCGACCGCCAGCGCCAGGCTCTGGCGCTCTGGCGCGGCTCAGCACTGACCGAGCTCGCTCACCTGTCCGAGGCCGCAACGGAGATCGCGCGCCTGGACGAGCTCCGCATGCGGTCGATCGAGGCGCGGATCGACGCCGACCTGGCCGTCGGCCGGCACCATGAGGTCACTCCGGAGCTGGTGGCCCTGGTGGCTGAGCACCCGCTGAACGAACGCCTGTGGGAGCAGCTCATGCTTGCCCGCTATCGAGCGGGGCAAGTCGGTGACGCCCTCGCCACTTTCGACGCCGCCCGCCACCAGCTGGACGAGCAGCTCGGGGTGGAGCCGGGGGCGGCGCTGCGGCGTTTGCGTCAGCAGATCCTGCAGCAAGACCCGAGCCTGGCTTCGCGGCCGCCGGCCCGCCGTTCGTCCCGCTCTCTGCCACGTCCGCTCACCAGTTTCGTCGGACGCGATCCGGAGCTTACTGCTCTGCGGAACCTGCTCGGAGCGCAGCGGTTGGTGACCGTGACAGGTGTCGGCGGGGCCGGCAAGAGCCGGCTCGCCATGGAGGTGGCGGCCCGGGCCGGGGCCCAGGACACGACGGTGTGGTGGTGCGAGCTGGCCGCGCTCACCCAGCCCGACCTGCTGGCGGACACCATCGGGGACACTCTCGGCGTGCCGTCGCACAGCACCAGGCCCCGGCTCGACCTCATCAAGGAGCACCTGCACGGCAGCGATGGACTGCTCATACTGGACAATTGTGAGCATTTGGTCAATTCGGTGGCCGACTTCGTGAACGAGGTCTTAGCCGCCTGCCCCGGGTTGCGGGTCCTCGCCACCAGCCGGGAGCGGCTGGGAGTCACCGGCGAAGTGCTGCTGCCTTTGTCCGGGCTGTCCCAGCCCACCGTGGAAGTCGAAACGCCGGAGGCCGTGGGGCAAGGCGCCGCCGCCCGGCTGTTCGTCATGCGGGCCCAAGCCGCTGACCCGGCTTTCGCCCTGACCGACGAGACCGCGGCGGCCGTTGCCACGCTCTGCCGGGGGCTGGACGGGTTGCCGCTGGCGATCGAGCTGGCCGCGGCGCACGCGAACGCGTTCTCGGTCACCGAGATGGCGGCCCGTCTCGACGACCGCTTTGCCTTCTTCGGCGCCGTCAGCCGGACGGTGGAGTCACGCCACCGGACCTTGCAGGCCGTGATCGACTGGAGTTTCCGCCTGCTGGACGCCGATGAGCGTCGCTTCTTCGCCCGACTCAGCGTGTTCGCCGGCGAGTTCGAGCTGACCTGGGCCGAGCAGCTGAACGTCGACCTGTTCGCGGGGGACCGTATCGCCGGGCTGATCGCGGCCCTGGTCGACAAATCGCTGCTGCTGCGGGAGGCCGGCCGGTACCGCATGCTCGAGACGTTGCGGGCGTACGGCACCGAACGGCTGGCCGACCAGAACGAACTGGACACGGCCCGCAACCGGCACGCCGCGCTGATGGCCCGGCTCGCCGACGAGCTGGGCGCCGGATATGTCGGCGCTGGGCGCCGCGAGACAGTGCGACTGCTGGGCGCGGCGATGGAGCAGTTCCGCGCCGCTATGGACTGGGCCGTCGCCAGCGACGACGCCGAGACTGCGCTACGGATCGCCTCGGCCCTGGCCATCTACTGGCACATCACCGGACGGTACGCGGTGGGCCGCCGATGGCTGCAGCAGGCCCTGAACTCCGAGGGCGAGGCGTTGCCGCCGGTGCGTGCACAGGCGCTGAGCGGGCTGGTAGCGCTGACGACCGTACAGGCCGATCTGACGGCAGCCTCCGCGGCCGCCGAGGAAGCGGCTGCGATCTTCGAGCAGGCCGGTGACGTGGGCGGCTATCGCCTGGTGTTGCGTCGCCTGGCCACTGCGGAGGCGTTTGCCGGCAACCTCGAGCGAGCTGAGCAGTTGCTGGTTCACCTGCTGACCACCGCGCAGGACGCTGAGCCCTGGCTGCGGGGCTGGGCGCTGACCCAGCTCGGGCTCGTGAGCGCCTTCCGCGGTGACTGGGTCCGCACCGCCCAGCTCGCCGCCGAAGCCGAGCAACTTTTGTTCGATGTCGGTGATCCGGAGGTTCTTGCCTACGTCTGGCTGCTGCGGGCGGAGGTGGCCCGGCAGACGGTCGGGCCGACCGCAGGAGTCGACTGGCTCTGCAAGGCCCTGCGTCTGCTGGATCGCGAGTCGATGCGGTGGAGTATCACCATCGGGCTGCACTATGCGGCGCTGGTCTATGAATCCCTCGGCCGGACCGGGCACGAGCTGGTTCTGTTGTCGGCCGGACACGAGCTTCGCCGCCAGACCGGTGGTGCATTCTTCTCTGACCTGCTGCAGCACCAGGAAGAACGAGTGGCGCAGCTGTCGCAGACCCTCGACGCTGAGACGTTCGGGGTGCGATGGGAGGCCGGCCGGAAGCGCCCGGTCAGCGAGGTGATCGCCGAGGTCTGCCGGGAACTCACCGGCCTGGTGCCGGGGCCGTCTGCACCGACGCCCTCGGCCAGTGGCGGACGCTGAACTGTCGAGGGATTTCCCCGTGATACCCGCCGCGAGTCCCACTACCCCTGATCATCGTCCCCCGGTCAACGGAAGCTGCTTGATTGGCGCAGGCTCACGCGTGCGCCGATGAGGGGAGCTGGTGGTCGGTCATGGATGTTCAGATTCCTGACGAGCTTCAAAATCTGCTGCTGGCTGTTGTGGGGCAGCGGTGGCCGACCGGTAGTGAGAACGCGATGTGGGCGCACTCCGACGAGTGGGAACGCCTGCGGGATGCCATAGATGCGGCCATGGACCGGTTGCGGGGTCAGGCAGCGGCGGTGCAGGACGTCATGGACGGAGAATTTTCCGACGGTGTCGTGGCATCCATCAACGGTCTCCTCAAAGACCTGCAAGGAGCGCGGGACGGCGTCGAGTCGACGCGAAAAAGTCTGAAGAACGGCGCCGCCGATCTGCAGCAGACGAAGATCATGGTCGCGGTTCAGCTCGCGTTGCTGCTCATTCAGTTGTTTTGGCTCGCCTATTCGTTGTTCGGCTTCCTGGCCGTGCCGGCGGTGATTGCCGGTTTTCGGGCGGTGATCACGGCGATTCTTCGTCAGGTCCTGGTGGAGACGCTGCAGGAGCTGGCCGAAGAACCCGGCCTTATGCTCTTCATTCAGCTCGCGCAGAACGATTCGGGCACGCGCGAAGGGGTGGACTGGGACAGCATTGGTGATGCGGCGATCGCCTCGGCCATCGGCGGAGCCGCCGGCGGTCTCGCCAACGCCTTGAACGACGAGGCGATCAAGTGGCTCGCGCGGAAGTTCTGGGTGGACAAACTGCAGGGAGAGGAGTTCATCTTCGAGCACACACTTGAAGACATGGCTTTCCGCTTCGAGACCATTCTGAGTAAGGGTCTTACGCAGGGCGCGGTGGGTGTGCCGTCGTCGATGGCCGGACAGGCAGCGACAGGGGCGCCGGTCAGCGCCGACTGGTATGTGTTCACCAGCCAGTTCGTCGGCGGTCTGTACGAGAACAACTCCGGCGAGCCGTCGGATCTGGTCGCCGAGGCGCGGCAGTCGTGGGCCGGCGTGCAGCGAGCACTGGCGAGCGTGTGGCAGTGGTTGTCGGGCAGCACCGACAATCCCCCGCCGTACGTCGAGGCGCCGGAGCCACCGCCTTCCTACTCCGAGGGGGCGCCACCGCCCCCCTACTCCGAGGAGGCGGCGCCGTCCGCCTCGGAGGACCCGCCGTCGTACGAGCATGCGACAGGGCTGGACGGGGCCGAAGGCACGCAGGATCGGTCCGGGGAGGTGAAGAGAAGTCAAGCAGAGCAGAACGAGAACTTCACCGGGCAATCCGGCGACCGGGACGACACGAACGGGGCCCCGGCCGACCCGGCGCTTCGGCCGCACACCACGGGAGGCGCCGCTCCCGGCGTTGTCGGCCGTCCCGAGACCGCAGCACCGGCGTTCGGACCCGGCAACTTCAGCACCAACAGCCAGCCAGATGTCGGTGCGTGGACGGAGACGCCCGGCGACGAGCATGGTTTCACGGCGGTACGAGGGGAGGCCGACGCGTCAGGAGCAGGCAGAGGGGCCGGCGGGCAGGTCGATGTCGAACGGAGCGGCGTAGTCGACCAGGGGAACAACGGTGCGGTGAGCCGTGAGCGGACCGAGAGCAACCAGAACGCGGCCGGCAATGCGTTCGAGCGGGGCGCGCAGTTCGGCGGGGTGACCGATGATGCCGTCCAGCAAGGCCTGAGTCGTGGCCAAGACCCGGCAGCCGTCCAAGGCGGTACGCGGACCGAGGCTTCTCCCGTTGGAGGGGAGGCATCCGGTGCAACCGGGGACGCCCGCCCCGCGGTCGTCACCGACCGGGCCGGCTCTCCCGAAACGCTCGCCCCGAGTTCGGAGTACGAACAGGACAGCGCTGACAAGTCGCAGGCGTCTGCTGCGCTCGGCCGCAGCGAAGCCGCCCCAGGCGTCACCTCGATCGGTCACGATGCGGCTTGGGCCGGTCAGGACGCATCTCAGTCCAGTTCCGCCAGCACGTCGGCGCCGGACCGCTCAGGGGTGGCGCCGGGCGAGCCGGTCGGCGCAGTGGGCGGGACAGCGACGACTGGTCAGAACGTCGTGTCGGCCGCGGAGGTCGCTCGAGATGGGACCGTGACCGAGATCGACGGCACTGCTTCCGCCGCCGGTCCGGAGACGCAGTCAGCGGCCCGGGCAGAGGCGTCGGGGCATGTCGCGGAGCAGACCGGCACCACTCAGGTATCCAATTCCGGCGGATCGCAGTCCGACCGCGGCGAGTCCGGCCGTGGGACTGACGCGCAGTCGGCGGTGGCCAGGGATCGGTCGGCTCCGACCATGCCGGCCACGCCGGAGCAGATTGCCCAGGTAGCCACTGAGACACTGCGGACATTGGACAGCGTCACCGGACAGACCGAGTCGCTTCTTGACCGAGCCCTGACCGAGACAGCCGGTGTCAACGGCGACAGCAGTCACGCGGAGCGCATCGAATCGGCGCGCGAGGCGTTCCACGCGGCGAAGGACGGACTGGCCCGCTCGGCCGAGGCCGATGGGATCGGGCCGGTGTCACGACAGCAGGCGAACTTGCTGGAGGCACTTCGGCAGGTGGACCAGGCCCGGGCCCAGATCCGGGAGGTGACCGGTCAGGACGTGGTGCCGTCGGCGACGGACCTGTTGGGCGGCGAGACCGGTGACCGGACCGCGGTGACGGACGGAGCGCCGATCCGAACCGAGACGAGCAGATCGTTCGATCAGGTGGCCGCCGAGGTGGTGAATACCGGGTCGGAGAGCGAGGACAGCTTGGCTGCGGGGGCTGGTGGTGACCGGGCTCAGGTTTCTGATCTGTTGCAGGTGCTGTCGGTTGATGAGTTGGGATTGCTGTCTGATCGTTTGCCGGATTTGTTGGATGGCTGGGATCGGGTAGTTGCTTCGGTTTTCGGTCCGGTCGAGTTGCCGGCCGAGTGGGTTTCCTTCCGGTCGGTCTATGGTTCGTTGCTTTCTGCCGGCCCGTTGTCGGATTCGATGGATGTTCGTGGGCCGGTTCATGGGTTCTTCGATGCGTATGCGAGTGCGTGGCAGGCCTTTGATGGCGTTCCGGACGTGATGCTGCGAGATCTGGCGCAGATCATGCTTCCTGCTCCTGCGGCGGCGGTGCGAGGGGCATTGTCCGCTTCAGGTGTGAACGTGGACGGTCTGGCCGGTCGAGTTGCGGGGCCGGCTTCGGTGGTGGCGGCTTTCCCGGTAACAGGAACAGACCCCTCGGATCCGATCGACGTGCCTTACGGCGATTCGGGTATCGATCTTCACAGCTATGCGGGTATCGATCTCAGATCGCCGGATGCGAACGCGGGTCCGTCGTTCCTGCGGGGATTCAAGCCGGAGCCGGGCGAGGGTGAGGGGGGTCAGGTTCCGGTTTCGTCGCATCCGACCGATGTCCCCGAGTACGACGGTATCGATCGCGATGCCTATCCGGGGGTCAATTTTGATTCGCTGGACGTGAACGCGGGTCCGTCGTTCCTGCGGGATTTCGAGTCGGAGGTGCGGAACTCGGAGCCGGGCGAGAGCGAAGGCGAGGAGTCGGAGTCTGACTCGGGTGGCCGGGTTCCGGTCTCATCGTCCGCGCGCTATGTGGGGTCATCCGGAGTCGATATCGAGATGGACTTGGGTCCGGCCTATGGCGACGACATGGCCTACGACGCGAACTCCCCGGACACCCACTCGCCGACCATGGACGCGAGACTGTCGGGTCGGCCGGACGGGGCCGCCTATGGGGAGTCTTCCGGCGTGCGCGATCGCGGGCAATTCGAAGCTGTTCAGGAACCGGCTGATCTTCGAGCGGAACGGCTTCCCGAGCCTGATGAATCTATGTCGGCCAGTCGCGCCGAGGTGTATGCGAGGCCTCCCGGTAAGATAAAATTGCACCATTTAGTGGCCGCTCGGAAATTGGCTGATAGTCGAGGCGATCGGCTCTCCGTGGTTGCGTCATGGGCTGTATTATCTTCGGTTCGCGCATCGAATTTTGTTCCACCCATTCCTGCGGGCTTTTATCAAATGTCATCGACAGAAGGTGACAAGGCGATGGTTCGGGCTTTGATTCTCGCGGAGAATCATAGTGTGTCGTTCCTGGGATGGCCTGGTAGTGGTGCGGCTGGCGTGGCGAATTTGAATTCTTTCCCTGCCTATCGCGAGGAGGTTTTCAAGAATCGCGAAAATCCGGCAGGTCACGAAAAGGCAACGGCTCGGGAATTGGCTGACCGACTTGGGGAGAGGCTCTCTGAGGTCGCTCGTTGGGCTATGCGGACTCGAGCCGACGAACCTTTCCAGCCTGGTCGGCCTGACGGCTTTGATCGGATGTCGCCGGAGGAGCGTGAGAAGGCAGTGGTAGCGGCCGTGGTCATGACGGACAACCACCTTGTTCCGTTCCTGGGGTGGCCTGGACTTGATGCAACAAGTTTGGCGGAGCTGAATTCCTCCAGCGTCTATCGTAAAGAAATATATGAATGGCGCGAAAAACCTTCAAAATTTGAAATTGATAAGGCTCGGGCACTGGCGGACCGGCTTGGAGAAAAGCTATCGGAGGTCGCTGAATGGGCTGTGCGCCGGCTTTCCGACCTGCTTTTCCAGCCTGATGAGCCTGAAGGCTTCGATCGGATGACGCCGGAGCAGCGTTCGAAGGCAATAGCCACGGCCGTGATCATTGCGGAGAACCATCTTGTTCCGTTCCTGGGATGGCCTGATCGGGATGGTGCGGACGAGAGGGGGGAGCGTTCCAAATTCCTTCCCGTCTTTATGATGCCTGACGTCAGGGACCCCGAACTGCACCGGAGAAGGCAAGCTGCCCGAGATGCAGCTGATCGTCTGGGGTTAAGGCTCTCTCAGGTTGCCCCTTGGGCTGAGCGC
Organism: Paractinoplanes polyasparticus; assembly: GCF_019710575.1. GTDB lineage: Bacteria > Actinomycetota > Actinomycetes > Mycobacteriales > Micromonosporaceae > Actinoplanes > Actinoplanes polyasparticus. Next base: position 11,939 of record NZ_JAHWFK010000065.1, on the reverse strand, counting down.
CAGTACGAGCACCCGAGTTTCCAGCATGACCAGCCTGAAGGCCTTGATCAGATGTCGACGGAGCAGCGTCAGAAGGCAGAGGCCCATGCTGCGATTATCGCGGAAAACCATCGTGTGAAGTTCCGCGGGTGGGATGATCCTGGACCGGGCGAGGCGACCGCTCGTGAGACCGAGTCCCGTGACGACGCGAGCAGGTACGCCCGTGCGCCTCGACACAGTGACGGTGCAGGTGACGCCTCATCCGTTCGGCAGAGTCAGTTGCCGACCAGGGGGACCGCACTCGCCGTCGATACCTCAGCGGGCGACGGCAGGCGCAGCGGGTCCAACGTGCATCAGCGACTCGCCGATGAGACCGCGGTCCTCGATGACCTGGTGTCGCAAATTCTCGCACCACTGATCGGCCGGGCCGACGAGGAAGGCCGGCGCAGCCGGAACATCCACGAACAGTGGACCGCGTTCCGCTCAGCGGTCGACGACAGCAGGAACAGCTCGGACGCATTCCCGACCGGCGTGATCGGGCAATATGAGTCGGTGGCGGGCGAGATCGCCGATCTTTTCCACGACCGGGTGCGTGTCGGCCCCAATCCCCTGCCCTCGGCCGGCGACCTCACCCGGTTCGTGCTGGAACCCGAAATTCAGGGAACGCGGATTCTCACCGGGGCCGGAAGGCCGACCGGCCGCGCCTTCATCGATCCGAATGACTGGCCGCGGCTGGGGCTCGACCGAGTTGACCTGACGGTGACGACCTTCGCCCGCGTCCACACGGTGGAGGAGGGCCGGGTGGGATGGCGGTCCCAAGCGGATGTCGGTCGAGTGCCGTGGGACAGCGCAGCTCGTGGCTATGTCGCGGCGGCTCACGCCGAGCAGGGCGAAGTCCTGTTGTTCCATCCTGACGAGACGATCACCACGACGTGGGAGGACTTCGGACGCAGGGTCGGCGGGTCGCCGACCGTGCAGAGCCAACACTCCGACCATGGCGACTTCATCGTCGTCCCCAACTGCGACGCCGCGATGCTGGACGGCGGTGTCCCGCACGCCCAGAAAATCGCCGACGCCGCCGGCGTCAGGGTAGTCATCGGCCGGCACGGGATGACCTTCCTGGGGCATCCCGACGCCAACATCGGCGTGCTGCCCGGGCCGAACGGGGAACCGGGGGAACTCCTGGTGTTCGAGCCCGGCGGCTCGTCGGTGACTGCGGTAACTCCGGAGAGCGCCGGCGACTCCGCAGACAACGATCTTGTCTGGGCCGGCGACACCGATCGGTTCGGGCTGGCAGATCTCTTCCGGGCATCCCCGGCCCAGGAGCAGGCCGTGTCGGACCGGCTCGGCATCGAGGTCGGCTCGGTGCTGGACGGCAGCCGGACCTTCGGCCGGGCGGTACTCGATCGTATCGACTCGGTGCTCAGCGCACTTCCGGTCGCCCACGTCCGCGATAATCCAGAGTTCGTCGGCGTGAGCCGGATCGACGGTTCGCCGGACCGGAATGCCAGCGAATATGACTATGCGACCCGAACCATCAACATCGTCTACCCCACGCTCAATGGTGTTCGCCTTACATCATCTGTCTACTCGGTGTTGAATCGAGGCGTCGCCTGGGAACGTCGGCTGATGGACAAAGCCGTCCTGAAGGTCCTCGCCGGGGTCAGCGAGTCCGGAGATCAGGCTTTGGGCATCAGAAGCTCCGACCGCGAGGTCATGGCTGGTGTCTCCGCCGTCCTGGCTCACGGCAACCTGCTGGAATGGACCGTCCGGCATGAGTCGGGACACGCTGTGGACAGCCGCGTCGGCTGGTCGGAGCGCTTCGCCGACCAAGAGATGTTCGGCGGCTGGCAGCACCATCGCAACACGGACGGCTTCGCTCGTGTCGCTGAGGCTTTGCTGACCGAGGTCGGCGTCGAGCATGATGCCGACGAGCTGTCCGGGCTGACCGACGCCCTCAGTGCCATCCTGGATCTGCCGAACAGCAGAGACCTCGCCGTTGACACTGATTTGCTGCGCGCCACTGAGAATCGTCTGGAAGCAATGACCAGATGGTTCCCGGGACTCGGCCGAGAGGTGGCGGGCCAATTGACCCAGCTGATCAGACAGGCGGTTACGCCGGATCTGGCCAGGGCGGGCGGGAGAGCTTACGGCTTTTCTGGCAATTTGGGGTGGTTCAGCTATCAGGTCAACCCGGAAGATCATCTCGTTGATCGCGTCTACTACGGCACCAATGCTCTTCCGGGTCTTGCTCAGACGTTGATGAAAAAGGCTGGTGTAGCAGGTGAGTCATACTCTGAAGCGCTCCAACAGGATTTGAGCCGGTGGCTGTGGCGATCGGCTAAAGATCACGACCCTGAATTTCTAGAGTTTATTTGGGATCGTTTTCCCGATGTTCCGCGCGATGCTTCCGAGCGTATTGACGCCTTCGTTCGATCAGGCTTGGCTCACCCGTGGACGCTGCCGGATGGTGGCGGGGAAGCCGTCCGTATCGGCGACCGTAGCTACCATGTCGTCGATGGCGATTGGGTCAGTTACCTAGTCGCCGCTCGTGATCAACACGGGCTGTCGAACTACCAGTTCTCTGCCCCGAAAGAGTGGTTCGCCGAGGCGTACTCCGCGTTTTACGACACGAAAGCCGCTCCTCGGGAGCGGCTCGACCCGGCTGTCCGGGAGTGGTTCAGCCGCGAGCTGCCCCGCATCCTCGAAGGTTTGCCCCTCGCGAGTTGGCCGCCCTCCGGTCCGGTCTCCCCGCCCGTACCGCCGAGCGGAGGGGGTTACAACCGGGTGCCGGTTGCTTCATCCGGGTCGAGAGAGTCCGATGACGAGGTACGCCTCACGTATCTGCCGGCGGTGCCCGGCGATTGGATTGAGCGTCACGAGATCGATCAGCTTCGTGAGCAGGTGAGCCCGAGGTCGGTGTCACGGAGAGGTTTGATCGACAACGTCGAGGTTTCGGCTGCGGCGGTGTCGGAGATAGTCCGTGATTCCCACCGTCGTGCGGGGCTGGAGGTGCCGGACCCGAGTGCGGTGATGCCGCAGGTCGATCATCGGTTGCGGGATACCGCTTATGATTATCGGTTGTTGGTGACGCCTGATGGGCAGCGGATCCACGATTTGAGCATTCGGCTGGCGGTGCCTTCGCTGACGCCCGACCGGGCGAGGCAATTTGAGGCGGCGGCCGACACGTTCTACAACCAGCGGTATGTGATCGGACCGGGCGGCGATCAGTTCAATGTGAATCTCAAGTTTGTCAGCGATGCGGCGGGGACGCACCAATTGATCGGTGCGGCGGTGGCCGATGACCGGTCGAACCAGGTTGGCTGGTCCAGTGACATCACCGTTCTGGACATGTTGCACGAGGTCGGCCATTTCCTGGGCTTGTCCGACACGTATGACCTGACCGGCCCGAACGCGATGCGGGACGCGGGGGGCCGTGAGGCGCGGTGGGTCCTGAGGCGGCATCGGCCCTCGCGAGATCCGGGTGCGGCCATGTCGATCATGCAGACCACCCGGGCCGCCGATCGTCCTGTGTTGACTGCGTCTGATCTCGATCAGATCGCGCGTGAGATCGACGAGGTTCCCGGACTCGGTGAGGTGCCGGCTGGTTCGGCGGCGAACTCGGATGCGGAATCGGTCGCATCGAGCGACGACCGCGTGGATCCGGCCGTCGAGGGGCGTTCCGAGCAACCCGACCCGGCATCGCTCAGGGACAGCCTGAGAATGTTTCTGACCGGGGACGAGCCGGCCGGCGACCCGGGGACGGCGTCCGGCGGGGCGGGTCGTCCGGACCCCACCGGAACCGTGGATTCCGAGGTCAACGCCTCATCGACGCGCGATTCCCGGGTAGCGGCGGGCACAAACCCGTTCCGCCGTGCCGGCGCTGGCACGACGAAAGCCACCGCCGAGACCACCGTGGTGGCTGACCCGATCGACGTGACCACCGGCCGGATGATCCTGACGGAGACCGATCTGGTGCTGCCGGGGCTGCGGCTGGAACGCACCTACCGGTCGGACTACCGGTGGGGCCGTTCATTCGGTGTCTCGTGGGCGTCGACGATCGACCAGCGTCTTGTCGCCGACGGTGATCAGGTCCGCTACCTTGCGGCGGACGGTTCAGTACTCACGTTCGCGTTGCCGGCTGAGGGAGAGTCGGCCCGGCCGGAGCTGGGGCGTCCGGCGCGGCTGACGCGTCTGGTCGGTGGCGGTTGGATGCTGGACGAGGCGGCGAACGGGCCGATCCTGCTGTTCGCGCCCGCGGACGACGGCGAGTTCCTGATCAGCGACGTGTTCGACGGGCGCATCCGGTGGTCGTTCGGCCGCGACCAGGACGGTGTCGTGACGTCGATGCGGTCCTCGACCGGTGGGTCGTTCACCATCTCGGCCACTGACGGGCTGGTGACCGCGGTCCAGCTGCCCGAGCCTGACGGCGGGTTGACGATTGCGGCCCGGTTCGGCTACGACGACGACCGGCAGTTGCGAACGGTCGTCAACTCCTCCGGCGAAGCGGAGCGCTTCGAGTACGTCGACGGTCGGATCGGGCGCTGGGACGACCGCAACGGCGAGTGGTACACGTACACGTACGACGACGCCGGCCGATGCATCGGCACGGACGGCAAGGGCGGATACCTCAGTTACCGGTTCGCCTACACCGACGGGCTGACCGAGGTCACCGACTCGCTGGGTGCGGTCCGCCGCTACGAGCTCAACGACCTGTCGCAGGTGATCGCGGAAACAGACCCTCTCGGCGCGACGACGATCAACGAGTGGGACCACAGCCACCGCCTGCAGGCCGTCACCGACGCGCTCGGCCGCACCACCCGATTCGAGTACGACAGCACCGGCCGTCATACGGGTACTGTCCACCCGGACGGCAGGCGGTCGCCAGTCGAAGACTCGGCCGCGGCCGGAACCGAGGCCGCCTACGAATACGACCACCTCGGTCGCGTCGTCGTGGAACGGACCGGCGCGGGTCTCACCCAGTTCGGCTGGACGATCGAAGGTGAACTTGCCTGGCGCTCGGGTCCGGACGGTGCCCTCGAGGAGTTCTTCTACGACGGCGAGGGCAATCTGGTGGAACACATCAGTGCCGACGGCCGCCGGACCGTCCGGGAGTACGGAGCCTTCGACCTGGTCACGGCCCAAACGGACGAGGGCGGGCGTACCGAGTACACCTACGACACCGAGCTCCGCCTGACGAGCATCACCAATCCCCAGGGCCAGACTTGGAGCTACACGTACGACGGGAACGGACGCAAGATCGCAGAGACCGATTTCGACGGCGTCACCCATCGATATTCCTACGACGCGGCCGGACAGGACACCACCCTCACCCACCATTGACCAGGGCGGACCTGGCCCGCGTGAACCCGATTCCCGCCGTCACCGTTCAAGCAGGCATGCTGCCCCATCTCGAGTCGCGTCCGTGGCGGTCCGGAGACTCCGAACTCCTCACCGCCGCCGCTGCATCCTTCTCCATGCCCACCCTGTCGCGCCGCTTCCTGGTCGGCACACCGCGGTTTCCCGCCCGTTACGTTCGCAGCCTGCGTGATCCAGCCGGCTCGGGTCTTGCCCGCCTGGCTCAGGTGGCCACGGTCGAGGGGCAGCTGGTCGGTCTGGCGGAATGTGTCTGGCGGCTGGACGGGCCGGAGCTGCCCGACCTTGCCCTGCTGGTCGCGGATGCGTGGCAGCGGCGAGGGATCGGTAGCCGCCTGCTGAGCGAGCTGACCGACCGTTGTTGCGATGCCGGGCTGAAGCTGGTGACCGCGGAATCGGAGGCCGACAACGCGGGCGCTCGGGCGCTGGCGCGACGGTTCCAGCGCGAAACGCCCCACCACGAGGGGACTGTCACAAGTCCGCCGGGCGCAGGTCACATCAGCTACGCCATCACCTTTCCGGGCTGTCCGGAGCACGTCGACCCGGCGGGTTCGGGCCGACGGAATCTTATGGTGCGCCGACCGGCGGAGGTCAGCCCGTGAGCGACGCCGCTATCCGCGACCCGTACGCTCCATATTCCTCGGTGCCCGAGATGCTGTTCCACCGCGTCAAGGCGACACCTACTGCCCGAGCTTTCGCCGGACCGGGCCCGGACGGTTCCGGCGTGGTCTGGCACACGTGGGCGCAGATCGGTGAACGCGTCACCCGGATCGCCGCCGGCCTGCGGCAGCTCGGCGTCACCACCGGGGAGCGGGTGGCTCTGCTGTCCGGCACCCGGGTCGAGTGGGTTCTGGCCGACCTCGGGATCAACGTGGCCGGGGCCGCGACCACCACCATCTATCCGACGACCGGGGCCGAGGACGCTGTCGCGATCGTCATGGACTCAGGGGCGATGGTTCTCATCGCCGAGAGCCCGGAGCAGGCAGCCAAGCTCACCGGGAGAGTACCGGCGGTGACGTCGGTGGTATTGATCGACGGCAATGCTGACCGTGACGCACAGCCGCCACAGCTGACCCTGGCCGATCTCGAGGCGCTCGGCGAACAGGCGCTGGCCGCCACGCCGGCCCTGATCGACGAGGTCGTAGCGGCATTGGGACCGGACGACCTGGCCAGTCTCGTCTACACCTCGGGGACGACCGGTCGCGCACGAGGGGTCGAGCTGACTCACACCGCCTGGATCTGGCAGGCGGTCGCTCAGGAGCAAGTTGACCTGCTCTCGCCGGACGGCCTGCTCTACCTGTGGTTACCGCTGTCGCACGCCTACGGCAAAGCGCTCTGCTGCGGGATCATCCACGTCGGTTCACCCACCTACTTCGACGGGCGGGTCGACAAAATCGCTGAGCTGCTGCCGGTGGTCCGGCCCACGATCATGCCCGCGGCTCCGCGCATCTTCGAGAAGATCCACAACCGGATCGTCCTTAATGTCGCCGAGAGCGGAGGGCTCACCTCGAAGATCTTCTCATGGGCGGTGGCGACCGGCCGCCGGAAAGTCGCTCGCGAGCAGGCCGGCCGAGCGGTCGGCGCCCTGCTCCAGGCTCGTTACGCGATCGCCGAGAAGCTCGTTTTCAGCAAGCTGCAGAACCGTCTCGGCGGCAAGGGCATCGTCCTGATCTCGGGCTCGGCCCCGCTGAGCCGGGACATCGCCGAGTTCTTCGCGGCGGCCGGCCTGCCGATCCTCGAGGGCTACGGCCTCACCGAGTCGAGTGCGTCTACGTTCTGCAACCGGCGGGGCGCTAATCGCATCGGCACCGTCGGTCCCGCCCTGGGTGATCTCGAAGTGAAGATCGCCGACGACGGTGAGATCCTGCTCCGCGGGCGAGCGCTCATGCGCGGCTACCACGGGCTGCCGGATGCGACCCGGGAGGCGTTCACCCCGGACGGCTTCCTGCGTACCGGCGACATCGGTGTTCTCGACGCCGACGGTCACCTGAGGATCACGGACCGCAAGAAGGACCTGGTCAAGACCTCTGGCGGCAAGTACATCGCGCCCAGTGCCGTCGAGAATCAGTTCAAGGCCGTGTGTCCGTACGTGGCTCAGGTCATGGTCGTTGCGCACGGCCGCAAGTTCGCGTCGATGCTGGTCACCCTGGACGAGGAGGCAATCGTCGCCTGGGCCGGCGGCGACCGCCCGTACTCGGAGGTCGTCGCCGCCCCGGACACCGAACGCCTGATCGCCGGGTACATCGAGCAGCTGAATGCGAAACTGAATCGCTGGGAGACGATCAAGCGGTTCATGATTCTGCCCCGCGAGCTCAGCGTGGACCGGGGTGAGGTCACCGCTTCGATGAAGATCAAACGCGCGGTGGTCGAACGTGCCTTCGCTGATGAGATCGCCGAAATGTACGACCAGGCCCGAGTGTGATCCGCCGGTGAGTGTGCGTGGCACCCCGGCGGCCGGGGTGCCACGACGAGGCATGCCGGTCGTCAGTTCCCGGCAGGTGCGATGTTGTGGTTGAAGCGGAACAAGTTGTCCGGGTCGTACTGGGCCTTGACCGCGGCCAGGCGCTGGTAGGTGGTGTCGTCGTAGGCCGCCCGGGCGCCCCGCGGCGAGGCGTCGGCCGTACCCATCGCGTTGAGCATCGTCGTACCTTCGCTGAAGGGCTCGAACCGGGCCAGAGCGTTGTCCAGGCCGGGGCTCAGGACAGCCTCGCTCAGATCCGGCAGCAGGAGCGCGACGAGCAGCAAGTTGTATCTGGCGGTCTGTGCCGTCGCTGCGCTCGTGATCTGCGTGGGCTCGTCCAGGGCGCCGCCGAGGTGGCGAAGCTCGAGCAGCATGACCGGGTCCTCGGCGGCTGGTCCGGCCGCCTTCAGCACCGCCTCGATGGCCTCGTCCGGAAGATCGGTGAGCAGGGCGGTCCGCTCCAGGGCGGGCGGCGAGGCGGGCGGATCGTTGTGGATGGTCGCCAGAGCGGTCGTCGGCATCTCGACGACCGAGTCGAGCAGCAGCGGGGCGGCCGCCCGCAGCGGGGCGATGAGGTCGGCGCCCTCCTCAGCCGAGCCCAGGTGCGACAGGCGCACGTGCAGCACGAGACGCCCCCGCAAAGGCTCGGGAACCATCGGGAGGTCGGGCATCGTCATGAGCGCGAGCGACGTGCTGAGCTCACGTGGAGCCGAATCGGTCAGCTCACGCCAGGCCGGGAGCACGACAGGGGCGGCGCTGCCGTCGAAGAACAGGCCACCGCCGTACAGGCGGGTCACCGGGATCAACCGGAAGGTGAGGGAAGTGACGACGCCGAGGTTGCCTTTCGCGCCGAGCAGCGCCCAGAACAGGTCGGGGTCGGTGTCGGCGGTCACATCCCGGGCGGCGCCGTCCGACGTGACCAGCCTCATCGATTCGACCTGGTCGGCCGCCCATCCGTGCAGGCGCCCGAAGAAGGGGCTGTGGCCGCCACCCAGGGTGTAACCGATGACGCCGACACCGGGTGATGAGCCGCAGAGGGGGGCCAAGCCGAACTTGGCCGCCGCTTCGACGACCTGACCCCACCGGGTGCCCGGCCCGACCCGGGCCGTCGCGGTGCCGGGGTCGATCTGTACGTCGTCGAGCCGGCGAAGGTCGATGAGCACCGCCCCGTCGATGGAGATCGGCTGGCTGTGCCCTGTGTTGCTGAGCGCGATCGGCACCCCGGCCTCGGCGGCGAGCTGGACGGTGATCCGAACCTCCTCCTGCGAGGCCGGGGCGACGACGACCGCTGGGCGGTGGGGGACCAGGGAGTTGAAGAAACCGGCCGTCACCTCGGCGAATCCGGCGTCATCGGGAACAAGGACGGAACCGGTGAGCCGGGCGCGAAGCTTGCCGGCGAGTTCATCACGGTCGTGCATGCTGAGAATGTCAATCGAGCTGGTGTCCGCAGGAAACGTCATATCGCCAAAGACGGCGTATGCCGACGAGTGGTTCACGCGACGGCCTTTGACAACGCCTGTGGACGGACCTTCCTGGTCGCGAGAAAGACTTTGCCGCGGGAATAGGGCCGCGGTGTGGTCTAATTCGCAGCTGAGACGGAGCTCTGCGGGACAAACTTGCTGGTCGCTATCGGCAATTCTGGGCACGACGTCTCGTCTGTGCCTTCCTCTGGTCCGCCGGAATCATGACACGGATCCGGGCGGTGGAGACGTATGTGTCGTACTTTCGGTTCTCGCAGGGGTACCTCTCACTTCGGCAGTCCAATGGGCCTTTTCCATCCTGCGTAGCTGTTGGCTTCGGCGAGGTTCCGCGATCGGCTCCGGCGATCACGGCCACCGGCCGTTGTGCTTGCCGTCGCCCGTGCGAGCGCCGACGTCTCCCGACCGCACGGCCGGGAAGAATGAGTCGTTCGCTCGGGCAATAACATCCAATGGGTGGACATGATCAGCGACATCGTGGGCACGATGCGGGCCGGAGGGGCCGCCGGCGGGCACGTGTTCCGGCGTTCGGGCCAGTGGGATCTGCGTTTAGCAACCATTGCCGGTGCCGGCTTCCACCTGATCCGGCACGGCGCAGCGCGCCTGTCCACGCCTCATCAGCAGCCGATGTCGGTGCAGGCCGGGGACATCGTCTTTTCCCCTTACGGTGCTGAGCACTCCTTCTCCGCCCGCCGCCCGCCGCCCGCCGGCCGACGTCGAGCTGGTCTGCGCCGGCTACCTGCTCAATCGCGGCCAGTTCCACCCCTACCTGCGCACTCTGCCTGAGGTCGTGGTCACGTCCCCGCGGACGGACCAGCATTCCACGCTGTACTCACTGGCCAGCCTCATGAGCGAGGTTCTCCGTGACAGTGGCCGCGCGACCGGGGCTGCGCTGCCAGCGCTCGTTGACCTGCTGCTCGTGCACGGTCTCGACTGGGCGCGGGAACAGATGATTCACCACGAGGTGCCGCCGGTGGCCGACGCCGCCATCGCGTCGGTGCTGCGGGCGGTGCACACGGGTCTCGACTCGCCGTGGACGGTCGAGCGTCTCAGCGCCGTCGCCGGCATGCCCCGGGCCGGGTTCAGCCGGCGGTTCCATGCGCTCCTCGGCGAACCACCGATGGCCTATGTGCTCAACCGAAGGCTGAGCCATGCCGCCGTTCTGCTGCGAACGACCAGGGATCCGCACTCGGTTGTCGCCCGGCAGGTCGGCTACGCCAACGAGTTCGCCTTCGCCACCGCGTTCCGGCGACGATTCGGAATCGCACCCGGACGCTATCGGCACGATGCGGACTCATCACAAAGGTTCACGTCCGGATGAGACATTGTGCCGGTCGACGCTCCGCTGACAAGCTCGGGAGGTCACCAGTAGCCCAGCCGGAAGGCCACCGTCATGACATCGACTCAGCCCGACTACGACACCATCGCTTGGAGATGGGATGCCCGCGAGTACCTGAGGGAACCGGTGTCCGCAGCCATCCTGGATCGTCTGCCCTCGTTGGGGGACGGCGCGCTCCTGCTCGACATCGGCTGCGGCACCGGTGAGCCCGGATTCACTTGATGGGCGTCGACCGCTCGGCTCCGATGATCGATCTCGCCCGATCGAAGGCAGTCGAGCGCGGGCTCACCGATACCACTTTCGAGGTCGGAGAGATGAGCCGGATGCCCGTGCAGTCGGCGTCCGTGGATGCCGTTGTCTCCCGCTTCGCCTTGCTGTACGAAGACTTCGCCGACGTCCTCCCGTCGCTGGCCGAGACCGCCCGGGTACTGCGTCCCGGGGGCGCCTTCTCATTGGCCGTGTGGGACCGCGCCGAGCTGAATACGCTGATCGCCCTGTTCCACCACGTCGCGAGCGACGTTCCCGGGGCAGACGCGTTGCCGGATCCGTTCGCGTACGACGTCCTCGCGACTCCCGGCCATCGGGCCGCCCTGCTGAGCGGGGCCGGCTTCGCCGCCGTCGAGGAGACCGCATTCACCTTCGACTACCGGGTGCCCGATCAGGCGGCTCTCGTCGAAGTTTTGCACACCAGCCCTTACGGTCCGCACCTTGACGCCCTCGAGCCGGCCGAACGGACGACCGTCGAGAAACGGCTCGCCACCCACGCCGCCGGCTATCGGCAGTCCGACGGCAGCTACCAGATCCCGATCACCTGTCGTCTGCTCTGGGGCCGGCGGTGAGCCGGCCTCGCCGCGGCGGGAGGGCAGGGCGGTCCGCTCCCGTGACCGATTAACTGCTTAGGATCGACGGCCCGATGGCGTTCACCATCGGGCCCGTCCGCAACACCGGCTTTCGAATCCGGCCGCCGTCATCTCCGGACGCTCGTCAGGCGACGTTCGACCGGATGGTCCGCGAGGGTGACGGTTATGTGGGCGGGGCATCGATCTCGGCTTTCTTCACCCAGCCACGCAACGCCTCGGGATGGATCCCGAGCTGATCGGCGATCCTGCGGATCGCACCGACGTTTGACGCAGGGTCCCGGCGGGCCTCGACCGCCAGCCGTCGCACGCTCACGCAGCTCATCAGGGGTACTTCTTCGGTGCCGGCATAGCTAGACATCTTTTGTATTGGGGGTCTGTGTCTGATCCACTGTGACGCCTGCGGGTGATCGTCACGGCCGGTGGGGGTCGGGTCTGCTGGTCACATG
>NZ_JAHWFK010000064.1 GCF_019710575.1 Paractinoplanes polyasparticus | reverse complement strand
GCGGCGGGGATCCGGCTGCGGGCGGCGCTGAGCGCCTCGTTCTCGTTCGACACCTCCCTGGAAGGCGTGCTGCTGCTCGGTGACGGTCACGAGCTGCATGTGCTCGACGACGAGGTGCGGATGGACCCGCGCGCCTTCGTCGACTACGTGGCCGAGCGCGGCATCGACTTCCTCGATCTGACGCCTTCGTACGCGCAGCAGCTGTTCCCGGCCGGCCTGCTCACCGACGAACGGCACCGCCCGCGGGTGGTGGCACTGGGCGGCGAGGCGGCCGAGGGGCCGTTGTGGCGCGAGCTGGCCGACGCGGCCGACACGATCGGGTTCAACCTCTACGGGCCGACCGAGTGCACTGTGGACGCTCTGTGGGCCCGGGTGGACGGTGCCGATCCGCTGGTCGGGCGTCCGCTGCGCAACACCCGGGCGTACGTGCTGGGTGAGGGTCTGCAGCCGGCGCCGGTCGGCGTGACCGGTGAGCTGTACCTCGCGGGTGTCGGTCTGGCCCGGGGATACACAGGCCGTTCCGGGCTGACGGGGGAGCGTTTCGTGGCCTGCCCGTTCGGCGCCGGTGAGCGGATGTACCGCACCGGCGACCTGGCCCGGTGGACCGCGGACGGCCAGTTGGTCTATGCCGGCCGGGTTGACGAGCAGGTGAAGGTGCGCGGGTTCCGGGTCGAGCCGGGCGAGGTCGAGCAGGTGCTGCTCGGCCAGCCCGGGGTGCTCCAAGCCGCGGTGATCGCCCGGGACGACCGGCTGATCGCATACGTCGTCGGCGACGTGGCGGGGGAGCGACTGCGGGAACTAGCGGCGTCGCGGCTGCCGGACTACATGGTGCCGTCGGCGTTCGTGGGGCTGCCGGAGCTGCCGTTGACGTCCAACGGCAAGCTCGACCGCAAGGCGCTGCCCGCACCGGACTTCGGCGGCGGGACCGGCCGGCTCACCTCCGCCACGGCCCTCGAGAAGCTGGTGGCCGAGGTCTTCGCCGGCGTGCTCGGCCTGCCCGAGGTCGGTCTCGACGACGACTTCTTCGCGCTCGGCGGCCACTCGCTGCTGGTCGCCACGCTGGTCTCCCGGCTGGGTGCGCGCGGCGTCTCGATCGCCGTGCGGAACGTCTTCGCCGCACCCACCGTGGCCGGGCTGATCAACCAGCTGGGTGTCTCGTCGGTCGCGAACTCGCTGGACGTGGTGCTGCCGATCCGGGACCACGGCACCGGCACGCCGATCTTCTGGGTGCACCCGGCCGGCGGGATGAGCTGGTGCTACATGCCGCTCGCGCGGTTCGTCCCGGACGACGTGCCGCTCTACGGGCTGCAGTCACCGGGCCTGGACGGCGCCGGCCCGCTACCGCGGACGCTGGAGGAGATGGCAGCCGGCTACGTCGAGCAGATCCGCGCCCGGCAACCCGAGGGCCCGTACCGGCTGGCCGGCTTCTCCTACGGCGGGCTACCGGTGCACGAGATGGCCGTCCAGCTGCGGGCGGCGGGTGAGCAGGTCGCGGTGGTCGTCCTGGACACGTTCCCGGACGACAAGCGCCGGGTGGGCGACGACGAGCCGGTCCCGGCGGCCGAGCGCGACCGGCCACGCCGGGAACGGGACCTCGACGAGCTGAAGGGCCAGTTCCACGAGGTGATGGGGGAGGCCTTCGGCGGTGCCGAGGCGTTCGGCGGCGTCTCCGACGAGGAGATCACCCGGCTCGCGACCGTCTACCGGAACAACGAGACCCTCGGCCGCCGGTTCGTGCCCAAGGTGCTCGACGGCGACATGCTTCTGGTGGTCTCGGACGTGGCACCGCCGAACGCCCCGCGCACCGGCGCCCACCTCTGGGAGCGGTACGTGGACGGCGAGATCACCGAGGTGCGGCTGCCGTGCAGCCACGCGGACCTGATCCGGCCCGAGATGCTGGGCCAGGTCTGGGCCGCGATGTCGGCCTGGCTGGACGGCCGGGAGTAGCAGAGGAGGAGCCCCCGCCGGCCGGGCCGGGGGCTCCGACGGCCGGGGACACAGAAATGCCGGACGGGCCCTCGTGCGGCGCCGCCCGGCAGTCCGGTGCGATGGTGCTCAGTCCGACATGGCCACCAGCACGCGGCGGGAACCCTCGAACGGGCGGCGGCCGTGCGCGACGAGGATGTTGTCGATCAGCATCAGGTCGCCCGGCCGCCACGGTACGTCGACGGCCAGCTCCAGCCCGCGGTTCTGGATGTGCTCGATGTAGCTGTCCGGGATCGGCGAGCCGTCGGCGAAGGTGGCGTGCTGGGGGAACTCGTCGGGCTCGAGGATGTCGGAGAGCGCGGAGGCCATCCGGTCGCCGAGCCCGGCCGGGTGGAACTGGTCGGCCTGGTTGAACCAGACCTCGGTGCCGGTGATCGGGTGCTGCATGGTGCCGGGGCGGAACTGGATGATCCGGATGCCCTCCGGACCCCATTCCCATTCCGACTCGGTGCCCTCGAGGAACCGCTCGACCTCGGCCCGGTCGTCGGTCTCGAAGGTGTCCATCCAGCTTTTCCCGAAGCCGAACCCGTCGTGCAGGTTCTGCACGTAGCGCACGCCGCCGGCGAACGCCTCCCGGACCTCGGCGTCGAGGGAGGCCAGCCACAGTTCGCCGTCCAGCACCGGGGTGGCGCCGCCGCTCGCCGGGGCGATCTCGCAGAAGAAGACGAGCCGCTTCGGCCAGCGGTGGGCGTAGCTCATCTCGTTGTGCATGGAGATGGTGAACTCTTGCGGGTATTCGGTAGAGGTGTAGAGGTTGCCACCGACCTTGGTGCGGGGCGAGTTGCCGTGCACGTAGGGCAGGCGGTTCGGCACCGCCTGCTCGAGCACGGGCCCGATGCTTTCCGGCGTCACGCCGAAACCGCGGAAGACCACCGCCTTCCGTTCGGCGAGCAGCTTGGTCAATTCGTCCTGGCCCAGCCCGGCGAGCCAGCCGACGATGTCGGTGGTGCCGATGCTCTCGCTGGTGATCTCGTGCGGCAGCCAAGTGCCGGCCATGGCGTTCATCGATGCCTCCGGATGCGGGCGATGCATGGCGGGCGGCGGGCGCCCGAACGCTCAATCTCACCGCAACACCGGGTGCGGTCAATGCCGTACGCGTTCAGCGTGCGGGCCCGGCCGAGTCGCTGTTCAACTGGGTCGCCGCGTCGGTTGCACACTCCTTGACGGCGAGGTTGCGGCCGTCATCGGCGGCTCCTATTGTACTAGGAAGCTAGTAGATGGAGGTGGTGACGTGATCGAGTTCCATCTCGACGCGCGGTCCGGGGTGGCTCCCTACATGCAGCTCATCCAGCAGGTGCGCCACGCGCTGCGGCTCGGCGTGCTGAAGGAGGGCGACAAGCTGCCTACCGTCCGCGAGGTGGTGGCCCGGGTCGCGATCAACCCCAACACGGTGTCCAAGGCCTATCGCGAGCTGGAGTACGAGGGCCTCGTCACGGCCCGGCCGGGGCTGGGCACCTTCGTCACCCGCACACTGGGCGGCGACTCGCTGGCCCAGCACGAGCCGTTGCGCAAGGATCTGCAGCGGTGGCTGTCCGAGGCGCGCGCCGCCGGCCTTGACGACGAAAGCATCGAGGCACTCTTCCTCAGTGCCTTTCGATCGTTTTCGGAGGCGAGAGGATGACTGAGGCGCTCTCCGCGGAGGGTCTCACCAAGCGGTACGGCCGGCGGGCCGCACTGTCCGACTGCAGCCTGGCTGTTCCGGCCGGCCGGGTCGTCGGCCTGGTCGGGCCGAACGGCGCCGGCAAGTCCACGCTGCTGCAACTGGCGTGCGGGCTGCTCGATCCCACGTCGGGCCGCATCGAGGTGCTCGGCGAGCGACCGGTCAGCGGCTCGCCCCGGGTGGGCTTCGTCGCTCAGGACACCCCGGTCTACGCCGGCCTCACGGTGGCCGAGCACCTGCGGATGGGCGCCCATGTCAACCCGTCGTGGGATGCGGAGTTCGCCGAGCGGCGGATCGCGCAGACCGGGCTCGACCCGGCACAGCGGGCGGGCAAGCTCTCCGGCGGCCAGCGCGCCCAGCTGGCCCTGACCGTCGCCGCGGCCAAGCAGCCCGACCTGTTGCTGCTCGACGAGCCGGTGGCCTCCCTCGACCCGCTGGCCCGGCGCACCTTCCTGCGCGGGCTGATGGAGCTCACCGCCGACCGCGGCACGAGCGTCGTGATGTCGTCGCACCTGGTCGCCGACCTCGAGCGTGTCTGCGACTACCTGATCGTGCTGGTCGCCTCCCAGGTCCGGGTCGCCGGCGAGGTGGACGACCTGCTCGCCGGCCACCACCGCCTGGTCGGGCGCCGGCGGGACCCGGCCGGGCTGGGCGCCGGCATCGCCGTGGTGGAGCAGAGCCACACCGAGGTGCAGTCGACGCTGATCGTGCGCAGCACGGCGCCGATCGACGACCCGTCCTGGCAGGTCGACCGGCTCGATCTGGAAGACATCGTGCTGGCCTACATGAGTGAGAGCGCCCCCCAGTGGGTGCTGGAGGGACAGCGTTGATCTGGCTCACCTGGCGGCAGTTCCGGGCCCCGCTGCTGAGCGTCGCCGCCGTCCTGCTGGTACTCGTCGCCGCCCTCGCGTTCACCTGGGCCCGGGTGTCCGACCTGGCCGGCAGCACCGGCTTCACCGGCTGCCGGGCGGCCGCCTGCGAGACCGCCGCACAGTCCTTCCTGGCCGCGGTGTCGTCCGAGACGGCGGGCTGGCTCTACTACGTGGCCATCGGTGTGGTGCTCGCCCTGCCCGTCCTGCTGGGCATCTTCTGGGGCGCGCCGCTGGCGGCCCGCGAGCTCGAGACCGGCACCTACCGGTTGATCTTCACTCAGTCGGTCAGCCGGCGCCGGTGGCTGCTGGTGAAGCTGCTGATCGGCGGTGGCGCCGCGGCGCTCTGCACCGGTCTGGTCAGCCTGGTGCTGACCGGGTGGGCGGCGGTGATCGACGAGGCCGAGGGCAACCGGATCAACCCGTTGATCTTCATGGCCCGGGGGATCGTGCCGATCGCCTTCGCGGCGCTGGCCTTCGTGGTCGGTGTCACCGCGGGCCTGCTGCTGCGGCGCACGGTGGCCGCGATGGCGGTGACACTGCTCGTGGTCGCCGCGCTGCAGGTCGCCGTGCCGCTGGTGTTGCCGCGCCTGCTGGCCCAGCCGGTCACCAGCGTGGCCGCGCTGGATCTGAACGCCCCGTTCGGCCTCAGCGTCGACCTGTCGACCAAGGAGGCTCACGTCGACATCGACGCCGACATGCCCGACGCCTGGATCCTGTCGGCCACCGTGGTGACCTCGAGCGGAGCCGAGTTCCGGGCCCGGGCCGACCCGGCGTGCCTGCCGTCCGAGGACATGGGTGGTTTTTCCGAGGCTTGCCGCACGTGGCTGGCGGCGCAGAATCTCCGCCAGAAGGTCACGTACGTGCCCGGGTCCCGGTTCTGGGCTCTGCAGTGGCGCGAGTTCGGCGTGCTGATCGCGGTCACGCTCGGCCTGTCCTGGTTCGCCCTGTGGTGGATCCGGCGCCGACTCACCTGATCCACAGTGCATTCCGGCGGCGGCGGCGGTCCTTGAACAGGGCCGCCGCCGCTTTTTCGGGTTGCTGTCCGTGGCCGGGGTTGCCGCCGCTTGCACGAGAACACTAATGTACTAGGCACCTAGTAAAAGCAAGCGCCGCAAGGGCGGACGGCTCGAGGAGGACGACGATGAGAAAAGCGATGATCCTGGCGACGGGACTGCTGCTCGCCGGGGCGGTCACGGGTTGCGCGAAGGGTGCCGAGAACGATCCGGCCGTGGCCACCGGAGACGGCGCGGGCGCATCCGTGTCGTCCAGCTTCGACCCGGCGAAATACTCCAAGTGCATGCGCGACAACGGGATGGACTGGTTCCCCGAGGTCACCGGCACCAATACGAATGTCGACATCCCCGACGACGTCGACCGCGGCAAGCTGAACACGGCGATGGAGGCGTGCCGCAAATACGCGCCGACCGGCGCCGCCGGCCCGGCCGCGGTGTCGAACGCCGACAATCAGGCGAAGCTGCTGCAGTACGCGAAGTGCATGCGGTCCAACGGGGTGCCCGACTTCCCGGACCCCAAGGCGGACGGCACCGGCCCCGGCCTCGACAAGTCCAGCGGCATCGACATCACCTCCCCGACGTTCGAGGCAGCCGAGAAGGCGTGCCGCAACGTCCTTCCGGAGGCCGAGGAAGAGAACAACTGATGAGGCGGACGGCGATCCTCGGCGTGCTGCTGCTGCCGCTCGCCGTGGCCCTGGCCGGATGCGGCCGGACAGCACACAGCCGTCCGTCGCCGGCCGCCGGCTCCGCGAGCGGCCGGCCGGTCGCCTCCGCGGCTGCCGGCGCCGACCAGGACGCGCTGCTGAAGTTCGCCCACTGCATGCGCGAGCACGGGATGACCTGGTTCCCGGTCCCGTCCGGGCCGGGCGAGGAGCAGCCGGTCGACCTCCCGCCCGACGTCTCGGCGGAGAGCTTCGAGGCCGCCCAGCAGGCGTGCCGCGAGTTCGCCCAAGAGATCGTGAAGGGCCCGGTGGCCAACGCCGCGAGCACCGGAAATCTGCGTCTGATGGCCCGGTGCATGCGGGAGAACGGGGTGGCCGGCTTCCCCGACCCGGACGCGGACGGTTCGCTAATGGTCGACGCCGACAAGTTGAGCGTGAAGACGGACAGCCCGGTTTTCCAGGCCGCGGAAAAGGCCTGCCGGCAATACCAGGCAGAAGAGACCCGGTAGGAGGTATGACCCGATGAACAGGAAATGGACCACCGCCGGGATCGCCGCGGTGCTCGTCGCGGCCGGTGCGGGCGGGTACGTGTACCTGGCCAACTGGTCCGGCGGCGACAACGACGCCCAGGCGAGCAGCAATCTGCCGGCGGCCACCGCGGAGGTCACGAAGCAGACGCTTGTCGACACGGAGTCCCACGACGGCTCCCTCGCCTACGCAAACACGACGACGATCAAGACGAAACTGAACGGCACGGTGACCGCGCTGGCCGCGGCTGGTTCCACGGTCAAGCGAGGCCAGAAGCTCTACAGGATCGACAACAAGCCGGTGGTCCTGCTCTACGGACCGTTGCCCGCCTATCGGGAACTGGCGTCCGGTGCGAAGGGCGCCGACGTCAAGCAGTTCGAGAAGAACCTGTGGGCGCTGGGCTACCGCGGCTTCACGGTCGACAGCCGGTACACCGCGTCCACCGCCACCGCGGTCAAGGAATGGCAGATCGACCTCGGCCTCACCAAGACCGGCACGGTCGAGCTGGGCCGGACGGTCTACGCCACCGGCGCCGTCCGGGTCGACTCGCTCTCGGCCAACCTGGACGATGTCGTCGGGCCGGGCGCCGGGGTGTTGCAGGTCAGCAGCCTGGGCCGGGTGGCGGCGGTCGAGCTGGACATCGCCGACCAGCGGCTGGCCCGGAAGGGTGCGCCGGTTGAGGTGACGATGCCCGACGGCAGCGAGGTCAAGGGCCGGATCACCGAGGTCCGCACCACCGTCGAGGAGGCCCAGGACGAGAGCGAGCAGGACACGACGAAGATCGATGTGACGATCGGCTTCGCACAGACCCCGGCCGGCCTGGACGAGGCCGCGGTGACCGTCGACTTCGTCGCCTCCCAGGTCAAGAACGTGCTGACGGTCCCGGTCAACGCCCTTCTGGCGCTGTCCGAGGGCGGATACGGCGTCCAGGTCGTCGAGGGCGGCGCCACCAGGATCGTCACGGTCGAGACCGGCCTGTTCGCCGACGGCCGGGTCGAGGTCTCCGGCAACGGCCTCGCCGAGGGCTTGAAGGTCGGTGTCCCGGGATGACCGACGACCACGGCCCCGTGATCGAGTTGAACCAGGTCACCAAGAAATACCCGGGCGGCGTGACCGCGCTGCACGGCGTCGACCTGCGCGTCGAGCACGGCGAGCTGATCTCGATTGTCGGACCGTCCGGCTCCGGCAAGTCGACGATGCTGAACATGATCGGCACGCTGGACCGGCCCACCTCCGGCACCATCCGGATCGACGGGTACGACGTGGCCTCCCTCTCCGACCGCGAGCTGTCGGCGCTGCGGGCCCGCCGGATCGGCTTCGTCTTCCAGCAGTTCCACCTGGCCGCGGGGCGCAACGCGGTGACCAACGTGGCTGACGGGCTGCTCTATGCCGGGGTGTCCAAGCGGGACCGCGAGCAGAGGGCCGAGGCCGCGCTGGTCCGGGTCGGCCTGGGCAGCCGGCTGGGGCATCGGCCGCACCAGCTCTCCGGCGGTGAGCGGCAGCGGGTCGCGGTGGCCCGGGCGGTCGCCGGGGACCCGGCCGTGCTGCTTGCCGACGAACCGACCGGCAACCTCGACTCGGTCTCCGGCGCCGGCGTGATGGAGCTGCTGCGCGAGCTGAACGCCGCCGGCACCACCGTGCTGGTGATCACCCACGACCACGAGATCGCCGACTCCCTGCCCCGGCAGGTGCCGATGCGCGACGGGCAGGTGGTCTAGATGGTCCAGGTCACCCCGATCCGCCGTGCTCCGGTCTCGCTGGTACCGGCCCGCCTGAGCGCCTCCGACCTGCTTCGGCTGGGCGGCTTCGGCCTGCGCTCGCGGCCGCTGCGGGTGGTGCTCTCGGCTCTGGGCATCGCGATCGGCATCGCCGCGATGGTCGCCGTGGTCGGCATCTCCTCGTCGAGCCAAGCAAACCTGGAGCGCGCGCTCGCCGCGATGGGCTCCAACATGCTCTCGATCACTCCGGGCGACACCATGTTCGGCGACGCCGCGACGCTGCCCGACGGCGCGGTGGGCATGATCGAGCGGATCGCCCCGGTCACCGCGGCGAGCGCCACCGGCGCGGTGCCGGGCAAGTCGGTCTACCGCTCGGAGAAGATCCCCAAGGGCCAGTCCGGCGGTCTGTCGCTGATGGCCGCGCAACTCGACCTGCCCGAGACGGTCGGGGCCGGCCTCGCCCGGGGCACGTGGATCAACGCTGCGACCGAGCGCTATCCGACCGTGGTGCTCGGCGCGGAGGCAGCCAAGACACTCGGCGACGTCCCGACCGTCTACATCGACGGCCGGCGTTACGAGGTGGTCGGCGTGCTCGACGATGTGGCCCTGGCCCCCGAGCTCGACACGGCCGTCCTGATCGGCTGGCCGGCGGCCAAGAGCTATCTGGGCTTCGACGGGCATGCCACGACGATCTACACCCGCTCGGTGGAATCGCAGGTCGAAAACGTCCGGGCGGTCCTCGCGGCCACCACCAACCCGGAAAGCCCCGAGGCGGTGAAGGTGACGATCCCGTCGCCCATCCTCAAGGCGAAGCAGGCCACCAAGCAGTCGTTCAACTCGTTGCTGCTCGGCCTGGGTGCGGTGGCGCTGCTGGTCGGCGGCATCGGCGTGGCCAACACGATGGTCATCTCGGTGCTCGAACGCCGGGCCGAGATCGGGCTGCGCCGTTCCCTGGGCGCCACCCGCGGTCAGATCCGCACCCAGTTCGTCACCGAGTCGCTGCTGCTGTCGCTGATCGGCGGCACCGGCGGGGTGCTGGTCGGGTTCGCGGTGACCGCGATCTACGCCACCACGCAGGACTGGCCCACCGTGGTGCCACTCTGGGCGGTCGGTGGCGGCGTCGGCGCGACACTTCTCATCGGCGCCGTCGCCGGCCTCTACCCGGCGATCCGGGCCGCCCGGCTGGCGCCCACCGAGGCCCTCGCCACCCCGTGAGGAAACGGCCGGCGCCGGGTCACCACCCGGCGCCGGCCGCCTCGCATTCCCCTGTGCCGTACGGGGTCCGGCCGTCCAACCACGCACGCGAGGCAGATGGACGTCCCCTCCGGCCGCGCACACAATGGCCTGACACTGAATCGTCCGGGCCGTGCTCCGAGCTCACCAACGCGTAGGGCGATATCGACGACCCGAGGCATTCCACCGGAGGAAACTCGTGCCCTATCTGGACACCAATGGCATCCGGCTGTCGTACGAGCGCACCGGCCACGGCGACGACGTTCTCCTGATCATGGGACAGAACGCGGCCGGGCACGTCTGGAACATGCATCAGACGCCGGCGTTGCGCCGGGCCGGCTACCGCACCACCACGTTCAACAACCGGGGCATCCCGCCCTCCGCGGCCCCGCCCGGCCGTTACACGCTCGAGGACATGGTGGCCGACACCCGTGGGCTGATCGAGGCCCTCGGCCTGGGGTCGTGCCGGATAGTGGGCACCTCGCTCGGCGCGATGATCGCCGAGGAACTGGCGATCCAGAGCCCCGACCTGGTGCGCTGTGCGGTGCTGATCGCGACCCGGCCGCGGGCCGACGCCCTGCGCGTGGCCCAGATCCGGGCCGACGAGGCCCTGGCGGAGCAGGGCATCCGGCTCCCGGCCGCCTACCGCGCGGTCGACACGGCGCAGAAGATGCTGTCGCCGGCGACGCTGCGGGACGACGTCACCACCCGGTCCTGGCTCGAGATCCTCGAGCTCTCGTCCGAGGCGAGCAGTGCTGACGGTCAGGCCGGGGTCGACACCCTGGAGGACCGCCGGCCGGCCATGAGCAAGATTCAGGCGCCGTGCCGGGTCATCGGGTTCACCGACGACGGCATCGCGCCGCCACACCTGGCCGCCGAGACCGCCGAGGCCATTCCGGACTGCGACTACGTGGAGATCCCGCACTGCGGGCACCTCGGCTATCTGGAACGGCCCGACGAGGTCAACACCGCGATCATCGAGTTTCTCGACAAGCACTGACCCGGACGCCAACCGCGAACTGAAGGAATCTCACGTGGCTATGATGGGCGGCCCGGGTATGGGCCCGACACGGATCAGAGCCGGACAGGACATCAAGGGCCACCAGGTGCGCCCGGGCACGTTGCGGCGCGTCGTGCCGTACGCCCGCCGCTATCGCGGTCGCCTGGCCATCCTGGTGGCGCTGACCGTCGTGCACGCCGGCCTCGCCGCGGTGACGCCGCTGATGCTGAAATACCTCATCGACGACGGCATCACGCCCCGGCGGCAGGACGTCGTGCTCGCCCTGGCCGGGCTGATCGTCGGCGCGACGCTGATCGACGCGATCGCCATGTACTCACAGACCTGGGTGTCCAACCGGGTGGGGCAGGGCCTGCTCTACGACCTGCGCACCACCGTCTTCACCCACGTGCAGCGGCAGTCGCTGACATTCTTCAGCCGGGCCGAGACCGGTGCGCTGATCAGCCGGCTCAACTCCGACGTGATCGGCGCCCAGCAGGCGGTGACCACCCTGCTCTCGCAGACCATCTCGACGCTGCTCACCCTCGTGCTCGTGCTCGGGACGATGTTCTATCTGTCCTGGCAGCTGACCGTGGTCACGCTGGTGCTGATCCCGCTGTTCCTGCTGCCGTCCAAGGTGATCGGCCGGCGGCTGCAGCGGATGACCCGCGAGCGGATGACCGTGGAGGCCGAGATGGCCTCGATGATGGGCGAGCGGTTCAACGTCGCCGGGGCGATGCTCACCAAGCTGTACGGGCGGCCGGGGCGCGAGACCGACAAGTTCTCCGGCCGGGCGGCGGCGGTGCGCGACATCTCCACCACGCTGATGGCGTACGGGACCCTGCTCCCGCTCTCGCTGGCCGTACTCACCGGGCTCGTGACCGCGGTGGTGTACGGCGGCGGCGGCCTGCTGGCCATCGACGGCGCGCTCGAGGTCGGCACGATCGTGGCGATGATGGGCCTGCTGGCCCGGGTCTTCGGTCCGATCAACCAGCTGGCCAACATGCACGTGAACGTGATGACCGCGCTCGTCAGCTTCGACCGGCTCTTCGAGGTGCTCGACCTCGAGCCGCTCGTGCGGGAGAAGCCGGGCGCCCGGGCGCTGGAGCGCGGCCCGGCCGGGGCGCCCGCTCCGGACATCGAGTTCGACGGGGTCAGCTTCCGCTATCCGAACGCCGAGGACGTGTCGCTGAAGTCCCTCGAGTCGATCGCCCGCAAGGGCCCGGAGAGGCGCAACGACGCCTGGGTGCTGCAGGGTGTGTCGTTCCGCGTCCCGGCGGGCCGGATGACTGCGCTCGTCGGACCGTCCGGGGCCGGCAAGACCACCATCACCCAGCTGGTGCCGCGCCTGTACGACGCCACCGAGGGAACCGTACGCATCGGCGGCGAGGACGTCCGGGATCTGACCCTCGACTCGGTGCTCGACACCGTCGGAATGGTCACCCAGGACGCCCACCTGTTCCACGACACGCTGCGCGCCAACCTGCTCTACGCCAAGGACGACGCCTCCGAGCAGGAGCTGATCGAGGCCTGCGAGGCCGCCCGGATCTGGGACGTCGTCTCGGCGTTGCCGGACGGCCTGGACACCGTGGTCGGCGACCGTGGCCACCGGCTCTCCGGTGGTGAGAAGCAGCGGGTCGCGCTGGCCCGGCTGCTGCTCAAGTCGCCTCCGGTGGTGGTGCTGGACGAGGCCACGGCCCACCTCGACTCCGAGTCCGAGGCGGCCATCCAGCGGGCCCTGCGTACCGCGCTGAGCGGCCGGACCTCGCTGGTCATCGCGCACCGCCTCTCGACGATCCGGGAGGCACACCAGATCCTGGTGGTCGACGGGGGCCGGATCCGGGAGAGCGGCACGCACGACGAACTGCTGGCGGCCGACGGCCTCTATGCGGACCTGTACCGCATCCAGTACGGCCGGGAGGACGGCGCCAACGGCCGGGCCGTGGAGCTGCACCACTGAACTTCGCACGCACCAGCTGAAAGAGCGGACCACCCGGCTGGGGGTGGTCCGCTCTCTCGTGCGGCGTCCCGTCCAACCGGAGAAAACTGACGGTTGGACGGGACGCGGGTTCAGGCCGGTCGCCGGACGACGCGCAGCCGGCCGGCCGCCGCGACATCCGGGCAGCCGGCGAGCCCCAGGGCGTCGTGCAGCTCGGCCTTGAACATGTGCAGCACGCGGCGGGCGCCCCGTTCGCCGCCGGCGGCCAGCCCCCAGATCAGTGGCCGCCCGAGCAGGACCCCGGAGGCGCCCAGGGCGAGCGCGCGCAGCACGTCCGTGCCGTTGCGGACGCCGCTGTCGAGCAGGATCTCGCATTCGCCGCGCACCGCGGCGGCGACACCGGGCAGGGCGTCGATGCTGGGCAGAGCGCCGTCGAGCTGGCGGCCGCCATGGTTGGACACCACGATCGCGTCCACGCCGTGGTCGACCGCCAGCCGCGCGTCCTCCGGCGCGAGGATCCCCTTCACCACCAGTGGGAGCCGGGTGTGCTCACGCAGCCGGTCGAGGATGGACCAGGTGAGGGCGGGGGAGAACTCCTGGCTGGTGTGTGCGGCGACCGCGGAGCCGTCGACGGCCGGCTGATGTGCGGCCGCGGTGGTCTCGATGTTCGCGGTGCGCACGTGGGCCGGCAACGCGAACCTGTTGCGGATGTCGCGAAGCCGCCGCCCCATCCACGGCACGTCGACGGTCACCACGATCGCCTCGCAGCCCGCGTCCTCGGCCCGCCGCACCAGATTCAGCGTGGTGGCCTCGTCGCGCAGCCAGTAGAGCTGAAGCCAGACCCGCCCGCCGGCCTCGGTGATCTGCTCGAGCGGCACACTGCTGAGGGTGCTGACCACGTAAGGGATCCCGGCCGTCTTCGCGGCACGGGCGGTGGCCGCTTCGCCTTCCGGATGGATCAGCCGCTGGTAGGCCACCGGCGCGGCGGCGACCGGCATCTCGGCCGGCCCGCCCAGCATCGTGCAGCGGGTGCTGCCGGCGGAGACGTCCTGCAGCACCCGGGGTACGACGAACACGCTGTCCAGGGCGGCCCGGTTGGCCGAGAGCGTCGCCTCGGCGCCGCTCCCGCCGGCGACGAAATCCCACACCTCGGCGGGCAGGAGCGCGGCGGCGGCCCGTTCGAAATCGGCCGTCGTGATTGGTTCAGCGTTGCGGTTCACGCGGCCTCGTTCTTTCGGTGTCATTTTCGGGACATTCGGTCGAATCTTTGTCCGGAGGTCCGGTCATCGGTGGATAAGGCATCGTTTTCTCCCGTGTGCAGGTCGGCCTCGTGGGGACTGTATTGCCTGATCAGGGGGGCCGGTGAAAGTGCCGATGGACAGATCCGACAGATCGTGGGCGACCGCTGTCCGACTGCTCAAGCGATTTCCGAACCATTTCCTGCAGGCCGGTGCGCCGATGTCGAATGACCGACCGAGATGGACAGTCGGACACCATCGAATCGGTTACGGATCGTGCCTAGTATCAGTTCGCCCGGCTGGTTCCAGCGCCGGGTCGTGGTATTTGGTGAACTGTGGTACGGGGGAGTTTGCCTTGCGAGAACTCATCAATCAGAATGCATTCCGGGTCCTGGCCCCGGTGCCGGACGAGGAGCCCTTCCTCGATCACCAGCCGGGGCGGCCGGTCGGTGACGGCGGCACCGAATGGCTGCCGGTCGCCGCACTGCGTCCGGCCGATTCGCCGCGGCGGGCCGGCGAGGACTTCGGGCACATCGAGATGCTGGCCTCGATCGAGGACCGGCTGCCGCCGATCCTGGTGCACCGGGGCAGCATGCGCGTCATCGACGGCATGCACCGCCTGCGCGCCGCCAAGCTGCGCGGCGACGACCTCATCGAGGTCTGCTGGTTCGACGGCACCGACCAGGAGGCCTTCGTCCTGGCGGTCACCGCCAACACGACACACGGCCTGCCGCTGTCGCTGGCCGACCGCACGCTGGCCACCGAGCGCATCATCGCCTCGCAGCCGACCTGGTCGGACCGGGCCATCGCGGCGGCGGCCGGGCTGGGCGCGCGCACGGTCGGCAACATCCGCCGCCGCATCCAGGACGAAGCCGGCATGGAGCCGGTCAGCGCACGCACCGGCCGGGACGGCCGGGTGCGGCCGGTGGACAACAGCGTGGGACGGCTGCGCGCCTCCGCGCTCATCAAGCAACGTCCCGAGGCGTCGCTGCGCGAGATCGCCCGCGAGGTCGGCGTCTCCCCGTCGACGGTCCGGGACGTGCGCCTGCGCCTCGAACGCGGCGAGGACCCCCTGCCGCAGATCCGGCAGCGCCGGGAGCGGCCGGCCGGGCGTGAGTCGATCCCGCTGATGCTGCAGGGGCTGCAGAGCGATCCGTCGCTGCGGTTCACCGAGTCGGGCCGAACGGTGCTGCGCTGGATACACACCCGCGCGATCCGAGCCGAGGAGTGGGCCGAGGTCGAGCACAAGGTGCCCGCGCACTGCGCCTACATCCTGGCCGACGTGGCCCGCTCGTGCGCCGACGAGTGGCTCCAGATAGCCGAGGGGCTCGAGCAGCGCGACACCCGCCCGGCCTGAGAAGAAACCACGAGCCCTTGCCGAAGGAGAGACTGTCATGGTCGTTGTGATGACGCCGGGTGCGACCCCGGCGGATGTGGAGGCGGTCGTCGGGCTGGTCCGGTCGGCGGGTGGACAGGCGTTCGTCAGCCGCGGGCTGTCCCGCACGATCGTCGGCCTGGTCGGCGACGTGACCGACTTCGAGGCCCTCAACCTGGGCAGCCTGCCCGGCGTGCTGCAGGTGATCCGGGTGTCGGTGCCGTTCAAGCTGGTCAGCCGCGAGCACCACGCCACCCGCTCGGTGATCCGGGTCGGCGGCGTGCCGATCGGACCGGACACGCTGACCGTGATTGCCGGCCCCTGCGCGGTGGAGTCGCCCGAACAGACCCTCGAGGCGGCGCGGATGGCCAAGTCGGCCGGCGCCTCGATGCTGCGGGGCGGCGCGTTCAAGCCGCGGACGTCCCCCTATTCCTATCAGGGACTGGGGGAACAGGGCCTGCGCATCCTGGCCGACGTGCGGGCCGAGACCGGGCTGCCGGTGGTCACCGAGGTCATCGATCCGTCCAGCGTGGACATGGTCGCCTCCTACGCCGACATGCTGCAGGTCGGCGCGCGCAACATGCAGAACTTCGCCCTGTTGCAGGCGGTCGGCTCGGCGGGCAAGCCGGTCCTGCTCAAGCGCGGCTTCAGCGCGACCATCGAGGAGTGGCTCAGCGCCGCCGAATACATCGCCCAGCGCGGAAACCTGGACATCGTGCTGTGCGAGCGCGGCATCCGGACGTTCGAGACCGCCACCCGCAACACCCTGGACATCAGCGCGGTTCCGGTGGCCCAGCGGCTCTCCCACCTGCCGGTGATCGTGGATCCGTCGCATTCCGGCGGCCGGCGCGACCTGGTGCTGCCGCTGACCCGCGCGGCGATCGCGGTGGGCGCGGACGGCCTGCTCATCGACGTGCACCCGGAGCCCAAGGAGGCGCTCTGCGACGGTGACCAGGCGCTGGCCGAGGCCGACATCCGTGAGATCGCCGACGTGCTGGCCGCCATGACCCCACTCATGGGCCGCATGCTCGCCCTCCCCGCGGAGGAGCTGGGCCGGATCGTCGCCGGTGTCTGACCCGGCGAAACCGGCAAACTTTCCATTCCCGGCTAGGGGTTAGGGGTCCGGCCGGCCTCATGGTCAGGGGATGCCATCGTCATAACTGAATGTTATGTTCCGGATGCGATGACCTGAACGACGCCCGGCGCGCGAGATCAGCGATCGATGCGCGCCGTTGGCGTCGGCAACTTCGAGCATGGGGGAGAAGAGTCATGGTCCCTGGCTGATCGACCGGTGTCCACACCCGGAATGAATGCGACCCGTCATCCACCGCCGTCATCGGAGTCGGCGGTCGATTCGTGTCCGCATGCGGAATGCCGCAATCGCCAGCTGAGGCCGATCTGCTCTGTGTGAGCCGCATTCGTGGCGCCGGCGGGCCGGGACCGACGGTCCGGCCCGTCCGAGTCGTGCCCCGAGCGTGCTCCACCAGGAGTGCCGGCCTGACACGTGCGCGCCCGAGTGCTGCCCGGCGCGCGCGTCAAGAGCCCGAGGAGCTCCGTTGACATCTGAAGAAGAGGACATCAACCAACAACCAGTCACCCTGCTGGAGATCAGCTCACTCGACCTGAGCGGATCACTCCGATCGGCCGGTGCCGACCCGGTGCACGTCGAGGTCATGATGCACGCGCAGAACGACCTGCCGCCGATCGTGGTGCACCGGTCGTCGATGCGCGTCATCGACGGCGCGCACCGGATCGAGGCCGCGCTGCGACGCGGCGAGACGACCATCGCCGGACGTTTCTTCGACGGTTCCGCCGACGAGGCGTTCGTGCTCTCGGTACGGCTCAATGTGTCGCACGGCCTGCCGCTCGCGCTGGCCGACCGCAAGCGTGCCGCGGAGCGCATCGCCGTGTCTCACCCGCACTGGTCGGATCGCCGGGTCGCCGCGGTGACCGGCATCTCGCCCGGCACGGTGGCCGACATCCGGCGCCGCGTCGCCGGCGCGGCCGCGCCCGAGGCCGGCCGGGTCGGCCAGGACGGCCGGGTGCGTCCGCTGGACAGCAGCGCGGGGCGCCTGCTGGCCGGCCGGTTGATGGCCGAGAACCCGGACCTGTCGCTCCGGCAGGTGGCCAAGGCCGCGGCGATCTCGCCGGAGACCGCCCGGGACGTTCGCAACCGGCTGCTCAGCGGCGCCGACGTGGTGCCGGCCCGGCGACCCCGGGGCTCGTCGCCGGCGAAGGGCGCGGCCCGCAGCGTCGAGCATCGGCCGCTGACCATCTTCCGGGCCGGCGACCAGCCGGAACCGGAGATCGACCGGTCCGTGATCGTCGGCCGGCTGATGAGCGATCCCGCCCTGCGCTACACCGAGACCGGGCGGAACCTGCTGCGCCTTCTGACGCTGCACACCCGCTGGACGGAGGAGTGGGACGCCATCGTCGACAACGTGCCGCCGCACTGCACCGACGTGGTGGCCGACCTGGCCCGTCAATTCGCCGACCAGTGGGCCCATTTCGCCACCCGGGTCGGCCCGGGACAGCGCGTCGCGGGCTGAACCCTCCGCACATAGACCGGCGGCCGGACCACCGATGCGGTGGTCCGGCCGCTGTCATTCGGCCGATCCGGTGCCTACCAGCGCCATTCGCGCTTGTTGTAGAGGTGCTCGGCGGTGATGCCGTTGCCGGAGCACCAGCCGAGGAACTCCTCGATCTGCTTGATCTGGTAGGTGTCCTCGTTGTAGGTCGTCGCCATGACGTGGCCCTGCCAGCTCTCCTCGCCCATGGCGTAGATGTAGCCCTCGTCCGCGCCGAGCTCGGTCATGATGGCGCCGGCCTGCTTGGCGTTGGATCCCGAGAGCTTGCGCGAGTCGCTCATCCGCTTGGTCACCGGGCGGGTCAGCAGGCCCTGGTAGAGCCAGGTGAGCGGGGCACCGTCGCACTCCATGCCGAGGAACGCCATGTCGACGTGGCCCAGGTGCTTGCGGACGTAGCGGTACAGCACCGGGTCGATGCCCGACGAGTCGGCGCCCACGTAGACGTTGGCCCCCGCGATCTGCACGAAGTAGGTCGACTTGGCGCGGATGTCCAGGTCGGAGTGCTCGCCCAGGAACGGTGTGGCCACCACCCGGCCGCCGGGGATCGGAATCTCGTCGAAGTCGTCGACCTCGACGACCCGGAAGCCCAGCGCCTTGAGGTAGAGCCCGATCGAGGGGTCGCACAGGTTGCCCCGCGACGAGCGCGGAACGACGACCGCGCCGATCCGGCTGCGCAGCTGGAACAGCGTCTCCAGCACGATGTGGTCCTGGTGGCCGTGCGTGATGAGCACGTAGTCGATGCGCTCCGGCAGGTCGTCGAGCGTGTAGCGGTCGCCGTGCCGGTTGTCGGCGCTGATGAAGGGGTCGGTGACGATGGTCGTCTCCGGCGACTGGATGACCAGGCAGGCGTGCCCGAAGTAGCGGACCCGGCCACCCGACTCGATGCTGCGGTCGGGCGAGAGGCTCGGCCGGTCGGTGAGCAGCGTGCGCAGCTGCACGGTCTGCGCGTCGTCGAGCTCGAGCGCCCCACGCAGGTGCCCCACCGTGGTGGGCGCGATCCGCGCCTTGAACAGCTCGTCGATGCCCGCGTGGGTGAACGGGATCTCCAGGTCCAGCACGTCCGGGTTCGGCAGTCGCGGCGTGCTCAGGATGAACGGCCGCTCGATGCCGGTCTCCAGTGACAGCTGGATCGACTGGCGGCTGACGTCGTAGTAGGGGCTGGTGTAGAGGACCGGCTCGAGCAGGTGCAGCGACGCCTGGTTGCCGGTGTCGTAGGCCAGCTCGACCAGCCCGTTGAGCGGCGACGGCAGCTTGGGGTAGAGCGGGGTGAGGTCGAAGCCGGTCGCGCTCTGCCGGAGCAGGTCGTCCGCGTCGGCGATCGCGTCCGCGAACGCCAGCATGTCGGCCCGGTCCCGCTTGATCGTGTCGAGCAGCGCCGCGATCTCCATGCTGCGCGCTTCCTCGACGTTGACGAAGTAGCCTCCGCGCAGCGCCGGATTGACGCTGGCCGCCACGTGCACCTGCGGATTCTGCAGATACGACTCCAGCAGCGGCACCTGGACCTTGGCCAGGTTCAGCGAGGCCGCCGCCGGCGACACGATGTGCATCCAGGCATAGAACCGGTCGACCAGCGGCTCGATGATCGCATTGGATCGCAGAAACACCGGCTCGTCACTGACACTCATGAACCCTCCAACCGAGAATGGTCACTCCGATCGACGGCAGAATTGTTTCCCGTCGTATCAGGAAGCGGGGAGTGCGTGGCTGCCACCGCGTTCCGGGAGTCACTATCGCAGCAGGGACCGTGTCGATGTCAACCGCGCGAAAATAGGTGCGTCCAACTGTTTTTCCGCGCAGTTGAACGGTCGTCCCGGGCGCTGTTCGACCGTGCTCGCCCATTGCGGTAGGCGAGCCTATCCTCACCCTCGTCAGCATCGGACGGGGAGGAAAAATGATCGGCACCACGGCGCCCGGCCGGCCCCTTGTCCGGCTGGCTCTGCACCGGTTGGAGAGAGTCGGCCCGCGAATGACGAGAATGATCGTCGCCGGTCCGGCCGTCGCGCAATTCGACGTCGGACCGTTCACCGACACGTACGTGCGGGTGGCTTTTCTGCGGCCCGGGGTGACCTACCCCGGCGACCTCGACATGCGCCGCATCCACGCCGATCTGCCGCGCGCGGCGTGGCCGCGCACCCGCACCTACACGGTGCGCTCCCTCGACCCGGTGGCCGGCGAGATGGCGATCGACATCTATGACCACGGCCGACCCGGGCTGACGCCGTCCTGGCTGTCCACGCTCCGCCCGGGCGATCCGGTGCTCCTGCACGAGTCGCGCGGTCTCTACCGGCCGGGCGCTGAGGCGGACTGGCATCTGCTGGTGGGCGACGCCGTCGCGCTGCCGGCGATCGCCGTGACCCTCGAGGCCATGGCGCCGGGCCGGCGGGCCAGGGTGATCGTCGAGGTCGGCGACGCCGGTGAGGAGCAGGAGCTGCCCACCGCCGCGGACTGCGAGATCCGGTGGGTGCACCGCAACCGGGGCGGGAGCCTGGCCGAGGCCGTGCGGTCGCTGTCCTTCGAGCCCGGGGTGGTGCAGGCTTTCGTGCACGGCGAGGGCGGCGTGATGCAGGATCTGCGCCGCTTCCTGCTCCGCGAACGCGCAGTGGCCAAGGAATTGCTGTCAATTTCCGGATATTGGCGCCGGGGACTCAACGACGAGCAGTGGCGTCAGGCGAAGGCGGCGGCGGCAGGCCGCTGACCGGGCACTGTCCAACCGGCGGAGGCACGCGGTTGGACAGGCGCCGAGATGCAATGTCCTATATCACCGAGGCCGATGGTGCAGGCAGGCGGTCCGGAAGGTCATTCACAGAAGATTCTTAGGTTCGGACCTTAATCGGGTAACCCGCCCCTGACCTGCCGAAAATGACGTCCGTCCGATCTGGATCTGCGTTTCCGTCGTTTGCTCCGCTTCGGTAGGGTCCGGTCCCATGCAGTAATGGGATGTGCCCGGCGGGGGGGCTCGTGATATTGAGTAGGCGAAGTTCGGAATTGCTGCTGTTCGATCAGGTCCACGAGGCGTCCACCCGCGGCAGCGGCGCGGTGCTGCTGGTCAGCGGCCCGGTCGGAACGGGGAAGACCGCCCTGCTCCAGGCCATGTCGGCGCGCGCCGCCCGCGAGGGCAGCTGGTGCTTCGAGGTAACCGGATCGGCCCGCGAGCGCGAGCTTCCGTACGGGGTCGTCGACCGGCTGATCCAGTCGATGTGTGGCGCCGGGATGGCCGATCCGTTCCCCGGCGGCCTCGACAGTGGCGAAGACTTCTTCGTGCTGATGGACCGTGTGGCCGCAGCGGTTCGCGACTTCGCTTGCGGTCGGACCCTGCTCATCGGCATCGACGACGTCCACTTCGCCGACGAGCAGTCGTTGCGGTGCCTCAGCTTTCTCATCCGGCGGGTCGAGTCGTCCGGTGTGGTGATGGTGCTGAACGAGAGCACCTCCTACGAGCGCGACACGGCGGATCTGCGCGCCGAGATGCTGCACCTACCGTTCTGCCGCCGGCTCCGGCTCACCCCGCTGACCCGCGCCGACATCGCCGAGCAGCTGCGCGAGCCTTTCGGTGGCGTGCCCGACCGGGCGCTCGTGCAGTTCTGCGCCGAGGTCAGCGGCGGCATCCCGCTGCTCCTGTTCGCGCTCATCGACGATCTGTCCGCCGCCTCCGACCCGGCAACCGGCGAGCCGGGCGTGAACTTCCGGCACGCCGTCCTGCGCAGCCTGCACCGCTGTGCCCCGTCGACCGCCAAGATCGGTGAAGCGATCGCGGTCCTCGGCGACCACGCCACCCCCGAGCTGGTCGCGGAGCTCAGCGGTCTCGACGTGGCCCAGGTCGACGAGGGCATCCGGGATCTGCGGGAGATGGGCGTCCTCGGCTGGGACGGGTTCCGGCACCCGCGCACCCGCGCGGCGGTGCTCTCCGGCATCCCGTTCCCGGAGCGGCCCGTGATGCACAGCCGGGCCGCCGAGCTGCTGCACGGCAGCGGGGCCTCGGCGAGCGCCGTGGCGGAGCATCTGATCACGGCGCAGGACGGTGGCAAGGCGCCGTGGCGGGTCGCCATCCTCTGCGAGGCGGCCCGCGAGGCGATGGCCGCGGGCGACGTCGACAGCGCGGTGAGCAGCCTGCGGCACGCCGTCTCGGCGAGCTCCGGCGAGGATCAGCGGGCCCGGGCCGGCGTCCTGCTCGCCGACGCGCAGTGGCACGCCGATCCGAGCCGGGCGGCGCGCCGCCTGCACGAGCTGGGCCAGGACGCCCGGGCCGGCCTGCTCGCCGGTCCCGACGTGCTGACCGCGGTCAATCAGCTGCTCTGGTGGGGCGAGTTCGACGAGGCCGAGGAGCTGATGCGGCTCACCGACCCCGGCGAGGGCGACTCGGGCGCGGCGCACCTCTGGTCCTTCTTCCGCCGCACCGGCGACGAGACCGGTCTGCCCGCCGACTCGCCGCTCGCCCTCAGCGGCCCGTTGGCCGCCGCGGCCTACCTCAGCGCGGCGGCGAGCCTCGCTGTCGACGGCGCGCCGAGCGACCGGGCCGACCAGATGCTGGTCGGCATGCGGGCGGGCACCCCGCTGACGCCCGCCCTCTACGCCCTCGTCGTGCTGGTGCAGACCGGCCGGCTGGCGGAGGCGATCGCCTGGTGCGACCGCCTGCTCAAGGAGGAGTGGATCAACCGGGTGCCGATGCGGCGGGTGATGATCGCGACGATCGAGGCCGTGGCCATGCTGCGGGCCGGCGACAGCGCCACCGCTCTCAGCAGCATCCGGGAGGTCTTCGACACCGTGCCGCCGCCCGTGTGGGGCGTGGTGGTCGGCCTTCCGCTGTCGGTCGCGGTCCGCGCCAGCACCGATCTGGGCGACAACGACTCGGCCCGGTCCTATCTGGCGGTCCCGGTGCCGCCCGCGATGTTCGACACGCCGTTCGCGCTGCCCTACCTGCTCGCCCTCGGCCAGTACCACCTGGCCATGGGCCACCCGGAGAGCGCGGCGACCTACACCCGGTCGTGCCTGGACCTGATCGCCCGCTGGGGCGTCGACGCGGCGTGCATTGTGGACGGTCCGGCCGGTCCCGAAACCGATCCGGTGCCGGGCTTTCCGCCCGCCGAGGCGCTGCCGCCGGCGCCCGAGGACGGGGCCAAGCTCACCGACGCCGAGCACCGGGTCGCCACGCTCGCCGCCGCCGGCAAGACCAACCGGCAGATCGCCGAGCGCCTTTTCGTCACGGTGAGCACCGTCGAGCAGCACCTCACCAAGGTCTATCGCAAACTCAACGTGCGCAGCCGGGCCGGGCTCCAGAGATACGGCTGCTGATTTCCGGTCCGGGGCGGTTGGACATCGTTTGACGGTCGCGAATGCGAAAACCTACCGTCGCGGGTGTCAGCTTCTTCGTATTGCTCGGAGGTTTGCGATGTCTTCGGCGTCGGTCAAGGAACTCATTCGCAGTAAGCCCCGCATGTGGGGGTGGCTCTACCGATGACGGCCACTCTCGAACGTCCCGTCGATTCGCCCGCGAGCACGGCCCGGCCGGCCATTTCACGAATGGTCGGAGTGGGCACCGCGTCGACCGGAACAACGGTCACCCAACCCGAATTGCTGGGACTTCTGGGAATCGACGATCCGAAGGTCCGCTCGGTTTATCTGAACAGCGCGATCACCCAGCGGCGCCTCACCCTTCCGGAGCCGGACGCCGACGGCCGGCGCCGGCCCGAGCCGCAGGGTGATCTGCTGGCCAAGCACAAGCGCCTCGCCATCGAGATGGGCAGCCAGGCGCTGCAGGCCTGCCTCAAGCGGACCGGCGCGGCCCTCTCCGACCTGCGCCACCTCTGCTGCGTGACGTCGACCGGCTTCCTGACCCCCGGGCTCAGCGCGCTGCTCATCAAGGAACTCGGCATCGACCCGCACTGCAGCCGTTCCGACATCGTGGGGATGGGCTGCAACGCCGGGCTCAACGCGCTCAACGTCGTCGCCGGTTGGTCCGCCGCGCACCCCGGTGAGCTGGCCGTGGTGCTCTGCGCCGAGGCCTGCTCGGCGGCGTACGCCCTCGACGGCACCATGCGCACGGCGGTCGTCAACAGCCTCTTCGGCGACGGCGCGGCCGCGCTGGCACTGATCAGTGACGGCCCCGGCGAGGCCCGCCCGGGTCCGCGGATCCTCAAGTTCGCCAGCTTCCTGATCACCGACGCGATCGACGCGATGCGCTACGACTGGGACAGCGCCCTCGACCGCTTCAGCTTCTTTCTCGACCCCCAGATCCCCTACGTCGTCGGGGCCAACGCCGAGACCGTGGTCGACCGGCTCCTCGCCGGCACCGGCCTGCGGCGCAGCGACATCGGGCACTGGCTCGTCCACTCCGGAGGCAAGAAGGTGATCGACGCCGTGGTGGTGAACCTCGGTCTGAGCCGCCACGACGTCCGGCACACCGTCCGGGTGCTGCGCGACTACGGCAACGTCTCCAGCGGCTCGTTCCTCTTCTCCTACGAGCGTCTGGTCGAGGAGGGTGTCACCCGGCCCGGCGACTACGGGGTTCTGATGACCATGGGTCCGGGCTCGACCATCGAAACGGCACTGATCCAATGGTGAGCGCGGCGGGCATCGACGACCTGGTGCTGCACGTCGACGGAGGCGAGCCGGTGTCGACGGCCGCGGTCGAGGCGGTGCTGAGGATCTGCGACCGGGCCGAGGACGGGTTCGCCTCCGGACTGCTGACCGCGTACGTCTCCGGCGCCCCGCGCCCGGGCTGGACGGAGGATCTCTCCGTCGGCCTGCTGACCAAGTGGGAACGCGCGGTGCGCCGGCTGGAACGGCTCGGCCTGGTCACCGTCGCCGTCGCCGAAGGGGACTGCGGTGGCACGGCCCTCGACGTCCTGCTCGCCACGGACATGCGGATCGCGGCGCCGGGAACCCGGCTGATCGTCCCCGCGGGTGGCGGCGCCACGTGGCCCGGCATGGCGTTGTACCGGCTCGCCCGGCAGGGCTCCAGTTCCGGCGTGCGGACGGCGGCGCTGCTCGGCACGCCGCTCGGCGCCGAGCAGGCGGCGACGGCCGGGCTGATCGACGTCGTGGCCGACCGGCCGGACGCGGTCCTCACCGAGATCGCCACCGTGTCGGCCGGCATCACCGGAAAGGAGCTGGCGATCCGGCGGCAGCTTCAGCTCGACGCCTCCGAGCACAGCTTCGAGGAGGCTCTCGGCTCGCATCTGGCCGCCTGCGACCGCGCCCTGCGCCGGGCGGCAGCATCGTGACCACGGCGGCCCCGGTGCGGGACCTCGGCGCCGACCGGGTGCGCCTGACCGACGTCGCGGCACAGACCGACCGGGTGCTGGCGGCGTTGCCGTCCCCCGGCCGGCGCACGCCGGGACAGCGGGCAGAGGCGGCGGCCGCCCACGACGCGGCCCGCCGCCTGCGGGCCCGGTTCATGGCGGCGTACGCCGATCATGTCTACGACGAGCTCACCGCTGGCCGCACGCGGCACCTGCGGGTGGACGAGCTCGCCGAGGCGGCCGCGGACGAGTTTCCGGGGCTGGCGCCCACCTCCGGACAGCTGGCCCGGGAACGGTCCCGCGATCAGTCCGACCAGGAGGGGCTCGAGATCGACCAGGGCATCTTCCTGCGGGCGGTGCTGCGGTCGGAGCGGTCCGGGCGGCATCTGATGGCCGCGATGCTGCGGCCCACCGCGCGGGCCCGGCGGCTGCTCCCGGAGTTCCGGCGTACGGGCGTGCTGGTCACCGAGGCGGTGCGGCTGGAACGGCGCGACGGGGTGGCCCGGCTGACGATGTGCCGGCAGGACAACCTCAACGCCGAGGACGAGCAGCAGGTCGACGACATGGAGACCGCCGTCGACCTGGCCCTGCTCGACCCCGCCGTACGGGTGGGTCTGGTCCGGGGCGGCGAGATGAGCCATCCCCGGTACCGGGGCCGGCGGGTGTTCAGCGCCGGAATCGACCTCAAGGCGATCAGCGCCGGCCGGATCTCGCTTACCGGGTTCCTGCTCCGGCGCGAGCTCGGCTACCTGCACAAGCTGGTGCGCGGCGTGGCCGACGACGACCCGGACCGGTGGCTGCCGCCGGCACAGAAACCGTGGGTGGCGGCCGTCGACTCCTTCGCGATCGGCGGCGGCTGCCAGCTCCTGCTGGTCTTCGACCACGTGCTGGCGGCCTCCGACGCCTACCTCAGCCTGCCCGCCGCCCGCGAGGGGATCGTTCCGGGCGCCGGCAACCTGCGCCTCGGCCGCATCGCCGGGGCCCGGCTGTCGCGTCAGGTCATCCTGGGCGGCCGCCGGATCCGGGCCACCGAACCGGACGCACGGCTGCTGGTCGACGAGGTGGTGGCGCCGGAGGAGATGGACGAGGCGGTGGAGCGCAGCCTGGCCGCGCTGTCCGGGGACGCCGTCGTGGCCAACCGGCGGATGCTCAACGTGGCCGAGGAGCCGCTCGACGCGCTGCGCGAATACCTGGCCGAGTTCGCTCTCGAGCAGGCGTTGCGCATCCACGCCGGCGACGTGATCGACAAGGTCGGCCGGTTCGCGGGGCGTTCGGCATGAGCGGGGCCCGGGTGCGCTACGAGAAGAAGGACCACGTCGCCCGGGTCACGCTGGACCGTCCCGACGTGCTCAACGCCATGGATCTGCGCATGCACGAGGAACTGGCCGAGGTCTGGGACGACGCCGAGGCGGACGACGAGGTCCGGGTCGTGGTGCTGACCGGAGCCGGCGATCGCGCGTTCTCCGTGGGACAGGATCTCAAGGAACGGGCACGCGGCGACGCGGCGGGCACGCCCGCCTCCTCCTTCGGCAGCCGGGGCCGGCCCGGCTGGCCGCGGCTCACCGAGCGTTTCGATTTCAGCAAGCCGGTCGTCGCGCGGGTCGACGGCTACGCCCTCGGCGGGGGCTTCGAGCTCGCCCTGGCCTGCGACCTGATCGTCGCGTCCGACCGCGCGGTGTTCGGTCTGCCGGAGGTGCGGCTGGGTCTCGTGCCGGGCGCCGGCGGCGTGTTCCGGCTGATCCGGCAGTTGCCGCAGAAGGTCGCGATGGGCCACCTGCTGACCGGTCGCCGGCTGGGCGCGGCCGCCGCACACGCGTACGGGCTGGTCAACGATGTCGTTCCGGCCGGGCGTCTGGACGAGTGCGTCGACGGCTGGGTCGCCGACCTGCTGGCCGCGGCGCCGCTTTCGGTCCGGGCGATCAAACAGGCCGCGCTGCGCTCGGTCGACCTGTCCCTGCCCGGCGCCTTCACCGCCACCTACGACTGGGAGGAGCGGCGCCGGCGCAGCGCCGACGCCGCCGAGGGACCCCGCGCCTTCGCGGAGAGACGTCCACCTAGCTGGTCCGGGACGTACGCCGAGCCGGGCAGCACACGAATCGAGGGAGACAAGTGACCATCACCGCCAAAGAAGTGACGCGCCTCCGGCCGGGCCGGAACCTCGGGGCGGCGACCGCCGCAGCCGCGGCCTTCCTCGAGGCGCTCGGCGTCGACCTGAGCCCGGAGAGCCTGCACGAGACGCCGGCCCGCATGGCCCGGGCCTACGCCGACCTGCTGACCGCCCGCGAGTTCAAGCTCACCACGTTCGACAACGACGAGGGGTACGACGAACTGGTCATGGCCCGCGACATTCCGTTCCGCTCGGTGTGCGAGCACCACCTGCTCCCGTTCACCGGGGTGGCGCACGTCGGCTACCTGCCCGCCTCCCGCATCCTCGGCCTGTCCAAGCTGGCCCGGGTCGTCGAGATGTTCGCGCACGGTGCCCAGGTGCAGGAAAGGCTGACGAAGCAGATCGCCGACTGGCTCACCAAGGAGCTCCAGCCGAACGGGGTAGGCGTGGTGATCGAGGCGGAGCACCTGTGCATGACGCTGCGCGGAGTGCAGGCCGTCGGCGCGCGCACCATCACCTCGACGATGCTGGGAGCGCTGCGCGACGACGCCCGCTCCCGCAGCGAGTTCCTGGCCGCCGCGGGACTCGGGGGCCGGTGATCCCATGACTGCGCTGCGGAAATCGGAGCTGCACGCGAGCATGTCCGACCCGGTCCTGGACACGATGAACTTCCTCAACGAGGTCACGCTGCGCTATCCCGATGCCGTCTCGTTCGCGCCGGGCCGCCCGTACGACGGCTTTTTCGAGACCGACGAGGTGATCGCCCACCTCCGCCGGTATCTCGACCACCTGAGCGACCAGGGCGCCACGCCGGCCCAGGTGCGCACGGCGGTCTACCAGTACGGTCCCACCGCCGGCCAGATCCGCGAGATCATCGCCGACTCGCTGCGCCGGGACGAGGGCATCGACGTTCCGGCCGAGTCCATCGTGGTCACCGTGGGCGCCCAGGAAGCGATGATGCTGGTCGTACGCGCGCTGATCCGCGACCCGCGCGATGTGCTGCTGGTCTCCAGCCCCTGCTATGTGGGCATCACCGGGGTGGCCCGGCTCCTGGACGTGACGCTCAGCGCGGTGCCGGAGACGGCCGACGGGGTCTGCCCGGCCCACCTCGCAGCGGCGATCCGGGCCGAGCGGGCCGCCGGACGCCGCCCGCGCGCGTTCTACCTCGTACCCGACCACGCCAACCCGTCCGGTTCTACGCTCTCCCGCACGGCCCGGGCCGAACTGCTCGAGCTGGCCGCGCGCGAGCAGATCCTGATCCTCGAGGACACCCCCTATCGTCTGGTCAGCCCGGGCGAACCCGTGCCCACGCTGAAGGCGCTGGACCGCAACCGCTCGGTGGTGCATCTCGGCTCGTACTCGAAGACGCTCTTCCCGGGCGCCCGGGTGGGCTTCGCCGTGGCCGACCAGCCGGTGGCGAGCGACGACGGCCGGGACGGCCTGCTGGCCGACGAGCTCTCGAAGATCAAGAGCATGGTCACCGTCAACACCTCGTCGCTGAGCCAGGCGGTGGTGGCAGGCGCGCTGCTGGCCTCGGGCGGCCGGGTCTCGGAGCTCAACGCCAAGGCGGCCGGCCACTACGGCGAGGCCATGCGCCGGGTGCTCGACCGGCTCGCCGAGCGGCTGCCGGAAGGGCGCCGGGCGGAGCTGGGAGTGCGGTGGAACGAGCCCAGCGGCGGCTTCTTCCTCGGCCTGACCGTCGGCTTCGAGGCCGACGACGCGGCGCTCACCCGCTCCGCCGAGGACTTCGGCGTCATCTGGACGCCGATGCGCTACTTCCACCCGGACGACGGCGGGCGGCGGGCCCTGCGGCTCTCCGTCAGCTACCTGTCGCCCGAGGAGATCGACGAAGGCATCACCCGGCTGGTGGCGTTCATCGAGGCCGAAACCGATCGGAAGCTGTGACATGGACATTCGCACGATCGACCATCTGGAGATGTTCACCGAGGACGCCGAGGAGTGCGCCGCCCGGCTCTGCACCGGATTCGGCTTCGCCGTGCACGGACGCGGCGACCTGGAGGACCGGGTCTCCCTCCTGCTGCGCCAGCACGACATCACCCTGCTCGTGACCGAGCCGCTCACCGCCGGCCACCGGGCGCACGACTACCTCGCCCGGCACGGCGAGGGCATCGCCGTGGTCGGATTGGCCGTCGACGACGCGGCCGCTGCCTTCACCGAGGCCGTCGAGCGGGGCGCCACCCCGCTCGAACCCCCGCACACCCTCGACCCCGAGGGCAGCCGGGTCACCTTCGCGGCGGTGAACGGCTTCGGCGACGTCGAGCATCGCTTCGCCTCGCGCCGGCGCCCGGACGGGCCGTTCGCGCCGGGCCTGATCGCCGAGCGGCCGCAACCCGCCGCCGGGCTGCTGCGCGACGTGGACCATCTGGCCGTCTGCCTGCCGCCCGGTGAGCTGGACGGCACGATCCGCCGGTACCAGCAGGTGTTCGACCTCGAGCACACCTTCGAGGAAAGGATCATCGTCGGGAAGCAGGCGATGCGCTCGAAGGTGGTGCAGAGCCGCTCGGGCGGTGTCACCTTCACCATCATCGAACCGGACGTCACCCGCGACCCGGGCCAGATCGACGCCTTCATCGCGGCCCACGAGGGCGCGGGCGTGCAGCACGTCGCCTTCCGCACCGAGGACATCGTGGCCGGCGTCCGCACCTGTGCTGCCGGCGGCGTGCCGTTCCTGTCCACGCCCGGCGAGTACTACGCGGCGCTGCCGGGACGGCTCGGTGCGGTCGGCGTCCCGGTGGAACGGCTGCGCGAGCTCAGCATCCTCGCCGACCGCGACTACGGCGGCGTCATGCTCCAGATCTTCACGGCGTCCACCCACCCGCGGCGCACCCTCTTCTGGGAGCTCATCGAGCGGCGCGGCGCACGCACCTTCGGCAGCAACAACATCAAGGCCCTGTACGAGGCGGTCGAACGCGAACAGGCCGCGGCGCAGGCCTGAGCGGGGAGGAGTTCGGTGGTGCGCAGTCTCCTGGTCGTCGGCACGGGTCTGATCGGCACCTCGGTGGCGCTCGCCGCCCGGCGCGCCGGGGTCGAGGTGTTCCTGGCCGACCGCGACGCCGCGACGGCCCGGGTGGCCGAGTCGCTCGGTGCGGGCCGGGCCGAGACGCCCCGCCACCCGGTGGACCTGGCCCTGGTCGCGGTGCCGCCCACCCAGGTC
This sequence comes from Paractinoplanes polyasparticus, assembly GCF_019710575.1. GTDB lineage: Bacteria > Actinomycetota > Actinomycetes > Mycobacteriales > Micromonosporaceae > Actinoplanes > Actinoplanes polyasparticus. The sequence goes on along the minus strand of NZ_JAHWFK010000064.1, from coordinate 40,080 downwards.
GGCCTGGTGCTGCGGGAGGCGCAGCAGCGCCGGGCAGCGCGCAGCTACACCGACGTGGCCGGGGTCAAGGGCGAGCCGGGGCGCGACGTCCTGCGGCTGGCGCCCGACCCGGCGGCGTACGTGGGAGGCCACCCGATGGCCGGGCGCGAACGCTCCGGCCCTCTGGCGGCCACCGCCGACCTGTTCACCGGCCGGACCTGGGTGCTGACCCCGTCCGAGCGGACCGGCGCCGCGGCGCTGCGGAGCGCCACCACGCTGGCCGAGCTGTGCGGCGCGACGCCGGTGTGCCTGGACAGCCGGGCGCACGACGCGATGGTGGCGCTGACCTCGCACGTGCCGCATCTCATGGCCGGCCTCACCGCGGCCCGCCTGCGGGAGGGGCCGGCCGGCACCGAGAAGCTGGTCGGCGAGGGAGTACGCGACGTCACCCGGGTCGCGGCCGGCGACCCGGCACTGTGGACCGACATCGTCCGCTCGAACGCCGCACCGATCGCCGCCGTGCTCCGAGCCGTCCACGACGACCTCACCCGCCTGCTGGCCGCCGTGGAAGCCTTGGCCGCCACCGGGCCGGACGGCCACGAACAGGCCGTGCACGACATCGCCGCCCTGCTGGAGCAGGGAGCGGCCGGCGCGGCCCGGGCCCGCCCGCCCGGCGACCGCATCCGGCTCCGGGTGACCGTCGGCCCCCAGCCGGGCGCCCTGGCCGCCCTGCTGCCGGCGACGCCGCAAGCCGTCGTCGCCGCCACCGCCAACCCCGACGGCACCCTGGCCGTCCACCTCGACGTGCCCGCCGCAACGGCCGGTGCCGCTGCGGCCGAGCTCCGCGCGGCCGGCTGGGACGTCGCCGTCGACGAGGGGGCGGCCGTGTGCCGGGTCGCGGCGGGCCGCTGACGGCCGTGGCCGTCGTGACCGGTGCGTGGCGCCACCGGGAAGCTTCGGCACCGTTTGGCAGCTCGCAGCGGCCACCAGCCCGAGTCGGCCGCCAGTTGTCTTCGGAGCATCGACGGGGATTGGGGTAACGCTGCCGCGATCCGGGCGTCAGCTCACCTCGATCAGGCCGTGGCGATGCCCAGCACAACGGGGGCCACGGCGACGAGCAGGATGACGGCCGGCGCACCGACCCCCTTCTTGTCGCCCGCACGCAGATGTGTGATCACGGCGCCCAGGAAGTACAGGACGACGCCGATCGCTGCCGCGATGCCCAGCGGGCGGTAGGCGATGCCGACGAGCAGCCCCAGTGCGCCAGCGATCTTGACAAGGCCGAGGGGCAGGAACCAGCTGTCACGCACCCCGATCGCTTTGAGCGGCTCGATGATCTTCGGGTCGCGGACGATGTCGCCGCGGGCAGACATGAGCAGCACCAACGACAGCAGGATGGCGACGACGACATACGCGATGAACACGGAAACTCCCATGAAGACAAGGGGGCTGTCGGTTGGCCCAGGAACCCGGTGCGGCAGATAGTGAGCGGATGCCGATAATCTATGTACTTCAACGATTGACGTCAAACGACGATATCCGTCTTGCTATGGTCGGACCATGGCTCCACGACGCGGCGGCACTGCCCCTACGACCAGCGCTGCCGCCCATTCGTCCGGCGGCGACGACTCCGGAACCGTGGGGCCGGAGTCGCGCCTCTCCCTGCTCCTGGCGAGGCACGGGGGAACCGCCGACGCCCGAATCCGTGAGGCGCTCACCACTTCCGGGGTCACCCCCCGCCACGCCGTCGTGCTGATGCACCTCGACGGCGGTCAGTTCAGCCAGCGTGACCTCGGTGCCCGGCTGGGTGTGGACCCCAGCGTCCTGGTCGCCCTGCTCAACGCGCTGGAGGACCGTGATCTGGTACGACGGCGCCGCGATCCGGCCGATCGCCGCCGCCACATCGTCGAGATCACCGAAGCCGGCGCGGCTGCCATGACCAAGTTCGACGCCGCCATCGCCCGTGTCGAGGAGGAACTCTTCGCCGACCTCACCGTCCAGGAGCGCGGCGCTTTGCACTCTCTACTGGCCCGGGTCCGTACGACCCAAGCCGGCGCCTGTGCCACCGCGACAGCTCCGGACACGGACTGCTGAATATGCCCATGGTGCCGGTCGGTTCTCTCCGGCAGCGCCCCGACAGGTGGCGGGCTACGAAAGAGTTGGCGGGGGCTATCTATCGGGAGCCGGCGGTCTAGAGTGGACCCGTGCTGGGAGTCGTCGCGGCCGCGCTTGGCGGTCCTGAGGTATTACAGGTGACTGAACTGCCCGAGCCTGAGGCCAGGCCCGGGCAGGTTGTGGTCAGGATCCGCGCGGTCTGTGTGCATCCGGCTGACGTGGCGGCCACCACCGGCGAAATTCCTCGTGGGCCGGTTCCGCCGCCGTTCTCGCCCGGGTGGGACATCGCCGGCGAGGTGGCCTCCGTCGGCCCCGACACGGCCGATTTCGGGGTGGGTGACCGCGTCGTCGGGATGATTCCGTGGTACTTGACCCGGGGTGCGCCGGGCGGCTACGCCGAGCTCGTGGCGGCCGACACGGACTGGTTGGTGCGGTTGCCGGACGGGCTCGACTTCGTGTCCGCATCCACGGTGCCGCTCAACGCCCAGACCGCACACCAGGGGCTGTCACTGGTGTCATTGGCCATGCTTCCGGCCGGCAGCAGCATTCTGGTCACCGGTGCCAGCGGCGGTGTCGGCGGCTTCGCCACCCAGCTTGCCGTTCAGAGCGGCTACCGTGTCCTGGCGCAGGCCAGCCACTCCGATGAGCAATGGGTGCACAGTCTCGGCGCTGACGAGGTAGTTCCCCGTTCCGTCGATCTGGCCACGGTCGGGTCGGTGGCCGCGGTGTTCGACGCGGTCCCCCTGGGCGAGGCGGCGGCCGCTGCCGTCGAGGACAGGGGAATCGTGGTGGCGACCCGGCCCACGCCGGCCATCATCCCAGCACGTGGTGTGCGCCAAGAGCTGCAACTCATCGCGCACGATCGCGAGCTGTTGGCGGACTTGGTGGGTCAAGTGGCGGCGGGACGGCTGCGCACGCGCGTGGCGGCCACGATGCCGTTGACCGAAGCGGCCGAGGCCCATCGGCGCGTACTGGCCGGTGGCCTGCGCGGAAAGCTCGTGCTGACGGTGGGCTGACGGGGAGCGTGGCCGCGACTGAGCCTGCCGCGGCGACGGCCGTCAGCTCGGCATCACCGGTAGGTTGAAGACTTCCGGTCCAGGTACGGATCGGCTTCGGCTCGGATCGTGAGGCAGCTCGTGGGGATCGTGTCGACCATTGTGCCGGCGCCGTTCGGGCATCGGTAGCGGACCAGGGCCGCCCATTCGCAGGCGCTCTCGACCACTCCCGCACGGCGGGCGCCACTGCGGTGCACCCATACCGGGTCGCCCGGCCGGCATGCCCCTGCCATTTCCGAGGCGGTCGGGCCCGGCGGGGAAACTGGGGTGGTATCAGCCCCGTACGTCTCGGTGTGGTCGCCGCTCTCGGTGGCCAAGGCCCAGGTGATAACGGCTTTGTCGATGGTGTTCGCGTGCCGCTTGGCGCTGAACATCGCCCGGTCCGCGCGGCGCAGCAAGTCGGGAAGATCAGCGGAGCGCCCAGCCGGTACGACGCCGATCGAGGCGGTGACGGACAGGGTGTGGCCCAGCACGTCCATCGGGGGCGCGATCGCAGCGCTCACCGAGCCGGCCATCTCGTGCCACCACGCATCCGGGACGTCGGCGCGCGGCGCGCGCGGCAGCGCGGCGAACTCGTCACCGCCGAACCGGGCCACCAGATGGTCGCCGAGGCAGGCGGCCATGCGCCGGGCGACCACGCAGAGGACCTCATCGCCGGCATCGTGCCCGTACGTGTCGTTGATCGGCTTGAAACCGTTGAGGTCGAGGACCAGAACGGCCGACGAGCGAGCGTCGGCGCGCAGCAGCTCGGGGGCGAGCGCGTGGAAGAGGCGGCGGTTGGCGAGTCCGGTGAGCTCGTCGTGGCCGGCCATCCAGCGGAGTGAGGCGCGCTCCTGCTCCAGCTGCTGGACGTGCGCCGCGAGCTGATCGATGCGAGCTTGGAGGCGGGCGGTCTCGGACCCCGCGCGCAGCTGAGCGTCCTCTGTCAGTGCACCGCCCGCGGCGGCGGTTGCAGGATCGAGGATCCGCATCGGCCGTCCTCTCAAAGCTGCGGGGGACCAGCTGGAGCTGTCAAGGTGGCGGCGAGGGATCGCCAAGCGCCACAAGGGAATCATGACAGTCGGCCGAGGCCCGTGCAAGATTTCACGAAGACAGGTCTCACCATGACAGGATGCATCCGAACCGGTTTTCGGCTACTCTAAGTGCTGCCACTTTCGTGGTGAAAGAGTCGTGCGTACTCGTTAATACTGATTCTGCACGTCAGGCGGCCGTCGCATCGGTGGCAGATTGGTTACGCACAGCAAGCAACTCCAGGGGGAGGGGCGCTGATGAGCAGCGAAACCGGCTGGATGATTTCCAGCAGGTCGACAGGCAACGGCGGCAGTTGCGTCGAGGCCCGCCGTCAGGACGGCTTCATCGAGGTCCGAAACAGCAAGGCACGCGAGGCCGGCACCGTGGTCTTCACCACCGAGGAGTGGGACTCGTTCCTGTTCGGCGCCAAGCGCGGCGAGTTCGACCGGCTCCTGACCGACTGATCACGACAGGCTTCCGCCGCTCGTCACCGGAACTCTGCGACCGGCACGGAATCTTTGCTGATGAGATCGAAGATCCGCCGGTATTCGTCAACCTCGACCTGCTCCTCCAGGTAGAGGGCACCGACGTGCGATTCGAGGTAAACCACGTCGGGATCGTCCGGGTCGTCGAACTCCAGGATCCGGAAGGCGCCGGCCATCGCCGCGTGCGCCCCGACCGAGAACGGCAGCACCCGGACGTCGACCGTATCCTCCCGGGACAGCCGCCGTAGATGCTCGATCTGCCCCTTCATCACGTGTTCGCCGCCGACCGGCCGGGTCAACGCTCCCTCGCCGAGCACCGTCACGAGGTGGATCGGTGGGTTACGGGCGAAGAGGGTCTTCTGCCGCTGCATGCGGAGCTTGATGTGGCGCTCGGCGAGCTCCGGGTCGACCGGCTGCTCGGCGCCGAAGATAGCGCGCGCGTACTCCGGGGTCTGCAGCTCGCCGGGAATGACCTCGCCGTCGTAACCGAACATCCGGGATGCGGACGCCTCCAGGCCCACGTACAGCTTGAACCATTCGGGGATCACCGGGCTGGCGTCCCACCACTCCTGCTGTGACGTGCCCAGCGCGAGGTCGGCAAGCGCGTCAGTGATGCTCTGATCCGCACCGTAGAGCCAGCAGAGCGCGCGTACGTTGGCCCCGGTGACCGGCACCTTGCCCGTCTCGATGCGGTGCAGCGTCGGCTCCGAGATGCCCAGGCGCGCTTCCACCACATCACGCCGGCTCATGCCGGACGTCGTGCGAAGCCGCGTCAATCGCCGCCCCAACGCCCGCCGCACGACGCGTTGGCCTGTGACCGGCACCCTTACCTCCGCCTTGCCAACCCATGTGGACGGTGTGACGCCGACTACCGTACCCGCGACACCGCGTTGTCAACAGGCAACCCGTCGTTGCTGACCGAACGTGTCAGGGCGGCGTGCCCGTGTTCGCGGTGATTCGTACGGGCTCGTAACGCCCGTGGGAAGCGCCAAGGCTGTGCCGGAGCCCGTCACCATGTCTGGTCGGCGGCACGGATCATGATTACGTTGACCGCTGCCCGCCGGTCGCGCAGGACGATGTAGGCGACCGCATCGGCGACGTCGGTGGGATGCAGCGGCTCGAGGCCGCTGATCTGTCCCAGCGCTGTCTCGCGGATGTCGTCGTCCAGGTGTATCCCACTCCTCGATCGTCGCGTGCAGCGCGGTGCCCAGCAGCATGACGCCGGCGTTGTTGACCAGGATGTCCAGCCGCTGGAACCGCTCGACGGTGTCCTGAACGGCCTGGTACGCCTGCTCGGGGCCGGTGATGTCGGCCTCGAACGCCTCCGCCCGCCCTCGTCCGCGATTCCCCGGACCAACCGGCTCAACCGCTCGCGGCGGCCGTCTACCAGGGCCACCACCGCGCCCTCAGCGGCCAGGCGTCGGCCGGTGGCGGCGCCGATGCCACTGCTGGCGCCAGTAACCAGCGCGACCGCTCCGGACAGTGGTTTGGCGTCCATGCTCGGCCTCTCCTTCGAGTCGTGACTCGCGCGGAGTCCGGGATCACTCGATCCCGTTGCTCGATCCGCGATCGGGAAGAGAATCGCTCGGATCGACGATGTTCAATGACTTGGACGGGCTCCTCACGATCGCCGAACGGGTTACCTTCCGCCACCCGCTCGTTCGGTCGGCCGTCTACCGGGCGGCGGCACCGCCCGAGCGCCGGGCCGCTCACCTGGCCCTGGCCCAGGTAACCGACCGGCAAGACGCCGCCGACCGTCGCGCCCGGCACCTCGCCGCGGCCGCGGCCGTGCCGGACGAGGAGGTCGCCACCGAACTGGAGAGATCGGCCGCTCAGGCCCGGGCCCGGGGTGGGATCGCGGCGGCGGCCGCGTTCCTCCGGCGCGCGGTCGTCCTGACCGCCGACCCCCACCGGCGCACCGATCGGCTGCTTGCGGCCGCCGAGGCCTGCCTTCCGGCCGGCGACCTCGACGAGGTACGGCAACTGCTGCGAATCCTCGGCGAGCAACAGCCGGACGCGCTCGCCGCCGGGCGGGCCATGGCGTTGCGAGGACAGGTCGCCTTCGCGTCCGGCCATGGTCGCGAAGCCACGGAGCTGCTACTGGAACTGCCCTCGTCGCCGAGGCCGACACGGTTTCCAAGGCGATCGGCAGTCCGATGCCGCCCTATGCCCAGCTGCGGCTGCTCTCGCTCCAGGGGCGAGAGGCCGAGGCGGCCCAGATCATCGGCCCCACCATCACCAATTCGATCGCCGCCGGCTTCGGATTGGGGGTCATCGCGGCCAACTGGGCAGCGGCCGTCCTGTACAACGGACTGGTCCGGTATCCGGAGGCCCTGCGCGCCATTCAGTCCGGCGGAGACCTCTTCGACGCGAACCTCTCCGCCTGGGTTCTGCCGGAACTGGTGGAAGCCGCGGTTCGCGTAGGCGATTCCGGGGTGGTGCTCGATGCCCTGGCCCGGCTCGTCAAGGAGACTCAGCCGTTCGGTGACGCACGGGACCACCTGCGCAGGGCGTACGACATCTTCGTGACGATCGGGATGGAGGGGTTCGCCGAGCGCGCGCGCCGGGAGCTCATCGCCACCGGCGAGACCGTGCGGAGACGGGCGGTCGCGACGGCCGCCGACGTGGAGCTGACCCCTCAGGAGCGGCAGATCGCCCGGCTGGTCCGGGAGGGCTTCACCGACGCGGAGGTCGCGTCCCGGCTGTTCCTCAGCCCGCGCACCGTCGAGTGGCACTTGCGCAAGGTGCTCGGGAAGCTCGGCGTCACCTCCCGGCGCCAGTTGCGCGACGCGTTCCCGCCGCGCCCCTCCGCCGGAGATGACGTCGACCGGTCTACTGGGTGACCGAGGGGTCGTGGACCCGGCCGATGAACAGCGGCACGCCGCTGGACCTGTCGTGGATGACGTACAGGAACGGCCGGTCCACGAAGAAGTCCGGCCCGCTCGGGATCGACGGCGGCCGGACGATCACGGCCGACGCCGCAGCCGCCTCGGCGCCCTTCTCGTCGATCCCGATGAAGGTCTCGTGCACCACATCGTCGATCTTCAGGGACGGATCGGTGCTCATGCCGGTGAGGTCGGCCCGCGCGGTGAACGCGGTCGGCATGCCCAGCCCGCTCAGTGTGGAGCCCAGCTGGACCGGCAGCCGGAACGTCCACTTCGGCAAGCGCAAGCGGACGTCCCGGATCTGAAAGCCCAGCAGTAGGCTGCCCAGCCACGCCGCGTCGAGCTGCGCCTCGAGCGCGGCCAGTCCGAGCCGGGTCGGCATGACGACCGCCATGGCGAGGCTGCCGTCGGCGAACGGCACGTCGACCGCGCGCCAGCCGTCTGTTTCGAGGTAGCCCATCCGCTCGAACGGCCCCCGCATCAGCGGCACGTCGACGACCCGGCCGTCGTCGCGGGTGAACGGCGCCGTGGCGGTCGCGGGCACGGTGAACGGGTACCGCCACGGCGCCTTCAGGTAGATGGTGTTCGTCAGGATCAGTGTCGTGTCGGGGCTCACCGAACCGGATTGCAGCAACTCGGGAATCCTCGAGTTGGTCCGGTCCGACGCCCAGGCGTTGATCTCCTGACGGGCGTCCTCCGTCGCACCGCGGAAGTCGACCGGATGTGCCGCGGCACCGTAGTACCCCGCCAGGACGTCCTGGAAGGCCGGCCGCAGGGTGAGGTCGAGTCGCGTCCACAGGGCGTTGGCGGTGGTCAGCTTGGGCGCCTTGATGCCGTCGCCGTCCTGGTACCGGCCCGCCAGCAGCTGATCGACGGTGTTGAGCCCGTTGTCGAGGGCGGCAGGACGCGGTTGCGGCGCGTGCAGCACCGTGTCCATCTCGTCCGCCGTGGTGCTTCCGGCGCCGGCGCGCGTCATCGCCAACGCGAGCGCGACCGAGTACGGGGCGCACACCACGTTGCCGTCGGGGGACACCGCGGCCAGCGAGCGGTACAAATCCGCGGTGAAGCCACGGACGGCGGCCGCGGCGGCCGGCGCCGAAGCCGGATCGGGCGGTACGCGCCCGGAGCTCCCCGATGCGGCCCGCCGGCGCGCGTCAACGGGGGCGCCGAGGGCCGCTACGGCGAGCGGGACAGCCTGCAGGAGGGATCGACGCGAGACCATAGGGCGACGGTAGAACGGTCGTCTGCCGGCACGCCAGAGTTCGAGCCAATAAATCCAGAGTCATCGATATTGCGCGCTCGCAGCCCTTGACCCGGGTCAGGGCAGTTCCTCCGCGGCGTCCTTCAACGAGATCAGCACGCGGCGGGTCTGCGGCGTGTCGGGGAGCACCGCGAGAAGCAGGGGAGCGGTCGAGAACGCCGACTGGTGAACCATCATCCGGCGCACCCATTCCATGCCCGCCGCCAGTTCGGCTTCGGGGTCGGTCGTGCCGCCCTCGCGTACCCAGTTGCCGAGGGCCGATCGGTGGATCGCGTCGATGAGGGCGGCGATGGCCATCGGCTGGAACGGGGGCGCGTCGGGCGGGAGGTGATCGCGCAGGTACGACCGGGTCAGCGCCACGTACCGCTCGTGTTCGACGACCTCCCGTTTGCGCAACTCGGGCACGATACGCGTGAGTTTGTAGCGCCGGAGCACGAGTTCGGGCCGGCTGAGGAATTCATGCAGCGACTCCTCGGTGGCCGCGATGACGGCATCCACCGGATCCGTGCCTTCCGGAGCCGCCGCGAGACACCGCTCGACCAGCCCGAGGCGCTCGGTGTGGTCCGGGAATACCAGTTCGTCCTTGCTTTCGAAGTGCCGGAAAACGGTACGGCGGGACACGCTGGACGCCGCGGCAACGGCTTCGACCGTGACGTTCGCGTACCCCTCCTTCAGGAACAGGGCCATGGCCGTTTCCGAGATCCGGTACTTGGTGTCGAGTATTTTCCGCGAAGTCACCGACCGGTGCCCTCTCCTGACGTCGTGTGGCGCGAATTGCCGTCCGGCGAACTGTAACCCTGCCCAGCGCGTGCCGACGCACGCCGCAGCCGCCGGATGTTCCACCGATGGCGGACGGTTCCCCAGATTCCGCGGCGGAACAGCAGCACCACGAGGACGAAGACCGATCCGGTGATCAGGTCGATGCCGTGGAAGCCGGAGGAGGCGAGGTAATCGGCGAGCGTCACGGTCAGGAACGCGCCCACGATGCCACCCCACAGCGTGCCGATACCACCGAGAACCGTCATCAGCACGACGTCGCCCGAGGTGGTCCAGTGCAGTTCGGTCAGCGCGACGAATCCGTGGTTGATGGCGAACACACCACCGGCCAGACCGGTCAGCCCGGCGGAGAGCACGAAGGCGACAGCCTTGTATTTGTCGGCGTCGTAGCCGAGCGCCCGGGCGCGCGGCGTGTTGTCGCGGATCGACACCAGGACTCGTCCGAACGGTGAGTGCACGATCCGCCACGCCGCCCACATGCCGAACAGCAGGATCGGCAGGGCCGCGTAATAGAAATAGAACGACTCGGTCTCCACCAGCTCGATGCCGAAGAACGACCGGGGTACGCCTTGCAGCCCGTTCTCGCCGCCCGTCAGGTCGCTCCACTGATAGCCGATGAAGTAGACCATCTGCGCGAAGGCGAGGGTGACCATCGCGAAGTAGATTCCGGAGCGGCGCACCGACACGTACCCGATGGGAAGCGCGAGAATCATCGCGAAGACTGCGCCACCGATGACGGCCACCGGGAACGGCACGCCGTAGTGCGTGGCGATCAGGCCGGTCACATACGCCGAACTGCCCCAGAACGCCGCGTGCCCGAAGGAGAGCAGGCCGGTGAAGCCGAGCAGGATGTCCAGGGCGATCGCGAACAGCGCCAGCGCCACGATGTCCATCGCCACCGGCGGATAGATGAACCAGGGCAGCGCCAGCGCCGCCACCAGGCCGACAGCCAGCAGAATCCACCGCAGCCTCGGGTTGCTCGCGGTCACGGGGGCGTCGGCCCCGGCCGGCGGGGCCTCTCTGATCACGGAGTGAGTCATGTTGTCGCCTCCTGGCGTCCGAACAACCCGGCCGGCCTGATCAGGATGACCAGGGCCATGAGGACGAAGATGAGGATCTGCGCGAACGTCGGGGCGTACGCCTGGCCGAAGGCCTCGACCAGGCCGACGAGGAAGCCCGCGACCACCGCGCCGACGATCGACCCGAGGCCGCCGATGACCACGACCGCGAACAGAATGATCGCGAAGTTGTTGCCCATGTCGGCGGTGATCGCCCGGAACGGCGCGGCGAGCACACCGGCCAGGCCGGCGAGCGCGACGCCGAAGCCGAAGACCGGCGTCACCCAGCGTCCCACGTTGATGCCCAGGGCCCGGGCGAGCTCAGGCTTCTCGGTCGCCGCCCGGACGATCATGCCGATCCGGGTCCGCGTCATCATCAGCCAGACGAGCACACACAACGCGATCGAGAAGAACAGAACGAACAGCTGGTAGCGCGGCAGCACCACGCCGGCCAGATCGATGCGTCCCTGCAGCCCGCTCGGCAGTCGGTACGGCAGCCCGGAGACGCCGTACTGCTGCTTGACCAGCTCGACCAGGACCAGCGTGAGCCCGAAGGTGAGCAGCAGGTTGTAGAGCGGATCGAGCCGGAGCAGCCACTGGACGAGCAGCCGCTCCACCACGACGCCGAACAGGAACATCAGCACCGGCACCACCAGCAGCGACCACCACAGCGTGAGATCCAGGGTGTCGAGCAGAACCGCCGTGGCGACCGCTCCGAGCATGTAGAACGCGCCGTGCGCGAAGTTCACCACGCCCAGGACCCCGAAGATGACCGCCAGCCCCAGCGCGGCCAACGCGTAGAAGCTGCCGGCCGCCAGCCCTTGTACGGCGTACTGAAGGAGCGCGCTCATGGCTTCATCGAGCAGCCGGACGCCTCGGCCGGCGGGAATCCCTCGGCCGCCGGAATCTTGGTCACGATCTCCTCGTAGTCCCAGGCCTCCTTCACGTCGGCCGGCTTCTTGACGCGGGCGAGGTTGGCGTCGTGGACGACGGAGTGGTCCTTGGCGCGGATCTCGCCGTTGCGCAGAAACACGTCGTTGACCTTCTTGCCCTCGAGGTTCGCGACCACCGCGTCGGCGTCGTCGGTGCCCACCGCCTGGACCGCCTCCAGGTATTGCAGCGCAGCGGAGTAGTTGCCGGCGTGTTCGAAGCTCGGGCGGGCCCCGGTCTCGGCCAGGAACCGGTCGGCCCAGGCGCGTGCCTCGGCGTCCATGTTCCAGTACCAGGGGTCGGTGAACAGCGTGCCGGCGAACTGCTCCACGCCCAGCGAGTGGATGTCGTTGATGAGCATCAGCCCGACGGCCAGCTCGACGCCCTTGTCCTTCAGCCCCGACTCGTTGAACTGTTTGACCAGGTTGATCAGGTCACCGCCGGCGTGCATCGTGCCGATCACATCGGGATTGCTGCTGCCCGCCTTGGTGAGGAAGGTCGCGAAGTTCTCGTTCGGGAACGGCGTCGGGATGGTCTCCTGAACCGTGCCACCCGCCTTCGTGACCGCATCGGTGAAGGACTTGGTCATGTTCTGCCCGAACTCGTAATCGGGGAAGAGGATCGTCCACTTCTTGCCACCGTCCCGGGTGACCGTCGTGCCGGTGCCGTTGGCGAGCAGGTAGGTGTTGTACGCCCACTGGAACGTGTACTTGTTGCACTGGGCGCCGGTCAGCGCGGTGGTCGCCGCGCTGACGTCGAGGAACAGCTTCTTGTGGTTCTTCGCCTGGTTGGCGACGGCCAGGGCGGCGGACGAGGTCGGCACGTCCAGGATGACGTCCGCGCCACCACGCTCGTACAGCTCGGAAGCCTTGGTGTTGGCGATGTCGGGCTTGTTCTGGTGGTCGGTCGAGGTCACCTCGATCTCTTGGACGACGGCCTTGTCCCCGTACTTCGCCCGGAAGTCGGCAACGGCCATCTTGACCGCCTTGACGGAGTTAGGGCCCGACGCGTCCTTGTAGATACCGGACTGGTCGTTGAGGACCGCCAGCACCAGCTTGTCTCCGGTGAAATCGCCGCCCGAACTCCCGGGTCCGCCACCGCCGCAGGCGCTCAGCAGCAGTGTCACCGTCAAGGCTGAGGCGCCGGCCCATTTCCGCGTGCTCTCCATGGTGTACTCCCCAGTCGGGTTAGATGCCGAGGTGTTTGAGTAGGTCGCCCTCGCGGCGCCGGAACTCGTCGTTGTCGAGGGTCTCGACGATGCGGCCCTGGCTGAGCAGGTAGTGCCGGTCGGCCACAGTGGCGGCGAACTTGACGTTCTGCTCGATCAGCAGCACGCCGGCGCCGGTGGCCTTGATCTCGCGGATGATCGCCCCGATCCGCGCCACGACCACCGGGGCCAAGCCTTCCGAGGGCTCGTCCATGAGCAGCAGACGGGCGCCGGTCCGCAGCACCCGGGCGATGGCCAGCATCTGCTGCTCCCCGCCGGAGAGCGTGGTGCCGGGCGCCTTACGGCGCTCGGCGAGCACGGGAAAGGCCTCATAGACCTGCTGCAGCGTCCAGGCCCGGTCGGAGACCGTGGGCGGCAGCAACAGGTTCTCCTCCACCGTGAGGCCGGCGTAGATGCCGCGGTCGTCCTGGACCCAGCCCATGCCGGCTCGGGCTCTGCGGTGCGCCGGCAGGCCGGTGATGTCGCGGCCGTGCAGACGCACGGTGCCGCCGGCCTGCCGGTGCAGTCCGATCAAGCACCGCACCAGGGTGGTCTTGCCGGCGCCGTTGCGGCCGGCCAGCGAGACGACCTCGCCCTCGTTCACGCGAACGTCCACCCCGTGCAGCGCCTGCGCCTGGCCGTACCACGCCGTCAGTCCGGTGACCTCAAGCATGTTCGGCCTCACCCAGGTACGCGGTGATCACCCGTTCGTCCCGGCGGACCTCGTCGTAGCCGCCCTCGGCCAAGATCTTGCCCTGCTGCAGCACGGTCACCCGGTCGGCCAGGCTGCCGACGACGTGCATGTTGTGGTCGACGAACACCACGGTGCGACCGGAAGCGAGGCGACGGACCAGCTCGATCGTGCGGTCCACATCCTCGATCCCCATCCCGGCCGTCGGCTCATCGAGCAGCATCACCGGTGGGTCCAGCGCCAGCACCAGGGCCAGCTCCAACGCGCGCTTCTGCCCGTACGCGAGAAGTCCGGCCTGCTTGTCCGCCAGCGACATCAGTCCCACCTGCGCGAGCAGTTCGTCCACGCGGGCTCGGTGCCGGCCGAGCAGTTTCTCCGACCGCCAGAACCGGAAACCCTGCCGGCTGTGCCCCTGAAGAGCGAGTTCCACGTGCTCGCGGCATGTCAGGGTGTCGAAGAGGCTGGTGATCTGGAACGACCGGGCCACGCCCCGGCGTGCGACCCGTTCGGGCGGCAGACCGGTGACGTCCTCGTCGAACACCGTGATCGTCCCGGACGTCGGGGCGAGGAAGCCGGTCAGCAGGTTGAACAACGTGGTCTTGCCCGCGCCGTTGGGGCCGACCAGCGCGTGCACGCTGCCCTCGCGAACCTCCAGGTCGACCGCATCGACCGCACGGAAACCCCGGAAAACCTTGGTCAGGGCCCGGGTACGGATCGCCACCCGGCCGCCCGGCGTCACGCGGTCCCCTGGGCACACCCGAAGCTCTGGGCACGCGCGGGATCACCCGAGCGATATCTCGGCCAGCCCGGGTACTCGCAGAGCGGACGTGTTCGTCCATCCCTGGGGTCCTGCACCACCGGCCGGGCCGGCGGCTGTCCGTCCTGCACCCAGCGTTCCAGGGCGGAGAGCGAGTCCCAGGTGGCGGCGAACGCGGGTGCGCCGAAGTTGGCGTGATTCGCGCCCGGCGCCACGTAGTACCGCATGAACGCGTTGGTCTGCCGTGCGCCGACCGTGGCCAGCACGCGTCGGTAATAGTCGTTCGTGGACCGGTGGGAGACCAGTTCGTCCGCGGAGCCGTGCATCAGAATCAGTCGTCCGCCGGCCCGCGCGAAGGGTCGGAGGTTCACGTTGTTGCGGTCCTGGACGGTGGAGAGATAGCTGATCCTCGGGAGCCACTTCCCGGGTCGCCGCGGATCCACGTCCAGGGAGTTGTAGCTGGGATCTCTGGTCAGGAAGTGCTTCACCCACTGATCCCAGTACTGGAACCCGTACGCGCTGGTCGTCGGCATGGGGTTGGCGGGCGCGGTGGTGCCGAATCCGAGATACGGCGTCCTCATGTCGGCGCCCGAGAGGAACGGAAATCCGGGGTAGTGCCGCTCGCCGCTGGCGATCCGGTACGGCCAGCGGAACGGTGTGGACGCTGCCGTCACCGAGGCGATCTGCGGGTCGGAGAGGCAGGTGGGCCCGGTGTCGGCGCCGGCCGGGCAGCGGAGCACCCGGAGGTCGAAGCGGCAGCCGCCGAGATTCGAGATGATTCTGTCCTCGACACCGTCGCGTCCGTCGCAGGCCGCCATGACGCTGTTGTAGAGCAGGGTCTGCTTGGCCGGTCCCGGGAACGCGCCGGGCCGGGACATCACGTGCGCCAGGTATCCGAGGTCCAGGATTTCGGCCGCGTTGTTCCAGGCCGGGTAGGCGGAGATGACGCCGTCGAACGCGTCCGGCCACCGCTGTGCGACGACCAGAGCCTCGCGTCCGCCGGTCGAGCCGCCCGCGAAATATGTCCGGCCGGGTCCGGCGCCATAGCCACGGCGGACGAGGTACAGGGCGGCGTCGTGGGTCTTCCTGAGCGCATCGCCGGCGGCGAAGTTCCGCAGGGCCTCGTCGTTGCGGCCGAAGGACCCGTCCAGGGACCCGGCAGGCCCGGCCTGATGCCCGGAATCGCTGGCGTACGTCGCATATCCCCGAGCCAGGGGAGTTGGCGAATCGGGACGTCCGAACGGCACGTTCTGGGCGATGTCGGGGATCGTGCCGTTGTAGCCGCCGCCGCCGAACATCATCGTGTTGCGGTTCCAGCCGACGGGCATCCCGAGCTGCAGCCTGATGTCCGGAGCGGACGGGTCCTTCGGGAAGAGCGACGCGCTCACGCTGCAGTACTCAACGGTCCGGCCGCTCACCACCCGGGTCACCAGGGATGCGGAGTCGACGCGGCCGCCGCGGGTCGGCAGGCTGATCGCCGCCGGCGGAATCGCCGTTCCCGCCAGTTCCGCGCACCTCGGCGCCGTGCTCTCCGTGGCCGCGGCCGGGCTCGGCCCGAAGACGACCGTCGCACTCACCACCGCGGTCACGAGTGCCAGCATTCGACTCATTTGCGAACCTCCAAAAGAGCACGCTGTGCCGCCGATGCCTGGAAGCGCGGCACTGAGTGCCATTGACTGTGCCATGGGTCACATTCGACCCGCAAGGGAAATGCCGAGGTAATGTCCGCAAAGGACTGTCGATCTTGAGCTATGCGTCGGGGTCCCTTGACCCGCGGGCCACCCATGACCGCGTTGGCGGGCGGTTACCCTCGTCAGGGTGGCTGGATGGCCATCCACGCCAGCGTCCAGTAGAGATGAACGGGTGCATGGCGACGTGACCGATGAAGCGGCCGAGTTGACCCTTCAGGCCGTCGCGTTGCTCCAAGGTGGCGGGCTGGACCGGCAGAGGATGGACTCGGCTGTCGCCATGCTCCGCCGGGCCTCGGCGGCGACACCGGCGAACAGTCCGCATCACGCCGGCCGGCTGACCAATCTCAGCGGGGCGTTGCACAGCCGATACCTGATGTTCGGCGAGGCCGACGACTTGACGGAATGCGTGACGTTCGGCCGGGCCGCGGCCGAAGCCGCCGATCCGGACAGCGAGGCCTTTGCCATCTGCCAGACGAATCTGGCCGCCTGCCTGCGGCTGCGGTTCGACCGGTGGAACGTGCCCGTCGATCTCGACGACTCGATCGAGGCCGGCCGGGCGGCCGTGGGCGCCACTGGCGAGTCCGGACCACAGCTGGCCGTCCGCTTGTCCAACCTCGCGAACGGTTTGCGGACCCGAGGCGAGGAGAGCGGCGGCGCGGAGGACATCCGGCAAGCGGCCGCGTACGCCGTCGAGGCGTATGAGCATTGCCCCGACGGGCACCCGAGCCGCGCCGCGATCGCCTCGAACGTCAGCATGTCGTTGTACGCCCGATACCGGTGGACGGGCGACGTGGACGACCTGCAGTCGGCCGTCACGGCGGGCCGTGACTGCCTCGCTGCCGCTCCGGCGGATTCGCGGGCCGGGGCGATCCGCCGGTCGAACACCGGCCTCATGATCCGTGACCTGGGGCGGCGGCTCGGCCGAGCCGACCTGTGCGACGAGGCGGTGACGATGACCGAGCACGCCGTGCGGCTGGTGGCGCGTCACGGAGTCGAGCACGAAGCGAACCTCACGATGGTGCGGCAGAGCGCCGGCCTGGCCCGGCTCGCGCGCTTCGACCTGACCGGACAACCGGACGACCTCGAGTCGGGAGTGCGGTGGGCACGGGATGCCGTCGCGGCGGCGACGATCGGCACGCCGGCCGCCCGGGCCTGGCATCACCTGTGTAACGCCCTGCAGACGCGGGCCGAGTGGCTCGGTGACCCGGAGCAGGAAGCCGGCGCCGGGCCGGACGCCGCGATAGAGGCCGGCGAGACGGCAGTGCGGATGGCCGGCGACCGGTACCCGGAACAGGCGACGCTTCTCAGCACCCTCAGCGCGGCCTATCGGCTTCGCTTCGAGATACACGGGCGCGCGGCGGACGTCGTACGGGCGGTCGACCTGTCCCGGACCGCTCTCGAGAAGGCTGCGGACGGTCGTTCCGCTGCACGTCGATCGGCGCTGTCCTGCCTGGGGGTCGCCCTGCAGTCCCGGTTCAAGGCGAACGGATCGGCTGACGACATCGGCGAGGCGGTGACCGTCCTCCGCACGGCGCATGCCATCGAGGACGGCTCGGCCGCGGTCACCGCGCGGCACAATCTTGCCTCTGCCCTCCTGCGATGCTTCGACATCGACCGGGATCCGGCGATGCTCGACGAGAGCATCGGCCTGGCCGTCGCCGCGGCCGACGAGACAGCGCCAGGGGAGCGCTGGCGGCCTGCCCGGCTCACGACGCTGAGCATGGCCCTACGGACCCGGGCCGAACTCACCGGGAACCGCGGCGACGCGGACCGGGCCGTGGCGATCGCCCGCCAAGCCTGGCGGAGCGCCTTCGAGGGCGAACCACGCCACGCGGCTCTGGCCGGTCTGGCGGTCACCCTGCAGACCAGGTACGGGCTGACCGTCTCCCTGCCCGATCTCGACGAGGCGATCCGGGTCGGATGGGAGGTCCTCGACGCTGTTCCCCCCGGGCATGCGGACCGGCCCGGTCACCTCAGCAACCAGGGCAGCGCACTGCACGACCGCTTCAGCGCGCGGAGTGTCGCTGCCGACCTGGACGCGGCCGTCGACTGCCTGCGGGCAGCCGTGGCGGCCGAGCTCACGCGGGCACCGGACCGGCCGGGCCGCCTCGGCAACCTGTCCTCGGCGCTGCGCGAGCGCTACGCCCTGACCGGCGACGAGGACGACCTCGCGGACGCCGTCACCGCCGCCCGCCAGGCGCTGGCGGACACCCCGCCCGGTCATCAGGACCGGCCGCGCTACCAGGAACTGCTGGGACTGGCCTTGGAGTATGCGGGTGACCTGGACGAGGCCCGTACGCTGCTGGCCGCCGCGGTCCACGACAGCGGTACCGCCGGCGACCGCATCATCCGGTTGTCCAATCAAGGCGGCCTGCTGTTGCGCGTCTGGGAACGTACGGGCTCGGTTGCCGACCTCGACGGGGCGATCCGGGCGGCACGTGAGGCGACCGCCGGCAGCCGCCCGGACGATCCGTACCGCCTGACCTACTTGTCCAATACCGGCGCAGCCCTGCACCGGCGATACGACGCCACCGGCGACAGCGCCGACCGGGCAGCCGCGATCGAGGCGTACCGGGAGGTGGCGGGCAGCACGATCGCCCCGGCCGCGGTCCGTGCTGCCGCCGCCCGGGGAGAGGCAATGCTCGCGGCCGACCAGCAGGACTGGTCCGGCGCTGCGGCGGCCGCCCGGACCTCGCTGGAACTCGCCGGACGCACCGCTGACCGGGCGCTGAGCCGGGCCGACCAGGAGCGGCTGCTGGCACCCGGCCAGGGCCTCGCCTCGCTCGCCGCCGCCTGCGCGCTCAACGACGCCGCCCCCGAGACAGCGCTCGAGCTCCTCGAGGCCGGGCGCGGCGTGCTGCTCAGCCAACTGCTGGACCTGCGGGCCGACGTGGGCGACGTGGGCCTCGACCGGCCCGATCTCGCCACCCGGTTCGCCGAACTGCGCGACCGGCTGGACACCGCCGCGCCGGCCGAGGCTGCTCCCGCGCCCCGGTCCAGCAGCCCGGTCACCGGTCTCGCAGCGGTGCGGGCGGCCGAGGGCCGGCGTGCGCTCACCGAGGAGCTCGACCGGGTCATCGAGGAGATCCGGACCGTCCCGGGCCACGAGCGGTTCCTGATGCTGCCGACCGGGCCGGAACTGCGCCGCGCCGCCGCGGACGGTCCGATCGTGCTGCTGAACGTCCATCGGCTCCGGTCGGACGCCCTGATCGTGCACCCCGGTGGGGTGACGCCAGTGCCGTTGCCCGCGGTCACACCGGCTGCGGTGGCCGAGCAGACCCGGCGTCTTCTGACCGCGGTCGGGGTGCTGCCCCGCGACGACCCGATGGGCGCCCGCGAGGCGGAGGACGAGGTGGCCGGCGTGCTGGCCTGGCTGCGCGACGCGATCGCCGAAGCGGTGCTCGCAGCCCTCGGGTCGCTTCCCCGGCGGCTGTGGTGGTGCCCGGTCGGGTCGCTGTCCTACCTCCCGCTGCACGCGGCCGTTCTGGACCAGGTGGTATCCAGTTACACGCCGACGGTCCGGGCGCTGATCAGGGCGCGCTCCGCGTCACCGGACACCGCGCCGCGCCGGCTGGCCGCGGTGGCCATGCCGCGTACTCCCGACGCGACACCACTGCGGCACGTAGCCGCCGAAGCTGCCGCGGTCGCCCGCCACTTCCCCGGCACGCACACCGTCCTCACCGGGCCGGCGGCGACCCACCGGCCCGTCGTCGCGGCGCTGAGCCGGGCGACCTGGGCACACCTCGCCTGCCACGCCGTCAGCGATCTGGCCGAGCCGTCGCGCAGCCGGCTGCTCCTGCACGACCATCGGGAGGCGCCGCTGACCGTGCTGGACGTCATCCGGCTTCGCCTGACCGGCGCCGAACTCGCCTACCTCTCGGCGTGCTCCACGTCGCTCACCGGTCCGGCGCTGCCCGACGAGGCGATCCATCTGGCCTCGGCGTTCCAACTGGCGGGCTACCGGCACGTGATCGGCACCCTGTGGCCGGTCGGCGACCGGGTGGCCCGGCGCACTGCCGAGGCCGTGTACTCGGCCATCGACAAGCCCGGTGATTGCGCGTACGCCCTGCACGCCGCCAGCCTCGCCGCCCGGGCGCGCCGGCCCGGATCGCCCACCTGGTGGGCGGCTACGACGCACTTCGGCGCCTGACCGTGGCGGACGACGATGCGCTCGAAGCGTGGCACGCGGCTGCCGCCCTTGTCGACCGGCACGAGCTGGCCGCGGCGGCCGAGCTGCTCAGCCCCTACGTACAGCGCACCGATCTGCGGCCACGCACCCGGGCCCGCATCCTGCTGGAGTGGAACTGGCTGCTGGCGGCCCGCTCTCGCTACAAGGAGGCCGCCGCCGGCTACGACGAGACGATCGCGCTCACCGCGCCGGACGACCTCTGGGACCTGCACACGGAGGCGCTGCTGGAAGCCGGGATCCTGGCTCGTAACGAGGGCCGGCTCGACGATGCGGACCAGTTCCTGGCCGGAGCCACCGGGGTTGCGGCCGGCCACGGCGACTGGTTGCGGGCCGGACAGTCGCTGGCGCAGCGGGCCGCGGTCGCGCATCAGCGGTACCGCTTCCTGGAGGCTCGGGAACACCTCGTGGAGCTGGCGGCGCTGCTCCAGCGATGCCCGCCCTCGGACCGGACCGATCAGCTGCGCGCCGATCTGTGCCACCGGGCGGCGGTCTCCGCCCGTATCGCCCGCGATTTCGATCAGGCCCGGGAACTGCTCGGTGAGGCGCGGGACCGGTATGCCGCGCTGGGCCGCCGGATCGGGACGGCCAACGCCGACCGGGAACTGGGCGCGGTGCTGGAACAGGTGGGCGACGAGGCGGGCGCTCGCCGGGCGTACGGGCAGGCCTTCGTCGCCTACCTGCGGGCCGGCCGTCGGCTGGGCGCGGCTCACGCGGCGCGGCGCCTCGGCCAGATGCGGCTGTTGTCGGTCCCGGAAGATGCCGCCGCCGCTGGTTACACAAGGCGTCGTCTCGAGCAGGCGCTGCGCCTCGGCGACGGCGAGCCGGGCAACCGCATGCTGTGTGAGCTTTACCTGGCCCGGCTCGACCGCCTGACCGGTGACCTGGACGCCGCGGAGCGCCGGCTCGCCGTTCTGCCGTACGACCAAGCGGCTGCCCGTGACCTCTCCCAAGCCGCGCTCGAGTGGGCCATGGTCGCCCGGGACCGGGGCGACCGCACGTCCGCGATCGAGTACCTGAGCCAAGCGCTGCTGCCGCTGGACGCCGACCGGGACCCGAGCGCCGCCTCGATCGCGCACTACCAGCTGGCGTATCAGTTGATCCTCGACGACCGGGTGACGGAGGCGCTGGAGCATGCCGTGGCGGCCTTCACCGCAGCCGAACGGGCCGGGCGACGGCTCGCCGATCCGGACCATCGTGAGACCTTCTACCGCGACCAGCGGCAGGCCTACATTCTGGCCATGCACTGCGCGGCCCGAGCCGGCGACGGCGCCACCGCGTTCACGGTGGCGACGGCGGCCCGGGCCGAGGCCCTGTCGGCATTCGTGCGCAGCGGCGCCCGGCTCAGCGACGACCTGCGTGACCTGGTCGAGGCGATCACCCTGGCCCGCGGGACACCCGAGCTGGCAGGCCTCTACCAGCGCCTGGAACGGGCGACCACGGCCGAGCTGCGGCGGGCGGTCACTCCGGAAGCGGCCGGCCTCGCCGAGACGGTCACCGCGCTGCCGTCCGGCGGACACGCGCTGATCCTGGACGTGTTGGAGGACGAGACCACCATCTGCAGCCGGATCTGGTTGCCGCCGGACGGCGTCCCGTGGGTCGACGAGGTCCGGCTGTCCGGCGACGTGCGGCGGTGGCTGGACCGCTATCACGCCGCCGAGCCCGGCCTGGCGGTCGAGCGGCAGGACGACCAGCTGACCGCGCTCGGCGATGCGATCATTCCGCCCGGTCTGGCCGCCGCGTTGAGCGCCGGGCCGGCGCCGCCACTGGTGGTGTCGACCGGCGGGTTGCTCGGGCCGGTGCCGGTGGCCGCGGTGCGTGTCGGATCGCGCTACCTGGCGGAGCTGGCCCGGGTGGTCGCGGTGCCGGCGATCACGCTGTGGACCTCGATCCGGTCACGATCGCCGCGGACGGGCACGGGGTTCGACGCATACCTGGACCCGGGCCTGCCCGGCACCCGGCGCGAACGGGACCGGCTGGTGCGGGCCTTCCCACAAGTCCGTCTGCTCGGCCGCGGGCAGGTGCGAGACGCCCTGCGGGAGGCGAGTGGCCGAGCCGGAATCATGCTCAGCGTGCACGGCACGGCCGGCGGCGGGCTGAGCCAGTCTCTGCTGCTGGCCCCGGACGACCCGCTGACCGCGGCGGAGCTGCTCACCTGCCGGTTGCCGGAGGCGGTGATGATGCCGGCGTGCTGGGCGGGCCGGCTCGATCTGCGGACGGCGGTGGAGCCGCTGGGCCTGCCCACCGCCGCCCTGCTGGCCGGGGCACGCTGGGTGCTGGCCGGAACGGTGGACATCGGCGGCACCACGACCGCATCCCTGCTCGGCGCGTTCTATCAGCGCTTGGCAGCCGGCGCCACCCCGGTCGACGCACTGCGCGCGGCGCAACTCGGCTACCTGAGCCGACGCCGGGGCGTGCCGCCGAGCCTGTGGGCCGGGCTCACCATCGTGGGTGACGGCTACGCCGGCTGAAGGAACACACTGTCCGTCAGGCATTCGGTGACAACGGCCTGCTCCGAGCGGGTGTAGCCGAGGAAGTAGACGGCCCGCAACACAGTCGAGGGTCGTGCGGCCAGGTGGTCGATCGTGGCGATCGTCATGGCGGCCACGGTGGCGGTGACGTCACCGTGGCCGCTGGCCACACCGAGCAGCGGGAACAGGACGCTTTCCAGGCCCAGGCCCTCCGCCAGGGCCAGCGCGTTGGTCACGCACGCGCCGACGTCGCGCACCTGCCGGAAACCCGCGCCCGGCTCGCCCTGCACCGAGGCGACATGGATGAGCGCCCGGACGTTGTGGCTCTCGGCCAGCGCCCCCGGACCGGTGACGAACGCGGCACCCGGCATGACCGGCCGGCGCGACTCGACCTGTGCCGCCAGTTCCCGGGCGATGGTGTCCTCGACGACCCGCCCGCTTCCATCGCGCCGGGCGCCCCAATAGCGGACGATGCCGGAGATGGTGAACTCGGCCGCCCGGGACATCTCCATGTCTGTGTTCTCGCTGCTCACCCAGGCGTCGGCGAACCGGACGCGGCGGATGTCGCCGGCCACCACACCCAGCCGGCACGCGGATCGGCGCGGCGGTGCCAGTGCGAACATTCGCACCTCCTCCGGGTCGGCCTCCATGGGCTGGTCGTCGTTCGAGCGGTCGGGCAGCGGCCGGCGCCGCAGCACGGCCAGGGCGAATTGCGCCGCGGCCTCGGCCGCGTACTCGTGCCAGGCGTCGTCCTTGGCCGCGTCGGCTTTGTCACTGACTGCCTTCACCAGAAGAAAAGCGGCATCGCTGCGGTAGGACGCAGTGGCTACGCCGAGCCCCTCCATCTCGACACCGATGGTCTTGGGCCAGGCGCTGCTCAACTCGGCCAGGGCAGCGGCGTCGACGATGACCTTTTCTCCGCTGAGGATCGTGCCGACATGCGCGCGGGGCTGTGTGCCAGTCCCGGCGGGCCGCACCGTCCGGATGAACGGCGCCCACTCGTCCGGTTCGACCTCCTGAGCGGCGGCGAGCAGGGCGAACGACGGTCGGTGCACATCCGGGCGCTGGTGCAGGCCGGTCAGGTCGCGGCGGCCGGGCTCGTAGCCGACGATGGTGTCGGCCACCAGCACGTCGCCGAGTTGGAGGGCCGGGGCCCGGGGTGCGCCGCCGGCGATACCAACCAGCAGGACGGCGGCAGGTCGCAAGGTGTCGATGACCTGTTGTGCGCCGGCTGCGGCGCCGGCGTTGCCCATGCCGGCCAGGCAACGGGCCGCCACCCGGTAGCGGCCGACCCGGCCGCCGAGGCCGAGCACCCGCAGGACGGCGCGGTGCTCGACGGGCAGCGCGGTGAGCACGACGACGTCCACTACCGGTGTACTCGACACCCTTCCACCGTGCCACACCCCGATAAACTGTCCACTGATGATTCCTCTGGACGCGGTGGACGTCGCGGACGCGCTCGACGGGCTCAGCGACGTGCCCGAATGGCGGCTGCCGGCCTCCGACTGGGACGACATCGCCGAGGTTCTGCAGGCGATGACCGACGCCCGGGCGCCCGAGGATTTCGCCGAGGCGACTGCTGACCTGGAACTCGCCAGCCCGAGGCGGTACACGCCGCTCGGCTCGACCCCGCTGGTCGGGCCTCCTCCTCGGGTGACCCTGCTGCGCGATCGTCTGTTCCGCACGCTGTCCGACCTCGATCTGCCGCCGGCGCCGGAACTGCCGCCGCGGCCCGACGCCACGACCGAAGGACTGCTCACGCACTACCTTGTGGTGCACGTGTTCGCGTCGGCGACCGACGCCGCCTACCCGAGGCTGCGCCGGCTGTGGGACGGCTGCGGGGCGGTCTTCGGGACCAACCAGCCGATCGACGAGCTCCACCTGCCCATCGCTCTGCCGGCGGCGATCCCCACCGGCACGACGATCGCTGCTCGCCGATCCGACCACGTCCAAGCCATCGTGCGCCGCGAGCACGACACGCTGGTGTTGTCCGTGGCAGCCAAAGCACCCGGGGTCACCTGGGCCCAGTTGGCGTCACGCTGGCAGCAAGTCGCTGCCCGCGGCGAGGACGGCCCGCTGATCGGCGTGGTCACGATCTTCGCCGGCACGGTTGAGACGTCACCGGACCTCGCGATCGGAGCCGTTGTCGGAGCACTTCCGGCGACGGTCGATGACTTCTGGCGCGCCGAGAGCAACGAGATCGGACCGTGCACGCTCTGGGAACTGCCGCCGTTCGTCGACGGACGACGGCGGCGGCTGGTCACGCTGGCCGGTCCGGGCCGAGAGCCCGAGCTCAGTGCGTTGATCTGGTCGCGCGGGGACGCGGAACTGGCTCCGCTGACCAGGTATCTGCTCAGTGCGGCCAAAGGACACTACGAACGCCGAGTTCTCGACGAGACCGCTCTCGAGCTCACCGATCCGTCCTGGATCGAAGCCCTTTCCGATGCGGCCGCCATCGCCGGCGAGAACATGGCCCAGTCCCTGGTTGCCGCCGGAGGGCCGGCCGATCCGCGGACCGGGCCGCTCAGCGCCGACTTCCGCGCCGTCACGACGATGCAACGGCAGATCGACCTCGACCGACGACACACAGCACGCAGCCGGGCCCACGCCGCCACATACGACGGACAGCCGACCATCGGGCTGGTCACCGCGCTGCCGCAGGAGTTCGCCGCGATGAGCGCACTGCTCGACAACCCGGCCGACAAACCGATCAAGGGCGACCGCGCCATGTACAGGTTGGGCACCCTGCCGAGCGCAGACCCCAACCGGCCGCACGAAGTGGTGCTCACCCTGCTCGCCGAGACCGGCAACGATGCCGCGGCGTACGGCGGAGCCCACCTGGTCCGCAGCTTCCCCTCCGTCGACCACCTCGTCATGGTGGGCATCGCGGCGGGCGTGCCCCGGACCGCCGACCCCGCCCGCCACGTCCGGCTGGGCGACATCGTCGTCGCCGGCTGGGACATCGTCGACTTCGACCACATCGTGGATCGGCCGGGCGGTCCGGAGCGCCGGCAGGACTTCCCGCGCCGATCGGATCTGCTGGCGGGGCGGGTGAAACTTCTCGTTTCCGGCGAGATCCTGGGCTGCACGCCGTGGGACGCTCATCTCGACCGGTTGATCGAGAAGCATTCGGTGTTCTCCCGACCGGCGGCCGATACCGATGTGGTGTATTCCGGCGACGACGACTTCGCCGAACCAGTACCGCATCCCGACCTCGAGCTCAGCGGGCACCGCCCCGGCCGGCCCAAGGTGCACGAGGGCCAGATCGGCAGCTCGGACCGTTCGATGCGCAACGCGTCCGCCCGCGACGAGTTCGCCCGGCAACACAACCTGGTGGCGATCGAGATGGAAGGCAAGGGCATCGGCCGGGCCGGGCACGCCGACGGCCGGGACTGGTTCGTCGTCCGCGGCATCAGCGACTACGGCGATCGCTGGACGAACAACGTGTGGCGTCCCTACGCGTCCGCGGCCGCCGCGGCATACGTGCGAGCCCTGCTCGAAGTCTGCCCGCCGCTCGACCCGCACGGCGGTCACACCGGCGGCGCCCGGCCGTGACCGCGCCGACCGACACGGTGCGTGCCCGCCTGCGGCGCTGTGTGGACGGGAGACGACGACGCCGTTCCGGGGATCCCGGCGCACAAGGACGTCGCGGTCAACCGCGTGGGGGGACCGGCAGCGTACCGAAGGTGAGGGTGTGGACGATGAAGGCGGCGGCCGCCTCTGACGCCCGTCGCCTGGTTTCATCAGTCAGCTCGCCGGTGCCCCAGTCCGAGATGCCCTTGACCATGATCCAGCCGCTGCGGCGCCCGGCAGTGGCCACGTAGACCCCGGTCAGTTCCATCTCGCCGGCCGACGCCTCTGGGAATTCCCGGCGCAGTTCCGCGCGCAACGCTGCGCTGCGGACGAGGGTGCTGCCGGACAGCACCGTGCCGATGTGGACCGGTCGGCCGGTCCAGCCGTGTGTCGCCGCCATGAGCGCAAGCAGCAGCGGGGCGCTCGCCTGGACCCGCTCGCCGCGCCAGACAGTCCGTTCGCTGCCGTCCTCGTCGGTCACCTTCCGGTGATCGACGTTCTGCACGTATTCGGAGACGACCACATCGCCGAGTTCCTGGGTGCCGTTGTCGTGCTCGCGCGACCAGAGCCCGAAGCAGATGCCGGCCAGGATCACGTAGTCGGGCTGCACGACGGGAATGAGCCGTTCCGCGGTGAGCATCATCGCGGCTCGGGTCACGATGCCTTGTGTGGACTGCGCGAGGAGCACCTCAGTGCCTTGATCACCGAGCCGGCCGAGGCGGAAGACCGGGTAACCGCCCAGCGTGTCGGGCTCGGCCAGCCGGCCGTTGGTGGCGGTGACCGCGCTGATGACCGCGTCTCGCTCGGTGTCCAGCACCGTCAGGACGAGGACGCGGAGGCGCCGGTTGATCGTCGTGTTCAAGTGGGCGTACGTCCTCTCCTGTCGTTTCTTGAACGTGCTCGCCTGCCGCCAGCCCGCGACGACGAGGCAGAGCACGACCACCAGGCCGAGCGGCAGCATCAGCCAGCCGAAGATCCGCGCCTGCGTGGTCGCCGGGGTCAAGCCGGCATCATCGAGGACCATGCGATTGATCAGCCAGGTCGTGGCGTCGATCCAGGTTGCCGGTCGGCCGGCGCAGTTCCCGGCCGCGGCGCACGCGGCGGCCTCGGCGTCCGCGGTGAGCAGGCCGACCACCGCGACGGCGAGCGACGTGCCGATCAGCAGCACCGGAATGAAGCTGATGGGCCGGTGTGCCCCCGGATCAGGTGGCACGAACCCGCCACCGTCGAGCACGACGTGCACGCCGGGCCGGTCGGGGCCCGAACCGGTCGCCGATGGTGCGGCCGAGACAGCCCGCCGGGCCTCCACGGTCGTGATCCCGCGCTCCAGGCACATCAGGGCGTGGGTGCCCTCCGCCACGTCCGGCCGGATGTTGTCCCTCGTCAGCTCCTGCGACCGGTCGAGGGCGGCCCGCAGCAGTCGATCGGCCTTCGCCGGGTCGGTCAGGTGGACCAGGACGACAGTCCAGTGCAGGCCGCGGGCGCTGTCGTCCGACGTGCCCCGCATCCGCTTGACGGAACGAAGGATGAGCCCGAGGGTCATCTGCGCCACGATGTACAGCAGCGCGATGCAGACGAGCAGGAGCGCGAGGAGCGTGCCCACCTGCGGAACGAACGACGTCGGCACGCTGAGGGCCAGCAGCAGGAACGGTGGGACGCCGAACACCAGGTGATCCCACCAGCGGTCCAGGCGTCCGGTCCAGGTGCGCCCAGCATCGCTGCTCGCCCACTCCGCGCCCCGGGCGATCGGCGGTTCGAGCAGGGCGAACTCGTCGGCCGACCGCCAGACCAGGCGACCGTCGCGCGCGGCCCCGTACAGCAACAGGCCGAGCGGTGGACGGGACCGGTGGATGCCGACGCCGGGCGGGCGCACCGCATCCCTGACCTGCGGCCAGCACGGTGTCGCGCGCACCGCACGGGCTGTTTCCCGGCAAGCGTTCAGGTCGGGTGCGAAGGACTGGTCGTGCGGGGTGGGGGAGGCCGACACCCGACCATCGTGCCTCACGTGGTCCACCGCGGCCGTTCGTTCACTGGGTGAAGGGGCGGTCGCTGTTTCTGCTCGGGGTCAGGACGTGTCGGAATCGGTCCCCGGTCCAGGCCGCTTCGAGGATCGCGGTCAGGCTGGCGGTGTCGGTGGGGCCCGGATGGTTCTGGATGAGGCGGGTGACGCCACCGGCCATCTCCGCGAAGCGCGGAAGGTCGGCGCGGGCCACGCCGATGTCCGCCAAGGTGGGTGGGATGCCGATGTCGGCCAGGAGTTGGTCGAGCCAGGTGAGGAAGCTGTCTGCGGCCTCGGCGTCGGAGGCGTCGGTCACGTCGAGCCCGCACACCCGGGCGAGGACGGCCAAGCGGTTGCTGATGGCATCCCTGGCCGCGTCCAGCGCGTAGGGCAGTAGCAGCCCGACGCCCAGACCGTGTGGCGTGTGCGTGGCCGCGCCGATGGGGTACTGGAGGGCGTGCGGGGCCGCGTTGCCCGCGTGGGAGAAGGCGAGCCCGGCGAGCATGGACCCATAGGACATGTCCGCGCGGGCGTCCGTGTCGCTTCCGTCGCTGACTGCGCGGCGCAGGCTACGGGCGATCCGCTCCGCGGCCAGGAGCGCGTGGTGGTCGGTGATCGAGTTGCGGCCGAGGAAGACCTGCTCCACCGGGTCGCGTGGTCCGTGGGGCCGGGGTCGCGCGGTGTAGCTCTCCACCGCGTGACAGAACGCGTCGATGCCGGAGTGGGCCGTGACGGTGGCGGGGCAGCTGTAGGTGAGTTCGGGGTCGACGATGGCGAAGTCGGGCACGATGTGGACGCTGGAGACTCCCACCTTCAGTTCGCGGTCCGGGTCGGTCAGCACCGAGACCGGTGTGAGCTCGGAGCCGGTGCCTGACGTCGTCGGGACCGCGATGAGCGGAATCGTCGGCCCCGGCACCTTCGACTCGCCGTAGTAGTCGCGCGGCGTCCCGCCGTGGCGCCGGATGACGCCGACGATCTTGGCGAGGTCGATCACCGTGCCGCCCCCGATGGCGAGGATCACGTCGGCGTCCACCTCGGCAGCGGCCGCGACGGCCAGGGCGACGTCGGCGAGTGGCACGTCCGGAGTCCCGTCGGAGAAGACCTCGAGGGCATCGACCTTTTCCCGTACGGCGGCCACGATCCCGGCCACGGCCGGCTGCCCCAGAAGGACGTGGTCGGTCACGACGAGGACTCGCGAGCCGAGCTCGGCCACTACCCGGGGGATGTTCTGCGCGACCCCTTCACCCATGATCAGCTGGCGTGGTCCGCGGACGGTCTCAAGCATGTCAGTGCCTCCCTGGAACGTCGGCGGTCACGGTAGGTCGATCGCGGCGTACGTGAGGTCGAGGTACTCCTGGATGCCTTCGTGCGACCCCTCCTTGCCGATCCCGGACTGCTTCACGCCTCCGAACGGAGCTGACGGGTCCGAGATCAGGCCGCGGTTGACGCCGAGCATCCCGGTATCCAGCCCCTCGGTGAACCGGAGCGCCCGCTGGAGGTCCCGGGTGAAGACGTAGCCGACCAGTCCGTACTCGGTGTCGTTGGCCTTCGCCATTACCTCGTCGTCGGACGTGAACGAGATGATCGGCGCCACCGGGCCGAAGATCTCCGCCTCGAGCATCAGCGCATCGCCGGGCATGTCGACGAGGACCGTGGGCGGGTAGAAGTGGCCCGGCCCGTCCGGACGTTCGCCGCCCACCAGGACCCGGGCGCCGCGATCGACCGCGTCGGCGACGAGCTCGTCGATCCTGGTGACCGAGGCCTCGTCGATCAACGCCCCGACGTCCACGCCGTCGTCGAGACCATGGCCCACCGAGAGCGCGCCCATCCGCTCGGCGAAGCGCGCCGTGAACTCCTCAAAAACCGGCTCCTCGACGTAGATCCGGTTGGCCGCGATGCACGATTCCCCGATGTTGCGCATCTTGGCCACCATCGCACCGTCGAGCGCGACGTCCAGGTCGGCGTCGGCACACACGATCAGGGCCGCGTTGCCGCCCAGTTCCATGGACGTGCGGAGCACGTTGTCCGCAGCCTGCCGGAGCAGCACACGCCCGACCTCGGTCGACCCGGTGAATGACAGCTTGCGGGTCCGGCGGTCGGCCAGCAGCGCCGAGACCACCTCGCCGGAACGTCTGGTGGTCACCACGTTGACGACGCCCGCGGGAACGCCGGCCTCCTCCATGATGCGGGCCAGCAGCAGCATGGTCAGTGGCGTCTGGCCGGCCGGCTTGGTGATCGTCGTGCAGCCCGCGGCCAGTGCAGGAGCGATCTTGCGGGCGCCCATGGCCAACGGAAAGTTCCAGGGCGTCACGAAGACGCACGGTCCGACCGGCTTCGGCACGGTGAGGATGCGATATCCGCCGGCGGGAGCAGTGTTGTAGCGCCCCTCGACGCGCACCGCCTCCTCGGCGAACCAACGGAAGAACTCGGCGCCGTACGCCACCTCGGCCCGAGCCTCGGCGAGCGGCTTGCCCATCTCGAGCGTTATCAGCCGGGCGACCTCCTCGGATCGCTCGGTGAGAGCCCGGTACGTCGCGGTCAGCAACTCCGACCGTTTCCGCGGCGGGGTCGCTGCCCACTCCGCCATGGCCTTGGCCGCCGCGTCCAGGGCGGCCAGCCCGTCACCGACGCCGGCGTCCGCCACCTCGGCGATGGTCTTGCCGGTGGCCGGGTCCTCGACGGCAAAGGTGGCTCCGCCGGCGGCGTCGCGCCAGGCGTCGCCGACCCGCAGCCGCCGGTGCTCGGGGGCCAGGGCGTTCATCGGGTCACTCATCGCGGTCACCGCCCGGCCCGGGACAGCGACAGCCCGGTGCCCGCGTCGAACAGGTGCGCACGGTCCAGGTCGACCGTGACCTGGAGCCGCTCGCCCTGCGTGCCGGTGACGGTGGGTCGCGCCTTGACCTTGAGGATCTCCGTTCCGACGCGGACGTCGACGACCGTCCGGTCACCGAGCGGCTCAAGTCCGTAGAGCTCGCCGGGCAACGCCGCGTCCCCACGCTGCTCGACGGACAGGTCTTCCGCGCGCAGGCCCAGCAGCAGCGCGCGACCGTCCTCAGCCGTGGTCCAGCGGGGCCGGGGCAGCGTCCAGCCTTCCGCACCGACCAGACGATCGCCCTCGGCACGGCAGGCGAGCAGGCTGATCGGCGGGCTCCCGACGAATCCGGCGACCCACCGGTTGGCCGGCCGCTCGTACACCTCGGTCGGTGTTCCGACCTGTTGCACCTTCCCCTCCTTGAGGACCGCGACCTGATCGGCCATGGACAGGGCCTCGACCTGGTCGTTGGTCACATAGAGGAAGGTGGCGCCGAGGCTGCGGTGGATGCGGGTGAGCTCGGTGCGCATCTCGACGCGCAGCTTGAGGTCGAGGTTGGTCAGCGGCTCGTCCATGAGGAATGCGCGCGGGCTCCGAACCAGGGCCCGGGCCAGGGCGACGCGCTGCATCTCACCGCCCGACAGCTGCGCGGGGCGACGCTGCAGCAGACGTTCGATGTGCAGCAGGCTCGACATCCGGTCGACGGCAGCGGCGATCTCGCTCGAGGAACACCGGCGTGCCCGCAGCGGCGAGGCGATGTTCTCGTACGCCGTGCGCCGCGGGTAGAGGGCGTAGTTCTGGAAGACCATGGCCAGGTCGCGTGCGGCCGGGGTGTCACCGGTCGCGTCCCTCCCGTCCAGATGGACCGACCCGGCGTCGAGCTTCTCCAGGCCGGCGATCGCTCGCAGGGTCGTCGTCTTGCCTGCCCCGGAGGGTCCGAGCACGACGAAGAACGAGCCGTCCGGCACGTCCAGCGTCACCCCGTCCAGGGCCTGAACCTTGTCGAAGGACTTGCGCAGCCCGTGCGCTGCCACGGTTCCCATCAGGCCACCAGCTCTTCCGTGCTCACGTCGTAGACCGCCGGGGTCCCGCCGGTGTGCCGCAGCCCGACCGGTGCGTCAGTGGCGAAACGGACGGTCGGCGCCATCCGGACCCGCGATTCGCGCCGGCCGCCGTGGTCGACCACGTAGATGATTTCGTCGCCCAGCCACTCCGCCGAGACCACGCGGGCCGGGACCGAACGTTCCGCACCGGCTTCGGTGACTTCCAGCGCCTCCGGCCGGACGCCGGCGACCAGGCGACGGTCGCGCGGCAGGCCCGGCGGTGGCGTGAGGACCAGTCCGCCCTCACTGCGCAGCTTCCCGTCGGCCACCTCCACGTCGATCAGGTTCATCGGCGGGGAGCCGATGAACGCGGCGCAGAAGAGACTCGCCGGACGGTCGTAGACCTCCAGCGGCGTGCCGATCTGCTCGACGCGGCCCTTGTTGAGGATGGCGATCCGGTGGCCCAGCGACATCGCCTCGACCTGGTCATGGGTGACGTAGACCATCGTCGTCCCCAGTTCCCCCTGCAGGTGCTTGATCTCCGTACGCATGTCCGCCCTCAGCTCGGCGTCCAGGTTGGTGAGAGGTTCGTCCATGAGGAAGGCGCGCGGTCGTCGCACCAGGGCGCGGGCGAGCGCGACGCGTTGCTGTTCCCCGCCGGACAGCCGGCTCGGTCGCCGGTTCAGCAGCGGTTCGAGCCGCATCAGCCGGGCGGCCTCTTCGACCCGTTCACGTACCTCCGCCTTGGGCAGTCCCTCGGCCCGCAGCGGGAAGGCGAGGTTGTCGCGGGTCCTCAGATGCGGGTAGAGGGCGTAGAACTGGAACACCATGGCGATGTCGCGCTCGGCCGGCGGCAGGTCGTTGACCAGCGTGTCGCCGATGCGGATGTCGCCCGTCGTCTGCCGCTCCAGGCCGGCTATGGCCCGCAGCGTGGTCGTCTTGCCGCAACCCGAAGGGCCGAGCATCACGAACAGCTCACCATCGTGAATGGACAGATCCACCTGATCGACCGCGACCGTGCCGTCCGGGTAGTGCTTGTGCAGGGCGGTCACCTCGATGCCGGCCATCAGCGTCGCACCGCCCCGAGCGTCACACCGGCGACGAGGTGCTTGCGTACCAGGTACGCGAAAATGAGTACCGGTAGGGCGAACACCACGGAGGCGGCCGCCACGAGACCCCAGTCCACTGTGGTGCCGCCGATGAGGCCGGCAATGGCGGGTGGGGCCGTCCGCACGTCGTCGCTGGAGGTGAGGAAGATGGCGAACACGAACTCGTTCCACGAGAAGATGAGGGCGAAGACCGCCGTCGCGGCGATGCCGGGCACCAGCAGGGGGAGGGTGAACTTCCAGAAGGCCTGCAAGCGGGTGTAGCCGTCGAGCATGGCAGCGTCCTCGTACTCGGGGGGCACCTCGTCGACGAACCCCTTCATCATCCAGATCGTGAACGGGACGTTGAACGCGGCGTAGATGAGGATCAGGCCGAGCTTGCTGTCGATGAGCCCGACCTGGCGGTACATGAGGAAGATCGGGATCACGACCACCACCGGCGGCATGAAGCGGGTGGACAGGATGAAGAACAGCTGGTCCTTCTTGGCCTTCACGGAGAAGCGTGAGTAGGCCCAGGCCGCCGGGACCCCCAGCACGGTGGCCAGCAGCGTGGAGACGCCGGCGACCACGACGGAGTTGAGGAACGAGACGGACACGGCCGAGCGGCCGCCGCCGGGGGCGACGAACACGTCCCTGAAGTGGTCCAGGGTGACCGTGAAGTCGAAGAACTTGGCCGGGATGGCATAGACGTCGCGGTTCTCCTTGATGGACGTCTCCAGCATCCACAGCGCCGGAAAGAGCATCACGGCGGCCAGCACGACCAGCAACGCGAGCTCCAGCACGGAGCGGCCCCGGCCACCGCGGCGGGGCGCGGGGGCGGTGTGATCCCGGACCGGACCGGGGGACACGGCCTCGTCGATGGAGACGGCCATCAGTCCTCCTTGAGCTTGTTCAGGTAGCGCAGGTAGAGCTGCGTGAGGACGATGACCACGAGGACCATGAGAATCCCGTACGCCGAGGCGGTTCCGGTGTTGAAGCCCAGGAACGCGACCTTGTAGACGTGGAACGACAACGTCTCGGTGGAGACTCCCGGCCCTCCGTTGGTGAGGATGTAGACGAGGTCGAACAGCCGGAAGGCCTCGATGGCCCGGAACAGCACGGCGATGAGAAGCAGCGGCCACACCAGCGGAAGAGTGATGGTGCGGAACCGGAACCACTCGGACGCCCGGTCGATCGAGGCGGCCTCGTACAGGTATTTGGGAACCGCGGTCAGGCCGGCCAGCGCGATGAGCATGATGAACGGCGTCCATTGCCAGGTGTCGACCACGATCAGGGAGATCAGTGCCGTTCGCTGCTGGGTGAGCCATTCCACCTGCCCCAGCCCGATCGAGCCCAGCATGCTGTTGATCACGCCGAACTGCGCGTCCAGCATGAAGCGC
Organism: Paractinoplanes polyasparticus; assembly: GCF_019710575.1. Taxonomy (GTDB): domain Bacteria; phylum Actinomycetota; class Actinomycetes; order Mycobacteriales; family Micromonosporaceae; genus Actinoplanes; species Actinoplanes polyasparticus. Next base: position 5,609 of record NZ_JAHWFK010000064.1, on the reverse strand, counting down.
CAGAACAGCCCGACCACGACCGGCGACAGCATCATCGGCACCAGGAACAGAGTGGTCAGCAGTCCTCGCCCATGCGTGCGCCGGGAGATCAGGTACGCGATGGTGAAGCCGAGCACGGTCTGCAGAGTGACCGCGCCGACCACGTAGATCAACGTCGTCAAGGCCCTCGTGTGCACCTGCGCCGACGTCAGGATGGCCGTGTAGTTCTCGAACCACACGAAATGAGCGGGCCCCCCGCGGGTGGCCGAGTAGTCGGTGAAAGACAGGTACAGCGCCCAGAGCAACGGGAACACCGACATGGCGAGCAACAACAGCAACGCGGGAGCGATGAAGGCCACGGCGAGCCGGCGGTCGCTCAACCAGCGGGACCGACCCGGGGCAGGCGGCGTCGGCGTCGCCACCTGCCCCGGGCGGTCGGTCGTCAGCGAGACGGGATCGCTCACAGTCCGCCGCCGCCCTTGCGGCCGCTGGAGTCGAGCACGCTCTGCTGTTCCTTGGCGATGTCGTCGAGTGCCTCCTTCGGCTTCTTCGCGCCGTTGAGAGCTGCGTTCACGTTGGTGTTCTCGATGTCGACGAGGCGCGCGTACTCGGGCACGTTCCACATGTCCCGCATCCGCGGGACCGAGTCGGCGTACACCTTGTTGAACGGCCCGGCGTTGAGGAACTCGGACGACTCCAGGGCGTCCGTGCGCGACGGCACGCCGCCGGCGGCGGCCCACTTCTTCTGGATGTCAGGCTGCTCGAACCACTTCATGAAATTCAGTGCCTCGGCCTGGTTCGCCGCGGAAGAGTAGGCCGACACGTGCATGCCCATGCCGCCGAGAGGCACCAGGTTCGTCTTCTGGGCCGGCAGGGTGGCGAAGCCCAGCTTGTCGAGAATCTGCTCCCGCGTCTTGCCGAGCGTCGACTCCTTCGGGTCGAGCAGGCCGCCGCTGGCGGCGATCCAGTTGAACGCGATGCAGGCCTTGCCCTGGGCGACCGCCGCGTTCACCTCGTCGATGAACCAGTTGCCGGAGCCCTTGGCGGTCAGCGGCTTCATCTTGTTGACCAGGACGTCCATCGCCTCCTGGCCCGCGGCGTCGTTGACGACGCCATCGATCTTGCGCGTCTTGGCGTCCCACAGGTTGCCGCCGTAGACGCCGTTGACCGTGTTGTAGGTGACGGCCGCGGCGTCGGAGCCGTTGGCCTGGTGGAAAGCCAGCCCGCTGACGCCCGGGTTGTCCGCCTGGCACTTCGCGGCGGCTGAGATCATCTCGTCCCAGGTCTGCGGCGGCTTGTCGCCGATCAGGTCCTTGCGGTAGATCATCGTCCAGGTGTCGCCGAGCAGCGGCAGTCCGTACAGGCTGGCGTTCTCGTCGCGCTTGCCGGTCTCCGCCTGGGGGTATTGGCCGTAGGCCGCCAGGAGATACGGGTTGTAGGCCTTGACGTCGATGTTCTGTTTCACGAAGTCGGTGAGGTCGAGGATGTTGCCGTTCGTCACGGCCTCGCCGATGTGTTGGGAGTCCAGGATCGCGACGTCGAAGTCGGTCTTGCGCGCGGCGAACTGGGTGAACATCGCGTCGTGCCAGTTCGCGTTCGGCACGGTGTTGACCTTGATGGTCGCGTTCGGCCGCTGTTTCTTGTACTCCTCGTTCGCGAAGGCCTCCAGGGCTTTGGCGGGGGGCCACTCGAACCAGATGAAGCTGAGCGTCAGCGGGTCCTTGGTGAGCTCCGGGATGGTCGCCGGCGCCTTGGGAGCGCTCGCCTTCGCGTCGTCGTCCTGGCCGTCGCCGCCGCACGCCGCCACGGTCGTGGCCAGCAGCAACATGGCCGCCGTGGCCAGCTGCACCTTTCGGCCGGCAACGGATATTCGTCCTGTTCGCTTCGGATGCCGCATCTTTCTGCCTGCTTTCCGGGTGGGGACTTCCAGGGCCTCGCTACGTGTGTTTCGCCGAGCAGTTGCTGGGTTGTCCGGGCGTGGTGCCCGGCTGTCGCAGGAGCCGGTGTGACGAGTACGCCGCGTTGTGCCGGGTCTTGATGCGGCCGGTTGCCGAACCGGGCAGGACGTCGAGCATGCTCATGGGAACGTCAGTGATCGACGTTGAGCGACGGAAGGCGGTTCCGCGATGTGCCGGATGGCGATCATCCGGCGAATTTCCTATACGATCCGGCGTGGGCGTCAGCATGCCGCAGCGTTGTGATCGATGTCAACGGGCTCGCGAAGACGCAGGAAAGGACTTCAGGTCACGATGGACGACGGAGCGATGATCGCGCGGGGCCGCAGGTCCGTGACGGGTGCGGCGCCGCCGGGAAGATCCGGCGGCCGGCTGGCCGACGAGGTGTACGACACCCTGCTCGGGCAGCTGATGTCGCTACGGATCGAGCCCGACTCCCGCGTCACGATCGACGTCCTGGCGCGGGAGCTGGGGGTCTCGCAGACGCCGATCCGGGACGCTCTGAACCGCATGGAGGCCGAGGGCCTGGTCGTGCGTGTGCCCCACGCCGGCTACCGCATTCCTCCGCAGATCACCCGTCACCGCTTCGAGGACATGCTCGAGGTCCGGCTGCTCCTCGAGCCGGCCGCGGCGCGCAGATCCGCCGAACGCGCATCGCTGGAGCAGGTGGCCGGTCTGCGGCGAATGCTCGAGGAGATGGCGGAGTTGGAGGGGGGCAGCGGGCCCACGGCCTATGGCGCCTTCGGGCTGCGCGACGCCGCTTTCCACGATCTCGTCGCCCTGAGCGCGGAGAACCAGGTCATCCGGGAAACGCTCGCCCGCCTGCACAGTCACGTGCACCTCTTCCGGCTTCACCGCGACACCCAGGTCACGCACCTGGCCATGGCCGAGCACGAGGAAGTTGTGGCCGCGATCGCCGCGCGGGATCCCGATGCCGCCGCCTACGCGATGCGCCGGCACATCCTGCGGTCCGGCGACCGTTTCCGGCGATTGTTCGACGAGGCCAAGGACGAGGAAGCAATGGCGGCGGACGCTTGACGGGCGGCCTGGGCCGAGCAATGCTGACTCATCGGATCGGATCGGATCCGATTTGATCCAGATCACTCGCCCCCACGTGTAAGGAGAAGCAGGTGCCCAGAGCGCTGCTCCTGACCGGCGACGCCGCCGAGGAGCTCGACACCATGTATCCCTACTATCGCGTGCAGGAGGGCGGCTGGGACGTTGACGTCTCGTCACGGACGATGCGTGACGTGCAACTGGTCATCCACGAGTTCGACCCCAACTCCGACGCCTACGTGGAGAAGAACGGCCGGAAGCTGCCGGTCGACGTGCCCTGGGCCGAGGTCGACGTCGAGCGCTATGACGCCCTCATCATCCCCGGGGGACGCGCCCCCGAGTGGATCCGGGTCGACGCCGACGTCAGGCGCATCACCGAGCACTTCTTCGCGCGCAACCTCCCGATCGCGCTGGTGTGCCACGGCGCGCAGGTGCCGGCGGTGTACGGCCTGCTGAAGGGTCGCAAGACAGCATGCTTCCCGCCGATCACCGGTGACATGGAGAACGCGGGCGCGACGGTCATCGACGCGCCCGACGTCGTGGACGGCAACCTCGTCTCGTGCCGGGGCTGGCCCGACATGCCGCAATTCGGCCGGGCCATGATGGAGGTCTTTTCCAAGTCCGTCAGCCAGTGACGGCACTTCGGACCGTCACGGTCGACGGTTCGCCCGTCCACATCATGGAAAGCGGCACCGGACCCGCGGTGCTGATGCTGCACGGCTCCGGACCCGGCACGACCGGGTCCGGCGCCTGGGCAGCGACGGTGCAGGCGCTGGGCCCGACCTGGCGCTGGGTAGCTCCTGACCAGGCGGGATTCGGCAGTACACCCGTTCCGGCGGGCTCCCGGGGTGGGCTCCAGCTGTGGACGGGTCAGGCCGCGGGCCTGATGGATGCTCTCGGTGTCGAGCGCTACGCCGTGGTGGGTCATTCCATGGGCGGCGCCGTGGCGCTGGCGTTGGCGGCCGTGCGCCCCCAGCAGATCACCCGGGTCGTGGCGGTCTCGACGATGGGCGCCCCCGGCGCGCCGCTGTCCGCCGATCTCGACGCGGTCTGGGCCGCTCCCGCCGGCCCGCTCGGGGCGCGAGACATGCTGAGTCGCCTCGTCCTCGACCAGGCGCTCGTGACCGATTCGGCCGTCGATGCCCGTGCGGCCGCGATGCGAGCAGGGGCGGGCGCATTCGCGTCGTTGTTCCCCCCGCCCAGGGCACGGTGGGCCGACGAGCTCACCCTCTCGGCGCCGACGCTGGCCGCGGTTCGCGCGCCCGTGCTGCTCGTTCACGGCGCTGAGGACAGGCTGACCCCGCTGGGGACGGCTGCCCTGCCCCTGCTCGAACACCTCGCCGATGTCCGTCTGCACGTGCTCGGCCGATGCGGGCACGTGCCGGCGATCGAGCATCCGCACGAGTTCAGGCAACTCCTGTCGAGTTTCCTCGGCCCAGTTTGAGGTCACCGGACGGCTCCCCGCCGGGCCGGTCTGCCGGCATTGCCTAAACAATTCTCGGCACGTCCGGCGGCTATTCGAATGGGCCGCAGTTGGCCGCGGTCATGGTGTGCGCCGAATGGCCGTCGACCTTTTCGTTGGTCGCCATCCGTGTAAATCGACAGACAAGACTCCCGAGAATGGCACCGAAAAAGTGTTACGACCTGGATCGGTGGCGGCTCGGTCCTCGGTGGTGGCACCCGGTGGCGGTGGGGCCACGGAATCCGAATACAGTGCTTCCACCAGGTAGAACGACGGTCCAGGGAACTTCGGTGGCCGGTGCCCTTGAGCCTACTGAAACACTCTGGCAACATTGCCATCCTTGGATGTCTGATGTCCGCACCTCCTGATCGCTCAGTCCGCGGGAATTAGTCATCGGCGAGATGTGAACGTTAACCTTTACCGGAATGCAACGGCCAGGAGCGGCGAATGTACGCATGCGGCACACCTCTCAAAAGGCGTTGGCGGCGCGGGTATCTCGCGATTACCGCCGTGCTGGCACTGCTGGCCGGCACAGCGGTCACGGTTGTCGCCGCCCCGGCCGCTTCGGCTGCGACCATCGACACCAGCGCGTCGTACGTGCTGGTGAATCGCAACAGCGGCAAGGCCATCGACGTGTACAACCTGGCCACCACCGACGGGGCCCGGATCACCCAGTGGGCCCGTAACGACGGGAGCCAGCAGCAGTGGCAGTTCGTCGACTCCGGGGGTGGCTTCTACCGGCTGAAGTCGCGGTTGTCGGGCAAGGTGCTGGACGTCTCGGGCGCCTCGACGGCGGACGGCGGCGCGATCGTGCAGTGGTCGGACAACAACGCCGCCAATCAGCAGTTCAGCGTGCAGGACATCGACGGTTACATCCAGTTGATCAACCGGAACAGCGGCAAGGCCGTCGAGGTGCAGGGCGCCTCCACGGCCGACGGCGGCAACATCGTGCAGTACGCCGACTGGAACGGGACCAACCAGCAGTGGCAACTGGTCCGCGTCGGTGGCACCACCCCCACGACGCCGCCGCCGACCGGGACCTTCACCAATCCGGTGGTGTGGCAGGACTTCGCCGACGGCGACATCATCCGGGTCGGGGACGCCTACTACTACTCGGCGTCGACCATGCACTACTCGCCCGGCGCGCCCATCCTGCG
>NZ_JAHWFK010000063.1 GCF_019710575.1 Paractinoplanes polyasparticus | reverse complement strand
AGTCAGTGGGAGGGTGGGTCACACCCCGGCGGGAGGTGCTCACCAACATCCTCTCTGTGGGCGGGGGAGGCGGTGGCTCACGGCGATCATGAAAATTCGCCGGCCCGACGTGGTCGTGAAGAGGCGATGGCTCGACGCGATCATGAAGAGCAGCGCCAGAGAGCCGCCGGTGATGCGAGCGAAAGCCGTAGCCCAGATCTGATCCGCCGCCCCGGCCTCGTGCAGCAGCACGAAGTAGACCCCCCAGCCCGGCCGCCGCTCCGAGCGAGCACCACTGCGCCGACCGCCGCGTCCGCCCGGGGGCCGTCGAGGCGACGGGCCAGCTCGCCATCGTCATCCCGACCAGCCCGATCACGACCCCGAGCCCGGCCACCGTCCCGAGCCGTTCGCCGTGCACCAGGCCCCAAAGCACGGGCACCAGCGCAGCGCCGGCCGCCACCGGCGCCACCACGACCAGCGAGCCGTCCCGCATGGCCCGATACAGCAGCCCCATCGCCGGGAAGCCGACGAGCCCCGCGGCGACGCCCAGCCAGAGGCGTGGATCAGCCGGCGGTGGGACGCCTCGGAAGGCGACCACCACCAGGGCCAGCAGCATGGCGGCGATCTTCGAGCCGATCAGAATGGTCAGCACCGGAAGGCGGCGGGCCAGCAAGCCGGCCAGAAAGTCGGAGACTCCCCAGGCGGCGGCGGCCAGGGCCGCGAAGGTCATTACCAGAGCCACGACGGGGAAGGGTTCCGGTCGACCGAGCTGGATACACGACGAAGCATGAGGCGATCGTGCCGACGGGAAAGCCCCAGGTCAGTCGCCCGGAAGAGCGGCGGTCCGCCTCCCGGTGGGGGAGACGGACCGCATGGGTTAACCCTTCAGAGGCACTGGTTCAGAGGCACGAGCTCAGGGAAGGACCCAGCGCTGGTTGGCGCCGGCGAAGCAGTCCCAGATGTGCAGGCGGGTGCCGTTGGCGGACGAGTTGTTGGACGCGTCCAGGCACCGGTTGCTGCCGGTGTTGACCAGGGTGCCGTTGGACTGGGCCTGCCACTTCTGTGCGTTCGTGCCGTTGCAGTCGTAGATCTGCACCAGCGAGCCGTTGGCGGTGCCGGCGGCGGCCACGTCCAGGCACTTGCCGAGGGCGCGGATCGTGCCGTCGGTGCCGACGGTCCAGTTCTGAGCGGTGGTGCCGTTGCAGTCGTACAGCTGGACGGCCGTGCCGTTGGCGCTGCTGGCGGCGGCGATGTCGACGCACTTGCCGGCGATGCCGGTGATCCGGCCGGTGCGGCCGGACGGCGGCGGGGTGGTCGGGCCGCTGCCGCCCATGACGGTCTCGTAGATCGCGCTGACCAGCGAGTTGGCGCCGGTCGCGTCCTGCGAGAGCTCCCAGTTCATGATGCCGCCGGCGTTGGCCATGGCCCACTGAGTCTTGCGGCGGATGGTCGGCAGACCGTTGTAGCACTCGCCCGACGGCGTGCAGTCACGGTTGGCGTTGGCCGGGTCCTGGGCGACGAGCTGGGCGTACGTCAGATAGCCGGGCCGGCTGTAGAACGGGACCCCGAGGACGGTCTTGGCCTTGGGCAGGCCCCGGTTCTTCCAGAAGTTGGCGGCGTTGATCGACCAGTCGTAGTTGGCGTGCGGCGACCCACCGTCGTACGCCATGATGTTGAGCCAGTCGACGTAGCCGAACACGGCCGGCTGGACGCCGTTGGCGGTGCCGCCCTCGCTGACGACCGCGGCCGTGAGCAGCTTGCCCTCGTTGTGCAGGGCCGTGCTGAGCTGCTGCATGAGCGCGGTGTAGTTGTTGCCGGAGGTGCCCGGGTCCGGGTACTCCCAGTCCATGTCGACGCCGTCCAGCCCGTACTGGCGGACGGTGTTCATGACGTTGGTGACGAACGCCGTCCGGGTGCCGGAGTTGGCGGCGAGCGACTCGAAGGCGGAGTCGTTGCCGTCGTTCCAGCCGCCGATCGCGAGCGACACCTTGACGTTGTTCTGGTGACCGAGGGTGACGAGCTGCTGGAGCTTCGCCGTGTTCTCGATCGGCTGCAGGGTGCCGTTCGCGTTGGGCAGGGCGAACGAGTAGTTGATGTGGGTCAGCTTCGAGTACTGGACGCTCGTGACGTTGCCGGCCCACGACGGCATGTAGCCGACGCTCTTGAACCCGTTGGGCAGCACGGCCGCCTCGGACGTGCCCTGGACGGCCAGCGCCGTGAGGGTGCCGACGGCGGCGACGGTGAACGCGGTGGCCGCGGCGGCCCACCGGCTTCTTCTGATTGCCATGGGGATGGTGACCCTTCGTGTCCGGCGCACAGGGGGTCGCGCCGTGGGGATGACTCGGGTCACTAACTTTTAGCAAGACTTACTAATAGTCGTCAATATATTCAGCGGTTCCGGAATTCCGGCGGGCGGCGTTCCATGAACGCTCGCTGCCCCTCGCGCTCGTCGTCGGAACCGACCGTGGCGGCGATCAACTCGTGGGCGCGTTCGATCATGGACGGGTACGCGGCCGCCTTGATCGCCGCCTTGGCCGCCCGCACGGCGAGTGGGGCGTTGGCCGCGATCGCGTTCGCCGTGGCGATCACGTCGGCTTCGAGCTCGCCGGCCGGAACCAGGCGGTTGACCAGGCCCGCGCCGAGGGCCTCGCGGTCCGCGTACGCCCGTGCCGTGAACAGCATCTCGCCCGCGTGCGCGGGACCGACCACGTGCACAAGCGTCTGCGCCAGGGCGAACGGGTACCCGATGCCGAGCCGGGCCGCGGGGATCCCGAACGTGCTGCCCTCGGCCGCGATGCGCAGGTCGGCGCTGAGCGCGAGCGCCATCCCGGCGCCGAAACAGTGGCCGCGGATCATGGCGATCAGCGGTGTGGTCAGCCCGCTCAGCGTCTCGAACAGCCCGGTCAGCGTGCGCTCCCACGTCTCGCGCGCCGCCACCGAGTCGTGGTGGGCCGCGAACTCGGAGATGTCCGCCCCGGCCGTGAACGTCTCGCCGGTTCCACGAAGCACGACGGTCCGGATCCCAGGATCAAGGTCCATTTCCCGTACGGCGGACTCGAGCGTGGCAAGCATGGCGGTAGACAGCGCGTTACGGCGGGCGGGGTTGCTCATGGTGACCCATCCGACGCCGTCCCGAACCGCGGTGACGATCTCTGGCACCCGCGTCACGCTACTCCGGCGCGACCGGGCCGCTCGGCGTACGCGACAGCTCTCGCCCCGTCCCTTGTCGGACCACGTCGTTACCGTCCGTCGCGGAAGCCGGCGCCCTCCACGACGACGGCGGCCGCTCGGGCAACTCCACAGCGGATGGCAATCGAAGCCGCAGCCGGATTCGAACCGGCGTGGACCGCTTTGCAGGCGGCTCCCTGACCACTCGGGCATGCGACTGTGGTGCGCGTCCCTGGTGCCGACCCAGGTCTGCCGAAAGGCGACGGTTTTACGGACCGCTGGACGTGCCGCCGTCCACGACGCGCAAAGGTGGCTGGCCGGTTTCGAACCGGCGACCTCCGGGGCCACGTCCCGGCGCTCTGCCCTCTGAGCTACAGCCACAGTGTCCGTACCAGGATTCGAACCTGGGACCTTCCCCGTGTGAAGGGGACGCTCTCCCGCTGAGCCATACGGACGTTCGTGTTCCCGGCTGCGTGCCTCCGGGCTGCGTGTTCCGGGCTGGGATCGAACCAGCGGCCTCCGCCTTGTCGGGGCGGCGCTCTCCCGCTGAGCTACCGGAACGGGAGCAGGGGCGGGATTCGAACCCGCGCTTTCCGGCTTATGAGACCGGCGAGGACGACCGAACTCCTCCACCCTGCAAGTGCGCCGCCGGGGAATCGAACCCCGAACCCACGGATCAAGAGTCCGTTGCTCTACCAGTTGAGCCAGCGGCGCGTGGCGGAGACGGGGCGAGTCGAACGCCCACGGGGTCTGACCCCCAACCGCTTTCGAGGCGGCGGCCGGCACCCATCGGCTGGCGTCTCCGTGATCGTGTCGCCGGGTGGGCTCGAACCACCGGCCTCCGCCTTATCAGGGCGGCGCTCCAACCTGCTGAGCTACGGCGACTGGGGAAGGATGCCTTCCATGAACTTTGATCTCGATGCCGCGGTCTCGTTCGTGACGACCCACGCCCGCGTCCTGGAGCGACGCCGGCTGCGACACCTGCTGGGGGAGGGCTCGCCCGGCGAAGTCCTCCTGGCGCTCGACGCCCACCGCAACCTCGACGGCGGGTACGGCTGGGCGCTCGAACCGGATCTGCGGTCGACGACCAGCCAGCCGGTCGCGGCCATGCACGCCCTGGAAGTCCTGGCTGACGTTCGCGACACCAGCAGCCGGACGGTGGATCTGTGCGACTGGCTCGCCGCGCACGCGCTGGCCGACGGCGGCACACCGTTCGCCCTGCCCTACCCGGACACCGACGGCAGCGCGCCGCACTGGATCAACGCCGACCCGGGCACGTCGTCCCTCCAGATGACGACCCAGCTGGCCGCGCAGGCGCACCGGCTGACCGGGCACCGCAAGGACGTCGCCGACCACCCGTGGCTGAAGGCGGCGACCGACTACTGCCTGGACGGGATCGAGCAGACATCCGGGACGCCGGCCGCCCACGAGGTGATGTTCGCGATGCACTTCCTGGACGCCGTGGCGCCCACCTCGGCCCGGGCCCGCTCGCTTCTCGACGGGTTCGCTTCCCACGTACGCATGGACGGACCGACGCCTGTTGCCGGGGGCGCGGCGGGCGAAGTGCTGCATCTGCTCGACTTCACTCCCCACCCGCACTCCGCGTCGCGTGCGGTGTTCGACCGGGACGCCGTCACGGCCGACCTGACCCGGCTGGCCGCACAGCAGAAGCCGGACGGCGGCTGGGACATCACGTTCACGGCGTTCAGCCCGGCGGCGGCCCTGGAATGGCGCGGCTACGCCACCGTGCAGGCCGTCAACGTGTTGCGTGCCAACGCGTGACGTGGACCCGGCCGGAGTCGAACCGGCCACCTCCGCTGTGCGAGAGCGGCGCTCTACCAGATGAGCTACGAGCCCTGGAGGGATGAGATGCCGGACTGGTTGCGGGCTTGGTGTCTTGACCATTTGGGCGGCGAACCCACCACCGTGCTGTTCCGGTCGCAGCAGGTCTCGACGGTGTTCGGTCTGCGGTTGGCCGGTGGCGGGGACGTCGTGGTCAAGGCGCGCGCCGACGACGGCCGGGCCGCGTCGTGTGTCGCGGCGCAGGCCCGGCTGGCCGAGCGCGGGTTCCCCTGTGCCCGGCCGCTCACGCCGGTGATCAGTGTCGGTGCGCTGGCCGTGCACGCCGAGGAGTACCGGCCCGGCGGCGAGGTGTTGCACGGCGACTCGCCGGACATAGCCAGGCGTTGCGCGGAGGTGTTCGCTCGGCTGATGGCCGAGCTTGCCGGCGTGAGCGTCGCGCCGCCGCTGCCGAATCCGCCCTGGGTGCGCTGGGACCACACCGATTCCGGGGTGTGGCCGGCGATCGACTTTCTCGACAGCCGGGACCAAAGCGTCGTGTCCGAGCACGTTGTCGAGACGGCTGAGCGGGCCCGGAAGCGGCTGCTGGCCGCAGGTTTGCCGTGCGTGCTCGGCCACGCCGACTTCGAGGCACAGAACCTGCGGTGGCAGGGTTTGCAGATGTGGACGGTGCACGACTGGGACAGCCTGGCGTGGCAGCCGGAGGCGGCGCTGGTGGGAGCGGCGAGCGGTTCGTTTGCCAGTGCCGGGCCGCCCACACTGGCGTCGATCGACAGCTCCGAGGCCTTCCTGGTGGCCTATCAAGACATTCGAGGGCGCCCGTTCACCGCCGTGGAGCTCGAGGTCGCATGGGCGGCCGGCTTGTGGATGGCCGCGTACAACGCCCGCGAGATGGCATTGTGCGGTGGCGCCCGGGCGGGCGGCGATGCGCTGCGGACGCAGGCGGCCGAACGCCTCCGCCGGGCCAATGCCTGACATCCACGATGCGTACCCGGAGCGCGATTCGAACGCGCACTGGCGCCGTCCTGAGCGGCGTGCCTCTGCCATTGGGCTACCCGGGCGTGAGCCGGCGGCGGGACTCGAACCCGCAACCTGCCGATTACGAGTCGGCTGCACGAGCCATTCGTGCTGCACCGGCTTGGTGCGTTGACGCGTGCCCTCGGCGCGATTTGAACGCGCACTGGCGACGTTCTCGACGTCGTGCCTCTGCCGTTGGGCTACGAGGGCGGAAAGCGGCTGGCCGGGATCGAACCGGCGCCTCCACCTTGGCGGGGTGGCGCTCTGCCTGGCTGAGCTACAACCGCTTGAGCCGTCGGCCGGACTCGAACTGGCCACCTCTGTCGTACCGGGACGGCGTTCCGCCCGACGAGCTACGACGGCGCTCTGAAAGATCTCGTCCGGAGCCCCCGAATCGAACGGGGTGTCTCGCGCTCCCAAGGCGCGCGGGTTGCCGTCTCCCTCGCTCCGGATTTGTTGTGCCATCCGCTGTGGAGTTGTCAATAATCAATCGCTCCCGGTGGTGACCGGCGCAATTATCTGGGCAGCGCGGAATGGCCCGCGATGCCGGTGGAATGGAGTCACAGGAAAACGAAAAAACCGCCGTCCCTTGTCGGGTTCGGCGGCTGTTCTGCGCTAGCTTCCGCTAGCTGCGCCACCGAGCCCGGTAGGGCTTGCCGTAGGGTGCGAGGCCGCACGTCAGGACGGCACCGACATGCGGCGTGAGCAGCTGCGGTGTAATCGAGGCGTGCCGCGACATCGGTCTCTCCTTGTCCCTGTTGTTCCCGGTGTGATGACTACGGTAGGCCGCTCGCCGGTCGTTGGCAACGCTATTTACTGCCACTTTCCGAGGGCCGGTATCCATTACTCAATGAGCTGCTCGGCGACAACCTCGCAGCGCCGCAATGTGGATAACCGCGGGCCTTGTGGATAACTCACTGCCGCCGGTGGGAACGGCTATGGTCGAGCCACCTCCCGGGCCCGCCGGAAGCGATGGAAGGAGTCGCCGCATGAGTGGTGCCGACAGGCCGGCTGCGCACCTGGCCATCCCGGTGGCCCTCGCGCCTCCTACCTGCGGTGACCACCAGGGAGCGGGCGTCGGCCGTTGCGGCGGTGCTCGATGGTTCGGCAGGATGGCCTGGTAGCGACGATTCTCGATGCCCGGCTATCGTGGGTCCGGGAAAGAAACTTTAACGTTTACGGGGGCTCGGGTGACCGCTGCGCGCAGGTTCGCTGCCATTTCGACGTCCGAGCCTCCGACGGGCCAGCGGGTGCTGTTCCGGCAGGCCGTGGTGCTCGGGGGCAGCATCGCCGGGCTGATGGCGGCCCGTGTGCTCAGCGATCACGCCGAGCAGGTGCTCGTCATCGAGCGGGACGACCTCGTCGGGCTCGACGTGCCCGACGACCAGATCGCGGCCGATCCGGAGAACGCGATCGGGCCGCGGCCCGGGGTGCCGCAGGGCAGCCAGGTGCACGCTCTGCTTCCCTCGGGGCTGAACCAGCTGGAGCGGTTCTTCCCGGGCTTCATCGAGGCGGCGCTCGCGGCCGGCGCGGTCAACCCGGCGCCCGACACCAACCGGTTCTACATGGACGGCGAGCTGCGCGGCGATCCGCCCACCGGGCCCGCCGCGCAGGCGCTGGTCTCCAGCCGGCCCTTTCTCGAAGCGTTGATCCGGCACCGGGTGCTGGCTCTGCCGAACGTGCGTACGGCCCACGGCCGCGCCGACGGGATGGTGCTCGACGGAGACAGCGTCGTCGGGGTGCGCTACGGGGACGAGGAGGTGCCTGCCGACTTCGTCGTCGACGCGATGGGGCGATCGAGCCGGCTCGGGGACTGGCTCGAGTCGCACGGGTTTCCCAAGCCGCCGATGCAGCGGATGGGGATCAAGCTCAACTACGCGACCGCGCTGTTCCGGCGGCCGGCCGACGCGAAGGTGCTGACCTGCATCTCGATCGCCAATCCGGGGCCGGGCAAGGTGGCGCGGATCGGCGGGTTCACGCCGATCGAGGGCGATCGGTGGACGGTGCTGGTCTCGGGGTACGCCGACGACCGGCCGGGGCGCGACTCGGGCGAGTTCCGCGAGCGGTGTGTGGACGACTTCCCGTCCGAGTTCGGCGAGGTGGCCACGACGGCGGTGCAGGTCGGCGATGTCATCACCTATCACCAGGCCGACAGCCGGCGGCGGGATTTCCATCGGCTGACCCGGTTCCCGGCGCGACTGGTCGCGGTCGGTGACGCGGTGGCCTCGTTCAACCCGGTCTACGGGCAGGGGATGACCTCGGCGACGCTGCACGCCTCGGCGCTCTCCGAGTATCTGCGCGGCGAGCCCGATCTCGCGAAGCCGGCCATGTCCTACTTCCGGGACGTCAAGGTCGTCGTGGACGCGGCGTGGCAGGTCTCCACCATGGCCGATCTCGCCCTGCCGCACGTCGACGGGCCCTATCCCAAGGGCTACCGCGCGATCAGCTGGGCCAGCGGACTGATGTTCAAGGCGTCCATGCGCGACCAGACGATCAACCAGCGCCTCGGTCAGGTCACCACGATGCTGGCCCACCCGAGCGCGCTGACCGAGCCACGCTTCCTCTTGCGCGCTCTGGCGATCGGCGCCCGCGCCTGACGCGGGTCAGCTTTCGGGGAGGGACCAGGAGCGGCCGAACCAGCGTTGGATGCGGTCGCGGCCGAAGGCCTGCTTGTCGGCGGCCAAGGCGGGGGACGGGCCGATGAGGGCGCCGACGGGAGGGCGGCCGGACACGAACTTCACGTCCACCTTGGCCACCTCGTCGTGGCCGAACTCGAGGTAGCAGACGCCGCGGCCGTCGTACTCGGTGGCGCCGGGCTCGTCGCGTACGGCGGCGAGGATGCGGGCCGCCACCACGGCCGCCTGGCCCTCGGCGAAGACGCCGGCCTTGGGGGTGCCGACGCTGGTCACGTCGCCGACCGCGTAAACGCCGGGGAAGGACGTCTCCAGGGTCAGCGGGTCCACCGGGATCCAGCCGTCGACTGCCAGGCCCGACTCGGCCACCACCGACGGGACGCGATGCGCGGGCACGCCGAGGAACAGGTCGTACGGGAGTTCGGCGCCGTCGCTCAGCACGGCTACCTTGCGGGCCGGGTCGAGGGAGCGCACCAGCCGCTCGGGGATCCAGTTGATGCCGCGCTCGGCGAAGGCTTTCAGCACCGCGGACGACGCGTCGGGGGACGGCGGGATCGGTTTGCCCAGCGGCATGACCAGGGTGATGTCGCACGGCAGGCCGCGCGACGTGAGGAACTCGTGGGCCAGCAGCGCGGTCTCGCTGGGCGCGGGCGGGCACTTGAACGGGGTCGAGGTGACCGCCACGACCACCCGGCCGCCCTCGAACGCGGCCAGCGCGTCTGCCGCCGCGAAGGCGCCGGCGACCGTGTAGAACTCGTTCCCGCCCTCGAGCAGGCCGGGGGTGGCGGCCGGATCGAGGTCGGCGCCCAGCGCCACCACCAGGATGTCGGCGTCGAACGGGCCGGCGGTCGTCTCGACCCGTTTCGTCGCCGGGTCGATGGCGGTGATCCGGGCGTTGACGAAGCGGACGCCGGGGTTCACCAGGTCGGCGTAGCGGTGCAGCACCTGGTCGGGGGCGGCCCGGCCGAACATCACGTCGAGCTTCGAGAAACCGAAGACGAAGCCCTCGGCCTGGTCGATCAGCGTCACCTGAACGTCGGCCGAGGAACCGGCGGCTGAGGAACCGGCGGCTGAGGAAGCGCCGGGCGAGGACGCGGCGGCGTGACCGCCCACGATCGTCGCCAGTTCGAGTCCGCCGAAGCCGGCTCCCAGCACCACCACGCGCGTCGTCATGTCGGCAGGTTAGCCGCGCTATGGCCCGCGCCACACGGTGTCACACGAGGTTCCGCCTTCTCGTCCTTCCCACGAAGAGCCGAAACAGGGGGCTCGGGCAACCGGGTCGACGAGAAGGATGGACACAATGAGGATGGCGGTCGCCGGTGGCACCGGCTGGGTCGGCAAGCTCGTCGTCGAGAAGGCGCGGGCGGCGGACCACGAGGTCGTGGTGATGTCCCGGTCGACCGGGGTCGATCTGACCACCGGCGCCGGGCTCGACGAGGCGCTGCGCGGCGTCGACGTGGTGATCGACGTGGTCAACATCGAGACGCTCAGCCGTAAGGCTGCGGTCGGCTTCTTCGAGACCACGACGCGGCACCTGCTCGCGGCGGAGCAGAAGGCCGGCGTGAAGCACCACGTGGCGCTGTCGATCGTCGGTGTCGACCGGGTCGACTCGGGCTACTACGCGGGCAAGCGCCGTCAGGAGGAGCTGGTGCTGGCCGGTCCGATCCCGGCCACCGTGCTGCGCGCGACCCAGTTCCACGAGTTCGCAGCGCAGGTGCTCGCCCGGGTGCCCGGGCCGGTGAAGGTCGCCCCGGTGATGGTGACCCGGCCGGTTGCCGCGGCCGACGTCGCCGCCGAGCTGGTTCGCCTGGCCGAGGGACCGGCTCAAGGCCTGGGACCCGAGATCGCCGGGCCGGAGGTGCTCAGGCTGGCCGACATGATGCGGCGTGTCGCCCCCGGCAAGCTCGTGCTGAGCCTGCCACTGCCGGGCGCCGCGGCGCGGGCCATGGCACGCGACGGGCTGCTGCCGGTCGGGCAGTTCCGGCAGGGCGGGATCACGTTCGAGAAGTGGGCGGCGACCCGATGACCCTCGAAGTCAAGCGGTGGCTCGCCGGCTTCCTGGCCGTCACGGCCGCGGTCGTGGGCAAGACGATCGACAAGATCGGCAACGCGGTCAGCCTCGGCGGCGTGCTGGTGCTCTCGATCCTTCTGCTGGCGCCGGTCAGGAGCAGCGCCGAAGATCGGGACGTGGCATGGTCGGGGAATGGGTAAGCGCGTACTCGGCCTGGTTGTTCACCCCCGCAACGACGTCAGCGAGTCGGTCGCGACGGTCACCGCGCTCGCGGGCAGGCACGGCATCCGGGTCGTGGCGCGCCCGGCGGACGCCGACCGGCTCGGCGACGGCGTCGACCCGGTGGCGGACGAGGACTTCGCCGACGAGGTGGAGTTCGTGTTCAGCCTCGGCGGCGACGGCACCATGCTGGGCGCGATGCGGCTGGTCGCCGGTCGGCCGACCCCGGTGCTCGGGGTCAACCACGGCAACGTCGGCTTCCTCATCGAGGTCTCGCCGCGGGAACTGCGGCACTCCCTGGAACGGCTGATCGCCGGCGACTTCAGCCTCGAACCGCACAGCTGCCTCGAACTGACCGGCCAGGCGGAACCGGCCCTGGCCTTCAACGACGTGGTCCTCACGACCACGGTCCCGTGGACAGCGGTGAGCCTCGACCTCAAGATCAACGGCATGCGGTTCGGCTACTTCCGCAGCGACGCCGTGGTGGTCTGCACGCCGACCGGGTCGACCGCCTACAACTACGCCGCGGGCGGCCCGATCATCTCGCCGTCGGCGCCGCTGATCGGCTTGACCCCGGTCGCGCCGATGTCCGGCATCACCCGCCCGATAGTGCTGGGCGGCGACGAGACGATCCTGCTGCGGGCGCCGGATCACGAGACCCGCGTGTCGCTCGACGGCGCCACCGTCGTCACCATCGCCGAGGGCGCCGACATGGTGGTGCGGATGCGTCCGAACGCGACCAACGTGGTCCGCTTCGACCAGGACGCGCACGGCGCCCGCGCCCGCGTCAAGCTGAGCCTGCTCGACCTGCCGCTGCGCCCGGACCAGCTCGTCGAACTGGTGCCGGAGGAACTTCGCGACCGCGCCCGTCGTCTGACCGATGTCCCGGCCGGCGACGAGGCCTAGGCCTGTTTCGGCTGTTCGCCCACGGGAAAGCTGATCGCCAGCGGGAAATCACGGGAGAAGCCGAGACCAGGAGGTTGTCATGCCGGCTCGCAAGGATCTGCCGGGCACGCTGAAGCGGTCGCCGAAGAAGGCCCAGGACACGTACGTCAAGGCGCACGACTCGGCCGTGAAGGAGTACGGCGAGGGGGAGCGGGCCCACCGCACCGCGCTGTCCGCCGTCAAGCACTCCTTCGAGAAGGTGGGCGACCACTGGGAGCCCAAGGCGAAGAAGGGCCCCAGCGACAAGAAGGCGGCCGGCGGCCGAGGCACCAAGGCGAAGACGGCCGGTGGCGTCGACGCCAACGCGAGCAAGGATCACCTGCTCAAGGTGGCGAAGAAGCTCGACATCACCGGCCGCTCCACGATGAAGAAGGGCGAGCTGGTCAAGGCTATTCAGAAGAAGAGCCGCTGACGACCACGCCTCCCTGCACCACGGTCCGCCCGCCCGCCCACAGCACGGAGGGCGAAGCGAGCGGGTCGCCGTCGAGAATGAGCAGGTCGGCCACCGCGCCCGGCGCCACCCGGCCGAGATCGTCCCGGCCCAGCAGCGCGGCGTTGACCGAGGTGGCCGACTTCAGGGCGGTCAGCGCGCCGTCCACCTCGACCTGCAGGCGCAGCCCATTGAGCTGTTCGTCCTCCAGGACGCCCATCAGGTCGGTGCCGAAGCCGACCTGGACGCCGGCTTCCCGGGCGAGCACCACCGCCTGCCGTCCGGCGTCCAGGACCTCGCGGTTCTTCGCGCGGGACACCGCGGCCATGCCCAGCGCGGCGCCGCGGCGGTCCATGGCGTCGTAGGCGGCGAGCGTCGGCACCAGGAAAGCGCCGGCCGCGGCCATCGCGGCCGCGGTCGGGGCGTCGAGCAGGTTGCCGTGCTCGATCGTGCGCACGCCGTTGTCGATGGCGTGCCGGATCGACTCGGCCGAGTAGGCGTGCGCCGCCACGTAGCTGCCGCGCCGCGCCGCCTCCGAGGTGACCGCCCGGATCTCCTCCGGCGAGTACTGCGGGATGCGGATCGGGTCGGTCAACGACACCACACCACCGGACGCCATGATCTTGATGGCGTGGGCGCCGCGGCGCAGCCGTTCGCGCACGGCCACCCGCAGGTTGTCCACCCCGTCGACGACCTCGCACGTGTGCGTGTTGCAGCCGCACACGTCGGAGTCGGCCGCCCGGAAGTCGCCGTGCCCGCCGGTCTGGCTCAGCGCCGCGCCCGTCCACAGATAGCGCGGCGAAGGCAGCAGACCCTCGCGGATCGCCCGGTCCAGTCCCGCGTCGCCGCCCGACGGGTCGCGAATGGTGGTGAAGCCGCGGGACAACGCCGCTCGCAAGCGGCGAGCGGCGACCAGCGCGACGTAGCTCAGCGGGCGCGATTCGATCTCGAGCATGTCGAGACCGATTCCGTACGCGTGACAATGCGCATCAATGAGGCCGGGGAGCACGGTCCGGCCCCGGGCGTCGATGGTCCTGTCCGCCTGCTGCGGCGCGCCGCCGACGGCCGTGATCCGGCCGTCGACGACGTGCACGGCGCCCTCGCTGAGGTCGTCCGAGACCCCGTCGAAGATCGTCGCGTTGACGATCGACAGCGAAGTCACCGGGATGCCTCGAACGTGACCGGATCCACCGTCACGCCGTAGGACGCGAGCGCGGCCTCCACGGAGACGAAGCCGTTGCGGACGTCGGCCGCCACCTTCGCCGGGTCGCGGTCGAACGGGTTGCCGTAGCCGCCACCGCCGCCGGTGTTGTTGACCAGCACCTCGCCCGTGTCGAGCAGGTTGTAGCTGCCGCCGGTGACCTTCTCGCGGTCGGTGCCCGGGTTGAGCACGATGTGGTTGTTGTCGCCCTCGGCCCCGCCGTCGATCGACCACGGCCTGGTCTTGGTCTTGTAGACGATGCAGATGCCGGTCGAGGGGGCCGTGAACCGGTACGACCGCTGCACGCCGACGCCGCCGCGGTTGCGCCCGGCGCCGCCGGTGTCGGGCCGGTACCCGTACGACTCGATGAACATCGGCGACTTGGTCTCGAGCACCTCGACCGGGTTGTTGCGGCAGCCCGGCTCGGAGATGTGCATGATCCCGTCCGCGCCGTCGCCGTGGGCGTGCCCGCCGAAGCCGACCGCCTCGTTCGTCGCCTCCAGCCACGCCTCGCCGTTGCGCGGGTTCACGCCCAGCCCCATCATCGAGCAGACGTCGCCGCCGGAGCAGGCCGGTACCAGGTCGGGCATGCCCTGGGCGAGCGCCTTGAGCACCACCTCGCCGCCGAGCAGGCCGGTCCACAGGGTGAAGGTCGGCATCGGGGGTACGGCGTGCATGACCGAGCCGGGCTCGGTGATCACGCGCAGCGGCCGGAAGTTGCCGGCCACGACCGGGGTGTCGGGCGTGGTCAGCGACTTGAAGATGAGGCTGCAGAACGCCTCGGTCTGGCCCACGGGCAGGTTGATCGGGCCGCGCACGTCCTTCTCGCTGCCGGTCCAGTCGACGATCATCTCGTCGTCGGTCACGGTCACGGTGACGTTCATCTTGATCATGCGGTCGAGGTCGACGCCGTCCTGGTCGACGAAGTCGTGCGCCGTCCAGGTGCCCTTGGGCAGCTTGGCCAGGGCGATCCGGGCCAGCCGCTCGCCGTGGTCGTTGATCGCGGCCATGGCCTCGGTCAACACCCCGGCCCCGTATTTGGCAGCGATCTCCTGCGTACGCCGTACGCCCGAGAAACAGGCCGAGACCTGCGCCTGGAGGTCGCCGATGGTGCGCTCGGGCATCCGGCTGTTGAACTTGACGACGTTGAAGATGTCCTCGTTCATCTCCCCCTCGCGGTACAGCTTGGCCGCGGTGAAGAAGATGCCCTCCTGGTACATGTCGGTCGAGTCGAGGACGTAGCCGGGGTCCTTCTGCTTGAGGTCGAGCACGTGGATCCGGCACGAGGTGAAGCCGATCAGCTCGCCGTCCGCGCTGTGCACCGGCGCGAACACCAGCGGGTCGAGCGTGTGCGCGGACGACCAGTACGGATAGTTCAGCAGGATCACGTCGCCCGGCCGCAGCTTGTCCCGGCCCAGGAACTCCACGGCCCGCTTGATGCCGTGGTCGTTGCCGCGGGTGAAGACGGCGATGCCGGGCGCGTCGGCCACCACGTCGCCGTTCGCGTCGTGGATCCCGATGCCGTAGTCGTGAATTTCGTAGACGACCGTGTTGTAGGCCGTCCGGCACAGGTTGCGGGCCATCTCCTCGGCCGCGGCCAGCAGGCCGTGCCGGATGACCTCGATGGTGATCGAATCGACGGTACTCATGAGGCAGCCCCCTGGACGGTGATGACCATTTCGCCGTGCGCCCCGACGCGCAGCTGGTCGCCGGCGTGGATCACGGTGGTCGCGGTGTGCTCGTGGATCACGGCCGGACCGGCGATCTCGTCGCCGGCCAGCAGCTCCTCGCGGGTGTGGAGCGCGTACGGCGCGGCCGGCTGATCGGCCGAGACGTACACGTCGCGGTGGCCCTCGGGCTCGGCCGGGCCGGATTCCCGTACGCCCAGCTTGGGCAGCGTCGGCTTGTCGACCTGACCCGAGGCGCGCAGCCGGAGCGTGGTGATCTCGATCGGGTCCTCCATGACGTGGCCGTACTGCCGTTCGTGGAGCTCGGTGAACTCGCGCTCGACGACGGCCGCGAGACCTTCCGCGACACCGGTCGTACCGCCGGGAACCGGGACCGTGACGGTGTGCTCCTGACCGGCGTAGCGCACGTCGACGCTGCGGGTCAGCACCTGCTTGTCCGGCGCGAAGCCCTCCGCGGCCAGCGCCTCGGACGCCTCGGCCGCCATCTCGTCGTAGCTCGCGGCCACGGCCGGCGTGTCCAGCTCGGCCAGCGGGGTCACCGCCGTACGGGCGAAGTCGTGCTGCACGTCGGCGAAGAGCATGCCGAACGCCGAGAACGCGCCCTGCCCCGGCGGGACGATGACAGTGGGGATGCCCAGCTCGTGGGCCACGTCGACGGCGACCAGGCCGCCACCGCCGCCGAACGAGAGCAGCGCGAAGTCCTTGGGGTCGCGGCCGACCTCGACCGTGATGGCCCGGACGGCGCCCATGATCTTCGTGGTCGAGATGCGGATCATGCCCCGGGCCAGGCCGAGGGGCGTCATCTCGAGCTTCTCGGCGAGGGGTTCGAGGGCGCCCAGGGCGAGCCGGTCGTCCAGGCTGAGCCGGCCGCCGAGCGCCGCCGTCGTGCCCATGTAGCCGACCGCGAGCGCGGCGTCGGTGAAGGTGGGCTGGGTGCCGCCCCTGCCGTACGAGGCCGGGCCGGGGTCGGCGCCGGCGCTCTGCGGCCCGACCTGCAGCGCGCCCGCGTCGTCGAGCCAGGCGATCGAACCGCCGCCGGCGCCGATGGTGTGGATGTAGAGCGACGGCGTGTTGATCGGCAGGTTCTCGAACTCGGCCCCCTGGTGCAGCACCGGCTCGCCGTCGATCACCAGCGACGCGTCCAGGCTGGTGCCGCCCATGTCGATGGTGATCAGGTTGGGCTGGCCGATCAGCTCGCCGAACGCGGTGGCGCCGATGACGCCGCCGGCCGGGCCGGACAGGATCAGGCTGACCGGTTGCTCGCGGGCCGAGCTGGCGGTCATCGCGCCGCCGCCGGAACGCGTCATCAGGAATCGCCCGGCGAAGCCGCCGCCGGCCAGCTCACCCTCGAGCCGTTCCAGGTAGCGCCGCACGATCGGCTTGACGTAGGCGTCGAGCACGGCGGTGCTGGTGCGCTCGTACTCGCGGTACTCGCGGGACAGCTCGTGCGAGACGGTCACGACCACGTCCGGCGCGACCTCGGCCAGGATCTCCCGCATCCGGGATTCGTGGGCCGGGTTCGCGTACGAGTGGAGGAAGGCCACCGCGACCGAGTCGTAGCCCCGCTCGGCGATCGTCGCGGCGACCGTACGCGCGGCTTCCTCGTCCAGCGGCCGGTGCACCGAGCCGTCGAAGAGGCTGCGCCCCGGCACCTCGAACGTGTCGTACCGCTCGACCAGCGACGGCGGCTTCTTGTACGTGATGTCGTAGTTGGTCCGCCGGTCGGTGCGCCCGAGCAGATAGACGTCGCGGAAGCCGGCCGTGCCGATCACCGCCGTGCGGGCGCCGGTCCGGGTGAGCAGGGCGTTGAGCCCGAGCGTGGTGCCGTGGGTGAACATGCTGACCTCGGCCATCGGCGCCTCGGTCGTGCCGAAGGCGTCCAGGACGCCCGCGGTGGGTTGCGACGGCGTGGTCGGCACCTTCCCGAACCGGATCTCGCCGGTCGCCGGGTTGAGTTCGACGACGTCGGTGAAGGTGCCGCCGACGTCGATCGCGACGCGGCTGTTGCTGGTCATCGTGAGATCGCCTTTCGCCTTTTCCCGCGCACACGGCGACGCCGCTGTTTTCTCAAGGCGGGAGTGACAGCTGACGAGAAGAGGCCCGTTGTCCGGCGGGCGCGGGGTCAGCTGATGGTGGTCGCCGGTTGGCGCGGCGAGGCCCCGAACCTGTCACAGCCGTTTCTGGGGTGTCAATCGGCGCTGGTGAGGGCGTCGCTTGCTGTGAACGGGCCGTCGGGCGGCCCTGCACAGCGCCGCCCGCCGCGGCTGTGCTCGGCGCACATCCGTGGCGGAACGGCCACCGTCAGCATTTGCCAACTCCAACCACCCGAGACAACGGGGGTACCGATGATCCGCAGCGTCCTCACTCTTCAAGCCGCCGCCGGCCTCGGTGGCGAGCTGGAAGCCTTCTACGCGGATCAGCGGATCCTGGAGCGGGCCCGGGCGTTCCCCGGGTGCCGTGCCGCCGAACTGTTGCGATCCGTTGACGACAGCCCCGCGACCCACCTGGTCATCGCCGACTGGGACTCGTCCGCGGACTACCGCAACTGGGTCGACGACCCGTGGCGAGCCTCTTTGTCCGAGGGGCTCTTCGCACTGCTGGACAAAAACGACGACGAGCCGCTCGTTGGCGGAGTTTTCGAGCTCGTCGAGCTTCCTTCGCAGAACTAGAGGAGCACCAGTGATACGAATTGCCCGACCCCTCGCCGTCGGCCTGGCCGCCGTGGCGGCCCTGACCGCCTGCAGCAACCCCAACAACGACAACGCGGCGGGGAGCGCGGCCTCCGCCGCCCCGGCCGACAAGAAGCTCAGCATCGGCTTCTTCGGCTTCGCCAAGGCGAACTCGTTCGCCCAGGCCACCTGGGCCGGCGTGCAGGAGTACGCGAACGCCAACAACGCCGAGGCCACCTTCCTCGACTCCAACTTCGACGGGCCGACCCAGGTCAACCAGCTGCAGGACGCGGTGACGTCCAAGCGCTACGACGTGGTCATCGTGCAGGCCAACGACGGTACGGCGATGGTCAACCCGATCAAGCAGGCGGTCGCCGCCGGTATCACCGTGGTCGTCGAGTTCACGCCGGTCGGCGGCAAGTACGACACCGCCGCCCCGCAGGTGCCGGGCACGATCAACATCATCGACCCGCCCACGGTCAACGGCGAGGGCCTGGCCAAGCTGGGCCTGGAAGCCTGCAAGACCGTGACCGACGGCGGCTGCAAGGTGGCGTACCTGCAGGGCTTCGCCAACTACCCGCTCGACACCGCCCGCACCGAGGCCGCGGTCAACGCGCTCAAGGCCGGCGGCGCCACCGAGGTCATCTCGAACTTCGTCGGCGGTTACACCCCGGACAGCGGCCGCGGCGCGATGCAGAACCTGCTGCAGGCGCACCCGGACGTCAACGTGGTGATCGGCTCGTCCCAGGCGCTGCAGGGGGCGACCCCGCTGGCGGCCGGCAAGAAGATCACCTTCGTCGGCAACGGCAACTCGACCCAGGCCTACGACTTCGTCAACAAGGGCACCTGGTACGCCACCTACGCGCTGCCGGAGAAGGCCGAGGGCGCGAAGGCGGCCGAACTCGGTATCAAGAAGGCCCGCGGCGAGAGCGTCCCGGACTCTACGGTGGCTTGCGAGGCGCTGACCGACTACAACTGCCTCGGCACCAAGGAAGCGCTGACCGGCAAGACGGCGGACTACTCGGACTGACGGCTAAGGGCGCCGGGGAGCTTCCCCGGCGCCCTCGGTGTTGAGGAGGCCATGTGAGCAGTCAGAAAGCGCCGTCGATCGCCGTGCGCGGCGTCGGCAAAGGCTACAGCGGCGTCACCGTGCTGCACGACATCGACCTGGACATAGCGCCGGGCGAGGTGCACGGTCTGGTCGGCGAGAACGGCGCCGGCAAGAGCACCCTCCTGAAGATCCTGGGCGGGGCGATCAGGTCGGACACCGGGACGCTCAGCTTCGACGGCGAACAGGTCACCGTGGGCAGCCCGCGCGACTCGATCGCCCACGGCATCAGCCTGATCTCGCAGGAGGGCGCGCTCGTCCCGGCCCTGTCGGTGCTGGACAACGTGTTCCTGGCCCGGTGGTCGCACCGCGGCGGCCTGGTCAGCGCTCGCTCCGACCGCAGGCGCCTGGCCGGACTGCTGGAGATCACCGGCTTCTCGGTGAATCCCGACGAGCGGGTCGACCGGCTCCCCATCGGCGTCCAGCAGCAGGTCGAGATCCTGCGCTCGCTGGCCCGGGGCGCCCGGGTCATCGCCATGGACGAGCCGACCGCCGTGCTGGCCGAGCACGAGAAGGAGAACCTGCTCGCGCTCATCCGCAAACTGGCCGCGGGCGGCACCACCATCATCCTGGTCTCGCACTTCCTGGAGGAGGTGCTGTCGGTCGCCGACCGGATCACCGTGCTGCGCGACGGCGCCCTCATCCGTACCGTGACGGCTTCGGAGACCTCGCCGCGGGAACTGGTCGGGCACATGGTCGGCCGCGAGATCGACGTGCTCTACCCCGACCCGCAGCCGGTGCCCGACGGCTCGCCGGTGGTGCTGGCCGCCCGCGGGCTGCGCCGGCGCCTGGTCAACGGCGTCGACCTGGAGGTGCGCTCGGGGGAGATCCTCGGCATCGCCGGTCTGGTCGGCAGCGGGCGTACGGAAACATTGCGGCTGCTGTTCGGGGCCGACCGGCCGGTCGAGGGCGTCGTCGAGGTCGACGGCGTACGGCTGGCCCAGCACACGCCGAGGGCCGCGATGGCCGCCGGCGTCGCGATGGTGCCCGAGTCCCGCAAGGAGCAGGGACTGGTCATGCAGCGCTCGATCGCCGAGAACGTGGCCCTCTCGTCGCTGTCCGGGCGGCGCTCCGGGCCGTTCGTGAAACGCCCGGCGGAGAAGACGGCGGTCGGCGAGATCAGCAAGTCGGTCGACATCCGGGCGGCCGATCCCGAGGCCGCCATCGAGACGCTGTCCGGCGGCAACCAGCAGAAGGCGCTGTTCGCCAAGTGGCTGCTGCGCAACCCCAAGGTGCTGCTCATCGACGAGCCCACCCGCGGCGTGGACGTCGCCGCCAAGACCCAGATCCACCACCTGATCACCGGGCTGGCCGCCGAGGGCATGGCCGTCGTGTGCGTGTCGTCCGAGATCGAGGAGCTGCTCGCGCTCTCGCACCGGGTGCTCGTGCTGCGGCACGGCGAGCCGGTCGGCGAGTATCCGCGCGGCACCACCCCGGAGGTCGTCATCGCCGCCGCGTTCGGTTCGCACGAAGGAGAACCCAGTTGAGCGTCGACACAACGCCACAGACCGCCGCGGCGCCCGCGCCATCCGCGGGCAACAACATGTCACGCCTCGCCTTCCGGATGCGCGACTACGGCATCGTGGCCGCCCTCGTCATCATCGTGATCGCGCTGTCGCTCAGCACCGACACGTTCCTGACCAGCGGTAACCTCGTCAACCTGCTCGACCAGACGGCGGTGCTGGGCCTGCTGGCCACGGGCGCCACCATCTGCATCATCAGCGGCGTCTTCGACCTGACGGCCAGCGCCACGCTCGCCCTCTCGGCGATCATCGGCGTCCAGGTCGGCCGGGTCACCGACGTGTACGTCGGGTTCGCCGCGGCCGTCGTGGCGGGCGCGCTGCTCGGCTTCGTCACGGGCACGGTCGTGGTGCGCAGCGGCGTCAACTCGTTCGTCGGCACGCTGGCCACCAGCCTGGTCTACCGCGGCCTGGCCGTCATGGTGACCGGCGGCGCGATCGTCTATCCGCTGACCGCGTCGGCCGAGAACTTCGGCATGCTCACGTGGCCGTCCCTGTTCGGGTTGACCTCGGCCACGATCATGTTCGTCGTGGTGGTGGCGATCCTGGCCGTCGTGGTCTCCCGCACGACGTTCGGCCGCCGGCTGTACGCGGTGGGCGGCAACGCCGAGGCGGCCCGCCTGTCCGGCATCCGGGTCGGCTCGATCCACGTCACCGCTTTCATGATCAGCGGCGTGTGCTCGGCGCTGGCCGGGCTCATCCTGGCCTCCCGGGCCGGCTCGGCCCAGTCGACGATGGCGACCGGCATGGAGCTGACCGCGATCGCGGCCGCGGTGGTCGGCGGCACCAGCATCCTCGGCGGGGAGGGCGCGGTCTGGCGGGCCCTGGTCGGCGCGCTGCTGCTCACCCTGATCGGCAACGGCTTCAACCTGCTCGGCTGGGACACGATCTACCAACAGGTTCTGCAGGGCCTGCTGATCCTGTTCGCCGTGACCATGGACCGCTGGCTGCGAAAACGTAGCCGCTGACCACAAGGGCCCTCCGGCGGATCACGCGGGTGTGCGGCGTGGCCCAGCCACCACCTGGACCTCGCCTCGCTCCCACGTGATCCGCCGGAGGGCCCTTGTACGATCATCAAATGCCTGCTCAGGGTGATGATGTCGCCCACATCGGGGTCACTCTGCGCCCGCACCGGGCCTACGCCGCGGTGGTGCACGGCGCGACGGTCCTGCCGGTGGAACCGGTCGCGCCGGCACGCGCCGACCTGGAGGGCGTGATCGCGGCGGCGGTCGGGGTGGCGTTGCGCGCCGCTCCCGGCGGCGCCGGCGCGGTCACCGTCGACCTCGCCCCGCTGCTGCTGGACACCCTCGTGCGGACCGAGGCCGAAGTTCCGCCGGTGGCCGCCGTCCGGATCGTGCCGCGCGCGGCCACCGACCCGGCCCTGGCCCGTTCGCCGGCCGAACTGGTCGAGCGGCGCATAGCGCGCCGCTGGACCGTGGCCGGCGGCCACGACCTGCTCGGCAACGAGCTGACCCCGCTCGACGGGGACGGGCTGGCCCTGCTCTGCGAGGAGCTGGCCGGCACCGGCATCCGGCACGTGGCGATCGTCGCGGCCGGCTCGCAGGCCCGCCCGGCGCACGAGCGCGAGGTGGCGGACGCGATCCTGGCCGCCGTGCCCGGCGCCCGCATCTCGGTGGCCAGCGACTACGGCGGCCAGGGGCTGGTGGCCCGGGAGGCCACGGTGGTGATCGACAGCGCGCTGACCGCGCTCACCGAGCGGGTGCTCGACCGCTGCGAACGTACGCTGGCCCGCCTGCCGGGATCGCTCGAGCTGCGCGTGGCCCGGGGCGACGGCGGCTACAGCACGCCCTCGCGCATCCGGGTCACCCCGGTCGTGGCGTTCGGCGCCACCGAGGCGCTGGAGCTGTGCGGCGCCGCTCACCTGGCCGGGCTCGACGACTGCCGGGTGCTGCTGTCGCGCGACGGCCGCCCGGTGGCCGGCGAGGTGCGGCACGGCCTGGCCGTGGTGCGCCCGGACGTGCCCGTGGGCATCGGCACCGAACTGGTGGTGCCGATGGCGGTGCTGACCGGGGCGCCGCCGGACTCCTATCCCGGCGGGGCCGACGTCCCGGTGATCCGGCCCGAGGCGCCGCCACACGTGCTGGCCTGCGTCGGGGCCGCGATCAGCCAGCCCGCCTCCTGGCTCGACGAGGTCGCCTTCATCGAGTCGGCGGCCGAGCTCGACCACGTCCGCCGCGACGCCGAGGAGAGAGCCACCGCGATGGTGATGGCCAACGGCGCCGCCCCCGGCTCCACGCGCGTGGCCGAGGTCTCCACGGTGGCCGTGCCGTACAGCCCGTCGGGCACGATCCGCATCCGGGTGCGGGTCGCCGGCTCGCCCGACACGTCGCTGGCCGGCCGGTGAAGTCCCGGTGACCGGGCAGCCCGGCTACATCGGCGCGAGCGCGTCGATCACCGCCGAGGACGTGCCGGCCCTGTACGAGGGGGCCAAGTTCTACTCGCCCGCGGTCGGCGACGCCAACCGCTCGTCGATCACGTCGTGGCTCGCCGGTCTGCTCGACCGTAACGGCCCGGTGCCGCTGCTGCGCGTCGAAGCCGTTCCCCCGGAGACGCCCTGCGTGTCGGTGTGCGTGCTGGGCTCCGGCTCGGCGATGGCCGACCTGCCGCCGGCGGGCGACGAGTTCGAGATGGCGGTCCGGCAGATCGAGCGGCTGCAGCGGGTGTCGTTCGGCGCCGTCTATCCGCTGGCCGCCGCCACGATCAGCGCGCTGGTCGCCGTGGTGGCCGCGGCCCAGCTGCGCGTCCCGTTGCTCGACGCGGACGGCATGGGCCGGACGTTCGCCCTGATCCACCACACCGCGATGCACCTGTCCGGGGTGTCGCCGACGCCGCTGGCCGCGGTCGGTCCGACCGGGGAGAGCGTGCTGGTCGAGGTGCCGTCCGGGCCGCGCGCCGACCGGATGCTGCGGGCGAACGTGGACACCGTCGGCGGCTGGGCCGCCCTGGCCGCGTACCCGACCACCGCCGGCGTCCTCCGCCGCGCCGCCCTGCCGGGCACCGTGTCGCGGATCGCCAACGTGGGGCGGCTGCTGCTCGACCGCACCGACCCCGACGTGCTGGTCACCCGGCTCGGCACGATCACCGGTTGCCGCCGGCTCGCCCGGGGCCGCATCGCCGAGCTCGAGCACCTGAGCCGGCCCAGCGACGTCACCATCCCGGCCCACCCCTCCAGCCTGGTCGTCGAGGAGACCGGCGGGCTCGGCCGGCAGCTGCGCATCGAGCTGCGCAGCGAGATCGTGGCGGTCTTCGCCGACGGCGCGCTGGTCGCCGGCGCCCCCGACCTGATCAGCCTGCTCGACGTCTCCCGGGGCGTGCTGGCCACGCTGGACAGCCTCGAGCCGGGCGATCTGGTCGACGTGCTGGCGACCCCGGCCGACGCGGTCTGGTACTCGCCGCGGGGCATGGAGATGGTCGGCATGGGCTCCCACGGCATCCCCCTGGCCCATCCTCGTCGGCGGTGATTCTGTGAGGCGCACTTCGACGCTGCCCATCACGCTCGGCGAGCTGGCCCGCATTCAGCCGCTGGCCGCCGCCGAGCCGCACCTGGCCGACCCGTCCCGCACGGTCGAGCAGGTGGTGCTGGCCGAGACGTTCGACCGGCTGCGGCGCTGCACCCCGCACGTTCTGGTCGTGCTGCACAACGAGGCGGCCACCGGCGGCTGGTCGCTGGCCGCCGCCCTGCATCTGGCCTGGGAACGCAACCTGTCGGCGGTGGTCGTTTCGCGCTCCGTGGCCGGCGGCTCCAGCGTCGCGCTGGCCGAGCGCCTTCACATGTCGCTGATCCTCATCGACGACGACCCGGTCGACGTCGCCCTGCAGCTGGCCGGGCAGGTCAGCGCGCCCGCCGCGGCCCGGGCGCTGCGCCAGGCCCGGCTGGCCGAGCTGCTGGCCGAGCAGACCGGCATCCGTGGGGTGCTCGGAGTGCTCAACCGCGAGCTGCAGCAGGTGCCGGTCGCCCTGGTGATCGGCGGAGTGGTGATCGCCGGGCAGAGCGCGGCGCTGACCGAACGGCCGCAGATGCGTCAGATCGAGGTCGAGGTGCACGCGCCGGGGGAACGGTCGGCCGCACGCCTGGTGGCCGCGGTGCCGGTGTCCGGCCCGGCCTCGGTCGAACAGGTGGAGTCGCTGCTCCGGCTGGCCCGGCCGTCGCTGCAGGCGGCATGGGCGCAGAGCCGCCTCGACGCCGCCACCCGGGCCGCGCACGAGCAGGCAGCGTTCGGCCTGCTGCGCCGGCTGCCGTCCGCGCCGCCGCCCTCCGGCGAGCAGGCCGGCATCGAGGTTCCGGCCTGGACCAGCGAACTCGGCTGGCAGGTGGGGGAGGCCAACCGGGCGGTGTGGCTGGCGCCGCTGCGCCCGTCCGGCGAGCCGCCGCCCGAGATCACCTACCTCATCCGCGCCTCGTGGCAGCGCGGCCACTCGACCTGGCCGCTGGTGGCCGAGGGCGACGGCTGGATCTCGTGGCACAGCGGCGCCGACCCGGACGACGTGGTCGCGCTGCGCCGCGCCCTGGCCGGCTTCCGCGACTCGGCGGTCGCCCACCGGCTGGTGATCGGGGTCGGCCGGGCCCACGCCGGGGTGGCCGGCCTGATGCGCTCGGTGGCCGAGGCCCGGCTCGCCGCGCACGTGGCCCGCGAGAGCGGCCCGGGGGCGGTGCAGTGGTTCGACCAGGTGGGCGCGAACGCGGCCCTGGCCTGGCTGCCCACCACCGAGATCGCCCAGGTGGCCGACCTGTGCCTGGAGGAGCTGATGGCCGCCAAGGACCGGGCCGCGCTGGTGCAGACGGTGCTCGCGGTGCTCGACGCGGGCGGGTCGCTGAGCCAGGCTTCCCAGCATCTCGGCGTACACCGCAACACGGTTCTGGCCCGGCTCGCCCGGGCCCGCCAGCTCGGCCTGACCTATGACGAGCCCGGCCAGCGGCTCGCTCTGCACGTGCTTTCCTATGCCTTGACCGCACTGTGGAGCGACAACGCCGCCGGCTGAATTATCGGAGGCGCCTCCGATCTTGGGCCGCCATACTGCTTCCATGAAACTTGCCGAGGCTCTCGCGCTGCGCGCGGATGCGTCGCGCCGCGCCGAACAGCTCCGCTCCCGCATCACGGGCAGCGCCCGCTATCAGGAAGGCGAGACGCCCGCCGAGGACGCCGCGTCCCTGCTGGCCGAGGCGAGCGAGGTGCTCGACCAGCTCGAGTCGCTGATCCGCCGGATCAATCGCACCAACGCCGCCACCCCGGTCGGGGACGGCACGCTGACCGACGCGCTCGCCCGTCGCGACGTCCTGCGCCTGCGGCACAGCATCATCAGCGCGGCCGCCGACGCCGCGGCCGGCGAGGGTCAGCGCGGATACCGGCAGCTCCGTTCGGAGCTGAGGATGATCCCCGCGCTGCCGGTCGCCGCGATCCGGAGCCAGGCCGACGACCTCGCCCGGCAGATCCGCGAGGTCGACACGACGATCCAGCGGATGAACTGGGAGGTCGACCTGCTCGACTGACGTACGCGGAGCAGGTAGCCGACGTGGAGGCGCGCACGAACCCGAGAGCCGGCGGGTAATCCGGCTCACGCCTGGCGCGCCGGGGGCAGGCGCGGGGGTTCGACTCCCCGACACACAACGCATGCCCAGCACGCAACACAGGTGACGGCGCACAGGGCACAGCACACCACCAAGTGCGGATCCACGACGGCGAGGGCGGGCAAGGGGAACTCCGCGTTCCACCATCGAGAGACCGGCGATACGCCGCCTGTAGGTGGTGTTTTATGTGCGGGGGTCTGTTCAGCGCGCCCAGGGCGGCGTCAGGCTCTGCCCATTGATGGTGGCCGCCATTCCGAGGCGGGTGCAGGCGATGGCCTCGGCCGGTTGGTCGAAGGGGTTGGTCAGTTGGAACGGCGTTTCGGCGGGCACTGTGAGGCAGTCGCCGGGTCCGACTTCGATCTGCTCCTCGCCGACCGTGGCGACGAACCTGCCGCGCTGGATGACGAAGACCTCCTCGTGGCTCATCGAGTGCGCGGGGGAAGCCGCGCCGGCCGGGGCGTGGATTCGCCAGACCGCCAGCTCGGTCGAGCCTTGTTCGGATCGGGCCAGCGACTGGAAGACGAACCCGTGCATGTGTTGTTCTTCGGCTTCGTCGTGGCGGGTGCAGGGCATTTCAGTTCTCCTTGCTGCTGGTGTCTGCCGTGGTGAGCCAGTGCTCCGCGTCGAGGGCGGCCGCTGCGCCGGTGCCGGCGGAGGTGATGGCCTGGCGGTAGGTCGGGTCGGCGAGGTCGCCGGCGGCGAAGACCCCGTCCAGGTTCGTCCGGGTGGAGCGGCCGGTGGTTCGGACGTAGCCGTGCTCATCGAGGTCCACCTGCCCGCGGAACAGGTCACTGGCGGGGTCGTGCCCGATCGCGACGAAGACGCCGGTGACGGGCAGGCTTCGTTCCTGGTGGGTGCCGGTATGCCGGACGCGTAGGGCGGAGACGGTGTCGTCGCCGTCGACCGAGACCGTTTCGTGGTTCCACAGGACGCTGATCTTGGCGTCAGCGGCAGCTCGCTTCTGCATGGCTTTGCCGGCGCGCAGGGTGTCCCGGCGATGCACCAGGGTCACCGAGCGGGCGAAGCGGGTCAGGAACGTCGCCTCCTCGACCGCACTGTCGCCGCCACCGACGACGGCGACGTCCTGATCGCGGAAATAGGCGCCGTCGCAGGTCGCGCAGCTACCCACGCCGCGGCCGACGAAATCTTCCTCTCCCGGCACGCCCATCCGGCGCCAGCGTGACCCGGTTGCCAGGACCACCGCCCGCGAGCGCAGGACCCGGTCCTCGGTCGTGATCGTCTTTACCGGGCCGGTCAGGCTCACCGCGACGGCGTCCTCCTCCAGAAACACGGCGCCGAAGTTCGCCGCCTGACGGCGCATGGCTTCGACCAAGTCCGGCCCGAGGACACCGTCGGCGAAGCCGGGATAGTTCGCGACCGTGCTGGTCGTCATCAGGGCACCCCCGGACGCCGACCCTTCGACCACGATCGGCCGCAGGTCGGCGCGGGCCAGGTAGATGGCGGCGGTGTACCCGGCCGGTCCGCCGCCGAGAACGACAACCTCAGCGTTCATCGAGCGACCGCCTCGAGCAGCTCCTTGCGGTTCAGGCTCATCTGCGGCACCGTGCTGGTGCGCCGGTACCGGATCGTGCCGTCGGCAGCGACGAGGAACGTCCCGCTGTGCTGGATGGTCAGGAACGTGCCCAGCCCGGCGGCAGCGTGCCCGGCCCCGGAGGCCCACGCGGTGACGGCGGCCGAGGGCGCCTTGGCAGCGACCGCGGCGGCCTCGGGGGCACCGCCGGGGGCGATCAGGATGACCGACGCGCCGCCGAGGTTGCCGGCTTCGGCCAGCTCGGCCAACGACCGGGCGTGCTTGAGGCAGATCGGGCAGTCAGCAGCCCGCAGGAAATACGCGACTGTTGCCCTGCCGCCGCGGACGGCGTGCAGGCTGGTGCGGTTGCCATCGGGTGAGACGAGTGTGAGGTCGGGCATGACGGTGCCGAGGTCGGGAACCGCGGTGGTGGTGGACATGACGTACCTCCCGGTCGAACTGATATAGTCAGCTAAGCTGCCTAAATAGTCAGGTTAGCTGCCTAGTTTGTCAAGGGGGTCGCCGGTGGTTGACGAATCGCCGCTGCAACAACTCGCCGACGCCGGCAGCGACGAGCTCGGCCGGCTCCTGCTGCGCGCCGTCCGCGCCGTCAACGAACAGGTCATCACCCGCCTCGTCGCGCTCGGACACCCGAACATCCGCGGCCCGCACACCGCCGTGTTCGCCAACCTCGACACCGGCGGCACCCGCGCCGTGGTTCTCGCCCAGCGCGCGGGCATGACCCGGCAATCCATGAGCAACCTGATCCGCGAACTCGAAACCAGCGGGTACGTCGACGTCCAGCCGGACCCCCAGGACGGCCGCGCGGCCCTGGTCCGACTCACCCCCCGAGGCGAACAGTTCTGCCTCGACGCAGCCCGCATCATCACCGAGGTCGAAGCCGAATGGGCCGACCGCCTCAGCGACCCACACCTCGAACACCTACGACGGTCGCTGCACACCCTGATCGACGAAGCACCCCCGACCTGACCGTCGGCTGGCCGGGACGGTGAGGTGTAGCTTTCGGGCCCGGGGGCAGCTGCGTCGGGGCTCAGCTGCGTTCTATCCGCCTGAGGAAGCGCACGCCCTTCTTCAGGTAGGCGCGGGGATTACTGTCGAGGAAGCGAGCCCAATCCGGACGCGGCTCGCCGCGCATCATGGCGTAGCGAGCAAGCGCGTAGCCGTACATCGGCTCGGTGAGCAGGCCAAGGCGGCTTGCCGACCACCGGCCGCGAAGGCTGTTCTCATCTGTGGTGTGGGAGTACTCGAACGCTGCGTTTGCCGTGATGACCCCGAAACCGAGGAAGACAGTCAACAGCTCGGCCACGAGCTGTGAATCTCTGCTGACGGTCCTGGCCTTCCCGGTGACGAGCCGGTCATACGCCAACACGCGCGCGATCGTGGCAAGCAGCAGCAGCGGGTGCTGGCCGAGCGTCGGGTTGAGCGAGATGCGTGCGTTCCTGCCGACCTTGCGGTAGCTGCTAGCAGCGTCCGACCGGGTATACGTGTCGGACGTCGTTGTGGGCGTCATGCGGCTCGAGCCGGCGACTGTGGTCCAGTGCCCCGCCGCCCCGGTATCCGTCGAAATGGCCGTGGGGAACTTGACGAAGATCCGCGAGGCGTCGACGCCCATGAAGCCGCACACGGTGACGACCGCCCGACGCATGTCCTGTTGGGTTCCGGTATAGGCGCCCGGGAAGAACTCCGCGGTGGGCAATATGACGGGCGAGTCGAGCCAGCTTGTGCCGAACCGCTCGACGAACCGGGCCATGCGGCCGTCAATCCACTCCTGCTCATCGACCGCGACCGGGCATTTAGCCGTGAACAACACCGTCTCCACGCCTCCCCGTCGGAGGCTAGTGATTGTGGAGGGAGGCGTGATCATGCGAGCGTCCGGCTTTCACGGCCATTCGGTTGACGCCTGCACTGCAGTAACGCTCACGCCGACGAGGACGTGATCCCGACGGCATCCGGATCTCCCGTGACCCATGCGCTACGAAGCTTCCCGGGCCCCCGTTCCGACGCATGGAGTTGCCGCCGTCCGGGCACTCAATAGCAGGGCTTTCACGAGTTGACTCCTTTGCCGCGATCCGCGCGGACAGATCTGGAGGCGTCAGCTACGCGGGCTTGGCTCTGCGATGTCGTCCAGTCGGTCAGTCGGCACCTTCTTTGCCGGGATGGTTCTGCGTCCCTCGAGGCTCGCCTTGAGTAGGCGGTGCATGCCGTCCAGCACGGTGAGCTGGTTCGGTCTGGCGAGTAGGTGCAGCGGAACGGTGGTGTCTGCTGCCAACATTCGGGCGTGGTGTTCGGGAAATGCCTGTGGACTCTGCGCGACTTCTCTCGGGGTGAGGACGAACGGTTGCTCTTCGAACGCCCACATCGGCAGGTCCAGGGTGGCTGGCGCCTTGGCGATTGTGCCTGCCGGCTGGGCGGCGAGTCGCCGACGGAAGATCTCCGCTTGACAGGAGTTTTGGTCTTGATGAGGATCTGACATCCTGCTCGCAGAACCGAGGCTCGACAGTGGACCGTTGCTCCGCGCCGTTCACCACCCTCCTACTCGCGGCAGCGACTCCCGTCGCGGCGGTCTGGTTGATTCCCGACCAGACCGACGACGTGTCCAGGCAACTTGCCGCGCAGGGCGTGGAGCTCGACTACGGAATCGAGCCGGTGAGTTTCGGACCGGTGACCGACACCGTAATCGGCGTCGGAGCGTGCGCCGTGGTCGTGGCATGCCTCGCTCTGTTGGCGTACGGCACGGCCTGCCGGAAGATCGCCAGGGCCTGGTTGGGGGTTGCCGGGTCGGTTCTGGCCATCGGCTTCTTCCTTGGCTTCAGCTGGCGGTTGTGGACCGCCGGTGGCATCGGCGCCAACATCGGTGTCGGCCTGGTGATGCTGATGAGCCCAGTCTGTATCGGGTTGAGCTCGTTGCCGGGGATCTACGGAGCAGTGCTCCTCCGCCGTGCTCACAAGCAGCGCCTGCTCAGCGTCTTCCAGCAGGGAACGGCGCCTTGACCGCGTCGCGGTAGTCCGGCTTATTCCTTGCCCGCACGGTCGCGGCGTCGCAACACCAGCAGCACGGCTGCTGTTGCGAGGAGGGCGCCGGAGCCGCCGAGCGCTATGAAGTAACGGTAGCGCGAGATAAAGATAGGCTTCGAGGACAAGGCCATCGGACACAGCGCTGCTCAGCGAACCGCGGCCACCGAAGCCTTCCGGCGAACCGCGCCGCCACTCGTCGGGTGGCTTCAGGCCAGGCCGGCTGCGGTGTCGTAGCGACGGCGCAGGTCGGCCATCTCGGATTCGGCCAGGGCTTCCTTCGAGGCCAGGTCCGCGTACTTGGGCGGGAACATCTGGCGGAGCCGGTCGGCGAACTTGACGTCCTCGGTGGCCTCGACCACCTGGATGCCGGGCGGGCTGGTGCTGAGATCCAGGATGACCGGGCCGGCCAGTTTGACTGCCACGTCCCACGGGCGCTTCTGTTCGGCGACGCCGCAGAGGTGGAAGCCGTAGACGGTACGCACCTGGTCCAGCGTGGTGGCCTGGGCGGGCTCATGGCCGTACGGGTGGACGCCGCAGATCACCGCGGCCGGCGTTGCCTGCTGGGCGGCAGCGTGGCCGGCGTGGTTGTGCTGCTCGGGGTCCGACTGTTCGAGGGTGCCTCGCATCAGGGTCGCGATCTGCGAATTCAGGTCCGGCGCCTTTGCTTCGGGCGCTTCCGGGTACGCCAGGACGGCCGCTCCGGCCGAGGCCACGAGCAGAATCGCCGCCGCACCCACGTACCGGTTCCGGAGCCGTCCGGCCAGGCCTTTCCACGGCACTGTCATCGCCTCCTCCTGGGGGCCGGGCCGGCCCAGGACGTCCGTTCGTGTCCTGGGCCGGATTGCGTCGTATTGATCAGGTGAGCGTCGATCAGGTGAAGTTCACGTCGCTG
Organism: Paractinoplanes polyasparticus; assembly: GCF_019710575.1. GTDB lineage: Bacteria > Actinomycetota > Actinomycetes > Mycobacteriales > Micromonosporaceae > Actinoplanes > Actinoplanes polyasparticus. Next base: position 46,037 of record NZ_JAHWFK010000063.1, on the reverse strand, counting down.
CACCACATGTAGGCCTGGTCCAGGTGCGAGGCCTGCCAGATGACGAAGACGATGTGGTGTCCGGTGTATCCGGAGGTGGAGACGTTGAACGAGATGTTCTGCGCGGGGGCGTAGCGGCCCGTCTGCGTGATCAGGTCGAGGTTGCCCCAGCCGAGGGTCTGGGTGGCCGGGTTGAACCCCTGCTTGCTGACGTACACCCGGAAGTAGTCGGCGCCGTGACTGGCCTGGTCGTACAACTTGACAGAGAAGTTGCTGCCCAGGTTGGTGGTGCGCCAGGCGCCGGGCTTGTTCAAGCTGTTGTTGCGGGTGAGGCCGTTGCTGCACAGCTGGCCGTCGGGGGTACGGGCCTGGAACTGGCCACCGAGGCCGTCCCGCAGGGCGCTCATCCAGTTCCACATGGTGTCGGGGTTGGCCTGGAACGCCTGGTAGCACATGGGGTCCTGCTGCTGCATGGCCGGGTTCATGTGCTGGCTGCCCCAGGCCTGCCAGCACTGGTAGGCGCGTGTGGCCGGGCCGACGATGGTGCCGTGGGCCTGGGCCGCGCCGGGCGCGGCCAAAAGGCCGGCCACCAGGGCGAGCAACGTGATGAGGGCCTGGACGGGCCCGCGGACGGCTGAGCGTTTCTGCCGGGATTGACTGGAATCGTGTGGACGCACGGTTCCTCCTCCATTCTGCGGCATTCGGGGGAGTGGGAGCGCTCCCACCCATGCTCGCACCGATGTGGGCAGATATCAACCGTTGTCTATTCAACTTTCGCGGCGTGACCCTCGGACGACTGACGACTGACGACAGGCGGAGCTGCCCGGGGACGCCCTGACCTCAGGCGCGGGTCAGCAGCTCCAGCAGGGTGCGGGCGCCGAAACCGGTCGCGCCGTCGATCGAGGCGTTGCCGGACCAGGCCGGGCCGGTCATGTCGCAGTGGGCCCAGGGGACTGTGCGGGGGACGAACTCGCCCAGGAACAAGGCTGCTGTGATCGCACGGCCCGAGTCGTGCAGGGGATGGTTGCGTACGCCGGAAGGGGTCTTGACCTGGTGGAGGTAGCGCTCGTCGTACGGCAGGCGCCACAGCGGCTCGCCCGCCCTCGCTCCGGCCGCGAGGAACTCAGTGGCTGCGTCGTCGTCGCGGGCCAGGACGGCGGCGATCTCGGGGCCCAGCGCGATCTCGGCCTGGTAGGTCAGGGTGGCCAGGTCGACGAGCAGGCGCGGGGTGGAGTCGGCGGCGAGGGCCAGCGCGTCGGCCAAGATGACGCGGCCCTCGAAGTCGGTGTCCAGAATCTGGATCTCGGTGCCGTTCCAGGCGGTGACGACGTCGCCGGGACGGACGGCGCCGGGGCCGGGCAGGTTCTCGGCGAAAGGCAACACCGCGCGTACGGGAATCGAGCAGCCCGCCCGGCGCAGAGCGGCCATCACGGCGAGCACGGTGACCGCGCCCGCGACGTCCAGGCGCATGCTCTGCATGGCTGCGGGCGACTTCAGCGACAGGCCGCCGCTGTCGAACGTGATCCCCTTGCCGACCAGCGCTATCTCGGGGGCGCCGGCCTCCGGCAGATGGTCGAGCGTCACCAGGTACGGGCCGTCGGGGGAGCCGCCACCGATCGCGGCCAGCGCGCCGAAGCCCTGCGCCCGCACCTCGTCGGGACCGAGCACGGTGCAGGTCAGGCCCGCGTTGTCGGCGATACGGGCGGCCCAGCCGGCCGCGGCGCTCGGGGTGAGCAGGTTGGCCGGCGCGCTGACCAGCAGCCGGGCCAGACGCGCGACGTCGGCCGCGAGTTGCCCGCGCAGCGCGGCCGGCAGCTGGGGCGCGTCGACGAGCAGGGTGACCGCGGCGCCGGGCGGGGTGCCGGTGATCAGTCCGTCGATGATCGGCCCGGTCAGCTCGGGCGGGGCCGACACGGTCACGGCGTCGCCGTCCCGCAGGCGGGCGCCGGCGGTGATCGCGGCCCGGCGCGCCGGCTCCGGAGTCGGGGAAGCGCCGAGCTCGACCAGAAGTGTTTGGCCGTGCACCTCGGGCGGCCATCCGCCGGACGGCACGGACGGCACGAAATCGATGCGCCGGTCGGTCCGGCCCGCATCGACGGTCACCGGTCCGGTGCCGGATACGACGGCATCGGCGGCGGCGGCGATCTCGGCCGTCCGGTCCCGCTTGTCGGTGCTGGTCACAGGGCCTCCCAGAGGGTCACCGGTTTCGGGGCATCGTGCCCGGGGCCACCGGGCGCCGATCGTGCGCGCCGCACGCGCAGCCACCCGGGCGCTATGCCGTGCGCACACTCCCGGCGCACCGCCGCCCCCTAACTTGCGCCTTACCTGACCGGCCTGGACGCGAGGGAGATGACATGGGGCGGTATCGAGTCGCGATGGACATCGGGGGCACGTTCACCGATGTCGTGACGTACGACCAGCAGAGCGGCGCGTTCGCGGCGACCAAGGCCTCGACCACGCCCGGCGATCTCAGCGAGGGCGTGCTGGCCGGCCTGGACGCGGTGGTCGACGAGCCGTCCGGCATCGACTTCCTCGTGCACGGCACCACCCAGGGCCTGAACGCCTTCCTCGAGCGGCGCGGGGTGCCCGTGCTTCTGCTCGGCACGGCCGGGATCGAGGACACGTACCACATCGCCCGGGGACCGCGGACGCGGCTGTACGACCTGCACTACCGCAAGCCGACGCCGCTCGTGCCCCGCCGCGACGTGCTCGGCATCGGCGGCCGCATCGCCGCCGACGGCACCGAGCTCACCCCGCTCGACGAGGACGCCGTACGCGCCGCCGCTCAGAAGGCCCGGGCCGGCGGGCACGGCGCGATCGCGGTGGCGTTCCTGTTCAGCTACAAGAACCCGGCGCACGAGCTGCGGGCCCGCGAGATCCTCCAGGACGAGCTGGGCGACGACGTCACGGTGTCGGTCTCGCACGAGGCGGCGAAGGAATGGCGCGAGTACGAGCGCACCTCGTCGGCCGTGGTCGAGGCGTACACCGGCCCGATCGTACGGAACTACCTGCTCGACCTGGAGGGCCGCCTCGACGCCCGCGGGCTGCGCGTGCCGCTGCACGTCATGCAGTCGTCCGGCGGCATCCTGACCGCGGAGTCGGCCCGCCGCCGCCCGCTCCAGACGCTGCTGTCCGGCCCGGTCGGTGGCGCGATCGCCGGCGCCGAGCTGTCCCGGCAGACCGGCCGGCCGCACCTGATCGGCATCGACATGGGCGGCACCAGCTTCGACGTGTCGCTGATCGTCGACGGTGAGCCCGACGTGTCGGCCGAGGCCCAGCTCGAGGGGCTGCCGATGCTGATGAGCGTGGTCAACATCCACACCGTGGGCGCCGGCGGCGGCTCGGTGGCCTGGGCCGAGGCCGGCGGTCTGCGTGTCGGACCGCGCAGCGCGGGCGCCCGGCCCGGACCGGCCTGCTACGGCCGCGGCGGCACCGAGCCGACGGTGACCGACGCCAACCTGGTGCTGGGCCGCATCGACCCGCAGGGCTTCGCCGGCGGGCAGATGACCCTGGACGTCCAGGCGGCGGAGAAGGCCGTCGACGGGCTGGCCGAGGTGTTCGGCATGACCACGACCTCGATGGCCGAGGGCATCTGCGACGTGGCCAACTCCAAGATGGCGCAGGCGATCCGCACCATCACCGTGTCGCGCGGCATCGAGCCCCGCGACTCGGCGCTGGTCGCCTTCGGCGGGGCCGGCCCGATGCACGCCGTGTTCCTGGCCCGCGAGCTGGGCATCGCCGAGACGGTGGTGCCGCGGTTCCCGGGCGCGTTCTCGGCCTGGGGCATGCTCCAGACCCAGATCCGGCAGGACTACACCGAGCCGTACTTCTATCTGGACCAGGACCTCGACACCGCCGACATGGCCGCGACGCTGGCCCGTCTGGAGAAGGACGGCCTCGACGGGCTCGACCGCGAAGGTGTCGCCGGCGACGCGCGGCACGCCAGTCATGCGGTCGACATCCGGTACGCGGCCCAGGAGTACACCCTGACCGTGCCGCTCACCGGCGCCGACGAGCCGCTGGGCGAGACCTTCCTCGCCGATGTGGCGCAGCGCTTCGCCGACCTGCACAAGAGCCGGTACGGCCACGCGAACCTGGGCGCGCCGATCGAGTTCGTCGCTCTCCGCACGGCTGCCTTCGGCGACCTGGGCCGGCCCGACCCGCAGAAGTGGCCTTCGGCTGACAAGCCCGACTTCGCCCACGAGATCCGCACGGTGGTCTTCGACGGTGAAGCGCAGGACACCCTCGTGGCCCGCCGCGACGACCTCTTCGTGGGCCACACCTTCGACGGCCCGGCCGTGGTCGTCGAGGACACCGCCACCACGGTCGTGCCGCCCGGCTACGCCGTGAGCGTGGACGACATCGGCTCGCTGATCATCTCTCGGAAGGACGGCCAGTGACGATCGACCCGGTAACCGTCGAGATCATCCGCAACGCGCTCAACGCGGCCGCGGACGACATGAACGCCACGCTGATCCGGTCGGCCTACACGCCGATCATCTACGAGTGCGGCGACTGCGTGGTGGCCCTGCTCGACGCCGACCACCAGGTGCTGGGCCAGTCGGCCGGCCTGCCGATCTTCCTGGGCAACCTGGAGACCTGCACCCTGGCCACCGAGGAGCGGTTCGGCCGCGAGGTGTGGCAGCCGGGCGACGTGTGGATCCTCAACGACAGCTACCTGGGCGGCACGCACCTCAACGACGTGACCATCTTCGGCCCGGTGTTCGTCGACGAGACGCTGGTCGGCTTCACCGCCTCGCGCGCCCACTGGATCGACGTGGGGTCCAAGGACCCGGGCGGCTCGATGGACTCGGTCAACATCTTCCAGGAGGGGCTGCGCCTCGGCCCGCAGAAGCTGGTCTCGGGCGGCGTCGAGGAGCGTTCGGTCACCGACACGATCGCCACCAACGTCCGGTTCCCCTACCCGACCACGGGCGACATGCACGCGATGATGGCCTGCATCCAGATGGGGGAGCGGCGGCTTCAAGAGATCGTACGGCGGTTCGGGCTGAGCACGCTGGAGGCGGCGCGCGACGAGATCTTCCACCAGACCGAGCTGCTCGAGCGGGCGGTCATCGCCAAGATCCCGGACGGCGTCTACAGCGCCGAGGGTGTGCTCGACAACGACGGCATCGACCTCGGCACCCCGGTGCCGATCCGGCTGCGGATCACCGTGTCCGGCGAGGAGATCGACTTCGACGTGACCGAGTCGGCCGACCAGACCGTGGGCCCGGTCAACTGCGGCGTCTCGCAGGCCGTCTCGGCGCTCCGGGTCGGCTACAAGCTGCTGGTCAGCCCCGACCTGCCGGGCAACGGCGGCTCGTTCCGGTCGATGACCACCCAGGTGCGCGAGGGCTCGGTGCTCGGCGCCCGGTCGCCCGCCGCCTGCCAGTGGTACTTCTCGCACCTCGGCCTGCTGATCGACATGGTCGCCCGGTCGCTCGCGCCGGCCATGCCCGACCAGGTGGCCGGGGCCAGCCACGGCGACTCGATGATCATCCTGTCGGCCGGCACCGACCCGCGGGTGAGCCGCGAGTTCGTCAGCCTCGAGGCCACCATCGGCGGCTGGGGCGCCTGGAACGGCTCGGACGGCGAGAGCGCGCTGATCAACAACGTGAACGGCTCGCTCAAGGACATCCCGATCGAGGTGCACGAGACCCGCTACCCGTGGCGGATCAACGAGTACCGGATCCGGCCCGACTCGGGTGGCTCGGGCCGGTGGCGCGGCGGCAACGGTGTGATCCGCGAGTACGAGGCGCAGACCGACCTGACCGTGTCGCTGTGGTTCGAGCGTTCCCGTCAGCCGGCCTGGGGCCTGTTCGGCGGCGAGGACGCGGTCGGTCCCGAGGTCGTCATCAATCCGGGCCGCGAGGACGAGCGCCGCATCCTGAAGATCAACGGAATGTCCCTGAAGAAGGGCGACGTGGTGCGCTGCGCGACCGGCGGCGGTGGCGGCTACGGCGACCCGACCGAACGAGCGGCCGACGACGTACGGGCCGACGTGCTCGACCGCAACATCACCGCCGACGCCGCCCGCAACCGGTACGGCATCGGCGCCTGACGAGAGCGTCCGGGCCCGGCGTGACACCCCGGGCCCGGCCGGCTCGCGCCGCAACGGCGGGAACATTGACGCCCGTCGAAGGCAATGTCCATACTCCCCGTGCCACATGACTGTGACACGGGGAGGCATTTCGTGCGGCGACACATCGTGCAAGGGCTCCACGATCCGCGGCGCCGTCCACTCGCTCAGCATCCCCTCGGTGGGCCAGGCCCTGGAGCGGGCGCAGGGCCGTGACGTCAACGTGATGGTCGTCGTCGGCGCCACCAGCACCGGCGAGATCAACATGACCCGGAGCGTCTACGACGATCTGCTGTACGACGGCTTCTGCAACCACTTCAACGATGCCGGCAACTACGGCGTTACTTGTACGACCTCGAACTATCCCTGCGCGTAAGAAGTCCGCCCGCGGCGCCGCGAACGGCCGAAACCTGGGTCGAAGCTGTCCGGCCGTTTCGACGCCCACACCGTGAAGGCCACCATGGAGCGCATTCTCCCCGCCCTGCTGGCGCTGGCCGGCGTGGCCGTCATCGTCGCCAACAAACAGTTCGCCAGGTCTTCGGCGCGGTCCAGCCGGGAGATCTTCGGTCGTGACGTCGGTTCCCGTGAGGCCGCCTTCCAGGCCGTCTTCACGCGGGTGCTGGCCGTCGTGGTCGGCGCCGCGCTCATCGTGATGGGCCTGCTCGGCGCGTTCGGCGTCATCTGGAACGACTAGCAACGATCTTGCATGGAATCGGCGTTACCGGAGGTAGGGGCGGCTCAGTCCTTGCGCGGGCCGAAGGCGCGGAGTGACACCTCCTGCCAGTCGCGCCAGGTCTCCAGGCGCTCCTCGTAGATGGCTTCGATCTCGGGGAGGACGTCGCCCAGGATGAGCCGGCGCGGCGGGTCGTCGGTGTCGACGAGAGTGAGGATGGCCGACGCCGTGGCGGTCGGGTCGCCGATGCGGAACTCCGGCGTCCTCGTCGCGCGAATCTCCGCGTACGAAGAAAGCTCGGCACTTGTCCTGAGACCCCGCGAGGCGAAATCGGTGGCGAACGGGCCGGGCTCGACGCACGTGACGTGGATGCCGAAGTCCTCGACCTCCTGGGCGAGGGCCTCGGTCAGGCCCTCGACCGCCCACTTCGAGGCGTGATAGGCGCCGAAGCCGGGGTACGCGCGGACGCCGCCCTCGCTGGTCACCTGCAGCAGGTGCCCGCCGCGCTGACGCCGCAGCACCGGCAGCACGGCCTGGGTCACCCAGACCGCGCCGAAGAAGTTGGTCTCGACCTGCTGCCGCAGCTCGCGTTCGGTCACCTCCTCGACCATGCCGGCGTGGCCGTAGCCGGCGTTGTTGAGCACGACGTCGAGGCGCCCGAAGCGCTGCACCGCGCGCTCGACCGCCGCGAACACGCCCTCGCGGTCGGTGACGTCGAGCTCGAGCGGCAGGACGGTCTCTCCGAAGCGCTCCACCAGGTCGTCCAGCGTTTCGATGGCCCGCGCGGTGGCGACCACGCGGTCGCCGCGCTCGAGGGCGGCCTCGGCCCAGAGGCGTCCGAAGCCGCTCGACGTGCCGGTGATGAACCAGATTTTGCTCATGCCGCCGAGTCTGGTCGCGATCCGGGTATGCCACCAGCGAATGATCGTCAACTCTGGTATTCCTGTATGGCATAGATGTTCATCCGCAACTGCTGCGCGCGCTGCGGGCCGTGCTCGAGACCGGCTCGCTGACTGCCGCGTCCGAGCAGCTGGGCTTCACGCAGTCCGCGCTCTCCAAGCAGATCGCCTCGCTCGAAGCCGCCGCCGGCGTCCAGCTGCTGCGGCGCGGCCCGCGTGGGGTCGAACCGACCGAGGCCGGCCACCGGCTGGCCGCGCGCGCGGCGGCGATCCTCGACCAGTTCGACGCCGCGCAGCGCGAGCTCGACGACCTGGCGGCCCCGATCGGCGGGCGGGTCGCGCTGGGCGGCTTCCCGACCACGGCCATGCGGCTCGTGCCGCGGACGATCGCGCGCGTCCGCGCCGAGCACCCCTCGATCGAGATCGACTTCCTGGAGTCGTCGACGCCCGTGCAGATCCGGCGGTTGCGGGCCGGGCGCCTCGACCTCGCGTTGCTGGGCTCGGGGGAGGGCCTGCCGGGCTGGGACCTGACCGGCATCGAGACCGAACGGCTGCCCGCGGGGCCGCTGTTGCTCGCGGTCAGCCGGCGGCATCGGCTCGCCCACGCCGAGCGGGTCACGGTCGCCGAGTTGGAGGGCGAGGACTGGATCGCGGGCCGGGGCGCGCGCGGGGAGCCGCAGTTCGGCGCCTGGCCGACCCTGCCGCGCCCACGGGTGGTTGCCGAGCTGACCGACTGGTCGACCCGGCTGGGCTTCGTCGCCGCCGGCATCGGCGTGACGACCGTGCCCACTCTGGCCGCGGGCGCCCTGCCCGAAGGGGTCGTCTGCGTCGAGGTCGACGATCCCGGGTGGACCGGCCGCCGGCTTCTGCTGGCCCGGATCGGCGCCCTCGCCGGGCCCGCCGCCGCCGTCCGCTCGGCCCTGGCGAAAGAGGCACGCGCCATCGCCGAACGGGGCAGCGGTCCCCGATACAAATCGATAGCTTTGGATTTATGAGAGTTCTCGTCGCCACCGCCTCGGCCGCCACCGTGCTGCTCTTCGCCACGGGGAGCGCCGCCTACGCCCACGAGCCGCGCGCGGCCGCCCCCTGCGCCGGCCAGATCCATCCGAACCCCGGCTTCGAGCGGGGCGCCACCGGCTGGACCGCCGGCCCCCGCATCGTCGTCCTCGGCGACGAGGCGCGGCCCGCCCACAACGGCCGCGCCTACGCCAGCCTGGCCGGCCTCGACGTCACCCACAGCGACCTGTTGCGCACCACCGTCACGGTGCCCGCGAACTGCAAGCTGACAGTCAAGTTCTGGGTACGGACGACGACCACCGAAACCAGCCGCGGCGACTACCTGAACGTCAGCTTCGCCGTGACCGGGGTGCCGCCGAAGACGTATTTCGCGCTCTCGTCCGACGGCTCGCCGGACTGGCACCAGTACACCGGCTCCACCGGAACAGCCACCACGGACCGCTCGGCGACGGTCAGTTTCTACGCCAGTGAGACAGCCGGGAACGGCGTCACCGCGTTCGACGTCGACGACGTGCGATTCACCCTGGGCTGAACCGGCCCCCGCCCGGGGAACCGGGAGCGCGGTGGCGGCGTCGAAAGGCGGCCGGTTCGAGGGGGAGATGTGGGACGACGACTGTGGTGGCTTGCGGCGGTAGCGATGCTGGCCGGGTGTGCGAGCGCGCCGGCGCCCGGGCCGGTGGCGCGGGAGCCGACGCGGCGGGCGGACGACCTGCAGCGGCTGCGGGAGCGGGCCCGGGTGGTGCTGGCGAACTACGACAGGGCCGTGGGGGACGCGCAGCTGGTCGTGTTGTGGGGGCAGGAGGCCACGGTCACCGGGACCCTGGAGCCGCGGAACGAGCATCTCAAGACGGCGATCGACGCAGGACGGCTCGAGGCGGCCGGTGACCTTCCCGCGCCGCCCCGCGGGAAGGGTGATGCGGTGTGGACCGGCGGCCGGCGGCTGTCACTGCCGCTGCTGTCGGCGCCGGAGGCTTTGCGCCTGCTCGCCGTGAACGACGACTGCCCGGAGTGTGTGCGGCATCCCGTGAAGGGCGCGCGATTGACGACGATGCGGGTGTCGACCACGCGGGGACCGGCCACCGTGCCGGCGTGGGAGTTCTCGCTCGAGGACACGAAGATGCGCGTTCTGCGGATGGCCCTCGACAGCGGCCCGCCGGTGAAGGTGGACCCGCCCGCGGGCAGTCCGGACGACCTTCCCGACGGCGCCGGGGCCGAGTCGGCCCGTGTCGACGGCAAGCGGCTCACCGTGGCGCTCACCGGGCCGCGGGAGGGCGCCGGCGAGCCGTGCGGTGAGGACTACGTCGCCGAGGCCGTCGAGTCGGACACCGCCGTGGCGGTGCTCGTGCGGATACGCCGTTACAGCGGCCCGGCGCCCTCGGTGCCGCCGGGCACCGAATTCGGCTGCGTGATGGCCGGCCATCCCCGCTCGGCCACGGTCACGCTGGCGGAGCCGCTGAACGGGCGGGCTGTCCTCGAAGTGCAGCAGGGGCAGCCCGTCCCGCTCGTCGTCGGCTCAGGCGGTGAGTGAGCCCCAGGCGGAGGACTCGCCGGCGGGGGAGCGGTGCTGGGGGACGTTCCACGGGTTGTCATCGCGCAGGGGCTCGGGAAGCAGGGACTGCGGACAGTCCTGGTAGACGACCGGGCGCAGGAAGCGGGTGATCGCGGCCGTGCCGACCGAGGTGGTGGTCGGGTTCGTGGTGGCGGGGAACGGGCCGCCGTGCTGCATGGCCGGGGTCACCGCCACGCCGGTGGGCCAGCCGTTGAAGAGGACCCGGCCGGACAGCGACTGCAGGGCCGTGACCAGCTCGTGCAGCCAAGGGGAATCCTCGGCGGCGCCGATGTGCACGCCGGCGGTCAGAGAGCCCTCGATGAGCTCGGTCAGGGCCGCGCCCAGCGGTTCGCCGGGGGTGTAGCGCACGACCACCGACAGCGGGCCGAACGCCTCCTCCAGCAAGGTGTCCCGGTGCTTGAGCAGGGTGGCCAGATCGGTCTCGACCAGCGTGGGGGTCACGCCGTCGTCCGTCACTGCGCCCTCCACCGTAACGGTCACGCCGGGCGTCCCGAGGATCTCGGTGCGGCGGCGGGTGTAGCCGTCGACGATGCCGGGGTGCAGCAGGCGGTGCGGTGCAACGCCTTCGAAGGCCTCAGCGGCGGCGAATTCGGCCGGTACGAAGAGCAGGCCGGGCTTGGTGCAGAGCTGACCGGCCGACCCGGACACGCTGACCGCGAAGCCCTGGGCGATGGCGGACGCGCGCTCGGCCAAGGCGGAAGGGGTGACCACGACGGGGTTCAGGCTGCCGAGCTCGCCGTAGAACGGGATCGGGTGGGGGCGGGCGGCGGCGATCTCGGCCAGCGCCCGGCCGCCGGCCAGGGAGCCGGTGAAGCTGGCGACGGCGATGCGCTCGTCCCGCAGGGCGGCCACGCCTTCTTCCTGGCCGTGGATGACGCCCAGCGCTCCCGCAGGCAGCGCGGCGCCGACGATCTGCGCCGTGCGGTCGGACAGGCGCGGGTGGCCGGGATGGGCCTTGACGACGACCGGGCAGCCGGCGGCCAGGGCCGAGGCGGTGTCGCCGCCGGCCACCGAGAACGCGAACGGGAAGTTGCTGGCCGCGAAGTTCAGCACCGGGCCCAGCGGCACCAGGTAGCGGCGCAGGTCGGGGCGGGGGCCCAGCACGAAGTCGGGGTCGGCGGCGTCGAGGCGTACGTCGAGGAACTCACCGGCCGCCGCGACGTCGGCGAACAGCTTGAGTTGCACCGCCGTCCGCTTGATCTCGCCGCGCAGGCGCGGCTCGGCCAGGCCGGTCTCCGCCATGGCCAGAGGCACCAGCTCGTCGGCGGCGGCGAGGAGCGCGTCGGCCGCGGCCACGAGAGCCTCGGCCCGCTGCCGCGGCGGCATGGTGGCGAGGGCAGGGGCAGCCGCGGCGGCGGCGGCGAGAACAGAGCTCATGAATACACCTCAGAAAGCGAAGCCGGTCGGGTACGGGTCGGACGGGTCGAGCAGATACTGCCCGAGGCCGGTCACCCAGGCGCGGCCGGTGATGGTGGGGACAACCGCGGGCCGGCCGGCCACAGTGGTCTCGGAGATGAGGCGGCCGGTGAAACGGCTGCCGATGAACGACTCGTTGACGAAGTCGTCGCCGATCGCCAGTTCGCCCCGCGCCCACAGCTCGGCCATGCGGGCCGAGGTGCCGGTGCCGCAGGGGGACCGGTCGAACCAGCCCGGGTGAATGGCCATCGCGTGGCGCGAGTGACGGGCGTCGGAGCCGGGCGCGATGAACTCGACGTGGTGGCAGTGGTCGACGCCGTCGATGAGCGGGTGCTTGGGAGGGTCCTGGGTGTTGATCGCGTCCATGATGGCCAGCCCGGCGTCGAGGATGTCGCGTTGCCGCGCACGGTCGAACGGTAGCCCGACCGCGTCGAGATCCACCATCGCATAGAAGTTACCGCCGAAGGCCAGGCTGTAGGGCACCGGGCCCAGGCCGGGCACCTCGATCGTCGTGTCCAGGCGTTCCGCGTACGCGGGCACGTTCTCGAGCGTCACCGACTCGGCGTGCCCGTCCCTGACCTGAACCGTGGCCACCACGAGCCCGGCCGGGGTGTCCAGCCGGATCGTGGTGACGGGCTCGGTGACCGCCACCATGCCGGTCTCGACCAGCACGGTGGCGACCCCGATCGTGCCGTGCCCGCACATCGGCAGGCAGCCGGACACCTCGATGTAGACGACGCCGAAGTCCGCGTCCGCGCGCGTCGGCGGCTGCAGGATGGCCCCGCTCATCGCGGCGTGCCCGCGCGGCTCGTTCATCAGCAGCTTCCGTACGTCGTCCAGGTGCTCGACGAAGTGCAGGCGCCGCTCGTTCATGGTCGCCCCGGGGATGGTGCCGACGCCGGCGGTGACAACCCGGGTCGGCATGCCCTCGGTGTGCGAGTCGACGGCGGTGAACATCCGCGAGGCGCGCATGTCAGCCCGCCAGCGCTTCGACGGCCCGCTTGGTCTCGGCCTCGATCTGGGCGCGGTGCTCCGGGGTGAGCGGGCCGCGGGGCGGACGGCACGGGCCGCCGTACCGGCCGATGAGATCCATGCTGAGCTTGATGGCCTGCACGAACTCCGTACGGGAATCCCAGCGGAACACGGCCACCAGGTGCTGGTACAGCTCGCGCGCCTCGAGGAACTTCCCGTCCAGCATGAGGTCGTAGAGGCGTCGGGACTCGGCCGGGAACACGTTGGGGAACCCGGCGAACCAGCCCACCGCGCCGTCGGCCATCAGCTCGAACAGTACGTCGTCGGCGCCGGCGACCACGTCGATCTCGCACTTCTCACGGATCTCGAACAGCCGCCGCACGTCCCCGGTGAACTCCTTGATCGCCACCACCTGCGGAATCCGCGCGATCTCGGCGACCAGATCGGGCACCAGGTCGACCTTGGTGTCGAACGGGTTGTTGTAGATCATCATCGGCAGCCCGGCCTCGGCGATCCTCGTGTAGTGCTCGACCACCTGGCTGTTGCTGGCCTGGTACATGGTCGGCGGCAGCGCGAGCACCCCGGTCGCGCCGTCCTCGCCGGCGATCTCGGCCCACTTCTTCGCCTGGTGCCACCCCGGTCCGTGTACGCCGGCGATCACCGTGCCGCGCCCGCCGACCGCCTCGACGGCGACCTGGACGACGCGCCGCCGCTCCTCGTCGGTGAGCGACGAGTACTCGCCGAGCGACCCGTTGGGGCCGACGCCGTGGCAGCCGTTGCTCATCAGCCAGTCGACGTGCTCGGCGTACCGGTCGAAGTCGACGGCGAGGCCGGCCGGGGCGGACGGATCCTCCTTGTACGGCAGGGCGGTGGCGACGACGACGCCGCGGAGGTCGGTGGTCATTGGTGCTCCTGTTCTTCAGCGGCGGCCAGCTCGCCGAGCCGGACGAAAGCCGCGAGGGGGCGTTGTTCCGTGCGGCCCGGGTCGAGCAGGCCGCCGGTGTGGCGATGCAGCAGTTCTTCGACAGTGCGCCCGCAGACGCGGCCCTGGCAGACGCCCAGGCCGGCGCGGGTGCTGAGCTTGAGTGAGCGCAGGCCGCGCGACCCGGTGGCGGCCGCGCCGGCCCGCAGGTCGCCGGCCGTGACCTCCTCGCAGCGGCAGACCGTGGTGTCATCGCCGAGCCAGCCCACCCAGCCCGGGCGGATGCCGTGCGCGGCCTCGAGACGGGCGGCGAAGCGCTGGTTCTCGCTCCGCGAGCGACGCTGGGCGTCGGAGGCGGTGGCGCCGGCCGCGGCCAGCCCGGCCACAACGCCCTCGGCCAGGGCCAGGTCGGCGCCGCCGATGCCGGTGACCTCGCCGGCGGCGTAGACCCCGGGGACGGTGGTCCGGCCGTCGTGGTCGGTCACCACGGCGCCGTACGCGTCGAGGCCGCACCCGGCCGAGACGGCGAGCTCGACCCGGGGTACGAAGCCGTGGCTGACACAGACAGCGTCGACGCTGACGTCGCGGGACGTGCCGGGAATCGGCGCCCACTGCGGGTCGAGGCGAGCGACGGTCACCGAGCTGACCCGCTCGGCGCCGTGTGCGGCGACGACGGCGGTGGCCGCGCGGTACGGAATGCGGTGGCGGGCCAGGTCACGGACGTAGCCGGCCAGCTCGCCGGCCTTGTGCCGGGTGGCCAGGAGCTCGGCCGGGCGGCGGCTCCAGCCCCGGCCCAGACGCGGCCAGCCGTTGGCCTCGAGCACACCGACCACCTCGGCGCCGGTACGGACGAGGCTCGAAGCGACGGGCAGCAGGAAAGGGCCCGCCCCGGCCACGAGCACGCGGCGGCCGACGGCGATGCGCTCCGACTTGGCCAGGGCCTGAGCCGCGCCCGCCGTGAAGACGCCGGGCAGGTCCCAGCCGGGGAAGGGCAGGGTGCGTTCGTACGCGCCGGTGGCGAGAACCAGTGCTTTCGGAGCGAACGTCCGTCGTACGCGGTCCCGCCCGTCCGCCGGTCCGACGAGCACGTGCAGCGTGGGCGGGCGGTCGTCGTGCCGCTCGGCCAGCCAGACCTGCGCGTTGGTCAGCATCTCCTGCCCGCGCAGCGCCGTGAACCGATCCCATCCGTGGTGCAGAACCCGCTCGTGGGCGGCGGGCCGCTGAGCCGGAAGGTGCCGCCAGTACTGCCCACCGGCATCCTCGGCGGCATCGAGCAGTGCAACGCGCGCGCCAACCTTCCGCGCGGCATCCGCAGCAGCAAGCCCCGCCGGCCCTGCCCCGACGACGAGCACGTCAGGCGTCTCAACCGTCACGTTGCGCCTGCCTCTGGCGCGGCGTTCATGCCTGCTCCTCGGTCGAGATGGAGTCGCCGTCGGCTGCTCGGCGTTGGCAGGCGCGGACGTCGGGGAGGCCGTTCACGGCGACGAGGCAGTCGTGGCAGACACCGATCCCGCAGAAGACGCCGCGCGGCCGCCCGTTGCGGGTCGTACGCCAGGCGAGCCGCCCGGCCCCCATGAGCACCCCGGCCACCGTCTGTCCGTCCAGTCCACGCACCGGCGCCCCATCGACAATGATCGTGATTGGTGACGTTTCCCCAGGTCGTACCGGATCGCGGTGCGTTTCCATGGAAGCCGGTCCGGTCGCTGTCACTCCTGTAGTATGTCACACACTACAGGTGGCCAGCGAGAGGGATCCCAATAAAAGACAGCCGGTGGCCGGCGATCGCGGTGAGATCAGCGCTCACCAAACTCGTAGCCGCGGGCCGGGCCGTGGCCCCGACCGGTGGTGGTCCGGTGCCGCTTCCACCGAAACTCGGTCACGAGGCGTGGACGTTGCTGCGGCGCTCGCCGATATGCGAGATGAGGAGCGTTGGTGATTCATCTGGACTCCGCCGCCGTCGTCAAGCTTGTTCGCCAGGAGGCATGCAGCGCCGACCGTGTCGCCTGGCTCAACGCCCACGACGATGCGCCGCTCGTCTCCTCCGCCCTCGTCGAGGTGGAGGTGACCAGGGTCTTGCGACGGTCGACCCCGCAGGCGTTGGTCGGCGTTCCAGCCGCGGTCGGGCGGCTTTTCCGGCTCGAGATCGTTAGCACCATCCGCGCGACGGCAGCGGCGTTCGACGAGCCGACACTGCGCAGTCTCGATGCTATTCATCTGGCGACCGCGCAGCTTCTCACCAACGAGTCCGGCGTGTCTCGCGATGGCGCCGAGGGTGCGCAGCACGCCGGCGCCACCGCTTCCCGGGAGAGGGGCCTACGCCCATTAAGCCTCCGTGGGCCGGTCGGCGAGGGCGCTGCCGTCGGCCCAGCGGATTTCCGGGCCGGGTCCGATCTCGGTGGGGCGCTCGCACACGATGACCAGTCGGGGCGACGGCCACCACGGCCCGGCCGAGTTCGCATCGCGGTAGGCGGCGACCCGCTCGGGCAGGTCGCCGATCGGAGTCCCGGCCGCACGGAGCGCCTCGGCGAGCCGGGTCGCCCTGCTGATCCAGCTCGCGTTCGCCTGCCCGTCCAGATGGAAGTAGCGGTCGTACCGGTGCGCGGGCGGAGGGTCGCCGGCAGCGAGGACCGGCCGGGGCTTGGGCAGGCGTGCGGCGGCGTCCTCCAGTGCCTGACGTGCACGGACAGGGTCGGTCGCGACCAGTGATGGCCTTCCGGTCAGTGTCAGGTTGTGGACGAGGCCGGCGAGCGGACCGGTCGGCCGGTCGGGGGTGGTACCGAGAAGATTCTGTAGCTCGCGGTCGATGCGCTCACGCAAGTCGTCCGGGTAGCGGAATTCGATGACGCCGACATCACGCTGGCGATCTGTCCGGCTCCAGAGGGCGATGTCGTAGAGGGGAGCGGCCAGCCGGCGCAGCAGCACCCCCACATACGGCGAGTCCACCCACAGGATCGTCTCGGGCTCGTCCAGGCCGGCGAGGCGGTAGCACGCCCGGATCCCGTCGTTTACCAGGTCCCGGTCGGCTGGTGCGGTCGCCTCGGCCAGGTCCGTGGCGACGCCGCTCGCCACCGTCGCGAGGACAGCAACGCGGTCGGCGCCACTCAGCGGCGGTGGCGGTTCCGACGAGAGGATGGCCAGCGCTCGCGTCCGCATCGCCTCCTGCGGATGCAGCAGGCCGGCGCCGATCAGGTCCAGCGCCCGCGGGGATCGGCCCCGCTCGTAGCCGACGGTGATCTCGGCCGCGACCCGGCGCTCCAAGGCATCCGGATCGGGCGGCAAGGCGACGTCCGGCGCCAGGGCCTTTCTGATCCCGTCGCGCAGCTTCCGGTCGGCGAGCAGCCGGTCCAGTTGCCACACCTCCAGCGCCGCGCGGGCCGCCACGGCGTCCTGCCCCGTGACCGGCGTAAGCTGGCCGGTCCGCACCCACACCTGGTGCAACACCCGGTGGTACATGTCCTCGACCGGATTGCCCGGCCCGGACCGCCGGTCGTCGCGGAACACGAACCCGCCGTGACGCACCTCGATCGGTGGATGCTTCTGCTGAGACCAGGCCTCGACCAGTGCGTTCAACTGCCACTCGTTGGCCCCGCAGGCGATGCCGATCGCCTCGAGCGGCGCGGCGGTGGGCGGCAGCGACTCGCCCGTCAGATAACGCTGCAGAGTGCCGGGCCACAACCGGGCCCGCACGGCCACGAGGAACACCGATCGCTGCCCGACCAGCTGTCGCAGGAGCGCCGTGAGTGCATCCACAATGGTGAGTCTATGCGCGGAGGGGTGATGTCGTCAGTGCGCCTACGGGCACGAACCGCGGCGGGGCACTCGAACGCCCGCCGGCTACTGGAGAACATCGCCCAGCCCGACGTCGAAACCGGTCTCGGCGGCTCGGCGGCGGCGGGCCGCCGACTCGGCCTTCCGTTTCGCCTTGTGACGCTCCCGGCTGTTCCGTCCCACCAGCAAGACCCCCCTTTTCGACCACCACGACGGACCGCGACGTGCAGGATTCGGACGCTACCGAACCAGCAAGCCGACGCAGATCGCCGACACCCCATCGAGGTCGTCCGTACGCGGCGCAGCGACCTCGCGCGGCAACTCCTGGTCCGGCTGCTGGTTCACCGTGCTGCGTGTGCTCAGGCGAGCGGCTCGAGCAACCGTCGTGTTCGGGTCCGGAGCAGCCCTCTCCGTCCGCCGTTCATCTTGGGGGCCGAGCATGGTCACGGCCTCCGCGGACGTGCTGTGACGGTTGAGGTCGTTCTGCAAAACGACGGAGTCGGGGGACCGGGGGCCGAGCCCACGCACCACGGTCCGGCAGACCGGCGACGGTGGCCGGCCCGGCCGCAGGCCGGCCCGGCCACCGACACTGGTAGTCACCGGCTGCGGCGGCCCTGGCGATTGATCATGATCATCGGGTGCGGGAGGCGAGCCTGAATTGTTGGTTGGTTTGTCCGTGGCAGTCGTACAGCTGGACCTGTGCTCCGTTGGCGGTGCTCCAGACGTCGAGGCATCGTCCGGACTGCACGTTGCTGATCGTGCCGTTGGAGTTGAGGTTCCACTGCTGGTTGGTCTGACTGTGGCAGCTGTAGATCTGCACGGCGGCGCCGTTGCCGGAACCGGCTGCGTCCAGACATCTGTCGCCGTACACCTGAAGTTGCTTGTTCGAGGTGTATGTCCAGGACTGGTTGGGCTGCTTGTTGCAGTCGTACAGTTGAACGCGGGTGCCGTTGTCGCGTGCGGCGTTGGGTACGTCGATGCACCGGCCCGACTGGGTGCCGACGATCTCGCCGGCGGATCCGGGTGAATCGGTGGGCGGAGTAGTCGGAGGCGTGGTCGGCGCCCCGGGCAGCAACGGGCACGTGCTGCGGTAGGTGACCACGCCGCTGGAGTCCGCCAGCGGGCAGAGGAACTGGCTGTACCGGGTGTCGTTGTCGATGAACATCTTGACGAACGGCAACATGGTCCTGATCATCACTGGGTTCGACCGGCCGACCATGAACCCGTGATCACCCCCGGCGACCTCCAGATAGACGCTCTCCGTCGTGGCCGGGAGGCTGTTGTACAGGCCGAGGGCGTAGGACGGGGTGACCACCGTGTCCGCCTGCCCAGAAATGATCATCGTGGGCACCCGGTCGTTGGCCAGGTTCGACGACGGCGAGTACGGCGTGATCCCGACCGCTGCCTTCAACGACGAGCGCCGGCTGGCTGCGCTCAGAGCCCCACCGCCGCCCATGGAGTGGCCGGAGACGGCCAGCCGGTTGGGGTCCACCCGGTCGCGTACCGGGCTCTGCTGCGTCAGGTAGTCCAGTGCGGCGAGCAACTGGGTGCCGCGGGCGGTGTCGAAGTCGTTACGGCTGTTGGTCTCGATGCCGATCACGACGAAACCGTGGGAGGCCAGCCAGGGCCCCATCCAGGCCAGTTCGGCGGAGAACAACGCGGTGTAACCCGGCGAGATCGCGATGGCCCCGAAGGTGCCCTGGCTGGTGTCCGTCGGGTAGTAGATCCGGCCGCCGTTGAAGCCGTACCCGGTCGGGACGCTGACCGACGCGTTGGCGAACGGGCCGGTTTGCGCCGCAACGCTGGCCCGGGTGGGGTCCGGGCCACGCTGGAACGGGTTGTCGGCGGCCGACGCCGTGCCGGCTGTCAGCGCTATGGCGAACAACCCGACGGCGGCGGCGACCCCGGCGGTGACGATCCTGAACAGCCGTCCGCGGAAGCCGCGGGACGCTCGGTCAGCATGGGTGTTCCTTGAGAGCGATGGGTGGTGTCTGTGTCCTCGCACTGTCGCTACCTCTCGGTGGTGAGGTGGGGAAGGAGCGGACGGGCTCGCTCGGTGCCGAGAGCCCGTCCGCTCGGCGTTGTCCGGTGGTCAGCGTTGCAGCGTCAGCAGACCCGGCCGGTACGGCAGGAGGCCGTAGTCACCGCCCGAGTTCGGAGACCGTCCCTGGTACAGCAACTGCAAGTTGCAGGCGTTCACGGTCATGGTCTGGTCGGCGTTGGTCCGGATCAACTCACCGTGGCTGATGTCGTTGGTCCAGGTCGCACCGCTGTTGGCCTTGCCTGCGAACGGGTTGTTCTCGGACGTGGCCTGCGGCGTCCACGTACCGCCCAGACTGGTAGCCGTGTACGAACGGAAGTAGCGACCCTGCGAGCCGATCGACTCGACGAGCATGAGGTACCGGTTCTCGCCCTCGAGCTTGTAGACCTGCACGCCCTCGAACAGGTTGTTGGTGGTGTCGGTCATGATCGTCGTGTAGTTCGAGCCGAAGTTGCCCGGGAAGTTGCCGATCGGCATGCTGGCCCGGTAGATCCGGCCGTTGTCCCCGGCGAAGAACAGGTACATGTTCTGGCTGTCGCCGATGAGCGCCTGGTCGATCGGACCCGTGCCGGAGTCGGAGATGCTGCCGGTGAACAGCGTTTGCGCCGATGACCAACTGTTCACGTTGGTCGGATCGGTCGACGTCCGGTACGAGAACGCCGGCCCGCCCCACTGGTAGGCCAGGACCCAGACGTTCTTGGGTGCGAAGTAGAACAACGACGGCGCGACGGCGGCGAACGGCATCTGGTTCTGGCTGGCCGAACCCATCTGGTTCCAGTTCGAGAACAGCCCGAAGTTCATCGAGCCCCACGTCGTTCCGGTGTCGTGCGTCGTCGCGTAGACCAGCTGCTGGCCGTTGTACGGCGCGTGGGTGAAGTCCTTCAGCGACACCCATCCGGAGCGCGGCTGCGCCAGCGCACCCGACGAGGACCAGCGGTACGACGACGGAAGAGCGCAGTTGGTCGGCGGCGGCGTGGTCGTCGGCGGCGGAGTGGTGGGACTGCCGGTGGCGTTGTGCCGGAACTGCTGGTTGGTTTGTCCGTGGCAGTCGTACAGCTGGACCTGTGCTCCGTTGGCGGTGCTCCAGACGTCGAGGCATCGTCCGGACTGCACGTTGCTGATCGTGCCGTTGGAGTTGAGGTTCCACTGCTGGTTGGTCTGACTGTGGCAGCTGTAGATCTGCACGGCGGCGCCGTTGCCGGAACCGGCTGCGTCCAGACATCTGTCGCCGTACACCTGAAGTTGCTTGTTCGAGGTGTATGTCCAGGACTGGTTGGGCTGCTTGTTGCAGTCGTACAGTTGAACGCGGGTGCCGTTGTCGCGTGCGGCGTTGGGTACGTCGATGCACCGGCCCGACTGGGTGCCGACGATCTCGCCGGCGGATCCGGGTGAATCGGTGGGCGGAGTAGTCGGAGGCGTGGTCGGCGGGGTGGTGGGGCCGGCGCTGTTCAGCGCGTCCAGGGTGGCCGTGTAGGCGGCCTTCTTGTTGCCGTTGCACTCGAAGAGCAGCGGAGTGCCGCTGGACCGCCACGAGTCGCAGTCCCGCACGCCCCACACGGTGATGCCGGTGCAGCGAGCCACGGCCAGGCAGTCGTTGACCACGTTGCGGTAGGTGTTGGCCTGTGTCGTGCCGGAGCCCTCGATATCCAGCTCGGTGATCTGCACGTCCACGCCGAGCGCGGCGAAGCTGGACAGCGTGGTGCGGTAGTTGCTGTTGTACGCCGACTGCGCGTTGAAGTGCGACTGGAATCCGACGCAGTCGATCGGTACGCCACGCTGCTTGAAGTCGCGCACCATGTTGTACACGGCTTGCGTCTTGGCCCAGGTCCAGTTGTCGGTGTTGTAGTCGTTGTAGCAGAGCTTGGCGCCCGGGTCGGCGGTGCGGGCGGCCCGGAACGCGGCCTCGATCCAGTCGTTGCCGGTGCGCTGCAGGTTCGAGTTGCGGCGGGCGCCGCTGTTACCGTCCTCGAAGGCCTCGTTCACCACATCCCACGAGTCGATCTTGCCACGATAGTAGGTGGCCACCCGCGTTACGTGATTGAGCATCGCGTTGCGTAGCGCGGTGCCCTCCATGCCCTGCATCCAGCCCGGCTGCTGCGAGTGCCAGGCCAGGGTGTGGCCCCGGACCCGCCAGCCTCGGGTGATGGCGTGGTTCACGATCCGGTCTGCATTGCCGAACGTGAAATTGTTCTGCTGCGGCTCCGTCGCGTCGATCTTCATCTCGTTCTCGGGTGTGACGCTGTTGAATTCCCGATTCAAGATCGTGGTGTACGCGTTGTCGCTGAGCTTGTTCGCGGCGACGGCTGCGCCGAAGTACCGGCCCGACTGGGCCGCAGCCGCGCCCAGGGTGGACTCGGCCGCATACGCGAGCTGGGGAACGAGGGACACGGTGAGTGCCGCGATGGCCGCGGCGATACCCAAAATCGATGGTGTTCGAAGTCGACGCCCGGGGGGACGGTTCCGGGAGACCATGTTGATCCTCCAACGATGGGGATGGACGAGCCATTGCGGGACAGGCAAACCGAGCTGACGGTGAGCGGATCAGCCGCCATGGTGGACGGGGCGGCGGCTGAAGATGCTCGGTTCTCCAGTTGATCGAGGCGCACCTCCGGCGATTGAGGGTTGATCGTTGCCGACGTGGACAGCCTCGGCGCACGGCCGTTCGGCGTGCGCCGAGACGGCGCTGTCAACGACGGATTTGGGGGATGGTTTGTGACCGATCTGGGCGGATCGAGCCGATGTTAACGATGACGTCCTTCGATGGATTCAGGTTTACAGAAGATTTCGGGATTCTCAAGCGAGAGTTTCGGCTTTTTATCGGTACTTGCGATCGGCGTTGCCGGCCGTGCGTGATGTCGACCCGATCCCGTGGCAGCCCACGCTCGACGAGGCTGCGACGCAGGTCGTCCCGTCGCGTCAACGACGAGCACCGGCTCATCTACCGCGTCCGTGGCGGCGACCTGGAAATCGCGGCCCGCCACGGCCATTTACTTCGACAAGTAGAAGCGGCTCACCCAGCCGCGTCCGCCCACATCGGCGTTCACAACGTTCAGCTTCCCACTGGCGCAACGGCCAGAATCGAAGGCGAACCGCCGCCCCATCATCAAGGCCGGCGGTTCGCATACAAGATCAAAGTGGAGCGGGCGGGACTCGAACCCGACTGCGACACGGCCAGGCTGCTTGGTGGGTCTGACCGATGAAGCCCATCGCCCGGCCGAGGAGAGGCGCCTACGGGGTGGTGGCAGACCTCAGCCGCGTGCGGGCTCCAGGTGGGGGAGCAGGGTGGGGCGGTCGACGGCGAAGGCGGCTGCGTCCACGCGTGGCGGGCGGTTCAGCAACAGGTCGGTGAGCAGTTCGCCGGTGGCGGTGGAGAGGACGATGCCGGCGCCCTCGTGGCCGGTCGCGTGCCACAGGCCGGGCCGGCGGGGGTCGGGGCCGATGACCGGCAGATGGTCGGGGACGAAGGGGCGGAAGCCGCCGTACGCTCGCATCACTGCCACGTCGGTCAGGAACGGGAACAGCACGAGGGCCTTGGCGGCGACGGCGGACAGGACCCGGGCCTCGATCCGCTCGTCGAAGCCGCGGCGTTCGCGGGACGAGCCGATCAGGACGGTGCCGGCCGCGGTCGACTCGACCACGCTGGACGTCTGCAGGGCGGCGTCGTCCGAGCCGACCGCGCCCACGTAGTCGGCGTCGTAGACCTTGTGGTGGATCCGCCGGCGCATCCGGGTGGTGACCAGGATCGTGCCGCGGCGGGGGCGTACGGGCAGGTCGACGCCCAGTCGTCGCGCCGCCTCGCCCGACCACGGGCCGGCCGCCACCACCACGTGATCGGCGTGGATCTCGCCGTCCGAGGTCAGCACGCCGGACAGCCGCTCGCCGCTGCGCACCGGGCCGAGCACCTCGACCTCCTGGCGTACGACCGCGCCGTGTCGCCGCGCGGCGGCCAGCAGGGCCTCGGTCGCGATCGCGGGTTGCACCTGCGCGTCCTGCGGGTAGAGAACCGCCGCGGTGTGGGCGGGGTTCAGGTCGGGCTCGTAGTCGAGGCCGTTCACGGAGGACGCTGAGACGCCCGCTGCCCGCTGCGTCTCCGCGAAGGCGTGCAGAGCGGTCGCACCGGCGGGAGTCGTGGCGACCACCAGGCCGCCCTTGGCCTCGTACTCGATCGAGGGGAAGCTGTCCGAGATCTCCGGCAGGATCGAACGCCACAGCGTGAGCGACCGCAGCGCCAGAGCCAGTTCGGCGCCGGGGCCCTTGTCGGAGACCAGCAGGTTGCCCTCGCCGGCGGACGAGGTGCCGCCGGCCGACGCCGAGCGGTCGAGGACCGTCACCGACACCCCGGCGGCCGCCAGCTCGCGGGCGACGGCGGCCCCGACGATGCCGGCGCCCACCACGATCACCTTCATTGCTCGGCCCGCCCGCTCCACCAGCCGGTGACGTGGCCCAGGTGGCGGCGCATGAGCTCTTCGGCGGCGGCGCCGTCGCCCGCTTCGAGCAGGTCGAGCAGCGTGAGGTGTTCGGCCGACGACTCGGCCAGTTCGGGCGAGCCCAGCATGGTGGCCAGCCCGACCAGGCGGGTCTGCTGGCGCAGATCGCCGACCAGCGTGACCAGCCGGTCGTTGCCGGTGAGACTGAGCAGATGCAGGTGGAACGTCGTGTCGGCGGTCAGGTAGGTCGGCAGGTCGGACGCGGCGGCGCTGATCACGATCGCGTCGGCCTCGGCGCGCAGCCGGGACAGGTCGGGCGGGGTCAGGGCGCCGGCCAGCAGCCGCATCGGCGGGGCCTCGAGCCACTGGCGGATCTGCACGATCTGGGTGAGGTCGTGCTCGCTGACCTGGGTGACCCGGAAGCCCTTGTTACGGGCGATCTCGACGAAGCCGCGCTTCTCGAGGTTCAGCAGGGCTTCGCGTACGGGCGTGGCGGAGACGTCGAACCGGGCGGCCAGAGTGGGGGCCGTGAGCATCGTGCCCGGGGCGAACTCGCCGGAGACAATGGCGGCGGCCACCGCGTCCTCCACGTGCTGGCGGAAGCTGCCTGCCGTGCGCAGCGGGCCGATGACCGGTGACGTCATGACTGTTGCCTCCCTTGGTGGTATGTGACATGGTACAGCCCATGATCTCGGCCGAACAGGTGCTCGCGCTGGGCTTTCCACGCGCGGTCGAGGCCCTGCGCGAGGCCCTGGCCGGCGGTCTCGACCCCGAGTCCGAGCCGGCCCGCTCGCGGGTGGCGCTCGGCGGCGGCGAGGTGCTGATCATGCCGTCCGGTGACGATCGCCTGGCCGGCGTCAAACTGGTCGGCATCGCTCCCGGCAACCCGGCCCGTGGCCTGCCCCGCATCCACGGCACGTACGTGCTGTTCGACGCGCCCACGCTGGCGCCGCGGGCCGTTCTCGACGGCGCCGCGCTCACCTCGTTGCGCACCCCGGCCGTCTCGGCGCTCGGCGTCGATCTCGTCGCGCCGCCCGGCGCCAGCAAGCTCGTCGTCTTCGGCACCGGCCCGCAGGCGCGCGGTCACATCGAGGCCCTGCGGGCAGTGCGTCCGATTGATTCCGTACGAGTCATCGGGCGCAGCCACGAGCGGACCGCCCGCTTCGTCGGGCCGATAGCCCGGGCCGAGGCCGCCGACGCGGACGCGGTGGCCGACGCCGACATCGTGGCCTGCTGCACCACCGCGCGCGAGCCGCTCTTCGACGGTCGCCGGCTGAAACCGGGCGCCGTCGTGGTCGCCGTCGGTTCGCATGAGCCCGAGGCCCGCGAGGTCGACACCGAGACCGTGCGACGCTGCGGCGCGCTGGTCGAGTCGCGCGCGGTGGCCGTACGGGAAGCCGGTGACATCATTCAGGCCGGCCTCGACGAGACTGAGCTCGTGACCTTCGCCGACCTGGTCCGGGGAACCACCCCCGCCCGGCCCAGGCTGATCAAGACCGTGGGGATGGGCTGGGAGGACCTCGTGATCGCGGCCGCAGTAGTGGAGGCGCTGGGATGACCGATCTGTCGGTGCTGGTGCTCCCCGACCGTCACCCCACGAGCGCCTGGCTGGCCGAGGTGGTCGAGGCGGAGCGGGCCGGGGTGCACACCGTCTGGACGTACGACCACCTGACGTGGCCGCTGCTGCGCGACAACCCCTGGTACGGCTGCGTGCCGCTGCTCGCCGCCGCGGCCGGGGCCACCGAGCGGGTCCGCCTCGGCGTGCAGGTCGCCACGCCCAACTACCGCCACCCGGTGCCGTTCGCCAAGGAGCTGATGACCCTCGACCAGCTCAGCGGCGGCCGCCTCGAGGTCGGCCTGGGCGCCGGCACCGAGAGCCTGGACGCGCAGGTGCTGGGCGAGCCGCCGCTGACCCCGCGCGAGCGCATGGACCGCTTCGCCGAGTGGATCGGTCTGCTCGACAAGCTGCTGGTCGAGCCGATCGTCACCGCCCACGGCGAGCGCTACCACGCGATCGACGCGCACCAACTGCCCGGCTGTGTGCAGACGCCGCGGGTGCCGTTCACCGTGGCCGGCACCGGTCCGCGCTCGCTGCGCCTGGTCGCCCGGCACGGCCAGGCCTGGGTCACGTACGGCCCGTACGGTCCCGCCGTGGGCCCCGACGAGTGGTTCGCCGCTCTGGAGAAGCAGTCCGGGCAGCTCGACGCGGTGCTCGAGGGCCGCCGGATCCGCCGGATCGTCAACGTGGGCCTCGAGTCGTACTGGCCGTTCGAGAGCCGCGACCGCTACGCCGACACCGTCGGCCGGCTCGCCGCGCTGGGCTTCGACGAGGTCAGCGTGCACTGGCCCCGTCCGGACGGCCGCGGCGTGCCCGCGAAGGCGCTGGCCGGCGTGCTGGCCGTGCACGGGCTCTAGGGTCTGTTTCGCGCCGCAGCCCCGGCCCCGCTGCGAAACAGACACTAGGCGGCGAGCGTGGCTGCCAGTCCGGTGAGGTGGGCCGAGAAGCCCAGCGGCGCCCGGCCGTCCGGGCGGGCGCTGGTCACCACGGGGCAGGTGGCGTCGCTGACCACGCGGTGACCGGCCGCCCGCACCCGCGTGATCAGGTCGCGATCCTCGTCGTGCGCGATCGGCCGGAAACCGCCCACGGCGAGGTAGGTTGCAGCCGAGATGCCGAGGTTGGCACCGTGTACGTGAGCGTCCGTGGTGGCGTACCGGCTGTCGTGGAGGCCGGGCAGCGCGGCCGGCCATGCCGCCCAGTCGTCGACCAGGACCGTGCCCGCCAGCAGGTCGGTGCCGGCCGCGGCGTGCGTGAGGTGCCACAGCAGCCATTCCGGCGCGACCCGGCTGTCGGCGTCGGTGGTGGCCAGCCAGAGCCCGTCCGGGCCGTGCCGGAGCGCGTGGTCCATGCCGGCCGCGCGGGCCCGGCCGACGTTGGCGGCGTCCACGGTCACCACGGTCGCGCCGGCCTCGGCAGCGAGGGCGGCGGTGTCGTCGGCGCAGGCGTCGGCGACCACGACGATCTCGACCGGAACCGGCGCGGTGGCCGCGGTCAAGGCGGCCAGGCACGACGGCAGCAGGTCGTGCTCGTTGTGCGCGGGGACGACGACGGCGATCCGATTCATGCAAGCCCCTCGCGCTGTGCCACTGAGCGGGGCTCCGGTGGCGTACGGGTGTAGACCTCGAGCAGGAAGTCGGCCTCGGCGTGCCGGGCCTGCCGGGCCAGCCCGGGAGTGGCCGCGAGCCGGTTGTGCACGTCGTCGCCGGACCGGGCGTGCTCCTCGACCGGGCGTCGCCAGTGCACGGCCACCAGGTCGCCGCCCGGTTCGAGCGAGGCGACGGCCCGTCCGATCAGCGTCGTCAGGTCGTGGTCGTCGAAGTAGTAGCCCAACTCGGACAGCACGATCAGGTCGAACGTCTCGTCCGGCCAGTCCGCGGGCATCCGGGCGGCGCGCACGGTGACGTGGGGGAACGGGGCCAGGTGGGTGGCTGCCGAAGCGATCGCGGCCGGGACGGCGTCGACCGCGAGCACCCGATCGCAGCGTTCGGCCAGCCGGCTGGTGAGCATGCCGGTCGAGCAGCCGGGCTCGAACGCCGACCGGTAGCGGCGGGCCGGCAGCGAGGCCACCGTCAGGGCGTGCTTACGAGCGTCGTACCAGCGGGTCGCGAAGCTCCACGGGTCGCTGCTGCGGGCGTACATGTGCTCGAAATAGCTCTGCGGCGTGGTCATCGCAGCACCACTTCGAACGGGCGGGCGAAGCGGGCCAGCACGTGCGGCGGGAGGATCGCCGCGTCGCCCGGCTCGGGCCCGAGCGGCGCGATCTGGCTGGGGAAGGCGGCGACGGCCGCCGCCTTCGCCGCCTGCGCGGCCGGGCTCAGCTCGATCCGGTGCGCCCGATCCCATGGCACCCGGGGGTCGCCCGGCGTGGCCCAGTGCCAGGCCCAGATCGGGTATTCCAGCAGCACCGCGCCCGTGGCCTCGCACGCGCGGGCCGCGGCCCGGCCGACCGCCTCGTGGTCGGGGTGGCCGTCCTCGCGCCAGGTGGCCAGGCACCAGCGTCCCGGCGCCAGCCGCTCGGTCAGGGCCGCGGCCAGCGCCTCCTCGTCGATCTTGCCGTCGGGCTGGCCGAGCCGGGTGACGGGCGCGTCGCCCAGTCCCAGGCGGCGCAACGCCTCCGCGGTCTCGGCACGCCGGATTCCGGCCAGCTCGGGCTGGGTGTGCACGGTGGACCGGGGGTGCGATGCCTCGCCGTCGGTCACGGCGACGAGTTCGGCCGCGTCGAGCATCGCCATCAGGCCGGCCAGGCCGAGGATCTCGTCGTCCGGGTGCGGGGCCACGATCAGCGGCGGCTCGGTCACGTCGAGCGCGAGGACCGGCCACTGCGCCATCGCCGGCCACGCGGCCCACGTCTGTTCGGCCGTGCCCTCGCCGGCGATCGGCCTCACCACGGCGACTTCTCGTTCCGCACGAGGCCGCCGAGCTGTTCCAGGTCGGCCTCGGCGTGGCTCTGCCGCAGGTAGACGGTGAGGTCGGCGACCCGGCGGGCGTGCCGTTCGTCGCGGCACAACGGTCCGGCGCCGAGCGCGCGTCCGACCCGGTCGATCACCTCGGTGGCGGCGGCCTCGACGGTGGCCCGCACGCGTAGCGCGAGCCGGTGCTGAACCGCCTGCGGGTCGGCGTCGATGACGGCGGCCGCCTCCAGGAGCACGGCACGGGCAGCGCCCAGGGCAACGTCGACCGCCCCGAGGTGGGCCAGCGTGTGCGGGTCAGCCTTGTCCGCGGCATACAGGGCGTCGGCGATGCCGAGGGCGCCGCCGTACCAGCACGCGGCGACGCCGATGCCGCCGTGCCAGAAGCCGGGCCGGTTCACGTACTCGCCCGGGCCGCCGACCGGGCGGGCCGGGGCGTCGGTGAACCGGATCGTGCGGCTGTCGCTGGCCGCCATGCCCACCGCCGGCCAGGTGCCGTCGAGCGGGACGGCGTACGGCGCCTCGTTCGCCACCGCGAACAGCCGGATGCCGTCCTCGGCCTCGGCGGTGACCAGCGCGTGGGTGCACCAGCCGGCCCCCGAGCACCAGGGCCGCTCGCCGTTCACCCGCCAGCCGTCACCGTCGCGTACAGCCCGGATCGAGCGGGGAACGGCAGCCCACACGCCCCAGCGCCCGCCGTCGCCCTCGGCGCCCAGCTCGGCCCGGATCGCCACCGCGTCCGCGTGGCCCTCACCCAGCCGGGCCGCGACCGGATCGGCCCGCCCCAGCTCGGCCAGACGCCGGAGGCGTTCCGCGGTGGCGCCCCGGCCCGGCAGCGGCAGGTCGGGCGTTTCGATCATGAGCACGGCTCAGTGATACCCGGCATCCCGGCCTCTAAGCCGATCTAGCTGCGAGGTAGCAAACGTCTCACCGAGGCGCCGGCCACCAGCGCCGCCCCCGCGACCACCGCGCCCACCTGGGCGCGGGTCCAGCGGCCCGGACCGCCCTCCACGCGTGGCCGCGGGCCGAAGACGTTGCCGTCCGTTCCGTCGATCGCCTGCCGGGACAGGCCGCCGCGCCGCATCAGGGGGGTGACCAGCACGTCGTAGACGGGGGGCAGCAGCGTGAAGCCGAGCTCGATCAGGCGGTTGGTCGCGCCGACCGAGACCGAGGGCCGTGGCTTGCCGGCCAGCCGCACGACGCGGGCCGCGATGCGCTCGGCCGAGTCGACCGGCGGCGGGGGACGGCCGACGAAGCCGGCGTAGTTAGCCGCGCTCGTGTAGATCGGGGTGTCGACACTGCCCGGGGCCATCAGGCAGACGTGGATGCCGGGCGCGTCCCGGGTCTCCTGCTGAAGTGAGCGGAACAGGCCGCGTTGTCCCCACTTCGCGGTCACGTAGGCCGAGATGTACGGGACGGTGACATGGGACAGCAGCGAGCTGACGCCGATCAGCGTGCCGTGGCCCTGCGCCCGGAACTGCCGCAACGCGGTGCGGGCGACGTTCGCCGAGCCGAGCAGGTCGGTGGCGATCATGTGGTCGAACACCTCGGGCGGCACGTCCTCGAACTTTCCGTACGCCATGACGGCGGCCGAATCGACCCAGACGTCGACGTGCCCGTACCGCTCCACGGCCCGGCTCAGCAGCCCGTCGAGATCCCCGCGGCGGGTGATGTCGGTGGGGACCACCAGCGGGTCGTTCCCGCAGGCAGCGGCCACTTTCGCCAGGTCGTCGGCGCCGCGCGCGGCCAGCACCAGCCGGTCGCCCCGGGCCGCGAAGGCGAGCGCCGCCGCACGGCCGATGCCGCTGGAGGCGCCGGTCAGGACCACTACACGTGAACTCATGGTTGCTCTGCATACCCGCCCGTTCGCCGGGTATCCGGCGTCATATGCGTGCATTGACATGGCAAGGAACCGGCAAGGTCAGCGTCGACACCGTTCCCGACCCGGTGATCCAGGAACCGACCGACGCGATCGTGCGAATGACCTCCACCGCGATCTGCGGGTCGGACCTTCACCTGTACGACGTTCTGGGCATGTACCTCGACGCCGGCGACATCCTCGGTCACGAGCCGATGGGCATCGTCGAGGCGGTCGGCGCCGAGGTCACCCACATCAAGCCGGGCGACCGCGTGGTGATCCCGTTCAACATCTCGTGCGGGCACTGCTTCTACTGCCGCAAGGGCTACTTCGCGCAGTGCGAGACCACCCAGGTCAAGTCGCAGAACAAGGGCGCCTCGCTGTTCGGCTACACCAAGCTCTACGGCCAGGTGCCGGGCGGCCAGGCAGAATATCTGCGCGTGCCGCAGGCGCATTTCGGCCCGATCAAGGTGCCCGACCACCACCCCGACGAGCGCTACCTGTTCCTCTCCGACGTGCTCACCACGTCGTGGCAGGCCGCGCAGTGGGCGGACATCGAGAAGGGCAGCACGGTGCTCGTCACCGGTCTCGGCCCGATCGGCCAGATGTCGGCCCGGATCGCCCGCCACCTCGGGGCCGAGCGCGTGATCGCCGTCGACCGGGTGCCCGAGCGGATCGCGATGGCCGAGCGGCACGGCATCGAGGTGCTCAACGACGAGAAGGTCGACGACATCGGCGCGGCCGTCCGCGACATGACGCACGGGCGCGGCGCCGACTCGGTGATCGAGGCGGTCGGCATGGAGGCGCACGGCACCCCGTTCCAGGCGGCGGCCATGAAGGCGGCCGGGATGCTGCCCGACGGGCTGGCCCGCAAGGCCACCGAGACGTTCGGCATCGACCGGATGGGGGCGCTGCGCACGGCGTTCGACGCGGTGCGACGGGCCGGCACGATCTCGATCATCGGCGTCTACGGCGGCCAGGCCGACCCGTTCCCGATGATGGACCTGTTCGACAAGGGCATCACGATGCGCATGGGCCAGGCCCACGTCAAGCACTGGGTGGACGACATCCTGCCCCTGCTCACCGGCGACGACGACCCGCTCGGGGTGGACGACCTGACCACCCACCGGCTGCCGCTCGAAGAGGCCCCGCACGGGTACGAGATCTTCAAGAAGAAGGAGGACGGCTGCATCAAGGTGGTCCTCAAGCCCTGACGCACGTACCGGGAAAGGGGCCGCTCCGGCGGCCCCTTTCCCGTCGGCGACTACTTCTCGGCGGAGCCGGGCTCGGCCATCTTGCGGTGCATCTCGGCCTTGGCCTTGTCCGGCAGGACCTTGGACGCGGCGCCCTGGATCTTGGTCTTGGCCGAGCCGGCGACGACCTTCTCCTTGTCCTTCATCAGGGCCTCGAACCCCTGCTTGGCCACCACCGCGGGGTCGTCCTTCTTGCCGGCGCCGACATTCGTGTCGTCCATCTCGGCGCGGTGGAAGAAGTTGGTGTCGGTGGGGCCGGGCATCAGGGACGTGACGCTGACATTCGTGTCCTTGAGCTCGGCCCGCAGGGCCTCGGCGAAGGACTGCACGAAGCTCTTGGAGGCGTTGTAGACGGCCTGGTAGGTGCCGGGCATGGTCGAGGCGATCGACGAGGTGAACAGCACCTTGCCCTCGTCGCGGGCGACCATGTCGGGCAGCACCCGCTTGGCCAGGTGGACGGTCGACGTGACGTTCACGTCGATCACGTTCAGCTCGTCGGCCAGGGTGGTCTGATGGGTGAAGTCGCCGCCGATGCCGCGGCCCGCGTTGAGCGCGATCGCGTCGACCGGGCGGCCGGTCTCGAGGATCGCCGCGTAGAGCGCTTCGACGCCCTCGAAGTGCGCCAGATCGGCCCGTACGGCGGTGACCTGGTTCTGACCGTCGCGGCGCAGTGCGGTGGCCGCGTCCTCGATGCCGTCCTCCTCGGCGGTGACGAGCAGGTCGTAGCCGTGCTCGGCGAACTGCCGGGCGAGTTCGAACCCGATCCCGCTGGACGCGCCGGTGACTACTGCGAACGGATTCGTCGTCTGTGTCATGTCGTACGGGTGCCCCGCGACGACCGGGTTATTCGCCGCGGCCGACCGCGTTCAGCAGGAAATCGACGAGCCGGTTGGCGTGGGTCGCGTTGCCGTCCGGCGCGGCGGTGAGCGCGTGCATCATGGCCCCGCCGAGCAGCGTCTCGAGCAGCAGCGTGACCGACACCGTGGGGGAGAGCTCACCCCGGGACATGCCCCGCTGGACGATCGCCCGGGCGGCCAGGATCTGCGCCGACCGGGTGGCCGCGTAGTTCTCGGCGACGCCGGGGATCGCGCGGCCCTCGACCATGAGCCGGATGGCGGCCCGGCTCGACGGCCCGGCGTAGACGTCCAGGATCTGGGTGGCCAGCTCGACCAGATCGCCGCGCAGGGTGCCGGTGTCGACGTCGCTGACGTGCGGCAGGCCGGCCGTCAGCGCGTCGGTGAGCAGCGCCTCCTTGGTGCTCCAGCGCAGGTAGAGCGAGGCCTTGCCGACGCCCGCCCGGCGGGCCACGGCCTCCATGGCGAAGCCGGCCCAGCCCGCCTCGCCGAACAGGTCCATCGCGGCGCGGGTGATCCGGCGGTCGACCTCGGGGTCGCGGGGCCGGCCGGGAGCAGTGGTCATGAGTCCCCATATATTGCTGAACGGTTACCGTCAGGATACACTCTGGATAACAGAACAGTGAGCGTTCAGTAATTAAGGGTGGCTCATGCGCGACGGCCCCAGCACGATCCTCGTCGGTGTCGACGGCTCCACCTCGTCGCTGCGGGCGGCCGCGTACGCGCTGGGCCTGGCCCGCAGGCAGGGCAGCCGCCTGGTCGCCGTCTATGTGCGCACCCCGCCGTCGGCCCTGCTGCCGCTGGCCGACACCGGCGGCGCGGCGGCCACCGTCATCGACACGCAGGACGCGCTGGAACAGGAACTCCGCACCGCCTTCGCCGAACACCTGCGCGAAGTCGACGTCGACGCCCGGCTGCTGGTGCGGGCGGGCGAGCCGTACACCGAGCTGTGCGACGCCGCCCGGGAGGTGCGGGCCGACGCGGTGATCGTCGGCCGCTCGGCGAACCTGCTGCACCGGGTGGCCGGCTCGATCGGCAACAAGCTGGTCCGCTGCGGGCGCTGGCCGGTCACCGTCGTGCCGTGACGGGCCCGGCCCCGCACATCAGGGTCGCACCCTCATTCGCGGTCGTGCTGTTCGACCGCGCGGGCGACCTCGACGCGCGAGCTGACCGACAGCTTGTGGAACAGGTTGCGGACGTGGGTCTCGACTGTCTTGCGGCTCAGGTAGAGCTCGCCGGCGATCTCGGCGTTGGTGCGGCGGTCGGTGATCAGCCGGGCGATCTCGAGCTCGCGCCCGGTCAGGGTGGCCAGGCCGGAGCGGGGCGCGCTGCGATGATGGACGCGGCGGTGGCCCAGGCGGCGCAGCAGGCGCTCGGCCTCGGCCCGCCGGCGCGGCGCCCCGCACCGCTCGTACGTCTCGCAGACGAGCCGGAGCTGCCGGACGGCCTCCTCGGTGTCGCCCGCCTCGGACAGGGCCCGCGCGGCCAGGAAGCGGGCGTGGGCGACCTCCACCACCGTGCCGTGCCGCGCGGCGGCCAGTGCCAGCTCCGCGGCCTCCCGCGGGCGGCCCTCGTGCCGGGCGACCAGGGCGCCGGCCAGCGCTGCGCCCTTCGCCTCGGCTCGCGGGTTCCGGCCGGCGGCCAGGTCGCTGCGGACGGCTGCCTCCAGGGCAGCCGGGCGCAGCGGGGCCGGGATCAGTGCCAGGTCGGGGACGACGGCGGTGGCCGCCTCGCCCGCCTCGACCAGCGCGAGGGCGAGCTGCAGCCGGGACCACACGCCCGGGAACGTGTCGACGGCCGGGCCGTGCGCCTCGACGGACTCTTCGGCCAGCGTCCGCGCCAGGGCCGCCTCTCCGCAGGTGGCGGCGACGGAGGAGCGGGCCAGCAGGGTCCAGCCCAGCATGGACGGGTTGCCGGCGGCGCGGGCGACCTCGACGGCCTCGTCGAGCAGCGCGGCTGCCTCCGGCAGGCGGCCCAGCGCGGCCCGCGCCAGGCCGGTCCAGAACATCACGGGCACGTGGTGCCGGGCGACCGCCAGGGCCCGCTCGGCGTGGCGGCCGGCCTCCGCGTGCCGTCCGGTCAGGAACTCGGCCGCCGCCAGCTGGGCCACGATCGGCTCGGGCGAGAGAACCAGCTCGTCGTCGGCGCGCGCGTCGAGCAGGGCGGCCGCCTCGGCGCAGGCGGCCGCGGCGGTGGCGGTGTCCCCGGCGAAGGCGGCGCTGAACGCGAGGCGCATGGCCGCGGCGGCCACGCCGTTCGGTTCGCCCAGGTGGACGGCCATGTCGCGGGCCTGCCGGGACCAGTCGACGGCCTGGGTGAACTCGAGGCGGAACAGGTTGTCCTGGGCGATCGCGGTCATGAGCGTGGCCGCCTCGGCCGGGTGGGCCTCGCCGACCCGGTCCAGCGCGGTCGTGAGGCGGCGGTGGGCGGAGTCGTGGTGGCCGAGCGTGTGTTCCAGGGCGGCGCAGGATGCGATCAAGGTGACCCGGCGGGTGAGCTCCGCCGGTGGCGTCAGCTCGATGGCGCGTACCAGAGAGTCTTTCGCCTCCCCGAGACGACCGGCAGCGCCCAGCGCGCCGCCGAGCGCGGCCCACAGCTCGGGCGCCTCGGGCTGCAGCTCGGTCGCGTGCCGGTACCAGCGGGCGGCCTCGCCGGGAGCGCGCCGAACGACGTCGTCGCCGGCCGTCCGCAGCAGACCGACTGCCTCCGGATCGCCCGGACGCGCGGCCTGCACGATGTGGTGAGCCCGTCCCGCCGGCGGCACCCCGCGCTCGGCCAGCGCGCGGGCGAGCCGTTCGTGCGCGCCGACCCGCCAGGCCCGGGGCGCGGCCTCGTAGACCGCCCGGCGTAGCAGCGGATGCCGGAACCGGAACCGGCGGGGCGCGTCGGTGGGCCGGACGAGATCGCGGTCGAGCAGCACGTCGAGGGCGTCGGCGACCGCGGTCTCGGACTGGCCGGCGGCCGTCGCGACGAGCTCGAGCAGGAACGGGTCGCCGGCCACGGCCGCGCCTTCCAGCACCCGGCGGACGCCCGGATCGAGCAGGGCGAGCTCGTCCGACATGGCGATCGTGACCGCGGCCGGCACGCCGTCCGCCTCGGTTGCCGCGACGGGCCGTGATCGGCGACCGGCCCGGGCCAGCTGTCCCAGGTAGAACGGGTTGCCGCCGCTCTCGGCGTAGAGGGTGTCGCCCTCCGGGCCCAGCAGTTCGCGCGCGTCGCCCAGGCTGAGCGGCCCGAGGTCGAAGCGGGTCACCAGGCTCCCGGCGCGGTCGAGGCCCGCGGTCAGCCGGCTCGCGGTCTGCCGGGGCCGCAGCGCCAGCCCGAGCAGCACGGGCGCGATCGGCGGGCGGCGCAGCAGCGCGCAGACCAGCTCGACCGACGCCGAATCGGCCCAGTGCACGTCGTCGAGCAGCAGCACCACGGGCCTGGCCCCGGCCAGCACTTCGAGCAGCTGGCGCATCGCGCGGTGAGCCCGGTAGCGAGGGTCTCCGCGCCCCTGCGCCTTGGCCGGCCAGGACGGCAGGAGCTCGGCCAAATCATCGTCGAGGCCGTCCGGCGGGGCCGCCCGCAGGTACTCGTCGAGCGCGTCGACGAACAGCCAGTACGGAAGGTCGCGCTCGAACTCGGAGGCGCTGCCGGCCAGCACGAGCAGGCCCCGCGCGTCGGCCCGCGCGCCCAGCTCGGCCAGCATGCGGCTCTTGCCGATGCCCGGCTCGCCGGCGAACACGGCCACCCGCGCGTCGCCGTCCTTCAGCGATTCGAGCAGGGCGCCGACCGCTTCCACTTCGGCGTCGCGCCCCACCAGGGGTTCCATGAGCCTCAGGGTCGCACCCCGATGTCCGTCCGCGCGAGGGGCAGCAGGCTCGTGGTTGTGCCGCACTTCCTTCTCCACAACCGACACACGGCCGGCGACTGCGGGGTCGTGTTCGCCGCCTTCCGCGGTTTCCCGAGCCCGCTCCGGCACACCCCGGCCCTGGCCACCTGCCGCAGCGGCGGCCACGAGGTCTGGTGGCGCACCACTGCCACCGACGAGCCGGCCGCGCTGCGCCAGCTGCCCCACTACGTCGCCACGGCCACCACCGCGACCCGCGTCGAGCGGGTCGACACCCCTTGAGGAGTCACCATGACCGTCAGCACCGAAGTCCTCATCGCCGGCGCCGGCCCGACCGGACTCACCCTGGCCTGTGCGCTGGCCGCGCGCGGTGTCGACCACGTGCTGGTGGACGCGGCCGAGCGCGGGGCGAACACCTCGCGGGCGGCGGTGATCCACGCCCGTACGCTGGAGGTCCTCGACGAGCTGGGCGTGAGCGACGAGCTCTGCCGCCGAGGGATCGTGGTGCCGCGCTTCACCGTCCGCGACCGTGACCGGGCGCTGTTCCAGGTGCCGTTCGCCGGTCTGCCCACGAAGTTCCCGTACACCCTGATGCTGCCGCAGAACGAGACCGAACGGATCCTCGGCGAGCAGCTGACGTCCAGCGGCGGCACCGTGCGGTGGCAGCACCGGGTGACCGGCGTCGACGAGGACAAGGTGACCGTGGCCGGTCCCGGCGGTTCGATCGAGCACGTCCGGGCGCGGTTCATCGTGGGCTGCGACGGCCTGAACAGCGTCGTCCGCGAGCAGGCGGGCATCGGCTTCTCCGGCGCCCGCTACGCCGAGTCGTTCGTGCTGGCCGACGTCTCGATGACCTGGCCCTACCCGCGCGACGAGGTGAACCTGTTCTTCTCCCCGCGCGGCCTCGTCGTGGTCGCGCCCCTGCCCGGCGGCCGCTACCGCATCGTGGCCACCCTGGACGAAGCCCCCGAACGCCCCACCGCGGCCGACGTGCAGGGCCTGCTCGACGAGCGCGGCCCCGGCGCCTCGGTGGCCGACGTGGCCTGGAGCTCCCGCTTCCGGGTGCACCACCGGCTGGCCGACAACTACCGCCGCGGCCCGGTCTTCCTGGCCGGCGACGCCGCCCACGTCCACAGCCCGGCCGGCGGCCAGGGCATGAACACCGGCATCCAGGACGCGGTGGCCCTGGCCCGGGTGCTGACCGCGGCCGCGCCCGACCTCGACGCGTACGAGCGGGAGCGCCGCCCGGTCGCAGCCGGAGTGGTGCGGATGACCGACCGGATGACGCGCGTCGCCACCGTCCGGAATCCCGTGGCCCGCGCCGCCCGCAACGCCGTGCTCACCGTGGCCGGCCGCTCCACCCGGCTGCAGCGCAAGCTGGCCCTGAACCTGTCCGAACTCTCGGCCTGACGATCGTGACGCTCCTGCCGCCCGGCTCACCGTCGCGCGGACACCCGTGAGAATTGGGCGCACTGCGTCCGAGAGCCTGCGGGCGATGGCCGCGGCGGCTTGAGCGACCCGCCTGCGGGCATGATCGGGCTCGTGATGAGTCAGGAGACGGTGCGCACCGGGGTCGAGGAGCTGCTGCGGCGGGAGCCGGTCTTCGCCGGGGTGGTGGAGCGCCATGGGGTGCCGCCCACGTGGGCTCGGGAGCCGGGGCTGGGCTCGCTGGTGCACATCATGCTGGAGCAGCAGGTCTCGCTCGCTTCGGCTCGAGCTGTGTTCGAACGGCTGAAAGCGCTGGCGGATCCGCTCACGGCCGACAATCTTCTGCGGCTCGACGACCTTCAGCTGCGGCAGGCCGGATTCAGCCGGCAGAAGGCGCGGTACGCCCGCGCGGTGGCCGGTGCGGTGGTGGCGGGCACGCTCGACTTCGGGGCCCTGGACAGCTTGGGTGACGACGAGGTGGATGCCGTCCTGCAGTCCGTGCCGGGGATCGGGCCGTGGACGTCGGCCGTCTACCGGCTCTCGGTGCTGGGCCGGCAGGATGCGTGGCCGGCGAGTGATCTGGCGGTCATCGCGGGGATCGCGGCGTTGTGGCGGCTGCCGGTGCTACCTACGCCGGCTGAGACGGTTGCCAGGGCGGAGGCGTGGCGGCCGTGGCGGGCGGTGGCTGCTCGCTTGATCTGGCAGGAGTATCTGGGCGTACGGGGAAAACGCCCTTGAACTTGCGGATCTTTGCTTTCATCGGCCGGTGACCACGCGGATCCTGATCGCCGAGGACAACCCCAAGCAGGCTGAGGTGGCCGTCGCCTACTTGCGGCGGGAGGGGCATCAGGTGACGTGGGTGGGTGACGGGCCGGCGGCGCTCGAGACGCACCGGGAGTTGCGGCCCGACCTGGTGGTGCTGGACGTCATGATGCCGCTGCTGGACGGGGTCACCGTGTGCCGGGTCCTGCGGGCGGAGTCGGAGACCCCGATTCTGATGCTGACCGCGCGGGCGGGCGAGGACGACGTGCTGCGCGGGCTGGACGCCGGCGCCGACGACTACCTGACCAAGCCGTACAGCCCGCGCGAACTGGCGGCCCGGGTGCGCGCCCTGCTAAGGCGATCGGGGGCGCTGCGGGACAAGGATCAGCCTGTTCTGCGTACGGGAGATCTGGAAGTCGACGTCGGGCGGTTCGAGGCCAGGATCTCGGGGCAGGCCGTCGTGCTCACGGCCAAGGAGTTCGGCATTCTCGAGGTGCTCGCGCGCACTCCGGGGCGGGCCTTCACCCGGGCCGAGATCATCGAGAAGGCGTTCGGGTTCGACAAGTACGTGCTCGAACGCACCGTGGACGCCCACGTGCGCAACCTGCGGCGCAAGCTCGGCGACAACCCGGACGACCCGAAATACGTGCAGACGGTCTACGGACGCGGCTACCGGCTCGCGGAGCAGTCGTGAGTTTCCGCGTACGGGTCTTCCTGCTCGTCGCTTTCGTGGCGCTCGGCGCGACCACGGTGACCGCGGCCCTGATCCTCGACCAGGCCGACAACCAGGTGCGCGAGGCCGTGTCCGCTTCGCAGGAGACCACCGAGCTGATCCGGCAGCAGCTGCTCGACAAGGCCGTGCTCGAGGGCACCTGGCAGCGCGTGGACCAGACGGTCACCGACCTGCGGGATCGCACCGGGCAGCGGATCCGGCTCGTCGACCCCTGGGGCACCGTGCTGGTGGACACCGATCACCTGGAGGGGCGGGCCGCCCGGCCGCCCGGCGCGTTCGTGCAGATCGTCGACCCCACCCCCACGCTGATCCTGCGAGCCGACGACCCCGACCCCCACGCGACCACGCTGAAAGCCGTCCGCAGCTACCGCAACGAGGTCCTGTTCGCCGCCTGCCTGTTCGACCTCGAGTACGGGGTCGAGGTGGTCACCGGCCCCGACGGCCTGCCCCGGCACCTGCTGCCCCCCGACGTCGGCCGGGAGGAGACCGGGTGCACCGACCAGCCCGTCAGCCCGGAGCAGGAGCGAGAGGATCGGCTGGAGATCCAGCGGTGCGGCCCGGGCGCGTCGGGGGTGGTGCCGGCGTGTCTGCAGGCGGCGTTCCGCCGGCAGATCGCGTACGCGTCGGAAGCTCCCCAGCCGCTGACGCTCACCGTCGGCGCCGCCAACGAGCCGGCCCGCGGTTTCGATGCCGGCCCGATCCTGCTCATCACGGTGATAGTGGCGGTCCTCGTGACCGGCGGCGCCCTGCTGATCAGCCGGCGCGTGCTCAGTCCGATCAGCACACTGACCGCGGCCGTACGCAGCCTGGGCAGCGGCGACCGCTTCGGCCGGGTGCCCGACACCGCCCGCGACGAGCTGGGCGAGCTGTCCCGCGCGTTCAACCAGATGGCCGACTCGGTGCGCGCGGCCGACGCCGACCAGCGCCGGCTGATCGCCGACGTGGCCCACGAGCTGCGGACGCCGCTGGCCAACCTGCGCGGCTACCTGGAGGCGATGCAGGACGGGGTGCTCGACCCCACGCCCGAGCTGTTCGCCTCGCTGCACGACGAGGTCATCCACAACCAGCGCATCGTCGACGACCTGCAGGAGCTGGCCCTGGCCGAGGCGGGCGCACTGGTCTACCACAAGGCGCCGACCGACCTGGCCGAGCTGCTGGAGACGGTGCGGACCGCGCACCGGGCCGACCTCGTTGTCGAGGCGCCCGGGCCGCTGATGGCTGACGTCGACGCCGACCGGATCCGGCAGGCCGTCAGCAACCTCGTCGGCAACGCCCTGCGGGCGACCTCGGCCGGCGGATCGGTCACCCTGCGCGCCCGCGCCGCCGGCGACCGGGCGGTGCTCGAGGTCGTCGACACCGGCACCGGCATCGCCGCCGAGCACCTGCCGCTGGTGTTCGACCGCTTGTGGCGGGCCGACCCGGCCCGCGGGCGGGACTCCGGCGGCAGCGGGCTCGGCCTGGCCATCGTCCGGCAGATCGTGCGTGACCACGGCGGCGAGGTGACGGTGCGCAGCACGCCCGGGGAGGGCAGCACCTTCGTGATCAGCCTGCCACGAACGACCTGAGCCGGGGTGCCAGCGGTCTCTCCACGAAGCGGTGCACCAGCCAGGCGACACCGAGCAACAGGGCGATCGTGGCCGAGAGCAGCAGCCAGGCCGGCAACTCGGTGCCCTCCCGGGCGCCGCGCAGCACGGTGTAACCGATGCGCTGGTGCAGCAGATAGAACGGGTAGGTCAGGGCGCCCGCGGTGGCCAGCGAGCGGACGTTCCAGTGGTCGGTCGCTCCGAGCGCGATCGCGGTCAGCGCGGCCACGGCCAGCGTGATGATCACCAGCGCGGGCGCGGCCGGCACCTCGAAGCCGGGGCGCAGCTCGGCCACCCGGGCTGCCATCCGGGGCAGGACCAGCAGCCAGCCGCCGGCCACCAGCCCCCACAGCCACGGGGTGGGCCCGAACCGGCGCATCAGGCACAACGCGACGCCGATCGCGAAGTAGGGCGCGAAGTCCGGCATGACCACCGGGCCGGTCCAGTCCGGCAGCAGGGGCCCGGCCCCGGCCGCGACCAGCCAGACGGTGGCGAATCCGGCCACCCGCCGGTAGGTCAGGCCCCACATCACCAGCAGCGCGAACAGCAGATAGAAACGCAGCTCGGCCCAGAGCGTCCAGTAGACGGTGTCGACCAGCCGCACCCCGGCCGGCTCGGCCAGCATCGTCAGGTTCACCAGAGTTTCCCGTACGGTGGGCACGCCGCTGACCGGCACACCGGTGCTCACCGGCCACAAAGTCACCACAGTGGCCGTCAGCACCACACAGGCCCAGAACGCCGGGTACAGCCGCGCGATGCGAGCCGCCGCGAACTGCCGGAGCGTCCGGTCGAAGGCGCTCATCCCGATCACGAACCCACTGATCAGGAAGAACATCTCGACCCCGAGAAACCCGTAGATCAGCACATGGCTGGCCGTCGGCAGGTGGTACTCCGGCAACCGCACCCCGTCCAGCCGCCACGACACCGAGTAGTGGTAGCCCGCCACGCCCAGGGCACACACGAGCCGGAGCCCGTCCAGCGCATGGAGCCTGGTCGTTCGCGCGGTCACCGGGCGCGCCGCGGTCATGCTGCCTGTCATGGCCCAGGACCCTGAGCCCGACCTGTGCAGAACTGATGAAGACCCCGCGCGAATCCCGCTCCGTCGGCCCGCCGGGTGGTCAGGCGGAAGCGAGCGCCCGGCGCGGGATCAGGGTCGCCAGCAGCATGGTGGCCGCGCCGGCGGTGGCGATCGCAGTGGCGGGGGAAGTGGCTTCGGCCAGGACGCCCAGGCGACGACTTAGCCCGTCCGGCTGGTCCAGAAGTCGCCGACGTCGTTGGCCAGCCATAGCGGAGCCGGCGTCAGCGCGTCCCACAGGAAGACTCCCGGGCCGCCGTCGCGCGGCACGCAGAACGGGCCGCCGGTGCCGTCGTCGCCGAAGGCGACCAGCTCGCGGCGGCGGGGGCCGTCCTTGGCCCAGTCCGCCTCGTTGCGGGCCGGCAGCTGGGCCAGCGGCCAGATCACGAACCACTGCCCGCGCTCGTCGTAGACGCCGTCGCTGACCCGGTACAGCCGTCTGAGCTGCAACGGCAGGCTGGCCTGGAGCAGGTCCTCGTAGTGGGCGAGGTCCCCCTCGGTGGCGGCCGCCTGCAGCTGAATGCCGACGGCGGTGGTCAGCAGGCGGTGCCAGTCGGTGAGAACCATGCCCGAATTGTCACATATGGGGGTAAACGTGATGACGACCCAGCGGGAGCATCGGCGGCTTGCCCGACGTGGGGTCGGTGATGACCTGGCTGTCGAGGCCGAAGGCGGCGCGGACGCAGGCCTCGGTCAGCACCGTGGCCGGGTCGCCGGCGGCGTGCAGCCGGCCGTCAGCCAGGGCGATCAGGTGGTCGGCCAGATCGGCCGTGCGGGTGGCGTCCAGCGCCGCGGCGACGGCGACGTCGTCCTCGCGGCTCCAGCGCGAGAGCAGGCGCTGGTGCGGGCTGGCCCCGCTGCCGGCCGGGACGGTGGCCACCGAGGGCTGGCAACCCAACGTCGCCGTGGCCCGCGACCGGCTGACTCCGCTCGGGGTGGAGGTGCGCTTCGCCCCCGGCCCCGAACTGCCGGCGACCGACCGCTCGGCCGACACCGTGCTCAACCGGCACGGGCGCCTGAACCCGGCCGAGGTCGCCCGGGTGTTACACCCCGGTGGCAATCTTCTGACCCAGCAGGTAGGCAGCGACGACTGCCGCGAGATCAACGAGGCCCTGGGCGCTCCCGAGCCTTACGACACCACGTGGACGGCCGAAACTGCGTCAGCGCAGCCGGCTGCGGCGGGTCTGACTGTGCTCGAGGTCCGCGAGGAATGGCCGGCGTTCACGTTCCATGACGTCGGCGCTCTGGTCCATCAATTGCGGGCCGTGCCCTGGCAGATCCCCGATTTCACGGTGGCCGGTTACGAGGAGCCGTTGCGCCGTGTCGACGCCCGGATCCGGGCGACCGGCGAGTTCCGGGTGCGCGCCCACCGCTTCGTCATTCGGGCCCGCGTAGCCTGACGCTCGAGATGAGCTGGGGCATTGCCGGGCAGGCGGTGGGGCTGTTCGCCGTCACCAATGTCGACGACATCGTGATTCTGGCGCTGTTCTTCGCGCAAGGAGCGGGCCGCCGCGGAACGGCCCGGAACATCACCGGCGGGCAATACCTGGGCTTCGCCGGAATTCTGGTGGCGGCCGTCGCGGCGGCGGCCGGGGCCTCATTCTTGCCGGAGCGAGTGACTCCGTTTCTGGGGCTGTTGCCGTTGGCCCTCGGGATAAAGGCTGCGGTTCAAGCTTGGCGGCAGCGCGGCGACAGCGAGGAAGAGGGCGAACGGCAGCAACGGGTGCCGGGCCTGTTCGAGGTCGCTGCCGTGACATTCGCCAACGGCGGCGACAACATCGGGGTCTACGTGCCGGTCTTCGCCACCGCAGGCGCGGGGGGCACGGCCGTCTTCGTGAGCGTCTTCCTGGTGCTCGTCGCGGTCTGGGTGGCGGCCGGGCGGTTCTTCGCCACCCGGCCGGTCATCGCCCGGACGCTCAGCCGGTGGGGGCACGTCGTGCTCCCCGTCGTGCTGATCGGCCTCGGGATCGTGATCCTCACGGGAGCGCTGTAGCGGGCTCTGGACTTAACGCGGCCGAAATGTTGCGATACAGCTTTCGGTGCGAGCGGAGGCACGGGTGGAGAAGGCTCGGCGCGCGACCCTGGCCGCGGTCGCCCGGGAGGCCGGGGTCTCGGTGCCCACCGTCTCCAAGGTGG
Organism: Paractinoplanes polyasparticus; assembly: GCF_019710575.1. Taxonomy (GTDB): domain Bacteria; phylum Actinomycetota; class Actinomycetes; order Mycobacteriales; family Micromonosporaceae; genus Actinoplanes; species Actinoplanes polyasparticus. The sequence goes on along the minus strand of NZ_JAHWFK010000063.1, from coordinate 2,293 downwards.
TCAACGGGCGCACCGACGTCGCGCCGGAGACCAGGGCGCGGATCGAGTCGCTGCTCGTGCGGCACGGGTACGTGGCTCGGGGGGCCGGCGGGGCCCAGGTCGCGGCCCGCACCGTCGAACTGGTCTTCGACGCCATGCAGACGCCGAACAACCTCGACATCATGCACGGCGCCCTCGAAGCCGCGTCGGCCGAGCAGGTCGACGTGGTCGTGGGAATCCTGCCCGAGGACCCGCTCGGCGCGGCCTGGGCCCGCCGGATGGCCGCGGCCCGGCGCGAGGGGCTGATCCTGGTCACCTCGGACATCAATTCGCAGCAGGCGCGGCACTTCGCCGAGCAGCACATCCCGGTGGTGACGATCGACCCGGTCAACCTGCCCAACCCGGACGTGCCCAGCGTCGGCGCCACCAACTTCAACGGCGGGATGGCCGCCACCACCCACCTGCTCGAGCTGGGGCACCGCCGGATCGGCTTCATCGAGGGCCCGCCGGGCGCCATGGTGGCCATCGCCCGCCTGCACGGCTACCACGCCGCCCTGGCCCAGCGCGGCCTGACCAGCGATCCCGAGCTGATGATGGCCGGCCCGTTCATGTTCAACACCGGCTTCACGGCCGCCCTGGAGCTGTTGGGGCGCACCGCACGGCCGACCGCGCTCTTCGCCTCGAACGACAGCCAGGCCCTGGGCGCCATCGAGGCCGCCCGCACGCTGGGTCTGCGGGTGCCCGAGGACGTCAGCATCGTGGGCTTCGACGACATCTTGGCCGCCCGGTGGTCGGCGCCGCCGCTGACCACCGTCCGGCAGCCGTTCGCCGAGATGGGCCGGGTCGCCATGCGCAACCTGCTGCGCCTGGTCGCGGGGGAGGAACTGGCTGCGCCGCGCATCGAGCTGGCGACCCAGTTGATCATCCGGAAGTCGACGGCGGCGGTCTGAGTTTTCGGCGCGGGGCGTCGAAAGTTTTCGAACCCTTGACATGACCTTTTCGCAATCTTACGTTAACGCCAGCTCGCCTCCCCGGCTTCTCGCCTCCCGGCTTCGAGTACGGAGTTCAACGTGATCAATCGGCGTAATTTCCTCGGTCTTGGTGTGGGAGCCGGCGCGGCCGCCGCGCTCGCGGCCTGTGGCAGTGACGGCCCCAGTGACAGCAGTGGTGGCAGCAGCAGCGGCGGTGGTAGTGGTGGCGGTGCGGCCTCCTACTGGTCGTTGAGCGGGCCGCCCGGTGAGCCGGTGCGTAAGGCGTCTGTCAAGCGGTTCAACGACGCCAACCCGGATACCAAGATCAGTGAGTTGTATTTCCAGAACGACGCGTACAAGCAGAAGATCAAGACGTCGCTGGGCGCGAACCAGGGTCCGACGATGATCTGGGGCTGGGGTGGTGGTGGCCTCAAGGAGTACGTCAACTCGAACCTGGTGGAGGATCTGACCGATTGGTTCGGTCAGAACGCGGCGGTGAAGGACAAGATCCTGCCCAGCTCGTTCGGTGCGGCCACGGTCAACGGCAAGATCTACGCGATGCCGATCGAGACGGTCCAGCCGATCGTGTTGTTCTACAACAAGAAGGTTTTCGAGCGCGTCGGTGTGCAGCCTCCGAAGTCGTGGGGCGAGATCATGGCGTTGGTGCCGAAGTTCAACGCGGCCAAGGTTGCCCCGTTCTCGCTGGCCGGGCAGTCGCGGTGGACGAACATGATGTGGCTGGAGTTCCTGCTGGACCGCACGGCGGGTTCGGAGGTGTTCGACCGGGTGTTCGCCGGTGAGAAGGGCGCGTGGAGCGACCCGGCCGTGCTGGACATGCTGACCAAGATCCAGGATCTGGTGAAGGCCAACGGGTTCCAGAAGGGCTTCAGCTCGACGACGGCTGACTCGAACGCCGACCAGGCGCTGCTCTACACAGGCCGGGCAGCCATGATGCTGCACGGTTCGTGGTCGTACGGCATCCAGACCGCTCAGGGTGGCAACTTCGTCAAGGACGGCGGGCTGGGCTGGATGAACTTCCCGGCCGTCGAGGGCGGCAAGGGCGACCCCAGCAACACCGTCGGTAACCCGGGTCAGTACCTGTCGATCTCGTCGAAGGCCAGTGCCGAGGCCAAGGAGACGGCGAAGAAGTTCTTCTCGACGACGCTGGTCGACGACGCCGAGAAGGAGGCGTGGGTCAAGTCCGGTGGTGTGCCGGTGCTGAAGAACAGTGAGAGCCTGTTCACCGGTGGCGACGCGCAGTTCCTGAAGGACATGGCGGCGATCGCGAACGGCGCCAAGACGTTTGCGCAGTCGTGGGACCAGGCGTTGAGCCCGACCGCGGC
>NZ_JAHWFK010000062.1 GCF_019710575.1 Paractinoplanes polyasparticus | reverse complement strand
AGGACGCCGCCGGACTCAACGTGAACAGTAGGCCCACCCCTTACCGGGGTGGGCCTACTGCCATTTACGGACCATTCTTTCGCGGCCACAGAACAGCCGGCACCCGCAGGGCGCACAGCGAAGATTCAGGTGGCAGCAACCTCGGGGCCGCTTTTGTTCGGCAGTGTTGGCAACTATGCGTCGTACTGCTGGGGTTGTGGCTCTTGTCGTGCTGAGCACCGCTGTCGCGGGGCCGGCGCGGGCCGGTGGGCCGTCAGGGGACGGGCCGCTCGTCGAGATCACGGCTGCGGTCGAGACGCCGTCGCTGTTCGACGATGAAGCGGGCGGGGATGCCGATGCCGATGACCCGGCGATCTGGGTCAACCGGGCCGATGAGTCGCGCAGCCGGGTTATCGGGACGGCCAAGAACGGCGGGTTGCGGGTCTACGACCTGGCCGGTCGCGAGGTGCAGGCGATTCTGCCGCCTGAGGGCGGGCGGTTCAACAATGTCGATCTGGTGACCGGGTTCGGGGCGAAGCAGCTGGACTACGCGGTCGTCACCGACCGTGGGCTCGACAAATTGCGCATCTTTCGGATCGAGGCGTCGGGGCGGCTGACCGACGTCACCTCGGCTGACGCTCCGCTGCTCTTCTCGCGCGACCAGGACGAGGTCGAGACGCAGGCCACGGGCTACGGGCTGGCCACGTACGGACGGTATGCGGTGGTCAGCCGGCGGCACAGCACCACGCTGGGGATCTTCCGGCTCGAGGAGCGGAAGAACTCGGTCAGCTACCGGGTCACCGACAAGCTCGACCTACCCAAGCAGTTCCGCCTGTCCACCGGCGCGACCTGGACGCCGTGCGCCGAGCCGGGTGAGGAGCCGCAGATCGAGGGCATGGTCGTCGACGGCGAATCGGGCGTGCTCTACGCCGCGCAGGAGGACGTCGCCCTGTGGAGGATCCGGCTCGACCGGGACAGGTTCGTCGGTGTGCCGCGAATCGTCGAGCGGGTGGCCGAGTTCGGCGCGCCCGGCACATTCGACCCGGCGACCGAGGAGTGCGTGCGGGGTGAGCCGGCTCCGGAGGCTGGCCGCATCCGGGCCGACGTCGAGGGGGCCACGATCTATCCGACCGGTAAGCGCGACGGCTACCTGATCGTCTCGAGCCAGGGCGACAGCAAGTTCTATGTGTACGACCGTCGAACCAACCGCCCGCTGTCGAGCTTCCAGGTGGTCGACGGCGCCCGTACCGACGGCGTGCAGCACTCGGACGGTGCGGCCGTGACAAGTGTGGCGCTGCCCGGCTACCCCCAGGGTCTGCTGGTGCTGCACGACGGCGAGAACAAGCCCGACGAGGGCCGCGTGAGCACCAACTTCAAGTACGTCGACTGGCGCTCCGTCAACACGGGAGGTCGATGAGCAAGGCAGGCAGTTGCGCCGGCGGGCTTCAGGAACGGTCGACGGTGAGCGTCGCGACGCCCGAGGTGGCGTCGACGTCGTAGCGGTCGGCCGCACCTGCCCAGCCGTCCTGCGCCCAGACCGACCCGCCCGCGACCCCGGTGTGCGCCTGCCCGTCGATCGTCACACTGCCGGCGCCACCCCGGGCGGAGACCCGCACGGGGGCCTGGCCGGTCAGCCGTACGGAAAGCACGCTCGCGCCCCCGCCGAGAACCACGCGCTGGGTGCCCGGGCCGGCTGGTAGCACCACCGAGGCGCGTTCGGTGCCGGCGCTGAAGTCGACGTCGCCGCCGCGGCCGCCGGTCAGGTCGACGGACTCGTCCTTGGCCCCGCCGGCCAGCCTGATCTGCCATCGCACGTCGTCGCTGAGGATGACGGTCAATACGGCTGGACCGCTCCGGCCGGTGTCGCGCAGACCCGCCACCAGGTCGGCGCCCTCGACGGTCGCGGTCGGCGCCGCGCGGGAGTCGTCGGGTGTCGAGAGCTCGTACCGGTCGCCGCCGAGATCGCCGAGCCGCACCCGCACTACGTCGGCCCCGCTGAGCAGCAGGAACGAGGAGACGTTGCCGTCGCCGCGAAGCTGGTGCGGAATGTCGTCGCGGCGCTCGCCCAGGTAGTAGCCGGGGCGGTTCTCGGGGTTGTGGTCGCGGCCGTCGCCGCCCGTCCAGTCGCACGCGCCGACGAGCAGCACCACACTCAGCGCCGAGGCCATCGACCGGAATCTCACGGCGGCAGGATACCCAGCGGACCGGCCGCCTAGTCGTTCGTTCGAACAGCGTTAGGGATCCGGCCACGACGCGTACGGTGTGCTGGACATCGACGCAGGCCCATCGTGATCGCATGCGAGTCGCTCTGGTCACGGAGTCGTTCCTGCCCGATGTGAACGGTGTCGCCAATTCGGTGGTGCGCACGGCCGAGCATCTGCTGCGCCGGGGCCACGAGCCGATGGTGATCGCACCGCAGCCGCCGCCCGCCGTCCGCGACACCCCGGTCCACGTGCCGTACCCGGTGGTTCGGATCGCTTCCCTGCCCATGCCGGGTTACCCACAGATCCGGCTGGGGCTGCCCACCCCGACCCTGACCGGCGCCCTGCGCGCGTTCGGCGCCGACCTCGTGCACCTGGCCAGCCCGTTCGTCCTGGGTGCGTGGGGTCTGCTGGCTGCCCGCACGCTGCGCCTGCCCACGGTAGCCGTCTATCAGACCGATGTGGCCGCGTACGCCCGGGCCTACAAGGTCGGTATGACCGAGGGCGCCGCCTGGAAGTGGATCAAGACGATGCACAACCTGGCCTCGCGCACGCTGGCGCCGTCGTCCGAGTCGGCCTTCGCCCTGGACGCGCACGGCGTCGAGCGGGTTCACCTGTGGCGGCGCGGGGTCGACGACGAACTGTTCCACCCCGGCCGGCGCCGGGACGAGGTGCGGAAGTCGCTGGCCCCGAACGGCGAGGTCGTCGTCGGGTTTGTGGGGCGGCTGGCGGTCGAGAAGCAGATCGATCTGCTGGCTGACGTGAGCCGTCTGCCCGGCGTACGGCTGGTGGTGGTCGGCGACGGACCGGCCGCGCCGCAGCTGCACAAGGCGCTCCCGGACGCGACGTTTCTCGGGGTGCGCCGGGGCGAGGAACTGGCCGAGCTGTACGCGAGCTTCGACATCTTCGCCCACACCGGCCCGTACGAGACGTTCGGCCAGGCGGTGCAGGAGGCCATGGCCAGTGGTCTGCCGGTGGTGGCGCCGCGGGCCGGCGGTCCGATGGATCTCGTCGATCACGAGCGCACCGGCTACCTGGTGCCCCCGTTCCTCGCCGAGGGCTTCACTTCGGCCGTACGGGAGCTGGTAGCCGACCCAACCCGGCGGGCCACCCTGGGAGCGGCGGGACGGCAGTCCATCGAGGGCCGCAGTTGGTATGCCGTCGGTGAGGAATTGCTGGGCCACTACGGCGAAGCGTGTAGCGTCGGCTTCCTCGAACGAAGGGCGGTCGCCGCGTGAGAATTGTCCGGGTGGCGAATTTCGTGACTCCCCGGTCCGGGGGTCTGCGCACCGCGCTCCGCCACCTGGGCGCCGGCTATCTGGCCGCCGGGCACGACCCCGTGCTGGTGGTCCCGGGCGCCACCGAGTCCGACGAACAGACCGACCAGGGCCGGGTGATCACCCTGCCCGGGCCGCTGGTTCCCCGCATGGGTGGCTACCGGGTGCTGCTCGACCGCGCCCGGCTGAGCGCCACCCTGCAGTCGTTGCGGCCCGACCGCCTCGAGATCTCCGATCGCGCGACGCTGCGCTGGCTGGGTCGCTGGGCCCGGGGCCGGGGAATCCCGTCGATGATGGTGTCGCACGAGAGCCTCGACGGCCTGCTGCGCCTGTTCGGTCCCGGTCCCAGCCGCCGCGTCGGCGACCTCCTCAATGCGCGGACGGCGGCGGAACACGACCAGGTCCTCTGCACGACCGGGTGGGCGGCGTCCGAGTTCGCGCGACTCGGCGTACGCAATCTCACGCAGGTGCCCCTGGGCGTGGACCTCGACCGTTTCACCCCGGCCAACCAGGATCCGCGGATGCGCACGATGTGGTCGGCGCCCGACGACGTGCTGCTGCTGCACTGCGGCCGGCTCGCCCCCGAGAAGAAGCCTCGCCGCTCACTCGAGGCGCTGGCCGGCCTGCGCAGGTCCGGTGTGCCCGCGGTGCTGGTCGTAGCGGGCGACGGCCCCCTGCGCATCGCCCTTCAGTCCGAGGCGGCCGACCGCGGTCTGCCCGTCCGCTTCCTCGGGCACGTCGCCGACCGGCAGAAACTGGCGGCGCTACTGGCCAGTGTGGACGTGGCGATCGCACCCGGCCCGATCGAGACCTTCGGCCTGGCCGCCCTCGAGACCATGGCCAGCGGCACCCCCGTCGTGGTGAGCGCCGAGAGCGCCCTGCCCGAGGTGATCGGCGAGGCCGGCGCGGCCGTCCCGGGCGAGGGTCCGGCCTATGCCGAGGCGGTGCGGGCGCTGCTCTCCCGCCCGGAACCCGTCCGTCGGTCCGCGGCCCGCGCGCAGGCCGAACTCTTTCCATGGGCGCGCTCGGTGACGGGCTTCCTCGAGGCCCACGACGCACTGCATCGAGCGGTGGCCTGACCGGCTTCACCCCGGATCGTCGGTGTCGCGTGCGGCCCACAGCGCGACGGCGATGTAGATGATCTGTTCGGGGATGCGGAACCACAACGGTGTGGCGGGATCGCCGTTGAGCGGGATGTCGGCGGCAGCGGCGTAGATGTTCGCCGGGATGAGGCAGACGAACAGCAGAGCCAGGCACTGCCCGGCGAGCCGCCGGGTGGCCCGCAGGACAAGACCGGCCGCACCGAGCAATTCCAGCACGCCGGTCGTGTATACCGTCAGATCCGGAGCCGGCACGAACGGCGGGACCATGGCGGTGAGGTCGTCGTGGCTGGGCATGACGGTCAGGCTGTCCGGGGCGAAGTGTGCCACGCCGGTGAAAACGAGCATGACGGCAAGCGCGTGAGCCGCGCTGGACTGCCAGCCGGCGAATCGCGTGACGCCCAGCGCGCCCGCCGCCCGGAACGCCAGCCACGGAACGAACAGCAGCAGAAGGCCTTCGAACATGGTGATCCTTAAGGGAGGTCGGGAGCCGAAAGTCGGCACCGACGCCACACTGCCCTGGACGCGTCGTGACGTCCTGATGCTGCAGGATCTGCTCGTGAAGCGACGGCAGACGCGATGGATCCGCCGGATTCCGTCAGCGCCGGCTCATCCCGCCAGCACCGTGCCGGCGCCCTTCACCCGCCGGACGACAGGAGCGGTCTCGGCGCGGACCACGCCGGGCAGCGCGCCGATGTCGTCCGCGAGATAGTCGTACAAATCGCTGAGGTCCCGGCAGATCACCGACGCCGCCACGTTCGCCGAACCGGTGACAGCCGCGGCGTAGCCGACCTGCGGCTGACTGGCCATCGCCTTTGCGACCGTGGTCAGGGAAGCCGGGGTCACCGTGAGCCAGAGGCTCGCCTCGGCCCGGTAGCCGAACAGGGCGGGCTCGATCTCCACGTTGAAATACATGACGTTGCTCCGGCGCAGCCCCTCCAGGCGGCGCCGGACGGTGGTCTCCGACCATCCCGTAGCCGCGGCCAGCGCCGGATAACCTGCCCGTCCGTCGGCGGCGAGCGCGGTCAGCAGGCTGTTGTCGGCCGCGGTCAGGATGACGGGTCCCCGCGGCACCGGGTGCTCCGAGGTAAGTTCGGGGCTCAGCGCATGAATTTGATCGGGTGACAGGGCCCCGGTGCGACCGGGCCAGCCCTTCGTGCCGGCCACGAGCCGCAGGATGCAGTGGGCGGTCACGGCCGTGACCCGCGGGCTCCGGGGCAACTTCTGCAGCAGGAGATCGCCCTCGGCGGCCTGCGTCGTCGTCCGGGTGATGCAGCTGATCTCCGTGCCCCCGGACAGGATGGTCACCCACGACGTGTCCGCACGCCGTGCCAGTGCGGTGCCGACCGGCACGGCCACATCGGGCGTGCACCGCATCCGCACCAGCCAGTCGACGTGACCGAGCGCGGCCGCGTGGGGCAACCCGACCACGCGCAGAGCGCCCGACTGGCGCAGGCGCCCGTACCGCCGGGCAATGGTGCGGTCGGACGTGCCCAGCACCGCCGCGATGCGGCTGAACGGAGCCCGTCCGTCGACTTGCAGAGCGTGGGCGAGCTGACGGTCAAGTTCGTCGAGCGCTATCGCATCCACCGCTAGACCATATCGACGGCTGAGAAACTCAGGCGGAACGACAGCGACGGTCTGCTCGCGAGCGACTACGAGGGGGCCGCGATGACGCTGAGCAGCTGAAGCTTCTCGTAGCTCTCGCTGCCCGGCACGGCCGTGTAGACGAGAAGCAGGTGCCCCTGGTCGGGGTCGACCAGCGCCTGGCAGCTCAGTTCGAGATCACCCAGCTCGGGGTGCACGAATCGCTTCACGTCCTGGTAATTGACGCCTACCTCGTGCTCGTTCCAGACCGACCGGAACTCTTCGTTGCTGTCGAGCAGCAGCTGCTTGAGGTGGGCGGCCCAGGAATCCGGGCCGCGAAGCGTGGCTATCTTGCGCAGGCCCGAGGCGAAGACGCGAGAGTGCAGCGCATGGTCGCCGGGGTGGTAGAGGGCACGCGTGGCCGGGTCGGTGAACCACCGATAGCCGATGCTGCGGGCCGGGCCGGTGAAACGGGTGAGGTCACCGGTGAGGGCCACGCCGAGCGGGGTCTGCCGCAGCGTCTCGCCGAGCTCGGTGACGATCTCGGCCGGGGTGTCGGTCAGCCGGTCGAAGATGCGCAGCAAACCCGGGTTGATGTGTTCCCCGGCCGCGCCCCGGGCCGGCGGGCGGTGCCCGGCCAGGCCGAACAGGTGGTCGCGCTCGTCACGCGAGAGGTGCAGGCCCTGGGCCAGCGAGGCGATCATCTGCTCCGACGGGTGGGGACCGCGTTCCCGTTCGAGCCGGCTGTAGTAGTCGGTCGAGATGTGACAGATCGCGGCCACCTCTTCGCGCCGCAGGCCGGCTGTGCGGCGACGTTGCCCGCGCGGAAGGCCGACGTCCTCGGGCTGGAGCGACTCACGACGGCGGCGCAGAAACTCGGCGAGCCCGGCTCGATCGATCATGGCTGTTCCTCCCGGGTCGGCCTTGCCACTTCGTTCTATCAAGCAGCACGGGGGTCCAACCACGGATTGCCGATCCGAGGCTACGGCCCGGGGGTCAGGCGGGACCGCAGGTCGGCCTTCAAGATCTTGCCGACCTTCGACCGGGGCAGGTCGTCCCAGATCTCGATCTGCTTCGGGGTCTTCACGCTGCCGATGCGCTCCTTGACGAACTCGGCCATCTCGGTCTTGTCGACCGTGGCACCGGCGCGTAGCTGGATGACCGCCGTCACGCGTTCGCCCCATTTGTCGTCGGGCAGTCCGATCACCGCGCAGTCCTGAACCGCCGGGTGTTGCATCAGGGCCTGCTCGACCTCGGTCGAATACACGTTGAAGCCTCCGGTGATCACCATGTCCTTGGCGCGGTCCACGATGTAGAGATAGTTGTCGTCGTCGAGGTAGCCGATGTCCCCGGTGTGGTGCCAGCCGTGCGCCGAGGCGGCCGCGGTGGCCGCCGGGTCGCGGTGGTACCCGCGCATCACCAGCGAGCCCCGCACCACGATCTCTCCGGTGCCGCCGCGCGGCAGCAGCTCGCCCCCGGGCGCCATGATGGCCACGGTGACCAGCGGTGACGGGCGGCCCGCGGACGAGAGCCGCGACTGGGCGATGCGGCCGCCGGGCAGGTAGTGGTCGGCCGGGGCCATGGTCGAGATCATCATCGGCGCCTCGGTCTGCCCGAACAGCTGCGCCATCACCGGGCCCAGCCGCCGTAACGCCTCCTCCAGGCGGGTCGCGGACATCGGCGCCGCGCCGTACCAGAAGCACCGCAGGGACGACAGGTCGGCCTCGTCCAGCGTGGGGTGGGCCAGCACCATGTAGATCAGCGTCGGCGGCAGGAAGGTGTGTGTCACCCGGTGCTGCTCGATGAGCGCGATGAACGCGGCCACATCGGGCTTGCGCATGATGACGATCTCGCCGCCCCTGGTGAGCACGGGGAAGCACAGCACCCCGGCGGCGTGGGTGAGCGGAGCCAGCGCGAGATACACCGGCCGATCCGGCCACGGATAGCTCATCAGCGTGATCGCGGTCATCGCCTCGAGGTTGGCCCCGGTCAGCTCGACGCCCTTGGGCCGCCCGGTGGTCCCACCGGTGCCGACGATCATGGCCAGATCGTCGGCCGGTGCGCGATCGACGTCGGCCTCCGCGCCGGACAGGAAATCGTCCCAGTCCGTTTCGAGGCAGACCAGGGTCCGCAACGACGGCAGCCCGTCGCGGATTTTGGCCACCAGCGGCGCGAACGCCTCCTGGTAGATCAGCGTGGTGACGCCGAACAGGTCCAGGAGCTCACGGTTCTCGTACGCCTCGTTGCGCGGGTTGATCGGGCACCACACCGCGCCGGCCCGGCTGATCCCGAAGACGCAGGTGAAGGCGGTCGGGTCGTTCCCGGAGAGCACCGCCACCCGCTCGCCGGGAACGACCCCGCGGGCAACCAGCGCGGCGGCGATGCGGAAGCTGAGCTTCCGCACCTCCCCGTACGTTCGGGTCTCCCCCTCCGTGGTCAGACACGGCGCGTCCGGGTCGAGGGAAGCACCCTTGTCCAGGTAGTCGACGAGCCGCATCGCTCAGCGCTCGACCGTGACGGTCGGCTCGCGCACCAGGCCGAAGCTTTCGAGCACGCCGAGCAGCTCGCGATGCCCGAAGGCTTGGCAGCCGGACGCGAAGCCGACCCGTCGCGGCGGCTGTTGCAGCAGGTGATAGGCGGCGTACGCCTGCATCAGACCGGTCTGCTTGTAGTTGGAGTTGCCGTAGATCACGCAGTGCGCCCGGCCCAGCGGTCCGGAGGCGTGCACCGAATCGACCGACTTGTTCAGCCGTGGGTTCTCCCGCGGCGGCATCTGGTTCATCACCTGGGCCGCGGTGGCGGTGAGGGCCGCGTACCGATCGTCCGGGTTCATGTCCTTGGTCGCCTCGACGGCGGACGCGACGATCTGCGGTACGCCGTTCATCAGCGCCCGGTTGAACACGCCACCGAGCACCTTGACGTTGGCCACGCGCGGATCCCGGCGGTACCACACCGGATGCGAGGTGCCGCCCCACGGCAGCGCCAGCGCGAGTTCGTGCTGGCCGGGCAGCACCAGCTGATAGAGACCGGCTTCCGGGTCCCAGGCCTCGTACCTGTTCTGCTCGAGCCGGAAGGCGCCCGAGGTGGCCGCGTTGACCAGGATCGTCAGCGTCGACGCGATCGTCGGGCTGCCGCCCCAGAACACCGCGATGTCCAGAGTGTCCAGTCCCGGCTTCTCGAGGCACAGCTCGGCCGCGATCTCGCCGGTCGTGTACATCTGCGCGATGCCGGGCGCGAGGAGCAGGCCGGCCGCGGCGAAGTCGGCGCCGTACCTCTCGTCGCAGGTGATCATCCAGTCCTGCTCGCCGGTGGTGTCGAGGTAGTGCGTGCCCGCGGCCAGGCAGGCCTCGACGACCTCGGGTCCGTAGACGCTGAACGGCCCGACCGTGTTGCACACGACGGAGGCGCCGGCGAACAGGTCGGTCAGCTCCTTCCGGTCGTGGCCGACCTCGGCGATCTCGTAGTCGGCGGTCTCGATGCCGGCCACGTTCTCCTGCATCGACTGCTTGAGCTTGGCCGCGTCGCGGCCGGCGGCGACGAACGGGACGTTGTACTCGCGCAGGTATTCGCAGATCAGCCGGCCGGTGTAGCCGGAAGCGCCGTAGACGACGACGGGCTTGGTGGCCATGTCACATCCCCATTCCGCCGTCGACGGGCAGACCTGCGCCGTTGATGAACCGGGCTGCGTCGGAGGCCAGGAAGACCACGGCGTCGGCCATGTCGGTGACCTCGCCCAGCCGGCCGGACGGGGTCAGTTCGATCACCGCGCCCACGGCCGCCTCGGGCGAGGGGAACAGCCCGAGCTCGGCCACGTCGTTGGCGAGCCCGGCGCCCATCGCGGTGGGCACCAGCCCGGGGTAGACGCAATTGACCCGTACGCCGTAACCGAGCTTGCCCGATTCCATGGCGGCGACCCGGGTGAGCCGGTCGACGCCCGACTTCGTGGCGGAGTAGACCGAGATGCCGGGGAAGGCGATGGTCGCGGCGACCGAGGCCACGTTGATCACGACACCGCTCTTCTGAGCGCGCATCGCACGGAACGCGTGCTTGATGCCGAGGGCGGTGCCGAGCAGGTTGACGTCGAGCTGCTTGCGGACGGCGGCCGGGTCGAGGTCGACGATCAGGCTGGTGATTTCGACGCCGGCGTTGTTGACCACGATGTCGAGCCCACCCATGATCCCGATCGCCTGCTCGACCGCGGCTGCCCAGCTGTCGTCGTCGGTGACGTCGAGGTGGACGAAGCCGCTGGAGTTGCCGAGCGACTCGGCCACCTTGGGACCGAGGTCGTCCTGCAGGTCGGCCACGACGACGGAGGCGCCGGCGGCCGCCATCGCGCGGGCCATGCCTTCACCCAGACCTTGGGCGCCGCCGGTGACCAGCGCCCGCCGGCCGGTGAGATCGATCTGTGCCATGTAAGGCTCCCGGGGGGTCGAAAGACTTGAGACCCACATCACATGCCTGATCTTGACACTTGTCAAGAAAAGTTTGGACGCCTGTCAAGCCGTACGATGGCCAGGTGACCCCTGTGAAGAGCCGGCCGATCGACAAGTTCGACCGCCGCCGCGACGAGTTGGCCGAGTCGGCGCTGCTGACGCTCGGTGAGCTGGGGTACGCCCGCGCCAGCCTGCGCGAGATTGCCGGCAACTCGCCGTTCAGCCACGGCGTTGTGCACTACTACTTCCAGGACAAGCTCGAGCTGGTGATCTACAGCGTCCGCTACTACAAGGCGCGCTGCGTCACCCGGTACGACGCCGTCGTGCGCGACTCGACGTCCCCGGATGAACTGATCGAGGCCTTCGCCGAGAAGCTGGCGCAGACGATCCGCGCCGAGGCGCCGATGCACCGGCTCTGGTACGACCTGCGAACCCAGAGCATGTTCGAGGAACCGCTCCGCGACGCCATCACCGAGATCGACGCCACCCTGGAGGCGATGATCTGGCGGGTGGTCGACCGCTACGCCACGTTGACCGGCGCCCCGCCCTCGGTGCCCGCCTCCACCGCGTACGCCATGCTCGACGGTCTTTTTCAGCAGGCGCTGCTCGCCTACACCGCCGCCGGTGAAACGGTCCTCGACGGCCTGGCTGCTCAGGTCCGCATCGTCCTGCCGTTGATGGTCCGCTGACCGCTCCCACCCTGTGTCATCCGGAACACGTCGGGCGATTCTTTACCAAACGTTTGGTAATGTTGACGACGCACCTGACTCACTGAGGGACGGATGGAACACCATGGTTTTCCACTGGGGTGAGCTGGAGGCTCAGGCCCGAGCCGGCTTCACCACGCGGGCATCGGCCGTCTCACGCATGGTGCAGCCGCTGCTGCCGGAGGGCGCCGACGACTTCCTGTCCCACCAGAACATGCTGGTCGTCGGGGCTCAGGCCGACGACGGCCGGCTCTGGGCCTCGCTGTTCGCCGGCCCGCCAGGCTTCGTCAGCGCTCCCGACGACGAGTCGGTGCAGGTGCTGGCCCGGCTGGCGCCGGCCGACCCGGTCGAGCCGATGACCCGCCGCGCGGGCCGGCTGGGCCTGCTGGCCATCGACCTCCAGACGCGGATCCGGTTGCGGATGAACGGCACGTCGACGCCGCTGCCGTCCGGGCTACGGCTCGACATCGAGCAGAGCTTTCCCAACTGTCCGAAGTACATCCAGAAGCGATCGGTCATCAGCCTGGACGGGCCGCGGTCGGAGCCGGTCGCCGCGACGAGCGTGTCCGCGCTGACCGACGACATGAGCCGGTTCGTCAACCGGGCCGACACCTTCTTCGTCGCCTCCGCGTCCGAGACAGGCGACCCCGACGTCTCGCACCGGGGCGGTAACCCCGGCTTCGTGGAGGTGCTGTCGCCGACCAGGCTGCGCTGGCCCGACTACGCGGGCAACAGCATGCTGATGACCCTCGGAAACATCATCGAGAACCCGAGCTCGGCGCTGCTGTTCGTCGACTGGGCCACCGGCGCCACGCTCCACCTCACCGGCCGGGCTGAAGTGAGCTGGTCTCCCTCGCGCGCGGTGGAATTCGAGATCGATGAGGCCGTCCTGCTGCCCCGGTCCCTGTCGGCGAACTGGTCGGCGCCCATCCTGTCGCGATTCAACCCGCCGGTGCCGGCCGCCGGATGAGCATCTGGGGCAGTTCCGCCAGCGCAAGCTGAAACTCCGCCGGATCGTCCAGCACGCGGGCCAGAATCAGCGACCCCTCGATGCGGACCAGCGCCGCCCGGGCCCGGCGCCGAGCGTCCTCTTCGGACGCGCCGGCCCGCCGGGCGACGTCGGCCATCGCGGTCAACCAGCTGGTGGCCAGGTGCGCGGCCCGCGCTCGGATGTCGTCCGGCGCGCCCCGCAACGTCATCGTGTCGAGAACGCAGGCGAGGCGGCCCTGGGCATAGAACACGCCGACGCGGCGGGCCATCTCTTCCACCGCGGCCGTCGGGTCGCTCTCGGACGTCAGCGGCGCGACGATGTCGGCGAACGCGTGCTCCACGGATTCGAGCACGGCCGCTGCCATGCCGGGTTTTCCGCTGGGAAAGCGGTGATAGAGGCTCGCCCGGTGCAGCCCCGATGCCGACGACAGGGCCGTCAACGACGCTCCCTCGTAGCCCGACTGACGGAAGATCTCGGTGAGGTGCCTCAGCAGCACCGCATCGTCAACACTCGGCGCCCGACCCATACGCCAACATTACCGAACGTACGGTAAACGCGGTGCGCGGCCGAGTCCGCCCAGCGAGCTCGCCGTGCCGGTCTGCCGTCGGCTGCCATGGCGCCGCTGATTGCCGGCGTACCGGCGATTTTCGACCCGGACCTTCCCCTGCCCTCCGAGGGCCGACGGCAACGAATCGTGGAAGCGTCCTGCATGGACGGCGTGGAATCACGGCTTGGTCAGCTGGGCGGCCTCGTGGACGGCAGCGGCGTAGCGGGCCGGCTGTTCCCAGGCCGCGAAGTGACCGCCCGCCGGCTCTTCCCGCCACGTGTGGACGGTGAAGTAGCGCTCGGCGAACTCACGCGGGGCGTTGACCAGGTCGTGCGGGTAGATCGTGAAGACTGCGGGCGGGGTCAGGCGGGCGGAGTGGGGGCTCGCGGTCGCGTACGGGGTGAAGGACGTGCCGATCGCGCCCGTGACCCAGTAGGCGGTGATCCAGGTGAGCAGCTCGTCACGGGTGAAGACGGACTCGACGTCGCCGTCGCAGTCGGTCCAGCCGCGCAGCTTCTCCACTATCCATGCGGCCAGGCCGGCGGGGGAGTCGCCCAGGGCGGCGGCCAGCGTGTGCGGCTTGGTGGACTGCTCATGCATGTAGCCGCCCTCGCGGGCCTGCCAGTCGTGGCCGCGCTCGACGTAGGCGCGTTCGGCCTCCGAGAGGTCGGTGGGCGGGTCGACAAGGAAGTGGTGCTGGGACACGTCGGTGAGGTGCAGCGCGGCGACGCGGCCGGGGTGGCGGGCGGCCAGCGCCTCGGCGACGTCGCAGCCCACGTCGCCGGCCGAGATCACGTACCGGTCGTAGCCGAGGGCGGCCATGGTGTCGGCGACCGCGCCGGCCATCTCGTCGGCCGACATGCCCCGCTCGGGAACGGGGGCGGCGAACGGGTAGCCGGGCAGGGCCGGCACGACCACGTGATGGTCGGCGAGCAGCGGCAGGACGCGCTCGAAGCGGAGCACCGAGTCGGGCCAGCCGTGCAGCAGCAGCACGGCCGTGGCGTCGGCCCGCTCGGACCGCTGGTGGATCGCCCGGGTGCCGGTCAACGTCCAGGGCAGCTGTCGGATCCGCTCTTCGTGGACCCGCCAGTCGTACGACTGCGCCCAGTAGGCGACGAGCTCGGCCACGTAGTCCGGGTCGACGCCGCGCTTCCAGCCGTGCCCGCCGGGGACGGGCACCGGCCGGAACGCCCGCAGGCGATCCCGCAGATCGTCGAGGACGTCCTGGGCGATGGTCTCGGGTGCCGCGTGGTCGTGGTTCATGGTTGCCTCCCTCATGTGCTCGACACCACCAAACGCTAATACTGGAGTCGTGAGCTTGCAACACCGGATACCGAATACACCGGTGTCGTGGCCAGTCCGGCCTGTTGCAGAGTGCGCAGATGCCGGGCCACACGGCTGCGCTGCAGGTGCCAGTCGGCCCGTGAGGATGCGACGCCGCTGTTGCTCCTGCACACCTACCCGGGCTCGTTCACCGAGTTCCTCGATTTGGTGCCGCTGCTCACCGACAACTTTCACCTCGTCATCCCGTCGATGCCGGGGATGGCCTTCAGCACTCCGGTCGTCGACAGCGGCTGGACGATGGACCGGGTCGCCCGCGTGTACGACGCGCTGATGCGCCGGCTGGGCTACGACTCCTACGGCTCGCACGGCAGCGACGGCGGCGCGATGATCGGCCGCGAGCTCGCGGTGCTCGACCCCGACGGGTTCCTGGGCGCGCACGTACTTCAGCTCTTCTCGTTTCCCTCCGGTGACCCGACGGAGTTCGAAGCGTTCGGGCCGAAGGAGTACGCCGCCCTGGAGTTCGCCGGCTGGTTCCAGTCGGTCGGGGCTACAACTCGATGAACGGCACCCGGCCCCAGACGATCGCGGCCGCGCTGTCGGACTCCCCGGTCGGCCAGCTGGCCTACAACGAGCTGTTCGAGAACTTCGGCAACGGCACCAGTCTGGTCGCGCCCGAGCGGGTGCTGGCCCAGGTCTCGCTGTACTGGCTCACCAACACCTCGGCCGACGCGGTCCGCTACCACTACGCCGAGCAGCACCCGCCGCGGGAGACAGTGGTCAGCCACGGCCGCCTCGGGGTCGCGGTCTTCAAGGACGACTTCCAGACCATCCGGCCGCTCGCCGAGCGCGACAACACCGGAATCGCACTGGTCCGAGTTCGATCGTGGCGGACACTTCGCGGCTTTCGAGGTGCCCGAGCTGGTCGCCCAAGACCTGCGAGCATTCTTCGGCTGAACACCGTGGACGGGGGCGCTTCCCGCATGGCGAGAAGCGCGCACAGGCCGTGAGTGGAGCGCCAGATGGGATCAGGCAGCGTCCGCGTGCCGCTGACGCCGGTAGCTCTGATTGTGCCGGAGAGCGTCGTCGAGCTGGTCTTCGAGGATGATGATCCGGCAGGCGGCTTCCAGGGCGGTGCCGCGGTCGACCATCTCGCGAGCCCGCGCGGCCAGACGCAACTGGTATCGCGAGTAGCGACGGTGCCCGCCGGCGGACCGGAACGGGATGATCAGTTTCGCCTCGTCGAGTCGGCGCAGGAAGTCCGGCGAAGCGCCGGTGATCTCCGCGGCGCGACCCATTGTGTAGGCGGGGTAATGCTCGTCGTCGAGCATGTCATCCGGTTGGGCCATACAGGTACCTCCATGACGAGGGCCCCGGCGCGGAAGCGCCGGGGCCCTCGGTTACGGGTTTACTACACCATCTACCGACAGGTTCGTCGGCTTGTCGTATCCGCACCGGCCGCGAACTTCAGCGGCTTGCGGTGCGAGGATCGCATAAGCGTGACCGGAGACCACCTCACGTTCGATGGAGACTGCGGTGTCCACCCCAGAACCGGAACTGCGTCCTGACGGCGGGCGATCCAACGGTGCTGAACCCTCCCTTTCCTCTGCTTCCATTACCTGAACTGCTGTCGTGCCATCCACTGGTGTCGGAGCCCCACGCAACTTCATGGCCCCGCCCACATACGGCAGATCTCTCGTGCGCCAGGCAGAACCCCGAACCTGCATCGGCCCTGCCTGAATGTGCCCTGACCTGGAACTACGTCAAGGTCTTGTCTTGCCACTGCGATGTCTTGCCACTGCATTGTCTTGCTGGGGTGCGGTCATGCACTCCATCGCGGTGCTGAGCGAGCCACGAACGGTCCGGGCCCTGCTTGACGCTCAGCCTGCTGCGTCTGCGTCTTCAACGATCTCTGCGGTCAACGAGAGAAACGTTAACCGGCTCCGCCGAGAAAGTCTAGTAAGTTCGACATAGATTTTCTCGGCTCCTGCGTGCCGGTTCCGGCGTCCGGCGGATGCCCCCGGATTGGGGCCCAGAGTCAGTTCACCAGGCCCCTGCGGTAGGCATAGACCACAGCCTGCACGCGGTCCCGCAGGTCCAGCTTGGTGAGGATGCGCGATACGTACGTCTTCACGGTCTCGTGGCTGATCACCAGGGTCGCGGCGATCTCGCTGTTGGACCGGCCGTCGGCGATCAGGCGCAGCACCTCCAGTTCGCGCGGGGTCAGCGGCGCGTCCTGCGGGGTGTCCTCAGCGGGACGGATCCGCGCGGCGTACCGGCCCAAGAGCTGCCGGGTCACCTCCGGCGCCAGCAACGCGGCACCGCTCGCGACGGTACGGATGCCGTGCAGCAGCTGCGCCGGCGGGGCGTCCTTGAGCAGGAATCCACTCGCTCCCGCGCGCAGCGCCTCGTAGACGTACTCGTCGAGGTTGAACGTCGTCACCACGAGCACCTTCACCGGGTGGGTCACCCCGGCGCCGGCGAGCAGGCGGGTCGCCTCGATGCCGTCGAGCACGGGCATCCGTACGTCCATCACCACCACGTCCGGCCGTAGCCGGCCGGCCAGCTCGACCGCCGCCCGCCCGTCCCCGCACTCGCCCACCACCTCGAGGTCGGGCTGGGCGCCGATGATCGTGGTGAAGCCCGTACGGATCAGCGGCTGGTCGTCGCAGACCAACACCCGCAGCGACACGGTCACGACGGGCTCCCGCTGGGGATGCGGGCCCGCACGACGAAGCCGCCGCCGGTCTGCCGGCCCGCGCTGAACTCGCCGCCGAGCACCACGACCCGTTCCCGCAGCCCGGTCAGACCCCGCCCGCTGCCGCCGAGGGACGCGCTGCCCGGACCCGGACCGCCATCGGTGCTGACCTCCACAGTGGTCTCCTTCTCGCCGTGGCGCACATGCACGGTGGTGCGCCTGCCGTGGGCGTACTTGAGGGCGTTGGTCAGCGCCTCCTGCACAACCCGGTAGGCCGCGACCTCGGCGCTGCCCGCGCTCGCCGCCGGTGTGCCGCCCTCGGTGAACTCGACCGGCTGCCCGGCCAGCCGGGTCTGTTCCACCAGGGTGTGCAGCTCGCCGACGGACGGCAGGCGCGGCTCGGTGCTGTGGTCGGGGTTGAGCAGATCGAGCAGGTGCCGAAGGTCCGTGATGGCCCGCCGGCCGGTGCCGGTGATCGCGGTCAGGCTCTCGTCGAGACGGTCGGGGGTGGCGGTCAGGTAGCGCGCCGCCTCGGCCTGCACCACCATCGCGGTCACATGATGGGTCACGACGTCGTGCAGTTCGCGGGCGATGCGGGTGCGTTCGGCGGTACGGGTGGCCTCGGCCACGTGCCGGCGCTGCTCCGCCTCGGCGGCCCGGGTCCGCCGCATCCAGGCGCCGACGCCCCAGGCGATGGCCAGCGCGAGATAGAACGTGACCAGGTCGGCGACGGCCTTGATCGATGCGCTCCGGCTCAGCGCCACAGCCAGCGGGACGTACGCCACGGAGAGGACCACCACGGTGGTACGCCGGTGGCGTTCCAGGTGCAGTGCCGTGCTGAGCAGCGCGATGGGCAGGGCCGCGCTCGCGACCGTGTGGTAGGCGCGGAGCTGGTCGATCGCGAAGCCGAGCGAGACCAGGGCGAGGCTGAGGGCGGGCCAGCGCCGCCGTACGGCCAGCGGCAGGCACTGCAGGGCGACCACCAGCGCCGTCAACGCGTCGAACGGGCGGGTCGGCAGCTCGCCGAGTCGCGTGCCGCTGTGGTGCATCGCCGGCACCGCCGACAGGAGGCCCAGCAGCAACGCGAACGGGAGGTCCCGGACGGTGACGTCCCAGCGCCGCCACCGCTCCGGGACCCGCCGGAGGTCGATCATCGGGAAACTGTAGCCGTCGCCGCCGGTTCGCCGGCCGCGCGCCGGCGACGCGGGACGATGTGACCGCGGCGGTGGGCCAGCCCCATGAACACGACGGTCATCGCCACACCCGCCGCCACCGCGTACAGGCTCCCCTCGGGGCCGAAATCACCGCCGGTGACCAAGGCCTGGCCCGACGTTGTGGCGTCCAGCAGCCCCTTCGACTCGCCGTTGCCGGAGACGACGACGCTGAAAATGGCCCCGGCGGCGAGGTTCCAGCCGAAATGCAGACCGATCGGCACCCACAGGTTGCGGGTGGCGGCGTAGCAGGCGGCGAGCATGAAACCGGCCTCGATCGCGATGGCGGTCGCGCCCCACAGGGTCGCGTCCGGGTTGAACAGGTGCATGAGGCCGAACACCACGCCGGTCAGCAGCAGCGAGATCCAGGTGCCGATCCGTTCCTCGATGATGCGGAACAGCACGCCACGGAACAGCAGCTCCTCGGTCACGGCGGCGGCGGCCATGAACCCGACCAGCCCCAGCGCACCGGTCACCGAACCCAGACCGTGGACGTGGTAACCGTCGAGGAAGGCGATGTTGGCGATGACGGCCGCGAACATCGCCGCCCCGATCAGTGCTCCCCGGAAGAGCCGCGCGACGGCCCCCGTACGGGCCACCTCCGTGGGTGCGCGGTGCTCGGTGCGCCGGACCACCCACGCGTAGACCACGACGGCGAGCACCGCTGTCACGAGCCCGACGATCAGGGTGAGCCACGAGTTGCCCTGCACCGCGGCGATGCCCTGACCGCCGATGAAGGCGATCGCCGCAACTGCCAGGAACTGCTTCACCAGACGCATGTTGACTCCTCCATGGGGCCGCGAGCTCCAGCGCCGCGGCTGCAATGAACGCTATGGATATGTCGCGCCGGAATCGTCACCGCGCAGTGGACACTCTCGGGTAGCTCGCGCGGGGGACAGGAGCCTCAGCGGTGGGCCTTGAGCCAGCCTTGGATGTCGGCGACCACCTGCTTCATTTCAGAGGTCTTTCGTCGGCCGTGACCGATATCGGAGCCCTCGTGCAGCACGGCTCAGCGGCCGCCGCAGAGCGCGTGATCGATCAGGTCGGTGGCGATGTCGAGAGTGGACAGTCGGCGGTCCCTCGCCCGAGCGACACCTGCTCAACGCCCTCTACTTCTGCTTGGCTCGCCGTCTGTCCTCAGTTGACGCCGCCTGTGGAGTGCGCCTAACCTAACGGCGTTAGAAAATGTAACGACGTTAGTTGACGTGCCTCGTCGACTCAGTGCAAGGAGACTCACATGCGTACGCGTATCTTCGTTTCCGGTCTCGCCGCAGCGGCGGCCGTAGCGGCTTTCATTGCCGGCGCCACAGCTCCCTCGACGGCGGCCCCGAAGGAGGCAACCGCGCAAGCCGGGACCCAACAGGTCGTCGGGCATGCGCAGCAGAGCTCGAAGAGGGATCAGGCGCCGGCGATCGCGCGGCGCTGGGCCGCCGCGTGGACGACCACCGACACTCGCGATCTCGCTCGTCTGTACACCAAGGACGCTGTCTACACCGACCGCGCTCTCAACCTGGTGTTCCGCGGTCGCGAAGGGGTCACGGAGTGGGAGACCGGATCCCACCAGCTCGTCGGCGATCTCGCCTTCGAGGTGACGGGCGGATTTCGCGGGCGTGACGAGGCGGTGGTGGAGGGCGTGTTCAGCGGCCACATCGCCGGTGCGCCTCGTCCGTTCGCGGTGCCGGCGGTGACCGTGCTGCGGCTGCGGGGCAACCTGATCCGGTCGAGCGACGACTACTACAACCGGGGCGAGATCCTGAGCGATTCCGGTCTACCCGCGGACTGGACCCCGACCGGCAACTGATGCCGTCCTGACTCCCAGCGGCTTCGGCCCGGTTCTGCGGAAACGCGACCGGGCCGGAGCCGTTTCGGTGCCTAGGCGTCTTCCGACAGGTCGGCCCGCCAGCCGCGAAGCAGCGTACCCAGCGCTTGCTGGGCGAGTCGCCGGGCGCGCTCACTGCCGACGGTGCTGAGGCGGCCGAGCGACGCTATGCCGTACAGCGTGCCCCAGACGATGTCGCAGGCATCGTCGAGATCAGCCAGGACTACGTGGTGCGTGTCCGACCAGGTGGTGAGCAGGTCTTTCAGCACGCCGATGGCGGGGGCCGCTGTGCGCCGGCGCTCCTCCGCGTCGACGGCATCGTCGTTCATGACCTGATACAGGTCCGGGTGCTCGCCGGCGAACCGGACGTACTCGGACGCCAGCTGCATCATGCGCCGGTCGATGTCGGGCTCCTGGGCGGCCTGCTCGAGCTCCGCCATCATCAGGCGGTGGCCGTGAGCCACCAGTTCCAGTACGAGTGCGTCCTTGTTGGCGAAGTGCTGATAGACGACCGGTGCGGTGTATTCGACGTCGGTGGCGATGCGCCGGATCGTCAGCGCCGAGGCGCCCTCTGTCTCCAGGACGTGCAACGCGGCCTCGATGATTCGTTCCCGCGTGCTCGCGCGTTCACGGGCCCGTCTGGTGCCGGTTGGCACAGTTGCCCCCTCACTTCGAGCGTGCAAGTGGGCCGCCGGGGACTCGAACCCCGAACCTATGGATTAAAAGTCCACAGCTCTGCCATTGAGCTAGCGGCCCGCCGCCACAAGGCTACCTGAGCCTTCTCCGGGAGGGCGCCCGGCTTTCCCAACACGCTCTCGTGGCTGTCGCAGTTGTCGCGGCGGGCCGTGTTCTGCAGCGTCGAGTCGCTCGGGGCGCACCACTGCCACTCTGAGGATGGGACCTCCGCCTGGCTCCGCGCGCCGACGCTGTTCAGCTCAACAACACCGAAAACGCGGTCTTCCGGATCAGCATCGCCCGCAAGCCCGGTGACTACGGCGCCGCCATCGACTATGCCCGCAAAGGTCGACCCGCGCCGCATCACCGCCCCGGAACGACCCGCCCGGTACTGGGAAGACACCGCCCTGCACGGCCACGGTCCGGCCCCGCTGGCCGCGCCGTGGTGGATCACTGAGCAGGCGGCTCGGCGATGCGTGAACAGTCCTGCATCGGCGCAGCGACGACGTGATCACCACCAGGATGGGCTCGGCCCGCGTCGACAAGCTCATCGCCGCCTTGCCGGGCCGGGCGGTCCCACTGAGGATGGGCCTGCATCTGCTCGAGGATCTCGGCGGCACGCCTGCCAATGAGAGCGGGATTCACGGTCGTGCGGGTGGTGGTCATGGTTCGCTCCTCCGAGGTGCTGGTCAGTACGGGGTCGCCGGCACCGCCCAACCGGGCCGGTCGCCGAATACTCGGGCGGCGGCTGGATGCCATTTACGCCCTCTGCTGTTCGAATGCACCAATGACCACTGTCCGTGGGGTAGTAGGCCAACCGCGAGTTGTGGGAAATCTCGGCAACCCCCCGTGAATTGCGTGAAACGAGCGATCCGCCCCGAAAGGGGTTGCCCACCGCCCACATTGGTTCGCTACGGTCTGCGTGGCTGCCACCGCACGGAGGGAACCATGGATAACCCGTCATCTTCACTGGCCGATCTACTGAGACTGGCAACCTGGAGCCCACGCGACTTGGTGGCCGCGATCAATACGAGGCTGTCGAGGCAGGGACGGGAACGCCTACGTATTGATCCCACAGCCGCCTACTCCTGGCTCCGCGGTGGACAACCGCGTCTGCACATCCGATGGCTTGCCGCAGCCGTGCTGTCCGAACGCCTTGCCTTCAAGGTCGACATCAGTCAGCTCTGGCCCGGAACGGACGCGGGTGAAGTTGCGGCTGCGGGCGGCTTCGATGCGATGTCGCATGTGGATGATCTCCTACGTGAACTCGGTCACCTGTCCACCATCGCCGCCACGCCGTTGAGCCCAATCGGCGACGCCTCCGGGCTCGATCTTGTGGGGGTGGTGCTCGATCAGCTTCGCGGGCTGACCGTGACAGCCAGACAGCGGCGCGAACACGAAACGGTCCACCCCGAGCAAGTCGATCTAGTTTCGGCACACGTCGCCGAATTACGGCGGCTGGACGACCGGCACGGCGGAGGAGCGCTGAGCGTTCGATACGTGACGTCTCAACTGCGGACCATCACTGAAATGGTCGAGTACGCCAACTACGACGTCACCACCGGTCGACGTTTGCTCACCATCGTGGCCGATCTGGCCCAGTTACTCGGCTGGCTGCATTTCGATTCCAGTCGCTATGGCGCCGCAGAGCGATACCTATTGCTCAGCATTGGAATCTGCCGGGCGTTGACTGACCATGAGCGCGCTGCGAACGTCATAGGGATGCTCAGCTACGTCTCCGCCTTCGCTGGGCACGGCCGCCAGGCCGTCCACCTTGCTGAGGCAGCGCACGCCGAGTCCCGATCGTCGGACCCGATCATGCGAGCAAGACTTCTCGGACGCGAAGCGACTGCCGCTGCCGCCGACGGCGATCTCATGGGTTTTCGTCGCTGCGCTGAGGCTGCTGCGGTCCTGCTTGGCGAGGCCGCCACGGACCAGCCGCGGCCCACGTTCTTGTACTACCTCAGCCCCGTGCAATTGGCGGCCGAAACGGGCCAGTCACTGGTCACCCTCGCGGCCCGTTCGACCACTCACCGTATGCGGCTTCTCGACGAGGGAATCGACGTGCTGACCGCGGCCGTAACCGAGATGACAGCCGATCAAGACGCCAACGGACCGGCGTACGCACGGTCAGGTCTTCTTCACGGCACCTTTCTAGCGCAAGCGCTGTTACAGCGCGGCCGTACAGGCGAAGCGATCGACACCATCAGGGCAAGCTTGCCTCTGCTGTCCACCGTGCAATCGCCTCGTGGGCGTAGTTACGTCAGGACTCTCCGTCCAACTCTTGGCCGCCATTCGCGTTCAGCCAAGGTCCGAGCGTTCCTTCCCGAGTTTGATGCCGCACTATTGTCTGTATGACGACCGGTCAACCCGTACGGTGGTCCCGCGCTGGCGACCCGGAAGAGATCGTATTCGTCCCGCGCCGGACCGACCACCCCGACGCCGCTGCACTGTTGGACGCCTTCTTCCAGGAGCAGGTCGGTCGGTACGGGTTCGCCGAGTCGGTCGATCTTGATCCTGATATCTACGACGAGCCGAACGGCCTTTTCGTCGTGGTCTACCAGGACGACCGCCCGGTGGGGTGTGGCGGCTGTCGCAGGTTTGAACAGCGCGGGGACACGTTCGAGATCAAGAAGACGTACCTGATCCCGGAGGCGCGAGGATGCGGTCTCGGCCGCCAGCTACTCGACATGCTTGAGGACGCCGCCGTCGGATGGGGCGCGCGCAGGACCATCCTGGAGACCGGGGTCCGCAACGTGGCAGCGCTGAGACTGTTCACCAGCAACGGCTACGTGCCCATAGCGCGATACGTGGCCAGCCGCGACCCGGAAATCAATCGAGCCTTCGAGAAGGACCTGACTGGCTCATCCCATCGTCTTACACCTGACGGTGTTCAGCAAGCCACTGTGTGATGAGTGATTGTTCCCGGGCCGGATCGATTCCGTGCTCGCTGAAGCGTTCGTGGGACACGGCCCGTCCGCCTCGTTCCAGCCAGGCCCAGGTGTCGTCGACCGTCTGTGTGAGGGGCCGGCAGCGCAATCCGGCCTCCTGTGCACGGTCCGTTTTCATGCTCCATGGTGCCGCCGCGTTACGCCACAACGGCAGCTCGGTCCATTGCGTGACGCCGCGACTGACCAACCAGTCCTCATCCACCCAGACGAGCGTCGCCGGCCTCTGCGGAGAGCGAACGACGTCCGCGCACGCTCGCAGCATGTCGCCGTAGGACGCCGACCCGCTGTCCGGCGCAACGTTATAAATGCCGACGCCTCCATTTTCCACCTGATTCAGAACGAAATTCGAAA
This sequence comes from Paractinoplanes polyasparticus, assembly GCF_019710575.1. GTDB lineage: Bacteria > Actinomycetota > Actinomycetes > Mycobacteriales > Micromonosporaceae > Actinoplanes > Actinoplanes polyasparticus. Next base: position 62,787 of record NZ_JAHWFK010000062.1, on the reverse strand, counting down.
GGTCGCGGACGTCGACCGGTTGAATTCCGCGGTCAGGGGCAGGTGTCAGAACCTGCCCGCCACGATGCATGCGCTTCAGCCACCATCGTAAACGGCCAACATATTCGTGCGGGCCAAGGATTACGTGTGGTCGAAGAATAAGCAATCCGTCATTTCCGAATACTCGCTGACAGGCCATCTCGCAACCCACCTTCAATGGCCCGTAGGCGTCCGGATCCCACTGCCGCGTCAGCGGATCACAGGTGGGGTCCCCATCCCACAGGGGCGAGTCCTCATCGACCGGCGCATGCGGCCAATCGCGGTATACGGAAATTGTTGACATGAAGCTGTAGTGATCGACCACGGGCGCCACCAGTTCTGCCGCCCGCAAAACCGCAGCCGGGACACTCCCAGACACGTCAATGGCCGCGTCCCACGGACCCTGCCGGGCGAGCGACCTGAGGTCCTCCGCCCGATCGCGGTCACCAGTCACGCGATGGACTTGCTCGGGCAGGACAGCTGGCGACCGGCCCCGGTTAAACACAGTGACTTCATGGCCCCGGCCTACGGCATCTTCTACGACCACGCGTCCCACGAACCATGATCCGCCAAGTACCAAGATTCGCACTTCTCGGACATCCTTCCGCAGAACCTGTAGAAGCCAGTACGGGAACGGTTTCACGCCTTTAACGCCTACATCGCCGACATTCCCATTGTCCACGACGAAGCAGACTTCCGGCAACGACGGCTAGCGATGATGATCGAGCAGGTAGCAGCTGACCCTCAATAAGCCATCGCTGCGATAGGGCGCATAGGAGGACAACGATGGCACTGCTAGCAGGAATCGCAATCTGCGTCGGACCACTCGTGGGCTTCCTTGCCGGCTTCAGGTTCGTCAAACGGACGCAACAGTGGTGCCCCGGGTGCGGTGCCCCGATCACGACGTCACATTGCCCTCACCCGATCTCCGCCGGTCCGCCAGCAGTTGCCCGGCATCCAGCAGCTACACCGTCGCTGCGCGCCAGTGTGCTGTGACGACCTGCCGCAGCGCCGTCGGACTTGCCGAAGCGAATCGTGTTTCCAGACTAATTCAAGGTATGGAAGGAATCGTCATGCTGTCAGCGGAGCCGGCCAGGCTCACCGACGACCTGTGGCTTGCGGCGCACGACAGCGTCAACGGTAGGCCGCAGGTCAGCGACCTAGCGCTGGGACGCGGGCTGGCCGCCGGCCTGCTGGCCGAACTCGTCTACGGCAAGCTTCTCGAGCTGCGTCAGGGCGAGCTGTTCCGGACGGTTGCCGAGACTGACGACGTGGCGCTGCGCCCGGTATTGGCCCGGATGGAAGCCGAAGAGGCCGGCACGGTCGCGGCAGTGCGACCGTCTGCACGGAGGGCATCGATGCCGGCGGCGTCGGAACAGGCGTTTCACGACTGGCCCGCGCAGAGCGGTTACGGTCTGGGTCTGCCACCGCCTGGTACGTCCGGTGCACAACGGGCCGTCGACGCGTGGGGTCCGCGGCCGGGGCAGGAGGCGGCCCGGCACAGCAGGTCTGGCCACGACCTCCAGATGTGGCTGAAGTATCTGTCCGACGAGCAGCGCGCTGAGAAAGGCGTCATCGAGCGGCTGTCGCGGGCTGGGCTGGTCCGGCTCAGACAAATCCCCCGTTGGCTGCGCCGTCCCGAGGTGGCCTACCTGCCGGCCGATTCGGTGGCCGCAGCGAACCCAGCTAACAAGATCACCACCGCGTTGCAGCACCGGCACCGGCTCGAAAGGTCGCAGCTGTGCCTGGCCGGGTTGATCCTGGCCACCGGCCTACATCACCACGCTTTCGCCACCCTGAATCCGGACGACCGCTCGTACCTGTCGGACGCGCTCAAACGCCGCTTGGACGCGCCGACGCGGGAGCTGCTGCGCGCCGTGGACGTCGCTGTCGGCGAGGCCGCCATGCGCTGACTGGCTCCCCTCGCTCATCCCTTCGTGCGCAAGCCCCACCCATCCCGTGTCTTCTGGCTGGAGGAACACCTACGTGTCCGCGTCACCCCCTCTCACCGCGCCGGGCAGCGTCTCGCATGCCCTCGCCGCGAACCGGCTCGGCCCGTTCGCGATCGGCGCCGCCATCGCCTCGTCGGTGGCGCCGCTAACCGTGGTCACGCTGGTGGTCAGCACCGCGATCGCGGTCACCGGCCTGCTCGGCTTCCCGATCGCCGTCATCGCCGTCGCCGCGATCCTGCTGCTCTTCGTGGTCGGCTATCTGGCGATGGCCCGGCACATCCCCAACGCCGGAGCGTTCTACGCCTACGTCTCCCAAGGTATCGGCCGGCCGTTCGGGGTCGGCACCTCGTGGTTCGCCCTGGCCGCCTACACCTGCTTCCTGATGTGCTGCTTCGGCGGCTTCGGCGCACTGATGGAACCCCTGGTGTCGGACTGGATCGGCCTGAGCGTCCCCTGGTGGGTCCTCTCCTTCGCCGCCTTGATCTTGGCGGCCGTGCTCGGCGCGAACGAGGTCAGCCTGTCGGAGAAAGTCCTGGTGGTGCTGGTCGTCACCGAAACGATCCTGGTGCTGGTCTACAGCCTGGCCATCATGTTCACCGCCGGATTCACCTTCAACCTCGGCGCGTTGTCGCTGGACAACCTGTGGGGACCCAGCGCCGGGGTCCTGGTCGTGCTCGGCATGACCGCGTTCGCCGGGGTCGAACAATCGGTGGTCTACATCGAGGAGTCGAAGAACCCGCGACGCACGATCCGGGTCGCCACCTACGCCACCGTGTCCATCATCGCCGCGGTGTATGTGTACGCGTCGCTGGTGCAGATCTCGGCCGGCGGCCCGACCATCATTGATCAGGCCACCAAACAGGGCGGTGACCTGTTCTTCAACCAGGCCGCCGGCACGCTCGGGCAGATCGCGGTCATCGTCGGACGGGTATTTCTGGGGACCGGGCTGGTCGCCGCCATGATCGCGTTCCAGAACGCCGCCACCCGGTACGGGTTCGCGCTGGGCCGCGAGGGGGTCCTGCCCCGGGTGTTCGGCCGCACGACCCTCAAAGGCGCCCCCCGGGTCGCGTCGCTGGTGCTGAGCGGGTTCGCCGCGGCCGTGCTGGCGGTGTACGCGGTGGCCGGGTGGGATCCGCTGGTCCAGCTGTTCTACCTCGGCTCCACCACCGGCGGGTTCGCCGTCCTCATGCTGTACACCCTGACCAGCATCGCCGTCATCGCGTTCTTCGCCCGCGACGCGCGCGGCGAAGGCCTGTGGCAGCGGCTGCTCGCCCCGTTGCTGTCCACGGTCATCCTGCTGTACCTGGCCTACCTGGCCGTCACCAACCTGCACACCCTGTTCAACGTCGACCCCGGCACCGGCCCCGCCCGGTGGGTGCCGATCGTCCTGCTGGCCATCTTCGCCGGCGGCACCGTGTACGGGCTGATCCTCAAACACACCCGCCCGGCGGTCTACCAGGGCATTGGGCGAGGCACCCGCAGCGCCACCGCCAGCGCCTCCGGCCTGTCCACCATCCTCTGAACGGAGTCACCGCGATGAGCAGCACCAGCCCTACCACCGCCCCCGCCCTGCGCACCGCCACCGAGCCAGACATCGACCTGGTCGCCGACATCGTCGCCGACGCGTTCCTGCACCTCGACGTGATCCGCTTCCTTGTCCCCGACGACCAGCGCCGCCACGCCGTGTCCCGCGCGTGGTACCGGCTCTACATCGCCCACGCCATCGGCGGCGCCGGGCAGGTCGTCGTCACCGAGGACAACACGGCCGCCGCCGTGTGGTTCGACCGCACCCGCGAACCCAGCGAACCCGACGACTACGGCGCGCGGCTGGCCGAGCTTGCCGGCGACTACCTGCCCCGGTTCCAGCACCTCGACGCGCAGATGGACGCCCATCACCCGCGCGACCCGCACTGGCACCTGCTGTTCCTCGCCGTACACCCGAGCCGGTGGGGCCAAGGCCTCGGCAGCCGGCTGATGCGCTCCACCCACCAGCAGCTCGACCGCGACGGCATCCCCGCCTACCTCGAGGCCACCAGCAAACAAAACCGGCGGCTCTACCACCGCCACGGCTACACCGACATGAACCCACCCACCCTCGCCGTCTCCGATGGCACCCCGCTCTACCGCATGTGGCGACCCGCCGGCCACCCCAAACCAGACTCCACCCAATAGCGGGAAGCCGCCCGGGCCAGCGACTCTCACCCGCCTGCCCGGACGGCCCAGCTGCGGGGTCCCGACCGTTGCGACCCCGCACCCGGGCGGTGCACCCAGACCGCTGCCCCGCGCCCACTGTGGTGCACCGCCCGGCCCGACACGATCCACCCACCCCCCCCATGCCCGCACCGGCTGCGCCACCCGGGCCGCAAACGGATCCCGTACCCCGCCATTCCTGCTGGAGACCAGTGAGTTCGATGGCATCTGACCGCAACCCCGACTCCAACGCCGAGGCGAGGCTGGCCCGGCTGAGCCGCCTCGATCCCGCTACGGCGGCACCCGCGGTCGAGTTGATCGATGCTGCCCTGGGGTTCGTCGGTGAAGACCGCACCTACGGCCAGTTGTGGCTACCGTGGGCGCGCTACGCCTATCGAGCCGCCCGGCAGCTCCACCATGCCGGATACGACCGGGTCGTGGCGGCCACCCGCACCTACGCTGAAATGCTGCGCGGCGAGGGTCATCGGCAACAGGCCATCGGAATCTGGCAGGAACTACGCGGCCTGCGCGGGCAGCCGGCCGATCCCGCTGACATCGAGGACCGGATCGCCCTGGCTGCCGACCTGCACGCGGTCGGCCGATGCGGGCAAGCCATCCGCGAGATCGGGGACGCCCTCACCCACGCCCGCAACGACCACAGCCTGCAATTCGACCTGATGATCAGGTGCACGGTCGTCTACCTGGCGATGCTGACCGCCTGCCGACGTGACAGCGACGCGGCCCTCGTCCGAGCTGGGCTGCCCGCCGCCTACCAGCCCGGCAAACCGCTGTACCGGCTGCTGGTCACCGACTACCTGCCCGGGATCGAAGAACACCACGACCTGTGTGCGGTACGCCTCGATGCGCTGATCGACCACGCCCCAGCCGCCCCACCCGGGCAACGCCGCGCCGTACTGGCACGCCTGACCGTCGAAATGAACCCCCGCCGGGATGGCGGCCAGTGCGAAGGCGAGCTGTCATGACCCCCGCCCGGGTTCGCCTGCGACGTCAATCGGCCTGCGTCCGCGCGCCGCGGCATCGCGGCTTCCATCAGGACCCGACAGCTCACCGCAGTGACCTGCCCCCCGATCTGACCACCGCACTGATGCCGCCGGCATCGCGCGCCTCCACACACCAGCGACCAGGACGACACTGACATGAGCGACAGCACCCCCGGGAACGGCGGGATCGACACCAGCAGAGCGCACCCGGCCCGCCGCTACAACTATCTCCTTGGCGGCAAAGACAACTTCGCCGCCGACCGGGAGTCCGCCGAAAAGCTGCTCAGGGTCAACCCCCACATCACTACCGCAGCCCGGCAAAACCGCTCGTTCCTGCAGCGGGTCGTGCGGGTGCTCGCCACCGAGTACGCGATCACCCAGTTCCTCGACATCGGTCCGGGCCTGCCCACCGCCAACAACACCCACGAGGTCGCCCAGTCTGTTGCCCCTGCTTCCTCCATCGTCTACGTCGACAACGACCCGCATGTCATGGTGCATGCCCGCGCTTTACTCACCAGCAGCCCGCAAGGCAAGACCGCGTACATCGAGGCCGACCTGCTCGACCCCGACCGCATCCTGACCGATCCGGCGCTGCGCGCCACCCTGGACCTCGACCAGCCGGTGGCTCTGACGTGCATCGCCGTCCTGCATTTCCTCCCCGACGACACCGCCGTACGCGCAGCCCTGCGCACCCTGCTCCAGGCGTTGGCACCGGGCAGCGTTTTGGCGCTCAGCCACGGCACCCTCGACCCCCTGCCCCCAAAGAAGCGCGCAGCGCTGGAGAAAGAACTGGGCAATGTCGCTGCGCACGGCACCACCCGGGCCCGCAGCCAGGCCGACATCGCTGCCCTGATCACCGAGCTGGACCTGGACCTGCTCGAGCCGGGCATCGTCTCCGTCGTCGACTGGCGGCCCGACGTGCAGCCCGAACCCGGCGGCGCCACCGCCGAGCAGGCCCTGTGCTGGGCAGCCGTCGCCCGACGCCGATAACCAGCACCTCGGCCCCACGGTGCGGTGATGCCGCCGGCATCACTGCGTCCACAGCTGCGGCTCGTGCCGCAGTACACGCCGATGACTCCAGCACGGGGCCGCTTTCACCTGGCGGGAGAAACGGCCCCGAGCTGCCCTCGCGAAGGAATCCCTATGCCCTTCCCGACATTCGATCCGCACCGCCGACGCGCGGAGCTGAGTGCTCTGTTCGCCCCGCTCGACCCGATCACCACCCCCGCCGATCTCGACCTCGCCCTGGCCGCGATCGCGTACGCCAGCGACGAGCACCACGACGACGAAACTCGGCTGCTGTGGGCGCGGTGGGCGTACCAGGCAGTGAACCAGCTGCGCGTACCCACCGACCCCGACGCCATCATGATCAGCAGCTGCTATCAGCAGGTGCTCAGCAGCCAAGGACTGACCGTCGACGCGGTCACCGTCTGCGCCGCCCGGCTGCACGCCGTCGAGGCCAGCGGTGAGAGGTCCATGAGCACCCGGCACAGCCTCGCCCTGGCGTTACACGCCGACGGTCAATGCGCCGACGCCCACCGGCAGATGGCGGCAGCGGTACGCGACCGGGCCGGTTCGGATCGCCTGCCCCAGTTGATCGTCCTGCTCGCGCAGGCACGCCTGTTCGCCGGTTGCGGGATGGCCCGCACCGCCGTGCGGATGCTGTACCGCCACCGGGAACAGTTCAGCTTCCTGGGCACGGACCTGGTCGATATCGCCGAAGACTTGACCGCCATCGAGATCAGCCACCCCCGGCAAGGCTGCGAACAGCGCATACCCGGTCCCGGCAACGCCGAGCAGCGACTGTCCTTCTGGCGGCAGCACCTCAATGCCATCCTCACGGCCGACCAGCACGAGGCACGGCGATGAGCGCGCCATCACGCGCCGCGGCGGCGCAAGGCGGTTTGCCCCGCGACGGTGGTTGGTGGCTGACGCTGCGGGAGACCACCGAGGCGGCACGCCCGCAGACCGAGGCAGGCGACAACGCGCTGTACGCGCTGGCTGATCTGCTGGAACCGCTGGACCCGGCAACCGCGCACATCCCCGATGCGGCGCTGGTCGATGCCGTGCTACCACCACACCGGCCCGCCCATACAACTGATCCCCGCCGGGATCCTGCACCCCTGGCACCACAACACGGCCACCACCGGCGAGCCCCTGAATGCCGGCGCGCGCCCGTCGCACCAACCACCGAATCGGAGCGCATCCCGATGACCATCACTGACCGGCGGAGCCTCACCGACGACGCCCACCCACCCGCCCATCCCCTGTGGCGTCACCATCCCCTTGACCTGGTGACGCCATGAACACGGACCCGAGGGAAACAGATCTCGCCGATCTGCGCGGCACCACCCTGGACCAGCTGTGTCAGCTCGCATTGCGGGACGCCCTGGAGCCGTACCGCCAGCAATTGATCGGCCAGGTCGAACGGCCCCGACCCAACATCGGCTCAGGACCGCCTGGACGCGCCGACTGACAGAGATGATGTTGGTGAGCACCTCCAGCCGGGGTCTGACCCACCAACTGACTGACTTCGGGTCCTCAACGAGATTTGTCGGCTCCGGTCGGGAGGTGCTCGTGCACTCACTGGACGTGGCGTTGTGACTTCATAGGAGCCTGGCCAGAGGCCCCATCTCTGTCTTGTCCGCGTTGCCCGGCTAGTGCGTGCCGCCCTGCACCCAGTTACGAACGACAGGACGACATGCTTGCTATTACACCCGACGACGCCGCGATCGAGGTCTTCGGCGGCGTCGACACTCACCTGGATACCCACACCGCAGCGGTGATCGACCTGGTCGGGCGGGTGTTAGGTACCGAGCAGTTTCCCGCCACGGCCTCGGGCTACACCGCCCTGCTGGCCTGGATGCGCGGGCATGGCCGGCTGAGCCGGGTCGGGGTCGAGGGCACCGGCGCCTACGGTGCAGGACTCGCCCACGTGTTACGCGACGAGCACGTCGACGTGATCGAGGTCGACCGGCCGGACCGCAAGACCCGCCGCTTCCAGGGCAAGTCCGACCCGATCGACGCCACCCAGGCCGCCCGGGCCGCCCTAGCCGGGCAACGCACCGGCATCCCCAAGCAGCGTGACGGCCGCGTCGAAGCGTTACGCAACCTACGTGTGGCCCGGCGCAGCGCGGTCGAGCAGCGCGCCGACGCACAACGCCAGATGAAGACCCTGATCGTCACCGCCCCCGACCAATTACGCGCTCCACTACGCGGCCTGAGCGCCACGAAGCTGATCTCCACCTGCGCGAACCTGCGACCAGACCGCACCGACACGGCCACCCCGGCCACCGCAGTCAAGCTCGCCCTGCGCAGTCTGGCCCGTCGCCACCAGCAACTGTCCACCGAAATCGCCGACCTCGACGAACTGCTCGAACCTCTCGTCGCCGCGATCAACCCCCGCCTGCTGGCCGCCCACGGCGTCGGCGCTGACACGGCCGGGCAGCTGCTGGTCAGCGCCGGCGAGAATCACGACCGGCTCGCCTCCGAGGCGGCGTTCGCCATGCTCTGCCGCGTCGCCCCGATCCCCGCCAGCTCCGGCAAGACCACCCGGCACCGCCTCAACCGCGGCGGCGACCGGCAGGCCAACGCCGCGCTCTACCACGTCGTGCTCTGCCGCCTGCGCTGGGACCCCCGCACCCGCGACTACATGCAACGCCGCACCAAAGAAGGCATGTCCAAGAAAGAAATCATCCGCTGCCTCAAACGCTACGTCGCCCGCGAACTCCACCAGATCATCACAGCAAACAATCTTGCACTAGCCGCTTGAAATCCATAGGAGGATCTCCGGGCTACGGCCGCGGCTGAGGTTCGCGGTGCCGACGTCCTCTTTCCTGATCCCCGGCGGGCCTCGCGCTGCGCTCAATCAGGCGCACATCGGGCAGCCACCGCCGCGGCCGCTATCCACAGCACCGAGTTCCTCCTGCTCGGCGCCAACTGGGGGGCGCCGTGTACGCGTGGCTGCCGATGATCGGCGTCCGGGACGCCATAGGGCCCGATCCGCTTTCGGATCGGCCTCGGGGCTGCAGGATCCGGCAGCGACTCGGTGATGCTGGTGCCCTCGAAGTCCTGGCGGGTTGGCGCGGTGCGTGACACGACACCGAGACCTGGTGGCAGGAAGCCTCTGGCGGGCGGGGTCGACAGTGGGGGGACGTTCCGGTAGGACGGGATGGATGGTGGCTTGGCGGCGTGCGCGCAGACGCGACTCAGAGAAGGTGTCGTCGGCGGTCAAGCGGCTGCGTGAACAGATACATCGTGCTGTTCAGTATGAGGACGCCGGTGCGATGCTGACCGATGCCGTCCTGGCTGACGTATCCGATGTCCTGGATCAGATAGTGCGCGCTGCGGAGGCGGGGCCCGGCGCTCTGGCTGCGAGCGTCATCAACGACGTCGCGTTGGTGCACAGAATCCGGGCGATGGGCCTCGGCCACCCGGTCGAGGAACTCCACGCCTGCGGCGCACTGCAAGTGCTCGGCTATGTGATCGACCCCCGCACTGCCACACCCCAGACTCGTCAGGAGATCTTGAGTCGCGGGCCGGCCACCGACCTCGGCACGGCGCTGCTGCGTGCGATGCAGGGCCACGCCTCCGCTGTCCGAGCCGCATGGCGGCGTACCCCCAGCCGGGGGCTGGCGGAGACGTTCGTGCACGCCTTCCGCCGCCTGATCGACCTGGCCGGCCCCGACGTGCCGAACTATCCGACGCGGCTGCTCGACCTCGCCGCCGCGCTGGACGCGCGCTATGAGTTCGACGAGTCCCACGGTGCGCTCAAGGACTTGAATACCGCCATTGACCTGACCCGACAGGCGATCTCCGTGGCGCCGGACGACCGCGACATCGTCAGGCGGGCGCACCTGCTGCTGGGCCCGATGCTGGTAACTCGGGACGAGGTCGATCCAGGGTCGGCAGATCTCGCGGCGGCGCTCGACTCCTACCGCACGATTGTGGAACTGACCGACACCGACGACCCGCAGTACGAAGCCCGCCTGCGCAATCTTCGCCGGGCACAGCAACTCGTCGACAACCCCTGAGACCGACTTCCGCCGAGTCTCGGCCTCTTTCCGTGCGGCGCAGGAGAGGCCCTTGCCCACCAACGGGCGACCAGGGGCGGCCATCTGTGATGGTGTCGCCGCCGCGCCCGGTGACCAGGCGGACCATGCGCCGAAGGTGCGTCGGCCACCCGACGGAGGCCAGCCGCCGGCGAAGGGGTGGATCAACTCCTGAAGGGACGCCGAGACCGACCCGCGCCCATCGATGATCAACCGTCGGCCGAACAGCCAGAACGTCATGAATGACTGAGCCACGACATCGTCGACATGCGCCGCCTGTGCGGTGAACCCGATCAGCAAGCGCGTCGTTGGCCAGTTAGGCCGGTTGGGCTTCGCGCCCGGTCTCCCTCTCGTCGTCAAGGCACGCTATAGTTACTGCGAAGACCCCGGTCCGCCTCTGCCTGCGAGGGCACGCCGCCGGGGTTTTGCATTGCCCTTGCCTTGGGGCGGACCTGTGGCTGTCATTCTTGCCAGCCAGCAGGTGGACGCCGTGATCGAGGCTGTATGCAAGCGGCAGAGCGACGACCTGGGACCACTCGCCAAAGCGCGCCTAAACTAGGGCGCCGCAGCTGCGTGCCCTGCCGGCAGCGAGCCGGACCGAGGGCCGGGTGTTCGCACGTGTTCGATGTGGCGGCACCACGGTCAGGCATCGGCGAGCGCGGTGGGGACGGCCGCCTTGTTCCCGCCGACACCAGCCATGATCGCTAACGGCGGCTCACACCACGCAGTCCAGCCACCTGCCCGGCTACAAGAGAGGATCCGATACGTGGCGGACCCACACGCCGAGCTCACCGCATTCATGTACCAGTACGAGCGAACGACCAACCGTCACGACTTCGACGAACTGGCACCGCTGATCGCCGACGGCGCGACCTACTGGTTTACCGAGGGCTCCTACCACGGCATCGACGCGATCAAAGCCGCAGTCGAGCGTACCTTCGCCACGATCTTTGACGAGGTGTACCAACTCGAAGAGCTCGAATGGATCGCTATCGCCGATGATCTCGCAGTGTGCCGGTACCGCTTCCGCTGGAACGGCACCGTTGACGGCAAACCGACCTCAGGCCAAGGACGAGGCACAAATGTCGTGACCAAACGCAACGGCGTCTGGAAGATGCTGAACGAACACCTGAGCCGGTAGCCACAAGGCCATCACCCGGCCATCACCGATCCGATCAACGGCCGGACGTAGCGGCTTCATCTAGGAAGGCTGGCCTCGTTCCCCCGGTCATTGCGGGTCGTTGTTGCGCCGACTGCCGTCGGCGTCGCGGATTGCACCGCCCGCGGCCGACATCCACCGTTGGCACTATTCGTCTAGGCAGGTGGGGGCTCGTCTGCGCCATGCCGGTCAGTGTGCGGGCACCGGCCACTGGCCGCTATAGCCGCGCGCAGATGATGTGGCCGCTTTCGACGGTACGGTGCTGCCGGGTGCATGCGCTGCTTCGTCGTTGCGTGGCGCCCAGTCGCGATAAGGCAGGTAGGCGATCGAGTGCACGCCTGCCGGTTCGCCCGCATGCCGCGGGTGGTGCGCCCAGGTAGGCGCCCGCTCGGCGGTATATGTGATCATCCATGCGAGGCGTGATCGCGCTGGTCATCCGCGTTCCATGCTTCTCGCGCGCGGCTTCTACGATGCCGCCGTTTCCCCGGCCGCAAATTTTTGAAGGTGGAGAAGGTATGGCTTTCCGAGAACTCCAGGCGATGCAGGTCGCCTACGAGCTGCTGTCCCCGCTCGAGCCGAGTGCGCAACAACGCGTCATGGCCTGGTTGTCGGCGGCGCTCGCGGACGCCGACAGCGTTGCCCTGGCCGTAGACGAGCCGGCCGTACCAGGAACGCTGGCCGCGGACGAGCCGGAGGCAACCGACTCCCCGGATAGCGTCACCGACGGTGCCGCCCAGCACGAACCGGCCGTCCCGGACGTGGCGACTTCAGCGCCACCGGCGCCCGCCCTCGAACCTGTGGCCGCGGCTGAACCACAGGCCGCCGTCGAGCTACAGCCTGGGCCAGTGGCCGAACCGGCGCCAACCCCACGGCCCAAGCGCGGCCGGTCCGCGCAGGCGACCGGCCGGCGCGCCGCCAAGGCAGCGAGGGCTTCGGTGACCGCGACGCCGGCGCCGGCAGCACCGGGGCGCCGCGGCGAGAGGCCCAGCGGTGAGCAGTTCCTTGCCGATCTCACCGCCGCCGGCTCGTTCAAAGCCCTCGCCGAGAAGTACGACAAGTCGATCGGCACCATCGGCAACTGGGCGAACCAGCTACGCGAACAGGGATTCGACATCCCCGTCGGCCGCCAGAAGAAGACCTGAGACACCAGCCGTGGGCTGGGACCGAGCCCGACAAGGTCCGTCCCGCCCACGCGCCCTCTTCCATGGCTGTCCTGAGCTAGCGGCAACACACGGTCAGCGCTCGACTGGTCTACGGTCTGGTGCGGCGAGCGTGATCGATGTGACGGTCGCCCGGCCCATGCCGGTCATCGAGCCGGTCGCGTCGGCATCAGCGCCCAGTTGTCTTCACCCGCCGGTGCTGTGGAGCGCATCCGCTGGATCATCGCGCGGGCGTCGTCCTCGTCGTCGAAGTAATGGGTGACTTCTCGGCCGCCGGAGCCGCCGACACGGCCGACAACCTGCCAGCCGGTCTCGGTGCGGAGTAGGTAGATGTCGCGCCGGGCAGCGTGGTAGCGCCTGTTGAAGTGGTGCTCGACCCGCTCCGCCATACCGCAAGCTAGAACGCATGTACGACGCAAGCAACTCGGGTATCGGGACGGTCGATGGCAGTAACCGGACAAAGACCCGCGAAGAACAAGACTGTAGTTCGCCCCGCCACCTTGCCCCTGACCAGCGCACCTTGCACCGTTGACGGGGGACGGGTAGCCCGGCGGGCCGGCAGCCATGAGTCACTGAAGGTCATTACTCACCCAGCCTGCCGGGCACCCGATCCCGGCAGCGCGTTCCTACTCGCAGCCGACCCCGTCGCCGTCACGGTCGAGGTGCCGCCCGTAGCCGGGATCGCCGCGGTAGATCGGGTCAGCGCCCGCCTTCCGTACGGCTGTGCAGTTCTTGTAGTACACCGATGTCGGTGCTTTGGTCGTCGGGCGCGGTTGTGGTGTCGTTGTGGTCGGCCGCGGCTTGGGCTTCTTCGTCCTTGGCTTCACCGTCGGCTTGGCTGTGGTCGGCGCCGGTCTCGAGCTCGGGGTCGCGCTGGGTGTCGCCGGCGGTTCGGCAGTGGTCGCAACAGCGTCCGGGACCGGTTCGGTCGTCGGTGGGGTGGCTTCCGCGGTCGGCGGGGCAGCGAGGTTACGCGGTGCTGCGGTGGTGGCTGTCGGCTCGGGACCGCCGGTGACGACCTGACCGACGAACACGCCACCGCACACCAGCACCGACAAGGCGATAGCACCGAGAGCGATGACCGCGACCGTGTTGCTCTTCTTCACCCCCGCCCGGCAAGGGCACCGGCTGCGGGCGGGGCTGCTGCCACGGTCTCGGCTCATTTGTCACCGCACCACCCCGCAGCCAGGTTCGAGCCGTGTCGATCAGCCGTTACGGCGGACAGACTCGATGATCAGACCCCGTACACCAAGTCGACGTGAGCCGCGTTTGCTTCTTTGTCGTCCTTGAGCCGCATGAGCTATTCGGCCATGACTGCACCCGACGAGGTGTAGGCCGACGGAACCCTGTGGACAGAGTTGTGGATAACGGTGCCCGATGGCCCTGTATGCGCGCCAACCACCAGCTACCGGCGTCGCAGGCCGATCCATCCGCGCCTTATCGGCGGCCAATCCGGAAGCCTTCCGGTTGTCTTGGTGTCGGCGAGCCGGGACCACTGCGAAGTCAGACGGGTATGCCGCGGCAGCAGGGACGGTACGACATGATTTCTTGGTGGCGCAGTCAGGTAGAGACGACTGGTATCGATCTTCGTCCTGGGATGTCGTTACCGCAGCCGAGTTCGAGGCGAGGTTGAAGCGCACGCGGGTCGACGGTCGCGTTCAGTACATTCGGATTCAAGCGACTCATCTTCTCGACTCCCAAGATCCGGAAGTTCGGCAGGCAGGCAGAGTTCTGTTGCGCCGAGTAATTGAGGCGGACCAGGTCGGCACGGAGGCAAAGGCTGCCTCGGAGCAGTTGGGGGTCAGCCTTGCCCAGGAGGGCCAGCTCGCGGAGGCGGAACAAGCGCTACGGGAGACACTACGTCTCTGCGTGGCCAGCCCCATCGGTGCGTCCGGAACATCCGGTGTCGTTGAGCTTCGACTTGCAGAAGTCATCCTGGCCGGCGGCGATCAGACTCGAGTCGACGAAGTCGCCCAGCTTCTACGCTCCGTCGAAGCCGCTGTTCAGGCCCAGGGAATCATGCGGAACGTGACCTACCGGTTCCTGCTGGCGTCAGCCCGGGTCGCCGACGCTCGCAAAGACCCCACCGCTGAGCAGTTAGCGAGCGGAGCCCTTGCGGTGGCCGCAGAGTCCACGTCCCTACCCCGTGAATTTCTAGGCCGCCCCAATATGTCGAACGAAGAACTCGTTCAACTGACTCGCATCTCCAAGGGCAGGTAGCCCGTGCCGGGCATTGAGGAGTCCGCCCGGCCGTGTTCTGGAGCGCTCATGGACCGACTGTATGGCCGATCGCGCGGCATTCCGGACAGATAAAGGCCTTACGCAGACGCTGTCTTGCTGACCTATCGTAGTTTTTCTGGTGAATAAGGCAGATGCAGCCCATCTACTCGCAGTCCACGCATGAGCTTCCCCAGCAGCCGTTGCACAACCGCCGGCACGTCGTCCGCCAGCTCGGCCGTGCTCGTCACGGTCTGCTGTTCGTACTCCGCCCGGCTGTACGGCGTCCCATCATGAAAACCTGCGTTGCCCCGGTGGGCGGTGGCGCCCTTCATGCCGTCGAGCAATACGCCCACGCTCCATTGACCCTGATAGCCGCTGACGTCTACGGCGAGCCGGGCAACCAGGGCTAGAACGCTGTGGGTCAGACCGAGCAACAACGGCGGGAAGGTCACGCGGTAGCCGTTGTTGTCGTACGAGGGCTTGCGCAGGCTGTCCGTACCACGGCCACAGGTAAGCGCTACCCCACCGTCCTCGCGCACGACTACCTCTACGAAGCTCTGTTCTTTGATCTCATGGTCGTAAGACGAGGTGAAGGCCAAGCCGTCCGCCCGCCGCTGCGGCCTCGACGCATCGTTGAGACCGGGCGACCAGCTGTAACCGAGCCCGCGGGAGATTTGCTCGGAATAGCGCAGGATCGCTCGTTGGGCGTCGCCCCCAGTCAGGAAGTCCGCGATGAGGTCTTCCCGCGCGGCCAGCGGCTGCACAATCACGTAGAGATGGCCTTGCTCGTGCGGTGCGGCATCTTCGTCACGTAGCAGGCGAAGCTGATCGGACACGTCGGAGTGGTGCTGTGCCCGTCGCGCCAGTTCCATTCGCACGTCCTGGTCGGACAGTTTCCTGTTGCCGCGGTCGCTGCGGCCGTAGTAGACGTTGTCCACCATGTGCGGTGCCTGCGGACTTGGCGGCACGATGACAAGCAGGCAGCCCCAGCCCGGCCGCGCCGGGTCCTCGATCTCGACCGAGCGAACCATCAGTGGTGGATGGATTTTGCTGCGGACGACCTGATCAACCCGGTCGGCCAGACCGGCCAGCTCAACACCGACAACCTTGCCCGCGTGGCTGTCGTGATCCTCGACGCCGTAGAGCAACATCCCGCCATCGAGCGCCATGGCGGCGGCGTCAACTGCGAGGTCGTTGTTGCCAGGTTTACCGGGTTTGAGGAGCTTCTTCAGGTCAACCCAAGGGGACTCATCGAGCAAGCCGCCGGCCGCAGCGTCCACCACGTCTTTCCAGGTTCGCGGGTGCCACATGCCCCGGTCAGGGCCGAGGTTGACACTTGACCGCCGATCAGTAGTCACTATCCCCAACTTTCTTCGGGCCACTCGTCCCCTGCGGCTACGCGCCGGACGAGCTTGCTGCTGGGCGGCACGTCCTCCCAAATCCACGCATAGTCGGTAAGAGCATCCGCCACCTGTACACCTTGGGCGTCAGTGGTGAGTACTTCATTCTGATTGCTCCACCAAGTGGTCGGGGCACCGAACGTCTCTACGATCCCGCCGCAGATCTGCCAGAAGAGCTTATGGATCCCTGCGACGGCGTCCCCGTGCCCGTCAAGGGGCGGGAAACAGAGCCATCTCCTTCCCATCGGCCGGCGGCCCCCACGCCAGCGACTCGTAGGCCTCGCCTCCGACCGAAACCGGCGTCATGGTCGCCGAACGGAGCAACCCGGACACCACCGGCAGGGCCGCAACCGATGGACGGCTCCACGATTGCGGATCACCCAACGTGACAGTCTGCCCAGGTTCAACGAACCACGAGACCTCGTTGAGGAATCGCCCCCAGTCGCTCATCCCAGTGATCATGCCAGGTCCCGGCGGCCGCTCCGCCGACGATGCAGAGTCCACTCGTCGGCATGTCCGCGAGCCGAGCCGGTGAACTGGCCCTTACGATCCGTGGCGAGCGAATCGCGGCAGAACAGTGTGCCTGATATCTCGGCTAGAGAAGGTCTGGAGTGACTGGATAGAAGAGCACCGGATGCTGAACTCGGTTGATCTCGGGAGTGATCCTGTATAGATATCGCAGCATCAGCGGCAAAGTGTGGTCAGCCGAAGCGCTATGAGCCCAGCCTCCGGAAACGCCATTAAGGAGAAGGCTTGTGCTATTGTCTCGCATGTTCAGAAACATACTTTTCTCTAAGATAAAGAATCCGTCGGGTTGCAGCTCCGCGGAACAATTAGTAGCTTCTTCCATTATATGACTAAGCAGCGTTTCGTCGGAAGTGCTCGTCGCGAAGGCGAAGCAGAAGTAGGGAATCCTATTAATAAAATGCTCAAAGTCGCCGTCCGCCGCCCCGACTGCCGAGTCATGTTTGGCGAACGTCCTCACAAGCTGCTTCACCGTTGCGGCATTACTGAAGGCCCTTTTAATCTCGCCTTTGTCTAGCCAGGCTTTCACTTGAATCACCGCGTCAACACCCTCAGCGATTAGCAGGGGCTGAGTTGAACCCGGATTGAAGGGCTGGTATCTATTACAGATAACGACGTCAACCTCGTCCGATTGCTTGTCGTAAGCGTCTATCACCTGAGTACTGACAACCACCTGGCGAGTCGCAAAATTCTTACTAAGTAAGTTTGCGACGATGCTCTCGTTGCCTCCACCTTTTACATCGGAATCGGTGGCCGCCTTGCGGAAGCCCTCAAAGTCGAGGTTGATCTTCTTTGACTCAGTCATCCAATAGCGCTGAACGGGATTCATTCGCGGTCTCCATTGATTTGTTGCCCACGGTCATCTTAAGCCTACAAGCCCCGCGCATGGAATACCTGATAATACCAATTTCGCCCGCTCGGATCTAACAGGGTCAGGCTATCTGGTCAAGCTTTGACTTCTCGCCAACATAGTCCTACGCAATGCATCTCTGACTATCAAGGTGAGGAACTAGGGGCAGGTGGTCGTTAGCATGCCCCTCGCGGCCCATTCCGCGCCGGACGTGGCGGCCGGCTCGGCGAAGCCCGTAACAGTGGCTTATCAATCTTCGGCATCTTGCGCATCGAACTTGAAGTAGTCGATTCTAGATGGCTATTATCCGCTCGGAGCCGGATTCGTCAGGCGGTCATGCGGAGATCGGGCCCGTGCTGGCCTTAGGCTAACTGGCGATGTCTCTCGAGCGTTAAACTATTTGCAGTCGTGACCAGCGACGCGAAGCGGTGCACTCTTCTCGGCAGATCCGGATGTCATCCGGGACGACGAGGTGACGATGTGTAGCCGATGTGTTCTAGGTCCGCGCCGGCTCGTCTGCCAGCTCACTGCCGAGTTTGCGAACGTCGATGCTGGTCGCAGGATCGGTGATGCGCCAGGCCCTGTGTGTGAACTCGTACTTTGAGACGGTGTCGCGCTTGAGCTTGAGCCGCTCCACACCGTGAAGCCGGCGCACATCGTGGGCGCCGCGTCTTCGTACGAGAGGCCGTCGGGTAGCGGACGGTGCCGGTGGCGTCGACCACGGCGTAGTCGGCGTTTGCGCCGTCCACGGTGACACCGGTCAGGGCTCGGGCTCGCGCAGTTGGCGGCGGTCACGAAGCTCTTGGGGTGCTCCTCGCGGCAGAAGTCGCAGCGGCCGCAGCCCTTGTGGACCATGGGCATGCCGACCCGGTCGCTCACCGCGCGGGTGGTGACGCCGGCGCCGACGGCGACCACCTCGCCGACGCCCTCGTGGCCGAGCACCAGGGGAAACATGGGCGGTACGACAGCTTGTTCTGAGCCATCCAGAGGTCGGTGCCGCAGATGCCGCACGCGTGCACGCGCACCAGAGCCTGTCCCGGGGCGGGCTCGGGAATGGGCCGGTTCTGCAATTCCGAGGTGGCGTTGGGCTTGGTGATGACAGCGGCTTGCATGTGACCGGTCATAGTCAGACTCCCATCGTTTCAACGTTCGGTTACCGCGGTTGGCCGGTGTAGCCCGGTGGCCATGGGATGGGACCGGCATCCTGAGCCCGGTGCACGCGGAGCGAACCTCCGGCCAATCCCGCCGGACATCTCGCGCGCGGGGGCCATCGTCCCCGGGCGTTGGTCGCGGCTCGATCGATCGCGTATGGTTCCGCCTCAAGTTGTTCTTGTTCCCCGCGGACGCGGGGTTGCTCCAGCGTTGAACCCAGGCCGCGACTCGCTACTCGTCGTGGACCGGTTCCGCTTCCCACCGCTGGTGGGATGTGCCTGCGCATCTTGCTTCAGGTGCGTGTGGACACGTTGGCGCGCCATGGCACTGTTGGTGGTGCTCGGGTCGTGTGGACCCGTTCGCTCTCACGGTGCTTTCCGTCGTCCGGTGAGAGGAACACATTCGCATGTCGCCTGAGCCCCGCTATTTCTGTGGTATCGATTGGGCTGATCAGCTCAACGATGTCGCGGTCGTCGACCGGCACGGCGCCGTGGTCGCGCGGACCCGGATCGCCGCCACCCCTGACGGCGTGCGAGAGCTGTTCCACACCCTGGACGGGCTGCGTGTCGGCCACAGCCACGGCCGCCGGCAGGTGCCGGTGTCGATCGAGGCCAACCGGTCTCTGCTCGTGCACACGCTGGTGGCCAGGCGGCAGCCGGTGTTTATGATCTCGCCGAATGACGTCGCTGCCCGCCGGCATCAAGTGTCGCGGGGCCGTAAGTCCGATCGGTCAGACGCCGAGCTGCTCGCGCAGATGCTGCGTGACCGGTGGGGGCGCCTGCAGGCCTTGCCGGCCGTGAGCGCCCAAGCGTCCGCGATCACGGTGCTGGCTCACGCGCAGCGCCGGGCTCAGCGTCTGCGGGAGCAGTTGCAGGCCCAGCTACGGGCCCGGCTCGTGCAGGCGCATCCGGCGGCGGTCCGTGCGTGGGAGGGGCGCGACCACAACCTGTGCCGGGCCGAAGCCCGTGCCGTTCTTCAGGCCGGGCCGACCGCGGCCAGCGCGCAGAAGATTACGGCGTATCAGTGGGAGAAGATCCTGACCGGGGTCCGGCTGCGCCTGCTCGAGCAAGAATCGTTGCGGCTGTGGGACCTGTTCAGCGCTCCGGTCCTGCGACTGCCTTCGGCGGTCGAGCAGGCCACCGCCGTTGAGGTCCGCGCTGTGCTGGCGCAGATGAACCATGCCTGCGATACCACCGAGCACCTCACGACCGAGCTCACGAACCTGTTCCGGGCCCACCCGCATGCGCAGATCTACCAATCGTTTCCCGGATGCGGGCCGCTGACCGGCGCCCGACTGCTGGCCGAGATCGGCGACGACCCCACCCGCTTCAGGTCAGCCCGTGGCCTGCGCGCCTACGCCGGCGTGGCCCCTAGGACCTGGGCCAGTGGCAGCGTCACCCAGGTCACCCACCGCTGGATCTGCAACCGCGCCCTCAAACTGGCCTGCCACCGGTGGGCGTTCTCCGCCCTCACCCGCTCTCCCGGCGCCCGTACGCTCTACGACCACCGCCGCGACCGCGGCGACACCTACGCCGGCGCCCTACGCCGGCTGTCCGCCCGGCTGCTGTCCGGCCTCCATCACTGCCTGACCACCGGCGACCTCTATGACGAGGACCGGATGTTCTCTACCACCAAGCCCGCGCAGACGGTGTGACCGATGGGGATGCTGGGCGGGTGCCCGGAGACGCCTGCTGCGACCCCGAGCCGACGAGCCCTAACGTGGGAACGGCGCCCGGGCACCTCCCCCAGCATCCCCATCACCATTGCTGCCCGGCCGGCTGCCGCTCCAAGCGACTCATGACCGTGGGCATACGGAGTTCTGAGTACGCCACGATCATGATTCGTTCAGTCGCTGCGACGACCGTCCAGGCAGGACCAGCCCGCGGCAACATGCGTTTTGACGGCGACCGACGCGGAATGGGCCACATACTTGCGCGAGCAGCATGCCACCGGCACCCTGCGGGTGCACGAGGTCGACTTGGGGTTCCCGGCATGCGGCGCACAGATCCGGGTACCGCCGAGCGGTCCGTGAACACGCCGCCGTCGGCGGAATCGCGCTACAGCTCTATCCTCTGACCAGCGTGTCGGGAGTGGATCGTGCGGGCCCACTCGTCGAAGTCCGCGTCTCCGCCCTGCGTCGGCTCGTCCTGCAAGCACCTGCCCCGGTCATCGCCGACGCCCTCGGTTTCCACCAGGGCACACTACCCGGCAACGTGGTCACGCCGGCGGAACCTGGGACCGCTACACCGGTGAACGCGCACCTGCCAAGCCGACAGTCACCTGAGCGTGAACGCACCCACGGCTACGTCCGCGCCCCGCTGTGCGGTCCCTGCAACACCTGGCACTGGGCCGGCTGGGGATACGACGTCCGACTGTCGAAGAAGGCGGATATGAGCTACCTGAAGTTGTGCCCGAGCCGGTTCACCGGACAGCGCTCGGCGTAAGCCATCCCCCGACGCGAGCGGCGGCTTCGCGAGCGCCTCGTCGCCTGCAGGTTGTGATCATGGCGGGTCGGGTCGCCTCGCCCGCTTTGAGTCGCGCGGTCGCGCCCCAGCGATGCCCGAAGGAACCGCCAGATGCGGCGAGCGGCCGCAGCCGGCGTTCACCACACTCCTTGCGACAATAAGCGGTATCGCTTATTGTCGGGTTAAGCGATACCGCTTATCGGGAGGTCGACATGATTGGCGCAGCCGCTGCCACCGCCCACGCCGACGCGATCAGCACCGTTATTGCGGCGTCCACGGTCGCCGAGCTCTGCGCGGCCTTGGACCAGTTCGGTGATTTGCGGCGCGGCGCGACTCCCGGCACCGCACCGGGGGTGTCCGACGACGCCCCGGACCGTCACTACACCAACGGCTACCACCTGTTCACCAAGCGCGGGCGGGATGTCGCCGCCACGGCTATTCACAGCCTGCCTAACCACACGTTGGAGCTTTGGGCGCGACTCGACGAGGAGCGCCGCACGCACTCGGAGACGAGGCGGCTGATTGACGACGCAGCAGCCGAGCGCAGTGGACCCGGCCAGCCGCCGATCGGACGCGCCGTGCCGGTACGCCTGCCGGAGTGGCTGATCACGTTGCTTGAGACCGAGTCCCGCGAGGCCGGGATCAGCCGCGCTCAGCTCATCCGCGAGCTTGTCATGGAGGGACGGGCCGCGCGCCGGGCCTCACGTGAGCAGGCATGATGGGCACGGTCAGTGAACTGCGCGCCTATGGCGACAGGTTCCGGGCAGAGCTGCGCCGGCTCGGCGCCTACCGGCCGGATGTTCCCGCTGGGCCATTCCTGCGGATGATCCGAGAATTCATGGACTTGCCCGTGCCTGCGGAGCGGGCAGCCGCGTGGGTCGCGGTCGGCATCGGTCCCAGCACCGCCGTACCGCTGATTGCCTGCGGCATCCCGCCGGCCGGTTGGGTCGTTTACGCCGACCGCTATGCCCAGGCCGGGCAGCTGAACACGCCCGACCTCGCGCTGCAGTGGCTCCTCGCGGGTGTCGGCGTCGACGATGCAGCAGCGTGGGCGAACAGCGGGTTCCTGCCGGGCGAGGCACAGCCGCTCATTGATCAGGGCGTCACCCCTGACATGGTCGGCGCAGCCGACGAGGCAGCCGTGGCGGCCCTCGGCGGGCCCGCCGAGGACCTGCGCGCCGCCGTGCTGCGTCTCACCGAGCAGATCCCCGGCATCGTCATCGATCCGGATGTGGCCGATCGGCTGGGTCTGGACGAGCGCGGCGCAGAGCCGCGATGACGACGGCGCGCTACGAGGTGCTCAACCTGTCCCTCGGTGATGAGCGCTACGAGCAGGTGCTCGGCCAGATCCGGGACGACGTCCACCTGCGGAGCCGGATGTGGGCTGACGCCGAGCACAGGTTTGAGGAGATCCCCGGCAAGGTGTGGACCGTGGTCCTCGCCCGACAGAACGACCGGCAGATCCCGGCGGCGTGGGCCGCCGGCACCGTGCAGCACGTCGGCGGGGAGCCGGTTTTGCTCTGCTCGGACAACTACGAGCGCCGTGGTCCCGGGCGCCAATGGGGTCTGTATAAAGAGGCCTACCGGCATCGTCACGCCACGCTGGTCACGACCAGCACCTTTCCCATGCTGACCTACCTTTTCGCCGAACCGATCCCGCTGCATGAAGCCGACGGCTGGCGCCGTACCGGCCTGTCCGGCGTCAGCCGTGAGCCCGGAAATCGACCCACACGAGTGGTGGGAGCTGCGCCGCGAGCCGGCCATCAAGCACGCTCTCGTGGCTGCTCACAGTTGTCGCGGCGGGCCGTGCTCTGCAGCGTCGAGGCGCACCACTGCCATTCTGAGGATGGGACCTCCGCCTAGCTCCACGCGCCGACGTTGTTCATTTCAACAACACTGAAATCGCGGTCTGCCGGATCAACATCGCCGCAAGCTCAGTGACTACGGCGCCGCCGTCGACTATGCCCGCAAGGTCGACCCACGCCGCATCACCGCCCCGGAACGATCCGCCCGGTAGTGAGAAGACACCGTCCTGCACGGCCGCGGCCACGGCCACGGTCCGCCCGCCGGCGGCTTCGACGCCCTCCGCGCGTGACGTACCCGAGGAAGTCCAGTATCGGCCGTAGGCCCGACAACTCATCCAGCAGCTGCTGTACAGCAGCACCAGCCACAGCCAGCGCCGCAGGCGGGAAACCGAGCCGACCGCAGGCATGGCTGGCCTGCGGCGCCAGACGCGTCTCAGTCACGGCACCGTATGTCAACGCATTGTCAGAACCAGCCACTGGGTCTGCCGGACAGCGGCCATGGCTGGTCCGGGGACCAGCCGGGTGCGGCGGCGGCGGCCGGTGGCTCCGGTGGACAGCAGCGGACGTCGGGCGGCGGCGCGGGTGGCGGCTTCTCGAGCCGTACGCCGGAGGGTGTCAGCAGCCTGGACGGCTGAGCCGGCGTAACGCCAGGCGTCCTGTTCGGCTTGGGCGGACAGCTCGTAGCGGCGGCGCCGATAGGCCGCGGCGGCGCGGTTGATGACCAGCTGCTGCTCGACCGGGTGCAGGCGAGCGTCCCAGCCCTGGCGGCCGGCCAGGGCATCGACCATCGCCGCGGCGGGCAGGTCGCCCCGCTCCACCGCGGCCGCTACCACCCGGTGCAGGAAACGCTCCCGAGCCGCGTACTCCGCGCAGGTCCCCGTCGGCCACGGTGACCGGAACGCGGCCGCGGCCAGGCTGTCGCGCAGCCGCGCGTCGGCATCGAGCCACGCCTGCCAGTCCGCGGCCTGCTGCTCCTCGGCCTGCTCCCACCGCTGCCGCCACTGGCCGGCGGCGACGGCCGCCCGGTCGGCCGCGACCTGCACCTCCGCCGCGAACCTGACGGCGTCCAAGGCCTTCTGCGACCGTGATGAGGAACGCGCCGGCCGTGCCCGGTGCAACGCGGCGAACAGGTCCCGCAAGGCGCGCCCCGGCTCGCGCAGGACATGAGGGCTGCCCAGCAACAACACAGCCGGCACCGTCATGACGAGCAGGCTTCCCCAGATCACCAGCGGCGTGGGTTCGGTCAGCAGCATTTCCGCAACCACGTTCACAACAGCAGTCCATCCGCCTCGTCGATCGCCGTCGCGGGGGCCCGGACGACGTGCTGCGACCGCCGCGGCGCGGGGCGCGGGCGGCGGTCAGGCGACGACGAACGGCGGGGCGCGGGAACTGCGGGCAGCCGCGGCGAACTGGTCGGACAGAGGCAGTGAGCGGTCGGCAACGCCGGGCTCGGCAGCAGAACAGGTTGCGGTGCAACGGTCCAGCTCAACGTCCGCAGGCGCGGTAGCAGTCGACGCTACGGCGTGATGCGTGGCCGAGGCCACGGAGCTGCGGGCGGATCCGGCGACACCAGAAACGGCCAGGCCCTGCGAGACGCCGTACAGCGCCAGGACCATGACCACAAGAACAGGCAACACCCGCGCCACACTGCGCCGGGTCTCGAATGCCATGCCCGAAATATACCACTCAGTCGATCATGGACCAGCTCGCCACACTGTGCAGTCGTAAAGCTCCGCGACCGATGACGCGCTCGGGCTTTCGGCGCCAGCTTTAGCTGCCGGGTGTAGACCGGCATCAGTCGGGCTGATGCCGGGTCCCACACGCCACATGCTCAGAACGCCGCGGAGCACCGCGCCCTCGGCCACTCGCGGCCGTCGGCGCTGGCAGCCAGGCATCCAGCAGGCAATCCAGGATGTGCTGGCGTAGTGCCGTCCTTGCGGTAGAAGATCCAATCGATGGAAGCCGATATGCAGGCAGCCCACCGCTGAGTCATCGGCTATATACTCCTCGTAGCGACCCTGCCGGGCGGCGAACGGAGTCAATAGCCGGTGCGTGCCACCGCCCGATGAGGACCGTCGTTTGTGCCGCGACGCTGGGGGCCCTGATTGGTCGACTATTACTTCTTCCTCAGCTACGCACGCGGCGACGACCAGCACTGGGTCAATCAGTTCTTCGACAACCTGTCCGCCGAGGTGCGCTCCCACGCCGGACTGCCCGCCAACCGCGCTGTCGGATTCCTCGACATGGAGATGCCCGTCGGGGAACGTTGGTCGCAAGCATTGATGACCGCTCTCGACACCTGCCGCACGTTCGTCGCTCTGATCTCACCGCGTTATCTGATTAGCGAAGCCTGCGGCCGGGAATGGGCCGTGTTCGACGACCGGCTGCGCACCCTCGAGGACCGCGGCCCGCTGGCCCACCCGCCACCGCTGCTGCCACTGCTGTGGCTGCCGCCAACACAACTGCCGCACACGGTCGTTGCCCGGCAGTACTTGAACCATGGCATGCCCGATGTTTACGACCGGGGCGGACTGCGCCAAATGATGCGGCTCACCCGGCACCGCGACGACTACCTGGAACTGCTCGACCGGCTCGCCCGGCAGATCGTGGCCTGCGCGCACTCCGGCCAGCCGATGCCCGGCTCCCGCGCCGTCACATCGTTCCACCAGGTCCGTAGCGCGTTCCTCGACGACCCGCGCCCGCCCGCAGTGACCTCGCCGGCAAGCCGGGTCGAGTTCGTGGTCGCCGCGCCGGCCCTGGCCGACCTGGCCTGGCAATTGCTGCCGGGCGTCACCCGGGACCCGCGGTTCTATGGCAACGAACCCCGGCACTGGGCGCCGTTCCGCCCGACCGTCGACGCACCGATCGCCGACCGTGCCCAAGCGGTCGCCCTGGAACACCAGTTCCATTCGGTGATCACCGACCTGGACACGGTGCACACCCGCATCGACGAGAACGGCACCGGCGAACGGATCGTGATCCTGCTGATCGACTTGTGGATCACGGGCGTCCTCCGCCACCGCAGCCTTCTAGCTCAATTCGACACCGACAGTACGACGCCGAGCTTCGCCCCAGTGCTGGTCACCGCCAACGACGGCGATGAGCAGACCCACACCCACCTCGACCGGCTGCTGGCCACCCTCAGCGAGGTGTTCTTCCAGCGCATGCACGCCCGCTCGGACGTGACCTTCCGCAGCGTGATCCTGAGCCCACAGTCGTTCGACGCCGACCTGGGCGTTGTACTGGAACGCTCCCGCAACCGAGTCCTGCGGACCGGTTCCGCTCGCCGGAGTACCACCACCAACCACGGCGAACGTCCCATTCTCCGCGGCCCCTGACCCCTGCCCGACACCGAAGGGAGATCGATTATGGATGCCGAGCCGAACGGCCACGGTAACGGCCGGATCGTGACGTTCTATTCCTTCAAGGGGGGAACCGGCCGGACGATGGCGGTCGCCAACACGGCCTGGATCCTGGCCGCCAACGGACTGCGGGTTCTCGCCGTCGACTGGGACCTGGAATCACCCGGTCTGCACCATTACTTCCGGCCGTTCCTGTTGGACAAGAAGCTGCGCCACTCACGCGGCGTGATCGACATGATCCGCGACTTCGCCGCCGGGGCCGTCGTCGAGCCCGGCGACCCCAACCTGGGTCGCTATGCCGACGTCGAACGCGAAGCCGTCTCCCTCAGCTGGCGGTTCCCCGGCGGCGGCCTGATCGACCTCTTGCCCGCTGGCCAGCAGAACCCGGCCTACTCCAGCGCCGTGAGCACCTTCGACTGGCCCACCTTCTACGACCAACTCGGCGGCGAACAGTTCCTCACGGAACTGCGCGAGAACATGGCACGCCGCTACGATTACGTCCTGATCGACAGCCGCACCGGGCTCAGCGACTCCGCCGGCATGTGCACGGTCACCCTGCCCGACACGGTAATCAACTGCTTCACCCTCAACGAACAGAGCATCGACGGCGCGGTCGCCGTCGCCGAATCCATCCGGCGGCTGAGCAGCCGGCGACCGGTGCGGATCCTGCCGGTCCCGATGCGCGTCGAGGACGCCGAGCTGCTCAAACTGGAAACCGGACGCGATCACGCCCGCCTGCGGTTTGCCCCGTTCCTCGAAATGACCACCGAACAGGCCCTCGACTACTGGGGCAACGTCGAGGTCCCTTACAAACCCTTCTTCGCCTACGAGGAGATCCTGGCCACCTTCGGCGAACGCGCCCGGCAGGAACACTCCTTGCTTTCCTCATTCGAACGGCTCACCACCATCATCACCGGCGGGCAGGTCACCGAGTTCCCGGCACTCGACGAACGCGAACGGCGGCAGTGGCTGTCCCTATACGAAAGGCAGAAACCCTCCGACAACGCCCGCACCGTGATCAGCTTCGCCGCGATCGACCGTACGTGGGCAGACTGGATCGCCGCCGAACTTGAACGCGCCGGCTTGCCTACGACGCTCCAGGAGGTCGACCTCACCGGATCCCTTACCGACACGGCCCGCGGACTGGACATCCTCCAGGAACCCGGCACCCGCCTGATGGTCGTCTACTCGCGCGGCTACCTACGCTCGGCGCAGGCGGAGTGGGTGTGGCGGTGGGCCACCGACCGAGACTGGATCGCGGGCAGCTTGGTTCGGCTGCGCATCGACAACAGTCGGCTGCCGGCCTTACATGCCGGCGACCGGGCGGTCCGGGAACTCGACCTGTTCAACCTGGCCGAGGACCAGGCCCGGCAGGTCCTGCTAGACGCCGTCGAACGCTCCGGAGCTGCACCCGAACGTGCCGGGCTCCGCTCCGGCCCACGATTCCCGACCAGCACTCCACCGGTCTGGAACCCGCCGCAACGCAACCCCACCTTTACCGGCCGCACTCTGCTGTTGGAAAATCTGCGCGACCGGCTGCCGATCGGCGGCACCCCCGCCGTCCCGCAAACCCTGCACGGCCTCAGCGGCGCCGGAAAGACCCAGGTCGCCCTCGAGTACGTGCACCGCTTCGCCGCCGACTATGACCTCGTCTGGTGGATCCCCGCCGAACAACCCAGCCTGGTCCGCGCCTCCCTGGCCGAACTCGCCGAGCTGCTGGGACTGCCAGACGCCGAGAGCGTCACTGAACGGGTCGAGGCGGTCCTGGACGCCTTGCGCCGCGGTGAACCCTACCGGCGCTGGCTGCTGGTCTTCGACAACGTCGACCTTCCCGATGAGATTCGCCCCTACCTGCCCTCCGGCCCGGGACACGTATTGCTCACCACCCGCAACCAAGCCTGGGGCCGGCACACCACCGCAGTCGAGGTCCTCGTGTTCACCCGGGCAGAGAGCATCGAACTGATGCGCCGACTCGTCCCGGAGATGCCCGAAGCCGACGCCGCGCTGCTCGCCGAACGCCTCGGCGATCTGCCACTGGTGATCGAGCAGGCTGGCGCCTGGCTGGCCGCGACCGGGATGCCCGTCAGCGACTACGCTGCGCTGCTGGAGACTGATCTGCCGCAGGTGCTCAGTGACGGCACCGCGTCCGCCTTCGAGCAGACCGCTGCCGGCACCTGGCGGGTGTCGCTGGAACGGATCCGCGCCGACATGCCCGCCGCCGCCCGCCTGTTGGAGGTGTGCGCGTTCTTCGCACCCGAACCGATCCCCATGCGACTGATCTACAGCGGACGTTTCCTGGAACTGCTCCAAGTCTACGACCCTGCGTTGCAGGACCCACTGTTGATCGGCCAGGTCGTCCGCGAGATCGGCCGCTACGCGCTGGCCCGTTTCGACGCCGGGCACAACGCCATCGAAATGCACCGCCTCGTACAGACAGTAATCCGCTCCGGGATGACACCCGAAGCCCAGGCGCAGACCGAACGCGACGTGCACGACGTGTTGGCGGCGGCGAACCCCAAGGAACCCGACGAGCCGGAGAACTGGCCGGTCTACCGGCAGATTCGCCCCCATCTTGAACCGACCGGCACGCTGCGCTCGACCGTGCCTGCCGTTCGGCAACTGGTCATCGACATGGTCCGCTACCTGTGGAACCTCAGCGACCTGTTAGAGAGCCAGGGCCTCGGCGAGCGGGCGCTGGCCGCGTGGCGCCGCACCGGACAGGACGACGACCTCACCACCCTGTGGCTGCGCCTGCACATAGCCAACCCGATCCGATCCCAGGCCAAACTGACAGAGGCCCTCACCATCGACGGCGAGGTGCACCAGCAGCTGCTGGCGACCGTCGGGTCACGACACGCATACGTCGTGATGAGCCTTAGCGGGCAGGCTGCCGACCTCAAAGGCCTGGGCCGCTACCGGGAAGCCCTGGAGCTGGACGACGCGGCCCTGGACCTGGCCCGGCAAGTGCTGCACCCGGAGGCGCGCCGGACCGTCTTCGCAATGAACAACCTGGCCCTGTCTCTGCGGTTCAACGGCGACTTCGCTGGGGCCGCCGAGATCTCCGAAAGCGCCTACGAGGTGTCCCACCGGGTCTGGCCGAGTTCACCATTCAGCATTCGCATGGGTGCGGTCCTCGGCAGCGCCTACCGGGACCTGGGCCGATTCGCCGCGTCTCAGGAACTGCTCCAGACGGTCCTCACCCTGTCCACGAAGTTGATGGGCGCCGGTCACCGCGACACCCTGGCCGTGGCCCGCGCTCTTGCGGTGACCCTGCGCAAGACCGGGAACCTGGCGGAGGCCCGCCAGCTCACCCAGGAAACCATGCCGGCCCTGGAACGGCGCCTGGGCCGCAGCCATCCGGAAACCCTCGCCTGCCTCAACGACCTGGCAAGCGTGCAGTCAGCGCAGGGGGACGACCAACAGGCGCTGGAAACCTCCCAGGATGCCCTGGGCCGCTACGAGGCCCGTCTCGGCACCGACCACCCGTCCACCCTCGCCTGCAAGAACAATGTGTCGATCTTCCTGCGCAAACTGGGCCGCAACGACGCCGCCCGAAACTTCAGCGACCAGGTCATCGCTCGCTTTCAGGAAGTCCTCGGCCCTGACCACCCCTACACGCTCGCCTGCTTGGTCAACCGCGGAAACGAACTGTTCGACGCCGGTGAACTCGACCAGGCCCGCGACAGCGACCAGGAGGCATGCGACCGGCTGGCAGCGTCGGTCGGCGTCGACCACCCCGACGCCTTAGCCGCGATGAACAATCTCGCCATCACCCTGGCCACCAGCGGCCACCAGGAGGCGGCAGCACAGCTGCGACGCGCGGTCCTGGAACGCTCCCGTGCCGCGCTCGGCCCGGATCACTTCAATACTGTGGCCGTCGAACAACAGGTCCGCCTGAACTGCGATATCGATCCCCCGCAGATCTAAAACGACTCAGCTGCGATTATCGGTCCGCATCAAACTCAACATCACGCCAATTCGCGCCTTGAGGCCACGGATGGCCTGCTCTTGGCCGAAGCGATCTGCGACAGATCCCGGGACTGCGGAGCGCGCACTCGCGGGTGCATCGGTGTCTGGTATGAGGCAAGGACGTCCCTGTTTCCCGTAGCGCCGCGTTCACTAGATTGCCGACAGGGCCGGCCAGAGCGGCAGCGGCCCGGTTGACGGCGGCGGTGCCCTTCCGCGATCCCACGCGCCTGGACCAGCTCGGCTATCCCGCAGAGTGTCGAGTCGGCGACGGTCAGCAGGTCGGCGCGGCCTCATGCTACCCACGGACCTGTCAGAACGGGCGGCAGAAGCAGTACCGGACTTTCAAATCTCCCAAATGTCCTCGACTGCTCGTCGCAGAACCCGGCTGACCTCAATCCGGCGTTGCCACTCACAGCAGGTCGCCCAGGCTCGACGCGGTCAGGCGGGTGACCGGGCCGGCGCGGTCGGCGGGCGTTCGGCGGCACGGCGGAGATCGGCGGACACTCGTTCGCGGATGTGGCCGATGAGGCGCTTCTGGTCGGGGCAGTAGACGGTGGGATTGGCAAAGTCGTCCGGCGCGCGAAAGCGGTGGGCGTAGTGCCCACCGCCGCACACCCGCACGATCCGGCACGCCCGGCAGTCCGCGCTCAGCGCGGCTAGTCCCTGCTGGCGGGCCTGTACGCCCGGGTGCTGCAGCGCCTCGTCGAAGCTATTGCGGAACACGCTCAGACCGGTCGCGGCGGCTCCCTCGGCCACGGTTTTGAGCACGTCTGACTGTTCCAGGCTTCCGTCGGTTTCTACGGTGATGTAGTCCACCGGGTCCAGGCCCGCCGCCTCATAGCCGCTGGCCCGGTTGAGTAGCAGGGAGATGATTGCCGTGAACAGGCGGATGTTCGTGCGATGATCGGGCGCGTCGTACCAGCGGTCGAACACCGTGACCAGCCAGTCGCCGTACGGCGTACCCGGGTCGCCCGGCGCTCGCCGCGGGGGCGGGTTGGTCCAGTTGCCGTGCGGTAGTAGCAGGTCCAGGGCCGGGGGTTCAAACGCGAGTAGGCTCTCGTAGACGTCGATCGGGTCGTTGCGGACGTCGACCGTGCACAGTAACCCACTGTACAGCGACCGGTACCTGTCGTGGCGCAGCCGGTTGAGGGCGGCGGCCACCGCGTCGAAACTGCCAGCTCCGGACGCGAAGTTCCGGTGCCGGTCGTGCTCGGCGCGGCCACCGTCCAGGCTGATGCCGACGCGAATGTCTAGGTCGAGCAGTGCGTCGAGCATCGCCTCGTCGAGCAACAACCCGTTGGTCTGAATCGCGAAGGTTACCTTCGCAGCGGGGCCGACTGCGGCGTGGACCGCGCCGGTGACTTTGCGCACGGTGCCGACTCCAGCCAGCAGCGGCTCACCGCCGTGCAGCACGATGGTGACCGCGTCGAGGTGCCAGGCGTGGACGTGTTCGGCGATGCGCCGCGCGGCGGCCGAGATGACCGCCTCGGACATCACCCGAGGGCGGGTGCGCCAGGATTGGTCGGCGTGCCGGTAGACATAGCAGTAGTCGCAGGCAAGGTTGCAACGGCTGTGCAGCTTGAGCAGGAACTGCCGGAACGGCCGCATCGCAGGTGCCGTCCCGAGGTTACGAGACGAAATTGGTGAAGGCGGTGACCGGGACCCGGTCGTCGAGCACGAGCCGGGTCAGCAGGGCTTGCAGGGCCGGGCTGTCGACACGGCCGGGATCGACATCCTCAAGATCGAAATCGAGGATGCAGTCGTCGATATCCGGCTCCATTGCCACCCCTCCGAGTCATGCGCGGGAAGCCTAGCACCCCACGAGCCAGATTCTCGGAGCCGTCCCGCACTCCTCAGAGTACGGCCACACGGACCCGTCCGACCTGAAGTTACCTCAACGGGGCACGGAGCGGCGGGGTCACGGCGAGGAGGTCTCGATGTCCACCCACACCCGGCCGGTGCCGCCCGGCGCGGGGTTGACCCCCGGGTCGGTGCCGATGCGGTCCAGTTCCAGCATCAGCGCGTCCGCGCCGGAGCGGTCCCCGGTGGCCAAGCGACTTGTGGCGAGGTTACGGGCCGCGGCGACGGCCACCGGGTGGCTACGGTTGCGCAGCCGCTCCCGCAGGTCGGACAGCACCACGGTGTCCAGTTGCTGCGCGGCCACGGTCTCCCCGGCCGAGAACAGCACGCTCGAGAAATTCATCCGGCAGATGGACACGTACGGGTGCACATCGGTGAGAACCTCCCGGAACCCGTCCACGGTCGCCGACAGTAGGGCCCGCGCCTCGGGCGGCCCGGCTGCGCCCGCTGCGACCAGGTAGATGGCGAGGTCGTTCGCCGCGGCCAGGGTGAAAGGGTGCCGGTCGCCAAGCACCCGCTGGTAACGTGACCAGGCCTCCCGCGCTCCGGTCACGGCGACGTCCGGTTTTCCGTCGGCTGCGCTGATGGCCGCGAGTTCGAGCTCGCACGCGAACGCGTCCGGGTGTTCCGCGACACCGATAGTCAGCGTCGCGGCGGCCTTCTCGACCTGCTTCCGTGCCTCCTCGAGCTGGCCCAGCCGGCGCAGCGTCGTGGCGAGTTCCCGTTGTGCGGTGGCGGTGACCCGGTGTCCCTTGTCTAGCGCGGTCAAGCACGACTCGAGGGTCTCCCGCAGGACCGCCTCGGAGCGGACCAAATCCCCGTCGGCGCGCAGGAACCTGCCAAGGTTGCATTTGTGCAGCAAGGTGTCACGCGAAACGGCGCCGAGGAACTCCTCGGAGTCTTTCGCCACTTGTTCACCGAGCTCGCGGGCACGGCTGAAGTCCCCCGCCAGGTAGAGCCATTGGGCGAGGTTGTTGCGCGCCAGCACGGTCCGCAGGTTGCTGTCACCCACTGTGGCCTGCCAGTGAACCAAGACCTTGTCGCCCAGCTCGACGGCCTGACCGTACTGCCCCAGCCCGGCGTACGCTGCAGCGGCACCACTCAGCGCGATCAGCGCGTACGGGTAGGTCTCTCCGCGCAACGCGGTCATCCGTGCGACGACCTGTTGCTCGATTTCCAGGGCGTCCTGGTAGTCGCCTCGGGCGAGCAGGATGTTGCCCAGCTCGCTGCGCAACCGCAACACGGACAGGTGATCCTGACCCAGTCGCGGCTCCCAGTTCGTCAGCGCACGGTCGGCGAGTCTGGCAGAACCAGCGAAGTCACCGCGGTAGCGCAGGTACCGCACCATGTCGATGGTCAGCGCGTGCACCTCGATATCGTCGGAGTCCAGCGCTCCCGAGGGCTCCAGATGCGCGAGAAGGCCTTGGTAAACGGGCCAGTTACGCTGATCCGAGGGCTCGCCGGGCTGCGCCTTCGCCAAGATCACGTGTATCTGCTCCCGCCTCCGCGACTGCTCCTCGGGAGCCAGGTCGCCCATGATCACACTTTGTACCAGGCGGTGCATGCGAAGCGCATGAACCGCTGAATCAACCCTGGCGAGGCCGAAACGCGTCGCCTCCCGCACCAGGGAGTTGCGCATGAGCCGGTCACGGAGCGCCGGGTCGTGCACTGCGAGCGCATCGGCCATGCCGGGGCTGTCCAACAGGCCTGCCGGAATCGGCTCCGGAGCCAAAAACGCTAGCAGTTCGACGAGGAATGCCGCAGCCGGGCTGGCAACTCGCAACCGTTTTTGGGAAAGCCGCCAGGTCTCGGCGGCCGGGTGCCGATACCCCGGCGGCGGCGGCTCGTTGAGAATGCGTGGCAACTGTTGGTCCAGAATTTCCAGATAGCTGTGCGCGCTCATCGCCGTAGTGGCCAGCCACATCGCTGCCTGCTCCACTGCCAGCGGCAGGTCGCCGAGCTTTGCGGCGATCTGGTCGGCATCGGCGTCGGTCAGCCCGGGCACCCGGTTGGTCAGCAGGGTGCGGCTCTCCGAGCGGTCGAAGACGTTAATGTCCAGCGTCCAGGCGGTACGTGACCACTCCTGTCCGGGCGTGGTCACGATGACATCACCCCCGCCGTTGGGCAGAAACCGCCGGACGTGCTCGGGGTCCTCGGTGTTGTCGAACACGAGGATCCAGCGCTTCGACGGCTTGCCGAGCCGCAGTGCCTCCAGCACCGCGGCCGCCTCGTCGTCGGCCCGACCGGACCCGGCGATCGTCAGGCCGAGTTCCCCGGCCAGGTCGGCGAGGGCGGTCACCACCAGCTGTGGCTGGTCTGCGGAGATCCACCACACAACGTCGTAGTCCGCCGCGAAGCGGTGCAAATACTCGACGGCGATCTGGGTCTTGCCGACCCCGCCGATACCCTGCAGCACTGCCGGCCCGGTCTGCGCGGTGCTGGAGTTTAGCCGCTCCCGCAGTTCCTCCAGGGTGGCGTCGCGCCCGGTGAAACTGGTGTTACGAGCGGGCGCCCGCCATACCCTGGCCGGTTCGAACGGGAACCGGGGATGCGGCCCGCTCGATGCCGGGGGGCGTTCCATGGCGAAGTCTCGAATGTCCAGCCGGGCCAGCAGGGCGTCCCGGGCGACCCGCTCGGGAACGTTGAACATGTCCACTGGCTCGCGTTCGCTGAACGGCGTCGGCGGGCGGGTGCCGTCGACCCGTACGGGCACCAGGAACCGGCCGTAGCCCGGCAGATCGCGCCGCGACGCTAGCTCCCACCAATGCAGCATCTGCGGCAGCCGCACCGACTCGCGGGACAGCAGCATAATGGCGTACTCCGAATGGGCGACCAGCTCGTCGGCGTCCTCGGTCACCTTCACGTCGCGCAACACGTAGCGCTGCCCTGCGCGTTGCAGTTCGTGCCCAACCCATTCGGCCCAGATCCGGTCCCGCGGGGTGTAGCAGATCAGCGCCGGCTGCGGCGTCGCGCTGCCCCGCTGCTCGAACTCCGACAGCCAGCCTCGCCGGATCGTCTCGGGAATCGTCGGGAGGTTGATCTCCTCACCGACCAGTTCGCCGGCCAAACGCTCGTAGGCAGCCAGCAGCGTATTCTCCTGGTAAGGCCGGTCCCCGAAGACCGCCAAGGTCTCTTCGTACGCGTACAAGATCTTGTAGGGCAGCTCGACTCGACCCCAGTACCTGCCGTGGTCGGTGAAGCCCAACGCGGCGATGTAGTCGCGGAAGCGCTGCTGTGCCAGGCCGCGGCGCCGGTCGAGTTTGGCGGTCTCGCCATCCTCCACCCGGCTAGGTACCGGGAAGATCCGGATGTCGGGCCGCATTCGTCGAATCGAATCGGCCACCGCGCCGGCGCCGTCGATGCTCTGGTTGTTGTACGCGAAACAGTCGACGACGACGTCGGGCAGGGCCACCGTGCAAATCCCCGCGTTATCGCTGAGCCCTGTCCGGCTGTCGATCAGCACGATGTCATAGCTGCCGCGCATGTCCTCCGCCAGCGCGGCTAGAAACTCCTGGCCGTTTAGTCCCGCGTAGAACGTGTCCCAGTCGAAGTGGCTCACCAGTTGCGAGTACTCCGTTACCTGACGGCCGGAACACACGAAGTCGATAGAGCCGCCGCGCGGGAAGTCGTAGCGCTCCAGTGACGTGGCGAAGTCCCGTACCCGCGCCAGGCGCTGCACGTCGCCGGGCGACAGACTGCCGCCGTCCTTCACGGCGCGAGCGGCCAGTTTCTCAAAACGGGTGATGGCCTCGATGACCCCTGCCGAATGCCGCAGGTCACGGTCGGCCAGGAACGGCGCGAAATAGCGGTGCAGCCCGGGTGACTCCAGGTCCCAGTCCACCGTCAGGACGCGCCGGCCGGTGCTGGCCAGGATCCACGCAACGTTCGCCAGCGCCATCGTTCGCCCGACACCGCCCTTGAACGAGTAGAACGTGATGACCTGGCCACCGGCACCCGAGGATTCCATGCTCTACCGCCCCTATGTCCGATCCGCGACTACGGATGCCATGGTCGGCCGGGTTCCCCTTGTCCGCTTTTTCCCGAATGCGTCAAGAAGCCTAAAAGGCCGAACGTGATGAGTTGTCGTTACTGGTAACGAACCCGCCGGACCGCCGATCATGGACCCTCCAGCACCGGACGGCCGACCGCGTGACGGTCGGCGGACCTGCCCTCCGGCCTGGTCGGGCGGCTGACCTGCCGCTGGGCCACCGCAATCGCCACCGATAGATCCGCGTCGAAGTCGTCTGCGGAGTCCACCTCCGGGTGAAACAAGTGATCGCGGCGCACCGATCGGCCGGGAAACGCCGCGAGCACCGCCCGGCGTAACTCGTTGCGATGATTCGCGGTCTCCGGGTCGTCGCGGCTAGCCGGAATGAGGACTACCGTCGTCGCGTCGTCACGACTGCCGATCTCGCGCAGCGCCGAACGGAGATGGTCGAGCCAGGTGATCGCCCATGCGTCCACCAGCAGCACCAGGATGTCCTGGCGCGGCCCGGTACGCAGTCTTTCCGGGACGGACTCCAACGACACCACCTCGGAACGTAGCCGCCGGTCGGAAGCGATCTCCCGAGCCCGGGACGCCACCGACTGCACCGCCTGCGGCTGGAACGGCGCCCAGTCCTCCCGGCGTACCCCATAGAACTGAAGGTCCGTACGGACGGCGC
This sequence comes from Paractinoplanes polyasparticus, assembly GCF_019710575.1. GTDB lineage: Bacteria > Actinomycetota > Actinomycetes > Mycobacteriales > Micromonosporaceae > Actinoplanes > Actinoplanes polyasparticus. The sequence continues at coordinate 25,984 of NZ_JAHWFK010000062.1, read as the reverse complement.
GCATTTGCTCGCGGGTGCCGGCGGCCACCACCACGACGACCTTGGCCGGCAGATCCGCGCGCCCCAGCGCGGCCAGCCGGGACTCGAAGACGTTGGGCACCGCGTCCAAGTCGATACCGAGCTGTGCCGGCGGTAAGCGGTAGGCGTGCGCGGACGCGACCACCCGATGCGCCAGTGAGGTCACGAATGCCCGATAGGCGGGACGGTGCGACTGCAACCTGATCAGCACTCGCAGATCCTCGCCGTTGGGCGCCCGGTGCGGCCGGACGTCCAGGTCCGGCTCGGTGAACAAGTCGTCGGGCAGATCGTCACGGGCCCACTGCACCGGCATAAGCCGATCCTCGCTTTGACTCATCTCGGCCTGGCGGGCGCGCACCCGCTCCGCGAATACTCCCCAGCGCCGCCCGCATCGCTCGTCCATCAGATATCTCAGCGAGCACAGCGGGATGAAGGTCTGGCAGCTGCTCAATGCGTTACGTGCGTCGACCGGCCACTTTGCACCGCTGCTGTCGTCCAGATAACCCACCGCCTGCTGCGGCTCGCTGCCGATCCGCCGGATGATCTCGACGGAGAGGTCACGGTGCAGCCTGCGCACGAAAATCACGTCCTCGTCGGACGCATAGCTCATGAAGAAATACAGCATTTGGCCTCCCGACGACCGTCAACGAGGACGGAACGGCCACTCGGTTCGCCTGCGCATAAACCGCGACTGGAACATCGGCCTCCTCGGGGCCGGCCGGCGGCCACCCATGAGCGGCCACCCGGACTGGGCCTCTGTCATTAGTACCGCAATCGGGGCGCGGGAAGGTACCCCTGGAGCGGCGCGAAACCGTCGGCCGGGCCAGCGGTCCGGCATGCGCCGCCGCTACGGCAGGTCCGCGGCCAACCGCCGCGCCGCGTGCTCGATCAGCGCAGCCAGGTCAGCACAATAGACCGACGGGTTATCGAACTGCCGATCACGGCCGAACCGGTGAGCGTAGAGTCCGCCACCGCAGGCCTCCACCAGCGGGCACTCTTGGCATTTGCTCGACAATCCCGACACTCCAGCCTGTCTGGCCCGCGCACCCGGATGTTCGAGATATTGATCGAACGAGTGCCACCGCACATGCAGGCCGGTCGCCGCAGCACCGTGGGCAACGATCTTCAGCATGTCGCCCTGCTCCAGGCTGCCGTCGGTCTCGACGGTCACTAGATCGACTTGGCCCAGGCCGAGGGCCTCGCTGCCGCCCGGACCGCCCAGCAGTAGCGACACTAGGGACTCGAAGAGCCGCACCCGGCTGACCGGCCCCGCGGCGTCGTACCACAGGTCGAAGACGGTGATCAGCCAGTCGGCATAGGCCGAGCGCGACAGGTCGGCCGGACGTCCCGGCGGTGGACTGTCCCAGGTGCCGTGCGGTAGCAGGAAGTCGATCTCCGGCGGGTTGAACGACAGCAGGTGGGAGAAGACCTGCGCCGGGTCGTTGTTGACATCCACAGTGCACAGAATTCCACCGAATAACGGCCGGTGCCGGGCCTCGTTGAGCCGCCGCAGCGCCCGGGCGGCGCCCGCGTGACTGCCCCTCCCACCGGCGTGGCGCCGGTGCCGGTCGTTGGCCGCCGGCGGCCCGTCCAGGCTGACACCGACCTGGATCCGGTGTGCCGCGAACAGCTCCAGGTAAGCGTCGTCGAGTAGTAGCCCGTTGGTCTGCACCCCGAGAGTGACCTTGGTGTGGCTAGTGACCGCGGCACGTACCGCCCGGGCCAGGTAATCGATTGTCTGAGGGCCGGCCAGTAGCGGCTCGCCGCCGTGCAGAATCACGGTGAGAAACGGCAGATCGTGCTTGCCCGCGTGCTCGGCGATCCGGGCGGCCGTCAGGTCGATCGTTCGGCGCGACATGACCCGCGGCCGGTCCCGCCAGCTCTGGTCGGCGTGCTGGTAGACATAGCAGTAGTCGCACGCAAGATTACACCGGCTGTGCACCTTCAGGAGGATCTGCCGAACCGGGACGAGGCTGCGGAACGGATCGGGCGTGGCCCTCACTCGTTCAGCGCTTCGGCGGTCTTCCCACCGACGAAGTTGTTGAACCCCTTCGGATGCACCTCATAGTCCCCCAGAACCCACCGCAGCGCCGGGCGACGCCGGCGCAGCGCGGCCGCCGCTGGCTCCGCACCGAGCCGCTGCCGCAGGGTTATGAGACGTTCGTGGTTGCTCATGGGACCTCGCATCGGTAACCGGCACCCGGCCGAACGGTGGGTAGTGGCCCATTGCCAAGCGTAAGCGGTCGATGTCAATGCGTACAGCGATCGCGAAAGAGTCGGCATTACCACGCCTACGGGACCCGGTGCTGCAGCAACCATTCCTCAGCGAACGCAACTGCCTGCGCGAACTCCAGCAGACGGCTGTCCGCCGCGCCGACCGGGCCGCGGCATACCACCCCGGAACGCTCCAGATCCGCGCCGAGCGCCGCGAAATCACTCGCGTCCAGCCGCACCCCCTGATAGTGCACCCACGCCCGCCCTCGCGACGTCTGCACCACACACGCGTTGGGCCGTGGCGTCACCCACGGCAGCCGGTACTCGGCAAGATGCAGCGCCGTGCACCGGTCGAAACCCACCCCCAGCAGCAGCACCACCGCCCCGGCCGCCTCGAGCGCCGCCAGCGGCGACTGCTCCCCCAGCTCGCTGGTCAGCTCGTGACGGCTCATCAGCTGCACGGCCCGCGCGCCGACCCCCGCGAACGACGTCTGCGGGTGCGGGCTGCGCCGCGCCCCAGGCCAGCAGCGCACCGTCTCCGCGACGATCCCTAGCTCTCGACACGAGGTGACAGCCGGGTCATAGGCCGGCATCGCCGCGCGGATCGCAGGGAACCACGACGGCGGGACCTCCGGGCCGGCCCACCGCACCGGGTCGCGGTTCTGGGTGGAGAAGGCCGGCACCACCAGTGTGCCGTCCGGGCCGAGCACGTCCAGCAGCGCCCGCACAACGCTCACCGCGCCGCCGCACACCCAGCCCAGCGACCGCAGCGACGAGTGCACCAGCACAGTCGCGCCCGCGCCTAATCCAAGTGTCCGCAGGTCCTCGGCTATGGACTCCCGGGTCCGGGGCCCCGTCCCGGCCACGGCTGGGACCGACGACGGAGTCGATGCCATACACACACTCCAAACTAGTCACCGTGCCGGGTCCGGCCCCACGGTATCCGCGTACCGGCACCGGCCCGGCCGGCGTTCGGCAATCTATGAGCGCCGTCGGCAACGTCCTCGCCGAGTCGCTCAACGCCACCTTCAAGGCGAGGCACGTCTGACCTCGTTCCGATGGCTGCACCGCTACAACGACGGTCTCCAAGGGGCGTTGCAACATCTGCTTTGAGCAGGAAGTCGCTATCTATTCGACTCGTTGTCTGCCCGGGGCACCGGGCGGTTTGCCGCGAACTGAGAAGCGGAGCAGTACCTGCATTGATGGCGCGGGGCATGAACGACTGCGAGGCGTGCCGGATCGTCGGGGTCGGCCGGAGACCGGGATCTACTGGCTTTACGGCCGGATGGTGAAGAACCCCGATGGCTCGGTGCGCCGACATGACCGATCATGGCGTCCGTGCAGATCTCTGAATAATTCCTGGCGGAAAACGAGCGGGTCACCATCGCCGATCGTCACCGAGGCGGGTGTGGCATCCGCGGCATCGCGACTGAACTGAGTCGTAGTCCCTCAACGCTTAGCCGTCAGGTCAAGCGCAATACGGCGACCCATCACCGGACGATATCATCACTTCGGGCACAGAACGGGTCAAGTTCGCCGGGCAGGACCCAAGACCTACCAGGGCCGGTTCCCGGCGATCCGGCGCGCCCAAGAACGGCGCTTACCTTGCCGTCGGGATCGAACTGGCCGGCCTACCCGTACTGGTCGACGTGTTCCTGTGGCCGGCTGCGACCGCCACCGTATCCGCCGGCGCCGCTGTGGTGTACGAACGCGACGCGCTGCCCCGCTCCACGCTGGGCTTCGTACCCCTGATGGACCACCATCGAAGCGACGACGGGCGCGGTTCAGACCCTGACGTCCCCGGCACCGTGCTGATGCTCATCCAACTGGCGGGTAAACATTTGGTCCGCGGCAACCAGCCGAAGCTCACCGAGATCTGCGGCCAGCTCGCCATCCCCGCCGACAGCTGCGACGTCGCCGCCCTGCGTGCCGTCCTCGACCAGCGCATCGACACCACCGCCCACCCCGACTCCACCGACGCCGTACGCGCCGCACACCGGCTCCTCGACCTCATCGAACAGCAGCTCAGGAGCACCCCCGACTCTGCCATCGCGACCCCACGCGACCAGCACTGACCGACTCAGACCGCGTCCACAACTGCGCTTATCGCAGGGGGTAGGACCGGCATAGCCGCCCAGCAACATCAGGCACCGCGCGCCTCGAGCTTTCTGACCGCTCTCGAGCATCCGTGCGCCACACCTCTGCACGACGGGAGAGCTTGACGATGACCTCGTCGCCATTCGCCGTAGGTACCACGGTCGTGCGCCGTGACCTGCTCAACGACCGGGTATGGACCGCAGCGCCGCACCGCGTTCTGCACGACGACGGGACCACACTGGTCTTGGTGACCTGGCCCGGCACCGTCGGATACACCCCGACCAACTGGATCAGATGGTTCGCCACCGGCAACGAACAGGCCCGCCATCAAGCGGTCGCCGACCTGGCCGGCGGCCACTGGGAACTCGGCCGGTGGGTCTGGCAGGACACGATCGTCTTGACGTGGGTCGGGCTCGACCCGGACTTCAACCTGCAGCTCTACCTGCCCGTCGATGGCAGCCAACAGCATTGGAAGATCAACTTTGAGCGTCCGGTGCACCGGACTCCTGCCGGTATCGACACCTTCGACCTGCTGCTGGACCTCGTCACTGGCCCCGCCGGCTCATGGCAAATGAAAGACGTCGACGAATACGACGAGGTCCGCCGCGCTGGTCTGATCCTCGATGCGGAACACGAACGGGTGCAAGCGGCCACACACCGCGCGTTCGCCTTGGTCGAGGCAGCTCTGGGACCCCTGTCTGAGGACTGGACAGCCTGGCGTGTGCCCGAAGGCTGGCCCACACCACAATTGCCGCCGGGCGCGTTGGGCAGTGCCGTTTGGCAGTGTTGACCGGCTCAGCCAAGAACGAGTGCGAAGGCCTGGTTAGGTCAGCTGCCCCTTTCAACGGACCGAAGCTGGGCGTCTGCGATCGCCAAGAGACACCCGGGGGAACGATCCCTTGTTGAGTCAGCCTTGCCGACGACTGGCCGAGGCGGCTGCCCGCTGAGTAAGTTCACGCCACGGATCGGCTGGCTCCGACGTGCTTTCCGGTTGGCACTCAGCTATCGCAGGATCGAGTCCCGGGTCATCGCTGTGCAAGCGTCGGGCGGTGGGCCCGAATCGTGAGGTTCTCCCCGAGCGATGCACTCCACGCGGCACCGTACTCTGCCACGGCTGCAAGGCGCGCCTTATCGGCGGCAAATCCGTACGTCTCTGATGGCCACAGGTGGTGCATAGTCATGCGCTGAATGACAGTCGGTTGCGCGGCCGAGGTGAGTTGACGAAGCGGCGGACATGCGACGGCCTCTGTGCCGGAGCGGGCCTTTATAACCCGTAGGCCGCAAACTCTCTCACACACCCGCCACCGGCCCGGGGTCTATCCCCTGAAACTCAACCCTCCCTCGGCGCCTGGCCGAGTACCGGCCGCTTCGTCGAGTTGCTGGCGTAGGTTCGTAGCCTCCTCGGTACGGCCAAGACCGTCGAGCACGTCGGCCAGGGTCCGACACGCCGAGAACAGCTGCCCGGAGAACATCTCCGGCAGGCGGCGCCCGAGCGGCTCGTAGAGACTGATCGCCTCCGTGATCGATTTCAGAGCCTCGGCGTAGTTTGCCGGCACGTTTACGCAGACCCACCCGTACGCCCACAACGACATGGCGAGGTGGGGCAGGTGGGCGTCGGGGTGGGCCTCGGCCAGCCGACGCCGAATGGTGACGGCTTCCTCGGCCGTGGCCAGCGCCTGCTCCCGCCGGCCCATCTCGGACAGGCGGCTGCCGAAGTTGTTCAACGACATGGCGAGGTTGGGCAAGTAGGCGTCGGGGTGGGCCTTTGCCAGCTGGCGGTAGATGCCGGTGGCTTCCTCGGCCGTGGCCAGCGCCTGCTCTCGCCGGCCCATCTCGGACAGGCGGTTGCCGAAGTTGTTCAACGACATGGCGAGGTGGGGCAGGTAGGCGTCGGGGTGGGCCTCGGCCAGCCGACGCTGAATGGTGACGGCTTCCTCGGCTGGGGCCAGTGCCTGGTCCCGCCGGCCCAGCTCGGACAGGAGGGTGCCGAGGTTGTTCAACGAGGTGGCGAAGTGGGGCAGGTAGGCGTCGGGGTGGGCCTCGGCCAGCCGACGCTGAATGGTGACGGCTTCCTCGGCCGTGACCAGCGCCTGCTCCCGCCGGCCCAGCCCGGACAGGCGGTTGCCGAGGTTGTTCAACGACGCGGCGAGGTTGGGCAGGTGGGCGTCGGGGTGGGCCTCTGCGAGCTGGCGGTAGATGCCGGTGGCTTCCTCGGCTGGGGCCAGTGCCTGGTCCCGCCGGCCCAGCCCGGACTGGAAAGTGCCGAGGTTGGTCAACGACGCGGCCAGGTGGGGCAGGTAGGCGTCGGGGTGGGCCTCTGCGAGCTGGCGGTAGATGCCGGTGGCTTCCTCGGCTGGAGCCAGTGCCTGGTCCCGCCGGCCCAGCTCGGACAGGAGGGTGCCGAGGTTGTTCAACGAGGTGGCGAGGTCGGGTAGGTAGGCGTCGGGGTGGGCCTCGGCCAGCCGACGCCGAATGGTGACGGCTTCCTCGGCCGGGGCCAGCGCCTGCTCCCGCCGGCCCAGCCCGGACAGGAAAGCGCCGAGGTTGTTCAACGAGGTGGCGAGGTCGGGTAGGTAGGCGTTGGGGTGGGCCTCTGCGAGCCGGCGGTAGATTCCGGTGGCTTCCTCGGCCGGGGCCAGCGCCTGCTCCCGTCGGCCCAGCTCGGACAGGCGGTTGCCGAGGTTGTTCAACGACGCGGCGAGGTTGGGCAGGTGGGCGTCGGGGTGGGCCTCTGCGAGCTGGCGGTAGATTCCGGTGGCTTCCTCGGCCGGGGCCAGCGCCTGTTGGCGCTGGCCGATGTTCGCGAGTCGGATGGCGAGGTTGCTGGAGTGCCGGGCGCGTTGTTGGTCGATGTTGTCGGTGTGGTCGAGCAGGTGCTGGGCCAGGGTGGCGGCCGCGGGGCCGAGGTCCAGGGAGTGATGTGGCAGCAGTCCATAGATGGTTTCAGCGAGGGCGGGACTGGTGTACCCGGCGACGGCGGTCAGGGCGATGCCGCCGGCCTGGACCGGAAGGGCCGGGTCGGTGGTCAGCAGGGTTTGCAGCCAGCCCTGAATGTGTGGGTGCCGGCCGGCTGCCGCGGCCAAGAAGATCAAAATTCGGGCGACGTGGCCCACGGGTTTCTGCCCGCGGCCACGGGCGATCAGCGGGCCGGGCAGGTAGGCGACGGTGTCGTCCGTAGTGCGATGGGCGGTCAACAGTGTGGTCGCTGTCCAGGAGTCGGTGTGCCCGCTGACGGTGACCAGTTGGCCGGTGGGGGCGGCGGGCAGGCTCAACGCGATGAAGTCTTCGGCGAGGCGGTCCGGGTACATCGGTTCTAGCACCGTGCCGGCACCGGGAGGCGGGTAGCAGCGGTCGTGGGCGTCGAGCAGTTTCTGCCCCACCGCGCCGTCGGCCAGTTTGGTCAGTGCCAGCAGCCGGATCCCGTCATCGCGCGTCTGTGGCCCGGCCAGGCAGGCCAGCAGCACCGTGCGCGCCGCCGCGGTGACCGTGTCCGGGGCGCTGCCGTGCAATCTGGCCCAGTAGGCGCGTTCACGGTCCAGCAGGTAGCCGGTCACATCGCCAGCCGTGGCCGGCGGGGCCGTCTGCCGGGTGTAGGCGTCGACGGTGGCCAGCGCCGTCATGTGAAGGCCGAGGGCGGTCCCATACACCCGGTCGTCGCCCAGGTCGGCGGGCGGCTGCCACCGGCCGGGCCAGCCAGACCCGGGCATGTCAGGCTGGTAGACCTCGCTGAATCGGCGGCAGGCCGCTTCGAACAGAACCCGCCGGCCCGGCCCGTCACTGGCCAGCGCGAGCAGTGGCCGCGGCTCGGCGCCGTCGACATAGCCAAGCCGGGGCAGTTCGGCGGCGACCGTGGGCCACCAGTCGACCGAACGGGCCAGCAGCAGCACCCGCACCTTCGGCGCCCGAGACCGGCAATCCGCCAACAGGCGCAGCAGATCATGGACCGGCCACCGCTCCGCGTAGTCGACCAGCAACAACAAGGGCCGGCGCCCGGCCGGCAGCCACCGCCGCGGCGTGCCCAACGGCTTTACGGCCACATCCGGCGGAGCGGCGTCGCGGTGCCCGGCCACCGCCACCCGCCAACCCGCAGCAGCACTCTGTCGGCCCAACTGCTGAGCGAGGCGGGTCTTGCCCTGCCCACCTGGGCCGTGCCACGCCCACGCCCGGCACACACCCGGATCGTCCTGCCACTGCCCAAGCGCAGTCAGCTCAGCGGAACGGCCGGTGAAATCGATCGCCTGCCGCCGCGCGGTCAGCAACATGCTCGGCTGCCGCCGCGACGCGGTCAGCTCGCCCAGGCCGGCCGCCGGCGGGTCCACGAACGCGTTCACCGTGAACGGCGGCACACCCGCCTCGTTGATGATCAGGTCCCGGCCGGCTACGAACGCGTCGCCACCGGCAGACGCAAACTGACCACGCCGCCCGGCCGCATCGTCGCCGCCTGACAGCCCGGTCACCGCCGTCATCGTGGGTCCCGGCCGTCCTCAACGTGCAGATCCCGACCGGCCGCCCTCGCGTCTCGATCGGCCTGCACATCCTGCCTCTCGACCCGATCGTCACCCGCCCGCCCGGAACCCCACCGACCCAGGCCCTTGCGCGGGCCGATAGTCAGGTCCCGTCCCGCCACAGTCGCGTCACCGCCGGCGCGGACCTTTTGCACCAAGCCAGCAGCAGCGGCCTGCGACGGACCCGCCACCATCAGTGCCCGTCGGGCCAGGACCACCCCGTACGCCGCCAGCGGCACACCACCGACCGCCAGCACGGCGGCCACCACACTGGCGACCTGATCAGCCGTAGTCAGCTGATCCGCCGTCAATCGGGTCACCAACACCCACACCCCAGCTGCAATTGCCAGCAGCCCTGCAACCAGCCAGCCCAGCCATCTGACCCCGCCGCCACGCGTCATACCGCCATCATGGACCAAACCATCCACCCACGACACCGACGAAACCGATACCACAGGTTCTCCGAACAGCCGCAACGCCGAATGCACATGCTCAGGCATGCATGTCTACACGTCCACTGAGTCGACCTGTCATTGGCTACAAATCCGTGCACGCCGGAAGGCGGATTCGATACACACTGCCATCATCAGGCCAGCCCACGCGTATAACGCTGCTGTCGATACAGCAAGCAGGGGACCAGGGCAGCTGTGTGGCCCATGATCATCGAGCTTAACCTTGCCGACGGCTGTGGCGGTGGCGGCTTCGTTGGTTCTCCCCAGGCGTCGACCGCTGCTCGGCCACCCAGGTTTGCCCGCAGTCACCGGAGCACGATCGAGCGCACGCCTGCCGGTTCGCCCGCATCCCCGCGGGTGGCACACCCAGATAGGCGGCTGCTCGGCGGCATATGTGATCATCCATGCGAGGTGTGATCGCGCTGGTCATCCGCGTTCCATGCTTCTCATACGCGGCTTCTACAATGCCGCCGTTTCCCCGGCCGCAAATTTTGAATGTGGAGAAGGTATGGCTTTCCGAGAACTCCAGGCGATGCAGGTTGCCTACGACCTGCTGTCCCCGCTCGAGCCGAGTGCGCAACAACGCGTCATGGCCTGGTTGTCGGCGGCGCTCGCGGACGCCGACAGCGTCGCCCTGGCCGTAGACGACCCGGCCGTACCAGGAATGCCGGTCGCGGACGAGCCGGAGGAGACCGCCTCCCCGGATAGCGTCACCGACGGTGCGGCACAACCCGAACGGGCCGTATCTGCCCTGGCGACCGCAGCGCCACCGGCGCCCGCCGTCGAACCTGTGGCCGCGGCTGAACCACAGGCCGCCGTCGAGCCAGAGCCCGAGCCGGGGCCAGTGGCCGAACCGGCGCCAACCCCACGGCCCAAGCGCGGCCGGTCCGCGCAGGCGCCCGGCCGGCGCGCCGCCAAGGCGACGAGGGCTTCGGTGACCGCGACGCCGGCGCCGACAGCACCAGGGCGCCGCGGCGAGAGGCCCAGCGGTGAGCAGTTCCTTGCCGACCTCACCGCCGCCGGCTCGTTCAAGGCCCTCGCCAAGAACTACGGCAAGTCGATCGGCACCATCGGCAACTGGGCGAACCAGCTACGCGAGCAGGGATTCGACATCCCGGTCGGTCGCCAGAAGAAGGTCTGAAACACCAGCCGTGGGCTGGGACCGAGCCCGATAGGGTCCGTCCCCGCCCACGCGGCCCCCACTCTTCCGCGGCTGGCCTGAGCTAGCGGCAACACACGGTCAGCGCTCGACTGGTCTACGGCCTGATGCGGGGAGCTTGATCGGTGTGACGGTCGCCCGACCAAGCCGGTCATCGAGCAGGTCGCTTCGGCATCAGCGCCCAGTTGTCTTCGCCAGCCGGCGCTGTGGACCGCATCCGCTGGATCATTGCGCGGGCGTCGTCTTCGTCGTCGAAGTAATGGGTGACTTCTCGTCCGTCGGAGCCGCCGATGCGGCCGACAACCTGCCAGCCGGTCTCGGTGTGGATCAGGTAGATATCGCGCCGAGCACCGTGGTAGCGCCTGTTGAAGTGGTGCTCGACCCGCTCCGCCATACCGCAAGCTAGAACGCATGTTCGACAGATGCAACTCGGGTATCGAGGCGGCGGAGGGCAGTAACCGGACAAAGAGCGGCGAAGAACAAGACTGTAGTTCGCCCTGCCACCTTGCCGCTGACCTGCGCATCTTGCACCGTTGACGGGGACGGGTAGCCCGGCGGTCGGTAGCCATGAGTCACTGAAGGTCATTACTCACCCAGCCTGCCGGGCACCCGATCCGACAGCATTTTCCTACTCGCAGCCGACCCCGTCGCCGTCACGGTCGAGTGCCGCCCGTAGCCGGGATCCCCGCGGTAGATCGGGTCAGCGCCCGCCTTCCGTACGGCTGCGCAGTTCTTGTAGTACACCGACGTCGGTGCCTTGGTCGTCGGGCGCGGTTTTGGTTTCGTGGTGGTCGGCCGCGGCTTGGGCTTCTTTGTCGCCGGCTTCACCGTCGGCTGGCTGTGGTCGGCGCCGGTGTTGGCCTGGAGCTCGGGGTCGCGCGGGGTGTCGCCGGCGGCTCGGCAGTGGTCGCAACAGCGTCCGGGACCGGTTCGGTCGTCGGCTGGGTGGCTTCTGCGGTCGGCAGGGCAGCGAAGGCACGCGGTGCTGCGGTGGTGGCTGTCGGCTCGGGACCGCCGGGGACGACCTGACCGACGAACACGCCCCCCGACGAGGTACAGGCCGACGGAACCCTGTGGATAGAGTTGTGGATAACGGTGCCCGATGGCCCCGTGTGCGTGCCACCCACCAGCTACGGGCGTCGCGTGCTGTGCTTCAGCGGCCACGTCCACCTCTCGCCCGCACGCTCATCGGCTAGATCCGCGCACTCAGCTCCCACCGACGCCCGGGCCAAGGTACGGACCCGCTCTGCAGTCGCAGGCTCACGGCACCGGACCGTGAATTCTGTAGTAGCGCCCCCTGCGTGCAACACCTGAGCCTCAGTGCCGGGTCGGACAACAGCACCAATGTGCACCAGTCAGCTTGTCGTAAGACTATAGTCGCCCGTATGGCACAACTGCGCCTCATGGGAGCTCACGAGATCCGGGTCCGCCTCGGCGGTATCTCACGCCAGCGCACCTATCAGATCACGCAACGCGCTGACTTCCCCAAGCCGTTGGCTGATCTGCGGGCCGGCAAGGTGTGGCGGGCTGAGGACGTCGAAGCATGGATCAAGCAACGACGGCCGCACCAAGACGACCTGGATCACTGACGGCTCACCCGCTCCGGCTGCAGCCACTTCGGATACACATGGCCGGCCGACCGCCGCGCTTTGTCCGCGCAGTTGTGTGCGTCTAAGAAGGCATCTGATCCTCTAAGGGGATAGTTCACGTTTACGCACGTCATCGGCCGCGGTCAGCATGGCCGCGCCCGCAGCGATACCGTGTCCGGCTGCATCACCTGCCGCTCGAGTGGGTGCCCATCGGGGCGAAGAAAGTTCCTGTGCGCCCAGCAGGCCCGCGCGCTGCTCAACACCGTCCAACCGTGCGACGTCGTCGGCAAGACACCCGCCGCTTCTGCAGCCGAGCCTCACGCTCTGTTAGCGAACTGTGCGTGCCTGTCAGCTGTCATGCTCGCCTACAAAGGCGAGCCCGTCGGCGGCCCGCGTCAGGGCGGTCCGCACACCGGCCAACAGGTCGACAGCGTCCGCGATCTCGGACTGTGCGCGAGGATCAGCACCCGGATGCGCCGCAGCGAACTCCTGCAACCCGGTGATCGCGTACGAGGCCTGCACGGCCTCAGTTAGCAACCGCACGACCACATCCCGCATGGCGCCCGCGTCGTCGCCCGCGCTGTCACCGATCGGGCCCGGTTCACCGGGCAGGCCCATCACCAATCCCCGCCTCCACGTTTACCAGCCCGACACCGTGGCCAGGCCTGTGCCGCACACCCCCGGGCTGCCGGGCGTAACGACACGCCGCGCACCGCCGGTCCTCAACTCCCATCGGCACGGTGATCCACGCCGTAAGTCGCAGAGAAGATGTCGGCGCGCGGACACCGGAGTGGTGCCCGTCTGTGACCTGCGTCTACCGCGAAGATCATGCCAGCTCCCCTATATTTGCTGTCAGGCAAACGCCGGGGCGGTGTGGCTGAAGCCACCCATGCGAAGGAGGAGATGATCATGGGTGTCACTAGAGCGCTGAACGTGCTCGTCGTCGACGACGATGACGCCGACACCATGATGATCGAGGAGGCATTGCTCAGTTCGGCTGTTCCACCGGTCATCAACCGCGTCGTGGACGGCGGCGAAGCCTTGGACTACCTGCGCCGCCAGGGCGCCTACCCGAGCGCCGAACGCCCCGATCTGATTCTGCTCGATCTCAACATGCCGCGCATGGGCGGACAAGAAGTCCTCAACGAGATCAAGCATGACGACGGCCTGAAGAGCATCCCCGTTGTCGTGCTCACCACGTCCGACGCCATGCTGGACATCACCACCAGCTACGCCCACCACGCCAACGCGTACGTGACCAAGCCCATGGACCTGGACACCTTCGAAGCCGCAGTGCAGCAGATCAGCCGCTTCTTCAGCGACGTCGCCGTCCTACCCAGCTGACCTCAGCGCTACGCCGTTGTGCCGACCACCGACGACGACCGCACCGGTGCACCGGTGCCGCGACCACGATGTCACCGTGAGCGCCTTCGTCGGGGCGCAGCCGGGCGATCGTGGCCACCGCCTGCTGGACCTACGTTGCGCCGGTGTCCTCCGACCGTTCACCCGTGAAGAGACCGCGGTCGTCTGGATCACGCTGCTGGTGGCAGACACCACCTGAGTACTGCGCCGGTACCGCGACGCGCCGAGCACCGACAGAGGTGGCGTTACGGGCCCGACGCGAAGCATCGGGATTGGCCGGGCCCGGCGAGGAACAGAAATTGATGCCGCTCGAGTCCCCTGCGCGCGGCCGGCCGCTGGGACCATGCGGCGACTACGACCGCAGCGCCAGCCTATATTGACGCGTTTTTGACGCCACTCGGCTGGGCCGATGAGCGCGATAACGGCATGCTGAGCGTCATGGATGCAACGTGGGCGCAACTTCTGGTGGGACTGCTCGCGGTAGTATCCCTGTTCGTCGGCGCGACCCTCGGCGGGATTGTGCTGGCCTACACGCCCCTGCACCAGCATTCCGATGCCGCCGTCGAGCGCCGCTGAAACCGCTGAGTGTCATCGCGATCCCCCTCGCATCGACGTTGCCCCGTTCCGACTCACACGGTGGTTAGGCGGTCGGATCTGGGCCCTTGGGTTGGGGGTCTGGGCAGATCCACTGTGACGCTTGCGGGTGATCGTCATGGCGGGTTGGATCGGCTCTGCTGATCGCATGCGATACGGCGACGGTGGTGGTGTTGACCAGCCATAACGAGCGCGGCGAGAGCAGGTGCGGCAGCGGGCGGCGCAATTGTTCGCCGACGGTAGGTCGGCGACCGAGGTCGCCGGTTTACCGGAGGCTTCCACGAAATCGGCGTACCAGTGGCGGCGGGCGTGGGTTGCCGGTGGCGCCGAGGCGCTGACCTCGAAAGGCCCGTCGGGGCCACCCGAAGCTGTCGGACGAGCAGCTGGCTCGGCTGAAGGCCCGGCTTGATCAAGGTCCGGCTGCGGCCGGACACGATCAGGACCAGCGCTGGACCCTGGCCCGGGTGGTGGCGTTGATCGCGACGATGTTTCATCTGCGGGTCGGGATCATCACCACCGCGTGGCAGGCGATGCGCCGGCTCGGCTACACCCCGCAACTGCCGATCCACCGGGCGATCGAGCGCGACGAGGCCGCGATCGCCCGCTGGCGGCGATATCAGTGGCCGGCGGTAAAAGAGTCGCCGCACGGCCGGCCGCCTGGATCGTGTTCGCCGACGAGTGCGGCCAGACCCTGAAAGCGCACAATGCCACCCGTTGGGCGCCGCAAGGCCAGACGCCGGTGGTGAAGGTGACCGCGAAGGACACCGTGCGGGTGTCGGTGGCCGGGTTGTGCTGCTACCGGCCCGGTGAACGCAGCCGGCTGATCTACCGAACGCTGCTGTATCGCGGCCGTCAAGGCGAGCCGAACGGGTTCCGCAAGCCGGACCTGATCCGGCTGCTGGACGCCGCCGTCTTTAGTTGCAGGCACCGATCGTGCTGGTCTGGGACGGCCTGTCGGCGTATGAGACACCGCGCGATGCGGGCGGCGATCGCCGCCCGGTCCTGATCGCGAAAGGTGTCTAGCCGACCTGCCGAGCTGGCTGCTGCGTCACCGGGTGGGCCGCGGGCCCCGACGGCCGAGGCCTACGCCGAGTCGCATGCCTGGTGGAAGGTGACGCGCTTGACTTCGGGTCCCCTGACGTGGGAGGCAACGGGGTCGGGGCGGCGTGTTGGTGGCTGGGCGGATGGCGGCCGTGGCGGCGGTGCCGCCACCCGTCGCCCAGGGTACGGATGTGACGCGTGGGCAGGCGGCCTCTGATCGCGTCGAGCAGACCTGGCGGCGGACCTCGGCGAGCTGTGGTGGCTCGGGCCACGAAACGCACTCGGGCGCGCTAGGACACGTCGTGACGCCGATGGCGGCTCAGCCGCACCGCATCCGGTTCCGATCGTCAACAACGCGAGAAGTTTTCCGTTGGCCGCTATGGAGGTCGGGTGGCGTGGCTGGCTCTTTCAGCCGTTGTGGTGTGTGTTGAATTGGGGTAGCAGGCTGCGCATGAGGTTGGCCAGCACGTCAGCGCTGACGGGCTTTTCGAGGTAGGGGGCGTCCGGCGGAACCAGTCGGGTTGCCAGGGCGATGTGCCGGGGTATTCCGGTAGCGAACACGGTTTTGATGTGCGGGTAGGCGGCGGTGACCCGGCGCGCCAAGTTGCCGGTGAGGTCTCCGGGAAGCGACAGGTCCGCGATGAGCACGTTGATCGTGCTGCCGTGCTGTTCGCATATCGTCATGGCTGCTTGCGCGTCGCGTGCGGTCAAGACGCGGAAGCCCCGGGTGTCGAGCGTGTGGGTCATGACGGCTCGAACGTCCGGATCGTCATCGACCAGGAGCACGACGGGCTTGTACAACCTGCTCAGCGTCGACAACATCGGGTCCTTTCTTCCGGCACGCTCGACGCTATCGCGATGCGGCGAGGTCCGGGTGATATCGCGGTTTCGTTGTTGACCTTGAAACGCTTGGGGTATGTGGCGGTGAGGTGCGAGCCTTCACCGGCCTGGTTGCCGAGGGCGCCTGCGGCGTCATGAGTGCCTCCTGGCGGGCAGAGCGTGGACCCTGTCGATGAGCTGCTGCGGGCGGAACGGCTTGATCATGTAGTCGTCGGCCCCGGCGAGGTAGCCCAGTTCGGCGTCAGCGGCGGCGCCTCGCCCGGTGATCATCAGGACCGGGATGGGCGGGGTGAGTCCGCTCGCTGCAGGTGGACGCAGACGTTCAAGCCGTCCACGCTCGGCATGCAGACGTCCACGATGATCAAGTCAGGGTGTTGGGTCAGCGCCAGCCGTAGCGCCGCGCTGCCGTTGTCCACGGCGATGGTGGCGTAGCCGGCCGCTTTCAGCTTGACGGCCAGCAGGTCACGCACATCGTCGTCGTCTTCGGGCGATCAGGACCCGAGCTCCTGCCTGGCCTGTCCGGCCCGGAACTTTAGATGCGACGTCATCCGGGGTGTACGTCACGGGGTATCGCTGTCGACGGCAGAGCCATCTGCTACTCCCGATCTAGCGCGAAAGTAATGCTGGTCAAGAATCGAGCTGATCCTGACGGTCTGACGTGGCCCCACACGGACGGCCTCAAGTGGCCCCACCACGGGGGCCACGGGTCCGCTAGGTCATTACGCTGCGTTAGTGCGGGTCCAAGCCCGCAGCGCGCGTTATCTGCGGCCAGATGCGTGCGCCTCCCACACGACACGGTCACATCCACAGCACGCCATCGTCCTCGTGCTCGCGTACGCGAAACGCGATCATCCGGCGCAACAAATCGCCCGGCACAGGTTGGCCGTATGGGAGTTTGACCGTGCCCTTACCGGTGGCAAAGCCGGCGAGCTGGGCATCGAACCCCTCGCGAGTGCTGGGCGTGAACGCGACGCTGGCGTGTCTAGCGTGACCACTGACCATAAAGAGGATCGTTCCGGAGGGGTGCACCCACGCCGGATAACCCCACTTGATCGCCTCGCTCGCCTCCGGAACCGCCTCGTGGGCCAGTGCCCGCAGCTGCTCAAGCAGCTCGCGGCCCGGTCCGGTGAAGCCGTCGATGTACTCGTCGACCGTTTGAGGTCTGGCCATGGCGCCAGTGTGGCACGCCCTGCTCGGCTCAGCGCCCGCAGTGAGCGAGGCGTGCCGGGTTCACATGCTGTTTCAGCTCACCGGTTGACGGTCTCGACGGACATCCGGATCTCGGCATGAGGGCGCGTCGTAGCGACGGTGTGCTGGAGTTCCGACCGCAACGGTGTGTCACCGAAACGCTGAGTGGGTCCGACCTTGTAGGTGGGGCCACTTGAGGCCGTCCGTGTGGGGCCACGTCTGGCCGTCAGAACAATCGAGCCGAGTCCGGCCGTCAGTGGTGCCGACCTCCGCGCCCCGGGCCGTCACGCCCTTACTTGTCGCCGCGGTACTTAGGCCATCGGCGCCGTGCGAATGTCCGCCAGCAGAACGGCGAGTGCAGTAGGGGAGCAGCCCGGCCGCCCTTACCGATACCGCGCGTTCAGGTACGGGGCAGGGCGTTGCCGGGTCAACCAGGGCGGTCACTGCCGATGCACACTCAGTGTTTGTTGGCGCCATCTGCGTGTGCGCTAAGTGATTCGGGCCGTCATGTGCGGAAGGCGCAAATCATCCGGCGCTCACGAAGTCGCCAGTGGTGCCGATCGGTGAGGCAGGGCCTCGACACCTCAACACGCTGCCTTGCGTGATTTGTCGCGGCCAGCCGCTGGGTTCGTGCGGCGGGACAGATGCGCAACTGCAGGCACGGTTCGCCGGCGAGCACTCAACTCGCGGGCCGGTGGCTGATACAGGGGGTTGAGCTTGCACTCGTCAGTGGTACGCACCCTGTGCTTTTCGGTCGTCTACCTGGTGGCGACCTACGCCGGGCGGCTGACCGTGATGGACGCGACCAACTTGAGCCTGGTCTGGCCCGCGGCCGGCGTGTCGGCGGTATGGTTCCTCGCCCAGTTTCGTTCCCGGTGGCGTGCCCTGGATGTGCTCGCGTTGTCGGTCGTCACGGTGGTGGTGAACACCGCCACCGGAGCGTCGGTGCATCTGGCTGCGTGGTTCGTGGTCGCGAACGTGGCCCAGGCCGGGCTGTGCGCCTTTCTGGTACACCGGTGGTTGCCGCACCTGTGGGCGGCCGGCGGCGACGCCCGGCTGACCCGCACCCACGAGTTGTGGCGCCTGATGATGGCGGCGCTGCTGGGCGCCGGTGCTGGGGCGCTTGTCGGTCCGACCGGTGTGTGGGTGGTGAACGGCGCCTATTCCTGGCCGGCGACCGCGGTGTGGATGACCCGTAACACGGTGAGCATCCTGCTGATCGGCGCGGTCTGGCTGACCTGGGGCTACCTGTGGCGTAGCAGGCCCACCACGAAGCTGGCCGCGTGGATCCGGACTCATTGGTTGCAGACGTCGCTGGGCCGCCGTGTCGAGTACACCGCGGTCACGGCACTGTCCGCCGCCGCCTACACCGCCGTCTTCGGTATCGACCACGGTTTGCCGCTGGCTTTCACGGTTCTGGTCATGACGGTCTGGGCGGCCTCGCGCCTGAATACCGGTTTCGTGGTCCTGCACGACCTGATCTTCGGATCGGTCGCGGTGCTGTTCACCCTGAACGGCACCGGCGTGTTCGCGCACATCGACTCCCATCCGGCCCGCGCCCTGGTCGCTCAGGCGTTCGTCGGCGTAATCGCCGTGGTCGGCCTGTCGCTGGCTTTGGGCCGTGACGAACGCGCCGCCCTGATCCGGCAGCTGCGCACCGAGCAGGAGTCGACGGCCCGGCAGGCCAACCTGATGTCCGCGATCGTCGACTCCATGACCGAGGGCCTGAACGTCGTCGACGAGCAGGGCCGCCTCCTGCTGCGCAACCCAGCCGTGCGCAAACTCGTCGGCGGCGTCGTCAGCCCCGCCGGGCAGATGACTGGACCGGACTACTACGGCCTGTTCCACCCGGACGGCACTCCGCTGGCGCCCGAGGACATGCCCTACCGGCGTGCCCTGGCCGGCACGGACGTCCGCGGCATGGACATCCTGGTCCGCAACCCGGGCGTGCCCGAGGGCCGGCTGCTCAGTGTCAGCTCGTCGTTGCTGCCCGATGGGCTCAACGGCACCCGCTGCGCCGTCACCGTCTTCCACGACGTCACTGCCGAGCGCCGGCATCGCGACGAACTGGCCACCTTCGCCGGGGTCGTGGCCCACGACCTGCTGAACCCGCTGGCCACCGTGCAAGGCTGGACCGAGTCGCTGACCAACGCCCTCGACGACCCGGGCCCGCTCGACAAGCAGGAGACCCGCGACGGGCTGACCCGCATCGGACGTGCCACCCGCCGCATGCGCAGCATGATCGACGACCTGCTCGAGTACACCACTGCTCGCGACGCCGCCCTCGCCCCCACCCACGTCGAGCTCGGCGAGGTTGTCAGCGACATCGCCATTGCCCGCATCGACCAGGCACAAAGCAACGACACTCCGGTGCCTGCCTTCGAGATCGGCGACCTGCACACTGTCTACGCCGACCCGGTCCTGACCCGCCAGCTGCTGGAAAACCTCATCAGCAACGCCATCAAATACACCGCCGCAGGCGTCACCCCAGCCATCCGCATCGGCACCGATGTCACTGACCGCCTCGTCACCGTGACGATCGACGACAACGGCATCGGCATCCCCGAAGGCCAGCACGACAGCATCTTCGACAACTTCCACCGCGCCCACCGCACCGCCGGCTACAGCGGCACCGGCCTGGGCCTGGGTATCTGCAAACGCATCGTCGAACGCCACGGCGGCACCATCACCGCCACGGCCGGCCCCGACGGTCAAGGGTCGCGCTTGAGGTTCACGCTGCCCGCCGACGCCACCACCCCATCGCCGGCACAGGACACCAGCTCCAGCGTGAGTCACCCGCCGACCGAGTCGGCCCCGCCGGCTGCAGAAACAGCGGTTGCCACCACCACCGAACCTGACCGGCGCAGTCTGCCTACCGCGGCAGGCTTCGAACACGCCGCCCAGCTGGTGCTCGACTACCTGCACGAACAGATGCCGCTAGCCTTCTGGGCCGTTACCCGGGTCGAGAACGGCCGCCAGATGTACCTGTACCTGGATGCCGACAACGGCTACGGCCTGCGTCAAGGCGGCAGCCACCCCTGGCAGGACAGCTACTGCATCCACATGGCCGCCGGTAAAGCCCCCACCGTCGCCCGCGACGCCCAAGCCGTCCCCGCCTACGCCAACGCCGCAGTCAATGATGCCGTCGACATCGGCACCTACGCCGGTGCCGTCATCACCGAACCCGACGGTTCGCTGTTCGGTGCCATCTGCGGCCTGGACCCGAACACCCACACCAACGATCCGCGCATGGCCGGCGCCGAATCACTGCTCACCATGCTGGGCCAGCTGCTCACCGCAGCTCTGGCCGCCGACCGCATCCAGGACCGCTCCACCAACGCACTGCTCCGCGAACAGCTCAGCGCCGACACCGACGCCCTCACCGGCCTGCCCAACCGGCGCGCCTGGCAACGCATCACCGAACAAACCCAAGCCCGCTTCGAACGCCTCGCCGACCCCACCGTCGTGGCCATCCTCGACCTCGACCGCCTCAAAACCATCAACGACACCCACGGACACGCCGCCGGCGACAGCTACATCCGGGCAGCCGCCACCGCCGCCCGCCGCGCTATCCGCGACGCTGACTTCATCGCCCGGCTCGGCGGCGACGAATTCGGCATCGTCCTGACCCAATGCACCCAAGCCGACGCCGAAATCGTCATCACCCGGCTTAACCACGAACTCGAAGCCTCCGGCGTCGCCGCGTCCATCGGATGGGTCTCCGTCAACGCTGCCGACGGTTTCGCCGCCGCCATCGACCAAGCCGACGCCGCAATGTACGCGGTCAAGCAACAACGACGAACTCGCCGAGACACCGACCGGTCACCGTCGCCGCAGGCTTCCGTGTAAATGGTCTCGCCGAACGTCGCGAAGAAGCCGCCATGACATGTTGGCACCACGGCGGTGAATTGACCCGTCAGGGCTGGCCGTGGTGCTGGCCTGGGCCGCAGTACCGGTGGCGGTGCTCGTTGTGGCTGTGGCGGTCTGCGGTCCGCTCATCGCGTTGACCCATCAACGCTGTCCGGGCTGGTGGGGCGTTCACCGTGGGTGCCGATCTGTACACCAACCCCAAGTACACCGTGGCCGGGCGAGCCGACCGGGTCGACATCACCGCCACCACCACAGCCGGCCGGGTGGTGCTGCAGGTCGCGGACCGCGCATCGGTATCCCGCCTGCAGCACCAGGCGATCTTCGACAGTCAGGTGTGCGGCGGGCCGGTGAACAGGTCGAGCAGATCACCGATGCAGTGGTCGGCCTCGGCGGGATGCCGGAACCGGCCGGCCGGGTTGACGGTGTACTGGTTGCGGCGCCCGACCCGTTCCCGGCTCAGGTAGCCGGCGGCCTCCAGGTCGGCAACGATCGCCTGCGCGGCGCGTTCGGTGATACCGACGCTGTCGGCGACGTCGCGCAGCCGGGCGGTCGGATCCCGGGCGATGGCCAGCAGCACGTGCGCGTGGTTGGTCAGAAACATCCACCCCCTGGCGGCCCGACCCGCCGAAGGCACGTGTTCTTCCGTGGTGTGGTGGAGCCGGGATCCTGCCATCCCCCTAATGTACGCAGCCAAAGACCGGAAACCGGCATCGCATTTCACGTGACGAAGCCTTGACGTACGAAACCTGGTTCGTGAATGATGGTACGTAGTTCGAGGGGGAGTACCCGAAACTTCACGCGCCGCCGTCAGTACGAACCCGGCCCACCCGGGTTCCGGCGGCGCAGCCACCCGATGCGGGTGGCCCGGGGAGACCTTCGTCCAATAACGCCGGTTCCGGCTTGGACGAGAGGTCATCCTGTTGTCTGTTTCCTGGTGGGTGTGGGTCGTGCTGATGCTGGCGGTCGCCGCCATGCTCGCGGTCGACCTGTTCCTGCACCGTGATAACCACGTCATCGGCTTCCGCGAGGCCGCCGTGTGGTCCGGCATCTGGATCGCCGCCGGGCTGCTGTTCGGCGTCATCCTGTGGGCGTGGCAGGGCGGTGACGTGGCCGGCACCTACTACGCCGGCTACCTGATCGAGAAAGCGCTGTCGATCGACAACGTGTTCGTCTTCGCGATGATCTTCACCTATTTCGGCGTCCCGGCCGCGTTCCGGCACAAGGTGCTGTTCTGGGGCGTCGTCGGTGCCCTGGTTTTCCGGCTGGTGTTCATCTTCGTCGGCGCCGAACTGCTCGAGACGTTCTTTTGGACCGCGTACCTGTTCGGCGCGTTCCTGATCTACACCGGCTACAAGATGGCCTTTCGACACGACGAGCAAACCCCGCCTGACCGCAACCCCGCCGTGCGGCTGGTCCGCAAGGTCATCCCGACCGATCCGGCCTACCACGGCGACAAGTTTTTTACCCGCGTCAACGGCAAGCGCGTCGCGACGCTGCTGTTCGTCGTGCTGATCGCGGTCGAGGCCACTGACCTGATCTTCGCCATCGACAGCGTCGCGGCGATCCTGGCCATCACGACCAGCACGTTCATCGTGTGGACCGCCAACGCGTTCGCCATCCTCGGGCTGCGCAGCCTGTACTTCTGCCTCGCCGGGCTGCTGCGCCGCTTCGTGCACCTGCACTACGGCCTGGCGGTCCTGCTCGCCTTCGCCGGCGTGAAGCTGATCTTGTCCGAGACCCCGGTCGGCAAACTGCCCATCCCCGTGACTCTGGGCGTGATCATCGTGACGATCGCTGTGTCGATCATCTGGAGTCTGCGCAGCACCCGCGGCGCCGCAACCGAGCTCACCGCCGACAGAGGCATCACCGCCGCCGCGGCGAACCCGGCCGGCACGACGGACTCCCACCCCTCACCCACCCCGCAGCAACCTGCCTTGGCCCAAGCTCCCGACATCCCTTGCTCACCTGAATCGACCGCACCGCGGAAAGGACCGCCACCGTCATGACCCAAACCCGCCCGTGGACCTCCTACGTCACCCTCGGCGAGACCCGGGAGATCGCGCTCAACGACTACCCGTGATCGCCACCGGGAAGCGCGCAACCACGACCGGCGCGCTGTGCTGGCGCGCACGATCAGGTGCGTGCCGAGCACGCCCCCATCCGGATCCATGCTCGCCGTGCTCACCGACCTGGCCTGGGCCGCCTACCCGCCGACCTAGCCCATCCTGCACACCGCGGGCGCGGCCCACCTGCGCCCACACCCTGTTTATCCCGGCCGGCACCGACCCGCTGCACACCCCTGCCCGTCACCGCCGTGCACGACCTCATCGGCCGATTCGGCACCGTCGCGGTCGTCACCCGCCCAGCCCTTCCACGACCCCACCACCACCTGCGGTCCACCGAAGCGCCGCCCGCAGGCACCCGCCCCGGCACGACACGCGGCACCCCACGCCGGCGTAACCGGTAGCAGGGCCCCACAGCATCCCGCCGCCCGACCTCGCTGCCGGACGGCATGAGCCCAACTGGTGAAACTGCAGCTTCCCGCGAAAGCGACGCTGAGCAGGTAGCCGGCCGTGCGGTTTGCGGCGCACGGCCGTCACTCGATGGAGCGGTATCCGGCCTGGCGTCTATCAACCCCAACCGAGGCACTGGTATGACGACGTGGGTGGACGACGATGCTGACGGTGCATTGATATGGCTGCAGCGCCACCGCGGTATGCCGCTGAGCGTGCTGCCGGCCAAACAATGGCGATGCCTGGCGGAGCAAGCCGGTGCCCGAGCTTTAGCCAGGCTCGCCGACGATCCCCCCAGCGAACCTCATCGTGATGGCGAGGCGGATCGGCGAGGATCGCCGGAGCCAGGATCGTGAGCTGGCGTCCAGACGAACCCTACGCGGACACACCCAGCCAGCTACGGCCCGCCGACGACCAGCAGGGCGACACATCTCACACAGGGTGTCCGGTGAATTGTCCGGTGGGCGGGGGTGATCCATTACGATCCCGGCGTGACAGCGATCCTGATCAGTTACGCCCGGTGCTCCACCGACAAGCAGGACATGGAAGCCAACCGGCAGATCTTGCACGAGCTCGGCGTACCGGTCGATCAGATCTACCTGGACCGGGCGTACTCCGGGACCAACCGGGCCAGACCCGGCCCGGACCATGCCCTGGCGGCGGTCCGCGCGGGCGACACCCTGGTGGTGCCGAAACTCGACCGCCTCGCCCGATCGGACGCCGAGGCCCGGGACATCGGCGACACCCTCACCGCCCGGCAGCTCACCTGCTGCTGAGCACGATGATCTACGACCCGGTCGATCCGATGGCAAGATGTTCTTCAACATCCTGACCACCTTCACCGAGTTCGAGGGCGACCTGCTGCCGATGCGCACTCGCAAAGGCATGTCGATCGCGAAGGCCAAAGGCCGGCTCAGGGGTCGGGCACCGAAGCTGTCCTCACCCCGGCAGGCGCACCTGCTCAAGCTGCACGCCATCGGCGAACACACGGTCGCCGAGCTGGCCGAGCTGGCCGAGGTGTCCCACCCGACCGTGTACCGGGTCCTAAAACGAGCCCAGAGCGAAAGCAGTGCCGCGTGAACCTGCTGCACATTACGACCGCGCCCGTAGCCGACGGCGTACTGGGAATATGTATCGCCGGCGAAGTTGACATGGCCACCGCAGGACAAGTCACCGACGCCGTCCACACGGCACTCGCCGCTGGTCCCCGTGAAGTGCATGTCGACATGGCCGCGGTGCCGTTTCTGGACTCCTCGGGCATCCGGATGCTCCTGCAGGCTCAGCGTGAGGCCAGCGAGCAGGGAATCGTGCTGCGTGTGGTCAATCCCCATCGGCGCGTCGTGGAAGTCCTCGACGTCACGGGCCTGCTGGACCTGTTACAAGACGGACCCGCGCCGACCTGAGTCAGCCCTTTCGGCTGGCTAGCTATTGCGGGGACGCACGCCGGCTGGCTGCATAACCGGGATGGCCCGACCCCGCCACACACTCATCCTGGGCCACCATCCCGCCTACCCGCCTACCCACCCGATACACCTGCACAGTGGAGCGGGTCAGCCGGCGGTTGCGGCGCCGCTCGTCGCTGGAAAGCCTCGGACGGCCTCAGAGATGTCACCGCCGCGCAGGGCGGACCTAGTTTCACCGTTCGACCAACGCCGAGGGGTCCGGGACGCGCGGCGTGCCGGACCCTGCCGGTGGTGGTGTCAGCACTTCTTCCAGGCGACGTGGTAGATGGTGTCGAGGTTGCCGTCGGTGGAGTCCATGGTCAGGAAGCTGGTGGTCTTCTTCTGGCGGTCGGACCTGCCGGCGTTGACGCGCAGTTCAGTGTTGACGTTGAGGTAGCGGTCCTCGCCGCAGGGCATGAAGGCCAGGGAGCTGATGCCGATGGTGTCGGTGCGCTGCCAGTTTCCGTCGGTCGGTCCGGTGAAGTTGTGCCGGCTGCGGCTGGTGTGTGGTTCGCCCTGGAAGTAGTAGTAGGAGGTCTGGGTGGCCGAGGCGCCGCGTTCGAGGTGGGCGAAGCCGCGGTAGTCGGTGCTGGCGATGGCGTAGGTGTAGCCCTGGGGGACGTGCACGTTGAGGCCGAGCTGGCAGTTCTTGCGGAAGTCGGTCGGTTTGGTGCCGGCGCCGGCTTGGGCGGTGAACTCGCTGTAGGAGACGGTGAATGCCTTGCTGTCCGGCGACACCGTCACCGCCGCGGTCCCCCAGGGGCAGCCGGAGCCGTTCGCCGAGACCACGTCGATGGCCATCTTGTCCCTGGAGGGCGGTGAGGGCGCCGCGTGGGCGGGGGCCGCGGTCGCGGCGATTGAGGCGAGCAGGGTGGCGCCGGTGGCGAGAGCTTTCAGCATGGTGTGTCCCCATGATCACCTTGTGGATCGTCCGGCTGGCAACCTGCGACGTACGTCTTAGGCCTGGCTGAACACGCCGACCAACACAGCCGGAGAGTCAAGCAGTTTCGTCCGAGGGGCGGAGTGAGTTGCCCCCGCTTTGATGGAGCGGTGGTTACCTGCCGCCGGTCGGGGCAGGGGTGAGGTTATCTGGCTCGCTC
>NZ_JAHWFK010000061.1 GCF_019710575.1 Paractinoplanes polyasparticus | reverse complement strand
GTGCAGCCACAAATGCTTCCTCCCCATGATCAGTCGATCATGTTTGAGAAGCTCCACGAAAGCGGGGGGAACTCACCCAACCCACACCGACACGGCACAGCCAACCCGGCCCCACACCCACCGCCACGGCAACCAGCCAAAACCGCCCACCCGCCACCGCGCACCGACGCGACACAGCCGACCCGCGCCCACACCCACCGCCGCGCAACCCACCCGAACCGCCGCCGCGCAAACGCGCCGCCCCTACGCAACTCACCCGAGCCCGCCACCGCCATCACGGGGCCGAACCCGTCCTACATCCGCCACCGCGCGGCCGGGCCGGCTGCGACCGGAAGGCGGCCGCGAGGATATTCGGGTGGGTTGATCGGTGTGGTAGCTCTACTAGGGCATGTGCTGGGGTTTGGCCATGTCACAGCCGATGTCATACTTGGCTGTCCCGCCACTGTGAGTGCTCGGAGCGCTATGCCCGCCGACGATGTGACCGTTCGCCGGCCGACGTTGACTCAGGTGGCCGCGCTGGCCGGTGTCAGCCTCAAGACGGCCTCCCGGGCGCTCAACCAGGAACCCAACGTGGCGCCGTCCACCGGGCGGCGGGTGCGTGACGCGGCCGACCTGCTGGGGTATCGGCTCAACGGGATCGCTCGTGAGTTGCGGCGGGGGGCCACGTCGGCTCTGGTCGGGCTGGTCAGCGGGGACCTGACCAATCCGTTCTATTCGGCCGTGGCCTCCGGTATCGAGCGCGAGCTGCGACAGCACGGGCTTCTGCTGATCACGGCCAACAACGACGAGGACGCCGTGCTGGAACGCAGCCTGGTCGACGCCTTCCTCGAGCGGCGTGTGCGCGCCCTGCTGGTGATTCCCAGCGCCGACGATCACGGGTACCTGGCCGTCGAGGGCAACCATGGCGTGCCCTTCGTCTTTGTGGACCGGCCGCCGGACGGGCTGGCCGCCGACGCTGTCCTGATCGACAACATGGGTGGGGCCCGGTCGGCCGGCGAGCACCTGCTGGCCGCGGGGCATCGGCGGATCGCGCTGGTGGCCGATCTGGTTCGGATGGCGCCGCAGCAGGGCCGGATCGACGGCTTCGTGGGGGCGATGCAGGCTGCCGGCAACGACGCGTGGGAGCCCTACATCCGGACCGACGTGCACGACGTACGGCACGCCGAGCGCACCGTGCGCGAGTTGCTCGCGCTCGACCCGGCCCCGACGGCGATCTTCACGACCAACAACCGGCTCACCACGGGGGCCCTGCGCGGGATGCGCGGGCTGGCAAAACCGCCGGCGCTGGTCGGCTTCGACGACTTCGACCTGGCCGATGTGCTGGGCACGACCGTGGTCGCGCACGACATGACAGCCCTCGGGCGCGAGGCCGCCAGGCTGGCCTACGAACGCATCAGCGGGCATTCCGGCCCCGCCCGGACCATCGTCATTTCTACATCTATCATTGCCCGCGGCTCCGGCGAGCGCCCTCCGCAGTAACTCCCACGATCGAACACGATCGGCAACGAACGCGTGCCGGAGCGTGTCCGAAATGTCCGGGTACGCACTTCGAGAACCGCCGAATCAAGCCGCCTCAGACGCGTCCTCGCAGCTCATCCCCGCTTCGCTCAGATAACGACAAAGGTCGCACGTAACGACACGGAAACAGGCGTTGACACTTGTGCGGTTCAGGCGGCACGGTACTCCCCATCGCTTGACAACGATGTCAATATTTCGATGGGAGATATTCGGATGATCTTCAGTCCGGTTAAGGGCGGCGGGCGGGGCGGTCGGACGAGGATTACTCGACGGGCTGCTGTGGCGGCTGTCGGTGTCGTCGCGCTCCTGACCGCCGGGGCCTGTGGGTCCAGTGACGACAATGGCGGCGGGTCCGGCTCGACAAAGGTGGAAGTCTTCACCTGGTGGGCCGACGGCGGCGAGAAGGCCGGCCTCGACGGCCTGGTCAAGCAGTTCGGCACGGACTGCGCCGGGCAGACCTTCGAGAACGGCGCGGTCGCCGGTGGCGCCGGCGCCAACGCGAAGTCCGTGCTCGCGTCGCGCCTGCAGCAGGGCACCCCGCCGGACACGTTCCAGGCTCACGCGGGCGCCGAGCTGAGCGACTACATCCTGGCCGGACAGGTCGAGGACATCAGCGCCGACTACGACGCGTGGGGCCTCAAGCAGGCGTTCCCGCAGGGTCTGATCGACAACCTGACCGTCGAGGGCAAGATCTACTCGGTCCCGGCCAACATCCACCGCGCGAACGTGGTCTGGACCAACAAGAAGGTCCTGGCCGACGCCGGCATCACCAAGGACCCGACCGATCTGGCCGGCTTCATCGCCGACCTCGAGAAGGTCAAGGCCAAGGGCATCAAGGCGCCGCTGGCGATCGGCAAGGACTGGACGCAGCTGATGCTGTTCGAGTCGGTGCTGATCACCGACCTCGGCCCGGAGAAGTTCACCGGCCTGTGGAACGGCGCCACCGACTGGAACGACCCGCTGGTCACCAAGGCCATCAACGACTTCAAGACGCTGCTGACCTACACCAACACCGACCGCGACGCCCTGGACTGGACCGACGCCGAGAAGCTGGTCATGGACGGCAAGGCCGGCTACCAGCTGATGGGCGACTGGGAGGCGGCCGACCTGGACGCCAAGAAGTTCACCGACTACGCCTGGTTCACCTTCCCGGGCAACGGCGACACCTTCCAGTGGCTGGCCGACTCATTCGTGCTGCCCAAGGGGGCCAACAACCCCGAGGGTACGAAGTGCTGGCTGAAGACCGTCGGCTCGGCCGCCGGCCAGAAGGCGTTCAACACTACGAAGGGCTCGATCCCCGCCCGTACGGACGCCGCGCCCGCCGACTACCCGAAGTACCAGCAGGCCGCCATGGCCGACTGGAAGTCGGCCAAGCAGGTGCCGTCGTGCGCCCACGGCTCGGCCTGCTCGCAGGGCTGGCAGGGTGCGGCCAACTCGGCCCTCGGCGCCTTCTCGACCAAGCAGGATGTCCCCGCGCTGCAGAAGGCCCTGGCCACAGCCGCGTCGCAGTTCGTCAAGAAGTAAGCACCTGAGTAGATGGGGGCGGCCGTGAGCCGCCCCCATTTTCCGCATGTTGTGGAAGGGAGCCCGGATGCGCAAACTCCGGCACTGGGGACCGGGCCTGCTACTGCTCTCCCCCTCGCTGATCCTGCTCGCCATTTTCGTCTACGGCCTGATCGCCTGGACGACAAAAGTCTCCGTCTCCGACGAGCACAACGCCCTCGGATCCAAGGGCTTCGTCGGCCTCGAGAACTACACGAAACTGTTCACCGAGGACATCAACGACCGGTTCACCCACTCGCTCAAGAACCTGGCCATCTTCACGGTCGTTTTCCTGGTCGGCGCCATGTTCTTCGGCCTGCTCTGGGCCTTCATCCTGGAGCGGGGAATCAAGGGGGAGGGCTTTTTCCGTACGGTCTACCTCTTCCCCATGGCGGTGTCGTTCGTCGCGTCGGGTGTGGTGTGGCGCTGGCTGATGAACCCGAACAAGGGCGAGAACGCGGGCGGCCTGAACGCCGTACTCGGTGGCCTGGGTCTCGATTCTCTGCAGAGCACCTGGTGGACCAATCCCAACTGGGGCATGGCCTCGATGGCCATCCCGGCGATGTGGCAGCTGGCCGGCTATGTGATGGCGCTGTTCCTGGCCGGCTTCCGGGGCATCCCGGCCGAGTTGCGCGAGGCCGCGGCCATGGACGGCGCGAGCACCTACCGCCTGTACCGCAACGTCATCTTCCCGCAGCTGACGCCGGTGGCGCTGTCCGCGCTGATCATCCTCGGCCACATGTCGATGAAGATGTTCGACCTGATCATGAGCGTCTCGGGCCCCCAGTGGCTGACCGAGGTGCCCGCCATCTACGTCTGGCAGACGCTGCTGACCAGCGACTACGCCAAGGCCGCGGCCATCTCGATCATTCTGCTGCTGCTCGTCGCGGTCGTCATCGTGCCGTATCTGATCTACACCAACCGGGCGGAGAAGAACGCATGACGACGACGTCGATCGCAGCGCCGCCGCCTCCCGTCGAGACGCTCGAGCCGAGGCGCAAGCCGCGCCCGAAGACCGGCCCGGGGTCGATCATCAAGTACCTGCTGGCCCTG
Organism: Paractinoplanes polyasparticus; assembly: GCF_019710575.1. Lineage (GTDB taxonomy): Bacteria > Actinomycetota > Actinomycetes > Mycobacteriales > Micromonosporaceae > Actinoplanes > Actinoplanes polyasparticus. The sequence continues at coordinate 87,873 of NZ_JAHWFK010000061.1, read as the reverse complement.
TTCTTCCTGATCATCGTGCTGATGCCGATGTACGTGCTGATCGTGACCAGCTTCAAGTCGGGCGCCGACATCGGCGTGACCAGCCAGTGGAGCCTGCCCGAGACGTGGACCCTGGCGTCCTGGGAGAAGGCGTGGAACGTCCTGCGCCCGTCCTTCATCCGCACCTTCGAGCTGGCCGTCCCGGTCGCGATCATCTCGTCGCTGATCGGCGCGGCCAACGGTTTCGTGCTGTCGCGCTGGCGCTTCCCCGGGGCCGACGTCGTGTTCACGCTGATCCTGTTCGGCATGTTCATCCCGTACCAGGCCGTCATGATCCCGCTGCGCGAGATCGTCACCACGCTCGGCATCCCGCCCGGCATCACGACGCTCGTCTTCGTGCACTGCGTCTACGGCATCCCGATCTGCACGCTGATCTTCCGGAACTACTACGCGACCACGGTCCCCGAGGAACTCATCGAGGCGGCCCGGGTCGACGGCGCGGGTCTGCTGCGCACGTTCGGCCGGATCATCCTGCCGATCTCGATGCCCGGGTTCGTGGTCACGGTCATCTGGCAGTTCACGTCGGCCTGGAACGACTACCTGTTCGCCATCTTCCTGTCGAACACCCGCAACGGTCCGATCACGATCGCCCTGAACGCTCTGGCCGGAGCCCAGTCGCCCGACTACGCGGCCTCGATGGCCGGCGCGCTGATCACGTCGCTACCCACCCTGCTCGTGTACGTCCTGCTCGGCCGCTGGTTCATCGGCGGCCTGATGGCGGGCTCCGTCAAGAGCTAGACGCCGGCCCGGTCATGAGCCGGCCCGGGCCCCCGGCACACCCGACCGGCGTGCCGGGGGCAGCAACAACACACCCGACCAGCGCGCCCGGGGCAGCAACAACACACCCGACCAGCGCGCCCGGGGCAGCAACAACACACCCGACCGGCGTGCCGGGGACAGCAACAACACGCCCCAACCAGGGCGCCAGGGGCAGCGGCGAGTCTTGGATGACGATTCGGTCAAATCACCCGTGGCGCAGGAGACGGCGGAGCAAGATCGGCCGTACGCTCTGGCCTGTGACCACCGAGGACGTCCGTCTGCCGCGCACCGCTCAGGGCTTCGCCGAGCGGATGGCGTACGCCTGCCAGAAAGACCCCGCCGAGATCGCGCGCCGCGTCCGGGTGCGCCGCGTCGTCACCGCCCTGACCGTGGGCTGGGCGGTCATCGTGCCGATTCTCATCGGGTACGGCGTGACCGGGCGCGACCGCGAGCCCGAGATCATCTCGATCGCCGCCCTGCTGACCGTGACCCTGCCCTTCCTCGCGGCCGTGATCGCCACGCACGGCCGCCGGTTCGGCCTCGGTAGCGCGTACGTGATCCTGACGCTCCTGATGGTCCTGCCCGCCATCTGGGTCGCCCAGCTGCGGTAGTTACGGCACGATGGGCGGATGGCGGGCAAGAGCACCGGTGAGGAGCGGGACGGGGTCGCGCTGACGAACCTCGACCAGGAACTGTTCGAGGATGCGGGGGCCACCAAGCGCGACCTGATCGACTATCTCGACGCGGTGCGCGACTGCATGCTGCCGGTGCTGCACGACCGGCCGCTGTCGGTGATCCGCCTGCTGCGCGGGCAGGACAGGTTCATGCAGAAGAACCTGCCCAAGTACACGCCCGACTGGGTGCCGCGCACCAAGGTGTGGGCCGAGGCGTCGCACCGCGAGGTCACGTACGGCCTGTGCAACGACCGCCGCACGCTGCTGTGGTTCGGCAACCAGCGCGCGATCGAATACCACCCCGCCCTGATGCTCGCCGGCTCCACCCAGCCGACCCACCTGATCATGGATCTGGACCCGCCCGAGGGTTCGTCGCACTTCACCCTGGCCGTGCGGGCCGCGCGCCTGGTGCGGGAGGCACTCGCCGGCGCCGGCATGTCCGGCGCGGTCAAGACCAGCGGGTCCAAGGGGGTGCACGTCTTCGTCCCGCTCGACGGCCAGGCCGACGCGGAACAGGTCGCCGCCGCGACCCGAGCGGTGGCCGCCCGGGCCGAACGCCTCGACCCTGCGCTGGCGACCACGGCCTTCATCCGCGACGACCGGCACGGCAAGGTGTTCCTCGACGCGACCCGCTCGGGCGGGGCAACCGTGGCGGCCGCGTTCAGCCCGCGCGCACGCCCCGGCGTCCCGGTCTCGTTCCCGGTGCCGTGGGACGAACTGGACAACGTCACTCCGGCCGACTTCACCGTCCACACCGCTCCCGGCCTGCTCGGCGGCGGCGACCCGTGGGCGTCGGCGATGCCGGACCCGCAGAAGCTCGACCAGGGCCTGATCGACGAGGGCCGGACCATCCCGGTCGCCCGCGTCCAGGCCATGCACGAGGGCAAACGCCGCGCCAAGGCCCGGCGTGAGGCCGACTGACCGGAAACCGCCGATCCCGCCGGCTCCGGCCGTGCTGCTGAAGGTCTGGACCCGTTGGATCAGACGGGATCCGTGAACGAGACCGGCTTGCCGCCGGCCCGGGCATAGGCGATCTCCCTGCGCGTGGACTCGCCGATGTACCCGCCGGGGTTGACGACCAGAACCCGGTCAGCCAGGTCGATCTTGCGCAGGTGGAGGGCGTCCAGCACCGCCTTCTGCTCGTCGGTGATCAGCTCGCCTGCTTCGTCCGGCGCGACGACGATGACACCGGCGAAGGTCAGTTCGAGACTCGCCGCACGCATCTGTTCCACGAACCGCATGGAGCCGCAGATGCAGACAATCTCTGGTCGGTCGGGCACGGCTCAGCCCTTCGGTCGAACGGCAAACCGTCAGTGTGCACGAAGGCCCGGATACGGTGATCGGGTGCTTGTCCAGCAACGTCTTCTGGAGCGGGTCGCGCGGCTCTGCCGGGACGATCCGCGGCTGGTGGCGGCGCTCACCTACGGATCTTTCGTGAGTGGCGAGGCCGACGCGCACAGCGACGTCGAGTTCTGGTTGTTCTTCGGCCCAGCGGCCACTCCGGACGCACGGGCCTGGCTCGCCGAGGTGGGCGAGCTCCGGCACGTCGTCGTCAACGAGTTCGGGGCCGCGGCGTGGGGTGTGGGCCGGGACGCCTGGCAGCAACTGGCCGCACGGCACGGGTTCGCGCTGCCCGAGGCTCTCTTCCAGGAACTCGATCAGCGGCTGAGCGGGCCGGCCAGCCAGTCGTAGATCTCGGTCCAGGTGCCGGGGCCGGGCAGGTGGCCGCCGGGGTAGACGTGACCCTCGGCGCCGGGGATGTGCGACAGCAGCCACTCGGCGTGGTCGGCCGGGACAGCCTGGTCGTCGGCGCCGCGCCACACCGCGGCCGGGACCTTGATGCTTTCGACGTCGAAGCCCCACGGGCGGGCGAAGGCCAGGGTGTCGTCGACCCAGCCGTCCAGGCTGTCGGTGAACGTGGCACGGAGCCGGGCCAGGGCGTCGGGATTGTCGCGAGCCGGTGGGCCGGGCTCGAAGGGCGCCTCGGGGCCGCCGGCGGCGACCGCGGCCATCACGCCGGCTGCGTTATCGGACAGGCTGGGCCGCAGGGACGACTCCTCCACGTGCGGCTTCAGGGCCGGCTTGATGCCGGAGAGGACCGCGCAGCGCAGGATCCGTTCGGGCAGCAGCGCGGCGCAGGCCAAGGCGTGCGGTCCGCCGCCCGAGCCGCCGAGGACGGCGAAGCGCGACCAGCCCTGGGCGTCGGCCAGCGCCTCGGTGTCGGCCACCGCGTCCGCAACCGTGCGGCCGGGTTGGCGGGTCGAGCCGCCGTAGCCGGGGCGGTCGTAGTAGAGCAGCCGCAGCTTGCTGCGCTCCATCGTCTCGAGCTGGGACGGGCGCTTCCAGCGGCTGCTCGGCGTGCCACTGTGCGCGATCACCGGCAGGCCGTCCTCGGGGCCGTAGAGGCAGTACTGCAGGGTCCGGCCGTCGGCGGTCACGAAGCTCGAGGTGGCGGGTAGGGGCACCGGGCCACCGTAGCGGGCGGGATACTCCAAATGGTGCAGGTGGTAGTCGGGAGGCGTCGATGGAAGTGTCCGCGGCGGGACGACGTGCGGCACCCCTGGCCGGCCCTAGCGTCCCGGCCATGAACAGATTTCTCGCACCAGCCGTCACCCTGGTCGGCGTACCCGCGGGCCTTGCCGTCACCGGCGGCAACCGGCAGACCGTCATGACTCTCACGCTGGCCTTCTGGCTGGCCGCCGCCGCGTTCCTGGCGCCGCGGTATCCCCGTACGGTATTGGTCTTCTCGCTCTCGCTGGTGGCCGCGCTGCGGGGCTCGGACCTGGTCGGATCCGGCTGGGTGTGGCCCGCCACAGCGGCGTTCGTGGCTGTCGTGCTCGCCGGGCGCCTGCGGTTCGCGGCTGTCGCCGGTGGGGTGGCGTTGCTCTACGGCGCCGGCTGGGACGCCTTCGTCATGCAGGAGCAGCACTCCGCCGACTGGACGCTCGCGCACGTCGGCGGGGACGCGCTGTGGCTGGCCGCCGTGCTCGCCGCCACCACGGCCTACCTCAGCACCCGCCGCTGGCAGCACGAGATGTCCCTGCGCCTGGCCCAGGACCAGCACGAGAGCGAACTGGAGTCGCGGCGGCGCCGGGCCGAGGAGCGCGTCGGGATCGCCCGCGACCTGCATGACGTCGTCTCGCACACGCTGGCCGTGGTGGGTGTGCACCTCAACGTCGCGCTCGACGCCTTCGACACCGACCCCGAGGAGGCCCGCTCGTCGCTGCGCCTGGCCCAGGACGTACGCGGGCAGGCCATGTCCGACCTGAAGTCGCTGGTCGACGTGCTGCGTGAGGGTGGCGCCCCGGCGATCGCCGAGCCTGCCGACGGACTCGACGGGCTGGAGCGGCTGGCCGAGCAGGTGCGGGCGGCCGGGCTGACGGTGTCGGTGAACGAGTTCGGCGAGCGCTCGCACGTGCCGGCGGCGGTGGCCACCGCGATCTACCGGGTGGTGCAGGAATCGCTGACCAACACCGTCCGCCATGCGGGAGCGAGCCGGGTGTCGGTCACGTTGCGCTACGCGCCGGCCAGTGTGGTGGTGGACGTGCAGGATAACGGCGAGGCGCCCGATCCCGTGGTCGACGGCAACGGCATCGCGGGCATGCGGGAGCGAGTGGCCGCGCTGGGCGGCGCGCTCACGGCGGGCGCGGGCCGAAGCGGTTTCGGCGTACGGGCCACGATCCCCTACCCAGCCGACGGCACGCGGGAGCAAGGATGATCAACGTACTTCTCGCCGACGACCAGCATCTCGTACGGGCCGGCTTCCGCAGCCTGCTCCGCCGGGACAAACAGATCCAGGTCGTCGGCGAGGCGTCCACCGGCGACGAGGCCGTGCGCACCGCCCGCAGCCTGCGGCCCGACGTGATCCTCATGGACATCCGGATGCCCGGCCGGGACGGCATCTCGGCCACCCGCGAGATCCTGGCCTTCGCCCCGGACACCCGCGTGATCATTTTGACCACGTTCGAGACCGACGAGTACGTGTTCGCGGCGCTGGCGGCCGGGGCCAGCGGCTTCCTCACCAAAGAGGTCAGCCCGGACGGCCTGCGCCAGGCGGTCCGGGTCGTCGCCGCGGGGGACGCGCTGCTCTCCCCCAGCGTCACCCGGCGGGTGGTGGGCCAATTCGCACACCGCCCGGCGGCCGCGCCGAACGGCAACCGGCTGAGCGTGCTGACCGAGCGGGAACGCGAGGTGGTGCGGCTCGTCGCGACCGGCCTGTCCAACGACGACATCGCCCGTGAGCTGGTGATCAGCCCGTTGACGGCCAAGACGCACATCACCCGGGCGATCGCCAAGCTGGGCGTACGGGACCGGGTCCAGCTGGTGATAATCGCCTTCGAGGACGGCTTGGCCGGCCAGTGATACTGACCCCATGAAGCGGATCGTGGTCTACGGGGTGGCCGGTTCCGGCAAGTCGACACTGGCGGCCCGGCTCGGTGAGCGCCTCGGAATTCCGTACCACTCCATTGATGATCTGACCTGGCGACCGGGTTGGGTGCCGCTGCCCGAGCCGGAGCAGCGCGAGCTGATCCGCGAGCTGCTGGCCGGCGACGCCTGGGTGATCGACGCCGGCTACGCCATCTGGATCGACCTGGTGCTGGAGCGGGCCGACCTCATCGTGGGCCTGGACATGCCGCGCCGGATCTCGTGGGGCCGCTTGCTGCGCCGCTCGATCAGCAACATCGTGCACCGCACACCGATCTGCAACGGCAATTACGAGACGTGGCGACTGGCCTTCCTCGACCGTGAGTCGTTGCTCTATTTCCACATCGGATCGTTTCGCCGCAAGCAGGCCCGCATGCGGCTCTGGCACGACAGCCCCGACTTTCCCGAGACGGTGCTGCTGCGCTCCCCGGCCGAGCTGGAACGCTGGGTGGACGGACTCAGGGCCGAATGACATCGAGCTGGTAGAGCGCGCTGCGGTGGGTCGGCCGGTAGCCGAGAAGGTCGTTGACCCGGCGCATCGCGTCGTTGTCGTCGGCGGTGTCGGCGAGCAGCCCGGCCAGGTGCGGGAACCGGTCGCGGGTCCGGTTGATCTGCTCGGCCTTCATCCAGCGGGCCAGCCCGTGGCCGCGGTGTCCGGGCAGCACGCCGGTGCCGTAGTGCTGGGCGTCGCCGGCGCCGTCGCCCGGCACGACCAGTTCGGTGAAGCCGGCGATCTCGCCGTCGGCGGCCACGGCGGCGGTGGTGCACAGGATGTCGCCGCGGCGGGCGACCACGCCCGCGACGAAGTGCAGGCGTTCGACGGTCCACGGTTCCGGCGCCGTGGCGGCCTCACCCATGGGCATGTCGTCCATGGCCCGCTTGGAACGAGCGTACGTTTCGGCCAGCTCGTCCGGAACCATGCCGTCCCAGTGGATCAGGCGGTAGCCGGGCGCGGGGACGGCGGCGGCCGGGCCGTTCTCCATAGGCCGCCGCGTGTAAGTCAGGGCCAGAACCGTACGGAAGCCGTTCGCGCGGCAGAACTGCTCGCCCGCCGAGTCCCGGGCGACCGCTTCGGTACGCAGGCTCGCCATTCCCTGCTCGGCCGCAGCAGCGGTGGCGGCCCCCAGTAGCCGCTTTCCCACACCGGCGCGACGTTCGGCCGGGTGGACGGTGAGTTCGAGCTCGGCCACCGCCTCGGCCGCGGGCACCCACAGGAAGGCGGTGCCCAGCGGCCGCCCGTCCTGGCCGCCGGCCAACCAGGCCAACCGGCGGCCGGACGCGGACTGAACCGGGTCGACCAGGGGCGTGACGGTCACGGTCATGTCAGCCGGCGTACCGGTTGACCGACGAAGGACGCAGCACGATCCGGACCAGGCCGGTCTCGCGCCACTCGTCGAGCAGCCGGCGCTGCTGCTCGTCGAGCGTGCCCCAGTAGCGGTCGGCCAGGCGGGCCGCGAGCTCCGGACCGCCGTCGTCGTGCAGGGTGACCGTGCCCTCGACCGCCACCCAGTACTCGGGCTCGCCGGTCGGGGCGGCCACGACGACCGAGGCGCGGGGCTGCTCGCGCAGGCGGTCGAGCTTCGGTGCGCCCGGCACCGAGAACATCTGCAGGTCGCCGTCGGCGGTCACCTCGAACCACACCGGCCGCGGCGACGGCCATCGTTCACCGCGCGGCGCGACGGTGAGGTAGGCGTACAGCGGCCGGTGAAGCAGCGCAAGATCCTCGTTACGGAACATGCCGGCAACTTTAGGCCGGTCCGGCCGATCACGCGGGGCGCCGATCGGCCGGACCGGCCGCTAAGCCGTCACCGGGGTCGGCGTGGGGCGCCGCAGGAGCAGCAGCACCCAGGCGTCGACGGCCAGGATCAGACCGATCACCGCGAGCACGAGCACCATCCACGCCGGACCGTAGGACCAGTACGGGCCGGGGTTGAACGCGCTGTGAACGGTCCACGCAGGCGGATCGGTGGGCCTGAGCACGCGCCCCACGTTCACCCACAGCGCCAGCGCGGGCAGGGCCAGGGTGACCAGCGCCATCCCGGTCAGGACGGCCGCGGACCGGCGGCGGCCGGGCGGCAACGCGCGCATCCGGTAGGCCCCGGACGCCGTCAGCAGCCATCCGGCGATCAGGCCCAGCACGGCCCCGGCGAGCATCAGCGGTCGCATCGCACCGGTGTCGGCCGGCCAGAACTCGGCGCTGATGGTGCCGTGCTCGGGTGTGATGTAGCCGCTGACCTGCATGGTGAGCCCGTCGCGAGTGGCCTCGAAGACACTGCCCGGCGCGGGCACCTCGATCGTGGCCCCGGTTGCCGGGTCGGTGGTGAACGACGACCCGGGCACGGTCCGGATCGCGGTCACCGACCAGCCGTCGGCCGTCAACCGGGCCTGGGCGGCCTCGGGCGTGTAGCTCGGCGCGTCGACCCCGCCGGTGGCCAGGGTGGTCCACCACGGCGAGGCCGAGCGGTCCATGCCGAACTCGTTGCCGCCGCCCGCCGCCTGCCGGGTCAGGGCCTCGATCGCGGCGTCGCCCGGCAGGTCGGTGAACGTCTGCTCGGCCACCCAGGAACCCGCGGCGGCACCGAAGGCCCCCGTGACCACGGTGATCAGCACGGCGGCGACCCACACGAGCGGGCGACCGGACGGCAGCCGGAAACGCTGCCGCAGGCCGCTGCGGAACAGGTGCCAGACGTCGGACGCGCTGGGCCGGGTCTGGCCCGGGGGCGCCATCTCGAGCAGCGTGGTGACGATCTCGGCGCCGTGGCCACGCCGGTAGGGACGGGGGTAGGCCAGCAGCAGCCGGTGGTAGCGGCGCTCGAGCGTCACGCGGCACCCCCGCCGAACGACACCTGCGGGCGGCGGCGCAACTGCTGCTCGGCCGCGGTGGCGTTGCGGCGCAGCCGCCCGATCTCGGCCGACAGCGCCCCCGCGCCACTGTCGGTGAGCCGGTAGTAGCGCCGCAGCCGGCCGTCGACAGCCTCTTCGCGGTCGACCTCGATGAGGCCCCGCTCGTCGAGCCGGTCGAGCGCGCCGTAGAGCGTGCCGGCCCGCAGTTTCACGTCGCCGCCGGACAGCGCGGCGACCGCCTGGATGACCCCGTAGCCGTGCAACGGCTGCTCGGCCAGCGCGGCGAGGATCAGAAAGGTGGGTTCCTGCATGGCGATGACAGTACGGGCGACGATATATACCGTCAAGCGAGCGTTGGAGGTGCTGCGCGACCTGGCGGGGCCGGGCCGGCCGTAGTTCATCTAGGGTCTGGTGGGTGGTCGTCGAGCTGAGTCGTCGGGAGGCGCGCCGCATCGCGGTGCGTGCCCAACTGCTCGACGCCCACCGTCCGGCCGACCTGTACGACGTGGTCAGCCGACTGACGTTCCTGCAGTACGACCAGACCGCCGCGGTCGCCCCCAGCGCCGACCTCGTGGCGTGGAGCCGGCTCGGCTCGGGCTACCGGATGTCGGAGCTGGCCGAGGGGCTCGCCGACCGTACGTACGTCGAGTTGCGGGGCATGATCCGCCCGATGGAGGACATCCCGCTCTTCCGCGCCGACATGGCCGCCCACGCGGCGCCCGACTCGCAGTTCGGCCACCCCGGCGCGCAGCACTGGGTCGACGCGAACGACAGGTTCCGGCTCGACATCCTCGAGATCCTGGACGTCGACGGCCCGGTGCCGCAGACCTCGATCCCGGACACGGCGCAGGTGCCGTGGGGCTCGTCGGGCTGGAACAACAACCGCAACGTCAGCATGATGCTCGAATGCCTGATCGTGCGGGGCGAGGTCGCGGTGGCCGACCGCGACGGCCGGGAGCGGCTGTTCGACCTGGCCCGCCGCGTCTACCCCGACGAGATGGTGCCCGGCCCCGAGGCGGCCACGATCCGGGCCGAGCGGCTGCTGCGGTCGCTGGGAATCGTCCGGAAGAGCGAGGCCGGTGAGCCGGCCGTGATCGAGGGCGTGCGCGGCCGCTGGAAGGTCGACCCGGCCTTTCTCTCCGGCGGGTTCGAGGGGCGTACGGCGTTGTTGTCCCCGCTCGATCGGTTGATCTTCGACCGCAAGCGGATGGCCGACCTCTTCGAGTACGACTACAACCTCGAGATGTACAAGCCGGCCGCCCAGCGCCGCTGGGGCTACTACGCCCTGCCCATCCTCAGCGGCGACCGCCTGATCGGCAAGCTCGACGCCACCACCGACCGCAAGCAGGGCGTCCTGCGGGTCGACGCGATCCACTTCGACCAGCCGGCGCCGCCCGCCGTCGAGGCCGACGTCCGCCACGAGATCCAGGACCTGGCCCGCTGGCTGCGCGTCGGTCTCGACCTGCCCGCCTGAGACGCGGCCGATAAAGTGCGGCTGTGGCTGAGCTGGATGAAGAGACGATCGCGTACGCCCATCGGATGTTCGACCTGGCCCGCGCCGGCGCCACCGAGGAGCTCGCGGCCAACGTGACGGCGGGCCTGCCGCCCAACCTCACCAACGACAAGGGCGACACCCTGCTGATCCTCGCCGCCTACCACGAGCATCCCGGCACGGTGGCCGCCCTGCTGGAGCGGGGCGCCGACCCCAACCGGGTCAACGACCGGGGCCAGACCGCCCTGTCGGCCGCGGTCTTCCGGCAGAGCGCCGAGACGGTGACGACCCTGCTCGCCGCCGGCGCCGATCCCGACGCGGGCACTCCGTCCGCGGTCGCCACAGCCGAGTTCTTCAAGCTTCCGGAAATGGCCGCGTTGCTGCGAAGCTGACGGGATGGCTCGGTGGCGACCGTCATGGCCCCTGGTTCGCCTGGGAGCGGGGCTCGTGCTGCTCGCCGCGGGCGTGGCCGGGCTGGTGACGCTGCAGCAGCGGGCGAACGGCACCGTGCTGACGCTGATTCTGGTGCCCGGGACGGGTGAGCCGCCGCGCGACGAGGAACTGGCCGTGCGCCGCCTCGACGCGCGGACCGCCGAGATCTGCTGCGTGCCGTTCCTGCAGATGCGCCTGGCCCTGGGCGACGTCGTGCGCGTCGACGCCCGCGGCTACGCCGGCGAGGTGATCCGCCCCTCGGGCCGGGTCACGTTCGCGGTGCGGCACGACGGCCCGGCGCCGGAGCTGCCCGGCGTTGTGACGGAAGAGATAGGGCCCGGGCGGCTGGCCGTCGCCGCCGGCGAGGAGCAGGCCCGCGAAGTCCACGAGCTGCTGCGACAGGGCGAGCGGGCGGGCCGCCTCGAATACCGGTCGCTGCTGCGCTGGGACAAGGTCGACTCGCCCCTGCTCTGACCGGAGGATTTTGCGCGGCCCGTGCCGGAGAATGGGGCGGTGAACTTCCGGTCTATCTACCAGCACGGGTTCGCGCGGGTCGCCGCGTGCACCAACCACGCCGCCATCGCCGACCCCGCCGCCAACGCCGAGGCGATCCTGCGTACGGCCCGCGAATGCTCGGAACAGGGCGTGGCCGTCGCGCTCTTCCCCGAGCTGGGGCTCAGCGGCTATTCGATCGAAGACCTGCTCATGCAGGACGCGCTGCTCGACGACGTGCTGGCCGGGCTGCGCACGGTCGTCGCCGGGTCGGCCGAGCTGCTGCCGGTGCTCGTCGTCGGGGCGCCGCTGCAGCACCGCAACCGGGTCTACAACTGCGCGGTCGTCGTGCACCGCGGCCGGATCCTCGGCATCGCCCCGAAGTCGTACCTGCCCAACTACCGCGAGTTCTACGAGAAGCGGCAGATCGCGGCGGGCGACGACGAGCGCGGCGGCAGCTTCACCCTCGACGGGCAGCAGATTCCCTTCGGCACGGATCTGCTGTTCGAGGCCGCGGACGTGCCCGGCCTCGTGGTGCACGTCGAGATCTGCGAGGACATGTGGGTTCCGATCCCGCCGAGCGCCGAGGCCGCGCTGGCCGGGGCGACCGTGCTGCTCAACCTCTCGGGCAGCCCGATCACCGTCGGCCGGGCCGAGGACCGCAAGCTGCTGTGCAAGTCGGCGTCGTCGCGCTGCCTGGCCGCGTACGTCTACGCCGCCGCCGGCCTGGGCGAGTCGAGCACCGACCTGTCCTGGGACGGGCAGACGATGATCTTCGAGAACGGCGTGCTGCTAACCGAATCGGAAAGGTTCCCCCTCGGCGACCTGGCCTCGGTGGCCGACATCGACCTCGACCTGCTCCGCCAGGAGAGGCTGCGGATGGGCAGCTTCGACGACAACCGGCGCACCCACGCCGGCCGGACTTCTGAATTCCGGCCCGTACGGTTCGAGCTCGACCCGCCGACAGCCGACCTCGGCCTGCGGCGTCGCGTCGAGCGCTTCCCGTTCGTGCCCGCGGACGTGCAACGGCTCGCGCTGGACTGCTACGAGGCGTACAACATCCAGGTCGCCGGCCTGCAGCAGCGGCTCGCGGCGATCGGCAACCCCAAGGTGGTCATCGGCGTCTCCGGCGGTCTCGACTCGACGCACGCGCTCATCGTGGCGGCGCGGGCGATGGACCGGGCCGGGCGCCCGCGCAGCGACATCCTGGGTTTCACCATGCCGGGCTTCGCCACCAGCGCCGGTACGAAGAACAATGCGCTCCGACTGATGCAGGCCCTCGGAGTGACGGCGGCCGAACTGGACATCACGTCGACGGCGAAGCTGATGCTCACCGAGATGGGGCACCCCTTCGCGTCGGGCGAGCCCGTCTACGACGTCACGTTCGAGAACGTGCAGGCCGGGCTGCGCACCGACTATCTGTTCCGCCTGGCCAACCAGCGCGGCGGCATCGTGCTGGGCACCGGCGACCTGTCCGAGCTGGCGCTGGGCTGGTGCACCTACGGCGTAGGCGACCAGATGAGCCACTACAACGTCAACGGCGGCGTGCCGAAAACGCTGATGCAACACCTGATCCGCTGGGTGGTCAGCGAAAAGATCTTCGACCCCGAGGTAGGCGAGGTGCTCACGTCGGTGCTCGACACCGAGATCAGCCCCGAGCTGGTGCCCGGAGCCGAACTGCAATCAACGGAAAGCACGATCGGCCCGTACGCCCTGCACGACTTCGCGCTCTTCCACATCCTCCGCTACGGCATGCGCCCCTCCAAAATCGGCTTCCTGGCCTGGCACGCCTGGCACGACGCCAACGCGGGCGCCTGGCCACCCAACTTCCCCGCACCGAAGCGGGTGTCCTACGACCTGCCCGAGATCCGCCACTGGCTCGAGCAGTTCTGCCGTCGCTTCTTCGCCTTCGCCCAGTTCAAGCGCTCCGCCATGCCCAACGGCCCCAAGGTCGCAGCGGGCGGTTCCCTCTCCCCGCGGGGGGATTGGCGCGCCCCGTCCGACGGCAACGCGAACGCGTGGCTGCGCGACCTGGAACGCTGGGACAAGGCCACCGATGTCTGACCGGTCCCGCCGCGCTCTTCGGACCGCCGTCGTCCTGACCGGCTGCTTCACCTGGGCGATGGTGGTCGTCGGCTGGTCGTTCGCCATGGTGGAGCGAGGCGACCCGAGGTGGTGGGTGCTGCCGATCTTCGGCACCGTGGTCCTGCTGATCGCCGTGCTGGCCGTCCGGAGCCTGCCCGCCCCGACCGTCGTCCCGGCGGCACTCCCGCCGGTGTCCTCCACGCCGCCTCCGCCCGCACCGCCCTTCTCGCGCGCGACCTCCTCCCGCACGGCCTCCTCGCCCACCCCCTCCTCGCCCGGGCTTTCCTCGCCCACCCCCTCCTCGCCCGGGCTTTCCTCGCTCGCCGTCTGCGAGCCGCTCAGCCCGCGCGAGATGGACGTGCTGCGTCAACTGGCCGCCGGCCGCTCCAACCGCGAGATAGCGGGCATCCTCTTCGTGGCTCCGGGCACGGTGAAGGCCCACCTGAGCCACATCTTCCGGAAGCTCGGGGCGACCAGCCGCCTCCAGGCAGTCGCCAACGCCCGCCAGGCCGGCCTCCTGGAACCACCACCCACAGCCGGCCGACCCGCGACAGCACCGCCCGGCGCCTCTGACGCGGGGCCTACCGGCCGGCCCGAGCGCTGACCGGCCGGCTGCGGCCGCGCCGACCGGCCTGGACAAGTCAGCATCGACGTCTTTAAACCCCGGCCTAGGCCCATCGGCAGATGCCCCGCAAGCTGCCCGGTTCCTAGGGTCGGCCGCCATGAGACGCCATATCCCCTACGCCCTCGCGGCGGTGTTCGTCATCGTGGTCCAGGGGCTCTCCCTGGCCGAGTTCCTGCCCGTGCCCCTGGCGCTGCTCGCCGGCACGGTCTGGGCGGTGCTCATCAGCTTCGCCGCACGAGCCGTCAGCCGCCGACCGGTCGTGAGCGCACGGGTCGAGGACACCCTCATCGGCCTGGGAGTCACCGCGATGGCGCTGTTCGGCTTCGGCGGCGCCATCGGCATTCTGCTCTGGAACGTCGCCCTCGACAGCTCCTCGATCACCGGCGAGACAATGGTCGGGCTGTTCCTTCCCAGCATCCCCATAGCGATCGCCGCGAACGTTCCGACCGAGCTGATCATCATCCCCGCCCTGCTGATCCTCGGCTGGCACTCCGGCCGCCGCCGACTGTTCCTCGTGCTGGGCGCCGCCCTCTATTTCGTCCTCCGCATCTGGACCTACGCCACCTTCGCCGCCGATCGCCTCGACTTCGACACGGCCGAGCGCTCCGTCACCCCGTTGACCGCCGCCGAACGAGCCCAGTTCGAGGCCGGCCTCCACCTCGACGACCCGCGCTGGATCGTCAACCTCCTGATCTTCTTCGCATTCCTCCTGGCTGCCTTCACCCGCCCGTCCACCGGCCGGACAGCCGCCGGCGGACGGCGGAAACTGTCGTACGGGCCTGCGAGGATGCGCGGCATGGAAGAAATGCTCAGCCGCCAGGCGGCGTCGGATGCGGTGGGTGACCATGGGTGGCGGCTGGTGCTAGGGGCTTTGTGCAGCTCGGTAACGGTGAGCTCGCTGGCTGAGTCCGTCGAGGTCGCCTCCCGGGCGGTGGCGGCCTGTGGCGCACACGCCGATGGGCATCTGCGGGCCGATGTCCGGGCTGACCGGGTCGTGCTCACGGTGCAGACGCTCGCGATCGGAGCGGTGACCGGGCGAGACACCGAGCTGGCCCGGGCGATCACGGCGGCCGGGCTGAAGACCGAGCCGGCCGCCGGCCGGAGGTCCGTTCAGCAGCTCGAGATCGCCGTCGACGTGCTCGACATCGCGTCGGTCCGCCCCTTCTGGCAGGCAGTGCTGGGCTATGCCGACGAGCCGGGCGCCGACGCCGACGGCCCGCTGGTCGACCCTCTCGGCCAGGGCCCGGCCCTCTGGTTCCAGCAGATGGATCACGCTCGCCCTCAGCGCAACCGCCTGCACTTCGACATCTCGGTGCCGCACGACGAGGCCCCGCACCGCATCGAAGCCGCTCTCGCCGCGGGTGGCCGGGTGCTGTCCGACGTCCGAGCCCCGTCGTTCTGGGTGCTGGCCGACCCCGAAGGCAACGAGGCCTGCGTGACGACTTGGCAGGGCCGCGACGTGTAACCACATTCCGAGCCCGCCACGTGCGATGCCGCCTCACCCTCACGCCGCGGAGCGCGCGCCCGCGCCCGCTGCGCTTCCCAAATAGACCACACGACGCCGCCCCACGCCCCGCCCCGCCCCGCCACGCGCCGCCACGCCCCACCCCGCGCCGCCACGCCCGTGCCGCCACGCCACGCGCCGCCACGCCCCACCCCGCGCCGCCACGCCCGTGCCGCCACGCCACGCGCCGCCACGCCCCGTGCCGCCCCGCCACGCCACGCCCCGCCACGCCCCCCGCCACGCCCCCCGCCACGCCACGCCCCCGCCGCCCCCGCCCCGCCCCGCGCCGAGAAGAACGCGATGTCGGCGATCAGGAACAGCAACCCGCCGGCGCCCGCAAAACGGTGCTGCTAAGCCGAGCCGAGCCGAGCCGAGCCGAGCCGAGCCGAGCCGAGTAAATCCTCCACACTGGACGCGGAGGCGGCCTCAACCCAAGTGCGCCGACAGCCCCCAGCTGCGTCCAGACTCAAGCTGCGCCCCAACCGACGCGGCACTCCTGCCCAGCGAGCACTTCAGCTCACGCGGCACTCCGGCCCGCACGGTACGTGGCGCACCCGCCCACAGTTCTGACGCCACACGCTCCTCCACAGCTGCGCGGGACCGCCCGAGCCCGGACCGATCACGCAGCGGCCCAAGACCTGACGCCATCGACAGGTCAGATCGCGCCGCGGACCAAGCCCGCCGCACCCAAGACTGCGCAAGCGCGCCCGGCGGCCACGCGACGCCGCCGGCGACCAGAATCACGCTCTAGGTCAAAGTCACGGCATAGACGTGGACCCGGGGGTCGGCGGGGAGAGTGATCGAGCGAATCTGCTTACCGGCGCTCAGCGGAATCCGGGCCCCGAAAAGGGCCACCGGCGGGCCGTCGACCCCTTGACCGGCCTTGATGCGGTGGGGCATCGAAAGGACGGCCGTGGTGCCCGGGGCCGCCGTGCCGCACCAGTCGGCGACGGTCAATGGCGTCGACGCGTACGTGCCGTCCGTGTAGCCGACGGTGACGGAGGTTCCCACGGGACCGTTGTGGCTGGTGAGCACCAGGTTGGCGGCGGTTCGGGTGGCGGGCGGCAGCAACAGGGTCTGCCCGGTTGCGGGCACGAAATTGGGTGCCGTGCCGGTGGGGTCGGGGGCGTCGTAGGTCACGCCGGACCACGTGACGGGACCAGCCGGGGGCAGCAGGGTGGCGTCGTAGCTCCAGCCGCTGCCGTCGAAGTTGCCCTGGGCGGGGGCGGCTACCGTTGCCGTGCCGTCGCGGGAGCGGGAGGACGCCAGGGTGACCGCGCACTGGCCGGCTGCTGACGATGCGGCGCAGCCGACGGGCGTCGTCACAACCAGGCCGGCCGACTTCTGCAGGGTGGCACCGGCCCCGGTCACCGTGACCGCGAGGGGGTACGTGCCTGCGGCGGCGCTCGCGGGGGCGGTCACCGTGACCGTCGCGGTGCCGGAGACCGGCATGTTTTGTGACGTCAGCGTGCCGGGCTGGCGGACCGTCGCCGTCCAACCGGCGGGGGCAGCGGCCGACACCCTCGGTGTCAGCGACGTCGGCGCCTGGCCCACCAGGTCGACCGTCAGGGTGGCGGAGCCGCCGGGAGGCAGGGCCGCGGTCGGCGGGCGGAGGGTGGCGTCGAGCCGAGTGCGGTTGTCGGGGGCGGCCTGGTTGACCGACGGCGGCTCGGCGTCGGCGGACGTTCCCCATGACGACGGGGTCGAGCCCAGCGTGTGGGTGATCGTGCCGCCCGCGCCGATCGCTGACCACGGCACCCAGTTCCTGGTCAGTTCCGCGCCGTTGACCTGGGCCCGTTGGATGTAGCGGTTCTGGTCGGAGGCGCCGGGGGCGGTGATCGTCAGCGGGCCGCCCTTCAGGGCCAGCGTGGCCGAGGGGAACTGCGGGCTCGAGACGGCCAGGAAGTTCGCCCCGCTCATCGTGGGGTAGAGGCCCAGCGACGAGAAGACGTACCAGGCGCTCATCGTGCCCAGGTCGTCGTTGCCGGTCATGCCGTCGGGACCGGTGGTGAACAGCGTCATCGCGGCCCGGACGACCGTGGCCGTCTTGGCGGGGGCGCCGGCCCAGTGGTACATGTACGGCGCGAGCAGGTCGGGCTCGTTGTTCGGGTTGTAGGTAGCCTTGGCGTAGTAGTCGTAGGGGCTGGCGATCCACTCGGAGCGCGCGGTTCCGGCCGGGTCGTTCAGCAGTTTCGCGTACGCGAAGAAGTCGTCCAGGCGGCGCTCGGCGCCCCCGCGGCCGCCCATCAGTCGCACCAGCCCGGCCGGGTCCTGCGGCACCAGCCATTGGTACTGGTAGGCGCCGCCCTCGTGGAACTGCTGGGACGCCGCGACCGGGTCGTACGGGGTGAGCCACGTGCCTTCGACCGTGCGCGGCCGGAACTGCTTGATCGAGGAGTCCCAGAGGTTGCGGTACCACTGGCCGCGACCGGCGAAGAGTTGCGCGTCGGCGGTCCGGCCGAGCCCGGCCGCCATCAGTGCCAGCGACGCGTCCGCCGCCGCGTATTCGAGCGTGGCCGACGCCGGGTGCACGCAGTCGTTGTCGCCGCCCTTGTGCACGCAGTCCGAACCGAGCCGCAACCCGGACGGGATGTAGCCGCGGTCGCTGTAGTACCGGATCCCCGTACGCCCGTTGTAGGGCGACCCGGCCGGCGGCTCGCTCAACGCGTTGGCTCGCAGGAGCGTGTAGGCCTCAGCCTCATGCCCGGCCAGCAGCCCCTTGGACCAGGCCTCGACGAGGAACGGCGTCACCGGGTCGCCGGTCATGATGTTGGTTTCGCTGTTGACGAGCGCCCAGCGGGGCAGCCAGCCGCCGTCGCGGCCGATCGCCAGCACGCTGAGCGCCACGTCGCGGGCGACGTCCGGGGTGAGCAGTTCGAGCAACTGGTTCTGCGGGCGGTAGGTGTCCCAGAGCGAGAAATTCTGGTACGGCGTGTAGCCCACCGCCTTGTGCACGGTGCGGTCGAAGCCGACGTACGAGCCGTCGACGTCCCCGGCCAGGTTGGGGTGCAGCAGCGAATGGTAGAGCGCCGTGTAGAACGCCACCTGCCTCTCCTGCGTACCGCCGCCGATCTTGACCTTGTCGAGCGCCGCCACCCACTTGGCGCGCAACGCCGCCCGGGTCGCGTCGAAGTCGTAGCCGCTGGTCTCGGCGGCGAGGTTGGCCCGTGCGCCCGGCAGTCCCGTGTACGACAGTCCAACCTTCAGCACGACGTCCCGGTCGGCCGAGGCGTCGAACGTGACGTACGCGCCGTTCGAGCCCGATCCGGCCGCGTCCCGGCTGCCGTCGGAGCGGGTCGAGCCCCGCCAGGTGCCGAACGCGGCGAACGGCCGGTCGAACGAGGCCGTGAACCAGACGGTGTGGTCGTCCTTGCCGGCGCAGAAGTTGCCGGCCTCGACCCGTCCCTCGATAGTCCGGTCCCCCACCACGTGGATCTCGGAGTCGAACACGGACTGGTTGGCCTTGCCCGTGTTGAACAGGATGTTGGCCGCCCGGGTGGCCGGGAACGTGTGGCGCTGCCAGCCCGTGCGCTCGGTCGCGGTGAGTTCGGCCCGCACGCCGTACGTCGGGAGCCCCACCCGGTAATAGCCGGGCGACGCCTGCTCGTCGTCGTGGCTGTACGCCGACCGGTAGGCGTTCGGGTCGACGCTGGTGATCGCGCCGGTGGTCGGCATGATCGGCAGCTCGCCGGCGACACCGCAGCCCACGCCGGACAGGTGCGTCTGGCTGAAGCCGTAGATGGTCGACTGCTTGTAGTCGTACCCGCCCTGACCGCCGGTGTCGGGGCTGACCTGCACCATGCCGAAGGGCGCGGCGGCCCCGGGGAAGGTGTTGCCGAAGTTCTGGGTGCCGACGAAGTTGCGGACGAGATCCACCGGCGCCTCGGCGGCGGCCGCCGAAGCGGCGGCGGGCGCAACGGTGGAAGCGGCGGCGGGCGCAACGGTGGAAGCGGTGGCGGGCGTGGCGGCCAGACCGGCGACGAGAACGGCGCTGAGCAGCAAGTGCATGGATGAACCTCCCGTGACAACGTTGTCACCACAAAGTTACGTACGTCAATGCCTTTGCTCCTGATTTGCCTCCGGGAACTGCTCAAGGCCGCCCCTCCGGTCCCGATCTAGGCCCTACGACCACCCACCTCGGGGTGGTTTCTTGGTGGACCGGAGACACGTCTGATGGCAGCCAGCACCTCAGCACGGACCGGCAACCGGCCACCGGCCGGGTGGTACGCGCTCTGCGCCCTGGTCGGGTTCTTCGTCGTGGCGTTCGCGCTCGTCCTGAGCACCGGAGCCGGCGGCGCCGACTTCGGGCTGCTCGTCTCCAACTTCGGTCTGTGCTTCGCCGCGATCGCCGCGGCCGTGGCCTGCCTGTGGCGGGCCCGGCTGTTCACCGGGCGCATGCGCTGGGGCTGGGCCCTGATCGGCCTGGGCGTGCTGAGCTGGGGCCTCGGCCAGGCCGCGGCCTGCTGGACCCAGACCGTCCTGGGCCGCGAGGTGCAACTGCCGTCCCAGGCCGACCTCGGCTACCTCGGCATGGTCCTGCTCACCCCGATCGGCCTGCTGGTGCTGCCGAGCCGCACCCAGGCCCTGGCCGGCCGGGTGCGCAGCGTCCTCGACGGCCTCATGGTCGCCGCCTCGCTCGTGCTGATGGCCTGGATCTTCGTGGTGCAGCCGCTGCTCGACGCCGGCCAGAGCGGCCCGCTCGCCCTCTACGTCAGCCTCGCCTACCCGCTGGGTGACGTGGTGATCGTGACGATGGTGCTCTACATGCTGGCCCAGCAGCGCCGCGGCGGCCGCACCTTCAACCAGCTCGCGCTGGTCGGCGCCGGCATCGGGGCATTCGCGGTCTCCGACATCGGGTACGCCTACCTCAACCTGCTCGGCAGCTACAGCTCGGGCGGCGTGACCGACGTCGGCTGGTTCACCGGATTCTCGCTGATCCTGGTGGCCGCGCTGATGCCGGTCCGCCGCAACGACGAGTCCACCGAGGCGGACAGCGGGCAGCCGGTCGGCATCCTGCTGCCGTACGTGGCGGTGCTCGCGGCCCTGTTCACCTCGGTCGTCTGGTACGCGACGACGGGGCACAGCAACGGCTTCGTGGCCTACACCCGGTCGGTCCTGATCCTGCTGATCGTCGGCCGCCAGCTGCTCACGCTGCGCGAGAACCGCAACCTCACCCGTACGCTCGAGGCCCGCGTCGCCGCCCGCACGGCCGAGCTGTTCGCCAGCGAGCAGCGCTTCAAGGCGCTCGTGCAGCACAGCTCCGACGTCGTCACCGTGGTCAGCCCCGAGGCCGACGTGCTCTACCAGAGCGAGTCGGTGCAGCGGGTCTTCGGCTACCCGGCCCGTTTCCTGCACGGCCGCCGCCTCGCCAAGCTGCTCGACCCCGAGTCCGGCCTCCGGCTGGCCCAGGCGCTGCGGCAGGTCGCGGGCCGGCCGTACGCGACGACCGTGCTCGAGCTGACCGTCCAGCACCGCGACGGCCGGCGCCGGCAGGCCGAGATGACCATCACCAACCTGCTCAGCGACCCCAGCGTGGCCGGCCTGGTGCTCAACACCCGCGACATCAGCGAGCGCAAGGAGCTGCAGGACCAGCTGGTCCACGAGGCGTACCACGACGCGCTGACCCAGCTCGCCAACCGCGCGCTGTTCCGGGAGCGGGTCGGCGACGCGCTGCGCAACCGCCCGGACGCCGGTGAGGTCACCGTGCTCTTCCTCGACCTCGACGGCTTCAAGGAGGTCAACGACAGCCTCGGCCACCTGGCCGGCGACCAGCTGCTCGTGCAGGTGGCGGACCGGCTGCGGGCGTCGGTGCGCGAGGGCGACATCGTGGCTCGCTTCGGCGGCGACGAGTTCGCCGTGCTCATCGAGTCGGACCGCGGCGGCGACGACGCCGAGCAGGTCGCGCAGCGCATCATCGACGTCCTCGAGGAGCCGTTCGCCAGCGACAGCCGCGACATCCACGTGCAGGCCAGCATCGGCCTGGCCGCGGCCGGCATGCTCGCCGACGGCGAGGCCGACGGCGCCGAGCAGCTCATGCGCAACGCCGACCTGGCCATGTACAAGGCCAAGTCGGCCGGCGGCAGCGGCTACGCCAGCTACGACCCCGAGATGCTGTCGGGCCTGGTGGCCCGGCTCGAGCTGGAGGCCGACCTGCGAGTGGCCCTCGAACGCGACCAGCTGAAGCTGCACTACCAGCCGACCGTCGACCTGGGCAGCAGCGAGGTCATCGGCTTCGAGGCGCTGGCCCGGTGGATGCACCCCACGCGCGGCCTGATCCCGCCGGCCGAGTTCATCCCGATCGCCGAGGCCACCGGGCTCATCGTCCCGCTCGGCCGCTGGGTGCTGCGCGAGGCGTGCCGCCAGGCCGTCGAGTGGAGCAACGCGGGCGACGGGCGCCCGGTCAAGATGGCGGTCAACGTCTCGGTCCGCCAGTTCGACCGCGAGGACCTGGTCGACGTGGTCGCCGAGATCCTCGCCGAGACCGGCATGCCGGCCGACCAGCTGTGCCTCGAGATGACCGAGAGCGTGCTGATGACCGACACCGACGACAACCTCGAGCAGCTCGTCCGGCTCAAGGCGCTCGGCGTCACGCTGGCCATCGACGACTTCGGCACCGGCTACTCGTCGCTGGCCTACCTGCGGCGCTTCCCGGTCGACACCCTCAAGATCGACCGCTCGTTCGTCGAGCGGCTGGGCGCCCTGACCGACGACACCGCGCTGGCCGACACCATCGTGCAGCTCGGCAAGAGCCTCGGCATGGCCACCGTGGCCGAAGGCATCGAGGAGTTCGGGCAGCTCGCCGCGCTCCGCGACATGGGCTGCCACTTCGCCCAGGGCTACTACTTCTCCCGCCCCGTCCCGGCCGCCGAAGCCGGGCGGCTGTTCCTCGAAGGCGCCGACCCCCGACTGGAGATCCCCGCATGACCTCGTGGCCCACCCCGCTCGCCCCCGCGACGCTCGGCGGCATCGTCGACATGCCCACCCCGTACCTGGTCACCGACCTCGACACGGTGGCCGCCCGGCACGCTTCGTTCCGCGCCGCGCTGCCCGGCGTGCAGGTGCACTACGCGATGAAGTGCAACCCGGCCGAGGAGATCCTGCGCACCCTGCACAGCGAGGGCGCGAGCTTCGAGGTCGCCTCCATCGGCGAGCTGCGCATGCTCCAGGCCATCGGGGTCGACCCGGCCGACGTGCTCTACAGCAACCCGGTCAAGCCGCCCGCGCACATCGCCGCCGCCCACGCGGCCGGCCTGTGGCGGTTCAGCTTCGACTCCCCCAACGAGCTCACCAAGATCGCCGAGCACGCCCCCGGCGCGGCGGTCTACGTGCGGCTGCGGGTGGACGACGAGGCCAGCGTCTTCCCGCTCTCCCGCAAGTTCGGCACGGACGTCGAGGACGCCTACGACCTGCTGCTGCTCGCCCAGCGGCTCGAGCTGCGACCGTACGGTGTGACCTTCCACGTGGGATCGCAGTGCCTGCGCCCTTCGGCGTGGGCGTCCGCCATCGACGCTGCGGGCAAGCTCATGGACAGGTTGCGGCACGAGGGCATCGACCTCGAGATGCTCGACATCGGCGGCGGCTTCCCGGCCCGCTACACCACGGACGTGCCCTCGATCGAGCAGATCGGCGCGGCCACCACCGAGGCGCTGGACGCCCTGCCCTACCGCCCCGGCCTGATCGTGGCCGAGCCCGGCCGGCACCTGGTGGCCGAGTCCGGCGTCCTGGCCGCCACGGTCATCGGGCACGAGCGCCGCGACGAGGAGCACTGGCTCTACCTCGAGGTGGGCGCGTTCAACGGCCTGATGGAGGTGCTGCAGACGCCGGGCGGCTGGGACTTCCCGATCCGGACATCTACTTCTGTCCAGGAGGGCGATCTCGTGCCGTACACCGTCACCGGCCCGACCTGCGACAGCAGCGACACCATCGGGTACGGGATCATGCTGCCGGCCGGGCTGAAGACCGGCGACGTGCTCTACCTCGGCACGACCGGGGCCTACACCCTGGCGTACGCCTCGGACTTCAACGGCTTCGACCAGCCCACCCCGCTCTTCGTCGGGGCCCTGCCGGCCGCCGCCGCCACGCGCCGCCTGACCGGATCCGGCCGGCCACGTGACTGATGCGCCGGTGGCACGACGCGGACGACGCCGGGCCGGTCCCGGCGGGTTGCGCCGCGCCGGTCGCCTGCGCGAACTCGTCGCCGCGGGCGTCGTCGACTCGTTCGGCATGGCCCTGGGCTGGACGTTCATCGTGCTCATGGCCACCGCCCGGGGCGGACTGGCCGAGGCGGCCCTCTACAACGCCGCGATGCTGGTCGGCGTGGTGCTCTCGGCCCCCGTCATCGGCCGGCTGGCCCGCCACCTCGACGGCCGCACCCTGCTGCGCGGGGCGGCGGGCATCGAGGTGCTGCTGCGCTTCGGCACCCTGTACGGCCTGATCGCGGGCTGGCCGTCCTGGCTGATCGCCCTGCTGGTGGTGCTGCAGCACGTGGCCGCCTGGGCGGGTTTCGCCGGCATGCGCGCCGAGGTGTCCGCGGTGGACGCTTCGGCCCGCTCGATGACCCGCTACGCGGTGGCCATCGCCGGTGTCGAAGCCGCCGGCACAGCCCTCGCGGCCCTGCTGCCGACGGGCACGCTCGGCTATCCCACGGGCTGGCTGCTGATCGCGGTCTTCGTCGTCTACCTGGGCTCCCTGCTGCCGACGGTGCTGGTCGCCCGCCGGGCCCGCATCACCCCCCGCCCGTCCCCCACCCGCACGCTCGCCGTCCCGCTGCCGGCGCAGGCCCAGACGGGCGCGCTCTCGGCCGCAGCCCGCGCGACCGCCACCACCCCTCCGGCCGACGCCGCGCGGCGCGGCGGGCGCCGGGCGGCCAGAACCATGCCGGCGCGCTGGCGGCACGCCGCCGCATCACCGTCGTCCGCGGCCGGATGGCAGGTCCCCCAGCTGCGCATGTTGGTCGCCGGAGCCGGCGTCATGGTGCTCGCCTCCGGCCCGACGCTGCTCGCCGTACCGGTGGTAGCCGAACTCCACGGCCACAACTGGGTAGCCGTCTCCGCGATCGCCTTCTGTCTCGGCACCCTGCTGGCCACCCGCGCGGTCGCCGTCCTGAGCCGCCTGCGACTTCCAGCCGTGCTGCGCTGGTGCCTGTGGGGTCTCGGCATGCTCGCCGGCTGGATCCTGGCCCCGGTCTACGCCCCCATGGTGCTGCTGGCCCAGTTCGCAGCCGGCCTGAGCCAAACAGCCTTTGAAGGCGACATGGACGCCCGCGTAGCCGCCGAAGCCCGACCCGAATCCGTCACCCGGGACCTGGCCTACAGCGCCTCGGTACGAGCGATGGGCGGCGCGCTGTCGGTGCGCCTGCTCCCCATGGTCGTGGCCACCTCCGCCATCGGCGTCGCCGCCAGCGCCTCAGCCCTGATCCTGGGCACAGTCACCCTGATGCTCTGGGCCGGCCTCTCCACGGCCCCCCACCTGTTCCGCCGCCCCGCCCACCCCTGACCATGGGCCCGCAATGCACAACGCACGGTAAAGCGGTTGACGGAGCGCACGTCGATCCGCAGCATGGCGGCATGACAACTGCGCGTGGCATCGCTTCGTTCGTCCGGTGCCCTGTGAACACTGCGGGCTGATGACCCTCTAACAGCAGCGAACCAACCCGGCACCGGATCGACTTCTCGATTCCGGAGTACTTGCGCATGTCGTCCTATCGTCTTTATCTGCTTGTCTGTGGTGTCGGCTCGTTCGCGTCGACCACCGCCTTCACTCTCAATCTCATCTATCAGGCGACCGTCGTCGGGCTGTCGCCGCTTCAGCTCGTCCTCGTCGGCACGCTGATGGAAGCCGTGTGCTTCGTCGCGCAGGTGCCGACGGGGGTGATCGCCGACCGGTACAGTCGCCGGCTCAGTGTCATCGTCGGCTACCTGCTGATGGGGGTCGGGCTGATCGTCTGGGGCCTGTTCCCGGTGTACGCCGCGATTCTCGCCGGCACCGTGATCTGGTCGATCGGCGTGGTCTGCGTCGACGGGGCCGAGGAGGCCTGGGCCGCCGACGAGATAGGCCCGGACCGGGTGACCAACGCTTTCGTACGCGGTGGTCAGATCGGTCAGGCGGGTCGGCTGTTCGGCATCGTCGCTGCCGTCGGGCTCACGGCGATCGCGCCGGCCCTGCCCATCGTGGCCGGTGGGGTCGTCACGCTGGGTCTCGGCGTACTGCTGGTGGTTGTCATGACCGAGGACAACTGGAGTCCGGCGCCGGTCGGCTCGTGGCGGTCGATGCACCGTCAGGTGGTCGACGGGGTGCGGACCGTGCGGCACAGCGCGGTCCTCGCCGCCATCCTCGGCGCCACTCTTTTCGCGGGCATGAGCAGCGAGGGCTTCGACCGGCTGAGCCAGCCGTTCCTGCTGCCGTTCCTCGGCGGGCATCCGGTCGAGCTGGTCTTCGGCGGTCTCGCGATGACCGCCGCGCTGGGGTCGATCGTGGTCACCGGACTGGCGGGCCGATGGATCGACGCCGTGCGCCCCCAGCGCGTCGGCCGCGTGCTGGCCGCCGTTCAGGCGCTGACGGCTTTCGGCATGATCGGCCTCGGCTGGGCCGGTCACTGGTGGGTGGCGGTCGGGCTCTATCTGGGCGTACGCCTGATGCGCGACTCGGCACAGCCGGTGCTCAACGTCTGGCTGGTCTCGGCGACCGCACCCGGATCGCGGGCGACCATCTTCTCGATCGTGTCGCAGGCCGACGCGCTCGGTCAGGTCGCGGGTGGCCCGCCGGCCGGCTTCGTGGCTCAGCGCCGCACGATCGGGGCCGGCATCTCGGTGGCGGGACTTTTCGTGCTGCCCGCCGTGGCTCTGTTCGCCCTGGCCGCGAAACGCTCCCCGGAACCGCGGCCGGAAGCTGTCGCAGCTACTGCTGTGGGCGGCGCAACAGGTACGTGTCCATGATCCAGCCATGTTGGTCACGGGCGTCGGAGCGGGTCTTCACGATGTCGTCGGCGACCTCGGACACGCGGCCGGAGCGGAGGATCTCGTCGGCCGTGCCCACGTAGGCGCCCCAGAAGATGTCCACGTCGGGGTATGCCGTGAAGGCCTGCTGGGCGTCGAGCATGACGACGACGTCGTCGACGCCCTCGGGCCAGCCCTCGGCGAGCCGTCGGCCGGTCGTCACCTGGTACGGCCGGCCGACGCGGTTCAGCGGCACCCGGTGTTTCGCGGCGAGCGCCGACACGCTGCTGATGCCGGGGATCACCTCGTACTCGAACTCGATGGTCCCCCGGGCGAGCACCTCGTCGAGGATGGCCATCGACGAGTCGTACAGGGAAGGGTCGCCCCACACCAGGAAGGAGCCGGTCTCGCCCTCGCGCAGGTGCTCGACCAGCAGCTCCTCGACGACCAGGGCCCGGCGGTGCCGCCAGTCCCCGACCGTGCCCTCGTAGTCGGCGGGGGTGCGGTCGCGGTCGGGGTCGCGGCCGGTGACCATGCGGCGGGTCGGCTTGGAGTAGCCGCGGATGATCCGCTCCCGCAGGTCGATCATGCTCTGTTTGAGCTCACCCTTGTCGAGCAGGAAGAACACATCGGTGCGCCCGATGGCCTTGGCCGCTTGCAGGGTGAGGTGGTCCGGGTCGCCCGCGCCGATCCCGATCAGACTGATCTTCCGCACCCGCACCAGTGTGCCCGACACCCCCGGCGGCCCCGTCGACGGCCTCAGGCGGAAGGGAGACGAGGGGTCGGCCTCAGTCGGGGAGGATCGGGACGGACGGGCCCAGCTCGCGGCCGATGGTGGCGGCCCGGCTCAGCGAGGACGATCCGAAACGGTCGCGGACCGCGTCCATCGCCACGTCGAGACGGTCGTCGCCCACCTCGTCGAACAGCGACGGCTGCACGTGGCCGTCGCCGTCCAGGTTGCTCATGGCCACGCCGACCAGGGTCAGCCCCCGCTCCTGGATCAGCGGCAGCGCCTCGTGCAGCAGGTCGCGCGCGGTCGAGGCGATCGCCCGGGTCTGCATGGTCGCCTTGAGCAGCGAGCGCGAGCGGGTCGCCCGGCCGAAGTCGTCGAAGCGCAGGCGCACCGTGACCGTGCGGCCGGCCCGGTGGGCGCTGCGCATGCGGCGGGCCACACGGTCGACCAGCGCGTCCAGCGTGGCCTCGACCTCGGTGAACGGGCGGGGACGGCGGCCCAGGGCGCACTGCGCGCCGATCGAGCCGCGCCGGTGCCCCACCCGCACCCGCCGCGGGTCCCGGTTCTGCGAGAGCGCGTGCAGGTGGCGGCCCGCGCCGGGGCCCAGCATCGAGACGAGGGCGGCCTCGCCGATGCGGGCCACGTCGGCCACCGTGGTGATGCGATGTTCGCGCAGCTTGGCCGACGTGACGGGGCCGACACCCCAGAGCCGCTCGACCGGCAGCGGGTGCAGGAACGCCAGTTCCTGGCCGGCCGGCACCTCGAGCAGGCCGTCCGGCTTGCCGACGGCGCTGGCCACCTTGGCCAGGAACTTGGTGCCCGCTATGCCGACCGTGATGGGCAGACCGACCCGGGTGCGCACCTCGGCGCGCAGGCGGGCGGCTATCTCGCGCGGGGTGCCGCTGACCCGCAGCAGGCCGCCGACGTCGAGGAACGCCTCGTCGATGGAGATGCCCTCGACCAACGGGGTGGTGTCGCGGAAGATCTCGAAGACCGCCTTGCTGGCCGTCGTGTAGGCCCGCATGCGGGGCGGCACCACGACGGCCCACGGGCACAGCGCCTTGGCCTGACTGATGCCCATGGGAGTGCGGACGCCCCGGGCCTTGGCCTCGTAGCTGGCGGCCAGCACCACCCCGCCGCCGACGAGCACCGGACGTCCGCGCAGGGCGGGGTCGTCACGCTGCTCGACCGACGCGTAGAAGGCGTCGAGGTCGGCATGCAGGATGGCCACGGCGACACTATAGAACACTTGTTCGATAACCAGAATGGTTGCATGACGAGACCACCCCTGGCCGAGCGGTTCGACCTGCAACCCCACCCCGAGGGCGGCTGGTACCGCGAGACGTTCCGCTCCGAACACACCTTCGAACCGGACGGGTACGCCGGTCCCCGCGCCGCCGCGACCGGCATCTACTTCCTGCTGCAACCGGGCGAGCGGTCGGCCTGGCACGTCGTACGGTCGGACGAGCTGTGGTTCTGGCACGCCGGCGGCCCGCTGACGCTGCGCTTCGGCGGTGACGGTGAGCACCCGGCCGAGGAGAGGACCGTCACGCTCGGTGTGGGCGACGGCCACCAGCCGCAGGTGCTGATCCCGGCCGGCGTGTGGCAGGCCGCGGAGCCCGCGAGCACGGAATACGTGCTGGTCAGCTGTGTCGTGGCCCCCGGCTTCGACTTCGGCGACTTCAGGCTCGAAGACAACGGATCGTAACGAAGTATTCGTCCGGATCGTGACGCCGGTCATGTCCCTCGGGGAATTCGGGGACCACAATCTCCGTTGGTCAGAAGCGGCCCCGGGCCTACCCCGTCCGGGCCGAAGCAGAGAAGAACTCCGCCTGGAGGAACCACCATGTCGCCTCACGGCGCGACGGTTCGGGAGCTCGACCAGCTCACCTGCCGCGTGTTCGACAGCACCCGCAGCTCCGGGGCGCGGCTCGCCGCGTACCGGATCGACGGGACCTTCTACGTCGACATCGACCTGCCGGGAATCGACAAGGCCGGTATCGACATCTCGGTGGACGACGGCGTCCTGACCGTCCGCGCGGAGCGTCGTGCGGACGCGGCCGGAAACGCCGCCTCGACCCCGGGTCCGGCGACCCGCGAGGTCGACCTCAGCGAGGCCGAGTCGCTGGACACCGATCGCCTCGAAGCCCTGTGCGACAACGGAGTGGTCACGTTGCACATTCCGATCGTTCACGAGCCCCGGACGAGCGAACTGGCGGCCGCCGCCGCCTGACAACGAAGACGAAGAAGCCGCCATCCAGTCCCCTGGATGCGCGGCTTTTTCAATGCACGAACTGCAGCCAGTTCACATTGACGAACTCGTTGCCGTCGTCACGCACGAAGACCAGGAAGACCGTGTGTTCGCCGGTCGTAGGTTCGATGTCGACCTGATCAGTACGCCACTTCTGCCACCCGCCGGTGCGCGTGACGTTCAGCGTCCCGATGGCGGGCCGGTCGGCGCCGTCGAGCCGGATCTCCATCCGGCCGCCCTCGGCGTCCGACGCCACCCGCACGTCGAGCTTCGTGGCCGCCACCGGGCCGAAGTCGACCCCGTCGATGCGCAACTGGTCGCCGTTGGCGATCCAGCCGACGTTCTGCCCGCCGCCCTCGTCCTCGGTCGGCTGGGCCTCGATGCCGGTCAGCTGGTCGGCCGCCTCGGCCTCCAGCCTCGGATAGACCGTGGGCGTCGGCGCCTCGCTGGTCGGCGGCGCGGACGGAGTGAGCGACAGTGGCGACGACGACGGCACTGCGACGGGAGACGCCACGGCCGGCGCCGGCGTGTCCTGCCAGCGGCCGAGGCCGTAGCCGGCCAGCACCAGGCCGAGCCCGGCCAGCGCGATCAGGGAGCGCTGCCGGACCCGGTGGGCCTTGGTGCGATAGACGGCGGGGCTGGGCGGCGGAACCAAGGTCAGGCCGTCTCCGCGAGGATCGACTCGGCCGGCGGCTCGGCGAAGTGGCAGGCCACGCGCTGGGCCGGGGCCCGCTCGATCAGCGCCGGGTCGTCGGTCGCGCAGATGTCCTGGGCCTTCCAGCAGCGGGTGCGGAAGCGGCAGCCGGACGGCGGGTCGACCGGGCTGGGCACATCGCCGACCAGGCGGATCCGGTTCTTGGGCGGGACGCCGCGGACCACGCCGATGTCCGGCACGGCCGAGAGCAGCGCCTGCGTGTACGGGTGCTGCGGCTTCAGGTAGAGGGCGTCGCGCGGGCCCTCCTCGACCACGCGGCCGAGGTACATGACGGCGACCCGGTCGCAGAAGTGCCGGACCACGCCGAGGTCGTGCGCGATGAACACGAACGCGATGCCGAGCTCCTTGCGCAGGTTCTCGAGCAGGTTCATGACCTGGGCCTGGATCGACACGTCGAGCGCGGACACCGGCTCGTCGGCCACGATGATCTTCGGGCGGGCCGCGAGCGCCCGGGCGATGCCGATGCGCTGCCGCTGGCCGCCGGAGAACTCGTGCGGGTAACGGTTGTAGTGCTCGGGGTTGAGGCCGACGACCTCGAGCAGCTCCTGCACGCGGGACAGTTCGCCGCTCTTGGGCACCATGCCGTGCGTACGCAACGCCGTGCCCACGATCGTGCCGACCGTGTGCCGCGGGTTCAGCGACGAGTACGGGTCCTGGAAGATCAGCTGGATCTCGCGGCGGTACGGGCGCAGCTTGCGCTCGGACATGTGCGCGATGTCGACACCCTGGTAGCGGATCTCGCCGGCGGTGGGCTCGAGCAGCCGGGTGATCAGGCGCGCGGTCGTGGACTTGCCACAGCCCGACTCGCCGACCAGGCCGATCGTCTCGCCCGGCTGCACGGTCAGGTCGACCCCGTCGACGGCCTGCACCCACTGGGTCTTGCGCGCCAGGAAGCCTTCGCCCTTGGCCTTGAAGTGCATCTTGACGTTCTGGAGCTCGAGCAGCGGGGCCCCGGGCACCGAGCGGACGCCGGACTTGGCGGGGGTGGTGGCAGCGGTCATCGTCTTGGTCCTCTTACGGCAGCCGGGGCAGAACTTCGGTCTCGAAGACCTTGTCGGGATCCTTCAGATGACACCGCGAGGTGCGGCCCAGGTCGGCCGTCCGCGGGATCAGGTCGGGCCGCAGGGTGGTGCACCAGTCGTCCGGCACGCGATCCTTGAACTCGCAGCGCGGGTGGAACGGGCAGCCGGACGGCACGGCCAGCAGGCTGGGCGGCGAGCCGGGGATCGGGTGCAGCGGCTGCGGTTCGCCGGTCAGCGCCGGGATGCTTTCGAGCAGACCCCACGCGTACGGGTGCAGGGGCTCACCCAGAATCTTGTTGACCGGCCCGTGCTCGACCGCGGTGCCGGCGTACATGACCAGGATGTCGTCGGCGATCTCGGCCACCACACCCAGGTCGTGGGTGATGAAGACGACCGCGGAGCCGAAGTCGCGCTGCAGGTCGGCGATCAGGTCGAGGATCTGGGCCTGCACCGTCACGTCGAGCGCCGTGGTGGGCTCGTCGGCGATCAGCAGCTTGGGGTCGTTGACCAGCGCCATCGCGATCATCGCGCGCTGCCGCATGCCGCCCGAGAACTCGTGCGGGTACTGGTCGACGCGGCGGCTCGGGTTGGGAATGCCGACCCGGCCCAGCATGTCGATCGCGCGGGCCTTGGCGACGCGCTTGCTGAC
Organism: Paractinoplanes polyasparticus; assembly: GCF_019710575.1. Lineage (GTDB taxonomy): Bacteria > Actinomycetota > Actinomycetes > Mycobacteriales > Micromonosporaceae > Actinoplanes > Actinoplanes polyasparticus. Next base: position 56,198 of record NZ_JAHWFK010000061.1, on the reverse strand, counting down.
GTTGTTGTGCGCCCGGTACGACTCGATGATCTGGTTGCCGACCGTGAAGTACGGGTGCAGCGACGACTGCGGGTCCTGGAAGATCATCGCGGCGTCGCCACCGCGGAAGCCCTCCAGGTCCTTGTCGCTCATGTTGACGACCTCGCGGCCGCCGACCTTGATCGAGCCGGTGATCCGGGCGACCCGGCGGTCGTGCAGACCCAGGACCGCCATGCTGGACACGCTCTTGCCCGAGCCCGACTCGCCGACGATGGCCAGCGTGCGGCGCAGCGGAACCGAGTAGCTCAGCCCTTGGACGGCCCGCACCAGGCCGTCGGCCGTGGGGAACTGCACCTGCAGGTCGGTGACCTCGAGGTAGGCCTCTTCGCCGGTCGCCGCCGCGCGGGGGACGCGGCTCACCGTCTGGGGGACTCCGGTGGTCTGGTCGCTCATGCTGCCGCCTTCGTGCTGCGGGACGTGGATAGCGGGGTGCGGACCGGGATCATCCGAGCCGGACCCGCGGGTCGAGGAACGTGTAGACGATGTCCACGACCAGGTTCATCACAACTAGTACCGCCGAGCCGATCAGGACGCCACCCATGAGCACCGGGAGGTCGTACTGCCCGAACGCCCGCAGGGTCAGCAGGCCGAGGCCGGGCAGGTTGAAGATGCTCTCGGTGAAGATCGCGCCGGTGAGCTGGAACGCCAGGTCGATGCCGAAGATGGTGACGACCGGGGTGAGACCGGCCCGCAGGCCGTGGCGGTAGACGACCCGCCGGCGGCTGATGCCCTTGGAGGTGGCGGTGCGGACGAAGTCCTGCCCGAGCGCCTCGATCATGGAGGCGCGCGAGTACCGGGTGTAGGACGCGGCGTTCGTCACGCCGATCGTCAACCACGCCGCGAGCAGACCGCTGGCCCAGGTCAAGGGATTGTCCAGGAACGGGTGATAGCCCGAGTCGGGCAGGAACGTGGCGTAGAGGGCGATCAGCAGGGCGAAGACGAAGTACGGGATGGCTTGGACGACCAGCGTCGTGCCGACCACGAAGCGGTCGAGCGACGTTCCCCGCACCTGGGCCGCGATCGTGCCGCTCAGGATGCCGACGATGAGGTAGACGACGGCGCCACCGAGAACGATGGAGACCGTCACCGGCAGGGCCGCGCCGATCAGCTTGGTGACCGGCTGACCGAGCGTGTAGGAGTAGCCGAGGCAGGGTGCGTCGCAGTGCCGGACGACGCCGCCGGTGGAGTACTCACGCCCGACGACGATGCCCTTCATGTAGAGGGCGATCTGTTCGACCTTGGGCTGGTCGAGGCCGAGGCTGGCCTCGATGTCGGCGACCCGCTCGGGCGTGCAGCGGGGGCCGCAGATGACACCGGCCGGGTCGGTCGGGGCGAAGAAGAACAGCGCGAAGCTGGCCACCAGCGTCACGATCACGACGGAGATCGCGCTCAGGACGCGTTTCAGGATGTACAGCAGCACCGCTTGCTCCTCTTTCATCACGGCGCCGGGGATGGTTTCCCGGGGTTCGATCGGACGCGCGTGGAGTGACCGCGAGCGCCGGAGGTCTTTATCTTGCGCCCGGGGTGGCCCGGCCTGCGCTGCGGCAGGCCGGACCACCCCGGGTTACATCAGGTGGAGCGTCAGCTCTTCAGGTACATGTTCACGAAGAGCGGCATACCCATGGTCGGGTCACCGGTCGTGGTGCCGACGTTGGTGCCCTTCACGACCGCGAGCTTGTCGTAGTAGGTCGGGAGCGCGACGTACAGCTCCATGATCTTCTTGTCGAGCGCGGCCCACTTCGAGGTGGACTCCTCCGCCGGCAGGTTGGCGATGCTGTCGATCTCGGCGTCGAGCGCCTTGTCGCTCAGCATGCCCCAGCTCTGGCCGTCGCTGATGCTGTGCGTCTGGAACAGCACCGGGAACCAGGAGCCACCGGTCGGCCAGTCGGAGCACCAGCCGGCCGGGCTCTGGCCCATGTTGACCGGGGCGTCGTAGTCGCCCTTCTTGGTCCGCAGGTCGGCGGTGGAGACACCGATCGGCTTGACCTTGAAGCCCGCCTTGGTCAGCGCGTCGGCCCGGATCTGGCTGACCTGCTGGGTGAGCGGCTTGGTGTTGTCGAAGTAGTAGCTCAGCTCGAAGCCGGCCTTGCCGGCCGCCTCCAGCATCGCCTTCGCCGCCGCCGGGTCACCGGCGCCCGAACCCGCCAGGTCGGCGACCGGGGTGTACTTCTCGTAACCCTGGACCGAGGGCGGCATGACCGTGCTGGCCGTCTCGGCGACGTAGTCGTTCAGACCGGCCGCCTTGTAGAGCTGGTCGTACGGGTAGGCCTTGGCGACAGCCTTGCGGACCTCCAGCGGGATCTTCCGGGTGTCCAGCTGCCAGACGATGGTGCAGGAGCTCTGGCCCTGGACCAGCTGCTCACGCTTCTCGCCGGTGAGCTGCGGGATCAGCGACGCGTCGAGCTCGTCGTAGTTGATCGAGTTGGCGTCCTGGCCGTTGCTGTTGAGCACGGCCTGCTGCGACTTGATGGCGTCGCCGCCCCACTGGAACTTGAAGCCGTCCAGGTACTGGTGGCGCACCGGGTCGGTGTTCGGGTCCCAGTTGGTGTTCTTCTCGAGCTCCAGCGACGTGCCGGCCTGGTAGCTCTTGAACTTGTAGGGGCCGGTCGCCAGGGGCTTGTTCTTGTAGTCCTGCCGGGTGTCCTTCTCCTTGGGGATCGGAGTGAACATCGGGAAGGTCATGTAGAACGGCAGGTCGGAGAACTGCTTGGCCAGGTGGATGATCAGGGTGTCGGTGCCCTGGGTCTCCACGCCGGCGTAGTTGTCGCCGTCCTTGTAGGGGCCCTTGTACTTGTCGCCGTCCTTGAAGTACTGCAGCTGGTACGTCGGGCCGTTGACGTAGATGTCGTGGGCGAACGACCGCTTGATCGCGTACGCGAGGTCCTCGACCTTGACCGGGGTGCCGTCCTCGTACTTGATGTTCGGCTGCATCTTGAAGGTCCACGTCAGCTTGTCGGCCGACGGGGTGCCCAGGTCGGTGAGGTCCGGGACGAGAACAGCCTTGCCGTCGCGGATGTCGAACTGGGTCGGCGTACGGAACAGCGTCTTGCCGATCTCGTTCGAGTCGACGTAGTAGATGTCCGTCGGGTCGAGCGTGTTCGGCGTCGTCTGAGCCACGACGTTGAGGACACCGCCCGGGCGAGCGCCCTCGATCTCCTTGGCCGGCCCCTTGGCGTTGGGGTCGGTCGCGGTGACCTGGGTCGTGATCTTGTTGCTGTCGCCGCCGCCCTGGGTGTCGTTGTTCGACGACGGGCTGCTGCAGCCGGCCACACCTAGCGCCACGGCGGCGGTGGCCGCAATGGCAACGTTAAATCGCCTTGCCATTTCTCCTCTTCTCATACTGGGCGTCACCGTCACCGTCGGGTGCGGGGATCGAATGCGTCACGAATCGAGTCGCCGAGCAGGCTCAGCGCGAGCACGAGGATCGTGATGGCGGCCACCGGGATCCACAGGTAGAGCGGATCGGCCCGGTACCAGTTCTGGGCGGCGGCGATGGTCAGGCCCCAGGACGGCGTGGGCTCGGTGAGCCCGACGCCGAGGTAGGTCAGGCCCGCCTCGGTGACGATGTAGGCCGGTAGCGCCATCGAGACCGAGATGACGATGGGCGCCACCAGGTTGGGCAGGAGCTCCTTGAAGAGCACCTTGCGGGTCGGCACGCCCAGCACCTTGGCCGCCGCGATGAACTCCCGCTCGCGCAGGCCGAGCACCTCGCCGCGGATCAGTCGCGCGAGGCTGGCCCAGCCGAAGAAGGAGAGCACGATGATGAGTGAGTAGAAGCGCACCTGGGCGACCTCGTCGTTGCCCGCGTTCTCTGTGTTGCCGACGAACACGGCCAGCAGCGCGGCCGGAACGGCGATGGCGAACAGCAGGTAGGGCAGGCTCAGGACGAAGTCGATGAACCAGGACAGGATCCGGTCGATCCAGCCGCCCAGGAACCCGGCGACGAGGCCGACGATCACGCCGATGATCGTGGTGATCACGGTGACCGAGCCGGCGACGATCAGGGACGGGCGGGCGCCGTAGACCCAGCGTGCGAACAGGTCACGGCCCAGTCGCGGCTCGACGCCGAACCAGTGCTCGCCGTTCGGCGCCACGGTCGGGAAGCCGTACTGGTCGATCAGGTTCTGGTTGAGCGTCGTCGGGTCTTGACCCTCGAGCTTGGCCAGCAGCGGCGCGAAGATCGCGATCAGCACGAAGAAGAGGAAGATGCTTCCGCAGATCACCGCGACCTTGTCCTTGCGCAGGCGCGCGAGGGCGATCTGGGTCGGCGACTTCCGCCGGGTGTCCACCTTCTTCACGGACTCGCCGGTCGGCGCTCCAATCGGGTCGGTCGGCGCACCCTTGCGGGAGAGCTCGGCCTCTTCGATCAGCGGTTCCAAGCGTCGGTCACCTCCATCGGACGACACACCTCACATGCGTCGTGCGTGAGAGGTATTCGGATGCTGCGCTGGGAAAGGTAGCCCGGATCTCGGTCGTAGGAAATGAGTTGACGCATCGAATGAATAACAGCCCGCTGAAAGCGGGGGATGACGGACGTCACAACCGGCCTCGATGCCGGAGAGTGCGAAGCACCACTCCCTCGGATAAAACACCCGTAACGGTGATCAACTTGGCCCCCAATGTCCGTTATGGAAAGTCAGAGGGCAATCGTACTGTTGCGCAAAGTTATCGAAGTCATCCTCGCCGCCGGGCCGCCCGCTGTTTCGAGCCCGTTTCCTGAGGGTGTCGATCTTGGAGGCGAGTGGCCGTGGTTTCCTACGGCGAGGATCGCCCGATGGCGCAAGATCTTCGGTGGCTACGCCATCACGGGGTCGTATCGACGGCCATCCCGCCCTTCGGAACGCGGTTCCGTGGTGGTCGGCGCTGTCTCGGCGTGTCGCCCGGGCTACGCGGCGTAGACCCGGGAAAGGTCGTCATACGGAGACAGCGGCCATTCCGATAACGAATCGGGGTGCCATTCGCGGCCCTTTCCGGACTTCGAAGTCGGTCTTAGCCCGACGGGGCGAGCGCGATGAGGATCTCCTCGGCGCGCTCGCGAGCCACCCGGCGGTCCGCCCCGGGGCTCCCGATCAACGGGTCCCAGTTGAGGTCGTAGAAAAGCTCGGTCACGCCCGCTTCGGCGTACAGCTGGGCGCCGGCGCGGATCTGGGCCCAGTCGCCGGTGAGCGGCACCGCGTCGTCCCGCCGGCCGGGCCGCACGACGCCTCGGACCACGATGCGCACGGCATCCGGGTCCCGGCCGGCTTCCTCGGCCGCCCGCCGCACGATCTGGGCGCCCCGCGCGATCTCGTCGAAGGTGAGCCGGCTGCTGCTCACCCAGCCCGCGCCCAGCCGCCCGGCCCGGCGCAGCGCGACGTCAGCCGTGCCGCCGAGCAGCACGGGCGGGCCGCCCGGCTGCACCGGCGGCGGCGCCATCGTGCTCGGCGGCACGCGGTAGAGCTCTCCCTCGAACGAGGCCACCGGGTCGTTCCAAAGCGTGCGCAACACCTCGAGGTATTCGCCGAGCCGGCGTCCGCGAGGGTGCGGGTCGGAGCCGGTGGCGACGAACTCGGGCGCCGACCAGCCGGTGCCGAGCCCGAGGTCGAGGCGGCCACCCGACAGCACGTCGAGGGTGGCGGCCTGCTTGGCCAGGTACGCCGGCGAGACGTACGGAATGTTGATCACCGCGACGCCGAGCCGGACCCGGCTGGTGCGCGCGGCGGCGAAGGTCAGCGCGATCAGCGGGTCGAGCACACTGCGGTAGACCGGCGGCAGCTGCTGATCGGCGCCGGCCAGCAGCCGCTGGAACGACCAGAGCCCGTGATAGCCGAGTTGCTCGGCCCGCTGCGCGAAGGCGCCCAGCGACTCCGGGTCGGCCCACGCCCCGGCCACGGGCGCGCCGCAACTGATCAGCATCGGGCCAGATTATCCGCAGTGCCGCTCGTACTCGGCGGTCAGCGCCTGCCCCAACTCGGCCAGGCGGGCGTCCGGGGCACCCGCCTGCACGGCCGTGATGAAAGCCCCGTATGCCCCGGCCAGCCCGTCGAGCTCGACGTCCTGCAGAAGAACCATGTACGTCGCCTCGGCCACCCGGCGGAAGTCGGCCGGGGTCTCGGCGGGCGGCCCGGCCGGTCCGGGCGGGTCCGGCGTCTCTACCGGCTCGTCGGCGTCGGGTCCGACCTCGGGCACCGCCATCTCGGACCGCAACCGCAGGCTGGCGCTCAGCAGCCCGACCGGCGAGCCCTCGAACAGCGAGGCCGGCTCGTAGTCGCGCGCCACCAGCCCGGCGCCGCGGGCCACCATCTCGTCCGGGTCGAGGTCGGTGCGGATCCGGGCCGCGCCCCAGCCGAGATAGGCCGCCAGCCGCTCGCGGATGGCCGGGATCCGGGTCGAGCCGCCGGCCAGCACCACCTGGTCGATGTCGCCCCAGCCCACGCCGTGCACCGTGCGGGCCGCCGCGATGGCCTCGCTGAGCAGGTCGAGCGAGCGCTGCACGTCCGGCTCGATCATCGCCTCGAGGGCCCGCCGGCTGAGCGGCACGCTCGCGCTCACCGTGGCCGTCAGCGCCGGCAGTTCGAGCGTCGTGGTGTCGGCCTCCGAGAGCTCACGCTTGCGTATCTCGGCCTCCCACCGCACCCGCTGCCGGATGGCCGGGTCCTGGCGGAGATCGATGTGATGCCGTTCACGGATCTGGCGCAGCACGTGGCCGACGATCAGCTCGTCGAAGTCGTCCCCGCCGAGCAGCTGGTCGCCGGCCGTGCCGAGGACGTCGACCGTGTCCTCCCCGACCCGCACGACCGAGGCGTCGAACGTGCCGCCCCCGAGGTCATAGATCGCGTACGTGCCGGGCCGGGCGTCCACGCCGAGCGCCATCGCCGCGGCCACCGGGTCCTCGACCAGCCGGCGCACGTTGAGCTGAGCCAGCCCCGCCGCCTCGCGCAGGGCCCGCCGCTGTGCCTCGCCGGCCACGGCCGAGACGGTGATCACCGCGTCGTGGATGGGCTCGCCGACGAACGCCTCGGCCTGGCGCTTGAGCTCGATCAGCAGGTAGGCGCAGATGTCGCGGGGCAGGTAGGTCCGGCCGCGGAACCGGACCCGGTCGCCGCTGCCGAGCCGGCGCTTGATGCCGGCGATCACGTTCTCGGGGTCGCCGGCGGGGGGCGCCCCGGCCACCACCTGGCCGTTTCTGTCCTGGCCGACCGAGGCGGGCATGGTGGTCGCGCCGCTGGGGCCACGGATGACGAACGGCTTGGCGCCGTCCCAGACCGAGACCGCACACGAACTGGTGCCGAGGTCGATCCCGACCACACGGTGGAAAGAGGGGTATGCGTCGGGATGCTCGGTCAAGGCCGCCCCCTGTGACCAGCAGTGCTCGGTGACCGTCAAATTAACGACCGGACCGCACTGATCACGATCGATCCGTCGGCAATCCGACTGAGGCTGGACAGCCCTACCCCTCGACGCCCGTCGCCTCGTGCGGCGCGCCGACCGGCTTGGACTGCGACGATCCCCGCTGCCGCAGATAGATGGCCAGGATCGCCATGGACGCGACCGCGAGCAGCTCCGACTGCCAGTTCTGCAGGGTTCGGTTCCAGAAGTCGGCTCCGAGCACGTACTGCCCCCAGGAGACCGGATCCTGCCGCTCGCTGAGCTGCTCCTCGTTGAAGGCCGCGACTCCGGCAACCGACTGGGCCACCCAGGAACCGAGGAAGATCAGCCCCATGACCAGACCCAGCGAGTTGGAGAAGATCCGGGTGCGCCAGCCGCCCGTCCGGGCCCACTTCGGCGAGTTCTCGTCGGCGTACGGGCCGATCTTCTGCTCCTCGTCGGTCTCGCGGCCCGGCTTGTCGAGCGACTTCGACTCCGGGGAGCCCTTCTGCAGCAGCCACACGGTCAGCAGGATGAAGAGGAAGAACTGCAGGTACTCGGACTGCCAGTTCTCGGCCACGTCGACGCCGAAGCTGGCCGAGGTCACGTAGCGCCAGAACGACACGTCCGGCAGGCCGACCGCCCGCTGCCCCTCGTTGAAGAAGGCCAGACCGGCGAACGCCTGACCCACCAGCACGACGAGGAAGAGCCCGCCGAAGACGAGGCCGATCGCGTTGTGCCGCAGAAACTTCTTCACCGGTGCAGCACCCCCAGCGTCGTGACATACACCAGCCCGGCGACGACCACGATCAGCAGCAGCACGAAGAGCGCCCGCATCTCAATCCCCCTCCACCGCGCACTGGTAGGGGCGGCTGCCCTGCGGTGTGCACCCGGCGGCGACCACTCGCCAGCCACCCGGGAATGCGCCCAGGAAGACGGTGTCGTCGTCGAGCTTGACCTGCGCCCACTGCCCGTACACCGAGGTCTCGACCACCTTGCCCGGCCGGGGCAGATCCTGGTCGAGAATCGCTTGTGGGCACGGCTCATCCTCGGCGACCGATTTGACCGTGTCCGGCGCGAGAACCGCGCACGCCGCCTCGCCGTCATCGGCCTCGACCGCGGTCAGCAGCCGCACAGCCACGTCAGCAGCGGCCTCCTGACGGTCGCCGACCGAGGAACAGCCCGCCGCCACGAGCACGAGGGCCACGCCGCCCAGTAAACGCAAGCGGATCATCGCCGCAGCATGCCCCAAATTCGGATCGGCCATGCGTGATCCGCCGGCGACGCTCCCCGGACGGGGTCAGGCAGCCGCGCGTTCGGCGTCCGCCAGCGCGTGCTCGGCCCAGCCGATGCGCTGGCCCGTCAGCCCCGCCTTGCGGGCCTGACGGACGGCCTCGCGCAACAGGCGCAACGCCTCCGGTACGTTGCCGGCGGCCAGTTCGGCCTCGCCCAGGGCCAGCGTGCCGGTGGCGACCCGGCGCGGATCGCCGTAGCGCTCCCGCAACACCTGGGACATGCGCAGGTGGCGCAGCCCGCGATCGGCGTCGCCGGCGACGAAGACGTGGAAGAAGCCGATGTGCCGGTGCACCTCGGAACGCACCATCTCGTCGGCGTAGCTCTCGGCCAGCGCCAGCGCCTCGGTGTAATACGGCATCGCGGTCGCCCAGTCGCCGCGCAGCACCTGGTGCACCAGGCCGAGGCCGAACAGCGACTCCGCGGCGCCGGCCGGATCGCCGACCTCGCGCTGGATGCGCAGCGCCGCGGTGAACAGCTGCTCCTCGGTCGACCAGTCGGCGCGGGTCAGGTCGCCACCGATCGCGGCGAAGTGGGCCAGCATGCCCAGCCGGGTCAGCGCGGCTGCCTCCTCCACCGGCTGACCGTCGTCGCAGGCCCGCCGGCGGGCGCCCTCGAGCATCTGCCACGCCGGCAGGAAGTCACCGGTGCGGAAGGCCGCCTCGAGCATCGCCTCACTGCCCGCCGCCAGCAGCGCCCCTGCGGTCTCCATGGACGCTACGTTAGCTTCTCATCACACTCCGGCGTGGCGCAGAGCTTCATCGATCGGCGTCGACCCACCGAAGAGCTCGAACGTCACCCCGACGGTGGCCGGCGTGGTCAGGCAGGCGGCCACCACCGCGGCCACGTCGTCGCGCGGCACGGGGCCGCGTCCGCCCAGTTGCCGGCTCACCGTGACCAGTCCCGTGCCGGGCTCGTCGACCAGGTGGCCCGGCCGCACGATCGTCCAGTCGAGGCTTCCGAGCGAGGTGACGTACGCGTCGGCCTCGGCCTTCGCGGCCAGATAGGCGCCCATCGTCTCGCCCCCGGCCGCCGGGTCCTGGGCGCCGATCGACGAGATCATGACGTAGCGGCGCACACCCTGCTCGACAGCGGCGTCGGCCAGCTTCACGGCCCCGCCGAGGTCGACTGTCCGCTTACGCGCGGGCCCACTTCCCGGCCCGGCGCCGGCCGCGAAGACGACGGCGTCGGCCCCCTTGACGTACGGAGACAGGGTCTGGTCGTTCTCGAGGTCGCCGATCACCGGGACCGCGCCCACCGCCTGCAGGTCGGCGGCCTGATCGGGCTTGCGGATCAGGCCGCGGGCGGTGTGCCCGGCCTCGGCGAGGATGGCGAGCAGACGGAGGGCGACCTGACCGTGGCCGCCGGCAACGAGGATGTCCATGTCCCCAACCTATGCCGACTCGCGCACCACCAGCGTGGGCTGGAACGTGACCGAGCGCGGCAAGCGGCCCGGGGTGGCGATGTGGGCCATCAGCACCTCGGCCATCTCGGCTGCCATCTCCTCGACCGGCTGGCGCACGGTGGTCAGCAGCGGGCGGCAGTCGAGGGCCGCGCTGCTGTCGTCGAAGCCGACCACCGCGATGTCCTCGGGCACCCGGCGGCCGAGATCCTGCATCGTCCGCAGGGCGCCCTCGGCCATCAGGTCGTTGGCCACGAAGAGCCCGTCGACCTCGGGATGCCCGTCCAGCAACCGCCGGGCCGCCGCCTCGCCGCCGGCCCGGGTGAAGTCGCCCTCGACCGTCGGCACGTCGGCGAAGCCCCGGTTCGCCAGGTAGGACCGGAAGCCCTCGAGGCGGTCGAGCCCGGACGGTATGTCGAGCGGGCCGCTGATGGTGGCGAGGTGCAGGCAACCCCGGTCGAGCAGGCGTTCCGCGGCCAGCCGGGCGCCCAGCCGCTGGTCGACGTCGACGTAGCTGACCGCTATGGGCGAGGTCGGCCGGGCCGAGACGACCGCGGGAATGCCGAGCTCGTGCACCTGGCGGGGCAGCGTGTCCTGCTCGTGGCTGCTGATCAGCAGCACCCCGTCGACGTGGCCCTGGCGCAGGTAGCGGATCACCTGGTGGTGGTCGGAGGAGTCGGTCGGGATGACGACCAGGTGGATGTCGTGCGGTCGCAGCGCCCCCGTGGCGCCCGCCGTGATCCGCCCGAAGTACGGGTCGGTGAAGATGCGGTTGAGGAAGGAGTGGTTGTCGGGGCGGTCGGGCTCGCTGATCACCAGCGCCACCGAGTTCGACCGGCGGGTCACCAGGCTGCGAGCGGCCACGTTGGGCACGTAGCCGGTCTCGGCGATGGCCCGCTGCACCATCTCCCGGATCTTGGCGTCAACGCTGGGGGCGCCGTTGATCACCCGGGAGACGGTCGCGCGGGACACCCCGGCCGCCTCGGCGACCTGGTCCATCGTCGGATGTTGCCCACCGCGCACGGGCCGGGTTGTCATGCGGTCCGTTATAGCAGCGAGGTGCGGACGGGTGCCGCCGCCGTCGGGTCCTCCGCCGGCGACACCCGTGGTCATCAGGGACGTCCGTCGGTGCCGCACTTGACGATGACGCGGATGCAGTCGTTCACCCGCCGCGCCAGCTCCGCCACCGGCCAGGCGTTGAAGAAGTCGCCGTGCATCGTGTAGCCCGGGCCCGACGCCAGCCGGAAGTTGGCCGGGTTGCCGTTGACCGGGTACCGCATGACCTGCCGCAGCTTCGGCACGACGACCGGGTGGCTGGGCGGGCAGGCGTTGTTGACCGGGTACGCCATGTGGCTCTTGTGGTCGGGCGAGTCGAGGTTCACGCCGTCCCAGCAGTGCGGGAAATCGAGGTACGACTCCAGCATCGTGCCCGGCGGGCAGGTGACGAAGTCGTGCGACGAGCCGACCTCGCCGGCGTGCAGGCACGACCAGCGCGAGAGGGTGTTGTCGTTCGGCCCCGTCGCCTTGGCGTTGCCGGCCACGATCCGCAGGCCCAGCGGGAACGGCTGGGTCTGCGCGATCAGGTCGTCGCGGACGCCCTCACCCAGGTAGTAGAAGATGCCCGTCGTCGGCTCGACCGGGGTGTTGCCGTTGTAGAAGGTCGGGATCCAGTACGACGACTTGTCGATCGACGGGTTGCAGTTGCTGTTCGCGTTCAACAGGTCCTGCGTGGTCGAGAACGCGTTGGTCACCTCGCTGCCGAAGAAGCTGTGCATGTGCGAGGCGCCGGGCAGGCCGGGGAAGATGATCGGATCGTCCGGCAGGCGGTGGCTGTACGGGCAGTCGGCCAGGAACTCCGCGACCCGCACGGCGCCCGGCGGGATGGTCGGCGTGGTCGTGCCGCCGCCACTGCCGTACACCTGGAACTCGGTCAGCGAGACACCCCACTGCGTGGCTCGCGCGGTGGTCTCGAGCCGGACGTAACGGCCGGTGCCCGTGGCGGTGATGGTCTGGCGGCCACCGGTTCCGTTCGTGGTGCTGTGGATCGTGCTCCAGGACGAGCCGTTGGCCGAGACCTTGACGCTGAAGGCCCGGGCGTACGCGGACTCCCAGCTCAGCACGACCGACGAGACGGTCGCGCTCGCTCCCAGGTCGACCTGCAGCCACTGGGGATCGCTGAAGGCGCTCGACCAGCGGGTGCCGAGGTTGCCGTCGACCGCGTTGGACGCGGGGAAGGCGGCCGACTCGGTGGAGCTGGCGGTGGCTGTCTTTCCTTGCGAGATGAGTGTGTCCGCGGCGCTCGCCTTGGTCGCGACGACCAACAGGGATGAGACGAGCAGGGCCGCGGCGAACATGACCTTCTTACGCATGATGCCGCCCTTGGGGGATGGACCGGGGCCCCGCGGGGGCCCCGGCCGGACGATCACTGGTAGACGCGCACGTAGTCGACGAGCATGCGGGCCGGGAACGGGGTGGTGGCGTCGATCGGACCGGGGAAGTCGCCGCCGACGGCCAGGTTGAGGATCAGGTAGAACTTGTGGTCGAAGATCCACGGGCCGCGGGTGTTCTCCACGGTGTCCTTCTTGGCGTCGAAGACCTGCCGGCCGTCCAGGAAGAACCGGATGCCCTTGCTGTCCCACTCAGCGGCGTACACGTGGAAGTCCTGCGACAGGTCGACCCCGGCCGCGTTCTTCTGGCCGTAACCGCCACCGCCGTTGTAAGCCGGGGCGTGCAGCGTCGTGTACATCTCGTTGGTGTTGCGGCCCAGGACCTCCATGATGTCGATCTCGCCGTTGTAGGGCCACGGGCGTCCGCTGAGGAAGTCCTCGCCCATCATCCAGAAGGCGGGCCACAGGCCGTTGCCCTTCGGCACCTTGATCCGGGCCTCGAACCGGCCGTACTGGGCGCTGAACTTGCCGCCCGTGTTCATCCGGGCCGAGGTGTACTGCCGGCCCTGGTAGTCCTGCCGGCGGGCCTCCATGACCAGGTTGCCCGCGCCGTCGGTCTGCGCGTTCTCGCTGTTCGGCGTGTAGTACTGGATCTCGCCGTTCTGCGGGACGCCCGGGTCGTAGGTCCACTTGGCGGTGCTCGGCTTGGTGCCGGCGGCCTCGTTGAAGTTGTCCTCGAAGACCAGCCGGGTGGCCGGGAAGGTCGGGTCGGCCGGCGTGTTCGGCGGGGTCACCGGAGCGCCGCCGGTGCCGTAGATGCTGAATTCCCACAGCGAGTAGCCGTAGGTGCTGCTGCGGACGGTGCCGTACATACGCACGTAGCGGCCGGTGCCGGTGGCGTTGATGACGTCCTTGAGACCGTCACCGGTGGTCGTGGTGAAGATCGGCGTCCAGTTCGCGTTGTCGTTGGACACCTGGATCTGGTACGACCGGGCGAACGCCGGGTCCCACTGCAGCACGACCTGGCTGATCTGCGCCGTGGCGCCCAGGTCGACCGAGATCCACCCCGGGTCGACCCAGCCGTTGGTCGAGCTGGTCGCCCAGCGGCTGGCCGAGTCGTTGTCGAAGGCCTTGTCCGGGCTGCACGGGTTGCAGTTGACGTCGTTCTGCCAGGTGCTCGCCTGCGCCGGCTTGTTGTAGGACAGCAGGCGCGCGGTGCCGCTCGGCGGCGGGGTGGTCGTGGGCGGCGGCGTGGTCGTCGGTGGGGGCGTGGTCGGCGGCGTGGTGCCGCCCGAGAACACCTGGAACTCCCAGAACGAGTAGCCGTAGATCGACAGCGCGCGCTCGGTCAGATTGATCCGCACGTAGCGGGCGGTGCCGCTGACCGCGATGCTCTGCTGACCACCGGCGCCGGTCGTGGTGGCGTACGCCTGGGTGTAGGTGCTGCCGTTGGCCGAGAACTGGATGTTGAAGGCTTTCGCGTACGCGCCCTCCCAGTTGATGGCGATGCGGCTGACCGCGGTCGGCGCGCCCAGGTCGACCTGCCACCACTGGCTCGCCGAGTACGAGCTGGCCCACCGGGTGCCGGCGTTGCCGTCGACCGCCTCGCCGGGCTGGTAGGCGCCGGCGACCTCGGTGGACGAGGCGGTGGCGGTCTTGCCCTGCGAGACGACCACCTCGGCCGCCTCGGCGTTCTGGGTGGTGGCGACGAAGAAGGCGGCGAGCAGACCCACGAGGGCCGCGCCGAGAGTGAGAATCCGGGCCGGGGACAGCCTGCTGCGAGGCGTCCCGAGCCCGTCCAGGACCGGGGATGTCATGGAGGGACTCCAGGGGAATCGGGGATATGAACGCTCGGGGAAGCGCTCTTTGTAACGCCACTGTTAACCGCGTCTCGGCGAGTGTCAATGCCTGGTAGCAGCCCGGGAAGCGCTTTCTTGGAGGTTCTCGCAGGTGAGAGCCCGGGCGGCCGTCACGGTTCCGGAACCAGGGCCAGGTTTTGCGGAGGGCGCGAAACGCCACGGGGGACGAGCCAGATGGTGTGAAACCCGAGACAGGTACGCTTTCCGGCCATGACCGACACGAACCAGCCGTCCGGCCGCCACGCAGCCAAGCCGGACGACCTCGGCAACCGCTCGACCGTCAACATCAAGCGGTTCCTCGAGAAGGACGAAGAGCTCGAGCGCCAGGCCAACGAGCTCCGCTCCAGCGGCCGGCACGCGGCGCCCGAGGTCCAGCCGGAGAGCTGACCCTGGTGCGGGAGGCCGCCCCGGCGGCCTCCCCCTGTTCACCCGGTTCGCTCAGCAGCGTCCACGGCAGTGGACCTACCAACCCGGCCTGACGGCCTTCCGCTCATCGTCCGCACGAGCGACGGCTGCCATAGTGAATCGGTGACCAGGCGGGTGTTCATCAGCAGCGCCTCCGGCGCGCTCACGCCCTACCGCACGACCGCGGCGGAGGTCTGCCACCGGCTCGGCATGGTGCCGGTCCACATGGAGTCCTTCGATCCGCAACGGCCGACGCCGGCGGAGGTCTGCCGCAAGCTGGTCGACGGGTCCGACGTGTTCGTTCTCCTGATCGGACGCCGCTACGGCTCGCGCCCGTCCCCCGACGACCCTTCCTACACCGAACTCGAGTACGGATGGGCGGTCGACCGGCCGGAGATGCCGCTGCTGCCCTTCATCGTGGATCCACGTTTTCCCTGGCCGCCGGACGATGTGTCCGACGCCGGGGATGCCGAGGCCCTCGAGCGATTCGTTGGGCAGGTGACGCAGGCCCACGTGGTCAAGTCGTTCACTACTGTCGTTTCGTTCCGGGAAGATCTTCTGCTGGCGCTCCGCCGCCATGAGTCGGTCCCCGCCGCCGCACGCGATCCGCTTGCCCTTCCGGCGCCACCAAGCCTTCACGCCATGCCTCCGTACGTGGGCAGCGCCCCCTTCACCGGACGCGCCGCGAGCCTGTCAGCGCTGGACGAATGGGGCCGATCCGGCGACACCATGATGGTCGTCGAGGCGATCGGGGGCACCGGTAAGAGCGCGCTGACTTGGGAGTGGGCCACCCAGCAGGCACCACAAGCCATCCCCGCCCTCGCAGGCCGCCTCTGGTGGAGCTTCTACGACGGGTCACCGTCGTTGACACGTTTCCTGCTCGAGGTGCTCGCCTACGTGAGTGGGCGAACCCCGGATTCCTTTCGCCATCTGCCTCCTGCCGACTTGGCCGACAAGGTCCGCAACACGCTGCGCCAGAAGCCCTATCTGCTGATACTGGACGGCTTCGAACGGCTGCTCAACGCGTACCACCGCTTCGATCCTTCCAAGATCCGCGACGACACGATGGAGCCGACACCGGAGCAACGCTCCATGATTGATCCGCACGCGGAGGACATCATCCGCCAGCTGGTCATGTCGAGTCCTTCGAAGATCCTCATCAGCTCGCGGCTCATGCCGACAGTACTGAACAGGCGTGGGCAGGTGCTGACACCCGGAGTCCGTCTGACTTCACTGCCCGGGCTCAATGACGAGGACGCTCGCATCCTGCTGACCAGACTCGGTGTCCGGGGCAGCGAGCCGGCGCTGACTGAGTTCTTCTCTGCCCTGGACAACCACCCGCTCCTGCTCGGGGTAGTGGCCGGGCTCATTCGTGACTACCGACGGAGTCCGGGCGACTTCGACCGATGGCTGGCTGACCCGTCCGCGGGCGGAGGTCTGCAGCTCGGGCGGCTGAATCTTCATCAACGTCGCACTCACATACTCGAAGCCGCATTCGACCGGCTCTCACCCGCGAGCAACCGGTTGCTCGGCCAGGTCTCGGTGCTCTCGGGCGCGGTCGACTGGTCCACGCTCGAGGCGATCAGCCCCTTCCGCGACCAGACCGACGGCACGCGAGCGGACGCTCAGCTTGATTCGGCACTTCGTGACCTGGAGGAGCGCGGTCTCCTCTGGTGGAATCGCTTCGCGAACTCGTACGACATGCATCCCATCATCCGAGCGTTCGCATACGACCGCCTGGAAGCCACGGAAGAGGTACAGGCCAACGTCGCCGTGCGTGATCACTTCTCCCAGCTCCCGCCGGAGAACACAAGCCAAGCGGCCAGCGTCGACGACATGTACCAGACCATCACCATTTTCCGCGCCCTGATCGGCTCCGACCGCACGGCTGAGGCCGAACGACTGTGGCAACAAAGCCTCAGTCATGTCCTGCTCCAGCAGATCGGCGCCTATCCCACCGCCGTGGAGTTGCTGAGCCCGCTGGCAACTCGGGGCGACGCTGATACGCGGGCTGACTTTACGATCGCTCATCTGTTGCAGGGCCGGTACGAAGACGCAATCGGGCACGAGCAGGCTCTGCTGCAGCACCTGGCCGAGACGAACTCGTCGCCGGAGCAGCTTCTCTTGAGTCTCAACCGCTTGAGCACCGCCTATCGGGCCAGTGGCCGCCTGGTGCACGTCCTACGGCTCCTCAATCTCTCAGTCGACATTCTCGACGCTTCCGGCTCGGACCCGGGGCGCGACCGCAGCCTGGTGATGCAGGCGGGGGTGCTGCGCCTGCTCAGCGGAAAGCTGGATGCTGCGCAACACCTGCTGGACAAAGCACAGCGCCTCGGCGAAACGCCGGTGTCCTCCTGGGATAGGCCCTACCGGCTCACCAGCGACGGCGGACGTTCCCGGCCGAAGACCGCGCCTCTCTGGTTCGACGACAATCCGCACCTGTACTGGTTGGAATTGACCTTCCGGACGACGGGCGCGCTCACTATCGATCAACTCCTCACCTACGAGGGCGAGGCACTCTCGGCGTGGCATCGTCTGCGCCTCGTGGATCTCCGCCTCCGCCTGCTCATCCGGCAGGAAATGTGGGACGCCGGGCTCGATGCGGCTGAACAGCACCTGCGGCTCGCGCTCAGCTCCGGCTTCGACGCCACCCCCGCAACGGTGGCATACATCCTGGCCAGAACGGGCAGGGACGGTGCCGCCAGCGCAATCGAGGAGACACTGGCCCGGCTTCCTCGCCTCCATCCCGCGAGTCAGCCGCACCTGCGATTGGCGCAGGCCTATCTCGAGCTGGGGCAGAGGACCGAGGCTTCCCGTCATGCCGATCTGGCATACCGGCAGGCGTGGGGCAGCGGCCCGCCGAACTACAACTTCTGGGATCTGCGCGAAGCGACTGACATCCTGACTCGGCTCTCCGAACGCCCACCCCACCTCGAAATCATTAGTCTCGCCGACGCCGGCATTTCAGTCGAGTCCGAGGTCACGGCCTATGCGGCCAGACTTCGCGGACGTCAGTCCGCCTGACTACGCGGGGATCTTGGCTGCGGCAGTGACCCGTTGCCGCCAGGCCTTGCGGACGGCGCGCAGCTCGCCGCGGTGGCGGGACTCCCAGGCGGGCAGCAGCCGGGCCACTACCCGCATGGCAGCCGTGTGGGCCGGTCGGCGGCAGTCCACGTCGGCGGCGAAGAGGGCTCGGAACCTCGCGACGGCCCGGTGCCAGCCCGGACCGGCCGGCGCGCCGTCGAGCGGTGGGTTCCGCAGCTCGACGTGGGGTGCGAACAGGAAGTCGGAGTAGTCCGGCCCGACGACGTAGCCGTGGCGGGTCTTCATACAGGCGTTGTAGCCACCCCACGCTTTGAGCACCGCGGCATCGCGATGGACCGCCGACTGCATTTCGCCGAAACCGGAGAGGTCGTAGACGCCGGATGGCGGTTCGAAGTCGGTGTACATCCGATGCTCGAACGGGGCTGTGCATTTGTTCAGCGTCTCGGCGTCCTCGGGGCGCACCACCCGCTCGCCGGCGCCGGCCCGGGTCAGCCGGGCGCCGGCGATCGCGTTGAGTTCCCAGCGCCGCGTGCCGGCGGTCAGCGAGTCGGTGATCGACGCGCTGCCGTTGCCGACGCCGAAGTCGGCGTCGACGAAATCGCGGTAGAAGCTGACGAACAGGGGCTTCCGGTACGGGCGGCGGTGGGCCCGCATGCACCTCTCGACACTGATCTCGACGCGGTGGTAGTTCAGTCGCTCCGCGGCCCGATGTTCCTCGGCGTTACCGGCGATCCTGATGTGCAGCGCGTCGAGCCGGGCCGCTGTCGCTGCTGGGTCGAAGCCGGGCGGCGCCGCGGGCGCCGCCGCCCCGCCGGTCAGCAACGCGGACAACGACACCAGCGCCAGCAGCGATCGCTTCACCATCAGGCCAACGCCGCAGCCCGGTCGCGGTGATGGGCCGGGTCGCGGGACACTCGGGTGGCGACGGTGGTGAAGACGGCGACGAGGGCGACGTTGACGGCTACGGCGAGCCAGCCGACGTTGGCGATGTGGGCGACCGGCCAGGCCAGCGCGGCCAGGGCCAGGACGGGCGCGATCCAGGCCGGGGACATGCGGCGCAGGACGCCGGCGGCGAGGAGCAGGGTCAGCGGGAAGAACAGGCCGAGCGGTTTGATCAGCACGGCGGCGCCGGTGGCGTCGACCAGGTCGGTGTCGCCCAGGGACACGTGGATGGTGTTGAAGCCGTAGGCGACGTTGCCGGCGGCGCCGAGTGCGCCGACCAGCAGCAGGACGGCGGCCGACAGGCCGCTGCCCAGGGTGGCCAGCCGCATCACGACGAGGGTGTAGCCGACCGCTCCGAGCACGTGGAACACCGCGGCGGCGGGATCGTCCCAGCCGCGGGTCGCGTACAGCAAATCGGCGATCAGATAGACGACGGGCGCGACGACGAGAGAACCGGTGAGCAACCGGTCGACCGGTGTGGGAGTCATGGCTCCACCGTGGCCGTGCGGACGGGCCGAAAGATCCGGGCCGGCCCTCGGAGATTGCCGGGTCAACCCTGATCACACGGCGGCCGGGCGCTGGCACCATACAGACGTGACGCGGGGCTGGGCCGCCGGAGCGGCGACCACGGTGCTGGTCGCCGGCGGGTTCGCGCTCGGGGCGCACCTCGGCAACCTGCACAACGGACTGATCGCCGTCTCGTTCACGGCGGTCGGGCTCTACGTGCTGCGCCGGCGGCCCGGTCACCGTGAGGGCCGGCTGTTCGTGGCGGTCGGGGTCGCGCACGCGGTGATGTTCGCCGGGCGGCAGTACGGCCTGCACGCAGGGCCGCTGCCGGGCGCGTCCTGGATCGGCTGGCTCGGGGTGTGGCCGCTGCCGCTCGTGCTGGTGCTGGTGGGGGTCGCGGTGATGTGTTTCCCGACCGGTCGGCTGCCGTCGCGCGGCTGGGCGCCGGTGGTCGGCGTCCTGACCGCGATCGGGCTCGTGCTGTCCGCGGTGTCGGCGTTGTGGCCGGTCGAGTACGCGCGGACCGGGCTCGTCGCCGGCCCGCCGTTCGACCTGCCGGGGCGGGCCGCCGCGACCGCGTTCTACGACGTCGCCCGGCCCGCCGGCTACCTGCTGTTCCAGTTGACCTGGGTGGCGTGCGTGATCGTGCGGGTGCGCCGGGCCCACGGCGACGAGGCCCGGCAGCTCCGCTGGTTCCTGTACGCGGCCACGGTCTCGGCCGCGGTGATGGTGCTCGGCCTGGCCGGGTGGGGGTCGCCGGTTCCCGGCACGCTGACCGCGCCACTGCTGGCCGTGGCGGCCGGCGCCGCCATCCTGCGGTACCGCCTCTACGACATCGACCCGGTGATCAACAAGTCGCTGGTCTTCGGGGCGATGGCGGCCCTGGTGACCGTGGGCTACGCCGTGGTGGTGACCGGGGCCGGCCGCCTCGTCGACGGGTACGGCACGTTGCTCTCGCTGATCGCCACCGGCCTGGTCGCGGTCGTCTTCGAACCGCTGCGCCGCCGCGTGCAACGGCTGGCCGACCGGCTGGTCTACGGGCGGCGGGCCACCCCGTACGAGGCTCTGGCCCGGCTGTCGGCCCACTTCACGGCCCCGGCCGGCGGGCTGTTGGACGGCATCTGCGCGACCGTGGCCGACGCCGTCGGCGCGCGCGAGGTGGTGCTGTGGACCGGCCCGGCCGACGACCTGCGCGCGGTCTCGGCCTGGCCTGCCACGACCCCGCTCCCGGCCGGCCCCCGGACGCCGCCCGTGCCGGTGCGCCACGACGGGCGGCTGCTCGGCGCGCTCACGGTGGCCAAGGCGCCCGGCGAGACGCTGTCGGGCGCCGAGCAGCGGCTGGTCGGTGACCTGGCGGCCCAGGCCGGGCTGGTGCTGCAGCTGCGGGCAACGGCCCAGCGGCTGGTCGCGGCCGGGGACGCGGCCCGCCGCCGGCTGGAGCGCGACCTGCACGACGGCGCCCAGCAGCGGCTGGTGACCGTGGCCATGGAGCTGGGCGGGGTGGTGCGGCTGGCCTCCGAGGCGGGCGCCGGTGACCTCGCCGCGCGGACCGACGACGTACGCCGGCAGTTGCTCGAAGCCACCGCCGAACTGCGTGAGACGGCCCGCGGGTTGCACCCGGCCGTGCTGAGCCAGGACGGGCTGGAGGCCGCCGTCGGGTTCCTCGCCGACCGCTCGGCGCTGCCGGTGCGGCTGACGGTGGCCGTGGCCGAGCGGTTGCCGGCCGAGGTCGAGTCCACCGCCTACTTCGTGGTCAGCGAGGGACTGACCAACGCGGCCAAGCACTCCGGCGCGGCCGCGGTCGAGGTCCGGGTCACGCTGGCCGGGGCCGAACTGACCATCGAGGTGTCCGACGACGGCTGCGGCGGGGCCGCTGTCCGGCCCGGCGGCGGCCTCGAAGGGCTGGCCGACCGGCTGGCGACGCTCGACGCCCGCCTCACGGTCGGCGGCGGGCCGGAGGGAACTCGACTGAGGACGGTGATCCCGTGCGGGTGATGCTCGCCGACGACGCGGTGCTGTTCCGCGAGGGCATGGCCCGCATCCTGAGCGACGTCGGGTTCACGGTGACCGGGCAGGCCGGGGACGGCGCGGCGCTGCTCGATCTGGTGCGGGCCGACCCGCCCGACGTCGCGGTGATCGACTTGCGGATGCCGCCCGGATTCTCGGCCGAGGGCATCGACACCGCGGCCGCGATCCGCTCGACGGCGCCGGGCGTCGGGCTGATGCTGCTGTCCCAGTACGTCGAGGTGCACCACGCGCTGCGGCTGATGACCGAGTTCGACGGCGGCGTGGGCTACCTGCTCAAGGACCGCGTCTCCGACCTGGCCGCGTTCGGGACCGACGTGCGCAAGGTGGCCCGCGGCGAGACGGTCATCGACCCCGAGCTGGTGGCCCGGCTGGTCGCCCGCCGGCGCGAACGCGACCCGCTCGACGCGCTCACCGAACGGGAGCGCGCCGTGCTGGCCCTGATGGCCCAGGGCCTGTCCAACGGCGCCGTCGCGGCCGACCTGCACCTGGCGGTCAAGACGGTCGAGGCCCACGTCTCGTCGATCTTCACCAAGCTCGGGCTGGTCCAGCACGAGCGGGAACACCGCCGCGTGCTGGCCGTCCTGACGTTCCTGCGGGCTTAGCTCCTAGGCGTCTTCCAGGTCGCCTTCGGTGTCGAGGTAGAGCTGCTGCAGCGCGCTCAGCACCTCGGGCGAGGGAGACTCCCAGAGTTTGCGCTCGGCCGCCTCCAGCAGGCGTTCGCTGATGCTGTGGAGGGCCCACGGGTTGGACTGCTGGAAGAACTTCTGGTTCTCGGGGTCGAGGGCGTAGGTGGCCGCCAGCTGCTCGTACATGTAATCGGTGACCACGCCGGCGGTGGCGTCGAAGCCGAACAGGTAGTCGACCGTGGCGGCCAGCTCGAAGGCGCCCTTGTAGCCGTGGCGGCGCATCGCGGCGATCCAGCGCGGGTTCACCACGCGGGCGCGGAAGATGCGGGCGGTCTCCTCGGTCAGGCTGCGGGTGCGGGTGGCGTCCGGGTTGGTCGAGTCGCCGACGTACGCGGCGGGGGCCTTGCCGGTCAGCGCGCGGACCGTGGCGATCATGCCGCCGTGGTACTGGAAGTAGTCGTCGGAGTCGGCGATGTCGTGCTCGCGGGTGTCGATGTTCTTGGCCGCGATGTCGATGCGCCGGTACGCGTTCTCCATGTCCGGGCGGGCCGGCACGCCGTCGAGGTCACGGCCGTACGCGAAGCCGCCCCACACGGCGTACACCTCGGCCAGGTCCTTGTCGTCGCGCCAGTTGCGGCTGTCGATCAGCGGGAGGATGCCGGCGCCGTACGCCCCCGGCCGCGAGCCGAAGATGCGGGTGGTGGCCCGGCGCCAGTCGCCGTGGTCGTCGCGGTCGGCCAGGGCGTGCTCGCGGACGAAGTTCTGCGGCTCGTCGAGCTCCGCGATCATCCGGAAGGCGTCGTCCAGCATGGCCACCACGTGCGGGAAGGCGTCGCGGAAGAAGCCCGAGATGCGGACGGTGACGTCGATGCGGGGGCGGCCGAGCTCGTCGCGGCCGATGGGCTCGAGGCCGGTGACCCGGCGCGAGGCGGGGTCCCAGATCGGGCGTACGCCGATGAGAGCGAGGATCTCGGCGATGTCGTCCCCGGCCGTCCGCATGGCGCTGGTGCCCCAGGCCGACAGGCCGACCGACCGCGGCCAGTCGCCGTAGTCCTCGCGGTACCGCTTGAGCAGCGACTCGGCCATCGCCTGGCCGGTCTCCCAGGCCAGCGCGCTCGGGATCGCCTTGGGGTCGACGGAGTAGAAGTTGCGGCCGGTCGGCAACACGTTGATCAGCCCGCGCAGGGGCGAGCCGCTGGGGCCGGCCGGCACGTAGCCCCCGTCCAGCGCGTGCAGCAGGTTGCCCAGCTCGTCGGTCGTACGCTCGAGCCGCGGCACGACCTCGGTCGCTGCGAACGTGAGCACGTCCCGCACCCGCGGCACGTCCACCGGCGCGCCGTCGTCGATGATTCCGGACAGAACGACGTCCACAACGGCGGCGGCATCGGCGGGCCAGCCGGCTTCCTCCATCGCGGTGACCAAGGCGCGGGCGATGCCCTCGACCCGGTCGGTCTCGACGGTCGACGCCTCCTCGGGCAGGCCGAGCGCCTCACGCAGACCGGGCAGCGCCGCCACCTTGCCTGCCCACATCTGGCGCGCCCGCAGCATCGCCAGCACGAGGTTGACCCGGGCCTCACCCTGCGGCGCCGTGCCCAGGATGTGCAGCCCGTCGCGGATCTGCACGTCCTTGACCTCGCACAGCCACCCGTCGACGTGCAGGATGAACTCGTCGAAGTCCTCGTCGCCGGGCCGGCTCTCCAGCCCCAGGTCGTGATCCATCCGTGCGGCCTGGATCAGCGTCCAGATCTGCGCCCGGATGGCCGGCAGCTTCGCCGGGTCGAGCGCGGCGATGTTCGCGTGCTCGTCGAGCAGCTGCTCCAGGCGGGCGATGTCCCCGTACGACTCGGCCCGGGCCATCGGCGGGATCAGGTGGTCGACCAGCGTCGCGTGGGCCCGGCGCTTGGCCTGCGTGCCCTCGCCCGGGTCGTTGACCAGGAACGGATAGATCAGCGGCAGGTCACCCAGGGCGGCGTCGGTGCCGTCCGAGGCCGACATGCCGACGTTCTTGCCGGGCAGCCATTCCAGGTTGCCGTGCTTGCCCACGTGCACCACCGCGTGCGCGCCGAACTCGTCAGCCACCCAGCGGTAGGCCGCGAGGTAGTGGTGCGAGGGCGGCAGGTCGGGGTCGTGGTAGATGGCCACCGGGTTGGCGCCGAACCCGCGCGGCGGCTGCACCATGACGACGACGTTCTCGTCGCGCAGGGCGGCCAGCACGATGTCGCCGTTGTCGACGTAGAGCTCGCCCGGCGGCGGGCCCCAGTGCCGCTCGACGCTCGCGCGGAAGTCGGCGGGCAGGGTGGCGAACCACCGCTCGTACGCCGAACCCGGGATCCGCACCGGGTTGCCGCTGAGCTGTTCCTCGGTGAGCCAGTCCGGATCCTGGCCGCCGGCGGCGATCAGCGCGTGGATGAGCCCGTCACCGTCGTACTCGCCGAAGGAACCGATCCGGTAGCCCCGGGAACGCATCGCCTCGAGCAGGGCCACCGTCGAGGCGGGCGTGTCGAGGCCGACCGCGTTGCCGATGCGCGAGTGCTTGGTCGGATAGGCCGACAGCATCAGCACGATCCGCCGCTCGGCCGCCGGGATGTGCCGCAGCCGGGCGTGGGCCACCGCGATGCCGGCGACGCGGGCCGCCCGCTCCTCGTCGGCGACGTAGACCGACAGCCCGTCGGGGTCGATCTCCTTGAACGAGAACGGCACGGTGATGATCCGGCCGTCGAACTCCGGGATCGCCACCTGGGTCGCCGCGTCGAGCGGGGACAGCCCGTCGTCGCTGGCCTCCCACTGCGCCCGGCTGCTGGTCAGGCACAGCCCCTGCAGGATCGGCACGTCCAGCCCGGCCAGCACGCCGACGTCCCAGGCCTCGTCGTCGCCGCCCGCGCCCACGGTGGCCGGCTTGGTGCCGCCGGCCGCGAGCACCGTCACGACCAGGGCGTCCGCCTTGCGCAGCTCGGTCAGAAGATCTTCCGGCGCCGTACGGAGGGAGGAGGTGAACAACGGCAGCGGCCGGCCGCCCTTGGCCTCGACGGCGCGGCACAACGCCTCGACGAAGGCCGTGTTGCCGGCCATGTGGTGGGCCCGGTAATAGAGCACCGCGACCGTCGGCCCGGTCGCGGTCGTCTCGCGTGGCAGCGGCCCCCAGTCGGGCGCGGCCTGCGGAGGGGCGAAGCCGTGGCCGGTCAGCAACACGGTGTCGGAGAGGAAGTTGTAGGCCGCGGCCAGGTTGTCCGAGCCGCCCTGGGCCAGGTAGACGTGCGTCTCCGCGGCCACCCCGGCGGCCACCGACGAGAGCTTCATCAGGTCGGCGTCCGGCGCCTGCTCGCCACCCAGCACCACCACCGGGATCGGCCCCCCGAGCAGGGCGTCGAGCCCCTCCTCCCAGGCCCGGCGCCCACCCAGGATGCGCACGACGACCAGGTCGACCCCGTCGAGCAGAGCCGGCAGGTCGTCGACGCCGGTGCGAGCCGGGTTGGCCAGGCGCCACGGCGAGCCGCTGGCCCGGGCGCTGAGCAGGTCGGTGTCGGACGTCGACAACAGCAGGAACACGCCAAGCTCCCCTCGGGGTCCGCGCCCCGGGTAGTAGAGATCACGGCGACCGGAGTTCCTGGCTCCCAGGCCGTGGCAGGCCTGGTGACAGTGGCGGGACCGCGCCGGACTCACACCGGCTTCCTCCGCAGCGTCGCCGCTCGTGGGTTCCCACCCTTCCGGGCACGCGTGTCCCCCGTCAAGAAGGGGTGCGGTGTGTGATCATCCCGACCCGAGGCTGCGGTCCCGTCGGTAGGCGAACGTAGTATCCGGGCCGTGCCCGCCCGTAACTCCGACATCGATGCCTGCCCCGGCGCGCTGCGTCTGCACTCCGCCGCCGACGGCCCGTTGGCGCGGGTCCGGCTGCCCGGTGGGCTGCTGACGGGCGAGCGGCTCGCCGTTCTGGCCGAGCTGTGCGCCGACTTCGGCGATGGTCACCTGGAGCTGACGTCCCGGGCGAACGTCCAGCTCAGAGCGTTGCGGTCGGCCGACCCGGCGGTGCTTGCGGCCCGGCTGTCGGCCGCCGGCTTGCTGCCTTCGGAAACCCACGAAACTGTACGCAATGTAGTCGCCCCGCCGTTGGCCGACAGCACACTCCGCACACTCGTCGAGCAGCTCGACGGCGCCCTCTGCGCCGACCCGGCTCTGGCCGCCCTGCCCGGCCGCTTCCTGTTCGCCGTGGGCGCGGTCTCCCTGGCCGCCGACCTCGCCGCCGTCCCCACCGGTGGCGAGTTCACGATCCTGTTCGCCGGCCGCGACCTCGGCGTGCGCGTGACCGTCGACCAGGTCGTTCCTGCTCTGCTGACCGGCGCCAACGCCTTCCTCACCGAGCGCGCAGCCACCCCCGTCGGCGCTCCCGCCTGGCGCTTGCCCGAGCTACCCGATGGCCCAGCCCGAGTAGCCGAACGCGTCGCCACCGCCCTGGAACTTCCCCGCCCCGGCACCGATGCCGAGCGACCCTCAGCACTTCCGCCCCCGGTCACCGACAACGAGGCCGCGCCGGCCGAGGCACTACCAGTAACCGACAGCGACGCGGCAGCGCCAGCCAAGGCACCACCAGTAACCGACAGCGACGCGGCAGCGTTGGCCGGGGCAATGCCGGTTACCGGCAGCGACGCGGCGGCGTTGGTTGGACTGCTGCCGCAGGCGGATGGGCTGGTGGCGGTCGGGGCGCTGGTGCCGTTGGGGCGGCTCGGCGGGACCGCGTTGCGGCTGCTCGCCACCGCACGGCGGCTGGTGGTCACGACCGCGCGCGGGGTGATCGTGCCCGATCTGACGCCGGAGGCGGCCCGGCGCTGGGCTCGCGCGCTGGCCGAGGCCGGGCTCGAAGTCGAGGGCACCTCGCGCTGGGTCGGGGTCACCGCCTGCGCCGGGCGGCCGGGCTGTGCGAAATCCCTGGCTGACGTGCGGGCCGATGCCGATGGCACCAGCGCGTACTCGGACGGCCTGCCCGTCCATTGGGTCGGCTGTGCCCGCGGGTGCGGCAGCCCTTCCGGCCCGCACGTGCGGGTCGAGGCCACCCCCGCCGGTTACGCCGTGACCCGGCAGCCGGGCGGGGAGACGTACACCGGCGACCCGGCCCACGCGGTCGCCGCCGCGAGGAGGAACTGATGGAGTACGAGAAGGACGGCGCCGAGATCTACCGGCGTTCCTTCGCCACGATCCGGGCCGAGGCCGACCTGACCGGTCTGCCGGTCGACGTGGCCCGGGTCGCGGTCCGGATGATCCACGCCTGCGGCATGGTCGACCTGGTGCGCGACCTGGCCTACAGCCCCCAGGTGGCCTCGGTCGCCCGCAAGGCGCTGCTCGCCGGCGCGCCCGTGCTCTGTGACGCCGAGATGGTGGCGTCCGGCATCACCCGCAAACGCCTCCCGGCGGCCAACGAAGTCATCTGCACCCTGCGCGACCCGTCGGTGCCCGCCCGGGCCGACCGGCTCGGCACCACCCGCAGCGCGGCTGCCCTCGACCTCTGGCTCGACCATCTGGAGGGCTCGGTCGTCGCGATCGGCAACGCCCCCACCGCCCTGTTCCGCCTGCTCGAGATGATCGCCGCCGGGGCCCCGCGGCCGGCCGCCGTCCTGGGCATCCCGGTCGGTTTCATCGGCGCCGCCGAGTCCAAGCAGGCCCTGGCCGCCACCGACTTGGAACACCTGGTCGTCCGCGGCCGCCGGGGCGGCAGCGCCATCACCGCCGCCGCCGTCAACGCCCTAGCCTCAGAGGCGGAGTGAAGTGACCACCACCCCCGCACCAGTCGCCGCGACCAGCACCGCCCCCACCGGGCTGCCCGAGACCCGCCCCGCGGAGACAGCGGGCGGAAGTGGCCGCCTGTACGGCGTCGGCGTGGGTCCGGGCGACCCGGAACTGATCACCCTGAAGGCCGCCCGGCTCATCGAGAGCGCCGACGTGGTGGCCTACCACGCGGCGCGGCACGGGCGGAGCAACGCCCGGGCGATCGCGGCCGGTCTGCTCCGCGACGGGCAGATCGAGGAACCGCTGATCTATCCGGTGACCACCGAGACGACCGACCACCCGGGCGGCTACCAGGGAGCGATCGACGAGTTCTACGCCGAGGCCGCCGGACGGCTGGCCGCGCATCTCGACGCGGGGCGCGACGTGGTGGTGCTGGCGGAGGGCGACCCGTTCTTCTACGGGTCCTACATGCACATGCACAAGCGTCTGGCCCACCGCTATCCGACCGAGGTCGTGCCGGGCGTCACCTCGGTCAGCGCCGCCTCGGCCGTGCTGGGCCGGCCGCTCATGGAGCGCGACGAGGTGCTGACCGTGCTGCCGGGCACCCTGCCCCCGGCCGAACTGGCGGCCCGCCTCGCCGGCACCGATTCTGCCGCCGTCATGAAGCTCGGCCGCACCTTCGACGGCGTCCGCGAGGCCCTCGCCAAGGCCGGCCGCCTCGACGACGCGTGGTACGTCGAGCGCGCCACCACCGAGCGCGAGCGCAGCGGACCGCTCACCGACGTCGACCCCGACTCGGTTCCATACTTCTCGCTCGCCCTCCTGCCCAGCCCCGCCGCAACCGCGTTCGTGGAGGAGGGCGCCGGAAAGGCCGGCCGCCTCGCTCCGAAAGAAGCCGGCGGCAACTCCGACACAGCGCGCGAGGAGGGCCACACAGAGGCCACGGGTGGGAGCGTCACTGTTGTCGGGCTCGGGCCGGGCGACCCGTTGTGGCTGACACCGGAGGCGCGGGCCGCACTGGCGAGCGCGGACGATCTGGTGGGCTATCTGCCTTACCTGGAACGGGTCGCAACCGGGGCGCACCAGCGCAAGCACCCGTCCGACAACCGGGTGGAGGCCGAGCGGGCCGCGTTCGCGCTCGATCTGGCCAAGCGGGGGCGGCGCGTGGCCGTCGTCTCGTCGGGGGACCCGGGCGTGTTCGCGATGGCGGCGGCCGTCCTCGAAGTGAGTGAGGACCCGCAGTGGAAGGACGTGCCCGTGCGGGTCGTCCCGGGGCTCACCGCGGCGCAGGCCGTGGCGAGCCGGGCCGGCGCGCCGCTGGGGCACGACTTCTGCGTGATCTCGCTGTCCGACCGGCTCAAGCCGTGGCCCGTCGTCGCGGCGCGGCTCGGCGCGGCAGCCGCGGCTGACCTGGTCATCGCCGTCTACAACCCGGCCTCGAAGACCCGCCGCGAGCAGCTCGTCAACGCCCGTGAGCTGCTGCTCGAGCACCGTGACGCCGACACTCCGGTGATCGTCGGGCGGGATGTCGGCGGCCCCGCGGAGGCCGTCCGGATCACCACGCTGGGCGACCTCGACCCGGCGACCGTCGACATGCGCTGCCTGTTGATCATCGGCTCGTCGCAGACCCGGGCCGTCCAGCGCAGCGACGGCAGCACCTTCGTCTACACCCCCCGCCACTACCCCGCCGAGTAGGCCCCAGCACACCGCAGCCGGCGCCGATCGTGGTGTCCGGCCATTGCACCCTGCCCGCTCCACGCGGCAACGCCAATGCAATTCAGGAATTCGACACCGCCGAACCGTCCGACCGATTGAGGGGGTCGCTCCCACCATTCCGCACCTCGAACGAAGGGCACCGACCCACCGTGATCTCGCCTCGCCGCTGCGCCGCAGTCCTGGCCTCGTCGCTGTTCCTGGGAATTGCCCTGCCGCACCCCCCGGCCACCGCGGCTGCCCCGGAGACGACGAAGACGCCCACCGCCACCGTCAAGTCCGTCATGAAGACCAGCTCACCCGTCCAGGCGACGGTCAAGACCGAGACCCTCCCCACCCTGGCCTCGCGCCTGGCCGCCGTGAAGACCGCCAAGTCGCTCAACTACTACCCGTCCGCGGGTGGCTGGTCGAAGATGTGGACCGACTGGAACCCGGCCAGGATCGACGCCGACCTGGCCAAGGCCGACGCGCTCGGCGCGGACAACCTCCGCGTCATCATCTTCCCGAACACCTTCGGCTGGCCGAAGCCGTGGAACGGCTACCAGGATCGGCTGGCCGCGCTGGTCGACATGGCCGCGGCCCGCGGCATGACCGTCAAGTTCACCCTCTTCGACTGGTGGAACGGCTACGGGGAGGTGGCCAACAGCATCTCCTGGGTCAACACCGTGCTGACCCGCTACAAGGACGACAAGCGCGTCATCGCGTTCGAGCTTCAGAACGAGTTCAACGCCGGCGACACCGCGGCCGTGGCGTGGGCCCGGAAGATGGTTCCGGCGATGCGCTCGTCGTTCCCGACCATGCCGCTGACCTTCTCGGTGGACGGCACGTCCGGCGTCCCGGGCATGGCGAAGATCAAGTCAGCGCTGGCCTCGACCCCGATCGACTACTTCGACTTCCACTTCTACGGCAACTCCGAGCGCGCGCTCGCGGTCATCAAGAACGCGCAGGCCACGGCCGCGCCGTTCCCGATGGTCATCGGCGAGGTCGGCCTGAACACCCTGCAGAACACCGAGGGTGAGCAGGCGGCCTTCCTGGCCCGGGTCTTCGAGGCGGCGAAAGCGGCCGGCGTGCAGTCCGTGGCGCCGTGGACGCTGAACGACTTCACCCAGGGCGCCATCCCGTCGTCGGCCGTCTCGCGCATTCCGGCCCAGTACAGCTACGGCCTCTACCGGGTCGACGGGAGCGCCAAGCCGGCCGCCGCGGCCGTCAAGGCCGGCTGGACCAACACCGCCATGCCGGCGTCGCTGATGGACCCGAGCTTCGAGCTGACCGCCGGCCAGAGCCCGTGGCGGGCCTTCATGCCCGAGCTGGGCCTCGCGGTCAAGACCCAGTCGGCGGCACGCACCGGCAAGTGGTCGATCAGCCTCACCAACACCGGCAAGACCTCGGCCGGCTCCCCGTCGTACCGGGTCTCGCCGATCGTTCCGGTCAGGGGCGGCCAGAAGTGGCACGGCGAGGTGTGGGCCCGCGGCAACGCGGCCACCGGCACCACCCAGATCGCGCTGAGCTGGTTCGACATGAACGACAAGTGGCTCGGCGGCACCTCGTCGACCTGGCTGCCGGTCGGCACCACCGGCTGGACCAGGCTGGTCGTCGACGGGGTCGCCCCGGCCGGCTCGACCAGCATGCAGGTTCACCTCAAGTCGGGCGACAACAAGGGCACGGTCTGGTTCGACGACGCGGTGATCTCCGCGTCCTGAGCCACCCGCTCCGCATGCGAGGGCCCCGCGCCGGAAGGCAGCCCGGACGTGAGGCCGATCCGGGCGAACAGGCGCGTGAAGGCGGCCACCGATTCTTCCCACGAAGAAGGATCGGTGTGCCGCCTTCCGGTGTTCGCCGACGCGGAAATGACGGCCTCGGCCAGAGCGGACGCCGAGCCGGCCGCCACGAACGTCGTTCCGGAGTACTTCTCGGCCGCCTCGACCAGACCGCCCACCGCCGTGACGACGACCGGCAGCCCGTGGCTCATCGCGATGTGCAGCGGCCCGCTGGCCGAACTGCGCCGGTACGGCAGCACCACCACGTCGGCTGCCGCGAAGAATCCGTCCACCTCGGAGTCGGCGACGTAGCGGTTGACGAAGGTGATGCGGTCCCGGGCGGCCGACTCGGCGATCAGGGAAGCGGGCAGCGTCCAGCCCTCCCACGTCTCCCCCACCACGGTCAGCGTGTAGTGCGAAGGCAACTGCCCGAACGCCTCGACCAGATCCTCCAGGCCCTTGTAGGGCCGGATCGTGCCGAAGAAAAGCAGGCGGCAGGCGTCACCAGCAGCCCGCGGGCGCGGGGCGGAAGGAGCAGCGGTCTCGTGGTGGTCGAACGGGCCGTGCAGCACGACCTCGTCCGGCACGTCGCCCAGGTCGTACGTCGCCCGCAGGGCAACCCGGTCGAAGCGCGAGTGCACCACCACCCCGTCGGTCCGGCGCAGCAGCGGCTTGATCAGCTTGCGGCAGTAGAGGGCCGCCCACCGATGCTGCGCCTCCCCCGTGTCCTGCACCTCGTGGAACTCGACCACCACCTTGATCCCGGCCAGCCGCGCGACCAGGCAGAGCACGAGATACGAGTGCAGCACCGTCCCCGTCCACCACTGGAAGACGATCACCGACGGCCGGAACGAGAGCAGGAACCGCGCCGCCCGGATCAGGCTGGGCACGGCCCACCAGTCGACCCCGTCGAAGACGTGCACGGAGGGGTCGTACGAGAGCTCACTCAACTGACGACCCACCCGCCCGCGCCCCGGATAGAGCCGGGTCGGCAGCAGCTGTCGCATCAGGATCGTCCCGACCTGATGGTCGGCGGCCAGCGCGTTGCTGAGCCGGCAGGTGTAATAGCTGATCCCGGAGAGGAACCGCCAGCCCGAGCCGACGACCACCACCCGGGGGCGTTCGTCAGCGCCTGGTGGCGGTGGCGATGCAGTCACGGTAGACCTCCTCGATCTGCGGGACGACGCGCGCGGCCGTGTAGTCGAGCCCGCGCTGATGCCCGGCCACGCGCAACCGCGCGGTCAGGGCGGGGTCGGTGAGCAGCCGCGACAGGGCGGCCACGAGCGCGCCGGGGTCGCCCACCGGCACCTGGAGGCCGCTCTCGCCGTCGCGGATCATGGTGGCCAGGCCGCCGGCGTCGGTGGCGATCAGCGGCGTGCCGGCCAGCAGCGCCTCCACGGCGACCTGGCCCATCGGTTCGAGGACGGACGGCACCACTCCGGCCGCCGCGTGGTGCCAGGCCGCCATCACCTCGGGGTGCGCGACGTTGTGCCGCACCACGACACCGGGCGGGATCGGCGGAGTGTCGGCCCGCGGCGTGCCCAGGCAGACCAGGGCGGGCGGCGGGTCCGGCTGCTGCCATCCGGCCAGCAGTTTCGCGTACGCGGTGAAGAGCACATCGATGCCCTTGTGCGGCCCGAGCTGGCCGACGAACAACAGGTAGCGCCCCGCCGGCAGCCACGCCGGCCGGGGCGTGTCCCGGGCCAGCGCGTCGAGGCCGTCCGGCACCAGGCTGCTGATCACCTGGACGGGCACGTCGCCCGGCAGCCGCCCGTTGATGACGCCGTCGGCCACGGCCGTCGAGATGGCGGTCAGCGCGTCGATGCCCCGGTGCCGGTGCGCCCGCAGGGCCGCGGTGAGCAGCGCCGACCGCGGCCGCCCGTACTGCTCGCTCGCGCACGGCACGCACCGGCCCAGCCGCGGCCCGCCGCAAGGCCGGCCCTCACGTGCGTACGTCTTCTTGACGCACGTGAACCCGAAGTCGTGAGCCGTGTGCACGTGCGGCCGCCCGTCGCGCCCGTAGCGCAGCGGCAGATAGCTGTACATCATCCAGTCGTGGCTGTGCACGACGTCGTAGTCGCCGCTGCGCAGCACCCGCCGGATGGCCGCGGTGGTGAACGGGTCGGCCGTGGTCGGGTGGAACGGCTTGGCCGCGTCCTGGTTCATGCCGGGCAGCAGGGTGTTGGCCACGCTGCGGACGCGTTTCACCCGTACGCCGCGGATCGTCTCGTCGTGCCCGGCGAGCGGCGTCGCCAGCGTGAGCACGGTGACCTCGTGCCCGCGGCGCACCAGCTCCTCGCTGCTGGTGGCGATGCTGCGTTCGAGACCGCCGATCACCGGCGCGTACAGGTTGGACAGGTGCAGGATCTTCATGCGGCGGCGGCCCCTCTTCGGCGGACGGAACTGACGGCGACGGCCAACGCGCCCACGGACTGCCCGACCAGCCAGGCGATTCCGGCGGCCTCGATCCCGGTGCCGGGCAGCCACAGCCAGGTGAGGGTCAGGCAGGTGGTGGCCATCAGCAGGTTGAGGCGCAGGCAGCGGCGGAACTGACCGAGCGAGCGCCAATGCGCGACGACGAGGTTGGTGATGGCGTCGGGCAGCGCGGCGAGCACGAGGATGCGCAGCAGCAGCCCGCCCTCGGCCGCGAAGCCCGGGCTGAACAGGCCGAGGATCCAGTCGCCGGCGAAGAACAGCAGCAGCGCGGGCGGCCCGGTCACCGCGAGCACGACCGCGGCTGCCCGGGGCAGACCGGCCGGCGCCGCGTTGGCCCGCTCGGCGTAGAAGGCCGAGGCCACCGCGGGCGAGACCATGAACAGCATCGAGGCGGTCATCCAGGCGACGTAGAAGTGGCCGTTGGCCTCGGGCCCGAGCCGCGCGGTGACCAGCACCGGCAGCAGCGCGGTGGGGCCGGCCTGGGCCAGGTTGATCAGGTGGTGGCCGCCCAGCGAGCCCTGGACGTGCCGCAGTTCGGCCCCGACCCCGGCCCCGCCGAGCCGGGCGCCGGGGCGCAGCCGGGGCAGGCTCGCGATCACGGTGTACGCGGTGACGGCCACCGACGGCAGCGTCCAGGCGAGCAGCACGACCGACGCCCCGCCGTAGCCGGCCCAGGTGAGCACGGCCAGCGTGACCAGCTTGCCGCCGGCCAGCGCCAGGTTGCGGGTGAGCATGCCGTGGCTGGCCCGGTGGGCCACGAAGACGTTGTCGAGCAGCGTCGACGCGGTCAGCGCGACGGCCGTGACGACCAGCGCGACGAGGCCGGACGAGTTCCGCAGGAAGGCGAAGTGCCCGCCCAGCGCGGGCAGCACGAGGCCCGCGGCGGACGAGACGAGCGCGGTGGCGCCGCAGCCGAGCAGCAGGCCGGCGCTGACGATCCGCGACCACTCGCCGACCCCGGTGCCGGGCAGCCGCTGGATGAACATGTGCCCCAGGCCCAGATTGGACACCATGCTGACGACGGCCGCGATCGAGATCAGCGCGGTGGCCGTGCCGATCGACGACTGGGCCAGTTCGCGCGCGGCCAGCAGCCAGTAGAGGTAGCCGAGCCCGGCGGTGCCGGCCGTGCTCGCCATGATCAGGGCGCTGTTGCGGGCCAGCGAGTCCCGCGCGACGGTCTTCAGCACCGGCGCTGTCCCGGCCCGTGACCGTAGAAGACGGTGCTGGTGGCGCCCAGGCTGATCTCGATGCGGTGCAGGCAGTTGCCGGGCGGTGCGGGCACGAAGACGTCGACCGAGCGGGTCGTGCCGGGCACGACGGCGAGCGCCCGGCCCGAGACGAGGCGGCTGCCGACCCGTACGCGCAGGGGTTCGGTCGCGGCCGGACGCCCGGCGCTGCTCACCCGCACGGGCACGTGCACGCCGCGGGCCGGGATCGCGACCGGGCGGTCGATGTCGCCGGCCCAGCCGTTGAGGGCCAGGCTCGTGTAGCCGGGTTGCGGCGGGTGCGGCAACCGGTCGTACGCCTGGAGGGCGAGGAACCCCGCGACCAGGGTGAGGAAGCCGGGGATGGCGACGGCGGCGACCGTGCGCGGCAGGCGCGGATCGACCGGCGCACCGTCCGCCCGCTCCCGCAGCAGGACGATCACGCCGAGCAGGGTGGCCAGAACGGCGAGCCCGACGGCCAGCGCCCGGGGCCGGATCAGGATGCCCGTCGCGTGCAGTGTGATCGCCAGGAAGGGCAGGCTGACCAGTCCGGCCGCGGTGGCCAGCCCGATCCGGGTGACCGTCGGCATCGCCTCGCCGGCCAGCGCGCGCAGCCACAACTCGCCCAGGGCGACCAGCGCGGCCAGGCAGAGCGGGGTGAGCACCCAGGGCGGGCCCCCGGCGAACCCGAGAACGGCCAGGGCGGCGTAGGTGGCGGCGAGGATCCGGGGCGTCGTCATCGCGCGGCCTTCCGCAGCGAGGCGAAGTCGAACCGGTAGATCGCGATGTTGCCGCTGTCGTAGATCTTGATCGTCCACGGCGTCCGGTCGAACTTGGTGAGCTGACCGAGCGTGAACGCGGGCTTGTCGCTGTGCGGAACCGGCTCGTTGGTCTCGAAGTAGATCTGGATCTCCGGCACCTCCCGGGCCATCCGCCGGTCGACGATCAGATAGGTGAACCGCCACGAGCTGAGCTGCTCGATCAGCCGGGGCGAGGGCTGCCGGCCGGGCTGGGCGAGGTAGAGGTCGTAGGTGGGGAACGACACCGAGCCGGTGACCGGTCGCTGCCCGCCGAACGAGCCGAAGATCAGCCCGGAGTAGCGGTCGGCGACGATCCGCAGATCGCGGCCCTGGGTCGAGCGCAGCCAGGCCGACGCGGCGGACACCTCGGGGATCGCCGAGCGGGTGTCCGAGCCGAAGACGGGCGGGCCCGGGAAGCGGTAGGACGGGTTCATGCCGGCCGCGGTGTTGCCGACCATGACGACCGCGCAGACCGCGAGCAACGCAGTCCCGCTGTAGAACGGGGCCCGGTCGAGCAGCCAGATCACCACCGGCGCCACGACCAGCGCGATCCCGAGATAGCTGAAGGCCCACGAGCGGCGCGCGCCCTCGGCCCCGCTCGGGGTGAGGATCAGCAGCGCCGCCGGGAAGTAGCAGGAGCCGAGCACGAACATGGTCAGCGCGCCGTTGCGCGACACCGCGTCACCCTCGCGCCGGCGGCGCAGCCACAGGGCGGCCGCCAGCATGCCCAGCCCCGCGACGCCCTGCGCCCCGAACGCCGCCGCCCGCTCCCACCAGGGCGCGATCGACTCGCGGAACAGGGTGCGGCCGCCGCCCCCGCCCTCGCCGGCCATCCCGGCGAACTGGTCGAGCGCGCGGGCCAGATAGGGGTCGAGGTATCCGGCGGTACGCGGCGCGACCACCCACAGATAGGACACGACCAGCACGGTGGCCGCGGCGGTGAGCGCCCAGGCGGTCCAGGTGACGGCGCGCGGGTTGATTCGGCGCAGGGCCCGGGCCGTGGCCACCGCGCAGAGGATCAGCATGACGCCGAGCAGCCCGAGAGCGGTCAGGTGGTGGGTGGCGATGGTGGCCGCGGAGAGCATCACTGTCACCGCCGACCAGCCGAGCCGGGCCCGTCCGGCCGGCCCGCGCATCGCCCGGTGCAACGCGACCAGGGTCCACACCAGCAGCGGGATGGCCAGGGACTCGTACCCGAACTGGGTGTCGAAGAAGAGGAACGAGCTGTTGAGGCTGTAGACGATCGTGGCCACCGCGGCGATCCGGGCGTCCTGCCAGATCTCCTCGGCCAGCACGGCCACGCCCAGCACCACGAGCAGGTGCGCCACCATCAGCACGAGCAGCGCGCCGTGCCAGATCGAGACGCCGGTGAGCCCGCTGATCGCGGCCACCGCCGAGTGCAGGCCCGGGAAGTCGCCGACGACCTTGACGATCGGGTTCTGTTCGAAGAGCCGGCCGTCGAGCAGGATCTCGCGGGCCTGGCGCCAGTGGGCGAACTCGTCGTGATAGAGCGGCCCATCCGGCGTGCGCAGCAGTTTGGGCAGGTAGGTGAAGCCCGCGTACGCCGTCAGCACCGCCACCCGCAGCCGTGTCCCGGTCCCGCGGCGCACCAGCCAGTAGACCGCGGGCAGCGTGAACACCAGCATGCCGGCCCAGAAGAGCGCGAACTGCCGGCCGGTGTCCCACTCGGCGGCGCGGTTGGCCGCCACCAGCAGGGCGGCTCCGGCCGAGCCGGTGGCGACCAGGGTGGCGGCACAGAGGATGGCCGGCCGGCGGGACACCGTCGCAGCGGCCTCGAGCGGGCTCGCGACGGCAGCGCCGGTTGTTCTGCCGGGAGCCGGCCGGGTCAGGGTCATCGGTCGCCGGCTCCGGCACCGGCCTTGGCCTGCTGGATGATGTGGACGGACGGGGCGAGGCTCGCGTAGATCTCCCGGGTCGCCAGCACGACGTCGCTCCACGTGGGCAGCGCGTTGCGGCCGTGCTCGGCCCGGGCGGTGCCGGCCGCGACCCGCAGCGTCTCGGCCAGCGCGGCCTCGTCGTCCGGGTTGACCAGCCAGAGCGGCGCTCCGGGGGCGACCATCGCGGCCAGTTCCCGGTGCGCCGGGATGAAGCTGGCCACGGTCGGGATGCCGGCGGTCAGCGCGTCGGCCACCGCCATGCCGAACGCCTCGTGGCCGGACGCCGAGACCACCGCCGCGGCCGACGCCATCCGGGCGTGGAAGGCGCCGTCGGGCAGCCGGCCGTGGAACACGACCCGGTCCGGCGCCAGACCGAGCCGGGCCGCCAGGTGCTCCCACTCCTCGCGGGCCGGCCCGGCGCCGACCACGTCGAGGCGGTGGTCGGCGGGCAGGTGGACCATCGCCTGGATCACCCGGTCGACCCGCTTGTAGCGCTCGAGCCGCCCGACACAGAGGATGCTGCGTCCCGGCTCGGGCCCGGCCACCAGGTCGGGCGCCGGGTCGGTGCCGTTGGGCACCACCACCAGTCGGCCCCGCGCCTCCGGGAAGTGGCTGCTCAGCAGGTCCCGCTCGGCGCGGGAGACGCAGATGATCCGCCCGGCCCGGGCCACGATCCGCCGGCCCAGCGGCCGGTAGATCGGGTGCAGCGCCGCACGCAGCCGGCTGTGGCCGGTGCCGTGGTAGTGCGGCGTGAACACGAGCGGCGTGCGGTTGGTCAGCGCGGCCGGCAGGGCGGCCAGCGCGTGGTAGCTGTGCGCGTGGAGCACGTCGTAGCGACCGGCGTTGCGCCGCAGCCACCGCCACAATCCCGCCGACAGGCGGTAGTTGGACGCCTTGACGGTGAGCGGGAACCGGCGGACCAGCACCCCGTCGATCGAGTCGACCGAGCCGTGGGTGTGCTGGGTGAGCACCTCGACCTCGTCGCCGGCGGCGACCAGCGCGGCACAGAGCCGCCGGACGTGCGTCTCCACGCCGCCGATGTCGGGGTGGTAGGCGCTCGTGACGACGCCGATCCTCACCGTGTCCGCTCCGCTGCGGGGAGGCCGGCGGCCCGTCGCCGGCGGGGCCACTCGCGCGCGATGGTGCGCAGCACGCGCAGCCCGTCGGTGAACGCGTTGAGGTTGCTCTCGCCGTGGATGCGCTGCTGCTCGTAGCTGGGCACCTCGACGATGCGCAGCCGGGCGCGGGCCGCGCGCAGGGTCAGCAGGGTCTCGATCTCGAAGCCGTCGCCCCACAGCCGGCCGTCGGCCGAGGTGGTGCTGTCGAGCGCGAAGGCGTCGAGGTGCCGGGCCCAGAACGCGTTGTAGCCGTAGCAGAGATCGCTGTAGCGGGTGCCGAAGAGCAGGTTGACCAGGGCGCTCAGGCAGCGGTTGCCGCCGGAGCGCAGGCGGGTGATGTCGGCGCTGCCGCCCGCCCCGGCGAAGCGGGAGCCCTTGGCGAAGTCGGCGCCGGCGCGCAACTCGGCGATGAAGCTGGGGATCTCGCGCGGGTCGGTGGACCCGTCGGCGTCGATCATGACGAGGATGTCGCCCGTGGCGGCGGCGAAACCGCAGGCCAGCGCGTTGCCCTTGCCGCGGCGGTTCTGCTGGACGACGCGGATGCCCGGCATCAGGCGGCGGGCGACGTCGACCGTGTCGTCGGTGGAACCGCCGTCGACCAGGATGACCTCGTCGACCGCGGGCAGGGCGGCCAGCACGTGGGGCAGGTTCAGCGCCTCGTTGAGCGCGGGGATGATGACGCTGACCAGGGGCTCTCCGGCCGCGACGAGCATCGGCGGCGGAAGCTCGGTTCCCGCTCCGGCCTCCGGGCGGGTGTAGGGGACCGTGGACATGACTTCACTCCAAGACTCGGTGGGGTCGTGCGGAAGGCGCCCGCCGGCGCCCCTTCACGAGGAACCGGCGGGACACCTGGTCAGGCGCGGGAACCCTGAACGGTCCAGGAGTAGATGTCCTGCTTCGACAGGCCGGTGCCGGTCGACGCGGTGAATCCGATCCAGGCCTCGGTGTCCCGGACGTGCGCGGCGAGGTCGATCTCCCGCTCCAGCACCAGCTGCTCGATCGAGCCCTCGCTCAGCGCCTTGACGTAGACGCTCAGCAGCGACGACTCGGCGTCGTAGACGACTCGGGCGTTGAAAGGCTTGCCGAACAGCGGGATCGGCGCCTCGGCCGTGTCCGTCTGGTAGTCCGGGTTGCCGCCCAGCACGACCGCGAGGTGGTTGCGGCTCGGGTCGTACGAGTTCTGATAGGTGTCGAACTCGACGGCCAGGCTCGGCTCGATGCCGCGGTAGCCCAGGCCGCCGCCCCAGCCGCCGAGCGCCCGCGGTCCCTCGGTCTGCACGACGAAAGCGATGCCGTCGGCGCCCGGCCGGAAGTGGTGCAGGTAGACCTTGAACGCGGACTCGAAGGACTGCGTGACGTCGAGCTTGGAGAGCGACCAGGCCGACCCGGACTGGCGGTAGCCGCCCGGCGTGAGCCGCAGGATCCTCTGCCGGACCTTGTCGCCGGACGACAGGATCAGGTCGGCGGCGCCGTTACGGTCCAGGCTCTTCGAGGCGCCCTTGAAGGTCGGGTAGTCGATCAGCGGGTCGTCGTCGGCGGCGGAAGCGGGTGCTCCCGATGCGGCTATCGAGAGGGTCAGGGCGGCGGCGAGGCCACCCCGCACCGCCCTCGAGGAACGTGAGGAAGACACAGTTCTGCGCTCCAATTCGGATATTTTGCCCCACTAGGACGTGGCCTAAGGTAGGGCAGCGCGCAGAACCGCGTGACCGAGACGATGCTATTTATCCCGAATAGTAGGCACTCGGTCCGTTAGCCACGAATGGAACGCCCCGATGTGGTGCTCGCTCGGAACGAGCACACCCCCCCGCGCGTACGCCCGGGAGGCCATCGACGGCTGGCAGCGCTCACACGCCTCGAAGTCCTGCCGGTTCACCCGGTCGAAGAGCTCCACCGAGCGGCTCAGGTCGGCGCCCGAGGCCACCACGTCGGGCCGGAACAACCAGTCACACTCGACGATCGTGCGGTCCACGGCCAGCGGGTACATCCGGTGGAAGATCACGTGGTCGGGCACCAGATTGACGAAGACCTGCGGCTTGATCGTGATCGCGTAGTAGCGCCGGTCCTGCTCGGCGGCGAGGGAGCCGATCGTCGCCACGCCGGGGCTGCCGTCCACGGTGAAGCCCTCGACGTCCCGGCCGAACTCGGCGCCGTGGCCCA
The DNA here is from genome assembly GCF_019710575.1 of Paractinoplanes polyasparticus. GTDB lineage: Bacteria > Actinomycetota > Actinomycetes > Mycobacteriales > Micromonosporaceae > Actinoplanes > Actinoplanes polyasparticus. The sequence continues at coordinate 15,519 of NZ_JAHWFK010000061.1, read as the reverse complement.
CGTAGTACTGCGCGGCGTACCCACCGGCGAACTCCGGCAGCACCTGCACCAGCTCCGGGTGGATCGTCGCGCAGTGATAGCACTCCATGAAGTTCTCGATGATCAGCTTCCAGTTCGCCGCCACGTCGTACCGGATCCGCCGGCCCACCTCGAGCGAGTCCAGGCCGTAGCGGTCGATCGCGCCGAGGTCACCCAGGCGTTCCACGCACGCGCCCATGACGTCCTGCTCGAAGCTCGGCGGCTCGTCGGCCAGGCACACCCAGACGTAGCCGAGCCACTCGCGCACGTGCACCGGGCGCAAGCCGTACTCCACCCGGTCGACGTCGGGCATCTTGACCAGGTTGGGCGCGGCCACGAGCCTGCCGTCGAGGCCGTACGCCCACGCGTGATACGAGCATTTGAACGTCCGCTTCACGTTTCCCGAGTCCTCGACGCAGACCCGGGCGCCGCGGTGCCGGCAGACGTTGAGAAACGCGCGCGCCCGCCCGTCCGCCGAGCGCGTGATGATCAGGTTCTCCCGGCCGACCTCGACCGTGCGGAACCGGCCGGGCGTGCCGACGTCGGCCCCGCGCGCGACGCAGAACCACATCCGCTCGAAGATCGCCTCCTGCTCGCGCGCGAAGATCGACGGGTCGGTGTAATAGTGGCCGGCCAGCGTGGGAATCAGCGATGAGGTCACCGGAACCGCCTCGGGTCGAACAGGCCGATCGGATGGACGGTCGCCCCGCAGGTCGCCAGGTCGGCCAGGATCTCGCCCACCACCGTCACGAACTTGAAGCCGTGGCCCGAGAAACCGCAGGCCACGGTGACCGACTCGTGCTCCGGGTGGCGGGCGACGACGAAATGCTCGTCCGGGGTGGTGCTGTACATGCAGGGCTCACCGCGCAGGAACCGGCCGGGCAGATCGGGCAGCCGCCGGCCGCAGTAGCCGGCCATCTCGGCGATCTCGTTCTCGTGCACCTCGGTGTCCAGCGTGTCCGGTGTGGTCGGCGTGCCCCGGCGGAAGAACGCGATCTTGGCACCCCCGTCCGGCCCGTCGATCGCCGGGAAGCCGTAGATCTGCCCGCCCTCGGCGTCCTCCCAGATATAGATCGGATGCCGGTCGGGCAGGAACGGCTCGACACCGCCGCGCGGCTGATACCAGTACTGCACCTGGCGCTCGATGCGGAACTCGACGCCCAGGTCGGCCAGCAGCTCGGGCGCCCACGGCCCGGGCGCGAGCACCAGCTGGCCGGCCGTGTACGAGCCCTGCCCGGTGGTCACCCGCACCCCGTCGCCGGCCGGTTCCCAGCTCGTCATCGGCTCGTGGAAGCGCAGGTCGGCACCGTGTTTTGTGGCGAGCTGCAGGTTCGCGGCCACGGTCGCCTCGGGCCGGACGAACCCGGCCCGGGCCTCGAACAGCGCGATCTCGTCGGGCTGCGGCGCCAGCGTCGGGAAGCGGCGGCGCAGCTCCTTGGCGTCCAGGATCTCGTGCTCCAGGCCCCACTGCTCGGCGCTGGCCCGGCTGCCGGCGACCGTCCGGCTCTCCGGGCGGCCGATCATCACGCCGCCGGTCAGCGTGATCACGTCCCGGCCGGAGTCGGTGGCGAGCTGGTCGAACAGGTCGTACGCCCGCAGCAGGAGCGGCACGTACTCGGGGCCCTCGAAATACGACTGCCGGGTGACCCGGGAGCCGCCGTGGCTGGCCCCGCGGTCGTGGGCCGGGCCGTACTTCTCCAGGCCCAGCACCCGTTGGCCCCGGGCTGCCAGTTGGAAGGCGGCGGCGCTGCCCATGCCGCCCAGACCGACCACGATGACGTCGTATGCCGACAAGGGTGCCTCCAACTGTGCTAGCTACCGAATATTCAGGCGCGCAGCCGTTCATGCTTGGGGTCGAAGAGGGGCTCGGCGGCGACGGTGGCGCGGAGCCGGCGGTCGAAGTACCCGATCGACACCTCGGTGCCGGGCACGGCCAGGGCGGCCGGGAGCCAGGCGTACGCGATCGGCGCCCCCACCGTGTGGCCGTAGGCGGCGCTGGTCACGAAGCCGACCGGCCTTTCTTTTTCGTACACCGGCTCGCGGCCCATCGGCACGGAACCCGCGTCGTCGAGCAGCAGGCAGGTGAGCAGCCGCTCCGGATCCTGCTCGGGCAGCGCGGTCCTGCCGACGAAGTCACCGGTGTCGCGACGCACGGCAAAACCGACCCCAGCCTCGTACGGGGTGTCCTCGGCGGTCATGTCGGTGCCCCAGAGCCGGTAGCCCTTCTCGAGGCGCAAGCTCGTGAAAGCAGCCCGGCCGGCGGCGATGATGCCGAGGTCCTGACCGGCCTCCCACAGGGTGTCCCACAGCTTCAATCCGCAGTCGGCCCGGGTGTAGATCTCCCAGCCCAGCTCGCCCACGTACGAGAGCCGCAGCATGGTGACCGGCACCGTGCCGAGATATCCCTCCCGCGCTTGGAAGTAGCGGAAACTCGGAGCGGCGACGTCGATGTCGGTGAGCGGGGCGACCAGCTCGCGAGCCTTGGGGCCCCAGACGCCGAGGCCGCCGGTGCTGCCGGTGACATCCCTGATGCGGGTGTTCTCCGGCGCATGGCGGCGCAGCCAGTGCAGGTCGAGCGGGCCGTTGACGCCGATCTGGAAGCGCTGTTCGCCCAGCCGGGCCACGGTGACGTCGCTGCGCACCTTGCCGGCCTCGTCGAGCAGCATCGTGTAGGTCACCGAGCCGACCGGCTTGTCGACGTTGTTACTGGTCATTGCCTGTAGGAAGCTCACCGGGCCGACGACCTCGAGGCGCATGAGCGGGGTCATGTCGTAGAGGGCGACGGTCTCGCGGGTGATCCGGGCTTCGGTACCCGCGATCGGCGACCAGTGGCGGCTCGACCAGCTGTCGCGCTCCTTGGCCGCGGCCTTCTCCTTCGACGCGTACCCCTCGTTGGACGCGTACCAGAGGGGCCTTTCCCAGCCCGCGGCCTCGCCGAACACCGCTCCGAGCTCGACGTGCCGGGCGTGGAACGGGGTGGTGCGGACGTTGCGGACGCTGGGCGGGTCGAGCGGATGGACGATGTCGTAGACCTCGACGAAGCTGCGGATCGACCGTTCCCGGGTGTAGGCCGGGGCCAGCTGGGCCGGGTCGAAGCGGTTGAGGTCGCACTCGTGCAGGTCGATGCTCGGGCGGCCGGTGACCAGCCACTCGGCGACCTCGCGGGCGGCGCCGGCCGAGTGGGTCACCCAGATCGCCTCGGCCACCCAGAACCCCGGCAGTCGGGGCGCCTCGCCGAGCAGCGGGAAACCGTCGGCGGTGAACGAGAAGACGCCGTTGAAGCCGTCCGTCCGTTCGACATCCTTGACAACGGGCAGAAGGTCGCCGGCGGCCGCCCAGGATTCGGCGAAAGTGTCGGGGGTGAACGGGAGCATCGACGGGTGCTCACCGCCGGCCAGTTCATCCAGGCTCACCGGCATCGGCTCGTGCAGATACGAGCCGATGCCCAGGCCCTCGCCGTGGGCCCGGAAATAGAGGTCACGGTCCTGATGGCGCACGATCGGCATCGTGTCCGCGGCGCCGGCGGCGCCGGTCCGCACATACTGATGGGCCATCGGCAACAGCGGGATCGTGACGCCGGCCATGGCCCCGATCCTCGGCCCCCAGAAGCCGGCGCAGCTGACGACGATGTCGGCTGCGAAGGTCTGCTCGTCCGTCCGCGCGCCGGCGATCCGCCCGTTAGCGGTGATCAACTCGATCACCCGGGCCTGGGCGACAAATCGGGCGCCGTTCTCCTGCGCCCGTTGCGCCTGCCGCTCGCCGGCCTTGACCGCCTCGGCCACGCCGTCGGTCGGCACGTGCAGACCGCCCTCCAGCCGGTCGGGGTCGAGCAGGGGAAACAGCTCGGCGCAGGCGACCGGGTCGATGATCCGGGAGCCGATCCCCCACGACTGGCCGAAGCCGAAGCGGCGGTGCAACTCCCGCATCCGCTCCGGCGTCGTCGCCACTTCGAGGCTGCCGACCGGCCGGAAGCAGTCCAGCCCGGTCAGCTTCTCGACGGTGTAGCGGGCCATCCGGGCCATGGTCCGCGACGGGTTGGTCTGGAAGACGAGTCCCGGCGCGTGCGAGCTGGAACCGCCGGTCACGAAGAGCGGCCCCTGCTCGAGCACGGTCACGTCGGTCCAGCCGCGCGCGGTCAGCTCATCGGCGAGGGCGCAGCCCACGATGCCCGCGCCGATGATCACAACCTTCGGTCCAGTCATGGCGGGATCTCAGCTACCGGCCGGGATCCAGGGCTTCCACGTGCTCTCGTGCTCGTTCACCCATTTCTCGGCCGCCTGCTCGGCCGACATGCCCTGGTTGGTGAGGTAGTCCGAGACGAGGTTCTGGTCGTCGTTGGTCCATGTGAAGTTCTTGACCAGCTGATAGGCGGTGCTGTTGCCGTCGGCGAACTTCTTGCTGGCGATCTTGTCGAGCACATAGTCGGGGTAGTCGCAGGCCACCTTCTTCGGGTCCGCGTCGCAGCCCTCCTTGTACTCGGGCAGCTTCACCCGCACGTATTTCTCCTTGGCGAAGAGCCACTGCGGTTCGTAGAAGTAGAAGAGCAACGGCTTCGTCTGCGCCGAGGCCTGCTGGGCGGCCTTGATGATCGCTGCCTCGCTGCCCGAGTAGACGACGGTGTAGTTCAGCTTCAGGTTGGTGACCAGCGCCTCGTCGTTGGTGACGAAGGACGGGTCGCCCGCCAGGAACTGACCCTTGCCCTTCGACTCCGAGGTCTTGAAGAGGTCGGCGTACTTGTTGAGGCTCTTCCAGTCGGTGATGTCGGGATACTTGTCCACCATCCACTGCGGCACGTACCAGCCGATCACGCCCTGGTTGCCGGTCGGGCCCACCTCGACGGCGACCTTCTTGTCCTCGATGTAGGTCTTCTTGAGGTCGGGGTGCCCCCAGTTCTCGACGATCGCGTCGACCTCGCCGGTCTCGAAGCCCTGCCAGGCGATCTCCTCCTTGAGCTCCTTCTTCTCGACCGTGTAGCCCATCTTCTTCTCGAGCAGGTAGGCGATCACCGCGGCGTTCGCCTCGTAGCCCACCCACGGGTTGATCGCGAGGTTCACCGTGCCCTTGGCGCCGGCGCTCGGCTCGTCCTCCCCCGCCCCCGAGGTGGCGCCGCCGCACGCGGTCAGGGTCACTATCAGCGCCGCCGCGGCGGCCGTTCGCAGAGTTCTCATCGACGAGGTCCCTTCGAGTGGTGGAAACCCTGGGTCAAGCGGTCGAGCACGATGCCGAGCAACACGATGGCGAGTCCGGCGGCCAGGCCCTGGCCGAAGAGCTCGCGCTGTGAGAAGCCGGCGGCGACGTCGTATCCGAGGGCCCCGGCGCCGACCAGGCCGCCCACCACCACCATGGCGAGGACCATGACGATCCCCTGGTTGGCCGCGAGCAGCAGGCCGCCGCGAGCCATCGGCAGCTGCACCTTCCAGAGCAGCTGGCGCGGTGTCGAGCCGGCTGAGAGCGCGGCCTCGACGACGGTCGGCGGCACGTCGCGCAGCCCGCGTTCGACCAGGCGCACGACCGGCGGCACGGCGAAGATGACGGCGGCGACGATCGCGGTGAAGCGGCTCGCGCCGAAGAGCGCCACCGCCGGCAGCAGATACACGAACGAGGGCATGGTCTGGGCGGCGTCCAGCAGCGGACGGATTCCGGCGGCGAGGCGATCGTGACGCGCGCAGAAGACACCGATCGCGACGCCGAGGGCCATCGTCAGCACGATCGCGACCAGCACCGTGGCCAGGGTCTGCATCGAGTGCTGCCAGAGGCCCAGGCCCGCGATCCCGGCCGCGGCCGGTGCGGCGATCACGGCCGCCCGCCAGCCGCTGATCAGCGTGCCGAAGGCGGCCACGGCAGCCACGAAGAGCCACCACGGCGTCGTCACCAGCACGGTCTCGATGGGATCGAGCACGCCCGCGCTGATGCCGTTCTTCAGGCCCTCGGTGGCGTCGTACCAGTGCAGCTCGATCCAGCCGACCAGGTCGTTGACCGGCGCCGCGAACGAGTAGCCGGGCAGATCCTCAGGGTTGACCTTTATGACGGAGATCAACACGGCGGCGACGAGTGCGACGCCCACACCGATCCAGCGCCACCGGCGCTGCTGGTCCGTGCGGTGAACGCGGGTGCGCCGGGCGGCGTTCGTGGTGATCCGGTCGAGCACCACAGCCAGGATCACGATGGCCAGCCCGGCGTCGAAGGCCGCGCCCACGTTGACCCGCTGCAACGCGCTCACGATGTTCTGGCCCAGGCCGGGCGCGTCGATCAGGGCGGTGATCACCACCATCGACAGCGCCAGCATGATCGTCTGGTTGACCGCGAGCGCGATCGTCGTCCGGGCCATCGGCAGCCGCACCTTGCTCAGCAGCTGCCACCGGGTCGACCCGAGCGCCGTGGCCGCCTCCACCGCCGTGGGCGACACCTCGCCGATGCCCAGCGCGGTGATCCGGATCGTGGCGGGCACCGCATAGATCATCGTGGCGATCACCGCGGCCGGCTCCCCGATCAGGAAGAGCAGCGTCATCGGGGCCAGATAGGCGAAGGTCGGCATGATCTGCATGACGTCGAGCACCGGCCGCAGCGTCGCCCCGACCCACCGCACCCGTGCCGCCAGGATCCCCAGCGGAACGCCGATCAGCACGGAGAGCAGCACCGCCGAGACCGTCAGCACCAGCGTGTCGACGCTTTGCTCCCACAGCCCCAGAACCCCGAAGGCGAGGAACCCACCCAGCGCCAGCAGTCCCGTGCGCCACCCGGCCAGCACCGCGCCGATCGCCGCCACCGCCGCCACCAGGCCGGCGAAGCCGAGCCCGGTGAGCGCGGCGTGCACGCCGTCGACCAGCAGCCGCACGCCCAGCCGCACGTAGTTGAGGCCGTAGAGGAAGACCGGGCTGGTGTCGCGGTTGGCGTCGACCCAGTCGCGCACGCTGTCGAAGAACCGGAACGCGGCCGCGTCGCTGCTGTCGGCCGCTCCGTCCGTCCGGAACACCAGATAGGCCACCACGGTCACGGCGGCCAGAACCGCGGCCACCGTGCGACTCCGCAACCATCCGCGCCGGCCTGGAACGGCCGTGTCGCTCGCCGCCGTCAGCACGCGCCCACCCGGCTGCAGCACCGGAGGTGGCGGAACCGTCGCGGTCATGCGCGACACCTCCCGCCGGCGGCCTCGAACGCCGCGCTTGCCCGCCCGGCGCCCACGCTTCGCCGCCACGCGCGCCCGGCGCCGGCCCCACGCGGAGCTCGGTCGGTCATGCCGGCACCTGGCGGTGGTGGCTGATCAGCGCGGGGAGCAGCTGGTCGGCGTCGATCACTCCGAGCCGCTCGCGGCCGTCGACCACCGCGATGGGGCGATCGGAGCGGAGCACCCGGTGGACCGCGTCGCGGATGACCGTACGGTGGCTCAGGGGTTCGTCCTCGCAGAGCTCGCCCGGAGCCGGATCGCGCATGATCCACCGCAGCGTCAGCACATCGGAGCGGGGCACGTCGCGGACGAAGTCGGCCACATAGGAGTCGGCCGGCGCTCCGACCAGCTCTTCCGGCGTCCCCACCTGCACCAGCCCGCCGTCGCGGAGGACGGCGATCCGGTCGCCCAGGGTCAGCGCCTCGGCCAGGTCGTGCGTGATGAAGACCAGCGTCTTGCCCACCTCGGCGTGCAGCCGGCGCACCTCGGCCTGCATGTCCCGGCGGATCAGCGGGTCGAGCGCGCTGAACGGCTCGTCGAAGAGCAGCACCTCCGGATCGCCTGCGAGCGCCCGGGCCAGGCCGACCCGCTGCTGCATGCCGCCCGAGAGCTGGTCGGGGTACTGGTGCTCCTGTCCCTCCAGGCCGACCAGGGCCAGCGTCTCGGTGGCCCGCCGGTGCCGCTCGGCCCGCGGCATGCCCTGGATCTCGAGCCCGTACGCCACGTTGTCGAGCACCGGCCGGTGCGGCAGCAGCCCGAAGTGCTGGAACACCATCGCGACCTGGCGGCGGCGCAGCTCCCGCAAGCGCTTCGGGCCCATCGCCCGCACCGATTCGCCGCCGATGCTGATCTCGCCGCTGGTCGGCTCGATCAGCCGGGTCAGGCAGCGGACCAGCGTCGACTTCCCGCTGCCGGACAGGCCCATCACCACGAAGACCTCACCCGGCCGCACGTCGAAGCTGACATCGCGTACGGCGGCCAGGCAGCCCGTACGGGTCCGCAGCTCACCCGGCGAAAGCTCGGCCAGCGGCGTACCCACGACCCGGTCGGCTCGGGGCCCGAACACCTTCCACAGATCTGCTACCGCGATCATCGGTGTCATCCCGGTCCCCTGGTCCCTAGTGTCCGGTCAGCTCGGCCTGGATCAGGTCGGCCGCTCGTTCGCCGATCATGAGCACGGTCACCATCGGATTCACCGAGGGCATGAGCGGGAAGATCGAGGCGTCGGCGATCCGGACGTTGGGCACGCCGCTCAGCCGCAACTCGGGATCCACAACCGCCTGCTCATCCGCGGCGGCGCCCATCCGGCACGTGCCGGCGGGGTGATAGACGGTGTGGTGCGCGGCTCGCCCGTACGCGGAAAGCTCTTGATCGGTTCGCAGCGCGGGCCCGGGCGCGATCTCCCGGGCGATCCACGACGCGAAGGGCTCGGTCGCCGCCACCTCCCGGGCCAGGCGCAGCCCGTCCACGATCGTCCGCTCGTCGTAGCCGTCGGGGTCGGTGAAGTAGCGGAAGTCGAGCAGCGGCTTGGTCGCCGGGTCGGCGTCGGCCAGGGTGAGCCGGCCGGCACTGCGGGGACGGGGCACGTTGGGCGTCATGCCGAAGCCGTGTTCGGGCACGTCGTACCCGAGCCGCTCGGTGTTGAACGTGAACGGGATCTGATACAGGTGGAACATCAGGTCGGGACGCGTGGCGCCCGGCTCGCGGCGCACGAAGAGCCCGGCGTCCGAGTCCATGGCCGACATCGGCGGGATCGGGCGGCTCGCCTCCCACAGGATCAGCGACTCCGGGTGGTCGAGCAGGTTCTCGCCGACGCCCGGCAGGTCCCGCTGCACGGCGATGCCGAGCTTCTGCAGGTCGGCCGCCGGCCCGATGCCGGACAGCAGAAGCAGTCGCGGAGTGTCGATGGCGCCCGCGCACAGCACGTATTCATGTCGTGCCTTGATGAGCTTGGTCGCCGTGCCGCTCCGGACCAGAACGCCGTTCTCCGGATCGAGGTGGAACGCCCAGTGCTCGGTGTGGATCGTCAGGTTGGGCCGGTCGAGGTGCGGGTGCAGGTAGGCCACCGAGGCCGAGGAGCGGACGCCCGTCTCGGGGTAGTAGCCCACCGGGAAGAACCCGGCGCCGTCGGCGAACGGCGCGGCGTTGAAGTCCTCGTGGATCGGGACTCCCAGGGCGGTGTGACAAGAAGTGACGAAATCCTCGGTCAAAGGGTTGCGGTCACGCTCGGCCACCGGGGTGATGTTCACCGCCAGCCGCTTCCACAGGGGCACCATTTCCTCGTACGACCACCCGGTAGCACCGGCGTCGACCCAGTCCGCGAAGTCGCCGGGCGGCGGCAGAAAACTGATCATGGTGTTGTGCGACGAACAGCCGCCCAGCACCCGCGCCCGGGCATGCCGCAGATGCGAGTTGCCGCGCGCCTGCGGCACGATCGGATAGTCGTAGTCGTACTGGCCCTCGAGCAGGTTGAGCCAGTTGCGCAACCGAAGAATCGCCTGGTCACCCACGTCGGAAGGCCCGCCCTCGACCACGCCGACACGCACCTGCGGATCGGCCGACAGCCGCGACGCGACGACCGACCCGGCCGTGCCACCGCCGATGATCACCACGTCGTACTCGATGGTTTCCAGCGTGCGCCACCTTCCGCCGAGCCGTGGACAAAGAATCATCAGTCGCGGTGGCGTCGGTCAATGTCAACAACAGACTTTTACCTCAGTGCAACAAAGGCAGCCGCACAGATCAAAGTCTTGGCCGCGCTTATCAGCCGTTTTGTCGCCGCCGACCGTCCGGTCCGCGACGCCGCCTCCCCGGACGGCCCCGGCGGCACGTGATCGGGGCGGCCCTACGATCGGCTCGTGCCCTTCCTCGACGCCCCGACGCCCCTGGCGTTCGCCCACCGCGGCGGCGCGGCCGACGGCGACGAGAACACGGCCGAAGCCTTCGAGCGCGCCGTGAAGCTCGGCTACCGCTACGTCGAAACCGACGTGCACGCCACCGCCGACGGCGTAGCGGTCGTCTTCCACGACCCCACCCTCGACCGCGTGACCGGCCAGGCCGGCCGCATCTCCGACCTGACCTGGTCCGACCTCCAGTCCGTCCGGATAGCCGGCGCCGCCCTCGTCCCCCGCCTCGACGAGGTCCTGGCCGCCTGGCCCGAGATCCGCTTCAACATCGACATCAAGGCCGACCCGGGCGTGACGCCCACCGTCAACACGATCCTGCGCTCCGACGCGGCCGACCGCGTCCTGCTGGCCTCGTTCAGCGACCGCCGCCTGGCCGCGGTTCGCGCACTGGCCGGCCCGGCGATCGCCACGTCCATGGGCTCCCGGTCAGTGGCCCGCCTGCGCTTGGCCTCCCTGGTCGGAGCACCCCTGCGCCTGCCCTCGCCGGTGGCCGCCGTCCAGGTCCCCCCGCGCCTCGGCCGGATCACTGTGGTCGACCGCCGCTTCCTGGCCCTGGCCCACCGCCTGGGCCTGCAGGTCCACGTCTGGACGATCGACGACCCCACCGAGATGACCCGCCTGCTGGATCTCGGCGTGGACGGCATCATGACCGACCGCCTGACAGTCCTCCGCGACGTCTACCGCGCCCGGGGTCTCTGGCCCTGACAGCGCTCCGCGCGGAGGCTTCAGAGCGAGCGGACCCGGTCGGACATCCTGGCCGCGGCGGCTGCGCTGTTTGCCGGCCGTGGCTGGCGGGGCACCATGATCGCCGGCATCGCGGCGGCGGCCGGCGTCGCCGTCGACACGGTCTATGCGTCGTTCGGCTCCAAGAGCGCGTTGCTCGCGGCGGCGAAGGACGCCGCGAAGGCGGGCGACGAGGAAGGCGTGCCGCGTCGAGCGATCAAGCCGTCGCGGCACGGCTCGCCGAGCGCGAGGCGCGCCGCCGCGACGACCTGGCGTTCGGGCTGACCCGCGTGCTGAGCCGGCCGCCCGACGCCGCGACGCTCATGGGGCTGTGGGCGATCACCAGTCCGGAGGTCTACGCCGAGCTGACCCACGCCGCTGGGACCGCGACGCGTACGAGTCCTGGCTCGCCGCGACGCTCGACCGTCTCTGCTGACCCGGCGGTCTGATCGACGGTCACCACCGGCTCCCCGCCCTGCCACAGGCGCCCACGAGCCGGAGCGCAGGGCGTCAGCCGACCGGCGGAAATTGCCGGAGAATCGCGCCGATAAGCTGCGGGAACTGTTTTGCCAGCTTGTTCCAAGGTGCATCCGGTCTACCATGCATTACATTTCTCGGTGCGGACCCGTCGCCGGGCGACCCCGGAGCGTCACCGGAAGGCCCGTCGAAGAACTCCCAGCTCAGCGAAGTTTTTGCGATCTTGGTTGAACCCTGGACATCGGCCGTTCGGATGATGCCGAGGGTTCGGCGGGTCGCCCATATTTTTTCTTTAAGTCTGGGCTAAGAATTCATCAAGTTCGCTGGCGGAATTGCATTCCGGCGGAGTGGCTCTTACCGTCTGGGAGCCGGTCGGAATTTGGGCCGGGTGGATTCTGCGAAGATGAGGTATGACGCATGCGTAGGTCTGCTTACCGCCGCGCGGCCGCCACGCCGTCGGGACGCAACCGACGGTTGTTCGCGGCCGGAGCGGTGATCGCCGCCCTGGGTGCGGCCGTCGGCTTCGCCTCGCTGTCGGGCGCCGCCGAGAACGACCGGCCCGAGGGCAGTGGCGCCGGCAAGGTCGTCAACGGCCAGGTGATCCTGACCGATACGTGCGTCGACAGCAATCTGACGCCACATGACGGCTTCCAGCTGGGCAGCCGCTGCGTCTCCACCGAATTCGGTGAGGTCGGCGAGGCCAAGGACAACCCGAGCCTGCTGATCACCGAGGCGCCCGTCGCGGTCGCGCCCAACACGCCGTTCTCGCTGAAGATCAGCACCCGCAACCTGATCCGCGACCGCTTCCTCGCGGCCGGCAAGGGTGGCTACTACGTGGAGAGCTCGGTCCTGCGGGGCGGTCTCGTCCGCGGCCACTTCCACACCGCGTGCCGCATGCTCGAGAACACCAACGAGGCGCCCGCGTCCGACCCGGTGCCGGCCTTCTTCGTCGCCACCGAGGACAGCAAGGGTGGCGCCACCCCCGACGAGGTGACCATCGCCGTGCCGGGCGTGCCGGCCGAGGGCACCGCGCAGTGCTCCTCGTGGGCCGGTGACGGCTCCCACCGCGTGCCGATGATGGTCCGCGCCAACCAGACCCCCGCGATCGACTCGGTCCGCATCACCGTCCGCAACGGCGGCGACAACGGCGGCGGCGATGGCGATGGCGGTAACAACGGCGGCGGCGACGGTGGTAACAACGGCGGCGGCGACAACGGTGGCGGCGACAACGGTGGCGGCGACAACGGTGGTAACAACGGCGGTGGCGACAACGGCGGTAACACGGGCGGCGGCGACAACGGGGGCAACGGCGGCACGCCGGGCAACCCCAACAGCACCGTCGCGCCGACCAAGCCGACCAAGCCCCCGGTCAACAACCCCACCACGGCGCCGACGGTGAAGGACGACTTCACCCCCGACCCGACCAAGCCGGCCACTACGACCAAGCCCGCCAAGCCGACCAGCACGAAGGCTCCGGCGACCACCAAGCCGGCCACCGGCGGCAACGCGAACAACGCCGGCAACGGCGATGACGCCAACAACGAGAACGAGAACGAGGCTCCGCCTGCGACGAAGGCCCCCAAGCCCCGCGCGAGCAGCAGCAAGGCCGCGGCGGCGGCCGGCAACGACTACACGTACGAGGACGGCCAGTTCAACTCCGGCAACAAGGCGCCGGTGGCCGACCAGGTCGCCCAGGTGCAGGCCGAGACCGCCAAGAAGGACGACGGCAGCCTGCTCGCCAAGACCGGCAACAACACGGTCGCGGTGGTCGGCGGCGCGGCGGTCCTGCTGATGATCGGCCTGATCATCATGGCGCTGACCCGGCGCCGTCGCCTCCCGGGGAGCACCTGGGAGTAACCGGCACGAGAACGAGGGGCGGTCCGCGGTTCGCGGGCCGCCCTTTTCGTGTGCCGAGAATCCCGCCGGTACCTGCGATCGGAAGAGTGAGGGTAGCCTTACCAGCCGACGACCCGGTAGGCGAAGGAAGAGGGTTCAGCAATGGCTGACAGGCCGGCACGGGCGGCGACCGAAGCGGTCGTCAGCCGGGTGGAACAGCTCACCCCGCACATGGTCCGGGTGGTGTTCACCGGCGAGGGCCTCCGCAACATCGAGGCGGGCTCCTGCACCGACCACTACGTCAAGGCGCTGTTCCCGCTGCCGGGCGTGGTCTACCCCGAGCCGTTCGACATGGGCCGGATCCGCGAGACGGTGCCACGGCCGGATTGGCCCGCCGTCCGCACGTACACGGTCCGCAAGTGGCTTCCGGCCATCCCCGAGATGTGGATCGACTTCGTGGTGCACGGCGACGAGGGCATCGCCGGCCCGTGGGCTGTGGCCGCCAAGCCGGGCGACCCGTTCCGTTTCATGGGCCCGGGCGGCGGCTACGCACCCAGCGCCGACACCGACTGGCACCTGCTGGCCGGCGACGAGAGCGCCCTGCCCGCCATCGCGGCCGCGCTCGAGGGCATGCCGGCCGACGCTCCTGTTCGCGCGTTCATCGAGGTGGAAAGCGCCGACGAGGAGCAGAAGCTGGAGTGCCCGGGCGACGCCGAGATCACCTGGCTGCACCGCGGCGGCCGCCCGGTCGGCGAGGCGCTGATCGAGGCCGTCCGCGCGTACGAGTTCCCGGCCGGCCGGGTGCAGGCGTTCGTGCACGGCGAGGCCAACTTCGTCAAGGATCTGCGCCGCTACCTGAAGAACGAGCTCGCCATCCCGATGGACCAGCTGTCGATCTCGGGTTACTGGCGCCGCGGCCTGAACGAGGACGGCTGGCAGAGTTCCAAGCGTGAGTGGAACCAGCAGGTGGAACAGGAGCAAGACCGGTCGTGACCCGGGTTTCGGGCAGTCGATGATGTGTAAGTGGTGACTGCGTCCGTAGACCTGACCAAGAAGAGCAGCCGCCGGGTCGCGCTGGTGGCTCTGCTGCTGGCCGCGGTGAACCTGCGGCTGGCGGTGACCAGCGTCGGCCCGGTGCTCGACGAGATCCGCGACGGTCTCGGCATGAGCTCGACCGTGGCGGGCCTGCTCACCTCCGTACCGGTGGTGTGTTTCGCCGCAGTCGGCCTGACCGCGCCCCGCCTGGCCCGGCGTTTCGGCGCCTCGCGGGTGATCCTGGTCGGCCTGGTGGTGCTCGCGGCCGGTCTGGCGGTGCGTCCCTTCGCGCCCGGCACCGTGCTCTTCCTGCTGCTCAGCCTGGTCGCGCTGGCCGGCATCGCGGTGGTCAACGTGCTGCTGCCGTCGGTCGTCAAGGAGCGCTTCCCGGACCGCGTCGGCGCCACCACGGGCCTCTACACGGTCGCCCTGAACGTCGGCGCGACCACCGCCGCCGCGACCACCGTCCCGCTCAGCGAGCACGCGTTCGGCGGTGACTGGCGCCTCGGGCTGGCCTGCTGGGCCGTGGTCGCGGTGCTGGCCGTGCCCTCCTGGCTGCCGCTGGCCCGCGAGCCGATCGTGCGCACGGCCGAGGTCACGACCGAGGTTCCCGTACGGCTGAGCCGCACCGCCGTGGCCTGGGCGCTGGCGGTCTATTTCGGCATGCAGTCGACCTCCGCGTACGTGATCATCGGCTGGCTCCCGCAGATCTACCGCGACGCCGGCGTCTCGGCCGAGGTGGCCGGCGTGCTGTTCGCGGTCACGTCGTTCCTGGGCGTGCCGCTGGGGTTCGCGCTTTCCGCGTACGCCGGTCGTGTGCGCAGCCAGAGCTGGATAGCCGTCGGCCTGGGTGTCTTCGGCATCGCCGGGTACGGCGGTCTCTGGTACGACCCGGCGGCCGCCCCCTGGCTCTGGGCCGTGCTCCTGGGCATCGTGAACACCGCGTTCCCGCTGGTCCTGACGATGATCGCCCTCCGCGGCCGCACCCCCGCCACGGTCGTCAAGCTGTCCGCCTTCGCCCAGAGCGTCGGCTACGTCTTCGCCATCCCCGGCCCGTTCCTGGTCGGCGCCCTGCACGACGCCACCGACGGCTGGCGCGCCCCGCTGGCGCTGATGGTCCTGCTGATGGTTCCCCAGATCATCGCCGGCTACCTGGCCGGCCGAGACCGTCAAGTCTGAGGCCCGCCGCCCTGTGGACGACCGCAGCACCCCGGGTTACCCGCCCATCCCGCTGTGGACAACGCTCCGGCTACCGCCTTCCCCGCCAGTTACTCTCCCCCTGTCCCTTGGGATGCTCCTATGGATTTCAAGTGGCGGGTTTTGGGTGCTCTGAGGTGATGAGTTGGTAGATCTCGCGGG
>NZ_JAHWFK010000060.1 GCF_019710575.1 Paractinoplanes polyasparticus | reverse complement strand
TGCGACAGGGGCAGTAAGTCATACCGGACCGAGCGACCGAGCAGTCCCCGGCTGGGGACGATCAAAAAGGTAACGGGCGCCACCAGCGGGCCGCCGCGCAAGAGGTCCGCAACGCGGCCGGGGTGATCCGGAAACACTTCCCGGACATCGTGCTCGACCGCTGAGCGCGCCGGGCCGGGAACACCGCCGGCCCGGCGCACCCGAGGTCACGCGCGGGGCGGAGTGACCTTGACCGTCATCACCGGGATCAGACCCGTGATCTGGGTCTTCACCTCGAGCTTGACGCCCGCGCCGGCCACCTTCACCGAGTTCTGCGGGTTGGCCGCGTTCCAGTAGGCCAGCGGGTCGGAGTCGTCGAACACCGGCTTGGCCGGTTGCTTCGGCAGGGACACCGCGGCGCCGTTGCGGTGGAACGTCACGGCGTCGGTCTTCTGCAAGCCGAACGTGGCGTCGAACGGCTGGCGGCGGTTGCCGAGCAGCGCGCCGTCTCCGAAGACGATCGGCGCGGGGCGCGCGTCGACCGGCAGGCTCAGGCCCGTGCCGGGGTGACGGCTCGTGTTGTTGTTCCCGACGGCCGGGTTGACGTACCAGACCAACAGACCGTCCTGGTACGGGAACCGTTCCGCCCAGTCGGGCCGGGTGTCCTGCCAGCCCCAGTTGTACGGGCCGACCTTCAGCGTCTCGTCGTAGCCGGTGTACGTGCGGTACTCGGCGGCGTAGTACGAGCCGTCGGCCAGGGGCACCACGACCGCCTCGGGCAGCACGTCGCTCTGGCCGTTGGCGGCCGAGCCCAGGGTCACGTACTTGCTCTTGCCGGGCTTGACCGTCACGAAGTTGGACCAGCCGAGGAAGATCTTCTCCCAGGCGCCCATGTAGCCGGGCGTCGAGCCGATGGTCGGCGCGCCGCGGTTGAGCCACGAGCCGCCGGACATCAGGGTCCAGAAGCCGGTGCCGTTGTCGCCGCCGGCCGTGTCGTACAGGTCGGGCAGGCCCAGGTCGTGGCCGTACTCGTGGGCGAAGACGCCGAGGCCACCGTTCTCGGGCTCGGTCGTGTAGTCGCCGATCCAGAGGCCGGTGTCGCCGATCGGCACGCCGCCGGCCAGGTTGCCCGCGGGACCGGTGGTTCCGGCGTCGTCGGAGAACGCGTACCAGCGGTGCGACCAGATCGCGTCCTCACCCTGGGCGCCGCCGCCGGCCTCCTCGCCCTCACCGGCGTGGATGGCCTGGAAGTGGTCGATGTAGCCGTCCGCCTCGTTGAAGTCGCCGTCCTTGTCGAAATCGTCGCGGTCCCAGACGTCGAACGTCTTCAGGTACGCCTTGATCTGCTCGGGCGTCTTGCCCGCGGCCACCTGTGACTCGTACCAGGCGGTGGCGGTGTCCTTGATGTAGTTCCAGTAGCCGTCGTCCTCGCCGATCTCGTTGCTGCCGTAGCGGGCCTCGTTGTAGGGCACCTTCACCCAGTCGGAGACGTCGCCGCCCACGGTGTACCGGCCGCCGGACTGCTTGTAGTAGAAGTCCGCCATCGACTCCTTGTTCTTGGCGAACAGCAGTTCCTTGTAGTACGACGGGCTGAAGTCGCTCCGCCAGATCGTCGAGTTGTCGTTCGTACGGTCCGGGGCCGCGATCTTGTTGTGCAGCGGACCCGCCGTGCCGCCGGCCGCCGGGTAGGTGGCGTCGCCGAACTCGACCAGGAACGTGAGCACCGGGTCGGTCTTGGTCTCCTTCTTGCGGTACTCGACGAACTTGCCCTTCCCGAGCTTGATGACCTCGGAGCCGGTACGCTTCTCGCTCTTCACCTCGCCGGCGATCAGCTTGGCGAGGGCCTCGGTGCGCTCGGCCTCACGCTGCTCGGCGAGCGGGTGGGGCAGGTTGTCCTCGCCGAGTGACGCGGTTGGTTCCACGTCGGCCGAGCGGGTCGCGACATCGCCGGGTGCGGCCGCCGCGGGCATGGCCGTGAAGCCCGCCACCACCGCGAACGCGGAGACGGCGGCCAGCACGACAGTGCTCTGTTTCCTCAAGGGGTGTGCTCCTCTGCAGAGATGGACCCCCCTATCTCATACATCTCCATGTTTCTATTCAAGACTTCTCACGCACTGGCGTCGCTCCCCTACCCTGGGTGTCCACTGAGTACGAAGAGGGGTGTCGATGCGCTACCAGCGGCTGCTGCGCTTCCTCCCGAGCGGCGATTCCCTGCTGCGCCTGGCGGCGGTGGTGCTGGCCGCGGTCATCCTGGGCCGGGCCCTGCTGTCCGGTTCGTCCGGCTGGCGGGCGGTCGTGTACGTGGTGGCCGGAGCATCCGTGCTGTGGGGCGCACTCTGGATCATCGGCGAGGTGCGGAAGACGACGTCCCCGCCCACGTCCGAGGCCGAGGCGGCGGCCAAGGCGGCAGCCTCGGCCAAGATCGCCGCTGCGGCCATCGACGCGGCCGACGCGGCGGCCAAGGCGGCCGCCGCAGCCAAGGCCGAGGCCGAGGCCAGAGCCGAGGCCGCCGCCAAGGCTGCAGACGCGGAGGAGGCCAAGCCCGGGGCCACGAAGCCGACGTCGCGGCTGCTCGACATGCTGACGGCGGGCAACCGGCCCGGGCTGGTGGCCGTGCTCGCCCTGCTGGTGCTGATCGTGCACGCCGCGATCACCGGCTACGTCGGGGTCGGCACCATCCTGGTCGCGCTCGGGCTGGCCGTCGTGGCCGTGCCGCTGACCGCCGACTTCAAACTGGTCGGGCTGCTCGGCGGCATCGCGGTGGTCTTCGCGCTGGCCACCGTGGTGGTAGCCGACATCTTCTCGGGCAGCTCCGAGGCGCGGGCGCTCGGCATCTCGGTGGCCGCCATTGTGCTGCCCATCGTGATCTCCGACAAGCTGGTCGGGCTGGTCAGGCAGCCGGCTCTGAAGCCCGCGCACCACGCCGTACTGGCCGTACTGACCCTGTTCCTCAGCTTCCTCGGCTACACCCGTGACGAGTGGCTGCCCGGCGTGGTCAACAACTGCTACACGCTGCCCACCTCGACCGGGATCACCACGCTGCGGGCCACCGCCGACGGCCGCTGCTACGGCCTGATCGACAGCGCCGACGCGGGCATGTTCGCGGCCTCGGCCTTCGGCAAGGACCCGGTCACGACTGAGCTGCAGCGCCGCATCCTCGACCGGAACGAGCCGCTGGAACCGGGCGACCTGACCGTCGTGTGGCTGGGCGCGCTCTCCTGCGAGCCGCTCAAGTCCGACCCGGCACGCTGCGCCGACGGCCGCGACTACCCCTCCGAGCGCGATCAGTTGCGGGCCTTCCTGTACGCCCAGTCGCACATCGCGGCCACCACGAAGCACCGGGTGCACGTGGTGATCGCCGACGCCGGCCCGGACGTCGCACACGTCGACGACGTCGCCGCGATGATCGAGAAGCGCCGTCCCGCCCTGGGCGACCGGGTCGTCGTGATCGGCGGCGGCGACAGCCGCGACGACACCCAGCGCGCGATCAACCGCCTGCTCAAGGCCGGCATCCCGTTCATCGCCCCGAACCTGCTGGCCGACCTGGGCGCACCCGACCAGAAGTTCGTCAACAAGCCCGGCTACCTCCAGCTGGCGCCGCCGAACATGCAGTACGCCGCGGACACGGCCAAACGGCTGGCCCGCGCCTACCAGGACGGCTTCCGGCTCGACATCTACCAGCAGCCCAACCCGACCGACCAGTACACGACGTCGCTGGTCAACGATCTGCTCGCGGCCGTCGCGGCCAAGCCCGGATCGTCCGCCCGGCACCTGCCGGCGCTCGAGAAGATCGACGACTCCATCTGCGAGTCCGACAAGACCACGCCGCCGGCCGTACTGTATTTCGCCGACCGGTGGACGCGCTTCGCCGGTTTCGTGCAGCGGGTCAACGAGGTGTGCGGGCACTCCCGGCCCCGCCTGGTCATCGCCGACGTGTCGGTGAGCCGCTTCATGGCGAACTACCAGCTGCGGGCGGTCAGCAACGCGGACTGGGCGGTCAACTACAACGTCGGTGGCCCCGGCTGCGCCGACCTGACCGAGCAGGCGTACGGGGTGCTGACCCGCCAGATCGAGAAGGACGGCGACCTGGTAGCGCTCAAAGGCCCGTTCACCTGCGCCGACCGCGCGGACAACATCTCCGACGGCCAGCTGCTCAACGCGTGCCCGCTGGACGCCGCGGCCAAGCTGACCAGCCAGCCCTGCGAGGCGAACGACCTGGGCACCTACCTGATCCCGGCCTGGGACGCGGTGCTGCTGGCCGACGCCCTGCTGCCGGCCACGCCCGCCGGCAACGACCTGACGCGCCTGAACCTGCCGGACTTCACACTCTCGAACGGCAAGAAGGCCACCGTGGTACGCGGCGATCTGCACAGCCCGGCCATCGACGTCCGCATGTGGCACGGCAAACCACTGAACGACCCCCGCGTCATCTGGCAGCTGCCGACGTCGACCCTCCGCCTACCCGACGACCCGAGGCCCGGCGCCCCCTCTACCGGTCCGACGGAGTGATCCCGAGGTCCCGTTCGACGTGCTGAAGCGCCGCGATGCTCCGCTGGAGGCTTTCCTCGAGCGGAGCCAAGGTTGCCCGGCCCTCCGAGACACGGCTCCGCGCGACGTCGCGCTGCCCGGCGAACAGCAGGTTGACGATGACCCGGGACTCTTTGGTCAGCGCCGCGCCGATGACCGCCAGCTGCTGGAACAGGTCGCCGTCGGCCGTCATCAACGTCCCGAAGGTCTCATCGGCTTCGTCAAGAACGCCGGGTGTGACGCGACCGCGCAACCAGTCCCGGATGCCGCCCGAGCGCATGTAGTGCAACCCGATGAGGTCACAGTGCCCGTGACCCTCCTCGATCCGGGTCTCGAGAGTGCCACGTTCGAAGCGGACGTACGGCTCCGGGTCGAGGGGGTCGGCCAAGCCGGCGCGGACGAACTCGGACGTGCTCTCCGAGACCACACCGAGCGTTCTATGAACCTCGGTCAAGGCGGCCCGGAGGTCGGCGACGACTTCTTCGTGGCCGGCAAGGGCTGAGCCGACGGTGTGCACCTGGCCGGTGAGCCGGCGCAGGCTCTCGCTGGCCGAGGTCGCCCGGTGGATCGTCCATCCGTCACGCAGACTGGGCCCATGGACCTCGTTGTTTCTGGTCGGCCGGCCGACCAGGACTGCGACGACGGCGGCCACGCCGTCGAGAGCCGCGACGGCCTGCCCGTCCCACTCCGTCAGGTCGTGGTAGTTCAGATCTCTCAACGGCTCGGGGATCTGCTCCTCGGCGTCGCGGTCGATCAGAACCGGCACGAGACGTCCGCGCGCTTCCGCCTGCTGCAGCGGATAAGCGCTGGCCGCTTCCACCTTCACATAGTCGCTGCTGACGGAGTGCCTGCTCCAGACCACGACGACGCAGGACGCATCGGCCAGCTTCCCGCGGATCAGCGGCGCGAACTCGTCGCCCGGCTGCAGCAGGTCATCCCACCACACGAGAATCCCGCGGCGTGTGAAGTCCTGGACCAGGGCCGCGACCTTCGCTTTGTCGTCATGGGAATAACTGACGAACGCCCATCCACTGTGACCGCTCACGACCCGAGCTTGCTCCAAGATCTCACCCACCTCAATACCCGAAGGATTGCCTGGGAGCGCTCCCGGGTAAGGGTCGCGTCGTGCTCATGGCCCTGCTTCTCGACCTTGCGAACATCGTGGGCGGCTTCCTGCTCGCCATCAGCCTGCTGCGCCGCATCCCCCGCGCCGGCGACAACCTGGCCCGCGCCGCCGACCGGGTGGCCCCGTTCGGCTGGATCGTCGGCGTGGTGGCCCTGGTCGCCGGCGGCTACTACCTGCTGGTCCACCTCTTCGACGGCCCCCGCGTCTTCCACTACGAGATCGTCGGCATCCTCGTCGGCGTCGCCCTGCTGTGGGACCGCCTGACCCGCCGCAACGCCCCGCCCGCGCTCCTGCTGGCCATCTTCGGCCTGATCGCCGTCGTCGTCGGAATTCAGGGCCTCTTCACCCCCGACGGCTGACGCTCACAGCCGTCCGAGGCCGGCGTCCGACGTAGGCTGCCCGCGTGGGACAGATTGTGCCGTGGCTCGCCTTCGTCGCCGTCCTGGCGGCCGTCCTCGGTTGCCTCGCGTGGCTGGCCGCGCGGACTCGTCGGCGCGGCGTGGGCCGGGACATCATGGGACCGGTGGACCTGATCTATCGTCCGCACACTCATCAGATCAACCACGAGATCCAGGCTTACGAGGTACGTAGGGTGGCGCCGCCGGCGCCGGGTGATCCGTTGAAGCGAGGCTGACGCACTGAGGTCCCGGCGCAGCGGCAACGATGATCATGAGCCACGCTCGGCCGGTTCCCCCGGCCCCAAGGGCGACGTGGCTACCGTGATGTCTCCAGGGCTGGGCGATCCCAGTGAGCCAGGTCGGCAGCGGCTTCGTAGGTCGTGCGAAGGAATTCGGTGAGCGTCGCGTCGGGGTCGGCCGCCTCGGCGACCGTCTCGTACGGCAGGACGCACTCCTGCAGCGCCTTGTCGTAGTAGGCGGCCGTGCGCTCGGCATAGCCCGAGGGCTCCGGGTACGCGTACGAGTAGAAGGCGCCCTCTTCACCACCGCCGGGCCAGAAACCGAAGCTCGCCAGCTCGTGCGAATAGCCCTCCCGCATGACCCACGGCGGGCAGTTGGGCGCGCCACCCGGATGCGGCGGGGCGATACGGCCGGAGAAGCGGGTGCAGGCCAGATCCATCGCGCCCCAGAAGAAGTGGACGGGGCTGGTCTTGCCCACGAACTCGGACCGGAACCGGCCCAGCACCCGCTCGGCCTGCAACAGCTGACGCCAGAACAGTTGCGCGGCCGCACCGTCGTAGGACTTGTGCTCATGGTCGTCGGCGAAGGGGACCGCGGGCTCGACCTCGTTGGGGACGGCGTGGATCTGCGGCTCGACGCCGAGCGCGGCCAGGGCCTCGAAGGTCTCGCCGTAGAACGTCGCGACCGACTTGGGCTCGAGGGTCACCTCGCGTGAGCCGCCGTCGCTGGTGCGCACGTGCAGGCGGTGGTCGAGGAAGTCGAACTCGAGCTCGAACACACCACTGCCGTGCGGCACGGCCGAGGTGGTCAGCCCGCGCGCGCTGGGATAGAGCGTGACGTGCCACCAGTGGTTGACCGGCGGCGCGTACGCCATGCGGACCTTGCCGACGATCTGCGTCCACATGTGCAGCGTGTCGCGGGTGTCGGCCCAGTCGGCGACGCGCAGCCGGGGCCACGGTTGGATGATCGCGTTCTCCATCGCTCCAGCCTGCCAGGCCGGCCGCGTGATCGGGCGGCCCTGTGGACAGGGAAAGCGTGACGTGCGCGGCCCTGTGGACAACGTCCACCCCGTTCGGCTGAACTCTGGTTGAATCCAGCCCGCCCCGGGAGGGAGGGGGCTAGGGATGGCCAAGCTTTCGCCCGTTGAATCGATCTTCGAAGCGGGCGCGTGGCGGGAAGGCTCAGATGTCGCGGCATTACCTGATGGTTGTCAAGACCGCGCTTCCGCTGTACGTCAACACGCTCGTCGCCTCGGTCGGAGCGCTCGTCAACACGGCCACCCTGGGCCGGCACGGCACCTCGTCGCTGGCCGCGTTCGCGGTCGCCATGGCGGTCTACGTCCCGGTGGTGGCCACCGTGACCGGCGTCATGCGCGGGATGATGCCGTACGTCAGCCGGCACGAGGACGATCCGCGGCGCCTCGGGTCGCGCTGCTCAGCAACGGTCTCTGGCTCGGCTACACCGTCGGTGGGGCCGGCGCGCTCGCGGTGCTGGGCACTCGCTGGCTGGGTGGGGCGGCCGGCGTCACGGCGCCGACGCTTCAGGGCCTCGGGGTGCTGCCGGGTCTGCTCGCCCTCGCGGTCGTGGCCCAGTCCGTCGGCGCCTCGGCGAGCTCGACCCTGGTCACCCTGGGCCGGGGGCCGACCGTGCTGCGGGCCGGGCTGGTCAGCACGGCGGCGACGGTCGGGCTCTCCGCCCTTCTTGTGCTCGGCCCGGGGCCGTTTCCCGCCCTGGGTGTGGTCGGCGCCGGGGTCGCCATGTTTGTCTCCGGCGTCGTCTACACGGCTCAGGTGCAGCTCGCGCTTCGGCACATCACCGGGCTGCACCGCACGGTTCTGCCGGGCCGTCCCGACCGCCGCGAGATTCTGCTGCTCGCCCGGACGGGGCTGCCGATGGCCGGCACCGTGCTCGTCAAGTTCACGGTCCTCGGCGTGCTGACCTTCGCGGCCGCCCGGCTCGGCACCGATCAGGCGGCGGTGCACGGGGTTTCCGAGTCGCTCGTCAACATCATCTACACGGTGGCGGTGTCGATCGGTCAGGCCGTGGTGCCGATGGTCGGCCGCTCGATGCGGGCCGGGGACGTCGACGGCGCGCGGCGCGGCGTCGGTGCGGGCGCGATCGTGGCCGTCGTCTGGGTCGGGTTGTTGGCCGGGCTCGCCATCGTGCTGGGTCGCTGGATCGTTCCGCTGTTCAGCTCGGACCCGGCCCTCCAGCACGGCATCCGAGCCATGCTGCCCCTCGTGGCGTTCGCCGTTGTCACCGACGCCGTCCAGGCCGTCTACGGGTTCGGCCTGCTCGGGCTGCGCCGCACCTTTCCCGGTCTCGTCTCGACCGCGCTCTTCTTCGGCCTGCTCTGCCTGGTCGCGGTGCCGGTCGCGGACGCCGGCGGCCTGACGGCGCTCTGGCTGGCGCTGGGCGTGGCCAACCTCGCCCAGGCGATCAGCAAGGCCTTCTTCTTCCACCGGCTGAGCGGCTCCACCGATCGAAGTCCCGCCTGACCGGCTCCACCGATCGGCATCCGCCGACCGGCCCTACCGATCGGAATCCGGCCTGAGCGGCGGGTGGTTGCGTTCCAGGGCGGCGCCCCCGACCTCGGGCAGCGGGCGGTCGAGCCGCGCGGGAGCCACCACGCCGAGCGGCCCAGCAGGTGCATAACGGCCGGGATCAGCAGCATGCGTACGAGGAAAGCGTCGGCGGGACGCAGCGTTGCACTCAGCGCAAACTGAGAGTCTGCTCCCGCACGTTCTCCCGGTTCCCCGACAGCCGGATCGTCGCACCGCCATCCCGTACGGAGATCTCGACGCATTCCGTCGAGCCGTCGAGCAGCCAGCCGGTCGGGCGGCATCCGCTGCCCCAGCCCCGCGCCCGCAGGTGGCGCGTCAACTCGGCCTTCATCTTGTCACCGGACCGGTCCGCCGCGATGACGTCGATCGTCGACACGCAGCCGATGGAGTCGCACGCGCCGTCATTGTGCGGGACAGCCGCGGCGCGCATCCCGTCCGGCAGGGGCAGCACCGTGCCGGCGTCCGGGTGGAACGTTACTGGCACTCCGGCCCACAGCACGATGAAGGAGGTGGTCACCATGCAGATCCCCAGCACGTACGGCGGCGCCGCGCGCCGGGCCGGGCCGAGGATCCGCCGCTCGACCAGCCGGCCACCGATCACCGCCAGCACACCGGCCGGCGGAGCAGCGAGCTGGATCTCGAGGCGTGCCCGCGGCACCACCCAGCCGAGCAGCACGGCCGCCACCACCGCGATCCCGACGATCACGGCCGCCACGACCCACCGGCACCGCGGCACGCGCGACATGGTGAACCACAGCCCCAGCACCGGAATCATCCCCACCACCACAAGCACCACGCTCTGATCTTGCCCGCCAAGGTCAAGTCCCGGACGGACGAAGCAGCTTCTCGGGCCGGCCGGCCCCGCGGATCGCCGGAGGGGTTGACCTCAACCTGGGTTGAGGTCGCAGGCTGTCGGCGGGTGAAGGGAGCACAGCCGGTGCGAGCAGTCCAGGTGGTCCGTTTCGGGGGTCCCGAGGCGCTGGTTCCCGGCCGGGTGCCGGAACCGGTGGCCGGGGCGGGCCAGGTGCTGGTCGAGGTGGCGGTCGCGGGCCTGACGTTCGTCGAGACACAGATCCGGCGGGGCACCGACCGGTGGCATGAGCGGCCGCGGCTGCCGTACGTGCCGGGCGGTCTGGTGGCCGGGCTGGTGGGCGCGGTCGGCGCCGACGTCGATCCGGCCTGGCGGGGGCGGCGGGTGGTGGCCGGCACGGGCGATACCGGCGGATTCGCGGAGCGGGCGGTGGCCCCGGTAGGAAACCTGATCCGGGTGCCGGACGGGCTCGGCCTGCCGGAGGCCATCGCCCTGTGCAGCGACGGCAGCACGGCTCTGGGGCTGACCGAACACGCCCGGACCGGCCACGACGACTGGGTTCTGGTCGAGGCGGCGGCGGGTGGGGTGGGCACCCTGCTGGTGCAACTCGCTCGCGCGGCGGGGGCACGGGTGATCGGGGCGGCGCGCGGGAGCCGGAAGCTCGACGTGGTGCGGCAACTGGGCGCCGACGCGGTGGTGGACTACTCGGAACCGGGCTGGACCGGCCGGGTGCTCGAGGCGACCGGCGGCGCCGGACCGGATGTGGTGTTCGACGGCGTCGGCGGGCGGATCGGGCGGGCGGCGTTCGAGGTGACAGCGACCGGGGGCCGCTTCTCGGTGCACGGCGCTTCCAGCGGCGAGGTCACCCACGTCGACTCCGCGGAAGCCGGCCGCATGAACGTCCGGCTGATCGGCATCGACCAGCTCGCCGGTTTCGGACCGCACGTGGCACGGTGGGCGGAGCGGATGATGGCACGAGCCGTGGCCGGAGAGGTGCGGCCGGTGATCGGACAGACCTTCCCGCTGGACCGCGCCGCCGATGCCCACGCCGCGATCGAGAACCGCACCGTCATCGGGAAGACCCTGATCTATGTGACTGCCTCGGGCGGCCGGCCGGCGATCGCTTCCGGGGGCCGGGGCGGCGATTCCGTAACCGACCGGCGTTACGGGTGACCGGACCGGATCAGCGCCCACACGATCTTGCCGTCGAGCAGCGGGGTGGCGCCCCAGTGGGTGGCGGCCGCGGCGACGATGCGCAGCCCGCGGCCCGAGCCCGGTCGCATCACGGTGCTCGTCACCGGCGGGCCCTCCGGACAACGAGGCATGGTGGTGCAGCCGTCCTGCACCGCGATCCGCAGATAGCGCCCGGTGTGGACGAGGGTCAGGTCGAATTCGCCGCCCGAATGCACGACCGCGTTGGCCGTCAGCTCATTGGCGACCAGGCGGGCCGGGCCGTGCAGCTCCTCGAGCCCCCAGGTCAGGCAGGCCTCGCCGGTCACGCCCCGGGCGATCGCCGCACTGCGCGCCTCGCACCGCAGATGCCGGCGCACCCAGCGCGGAACCTTGGCGTGCACAGCCAGCGACGCCATGCCTCTGTCCTCGTACAGGGCCACGTAGGTCCGAAAGGCTTCCAAGCCTTCCCGTACGCCGGGAGCCGCGTCGCAGAGCAGCACGGGCACTCCCCAGTGCAGCTGCGCGTCGTACGTCATCGTGGCGAACACGCTGAGCAGCGGATCGTCCTCGTGGCAGAGCCCGGTCAGGTCGACGATCACCGCCGGCGGGCACTCGGCCGCGGCCTTGGCGATCACCGTCCCGACCTCGGGAACGGTGGCGGGCGTCAGTTCGCCGTCGAGGCGTACGGTCGTGACTCCCGTGCCGAGATTCCGGTCGATCGCAGTTTTCAACATCGCAGCCCTCTGCTCGCACCTCCCCACCGGTAGCGCCCTCCACCAAACGCCCGCCGCCCGGCCCGCGCAATCCCTGGTCGTACGCCTATCGCCCGTTAGACGGAAGGTCACGCCCTGGCGACCTTGACGCAGCACCTGCTCTGATGAAGCGGTGCCGGGCGCCGCTTCGTCCTCAGCGGGACAGGAAGCGGGCGACGGCGGCGGCCCAGTTCGCGCGGGCCTCGTCGTTCTGTTCCGGGCCGGGCAGGCCGATCTGGGTGGCCACGATCGAGGCCGTACCGTTGGGCTTGGGTTCGCTCGTGACGATGACCGAGGACCCGTCGCCGGCCTTGGTCCGCCAGGTGATGCGGCGTTCGGTGCCGCTGATCTTCGGGTCGCCGGCGACCAGGCCGCTGACGAAGTCGTCCTGCGCGGCGAACCGCGTCCAGGCGTCCATCAGCTCCTGCATGCC
Organism: Paractinoplanes polyasparticus; assembly: GCF_019710575.1. Lineage (GTDB taxonomy): Bacteria > Actinomycetota > Actinomycetes > Mycobacteriales > Micromonosporaceae > Actinoplanes > Actinoplanes polyasparticus. The sequence continues at coordinate 93,452 of NZ_JAHWFK010000060.1, read as the reverse complement.
CAGCCTGGTGGACTTGCTGACACTCATCTGGAACGTGCCGTCGGGCCGCTGGCCCGGGATGCGGCGGCCGATGAACTGCTCGTAGGCGACCGTCACGGCCTGCGTCCACCAGCCGAGCGGCTCGACGCCGGCGCCCTCGAGCTCGTAGTAGACCTTGAGCGCGATCTGCTTGTGGTCGAGGTCTTTCGCGCCGATCCCGTCCATGAACACGAGCCACTCGTCCCACGACCGGTTCGTCGCCCGCTCGACCGGCTTGATCCGCGAGTTCCCCGCCGCCATGCCGGTGATCCTAGCCTTTCACCGCACATTCACGGTCCAGGCCGGCGCCCACCCATAGAGTCATGCCTGTCGATGACTGGACGGGAGAGGACGCATGATTCGCCGAATTCTGGCCCTGATCGCCGCGGTGTCCGCCACCCTGGCCCTGACGCCGGCGGCGGCGCAGGCACACGGGGTACGCCCACTGGCCCGCGCACACGCCCACAACGACTACGAACACGAACGCCCGCTGGCCGACGCCCTGGCGCACGGCTTCACCAGCGTCGAGGCCGACATCTACCTGGTCGGCGGCGAACTGCTCGTCGGCCACGACCCGGAGGACGTGGTCCCCGGCCGCACGCTGCAGAGCCTCTACCTCGACCCGCTGCGGCAACGGATCCGGGCCAACCACGGCCGTGTCTACCGGGGCAGCCCGATCTCGCTGCAACTGCTGGTGGACATCAAGAACACCGGCGCCGCGACCTACACGGAACTCGACCAAGTGCTCCGCCGGTATCGGAGCATTCTCACGACGTACGCGTGGGGAAGGGTTTCCCAGGACGCCGTCACCGTGGTCGTCAGCGGAGATCGCCCCCGCGACCTGATGGTCGCCCAGCGGGTGCGGTACGCGTTCTACGACGGCCGCGCCGCCGACCTCAACTCGGGCGCCCCCGCATCGCTGATCCCGCTGATCAGCGACAACTGGACCACCCTGTTCACCTGGCAGGGCACCGGCCCGATCCCGCCCGCCGAACGCACGAAGCTGCGCCAGTTCGTCCGCGACGCCCACGCCGACGGCCAGCGCGTGCGCTTCTGGGCAACCCCCGACACCCCGGGCCCCGCCCGCGACGCCCTGTGGCGCGAACTGGTAGCCGCCGACGTCGACCACATCAACACCGACGACCTCACGGGCCTGGAAGCCTTCCTCCGCGGCTCAGTTCTGTCCAACGCTGCTTGACAGCCCCTCCGGGTGCACGTGCTCCAAAGAAATCGCGTTGTTAGCAATCCGGGCGAAGCGGCATAGTTCGCACCGCGGTTGCGTCAATCGATGCGCCGGGAGAACGGTACCCGCGCTCATACACAACCTACCAATACGATGGAGTACGTAGACAATATACCAGCACAGCTTCCCATTTTTTCCTGCAAACGTTCCGATCAACAAAATCCGAGGATTGCGGGGTGCCATGTTCCAGATTGCATGAAAGCATTCTGCTATATGGCCACCTGCAATTCATTCATGCGGTCACGTGCCACCGGCAGCCCTCTCCGGTGCAAACTTACTTGAACCCGCCTTTCATTGCGCCACGATCCACCCATGGCCGGCGGAGGGACGTAGTGGAGGGGGAAACGAGACGTGGACGACTTCGTGCGCCACAACCAGCAACCGGTGCCAGCTTCTCAGTGGGCCCGCTGGGCACTGGCGGTCGCGTTGATCGGCGGAGTTGTGGTACCCGCCGGGATCGGGCTCGCAGCCGCGGTAAGCCGGAGTGGCGATGAAGCTACGTGGGCTCGATGGGGAAGCGTCGGTGAGTCCTTCGGTGCGATCAACGCACTTCTGTCGGCGTTCGCTCTCACTGCCCTCATTATCTCCTACCTGTCGCAGTCAAGGGACCTCCGCATTCAGCGAGACGACACTGCACTCCAGCGCGCGGTCCTCGAGAATGCGGAGAAGGCGTTGCGACGGAGCGCGGATGTGGACATGCGAAATCTCCACATGAGCCTTATGCGCATGGCCATCGATGACCCCGTCCTCGCCGAAGTGTTGCCGAGCTACGGGCGCACGGACGAGAAGGCACGGCGACAATACCTTTTCAGTAACCTACTCCTCCAATGCATCTGGCTCCAGTACACAGCGGGCACGGCAAGCAGGGAGGAGATGGTCAGCGGTATGCGCCATCTGTTTACCAGCAACAAGATGCGAGAGTATTGGCGCGAAACGGCTTCCATAAGGTACAAAATTTATGTCGACGGCGCTCAGGAATCAAGTCTCGCAACCATTGCAGATGCCATATGGCATGAGCATGAGGGCCAGCCGAGGTTCTCTACTATCAAAACGGGAGAACCTGGCGACCTCGCGCCGTGACAGACGGGTCTATTGCTCTGAAAGGTCCTTCCACGCCGCCATCAATGTCTCGCGGGTTATGACGACTATGCGCTCATAGGTGGCAACGCCCGCGTCCGGAGGCAGTTGATTCATCAGTTCCTCGGTCCGGTCCGTTCCTACGACAGCAAAGTTACCGTCCGCCAACTCGAAAAGATCCGGGCAGGTATATTCAGTAGCGCTACCTCGGGCTCGTGGAGACAGCCCCACGCGACGCAGGATGGGCGAGGCCAGCAGCGCTTGAGACACCGGTGATCGGGCAGTCGAATGTTCGCTCATGCAGGAGTTGTAGCGCATGCATGCTTAGAAGGTCGCTCGGCCGCCGCTTATGTCGTAGACGGCGCCGGTTGAGAAGGAGACCTTGTCGGAGGTCAGCCAGGCGATCAACTCGGCTACCTCTTCGGGGCGGCCCACGCGCTTCATGGGGATGAGGCTGGTGATGTGGGCCAGGGCTGCGGGGTCGGTGTCGGCGTTCATCGGGGTTTCGATCACGGCGGGGGCTATCGCGTTGACCAGGATGCCGGTGGTGGCCAGTTCCTTGCCCAGGGACTTGGTCAGGGCTATCACTGCGGCTTTCGAGGCCGAGTAGGGGCTCATGTTGGGGTTGCCGTCCTTGCCGGCCATGCTGGCCAGGTTGACTATGCGGCCCCAGCCTCGGGTGAGCATGCCGGGGACGAAGGCCTGGCACGTGTTGAACGTGCCGCGCACGTTGATGGCGAAGACCCTGTCCCAGGCCTCGGGGTCGACCTGCCACAGCGGGGCGTTCGGGCCGACCACGCCGGCTGAGTTGATCAGGATGTCGACCGGGCCGAGCTGGGCGGCGGCTGCTTTCACCGCGGCCGGGTCGGAGACGTCGGCCCGTACGTCCGCGCCTTCGGCCAGGTCGATCGTGTGGACCTGGATGCCGTCGGCGCGCAGGCGGGTGGCGGCCGCGGCGCCGAGGCCGCTCAGGCCGCCGGTGATCACCGCCGTACGGATGGAAGTCACGCCCTATTTGATCGCGACTCCGCACACCACGTCGAGAGGCTTCGGGTCGGGAACCGTGGGGCGCCACAGCGGGGCCGAGGTCACGCCGGGGTCGATCAGGGTCAGGCCGTCGAAGAAGCGGGCGAACTGGGTGTGACTGCGCAGGACGTACGGCGGATTGGCCTGCTCGTTCCAGATCTTCTCGGCCTCGCCGTGCTCGAGGCTGTGGGAACCGTCGAGCGCGATGAAATAGCTGCCGGGCGCGAGTGCGTCGAGGTAGGCGCGGACCATCGCGAGCGCGGCGTCATCGTCGGTCAGGTGGCCCAGCAGGCCCGACATGATCAAGGCGACCGGGCGGGAGAAGTCGAGCCCGGCCGCCCCCAGCACCCACGCCGTGTCACGGCCGTCGGCCTGCACGAATTGGGTGTTACCGGTCAGCAGCTCCTGAGCGTGAGCAAGCACGAGCGGGTCGCTGTCGACGTAGACGACGCGTGACTCGGGGGCGACCCGCTGTGCCACCTCGTGGGTGTTGTCGGCCGCGGGCAGGCCGGCCCCGACGTCGAGGAACTGCCTGATGCCGGCCGCGGCAGTCACGTGGGTCACCGCCCGTACGAGGAAAGCGCGGGAAGCCCGGGCGTTGTCGACGATGTCGGGGAACGCCTCGCGGATCTGATCGCCGACCTGCCGATCCACGGCGAAGTTGTCGGTCCCGCCGAGCCAGTAGTTCCAGATACGCGCCGTTTGCGGCACGCCCGTGTCGAGTTCATCCATATTTCCATTGTGGACCGATGGGACGCGGCCGGGGAACAGGAGTTATTGTTCCGCTGTGGACCACACCAGCGCGGCTCCGGCGGGCCTGGACCCGACCGTGCCCCACCCCGCCCGGCGCTACAACTACTGGCTCGGCGGCAAGGACAACTTCGCCGCCGACCGGGCCTCGGGCGACGAGCTGCAAAAGCTCTTTCCCAAGGTACGGCTGGGTGCGCTGGCCAACCGTGCGCTGCTCCAGCGGGCGACCCGGTTCCTGGCCGCCGAGGCCGGCATCCGCCAGTTCCTCGACATCGGCACCGGCCTGCCCACGGCCGACAACACCCACGAGGTGGCGCAGCGGGTCACACCCGACGCCCGCATCGTCTACGTCGACAACGACCCGCTGGTCATGGTGCACGCCCGCGCGCTGCTCAACAGCAGCCCCGAGGGGCGTACGGCGTACATCGAGGCCGATCTGAACCGGCCGGCCGACATCCTCGAGCACCCGACGCTGCGCGAGACCCTCGACCTCGACCAGCCGGTCGGCCTGATGCTGATCGCCGTGCTGCACTTCATCCACCGCGACGGCGCGGCCCAGCCGATCGTGCGCCAACTGCTCGACGCCCTGCCCTCGGGCAGCTACCTGGTGGCCACCCACGCCACCTCCGACTTCGGCACCCCCGAGCAGCAGAAGCTCTACCAGCAGCTCATCGCGCAGGGTAAGTCCGACGTCTGGACCAGGCCCAAGGACGAGTTCGCCGCCCTGTTCGACGGCCTCGAGCTGGTCGAGCCGGGTGTCGTGCCGGCCAGCGAGTGGCGGCCCGAGCCGGGCGCCGAGATCCCGGCCCGCTCCGACATCAACATCTGGACTGCGGTCGGCCGCAAGCCGTAGCCCCCCGATCGGCATCCTCACCAGGCCACCGGGCCGGCGTCGTCGAAGAAGCCGCCGGTCGGGCCGTCGGCGGGCAGGGTGGCCAGGTGGAGGGCGATCGCCGCGCCCTGAGTGGGGGTGCGGTAGCCGCTGAAGTGGTTCAGGTCGGTCGCCACGTAGCCCGGGCAGCCCAGGTTGATCAGGATGTCCGTGTCCGCGAGCTCCTTGGCGTACTGCACGGTGACGGCGTTCAGAAACGTCTTCGAGGGCGCGTACGCGGCGGAGATCGGCCCGGTCGCGCCGGTGTTCGCGCTCTGCAGCGTCAGCGAGCCCACGCTGCTCGACATGTTCACGATCCGCGGCGCGGACGAGCGGCGCAGCAGCGGCAGCATGGCGTTGGTGACCCGGATGACGCCGAGCACGTTGGTGTCGATCACCGTCCGGACCACGGCCGGGTCGACCACGGTCGGCTCCTGCGGCACCCCGCCGGTGATCGCGGCGTTGTTGACGAGCACGTCCAGGCCACGTTCCTCCAGCAGGGCCGCGGCCGCGGTGACACTGGCGTCGTCGGTCACGTCCAGGGGCACCCCGAACGCGTCGACGCCGGCCGCGCGCAACTTCTCGACGGCGGTCTCCCGCCTCTCGGCTGAGCGGGCGCCCACGCCGACCGCCCAGCCCAGCGCGCCCAGGCCGGCCGCAATCTCGTACCCGATGCCCTTGTTCGCGCCGGTGACCAGCGCAATTGTCTTCTCGCTCATGAATCGATCCTGTCCGCGGCGGCGATTTCGGGCCAACACCATCTGGGTGCGCAGCGATACCGTGGGGGTATGGAAACGCGAGAGCTGCGCTATTTCGTCGCCGTCGCCGAGGAGCTGCACTTCGGCCGGGCGGCGCACCGCCTCGGCATGGCCCAGCCGCCGCTGTCGCGCGCGATCAGCCAGCTCGAGCGGCGGCTCGGCGTAGATCTGTTGCACCGCAGCAGCCGCTCGGTGGCGCTGACCGAGGCCGGCGCGGTGCTGCTGCGCGAGGGGCGGGCGGCTCTGGACGCGGTGGCGGCGGCTGAACGGCGTACGCGCCGGGCCTCGGAAAACCCGGGGCTGGTCCTCGTCTCGAAGGCTGGAGCGGCCGGCGAGCTGCTGCCGAAGATGCTCGACGCGTACGCCGCCGAACCGGGCGCCGTGCCGGTCGAGGTCGTGCTGTGCGGGGCCGGCCAGCAGGAGGCGCTGCTGCGGGACGGCCGGGCCGACGTGGCGCTGCTGCACCTGCCGTTCGACTCGACCGCCGGGCTCGACACCGAGGAACTCAGCACCGAGAGCCAGGTGCTGGTGATGCCGGCCGGCCACGAGCTGAGCACGCGGTCCAGCCTGCGGATGTCCGATCTGGCGGACGTGCCGTGGCCGCGCTGGCCGGAACTGGACGGCACGTATGCGCCCGGCCCCGGTCCCGAGGTGCACGACGCCACCCAGCTGCTCCAGCTGATCTCGCTGGGCCGGGCCGTGACCGTGCTGCCCGAGTCGATCCGGACCTCGCTGCACGAGGGTCTGACCACCGTCCCCGTGCTGGACGCGCCCCTGGTCACAACCGTGATCGCGTGGCCGCCGCACAGCCGGTCACTCGCTCTGGCCGGCCTGATCCAGGCAGCGACCCGCATCTGAAAGCCCGGTGACCGACTCCAAGCGACCGCATCTCCCACACAAGCGGTCAAGCCTCAGAGAGCGGGCTTCGCATGTTTCATACATCCGGATGATGTGAGTATCCTGATGGCGTGAGGATCTCGCGGGTGGAGCAGCAGGCTCGGACCAGGCGGGCCGTGTTGACCGCGGCGCGGGCTGAGTTCGCCGAGCGTGGCTACCCGGAAGCCAAGATCGACCGCATCGCGGAGCGGGCCGAACTGACTCGCGGGGCCGTTTACTCCAACTTTCCGAGCAAGCGGGCGCTGTACCTGGCGGTGCTGCTCGACGGCACGAAGCCGGTCCGGGAGCGGGACCCATGGGCGCCTGTTGCCGAGCACAAGCGCGCCACGGGGCACGCCGCTGAGCAAGAGCAACGGTCGGGAGCGGACGGAGGGCTGGAGGCGCTCGATGTGCCCGGCGCGGTCGAGGCGTTCGCCCGGCTGTGGCTGGAGCGGCTGCCGCTGGCCTACGACGACAACACGGCCGGGCGGTTGCGGGCGCGGTCGCTGACCGGAGTGTTCGACGACGACGAACGGGGCCGGGCCGCCCTGGCTCAGATCACCTGGCTGGAGGCCCTGCTGCTGGCGGTCGCGCTCGAGTCGTGCCGGGCGCGGGGCGCCGGGCGGCGAGTGCGGCTGGCCGAGCTGATTCTCACGATGCTGCACGGCGCAGCCACGCTGGCCGAGACCGCCCCCGGCTTCGGCGACGCGTTCGACGTGACGGGCGCCTGCCGGCATCTGGCCGGGCTGGACGTGGCCGACGAGTGGAATCCGCCCTATCTGCCCTACGTGGCACCGGCTCGCCCGGTCGCCGAGGCCTGGGTCTCCCCCGGCGAGGTCGTCGATGAGCTCAGCGGCCACTCGTTCGAGGTCGGCGACGGCGTGGTCGTGCTGCTCGGCGCCGGCCGTCTCGGGTCGGCCGAGGATGCCGTCCGGTCGGCGCGGCCGGGCGAGGTGGTCACGGTCGCGATCGTGACCGACGATCCGGCCGAGACGGGCGCGCTCGTCCGGCTGCGGCTGACCGATCTGGCGACGATGCTGCGCCAGATCTTCGGCCCGGCCTTCCGTCCGTCGCTGCGCCTGGTCCTGGACGAAAGCGGCGCGCTGGCCTCAGCGATCGGCGCCACTCCGGCCTTCGACACCGAGACGTCCGTCCGCATCAGGAGCGGCGAGATGGTCGCCCGCTCCGACGGCCGCGGCGCCGGACACGCAACCGCGATCGCCAGGGAGACGCCGTGAACGCCCGCGCGGCGGTGGCGGGAAACGAGGAGTCGTACGGGATGGCGGGCTGGGCGCTGTGAGTGATGTGCTGCATGTGTTGCGGTGTATGGGGTTTGCTGAGCTGTCGCGGATCGCTGATGCGGTGGGGCTGACGGAGGGGGAAACCGAGTCGGGGCTGATCGACCTTGCGGTCGACGGGTTGGTGACACGGGAGATGGGAGCCTGGGGGCTCACCGCGGCGGGGCGGGCGGAGGACCTTCGGCGTACTTCGGCTGAGCTTCGGGCGGCGGGGGCCGCGGGGGCGGTCGAATCCGCGTACGGGAGGTTCCTGGTTCTCAATCCGGAGCTGCTGGACCTCTGCTCGGCCTGGCAGCTGCGCAGCGTGGACGGGGTGGCCGTGGCCAATGACCACCGCGACACCGCGTACGACGGAAGGGTTCTGGAGCTTTTCGGGGATCTCGACCGGCGTGCGGAGGTGGTGTGTGCGGAACTGGCGAAGGCGCTGCCTCGGTTCGGGCGTTACCGGGAACGGCTGGCTTCGGCGCTCGGGCGGGCTCGGGGCGGGGCGCTGGAGGAGTTGGCGGACAGCATGACCTCGTACCACGTGGTGTGGTTTCAGTTGCATGAGGATCTGCTCGTGACGCTCGGGCGGCCGCGCACATGATCCGGGCGCTCGGGCCTGCGGTCGACGCACCGGCCGACACCATCGGCGGCAAGGCGGCCGGGCTCGTCACTCTGATGCGGCTGGGGTTGCCGGTGCCGGCCGGGTTCGTCGTGGACGTCGCCGCCGGGCGGGCCTTTCTGCGGGACGGGCAGATGCCGAGTGGGCTCGAGGCGGCCCGTGACGCCCTGGGGGTGGACGCGGTTTCGGTGCGGTCGGGGGCGGCGGTGTCGATGCCGGGCATGATGGCCACGGTGCTCGACGTGCGCGGGCCGGTCACTCCGGCCGTACGCGAGATCTTCGGCTCTTGGAACACTGCGCGCGCCCGCGCCTACCGGACGTTGCACGGCATCCCGCACGACCTGGGCACCGCCGTTGTCGTGCAGGCGATGGTGTACGGCGATCGGGACAGCCACAGTGGCAGCGGCGTCGCCTTCAGCCGCGACCCCACCACCGGCGCCCGCGAACCGTACGGCGATCTGCTGTTCGGCGGCCGGGGGGATGACGTCGTCTCGGGGCGTGCGGTCACGCTGCCGCTTCCGGTGCTGGCCGATCGGGAGCCGGCAGTGTGGGCCGAGCTGACCGAGGCGCTTTCGGTTCTGGAGAAGCACTTCCGCGACGCCTGCCACGTCGAGTTCACTGTGGAGCCGGGCCGGCTGTGGCTGCTTCAGGTGCGCCCGGGTGGTCTGACTGCGCGGAGCGCCGTCCGAGTGGCTGTCGACCTGGCCGGCGAGGGGCTGATCGACCGGCGCGAAGCCGTACGCCGCATTTCGCCGCAACGGCTACGGGCCGCCGCCGTCCCGCGGCTGCTCGCCGGCGATCTGCTGGCTCGCGGTCGCGGCGCCTCCCCGGGAGTGGCTACCGGCCGGGTCGCTGTGACCGCCGACCGGGCCGTGCGGATGGCCGCCGACGGGCCCGTCATCCTCGTACGCCCGGAGACCTCGCCCCTCGACCTCCACGGCCTCGCCGCCGCGACCGGCATCGTGACCAACCGCGGCGGACTGGCCAGCCACGCCGCCGTCGTCGCGCGCTCGCTGGGCCGCCCCGCCGTCGTCGGCGCCACCGACCTGCTGCTGCCCGAGGGCACGGTCATCAGCATCGACGGCACCAGCGGGGCGGTCGTGCGGGGCAACCCCGGCCTGACCCCGGCCGTGGCCGACACCCACCTGCACCGCTTGCTGTCGTGGGCCGACGACATCTCGGGCGACCGCTCGCCCCGCTCCGGCGAGGAACGGCTCGCCGCCGCCCACGCCAAGGGCTAGTCAGCGCCGGGCCAGGCGACGCTCGCCGGCCGCGCCGGTCTGGTACGGCAGGTTGTAGTGGGCGAAGACCTTGGGCTCCTCGGTGGCCTCCAGCTCGCCGTCGACGTCGATCGTCGGCGCGTCGCCCACCGTCTTCTTGTCGTAGCGCACCCGTACGGCGTTCGGTAGCACAGTCGCGCCGTCCAGGGGCACGAAGACCAGCCGGTGCCGGCCGATCATGCCGATCCGCACGGTGGCGAACGCGGGCTGATCGGTGACCGTGTCGACGTAGACCGCCTCCAGGTCGCCGATTTTGCTGCTGTCGGGGTCGATGACCTTCTCGTTGCGCCAGTCGCGCAGGTTCTCAGCGGGGAACATGCACGTCGGATGCCCTGTGCCGGCCGTTGCGAAACGACTTCGCCCGGTGACTTCGGCAGCTAGAGCAGCACCGCCGCCGTGTACAGAATGTGCCGGCGCAGCAGGGCGGCGGCCCGGTCGGCGTCGCGGGCCAGGACGGCCTGCTCGATCGCCTCGTGTTCGGCGGCAGCGTCGCGGGTCGGGTTGGCCTCGAACGACCACCGGCGGGCCAGCTCACCGGCCGTCCAGAGGCGGTCGAACGTCTCCAGCACCACGTCGTTGCCGCAGCCGGCCAGCAGCGTGCGGTGGAACAGCCGGTGGGCGTCGGCCCAGTCACCGGTCACGGCGAAGGGCGTGCCGGCCAGGCGGTGGTAGGCAGCCCGGACGGCGGCCTCCCATTCCAGGTCGCCGCGGGCCACGGCCAGACTCAGGGCGGCCGGTTCGACCAGCGAGCGGGTCTCGGCGATCTGCTGCCAGCGCTCGGCGCCGGTGTCCGGCACGACAAAGCCCCGGTTGGGCAGCCGGTAGGCCAGCCCCTCGCCCACCAGCCGCAGCAGGGCCTCGCGGGCGACGGCCAGGCTCACGCCGTGACGGTTGGCCAGCTCCTGCGGCTTCAGCGCCTGCCGCGGCTCGAATTCGCCGTCGAGGACGGCCGCTCGCAGTGAGGCGTACACCTTTTCCGACGCTGTCATGGGGGTCACCCTACCGAAAATAATCGATTATCTGTAGGTTAGTCGATCGTAGGGACCAGATCTCAGCGAGGAGACACCATGAACGACCCGTTCGCCCGGCTGCCCGAGGTGCCGGCCTTCACGGTCACCAGCACCAGCGTGAAGCACGGCGAGGTGCTGCCCGCCGCGCAGATGTCCGGCCTGTTCGGCGTCCCCGGCGGCCAGGACGCCTCGCCCCAGCTGAGCTGGAGCGGCGCCCCCGAGGGCACGAAGAGCTACGCGGTCACGATGTACGACCCGGACGCCCCGACCGGTTCCGGCTTCTGGCACTGGGCCGTCGCCGGCATCCCGGCCACCGTTACCTCTCTCCCCGAGGGCGCGGGCGACGAGGCCGGCTCCGGCCTGCCCGAGTCCGCCTACCAGCTGCCCACCGACGCCGGCGCGGCCCGCTTCGTCGGCGCCGCCCCGCCCGCCGGCCACGGCCCGCACCGCTACTTCATCACCGTGCACGCGCTCGACGTGGAGGACATCGGCGTCCCCGCGACCGCGACCCCGGCGTTCCTCGGCTTCAACTTCCTCGGCCACATCCTGGGCCGCGCCACCCTGGTCGCCACCGCGGAGACCCCAGCCTGACCCCTTCCGCGCGCAGGGCGGGCGTTCCTGCCCGTCCTGCGCAAGAGTGGTGCCATGGCGAAATACGAGGTGAACACCAGCGCGGTCGCGCGCGCTTCGGGTCTCATCACGGCGCGGCAGTACGTGCTGGACAGCGACTGGGGCCGCGCCCAGCCCCGAGCCGACGACGAGAACGCCTTCCTCGACAAGCATTCCTGGGCCGAGTACGCCGACTGGCACCTGGGCCTGACCGACGGCGCCGCCGACGAGACCAAGGCCCGCTACGCCTTCGTCTACGGCGACCTTCGCCGGGTGCACCGAAGCGCCCTGATCGCTTGCGTCTACCGAGCCGCCGAGTGGCGCCACAAGGCCATCGAACTGGCCGCCCACAACCTGCTCCAGGAACTCGACGCCGCCGCCGGCATCACCGAGTGAAGTCCCGGGTCGTAGCGGCCGACCGGCGGGTGGGTTTTCGAGCGCAACCATTTACTCAGGCCGCCCGGGCGGGGTGAGCGTTCCGGGCGCGCCAGCGCCCTGCTCGCCCTGCCCGGGCCCTCGACGGGAGTTGCGGTCCGGGCCACCCACCGCGCTACGACATTCGGCTCTTGATCTTCGAGGCCTCACTTCTCGAGCGCCTTCAGAGCAGCCACATACACCTCCGAGAACGTCGGGAAGGGCTGGATGGTGTCGCGCAGCACGTCCAGCGGGATGCGGGCGCGGATGGCCAGCGTGGCCTGTTGCAGCCATTCGCCGGCTTCGGGGCCCAGGGCGTACGCGCCGACGAGCACCTCGCCGTCGCTCAGCAGCGTCAGGAAGCCGGGCGATTCGGCGTACGCCCGGGAATAGGTTTCCATCTTGGCGACCTCGTTGATCGGGACCGTCGCAGTGAACGGCGCCTCCGTCGCGCCCACCGCCGCCGCCTGGGGATCGGTGAAGACGGCCCGCGGCACGGCCCGGTAGTCGGCCTCCCGCGGCCGGCCGAGCAGGTTGTCGGCCACCACCTCGCCCTGGTATTTGCCGGCGTGGGTGAACATGTGCAGGCCGGTCACGTCGCCGATCGCCCACAGCCGTTCGGCCACGCGCAACCGGCTGTCGGTCGGAACGCCGGTGTCGACGACCTTCACGCCGACCGTCTCGAGGCCGATGTCGTGCACCCGCGGCCGTCGCCCGGTGGCCACGAGGAGCCGGTCGCCGCGCAACTCCCGGCCGTCGTCCAGGGTCAGCACGTAGTCGTCGCCGTCGCGCCGGGCCCCGACCGCGGCCGGCCCCAGCACCAGTTCGATGCCGTCGCGGAGCAGAATCCCGCCCAGCGCCGCGCCGAGCGGCGCCGGCTCCCGGGGCAGCACGCGGTCGCCGCGGGATGTCAGCACCACCTCGCCGCCGAGCCTGCGCACCGCCTGGGCCATCTCCACGCCGACCGGGCCCGCGCCGAGCACGATGAGCCGCCGCGGCACCTCCCGCATGCCGGTCACCTCACGGTTGGTCCAGACGCCGTCGAGCTCGCGCAGGCCGGGGATCGGCGGGATGATCGGCGCGGCGCCGTTGGCCAGCACGACGTGGCCGGCCGTGTGGCGGACCCCGTCGACCTCGACCGTGCCCACCCCGGTCAGCCGCCCCCGGCCGCGCAGCAGGTCTATGCCGTTGGCCTCCAGCCATTTCTGCTGCCCGGCGTCCGAGTAGTTGGAAACCATGAAGTCGCGCCAGGCGAGAGCGCGCGGCACGTCGACCTCGGCCATCGCCTCGGCCTCCCAGGCGGCGTTGACCGCCTCCCCCGGGCGCAGCAGCGTCTTGGACGGGATGCACGCGAAGTACGAGCACTCCCCGCCCACCAGTTCCCGTTCGACGATCGCCACCCGCAGGCCGCCCTCGGCCAGATACCCGGCGCAGTGCTCCCCCGGCGACCCGCCCCCGATCACGATGACGTCGTAGTCGTTGTTCACCGTTACCCCCTCAGCGGACAAGTTGCTGCCCTCCGTCGACGTCGTAGACGGAGCCGGTCAAAGCCGTGTTGGACATCAGATGCAGCACCAGCGCGGCCACGTCCTCGGCGTTCACCACGCGGTGGATGGGCAGCGACTCGCGCAGTCCCTGGCGGCGCGCCTCGAGGTCCGCGCCCAGGATCCGGGCCGACAGCGGGGTGTCGACGAATCCGGCCGCGACCGCGTTGACCCGCACGGGCCCGATCTCGAGGGCGGCGTTGGCCGTGATCGCGCCGATGGCGGCGGTGCCGATGGCGGCCAGGCTGATGCCGACGGCGGCGTGCCGGGCGCCGGTGCCGCTGATGAAGGTCAGCGAACCGCCGGGACGCACCCGGCCCGCGCACTCCCGGACGATCCGCAGGTAGCCCAGGATGTGCTGGTCGAGGAAGGCCCGGGCCCGTTCGAAGTCCATGTCGGCGATCGGGGAGTAGAACGGGCCGCCCCCGCTGACCAGCACGTGGTCGATCGGCGCGGGCAGCCCGGCGAAGAACCGGGCCACGGCCTCGGTGTCGCCCAGATCGAGCGGCGCGGCCGACGCCCCCAGCTCGTCGCGGACTGATTCGAGCCGGGCCTGGTCGCGGCCGGTGACGATGACGTCGGCGTCGGCCGCGCGGGCCAGCCGGGCGGTCTCCAGGCCGATGCCGGAGGTGCCGCCGAGGACGACGACAGTGCTTCCCTTCATGGTCAGTTTCCCTTCATCGGTACGGCGCACGCCTGCACCCGTGGGCTGGGCGTGACGTGCCGGGTGGTGACGCGGCGGCTCGGGACGAGCAGGGCGGTGAGCACGGCGGCGGCCAGGGTGACCCCGGCCAGGACGACCATGGCGAAGCGGTAGCGGTCGGCCAGCGGCCCGGCGAAGTCGGCGCTGCCGCTCACCCCGAGCAGCAGCGGGACGAGCGCGATGAGCACGACCCCGCCGACCCGGGACGCGGCGTCGTTGATGGCCGACGCCTCCCCCAGGTCGCCGTCGGGCACGGCAGCCAGCACCCCGGCGGTCAGGGGCGCCACGGCCAGCCCGAGCCCCAGGCCCCAGAGGATCGCGCCGGGCAGGATCGCCTGGACGTAGGGCTGACCCGGTTGCGCCGCGGCCAGCCACACGAATCCGATCGCCACCAGCAGGATCCCGGCCGCCATGGGCCAGCGTGTGCCGATCCGGGCGACCAGGGCGCCGGCCAGCGGTGACACGACCAGGAAGACGGCCGACTCGGGGATCAGCGCCGCGCCCGCCTCGGTGGCGGTGTAGCCCAGTCGCAGCTGGCAGAGCAGCACCACGAGGTACGAGGCGGCGGAGATCGCGCCGTAGAACAGCACCGTCGCCACGTTGATGGCGTCGAACGGCCGGGACGTGAACAGCGATGTGCGCAGCATCGGCCGCTTCAGCCGCCGCTCGACCAGCACCAGCGCGATCAGGCAGAGCAGCCCGAGCACGCCGGCCGGCCAGGACGACGAGGTGAGCGCGAAGATCAGCCCGCTCAGCCCGGCCACCGCCAGCAGCGCCCCGACCACGTCGAGCGAGAGCGGCCGCCGTTCCTCGTCGTCGGCGGGCACCCGGGCCAGCACGAGCAGCGCGAGGCCGATGAGGGGCACGTTGACCAGGAACACCCAGCGCCACGACGCGTGATCGACCAGCCAGCCCCCACCGTACGGGCCGAGCGTGGTGCCCAGCGTCGAGATGCCGGCCCAGATGCCGATGCCGCGCGCGCGGTCCGCGGCCCGCAGCGATCCGTTGAGCAGGGCCAGACTGCTCGGCACGACCAGGGCCCCGCCCGCGCCCTGCAGGAGCCGGGCCGCGATGAGCGCCCCCGCATGGGGTGCGACGGCGCACGCGACCGAGGCGACCAGCATCACCAGCAGCCCGGCGATCAGTACCTTCTTGCGCCCGAAGTGGTCGGCCAGCGCCCCGGCGAGCAGCAGCAACGAGGCGACCGTGATCAGGTATCCGGTCAGCACCCACTGCAACTGGGTGACGCTCGCGGGCAACTCGCGGCCGATCGCGGGGACGGCCACATTGATCATGTACGCGTCGACGAAGCCGACCATCGAGGCCAGCACCGTCGCCGTGACCAGCGCCACCCCACCCGGCGAGCGCAGCTTGACTGTCATGCCAACCAGCCTGGGCTCAGGGGCCCCGGTTCGCGCCCGTGGCATGCCCTGGTGCCCGGGCAACCAGTGTGTCCCCCTGGCGCGACCCGGTGTCCCTGAGCGCGAGATTAGCGGTGTCGAGTTTTCCCGTACGAACTCAGGAGCACACCATGGACATGAAGCTCGAAGTCGTCGTTGTCCCCGTGTCGGACGTCGACCGGGCCAAGGAGTTCTACACCAGGCTGGGCTGGCGGCTGGATGCGGATTTCGCCTCCGACGACGGATTCCGGGTCGTTCAGGTGACCCCGCCCGGCTCGCCCGCGTCGGTCATCTTCGGCAGCATGGTCGTCGAGCAGGAGCCCGGCAGCGCCCAGGGTCTGCATCTGGTCGTCAGCGACATCGACGCCGCCCACGACGAGCTCAAGCGGGCCGGCGCCGAGCCCAGCGAGGTGTTCCACGACGCGGCCGGCGTCTTCCACCGCGGCGGCACGGACAATCGGGTGGCCGGCCCCGACCCGAACCGCAGCAGCTACGGCTCGTACCTGTCGTTCAGCGACCCGGACGGCAACGGCTGGGTGCTGCAGGAGGTCACCAATCGCCTGCCCGGCCGTGTCGACCCGAGCACGACCGCCTTCGCCACCACGGCCGACCTGGCCGCTGCCCTGCGCCGGGCCGCAGCCGCCCATGGCGAGCACGAGAAGCGCACCGGCGCCGAGGACCCGGACTGGCCGGACTGGTACGCCGACTACATGGTCAAGGAGCAGGCCGGAGCCGAGCTGCCCCTCTGAGCTCATCGGCGGGCGCCACGCGTCGGCGCCCGCCACCCCCGTCAGCCGAAGATGCCGCGGGGGAAGGTCATCGAGACCAGCCAGTTCGGCACGTCCACGGTCTCGCTGACCTTCAGGTCGCCGACCACGCTGCACAGCGTGTACGCCTCGTGCAGGCTCACTCCCTGGTCCACGACGAGCCAGTCGATCATGTCGCGGACGGCGTTCTTGGCATTCTCCATCAGGTCCGGACCGGCGCCGGTAGTGACGTAGTAGCCCTGCCGCAGCATCTGTTCGGTCAGGGCGAGCTGGGTCGGGTCGGCCGCCGGCACGATCGCCCGCGGGCCGGCGATGATGCGGTTCTTGATGACGCCGAAGCGCAGCGTGCACGACATGAGCGTCTCGATCGCGGTGCCGGTGACCTCGCCGTCGCCCTGGGCCATGTGGCCGTCGCCGGCCGAGAACTTGGCGCCCTCGGCGTACACCGGAAGCAGCAGCCGCGTCCCCTTGACCAGCTGCCGGACGTCGGTGTTGCCGCCGTTGCCGCCGCTGACGTTGGGCGGGAACGTGCGGTACATGCCGGTGCGCATCGGGGCGTTGCCGAGGATGCCCATGAACGGCGCGATCGGGATGCGCGCCTGCTTGCCGGTGTCCGAGCCGACGAACGTGGCGAAACCCGTGTCCTGGCCACGCTCGAAGTGGAACAGCTGCACGAACGGGGCGCCGCTGTTGTGCGGCTGGTCCTGCGGAACGGCCTGCGCGACCCGGCCCGGGCCGGGATCGCTCAGCTGCGACGCCTCGGCGTAGGGAGCGAAGCCGGCCGGCGCCTCGGGCCGCAGCGTGCCGAACAGCCCGAGGGCCGGGCTGATCGTGGTGTATCCGAAGTCGACGATCGGGCGGACGTCGAGGATCTCGACCTCGAGGATGTCGCCGGGCTCCGCGCCCTGGATCTCGACCGGCCCGGTCAGCGGATGGATGCGGCCGAGGTCGATCGTCATCGTGCCGTCGGCCGTGAGCGTGCGGGCCTGGTCGCCGATGTCGAGGGCGTCCCGGCACAGCAGCTGCACCTCCTCCCCCGGCCGCACGCTGATCGCCGCGGGCAGGTCGCGGTTCCACCGGTTGTGGCTCACCCGGGTGCAGCCGTCGACGACCCGGTCGCCCACCGGAGCGGCCACGACGTCCGGCGTTCCCGAACCGGCTGTCTCGACCGTGCCCAGACCGCCCGCGGCCGCCAGCCCGCCGAACGCGGCGGACGCCTCGGCCCCGATCTCCGCCTGCACGTGGAGGGCATCACCGGCCGTACCCGAATGAGCGAAGCACATGGTTTCTCCTCGAGGTTCGTCTGTGTCCCACGGTCGTCCCGCCGGCTGCCGTTCGCGCCCGTGTGACCCACCGGGCCCCGCCGCCAGGGACCCACGGGTGCTCATATGTGCAGTTGACCGCCCGGAGAAGTAGCTACTAGGGTGCGCCCTTGTGAAAACGACTTTCATTTCTATGACGCTGGCACTGGGTGTGCTGTCGGGCTGCGCGACCGTTGCCGCGTCACCCGCGCCGGCCGCCGCCACGGCCGTGACGGTCACCAACTGCGGGCGCGAGGTGACGGTCCCCGCACCACCGGCGCGGGCGGTCACCATGGAGCAGAACGCCACCGAGATCCTGCTCAGCCTCGGCCTCGCCGACCGGATGGCGGGCACGAGCTACCAGACCGACCCCGTGCTGCCGGCCCTCGCGAGCGCCTACGCGGGCGTTCCGGTGCTGGCGAAGCTGTATCCGTCGCGCGAGAAGGTGCTCGAGACCCGGCCCGACTTCGTGTACTCGACGTTCACCTCGGCCTACGCGCCGGACGCGGCGGGGCCGCGCGCCGGGCTGGGCGAGCTCGGCATCCCGGCGTACCTGTCGAGATTCGCCTGCGAGAAGTCGCCCGCCGGCTTCACGTTCGACGGGCTCTTCCAGGAGATCGAGGAGGTGGCGTCGCTGTTCGGCGTGCGGGACCGCGGCGCCTCGCTCGTCGCCGATCAGCGGACCCGGCTGGCCGCGGCCACGAAACACGACGAGACCTCGGTGCTCTGGTACTACTCGGGCACGAGTACGCCGTACGTGGCCGGAAAGGGCGGCGTGCCGGCGGCGGTCAGCTCGCAACTGGGGCTGCGCAACGTCTACGGCGACGCCGGCGTGACCTGGCCGGCCGGCAACTGGGAGCAGATCGCGACGCGCAACCCGGCCTGGATCGTCATCGCCGACCTCACGCGGGGCGGGGACGGGGACAGCGCCCGGTCCAAAATGGACTTTCTGCGCTCGAACCCGGTGACCTCGAAGCTGGACGCGGTCAAGGCCGGGCGGTTCATCACCGTGCCCGGATCGTCGCTCGACCCGTCGGTGCGCAGCATCGACGCCCTGGAGGCCCTGAATGCGCGCCTCTGAGCTTCTGCGTTCGTGGGACAGGCAGCAGAGCGCGTACGTCGCCCACCGCGAGAACCGCTTCACGGCCATGCTGGACGTCCTGACGCTGGGCCCGTCGCCGAGCCCGCACGTGCTCGACCTCGGCTGCGGGCCGGGCGCCCTCTCGCACCGGATCCTGGCCGCGCTGCCGGACGCCACGGTCACCGCCGTCGACTACGACCCGGTCCTGCTGCGTGTCGCCGCGGGCGCGCTTTCGGCGTACGGGGACCGCGTGCGCGTCGTCGAGGCCGACCTCGTCTCGCCGTCGTGGCCGTCGCTGGCGGGGCCCGGCCCGGTCGACGCCGTGGTCAGTTCCACCGCGCTGCACTGGCTCTCCCCCGTGCAGCTGCTCGCCGTCTATCAGGACGCGGCCACCCTGCTGCGGCCCGGCGGCGTGCTGATGAACGCGGACCACCTGCGTTTCGACGACCGGTCACCCACGTTGCTCGATCTGTCGAAACGGCACGACGAACGCACCCAGCGGGACGGCTTCGCGGCCGGGGCCCTCGGCTACGCGGCCTGGCACGCCGAGGCGTACGAGGAACCGGAACTGGCCGCGCTGCGGGAGGAACGGGAGAAGCGGTTCGCCGACCGCCCGCCGCAACCGCACGCGCCGCTCGAGTTGCACCTGGCCGCGCTGCGCACCGCCGGCTTCGCCGAGACCGGCACCATCTGGCAGTACCTCGACGACTACGTCGTGTTCGCCCGGCGATGAAGGCCCTCGTAGCGGCCGCGGTGCTCGTGCTGAGCATCGCGGCCGCGGTGACCATCGGCGTGGCCGACCTGTCGGCGGCCGACGTGCTGCGCACGGTGGCCGCGCACAGCGGACTGCCGGTCGCCCCACTGCCACCGCTGGCCGACAGCATCGTGTGGGACCTGCGCATGCCCCGCGTGCTGCTGGCCGCACTGGTCGGCGCCGGCCTGGCCGTCTGCGGCGCCGTGCTGCAGGCGCTGACCCGCAACCCGCTCGCCGACCCGTACCTGCTCGGCATCTCGGCCGGCGCCTCGACCGGCGCGGTCGCCGTGCTGGTGCTGGGCCTCGGCGCCGGGGCCGTGGCCCTCTCGACCGGCGCCTTCGCCGGCAGCGTGGCTGCCTTCGCGGTAGCGCTGCTGCTGGCCGGCCGACGATGGACGCAGCCGTCCCGCATCCTGCTGGCCGGCGTAGCCACCGCCCAGCTGTTCAGCGCCGTCACGAGCCTGACCATGGTGGCTGCGGCCAGTCCCGACAGCACGCGCAGCACGCTGTTCTGGTTGCTCGGCTCGCTGACCGCGGCGTCGTGGCAGTCGGTTGCCCTGTGCGGCGCGGCCGGCGGCGTGGTGCTGCTGGTCTGCTGGGCTTCGGCGCCCGCCCTGGACGCGTTCTCGTTCGGGGCCGACGTCGCCGAGTCGCTCGGCTTCGCGCCGGGCCGGGTGCGGGCCCTGCTCTTCGCGGCGACCGCGCTGCTGGCGGCCGTGCTGGTCGCGGCCAGCGGCGCGATCGGCTTCGTCGGCCTGACCGTGCCCCACCTGGTCCGCCGCCTGACCGGCGCCCGCCACCGCACGCTGCTGCCTTTGACCGCTCTGGCCGGCGCGATCCTGCTCGTGTGGGCGGACACTCTGGCCCGCACGGCGTTTGCTCCCCAGGAGCTGCCCGTGGGAGTCGTCACCGCGTTGCTGGGCGTGCCCGTGTTCGCGTTGATCTTTCGAGGGCACGGCTTCCATCCCGAACCCCCTCCCTCCCGGGGCAGGGGGCGAACCGTACGTGATCCGGCTGGGAAGACCTCTGGTTATCCACAATCCGGGGCTGTCCACAGGCCCGTCAGCGAGAGCGAGCTCCTTCGGTGAGGATCGAGGCACGAGACATCGGGCGGCGCCTGCGGGACGCCACGCCCCTGCTGGCCGAGGTGACGCTGACCGCCCCCACCGGCAGCACGGTCGGCCTGCTCGGCCCCAACGGCTCGGGCAAGTCGACTCTGCTGCGACTGCTGGCCGGCCTCGACCGGCCCGACGACGGCCGGGTGCTGCTCGACGGCGCCGACCGCCGGGTCCTGCCGCGGCGGCAGGTGGCCCGCCATGTCGCGGTCGTCTCGCAACACACGCCCGACGACGCGGACATGACCGTCGGCGACGTCGTGCTGCTGGGCCGCATCCCCCATCGCGCGCGGCTGGCGCCCGTCACCGCCGACGATCTGCGCCGGTCCGCGGACGCCCTCGACCGGGCCGGCCTCGGCGGCTGGGAGGACCGCTCGTGGACCTCGCTCTCCGGCGGCGAACGCCAACGCGTCGCCATCGCGCGCGCGCTCGTGCAGGAGCCGGACGTGCTGCTGCTCGACGAGCCGACCAACCACCTCGACATCCGGCACCGGTTCGCGCTGCTGGAGGACCTCACGCGCCTGCCGGTCACTGCGGTCGCCGCCCTGCACGACCTCGATCTGGCCGCCCAGTACTGCGACGAGATCGTCCTGCTGGATGCCGGGCGGGTCGTGGCCTGCGGGCCGCCGGCAGCCGTCCTGACGGCCGATCGCGTCGAGCGCGTCTTCGGCGTCACCGCCGAGGTCGGTCCGGACGTCACCGGCCGCCACCGTGTCGCCCTACGGGCCGCCCGCCCCCTGACGGCCGGACCGACGAAAACGGCCGGCACGGGCTGAACCCCCGTTGCCGGCCGTTCTGATGGATCGGCGTCCCTATCTGTTCCCGCCGCCGGGGCCGCCGTTGCCGGCAGGCGGGAACCCGGTGTTCGGGTCGTTGATCGGCGGGGTCCCGGTGCCGGGGTTGTTGGGGTCGGTGCCCGGGTTGTTCGGGTCGGTGCCGGGCGGGCAGACCGTGCCGTTGAGGATGCAGCCGTTGTTCTCCGGCGGCGGGGGCAGCGGGTCGAGGCCGTTGCCCTTCTTGCTCGGGTCGCCGACCTTCACGTCCGGCGGGAAGTCGGTCTTCTCGGCGTCCAGGGCCTTGTTGGCCAGGTCCATGAAGACCTTCCAGGTGTCACCGGGGGTCGAGCCGCCGGTCATGCCCTTCCTGGTGCCGGGCTTGTAGATCGGCAGCAGCTGCATCTGGCTCTTGACCTGCTTCTCGCGGCCGATCCAGACCGTCGCGGCCAGGTTCGGGGTGCCGCCGACCCACCAGGCGTCACCGTTCTGGCCGCTCTTGCCGTCCTTGTACTCCCAGGTGCCGGACTTGCCGATGGCGTCGTAGCCGTTGCGCAGGTCCTGGCCGTTCTTGCCGGGGATCTTCTGCAGCACGTGGTCGAGCGCGGCCACCACGTCCGGCTCGAAGGCCTTGTCGCCCCGGAGCCGCTCGGTGTGGAACGTCTTGAACTTGCCCGTCTTCTCGTCGCGCTTCTGCACCGACTTCACGAAGTGGGCCTTGTTGTAGATGCCCTGGTTGGCCAGCGTGGCCACGCCGTTCGCGTGGTCGAGCGCGGTGATCGCGTACTGGCCGTAGCCGATCTCGTTGCCGTACTGCTTGAGCGCGTCGCCCTTGGCCTTGGTCAGGTCGACCCGGGCGCCGATCTTGGTCGGGCTGGAGATGAACTGGACGCCGGCCTTGCCGGCGGCCTCGGCCACCTTGTCCGGGCCGAGCGCCGCGGCCAGGTGGTAGAAGGGGAAGTTGTACGACTGGACGGTCGCCTCGTCGAGCGGGCACCGCCGCTTGTCACACGTGAAGTTGGTGCGGCTGGAGTTGTTGATCGCGTCGCCGCCGACCTTCTTGGCCTCGGAGTCCCAGGTGGTGTCGAGGCCGTACCCGTCGCTGAGCGCGGCCAGCAGCGTGTAGATCTTGAAGGACGACCCGGGCGGGCGCCCGCCGCCGATGAAGTCGCCGCTTTCGTTGTAGTTGGGACCCGCGTAGTCCCAGCCAACCCGGTCGCCGTTCGGGCCGCCGTAGTAGGCGAGCACGTGCCCGGTCTTCGGGTCGATCGCGACCAGCGCCGTCTTGTACGTCGCGTCGAGCTTGCGCAGCGGCGACTTGTCGCTGGTGCGCTTGGCGGCGGTCTCGGCGGCCTTCTGCACGGCCGGGTTGATCGTGGTGGTGATCCGCAGACCACCCTTCTTCTGCTCGGCGTCGCTGATGCCGATCGCCCGCAGCTCCTGCTTCACGTACTTGACGATCTTGCCGGAGGGGTTGTCGGTGCCGCACGAGGTGCGGCAGGCGTCCGGGTTGAACTTCTGGACCTTGGGGTACGCGGTTGGGAGCTGCTTGATCCAGCCCTTCTCGAACATGTTGTTGAGCGTGTACTTCCAGCGGATCTCGGCATCTGCCCGGTTGTTGTCCGGGTCGTAGCCGCGGTGCGTCTTGGACGGTTCGGGCTGCTTGATCACCGAGGCGATCACGGCGGCCTCGGACGCGGTGATGGCGCCCTTCTGGCCGGGCTGGGTCAGCGACGAGCGGTTGTTGCCGAAGTACGCCTTGACGGCCGCCTCGATGCCGTTGGCGCCCCGGCCGAAGTACACCGAGTTGAGGTAGCGACCGAGGATCTCTTCCTTGGAGTAGTGGTCCTCCATCTTGCGCGCGATCACGGCCTCGCGCAGCTTGCGGTTGTAGCTGATCTCTTTCAGCTCGGCCGCGTGCCGCGCGTACTGCTGGGTGATCGTCGACGCGCCCTGCTGGTCACCACCGGTGAAGTTGTTCCACGCGGCGCGGGCGATGCCCTTCATGTCGATGCCGTTGTGGTCGTAGAAGTTCTTGTCCTCGGCCGCCATGACGGCCTGCCCGATGAGCGGGTTGATGCCCTGGTAGGGCACCACCGAGCGGGTCGAGTTGCCGATGGTGGCCACGACCGTCTTGTTGTCGGCCGCGAAGATCTGGCTGACCTGGTCTTCCACCGGGGGCTCGACGAATTGGACGTCGTCGAAGAAGTAGGCGCCGCCGACCACGCCGGCGCCGAGCACGATCACGAGCACGGCCGCGGCCACGGTCAGCAGGTTGGTGCGGCGGCGCTTCTTGGCCGCCTTGGCCAGGTCTTTGGCGGGCTTGGGGGGCACGCCGGGCGGGCCGGGGGGCGAGGGGCGCACGGCGGCCCGCGCGACGGCAGCCGAGGCGCCGACCTTGGCCGCTCCGACGGGCGCGGCACCGACCGGCGCGGCGCCGACGGAAGCGGCGCCCACGGACGCGGAGCCGACGGGCGCCGCGCCGACGGAGGCGGAACCGACCGACGCGCGGCCGCCGACAGACGCAGAGCCCACGGAGGCCCGGCCACCGACCGAGGCGGAACCGACCGAAGCGCGCCCACCCACGGGAGCGGGCGGCACAGAGGCGGAGCCGGCGCCGGGCACGCGGGCCCGGGCGCTCGGAGACTGCGGATCGCCGTAGGGGTTCATCTATCCTCGTCGTCGCCGGAGTGGATCTCCTATTTACACGACTCGGCCAAGACCGGACAACGCGTCCTGGCGGTGTCGTGCGCTTCTGAAGCCGAGTTCGGGAAGCCATGATAAGGCCCCGCACCGTAAATGCGGGTGCTCACATTCCGTGCACGGGCGAATCCGGGCCTCTGACCTGCTCGAACACTCACCGAACGGCCCGGCCGCCGAAGTGATCCACGACACCGTGCGCAATCGGGATCTTGCTACGCCGTCTCGTGATCGGGGCAGGTGACCCGCAGCTCGGCGTCGCCGAAGGGTGCGTCGACGAAGTTGCAGTGGTGCGGCCGATCCGGGCTCTCGGGGTGCGCGCCGGGCGCGAAGAAGCGGCACGTCAGGCACATCCGGGAGACGGGGATGGCCCGCCTGTCCTGAAGCTCGCGCATGAGGGTCGTCGCGCCGCGCAGCATGGCCGCGAAGTCCTCGTCGGGCAGGGCAGCGACCGCGCCGCTGAGGTCGGCCGAGGGGACGTTCAGCCGGCCGGCCTCCGCCTCGCCGGCCGGGGTCAGGCGCACCAGCAGGACCCGGGCGTCGCCGGGGTCGCGGGCCGAGTCGACCAGTTCCTTGCGCCGCAGCACCTTCACGGCGTCGGAGATGGTCGGCGGCGTGGAGGCGAGAGCGGCGACGATCTCGCCCTGACGCAGCGGGCGGGCGCTGTCGCCGAGCAGCGTGACGATGTCGGCCTGCAGCGGCGACAGGTTGTGCGGGCCGGTGTTGCGCCACGCCTCCATCCGGACGGCCTGACCGAGCCGGGCCAGCCCGAGCAGCAGCTGGCTGGCGGGCGGCGGGCCGGGAACGTGCTCCATTAGCACATCGTACGAAGTAATTGTTGGCAGACACAAATAACCCTGTGTGCCCCTAACCACGTTGTGCGCGACCTCGCTCCGGACAATAGTTGGCAGTGCCAAAAGATACGAGGAAGGACGATCCCATGTCACGTCTCGCCACCGTCGATCCCACCACCGCCGAGCCGCAGGCCCGGGCCCTGCTGGGCAAGGTCGAGCGCGCTCTCGGCGCCACGCCCAACATGATGCGGGCGATGGCCAGCTCCCCCGCCGTTCTGGACGCCTACCTGCAGTTCAGCGGCGCCCTGTCCAAGGGCCGGCTGCCGGGCCGGGTGCAGGAGCAGATCGCGCTGGTCGCCGCCGTCGAGAACGAGTGCGACTACTGCCTCGCGGCGCACACCGTGCTCGGCGCGAAGGCCGGCGTCAGCGAGGACGACCTGGCCGCCGGCCGCAAGGCGCAGGCGTCCGACCCCAGGGCCGAGGCCGCCCTCACCTTCGCCAAGGCGGTCATCGCCACCAAGGGCTTCGTCACCGACGACGACCTCGAGGCCGTGCGCGCCGCCGGCTACGGCGACGGCGAGATCGGTGAGATCGTGGCCGCGGTCGCGCTCAACACGTTCACCAACTACTTCAACTCGGTCGGCCAGACCACGCTGGACTTCCCGGCCGTCCGCTAGGCCTACGTGCGGCGCAGCACGGAGACGACCTTGCCGAGCACGGTGGCCCGGTCGCCGTCGATGTTCTCGTAGGCGCGATTCCGCGGCTCGAGGACCACGTGGCCGCCCCGGCGGCGGTAGACCTTCACGGTCGCCTCGTCGTCGATCATGGCGGCCACGATGTCGCCGTTGTACGCCTCGTGCTGCTGCTTCACCACGACGATGTCGCCGTCGCAGATCGCGGCGTCGATCATCGAGTCACCGCGTACGCGCAGACCGAACAGACTGCCCCGGCCCACCAGCTCGCGGGGCAGGGCGAGCACCTCGTCGGAGGTCTGCTCGGCCAGAATCGGCGTGCCGGCCGCGATGTCACCGAGCAACGGCACCCCCACGGTCGCCGGCTGTGCGGGCTGCCGCTGCTCGGGCAGCAGGAACATCCGTACGTCAATGGGCCTCGTCGCCCGCCCGCGGCGCAGGAAGCCGAGCTCTTCGAGAGCGCGCAGATGCCGCCCGACCGTCGAGGTGGAGGCCAGCCCGAGCGCGTCCGCGATCTCCCGCGACGACGGCGAGTAACCGTGCCGCTGGGCCCAGGTCTGGATGACGGTGAGGATCTGGCGTTGCCGCTCGGTCAGCCTCGACGTGTCGTAGTAGTCCTCATCCGTCAGCACCCCAGGATCCTGCCAGTATTCTCACGACCGGCCTGGTAGGCGCGCCGACAGCTTCTCCGTCGCCGCCAGCAGCTGCGCCAGGTCGGCGGCGGCCGACGGCAGCGTCACATAGACGTGCTCCACCCCCACCTCGGCCAGCGCCGCGATGTCGTCGACCACGCGCCCCAGATCCTCCAGGTTCGCGACGCCGGCCTGCGAGAAACACCTGATTTCGTACGGGTCCCGCCCACCGGCCGAGGCCATCTCCCGCAGCCGGCGCAGGGTCTCGCCCACCGCCGAGGCCGGCATCCCGGTCGGCAGCCAGCCATCGGCCCGCCGGGCGACCCGCCGCAGCGCCGCCTCGCTGTGCCCACCGAGCAGGATCGGGATGCGCCGCACCGGCTTGGGGTTGATCCGCGACGCCGCGATCCGATACCGCGCGTTGTCGAACTCGACCGGGTCCGGTCCCCACACCGCCGCTGCCACGTCGAGGAACTCGTCCAGGGCAGCGCCACGCTCCTCGATCGGCCGGGACGCCGCCGCCTCGAACTCGTCGACCGACCAGCCCACACCTAGCCCCGCGATGACCCGCCCGCCGCTGGCCGCATCGAGCGCGGCCAGGCTCTTGGCCAGCCGGACCGGCAGATAGAGCGGCGCCACCAGGACCCCGGTCCCCAGCTCGACCCGCTCGGTCACGGCCGCGGCCAGAGCCAGCGTGATCAGCGGATCGGTCGTCGAGCCGTACCGCTCGGGCCACGGCACGCCGGGCATCCCGTACAGGCCGTGCACTCCGCTCTGGTCTTCTGGGGCCAACAGCCGGTCGTACGCCCAGAGACTGTCGAACCCGAGCCGCTCCACCTCCCGCGCGAACGTCGTCACGTCCGAGGCCAGATCGTACGAGGTCGTCTGCGGCAGATTGATCCCGATCTTCACCGTCCACACCATACTGAGCGCCCGGCTCAAGCCAATGGCGGCGTACATCGCGGTCCAGCAGTCCCCGACGTCTCCGGTGATCAGCCCATCCCTCGTGCCGGCTGACATCAGCGCCTGGATCGCAGCGTCCGGATTCGCCCCGATGTGGGGATGCGGGGCTCGCCGCGTCGTGATGGTCTTGCGACTGACGCCTTCCCGGCACAAGGCGAGGCAGCTCCGCTAGACCTGCGGCGCTGACCAAGCACTGGCGTCTGAGGGCTGCTCAGCCGCGCAGGGTTTCGCCGTCCGGGACGGTGAGCGGGCCGGTCAGGTGGACGTCGCCCTCGATCGTGACGTCGGCGCCGAAGGTCACGTCGCCGTCCACGGTCAGGCGGGTGGCCCCGCGCAGGGACGGCGGGCCGGCCGGGAAGTGCTGGTCGAAGGTGGGCATCAGGCGGAAATGGGCCGGGTCGAGCGTCACGATCGGCCCGGAGCCGCCGAAGGTGGGACGCATGTGGCCGTCCGCGGTCAGCTCGTAGGCGTCGGAGCGGACCACCAGCAGGTCGTCGGTGGTCTTGACGGGGGCGAAGCGGGTTCGCGGCACCAGCACCGGGCGGGCGCCGTCGATGGAGCCGATCGCGGCGCCCATCGCGGTCTCCAGCTGGATCACCGGCGTACTGGACGGGTCTTTGGGGTCGACGGTTTTGCGGTTGACGATGAGCGGGAGCTCGGGGTCGGCCGGGTCGGCCTCCTGCAGGCGCCGCAGGGCTCGCAGGTCGATCCACAGGTTGTTCGTGTTGTAGTACCGCCAGCGTTCGACGTCGCTGAACGAGTCGTCGCCGTCGGGCACCTGGGCGGTCTCGCGCAGCACGACCCGGCCCCGGTAGCGGGCCAGGTGACCGCCCTTGCGGTCGGCCGGCGTGCCGCGGACGACCTCCATCGCGAACGGGACCTGCTCGGCCGCTATCCACGCGGCCAGGCGGACGTCGAGGGTGGCGCCCAGGTTGTCGGCGTTCGACACGAAACACCAGCGCACGCCCGCGTCGAGCAGCTTGTCGAGCGTTCCCGAGGCGGTCAGCGCGGTGTAGAGATCACCGTGGCCGGGCGGGCACCACTCCAGCGTGGGGTCGGCCGGCCACTCCACCGGGAACAGGGTGTCGGCGCGCAGTTTGGGTTCGCGGCCCTGCAGGAAGTCCTCCGCGTCGGTCCCCTCGAGCGCGGCCATCGACGGGCCCCGGGTGGTGGCCGAGTTCATCAGCAGCAGGGGCAGGCGTACGCCGTAGCGTTTCCGGACGGCCAGCACCTGAATGGCGATGATGTCGAGGAAGCTGCGGTCCGGTTTGACCTCGAGCAGCGACTTGGGCCCGCTCAGGCCCATGCTCGTACCCAGGCCGCCGTTGAGCTTGACCACGGCGAGCTGGTCGAGGACCTCGCGGGCCCGCTCCACCGACGGCTCGGGCAGGTCGTCCAGCCCGGGCACGTCGGTGAGCGGTTCCAGCTCGTCGCCCGGGAGCAGCCCGGCCCGCGGCGCTTCCACCTGGTCGAGCCGGCGGCGCAGTGCTGCCAGCTCGGCCGGGTGGGCGCCGTCCTTTTCCGCCTTCGACAGGGTCGCTCGGGCGTAAGCCTCCATACCCGAGACCCTATCGCCGGGCCCTTACGCCGCGGCGACCATTCCCGCGGACACGGGCTCCAGGGCCGAGCTCAGGATCTCCCGTACGTCGGAGACGATGTGCACGGTCAGGGCGGCCAGCACGTCGGCGGGCACCTCGTCGAGGTCGGGCTCGTTGCGTTTCGGCAGGAAGACCTCGGTGAGGCCGGCCCGCTGGGCCGCGAGCAGCTTCTGCTTCACACCGCCGATGGGCAGGACCCGCCCGGTCAGCGACACCTCGCCGGTCATGCCGACCTCGGCCCGCACGTTGCGGCCGAGCAGCAGCGAGACCAGCGCCGTGGTCATCGTGACGCCGGCCGACGGACCGTCCTTGGGCACCGCGCCCGCGGGCACGTGCAGGTGGATCGGGTGGTCGAGCTGCTCGGGCGAGATGCCCAGCTCCTCCGCGTGGGCCCGGACGTAGGAGAGCGCGATCTGCGCCGACTCCTTCATCACGTCGCCGAGCTGGCCGGTGACCGACAGGCCGCCCTTGTCGCCGGGCAGCAGCGACGCCTCGATGTAGAGCACGTCCCCGCCCATCCCGGTCACGGCCAGACCGGTGGCCACACCGGGAACGGCCGTACGCTCGGCCGACTCCGGCTCGAAGCGCGGCCTTCCGATGAGGTCCTTGAGGTCGGCCGCCCCGACGGTGACGGGCAGCTCGCCCAGCGCCGCCTTGCGGAACACCTTGGCCAGCAGGCGCTCGAACGACCGTACGCCCGCCTCCCGGGTGTAGTTCGCCGCGATCTCGCGCAGCGCGTCCTCGGTGACCGTCACCTCGCCCTCGGACAGGGCAGCGCGCGAAAGCTGCCGCGGCACCAGGAAGTCGCGGGCGATGGCGACCTTGTCGCTCTCGGTGTAGCCGTCGATCGAGATGAGCTCCATCCGGTCGAACAGCGCCTGCGGGATCGTCTCGAGCACGTTGGCGGTGGCGATGAACACGACGTCCGACAGGTCGAGGTCGAGATCGAGGTAGTGGTCGCGGAACGTGTGGTTCTGCGCCGGGTCGAGCACCTCGAGCAGCGCCGCCGCCGGGTCGCCGCGGTAGTCGCTGCCGACCTTGTCGACCTCGTCGAGCAGGACGACCGGGTTCATCGAGCCGGACTCGCGGATGGCCCGCACGATGCGGCCGGGCAGGGCCCCGACGTACGTACGGCGGTGGCCGCGGATCTCCGCCTCGTCGCGGACGCCACCGAGGGCGACCCGGACGAACTTGCGGCCGAGGGTGCGGGCGACCGACTCACCCAGCGACGTCTTGCCGACTCCGGGCGGCCCGGCCAGCAGGATCACCGCGCCGGAACCGCGGCCGCCGACGACCGTCAGCCCGCGGGACTCGCGGCGGGCGCGCACGCCGAGGTACTCGACGATGCGGTCCTTGACCTCGTCGAGGCCGTGGTGGTCGGCGTCGAGCACGGCCCGGGCCGCCACCAGGTCGGTGTTGTCGGTGGTGCGGACGTTCCAGGGCAGGTCGAGGACCGTGTCGAGCCAAGTCCGGATCCAGCCGGCCTCGGGGTTCTGGTCTCCGGCCCGCTCCAGCTTGCCGACCTCGCGCAGTGCGGCCTCGCGGACGTCGCCGGGCAGGTCGGCCGCCTCGACCCGGGCGCGGTAGTCGTCGTTGCCGTCGGCCTCGCCCTCGCCGAGCTCCTTGCGGATGGCCTTGAGCTGCTCGCGCAGCAGGTACTCGCGGTTACGCTGCTCGACCGACTCACGGACATCGCTGTCGATCTTGTCGCTGACCTCGGACTCGGCCAGGAAGTCGCGGGTCCACTCGATCAGCAGCCGCAGCCGGGCCTCCACGTCGGGAGTCTCCAGCAGCTCGCGCTTGCGGTCGTTGGACAGGTAGGGGGCCCAGCCGGCGGTGTCGGCCAGGTCGCCCGGGTCGTCGATGGCACTGACCGAGTCGATGACCTGCCACGCCTCGCGGCGCTGCAACACCGAGACGACCAGCTGCTTGTACTCGGCGGCCAGCTCCCGGGCGTGCTCGCTCGGCGCGACGGTAGCGACCGGTTCGGCCTCGACCCACAGCGCCGCACCGGGACCGGTCACCCCGCTGCCGATGCGGGCGCGGACGCCGGTGCGGAGAACGGCGGCGGGCGTGCCGCCGCGGGACTTGCCGACCTGCCGCAGGCTCGCCACGACGCCGTGGGACGCGTAGCGGTCCTCGAGCCGGGGCGCGATGAGCAGCTCGGAGCCGGCCGAGGTGCGGGCCGCGTCCACGGCGGCCTGGGCCGCCTCGTCGAGCTCGACCGGCACGACCATGCCCGGCAGCAGAACGATGTCGTCAAGGAACAACACGGGAAGTCGCTTGGTGGCCACCCGGCACCTCCGAAAAGTTGAGTATGAGCCGCTCAACCTCGGAGGCCGTCAACATCTTCCGCCGTTCACTGCCAGCGAACATCGTCTGCCAGCAGGCTCAGCACCACGCCGTCGGCGAACGTGCCGTCGACCCACGCGGACGCTCGGCGGATGCCCTCCTCGGTGAAGCCGGCCCGGGCGGCGGTGGCCCGCATGGCCGCGTTGTCGGCGAGGGTCTCGATCTGCAGCCGGTGCAGGCCGCGCATCGCGAAGCCGTATGCGCAGAGCACCCGGACCGCGTCGACGGCGAACCCGCTGCCCCGGGCGCCGGGCAGCAACGCGATGCCCACCTCGGCGCTGCGGTTGTGCAGGTCGATGCCCCACAGCCCGCCCTCGCCGACCAGCGCGCCGTCCACGAGCGAGACGATCGAGAAGACCGCGCTGCTCGGTTCGGGCTCCACCACGGCGTACGGCGCCGCCGCCGTTCCCGGCGAGACCGGCTGCCACGGGCGGTGCGACGACCGCGCGTACGCCCGCACGTCCCCGAACAGCTCTTCCTGAAGCACGGGCACGTCCGACTCGATCCGGGCCCGCAGCCCGACCTTTTCCCCGCGAAGCATGCGCCCTGTCTATCACCGTCCGGCAGCGCGGAGGCATATGGCACAAACAGGTGATTCCTGCCACCGGGCCGGGGTAGACGATCGAACGACGAAGATCACGACTCCTGGAGGTTGTCCCGTGCGTCGCTCCGCAACTCTGGCCACCGGCGCCGCTCTGACCGGCCTCGCGCTGGTCCTGTCGGCGTGCAGCACGCCCTCCCCGGCGCAGGCCCCGGCCGGCGTCGCGTCGACGCCCTCGGCAACAGCGCCGGAGACCACGTCGCCTCCATCAGCTCCGGACGACACCAGGGTCGACCCGGCTGCGGCCACCAAGCAGATCCTGGGCGGCAAGCGGCAGGCTCTCATTCACATCACCGAGGACGACAAGGACTGGAGCGCCTCCTACGAGGGACCGATCACCATCGGCTCCGGCACGGACGACGGCGCCCGCTTCCGGCTCATCCCGGCCGGCAACGGCCAGTTCCTGATCGAGGCGCTGCGGGCCCGCGAGGAGGGCGGCCGCTGGTGCGTGAACGCCGACACCGGGGACGAGCCGGTCAGCCTGGGCACGGTCAAGTGTGCCGAGAACGAGAACACCCTCTTCCGGATCAGCGCGACCGGCAAGTCGGACGACAAGGGCCGGCCCACGCACTGGATCAACAGCGAGAAGTTCGGCACCGTGCAGGTGCGGAACGACGGCTCGGCGCTCTACATCCAGGAGGTCGGCGACGGCGGCAGCCGCGGCACCTTCAGTTTCGTCGACCGCGGCGCCCTCTAAGGCCCGTAGGCGAGCAGCCGCGTACGGCGGGAGTCGTCGTCGCGCAGGGGGCAGGTGTCGCAGCGGTTCTCGGCGGGCGGGCCGGGTTCAGCCGTGCTGCGGTAGTAGAGGCAGCACGTGCCGCGCACCTGGTGCAGACGGTCGCCGACCGGGAACTGGCGGCTGCGCGGGAAGCGTACGGGGACGTGCCGGGCCAGCGCGTCCAGCAGGCGCTGCGCCCGCGACCAGGCGGCCTGCTGGTCGCGCCCGGCCAGTTCGGCCAGCCACAGAGCCGTCGCGGTGACGTCGTCGGCGGCCAGGCCCCAGAGGTTGCGCAGCCCGAACGGTGCTCGGGTGCGCACCGCCTGGAAGAGCGGTGTCAGCGTGGCCGCGGCCCGCGACGCCCACCAGTCGTCGAGGGCGTCCTCGTCCGGCAGGGCGACGCTGTCGGGGTGGGCGGCCGCCGGGTCGCCGGTCAGAACCGCGATCACGCCCGTACGAACACCGCGCGCGTCGAACTCGCCGTTGCCGGCGGGCAACGCGGTCAGATTGGACAGCGCCGGGTCGGGGCAGCGCCGGTCGAGCAGCAGCGAACCGACGGTCGGGCCGACCACCGCGGCGGCCAGGACGGAGCCGAGGGTGCTGCCGGCGACGTTGCGGCCGCCGTGCTCGGCGATGAGCAGTTCCAGCCAGTGGTCGAGGCGGCCGTCGGCCTCGGCGGTGGCCAGCGCGACCCAGCCGTCTCCCGGTCGTACGGAAAAACCCGCGTAGTCGTCGAGCGCCGCCAGCCGGGCGGCGGTTTCGGCGACCGGGGCGGACTCCATGCGGTAAGGCTAACCTAACCGACTGCCCATCAGGACTGGGGAAGCGCTTCCCCCGCGAAAGCCGCATGTTTCCGCACATGGCGAAGATCGTAGATTGTCAATATTGAGAGAGCGCTTCCCCGAGCCGATACTCCCTGGCATCCCCGTCCCTCCCCCGAAGGGAATCCCCGATGCGAAGGTACTTGGCGGCGACTCTGCTCGCCGCGGCCACCGTCCTCGTGGCCTCCGCACCCGCGAACGCCGCCACCGTGACGGTGCAGGCCGAGGCGTACGCGGCCCAGTCCGGCAGTCAGGTCGAGACCACCGCCGACACGGGCGGCGGCCAGAACGTCGCCTACCTCGGCGAGGGCGACTGGCTCCGGTACGACAACGTCACCCTGACCGGTGTGTCGAGCGTCTCGGCCCGGGTCGCCTCCGCGGTCGGCGCCGGTCGGGTCGAGCTGCGCACCGGCTCGACGACCGGGCCGCTGCTCGCCCAGTTCGCCATCACGGCGACCGGCGGCTGGCAGACCTGGACCACGCTGACCGCCACCGCGGCGGCCAACCATCCGGTGGGCTCGCAGACCGTCTTCGCGGTGCTGCGGAACACCACCGGCGGTGGCGACTTCGTCAACCTCAACTGGTTCACGTTCGGCGACGGCGCGCCGCCCGCCCAGGACGGCTGGGCGCCGGTCGACGCGGCCGCCTGGAACGCCCAGCTCGCCGCGTTCCGCGCGCTGACCCCACGGCCCGTGCCGGCCGGCACGGTGCGCGTGCCGGAGTTCAACGCGACCTGCGCCTACAGCCACTCCCGCCCGGACGACCCGATCATCTTCCCGGGCCTGCCGGGCGCCTCGCACATGCACACCTTCCTCGGCAACGACAGCACCAACGCGCACAGCACCACCCGCACCCTGCTCGCCAACGCCGGCACCACCTGCCGCCCGGCGCCCGACCTGTCGGCCTACTGGATCCCCACCCTCTACGAGAACGACCGGGCCATCGAGCCCAAGGACGTGGTCGTCTACTACGGCTCGCGCCTGACCGACCCGTCGGCCACGGTGCCCTTCCCCCAGGGCTTCCGCATGATCGCCGGCGACGCCCGGCAGCAGACGCCGACACCCGCCGGTTCGGTCAACGCGTTCTACTGCGCCGGGCCGGGCGGTGAGATCGGCCGCAGCGCCGACGGCAACTGGCCGGTCTGCGCGCCCACCGCGGTGCTGATGTTCCACCTGGTCTTCCAGGACTGCTGGGACGGCCGGAACCTCGACAGCCCCACACACAAGGCGCACGTCGCGTACAGCTACGACGGCACGTGCCGCGGCGACTACCCGGTCGCCATCCCCAACCTGTCGTTCCTGATCGCCTACCCCACCAGCGGCAGCCCGAACGGCTTCCGGCTGGCGTCGGGGATGGCCTCCTCGATGCACGGCGACGCGTTCATGGCCTGGGACAACCGGGCGCTGGGCGAGCGCGTGAGGAACTGCGTCGTCCAGAAGGCGAAGTGCAACACCGACGGCGACTTCTAAGCCCGCCCCCGCGTACGCCGATCATGTCCGGGTCAGGACACTCGGCAGGGGGTACGCGGTGGGTAGATGGCGCCGACCGGCGGCCTGGCAGGTCTATCTCGCCCTCTGCGCGGTGGCCTCCGGGGTCTACTACTCGTTCCCGTACGAATTAGTGCAGTCGGTCGTCGCCGGCGTGCTCGGCATGTCGGCGGCGGCCGCCATCGTCGTCGGTGTCAAGGTCAACAAGCCCGCCGTACGCTGGCCCTGGTACCTGCTGGCGGCCGCGCGCGCCTGCTTCGCGCTGGCCGAGGTCGTCTACTGGTTGCAGCACATCTCGGCCGGCGGCGACGTCTTCCCCGGGTACGCCGACTGGTTGTACCTGGCCTTCGCGGTCATGCTGGCGGTGGCCGTGGTCGGCCTCGTGCGGGCCCACCGCCCCGGCCGGGACATGCCCGGCCTGATCGACGCCCTCGTCCTGTCCACCGGCGCCGCCCTGCTCACCTGGGTCTTCCTGCTGGTCCCGTACGTACGGGCCGAGGACCTGAGCCCCCTGGGCCGAGCCGTCTCCCTGGCCTACCCCATCTCCGACCTGCTCGTGCTGGCCGTCCTGTCCCGCCTGGTGACCGGCCGCGGCGACCGCCCGCCGGCCTACTGGCTGTTCGTCGGCAGCGTGCTCGCCCTGCTGGTGGCCGACGTCGGATACGCGCTGCTGGAGCTCAGCATCGGCTACACGGCCGGCAACATCATCGACCTGGGCTGGCTCGCCATGCAGGCCCTGGGCGGAGCCGCCGCCCTGCACCCGTCGGTGACGACACTGTCGAGCCGCAGCGCCCCCGTGGCAGCCGGCGCCTCAGCTCCCCGGCGCCGCGTCCTGATGCTGGCCGCCGCCAGTCTGACCGCCCCGGCCGTGCTGGCCATCGAGTGGCTGCGCGGCATGCCGATCGACGTCCCGATCATCGTCGCCGGCAGCACCGTCCTGTTCCTGCTGGTGATCGCCCGCATGGACGGCCTGCTCCGCCAGCTGGCGGGCGCGCTGCGAGCGGTGGAACGCCAGGCCAGCACCGACCAGCTGACCGGCCTGGCCAACCGGCGCCGCTTCCACGACCGCTGGGCGGCCACCCTCACCGGCTCCACCGGCCCCACGGCCCTGCTCTACCTCGACCTGGACGGCTTCAAGCCGGTCAACGACACGTACGGCCACGAGGCCGGCGACGCGGTCCTGGTCGAGGTGGCCACCCGCATCAACGCCGCCGTCCGCCGGGGCGACGTGGTAGCCCGCCTGGGCGGCGACGAGTTCGCCGTCATCCTCCCCGAAACCGGCGACGCCCTGGCCGGCACGGTAGCCGAACGAATCCTGACGTCGCTCTCCGAGCCGTTCGACGCTCTCTCCCACCCGGTCCACGTGGGCGCCAGCATCGGAGTCATCACCACCGTCCCCCACGCCGACCCCGACACTGAACTACGCCGAGCCGACCAGGCCATGTACGCAGCCAAGAACAGCGGCCGCAACCGCGTCCACCACAGCTCGCCCGTCGCTTCCCTTCCGGATCCGGGTCGACGCGTGAACGTGACGGCCGGTGCCGGGCGGAATTCCGACAGTCAGCCGGCCGCAGCCCGGCGATAGACTCGGACTTTGCCGGTATGGGACGGCGAGGGTCATGGCAGCTCAGGCGCGCCTGCTCGGCGGCAGGTACCAGGTCGGTGAGCTGCTGGGCTACGGCGGCATGGCCGAGGTGCACGCGGGGCGTGACATCCGGCTCGGCCGCGACATCGCGGTCAAGATGTTGCGCGAGGACCTTTCGCGTGACTGGTCCTTCCAGGAACGGTTCCGGCTCGAGGCGCGTAACACCGCCGCGCTCAACCACCCCAGCATCGTCGCCGTGTACGACATCGGCGAACAGACGACCGCGAACGGTGAGAGGCTGCCCTTCATCGTCATGGAGCTCGTCGTCGGCCGCACCCTCAAGGAGGCGTTGGCCGCCGAGGGCTGGTTCCCGGCCCGGGCAGCGCTGGAGATCACTGCCGACCTGTGCGCGGCGCTGGAGTTCAGTCATCGGCACGGCATCGTCCACCGCGACGTCAAGCCGGGCAACGTCATGGTGACCCGGAACAGCCAGGTCAAGGTCATGGACTTCGGCATTGCCCACGCCATGGCCGACCCCTCGGGCATGACAAGCGCCAACGCGGTGATCGGCACGGCGCAGTATCTGTCACCGGAGCAGGCCCGCGGCGAACGGGTGGACGCCCGGTCGGACGTCTATGCGGCCGGCTGTGTGCTGTTCGAGCTGCTCACCGGCCGTCCGCCGTTCGTCGGGGACAGCCCGGTCAGCGTGGCTTACCAGCACGTGCGGGAAGAGCCGTCACCACCCGGCGCGCTGAACCCTCAGGTCACGCCCCCGGTCGACGGGATCGTGCTGATGGCGTTGCAGAAGGATCCGGCGCGTCGCTACCAGAGCGCGCAGGAGATGCGGGCCGACATCCTGCGCGCGGTCTCCAACCAACCCGTCCTCGCGGCTACCACGACGTCCGTGAACGAGCCGACCCTCGACCTGCGGCCACCACCGGGCCCCGCCCCGACGGCCGCGGCCCGCAAGCCCGGCGGCTGGTGGCGCAACATCCGGATGCTCAGGATGGCGGCCAGCGACGACACACCGCCGATCGTCTACATCCCGGTCTCGGTCGATCCGAGCTTCGGCGGGCAATCCATAGCACAGCTCGAGGCCGTGCACGCCAGGCTGAATCAGCAGATCGACGAGGCCCTCGCCCGCCGCGACTGGGAGACCGCGAACAGGCTCCGGGCGACAGCGTCCTCGGTGCTGACCGAGATCATCAGGAAGTTCCGGGCGGAGCCCGAACGAAAGCCGCCGGACACGCCACCCCGCCCGGCCACAGGCAAGATCTTCATCTGCTACCGCCGCGACGACTCGCGGCATTCGGCGGCCCGGCTGTCCTACCTCCTGGGCGAGCGTTTCGGCCGAGAGTCGATCTTCATCGACGTCGACAACGTGCCGATCGGCGCCGACTTCGTCGACGAGGTGCGACGCGAGGTCGGCAGTTGCAAAGCCCTGCTCGCGGTGATCGGCCCGCAGTGGGCCAACGCGAAGGCCCAGGGCCGCCGCCGGCTCGACGATCCGGACGACCTGGTCGTGCTCGAGATCCAGGAGGCTCTGACCTGCCGCGTCCCGGTCATCCCGGTGCTGGTCGACGACGCCCGGATGCCGCGCCTCGACCAACTGCCGGCCGGGCTCAAGCCGCTGACCCGCCGCAACGCCCTGCCGCTGGGCCACGACACGTTCCGCACCGACGCCGCCCCTCTCATCGCCGTCCTGGAGAAGGTGCTCGCCCCCACCACGAACGAACGAAGCGGCTACACGACCACCGGCACCTATTGGCCGCACAACAAAGACCAGCCCTGACGCTCTCAGCCCTGACGTCAAACGGGGTGTCAAACAGGGGCGCTGTCTTATGGGCCGTGCTCGGGAAGACGCCCGGGACTGTGTGGTCAGGAGTTTGTCGTGCCGGTTCACATGGACGTACACAATGTTGAGGGTGGCGTGGCGGGGAAGGACGTCGCCGCCGCGCATGAGGCTGATCTGGCGGCCCAGGGGGCGCACGGGGTCAACTATCTGAAGTACTGGGTGGACGAGGAAGCCGGGAAGATCTTTCTGCCTGGTGGAGGCGCCGGACGCGGAAGCAGCGAACACTGTGCACCGTGAGGCGCACGGGCTCGTCGCTGACGAGATCTACCCGATCAGCGCGCAGGGCTGAGACGAGGAGGACCGGTGGATCTCACGGTGCACCTGCTCGGTTCGCCGTGGGTCGACCGGTCCGACGGGATCTCGTACCAGGTTCGCAGCCGTAAGAGTTGGGCCCTGCTGGCCTGTCTGATTCTCAATGAGCAGCCACCGGCCCGCAGCCGGCTCGCCGGTCTCCTGTACGCCGAGGCCGACGACCCGCTGCGGGTGGCTGCTCTCGGAGCGGCGGCGGATCGCGGCGGCGTCCGAGGCGATTCTGCACGAGGCCGCGCTCGGGCGGCTGGCCGCGGGTGATCTCACGGCGGCTCGCGGTCTGGCCGTGCGAGCGGTGGAGATGAACCCGCTCGACGAGAACCATCAGGCCCTGATGATCCGGCTGTACCGGCTGGGCGGTGACGAACGGGGCGCCGAACGGTAGTACGCGGCGGTCACCGAGTTGTTCGAGAAGGAGCTCGGGGTGGCGCCCGGCATCGCGGTCCAGACCGCGATGCACGAGTCCCATCAGCGGGAACCGGACGACGCGTCGCTCGAGGCGATCGTCGAGTCGGGGGTCGCGGCGGTGGCGGCGGGGTCGGTCGAGACCGGCGTACGGTCGTTGCGGACCGCGGTCGGGCTGGCCGACGCGCGCAGTCGGACCGGTGGCGGCTGGCGGCCCGGTTGCGGCTGGCCGAGGCGCTGATCCACTCGTTGCGCGGGCTGGACGAGGAGGGGCTGGCCGCCCTGCACGAGGCCGACCGGATAGCGCTCGCGGCGCGGTCACCCCGACCTGGACCTCTGGATCGACGCCCTCGGCCGCCTGGCGTCGCGAACCGGAATTCCCGTGTGACGTAAGCAACTGTTTACTTATGGATCGGTCGGATCATAATAAGTCAGCAGGCGTTTACTTCTAGCTGTTGGGAACACCCATGACGCAGACGGTGGAAGAGACCGGGGCCGGGCCGGCCACGAGCAAGAGCTCGTTGCTCGTGCTCTATCTGGCACTGGGCGGGCTGGCCTTCGCGGTGCTCCAGTCGCTGGTGTCGCCGGCGCTGTCGACGATCGGGCACGAGCTCCAGGTGTCCACGAGTGACGTCAGCTGGGTCGTCACGGCGTACCTGCTGTCGGCCTCGGTCCTGACCCCGATCCTCGGCCGGCTCGGCGACATGCGGGGCAAGCGCAAGGTTCTGATCGGCGTGCTCGCCGTCCTGGCCGTCGGGACCGTGGTCGCCGCGCTGGCGCCCAACCTCACCGTCCTGATCGTCGGGCGCGTGCTGCAGGGTGCGGCCGGCGCGATTCTGCCCCTGTCGATCGGCATGGTCCGCGACGAGCTGCCCCGCGAACGGGTCGCCACCACGGTCGGCCTGATCTCGGCGATCTTCGGTGTCGGCGCCGGTATCGGCATCGTGGCGGCCGGGCCGATCGTCGAGCACCTGTCGTGGCACTGGCTGTTCTGGCTGCCGCTGGTTCTGGTCGTCGTGGCGCTGCTCG
Source organism: Paractinoplanes polyasparticus (assembly GCF_019710575.1). Lineage (GTDB taxonomy): Bacteria > Actinomycetota > Actinomycetes > Mycobacteriales > Micromonosporaceae > Actinoplanes > Actinoplanes polyasparticus. Next base: position 53,639 of record NZ_JAHWFK010000060.1, on the reverse strand, counting down.
GGGCGATCTTCGGCATGAAGGAGTCGGCCGTCCGCACGCCGGGCAAGCTCGACGTGCTGGGCGCCGGCATCCTCTCCGTCTCGCTGGTGGCCCTGCTGCTGGCGATCAGCAAGGGCCAGGCCTGGGGCTGGGACGACGGCAAGACCATCGGGCTGCTCGCGCTGGGCGCCGTCGGGCTGACCGGGTTCGTCCTCGTCGAGCTGCGGGTCAAGGAGCCGCTGATCGACATGCGGCTCATGAAGATCCGCGGCGTCTGGGCCACCGACCTGGTCGCGCTCATCCTCGGCTTCGCCATGTTCGGCACGTTCCTGCTGGTGCCCACGCTGCTCCAGCTGCCGGCGGTCACCGGCTACGGCTTCGGCAAGTCGGTCTCCCAGGCGGGCCTGTTCCTGCTGCCGACCGTCGTCATGATGGTGGTGTTCGGTCCGCTCGCCGGCATCCTCAACCGCAGGTACGGGCCGAAGCTGCCGATGTTCCTGGGCGCGGTCTTCGTGGTCGCTGCGTTCGCCCTGCCCGCGATCGCGCACGGCCAGATCTGGCAGGTTCTCGCCTCCGGCATCCTGACCGGCGCCGGCATCGGCTTCGCCTTCGCGGCCATGTCGAACGCGATCATCGAGAGCGTCCCGGCCGCCCAGACCGGCGAGGCCACAAGCGTCAACACCATTGCCCGTACGATCGGCAGCAGCATCGGCACGGCCGTGGTGGCCGCCGTGATCACCTCCAACACCACGCCGCAGGGCCTGCCCACCGACGCCGCGTTCACCAACGGCTTCTGGGTCTGCGCCGCCGTGGCCGTGCTTGCGGTCGTCGCCGCGCTGGCCCTCCCCCGTGCCCGGAAGCGGCACGAGGAGGCCGTCGAGGCCGGCGTGGACGACCTCCCGCCCGAGCCCGACGAGATCCACCTGCTGCACCGCACGAACGCCTGAGCAATCCGGACGGGGTGTGGCCGCCTGCCCGAGCGGCCACGCAAGATCGCGGCGCGGCTCGCTCATCGGCTGGGCGGCTCGCTGGACGACCGGCGGCACCTCGACCCGGACGGCAGGTCAGGGGCTGACCAGGCCGGTGCGGTAGGCGTAGACCACGGCCTGCACGCGGTCACGCACGGCGAGCTTGGTGAAGATTCTCGACACGTACGTCTTGACGGTTTCGGGCCCGATCACCAGGCTCGCCGCGATCTCGGCGTTGGAGAGGCCCTCCGCGATCAGCTTGAGCACCTCCCGTTCGCGGGGTGTCAGCTGGGCGGCCGCGGCCCTTTCGGGGGCGGTGGGGCGCACGCGGGCGCCGAACCGGCCGATGCTCGCGGGTGACTGCGGGAGCGATCAAGGCCTCGCCCCGGGCCACCGTGCGGACGCCGTCGATCAGCTGCTCGGGCGAGGCGTCCTTCAGCAGGAAGCCGCTGGCCCCGGCCCGTAGCGCCTGATAGACGTACTCGTCGATGTTGAAGGTCGTGACCACCAGCACCTTGACCGGGTCGGTCACGCCGGGGCCGGCCAGCTGTTCGGTGGCCGCGATGCCGTCCATCACGGGCATGCGCACGTCCATCACCACGACGCTCGGGCGCAGCCGCCGGACGAGGTCGACGGCCGACCGGCCGTCCGACGCCTCGCCGACCACGGTCAGGTCGGGCTGCGAGTCGAAGATGGTGGTGAAGCCCGCGCGAATCAGGGCCTGATCGTCGCAGACCACCAGCTCGATGGTCATGCCGTTCCGCCCACGGGCACGCGGGCGTGGACGAGGAAGCCGCCGTCGGCGCCGGGGCCGGCGGTCAGCTCACCGCCGAACAGCTCGACCCGTTCACGCAGCCCGGCCAGCCCGCGACCGGACCCGCCGCCGGGGCCGGTCGACGCGCGGCCGGTGTGCACGGTGATCGTCACGGCGTCGGGGCGGTAGGTCAGCTCGACCGCGGTCGGCTGCCCGGCCGCGTACTTCAGGGCGTTGGTCAGCGATTCCTGCACCACCCGGTAGGCCGCGAGCTCCCGCCCGGCGCCCATCTCGGGCGGCGTGCCCGCCTCGGCCAGGGTGACCGGCTGGCCCGCGGCCCGGGTCGAGGCGACCAGCTCACCGACCTGGCCCAGCCCGGGCAGCCGGTCGCGCGGGGCCGGGCGGGTCGGGTCGAGCACGCCGAGCAGATCCCGCAGCTCGGTCAGCGCCTGCCGGCCGGTGTCGCCGATGACCTTCAGCGTGTCCGCGGCCGGTCCGGGGCCGGCCACGAAGCGGGCCGCGTTGGCCTGCACCACTATCGCGGTGACGTGGTGGGTGACCACGTCGTGCAGCTCGCGCGCGATGCGGGCCCGTTCGGCCGCGCGGGCCTGCTCGCTGTCCTCGGAGCGTCGTTTGCGCACGATCGCGCCGCCGACCGCGGCCAGTCCGAGCAGGACCACGAAGATCAGGTAGTCCGGGAGGCGCGCGGTCGAGCCGGCCGCACGAAGGGCGGAACACAGTCCCACGTACGCGACGACGGTGGCGACCACCAGCGGGCCGCGGAAACGACGCTGGTACAGGCCCGCGCTGTAGAGCGCCACGATGAGCCCGGCCCCCGCGAAGCTCTGGTAGCCGCGGAGCTCCTGCACGGCGAACCCGGTCCCGGCGGCGACCAGCACGGCCGAGGGCCACCGGCGCCGTACGGCCAGCGGCAGCGTCATCGCGACGGCGGCGAGCACGGCCAGCACGTCGGCCGGGCGCCGGGGCAGCTCCCCCAACCGGGTGCCGGCCGCGGCCAGCGGCGGCACGAAGGCCAGCGCCAGCAGGACCAGTCCGCCGAGCCCGTCGCGGATCACGACCGGCCGCGAGCGCCACCAGCCGAGCGGCACGATGCGCCTCGAACCGGGCCGCGCCACCCGCCAACCCCGCTGAGCCACCGAGGCAGCGTACCGGGTGATCATTTGCGACCGGCGGGAACGAAGCGCGCCCGGCGGAGCAACAGGAAGCTGAATCACGGGGGAACGCTACGGACACTGACCCGGGTCGATAGTCACCGTGCGGTGGTCAATCCGCGGTAGCTCGCTCGGGGGATGCGAGGAAGTCGAGGGCGTGCCGCAGCAGGTCGGTGGGGCCGGTGAACCACAGGGCGTCGGCGCCGGGCGTCAGCTGCAGGCGGGCCCGGGGCAGATGGGTGGCCAGGTAGGTGGCGTGGCCGGCGTCGACGTTGAGGCAGCTGCGGCGATGCAGCACCAGCGTCGGCGCGGTGATCCGCGGCAGCCGGTGGCGCAGGTCGGCGCCGGTGGCCACTGTGCGGACCGCGAGCGCGACCGACGGGCCGGCGCCACGCCGGCCGAGGCTGTTCCACCACCGGCGGAAGTTCTCGTCGGCGGCGACGCTGGGCGCGGCCTGGGTGACCGAGTCCACGCCGTGGGCCGGGTCGGCGGGCGAGACGGTGTCGCGGATCAGAGCCTCGGTGGTTTCCCGGTCCAGGCCGTACGGATAGTCGGGGCACCGGGTGTAGCGCGGGTAGCACTGCGCCAGCACCAGTGAGCGCACCCGTTCCGGGTGGCGGGCGGCGAACTCGAGCGCGACCAGCCCGGTGTCGAAGTTGGCGAACAGGTCGGCCCGGTCGACGGCGAGGGTGTCGAGGACCCGGCCCACGTCGGCCACCCACTGGTCGAGCGGGTCGCGTCCCGGATCGAGCGGGTCGGAGAGGCCTATCCCCCGCCGGTCGAGGCACACCACGGCGGCGTGCCCGGCCAGCGTGGTCAGCGCGGCGCGGGCGTGGGCGCCGTCGAGCAGTCCGTCGATGGTGAGCATGCCCGGGTTCAGCACGAGCAGATCGCGGCCCTGCTCGGACAGCCTGGTGAAGGCGGTCGAGCCGTCCGGGCCGGTCGCGTAGCGCACAGGCGGCGAGGACGGCAGCCGCAGCACCTCGGCCTGGGCGTCGCGCAGCGCGGCCGACGGGTCGAGGCCGACCTCGACGAGCGCGGCCCGGGCGGTGGCCGCGGCCCGCAGCGCCTCGACCGGCCGGCCGGCCCGGTGCAGGGCTCGCACGTAGTGCACCCACAGCGGCTCGTCGAGCGGGTCGGCCGCGGTCAGCTGGTGCAGCTCGCCCAGGGCCGAGGCCGGGTCGCTGCCGGCGGCGAGGCAGCCGAGATGTTCCTGGACGAGCAGGCGCCGCTCGCGCCGCCAGCCCTGGCGCAGCGCTTCCGCGGCCACGGTCTCGGGCAGCTCGGGGTCGGACCGCCACAGCTCGCGTGCCTCGGCGAGCGCGGCCGCGGCGTCGTCGGGGCGCAGGCGGCGGGCCCGGGCGCGGGCGGACGCGACCAGGCCGACGTCGGTGCGCTCGGGCGCCAGGGCGAGGCGGTAACCGTCGCGGCCGGCCCGCTCGATGTGAGCCTCGGGTTCGACCGTACGCAGGACCCCCCGTACGCGGGAAAGGTGTGCCCGCAACGTCTTGACGGCCGACGGCGGCGGATCGTCCCAGAGCAGCCGGGCCAGCTCGCCCAGCGTGACCGCGGCCGGCGCGCGCAGGGTGAGGATGCTCAGCAGCTCACGGGCCTTGCGGTCGAGCCGCCGCGCGGGATCGTCGTCCGGGGCGATGACCCCGGCCGTCCCGAGCACGCGCACGACCACACCGCTCAATGTAGGACCACATCGGAACCACATCCACAGCACAACGGGCCCTTCGTAGCTTCGGCCCATGACGATGTTCAAGCCCGGCGATCCGGGCTACGACCGGCACCGGCTCGGCTGGAACCGGACCTTCGAGTCGCACCCGGCGCTGATCGCCGTGGCCGCGACGACCGGGGACGTGCGCGCCGCCGTCCGCACCGCCCGGGATCACGACCTGCCCCTCGCGGTGCAGGCGACCGGCCACGGGCTGGTCGCTCCGGTCGACGGCGTTCTGCTGCTCAAGACCACCGCCCTGAACGACGTCGAGATCGACCCGGCCCGCCGTGTGGCCCGGGTCGGGCCCGGCGCGGTGTGGGCGGACGTGAACCGCGCGGCCGCCCGCTACGGCCTCGCCGGGCTGGCCGGCCGGTGCAGCACGGTCGGGGTGACCGGCTATACGCTCGGCGGCGGCCAGTCGTGGCTGTCGCGGACGTTCGGGTTCGCAGCCGACAGCATGATCAGCGCCGAGGTGGTCACGGCCGGCGGGGTCGCCCTGACGGCGAGCCCGCGGGAGCACCCGGACCTGTTCTGGGCGCTGCGGGGAGGCGGCGGGAACTTCGGCGTGGTGACATCGCTGGAGTTCCAGCTGTATCCGGTCGCGCGGGTCTGGTCCGGCATGTCGCTGTATCCGCTGGAGCGCGCGTTCGACGTGCTGGCCGCGTACCGGCAATGGGCCTCGACCGAACCCGAGGCGATGAACACGGCGGTCCTGCTGCCTCAGGTGGACGGCCGCCGGGTGCTGGCCATCCGGGCGTTCCACCACGGCGACGACGGCGCCCGGGCCCTCGCCCCGCTGCTCGAGGTGGCCGGACCGCCGCTGCTCGACGCGTTCGCGATGCGGGCGTTCCCGGAGGCCAGTGCGGCTACGAACGGTCCCGACGTCCCGCCCGTCCCGAACCGGCAGGAGATCGAGCTGTTCCGCACCCTGCCGGACGAGGTGCTGCACGCGATCGTCGAAGCGGGCGCCGGGGACTCGCCGCTCGCGTTCGTCGAGCTGCGGCACTGGGGCGGAGCGATGGCAGCCGGTGACGGCCCGGCCGGGCACCGCGACGTGCCGTTCTCAGTCATGGCGGTCGCACCCTTCCCCACTCCCACCGAGGTGACCCTCGACCGGCTGGTCCGGCGGATACGCCCGTACGCGACCGGTGGTTCCTTCCTGACCCTGCTCACCGATCCGAGCCGGACCCGCTCCGCGTTCACCACGGCCAACTACGAGCGCCTGACCGAGGTCAAGCGCTCGTGGGATCCGGCCAATTTCTTCCGTACGGGCCACAACATCCCACCGGCCCCCATCCGAAAGGCAACCTCATGACCCGCATCCTGGTCACCGGCGCCACCGGCAATGTCGGCGCCCATGTCGTCCGCGAACTGCGAGCCCACGGTGCGGACGTACGCGCCTTCAGCCGCGCCGTGGGCGACTTCGACGATCCCGCCTCGCTGCGGCGCGCCTTCGACGGCGTCGACCGCGTCTACCTGTGCGCCGCCGACGGACCGGCCAAGGTCCGCCACGAGACGGCGGTGATCGACGCTGCCGCCGAGCACGGCGTCGACCGGATCGTGAAGCTCTCCGCCCAGCACGCCGACCGCGCGTCGGACGTCCCGGCGTACGGCTGGCACGGCGAGATCGAGGCTCACCTGCACCGGTCGGGTGTGCCCGCGGTGGTCCTGCGCCCCGCGTTCTTCATGACCAACCTGCTCATGGTCACCGCCTCCGGCACCCTGCCCTCCCCCACCGCCGGCCGCCGGGTGGCGATGATCGACATCCGCGACGTGGCCGCGGTCGCCGCGGTGACGCTGCTCGAGGACGGCCACACCGGCCGGACGTACGACCTGACCGGCCCGGCCGCGATCACCTTCGCCGAGGCGGCGGACGCCCTCTCCGTTCGTTTCCTCGACCTCACCGAGGAACAGGCCCGTCCCCGCTTCGAGAACGCCGGACTGCCCGACTGGCTGGCCGCTCAGCTGGCCGGTGTCTTCGCCCTCATCCGGGCCGGTGGTTTCGAACGCGTCACCGACCACGTCCGCACGATCACCGGCCGTCCGGCCCGCGACATCAACGACTTCGCGGCTTCCCTGGCCCCCGCGAACTGACGGGGCTGCGGCGGCATGGTTCGATACACGGCGACATGCGTGTGCCGATCATTGCCGCCGTTACCCTCGTCGCTCTGGCCGGCGCGGTTCTTCCGCTGCGGGAGACCGAGGCTCTTCCGCTGCCGGCGGCTGTTCCGCTGCGGGCGGTCGAGAAGCCGGGCAGCCTGTTCCTCCGGCACGGCACGGGGGCTCCCGTCATGGTTGTCGCGCACCGCGGCTACTGGCGGGGCGCGCCGGAGAACTCCCTCGGGGCGGTCACGCAGGCTGTCGCGCACGGGGCGCAGGTGGTCGAGGTCGACATCCGGCGCACCCGGGACGGCGAGCTCGTGCTCATGCACGACGACAGCGTCGACCGCACCACCGACGGCCGGGGGCGGGTGGCCGACCTGACGCTGGCCGAGGTGCGGGCGCTGCGGCTGCGGGAAGGGCTGGGCGGCAGGTACGCGCCGGTCACCGCGGTGGGCGTGCCGACGTTGCGGGAGGCCCTGCTGGCCCTGCGCGACAGCGGTGCCCTGGTCAACCTGGACCGCGGATGGGCGTACCGGGACCAGATCTACGATCTGCTCGCCGAGCTCGGCCAGGTGGAGCAGGGCATCTTCAAGAGCGGCGCGCCGATCGACGAGGTGACCGCGTTCCTCGAACGGGATCCGCGAATCCTCTACAACCACGTGGTCGGCGACGCCAACGCGGTGGACATCGGCGCCTTTCCGCCGGGGCGGCCTCCGCAGGCGTACGAGCTGGTCTTCGACCGCCTGACCGACGCCCAGATCCAGCCGGCGGCGGTGGCGCGGGCGAAAGCCACGAGCCGGGTGTGGGTGAGCACCATGTGGTACGGGATGGCGGCCGGCTACACCGACGAGGCGTCACTGCGGGATCCCGCGCTCGGCTGGGCCACGCTGGTCGAGCGGCACGGCGCCGACATGATCCAGACCGACGACCCGGACGATCTGAGCGCCTGGCTGGGCGCCCGCGACCTCGGCCGGCCATGGCCGCAGCAACCCGCCGGCACGGTGCGGGTGCAGGCCGAGGACTACTCCCCCGCCGGCAAGGGCCTGGGCTACTACGACCTGGACGACAACAACCGCGGCGGCGCCGCCCGCCCGTTCGAGGGCGTGGACGTCGGCGACACCGCGGGCGCGATCGTGGTCGGCTGGATCCGGGCCGGCGAGTGGATCCGCTACGACGTCGCCGTCCCCCGCAGCGGCAACTACCGCGTCTCGGCGCGGGTGGCCTCCCCGTACCGCCCGGCCGGCCGCTTCACCCTCACCTTCGACGGCGCCCGCACCACCCCGCCGGTCGAGGTCATGACGACGACCTCCCACTACGCCTTCGCGACCCAGGTCGTGATCCCGTCCTGGCGCCTGACCGAGGGCGCTCACACCGTCGTCCTGCAGGCCGACGCCGACCGATACCAGAACTTCAACCTCGACTACCTGGAGTTCACGCCGCTCGACTGAGCCCTGCCCGCTCGGCGCGGAGGGCACATAATCGGTGCATGGTCCGGCTCCGGGTGGCACTGGTCGTGCTGGTGGTGCTGGCCCTGATCCTGGCCGCGATCTGGTTCCTGCAACGACGGTTGATCTACTTCCCCGACCGGGCGACGCCGCCCCTGGTCGCCGGGGCCGAGCCGGTCACCCTGCGCACGAGCGACGGGCTGCGGCTCGGCTCCTGGCTGTTCCGGCCACCTTCCGGTACGCCCGATCAGCGCACAGCCGTGCTGGTGGCGCCCGGCAACGCGGGCAACCGGCTGGGCCGGGCGCCGCTCGCCGCTGCCCTGGCGGCCGAGGGCTTCACCGTGCTGCTGCTCGACTACCGCGGCTACGGCGGCAACCCGGGCCGGCCGAGCGAGGAGGGGCTGGCCCGCGATGCCGATGCCGCCCGCGCCTTCCTGGTCGAACGGGCCGGGACCAGGCTGGTCTATCTCGGCGAGAGCCTGGGCGCGGCGGTCGTGACCGGGCTGGCGACCCGGCACCCGCCGGAGATGCTGGTGCTGCGGTCGCCCTTCGCCGATCTGGGGTCGGCGGGCCGGGAGCACTACCCGTTCCTGCCGGTCCGGCTGCTGCTGCGGGACGAATTTCCGGTCGCCCAGCCGATCCGCACGATCACCGTGCCGACGCTGGTGGTCTACGGCACGGCCGACTCGGTCGTTCCGCCCGAACAGAGCATCACTGTGGCCGACAATGCCGCCGGGCCGGTCCGGGTCGTCGCCGTCGAGGACGGTGGCCACAACGACGACTACCGCGAACCCCTCGTGACAGGCCTGCTCAGGCGAAGCTGGTCGTAGCCAGGGCGGCCGCCACCAGCAGACCCAGCCCGTTGGTGGCCCAATGCAGGGCGGCGGCGGCCAGCAGGCTTCCGCTGCGGCGGCGCAACTCGCACAGCAGCACGCCGGCGAGGGCAGTGAAGGCGACCGCGCCCAGCACAGCGAGGATGCGGCCGGCCGTTGAAGAACCGAAGACGGTGCCGACGGCGGCGTTGGCATTGTTGAGGCGCAGCGACGGCAGGATGTGCCACAGGCCGAACAGGACCGAGGACGTGATGCTGGCCCACACGGCGCCACGGTGGCGGTTGACCAGGCCGAGCAGGACGCCGCGGAACGCGATCTCCTCCAGCAGCACGGTGCCCAGCGGCACGATGATGAACGCGGTGAGCAGGGCGGCGCCGGGGTGCAGGTGGTAGCGGACGTCGTTGAACGCGGGACGCGTCAGGGGCAGCGCCACCCCGATCGCGTAGACGACCGCAACGGCCAGGATGGCGCCCACGGCGTACTTGAGCCCCGGCACGAACGTACGGCGGGAAAGCCCGAGATCGTGCCAGCTCAGACCGGACCGGCGGGCCAGGAGCACGAGCAGCACGGCAACCAGCGGACCGGCCACCAGACCGGTGTGGTTCGGGCCGTACTTGTCGGCGACGTTCACCGCGGCGAGGATCAGGACAACGGCGCCGAGCAGGAGGAACAGCCTGCGGCGGGACTGGGGTTTGACGGCAACTGGAGGCATGACCGGGCGAAGCGTACCCGCGCCGGCGGGTCTCACACCTCGGCGGCGAACTCCTGGAGACCGACGACACGTAGCAGGTCGAACCGCTCGCGGGTGTCGTCGTCAGCCGGGGTGAGCACCAGCAGGAGCTGGCCCAGATCGGGCGTGACCAGGGTTTCGCAGTGCATCAGGAGCGGCCCGACCCGCGAGTTGACGAAGGTCTTGTGGTCGAAGCGCCGGACCGCGACCTCGTGTTCCGCCCAGAGCCGGCGGAAGGTCTCACTCTCGGCGTTGAGCCGCGCGACCAAGCGGGCGATCGTCGGATCGCCGTGCCGCCGCCCGGCCACCGCGCGCAGGTCAGCCACGATCACCCGGGAGTGGCGTTCCTCGTCCTCCGACGGGTGGACGGCGCGGGCCACCGGGTCGGTGAACCACCGGTAGGCGTGATAGCGCCGGTCGCCCTCGAGGCCGACCTGGTCGCCGGAGAGCAGCATGGCCCCACGGTTCTGGGCGAGAGTCTCCCCGAGATCGGAGAGCACGATGGCCGGAGTGTCACCGAGCAGGTCGAGCATGCGCAGCAGGCCCGCCCGGGCCAGCCGGGCCGTGCCGTCGGCCGGTGGCGGCTGGTGGCCGGCCAGGTGGAACAGGTGGTCCCGCTCGTCGTCGGACAGCCGCAGGGCCCGCGCCAGCGCGCCGAGCAGCTGCGTGGAGGGCTGGCTGCTGCGGCCCTGTTCCAGGCGTACGACGTAATCCACGGACATGCCGGCCAGCATCGCGACCTCTTCTCGCCGCAGACCCGCCGTGCGACGCCGGCGCCCGTCAGCCAGGCCCACCTCGGCCGGGCGGATCGCCTCGCGGCGGCGGCGCAGGAAGTCGGCCAGCTCATCCCGTTGCATGCCCTCCATGCTGCCCCGGCGGGGCCGGCACAACCAGGGACTGCCGCTCCCACGATGAACTCTCCGCTCCCGCCCGGCCCGATACGGGCGCATGGTCGACACAGACCAACGAAGGAGCACACGATGCAGACAATCACCCTCGGCACGACCGGCCCGACCGTGGGCAAGCTGGGGCTCGGCGCCATGGGCATGTCCCACGGCGTCTACGGAGCCACCGACCGGACCGAGAGCATCGCCACCGTGCACGCCGCGCTCGACGCGGGCGTCACGCTGATCGACACCGGCGACTTCTACGGCATGGGCCACAACGAGTTGCTGCTGTCCGAGGCGCTGCGCGGGCGCCCCCGCGACAGCTACCAACTGAGCGTCAAGTTCGGCGGGCTGCGCGGCCCCGACATGTCCTGGAACGGTCAGGACGGCCGGCCCGAGGCGGTCAAGAACTTCCTGGCCTACACGCTGACCCGGCTCGGCACCGACCACATCGACATCTACCGCCCCGCCCGCCTCGACCCGGCCGTCCCGATCGAGGAGACGGTGGGCGCGATCAAAGAGATGATCGACGCCGGTTACGTGCGCCACGTCGGCCTGTCCGAGGTCGGCGCCGAGACCATCCGCCGCGCGAACGCGGTGCACCCGATCGCCGACCTGCAGATCGAATACTCGCTGATCTCACGCGCCATCGAGGCCGAGATCCTGCCCACGCTGCGCGAGCTGGGAATCGGCCTGACCGCGTACGGCGTGCTCAGCCGCGGCCTGATCTCGGGCCACTGGAACGCCGGCCGCAGCGGCGAGCCGGGCGACTTCCGCGGCTTCACGCCCCGCTTCTCCGGCGACAACCTCGACCACAACCTGACCCTGGTCGAGGCCCTGCGCCGCATCGCCACGGCCAAGGGCTGCACGGTGGCCCAACTAGCGATCGCCTGGGTGGCCGCCCAGGGCAACGACATCGTCCCCCTGGTCGGCGCCCGCACCCGCGAGCGACTTGCCGAGGCCCTGCCCGCCCTCGAGGTAACCCTGTCCGACGACGACCTGGCCGAGATCGAAAAGGCCGTCCCCGCCGGCGCGGCCAAGGGCGACCGCTACCCCACCGCCATGATGGCCACCCTGGGCGCCGGCAACTGAGTCTTCATAGCTCGACGGCAGAGGCCTACAAGGCAACCGCATGATGGTCGAAGGCCGGCTCACCACGTCGGCAGCGTGTTGGGCCGGGCATTCCTAGTCGCTTGCACCAAGAAACGCGGCACTACCTCGCGCAGGGCTGGCTTTACGGGTTCGCCGACGGCAAGGGCGGCTATCCGCTCGACTGGACCGTGCTGAAGGCCTGGGGCAGCGACCGGCCGGTGCCCGAGCGCGGGCCGGGCAGCGAACGGCGACTACCTGCTGCCCACCGTGTTCCACTCGGTGCAGTCGGACGAGTCGCGGCACATCAGCAACGGCTACGCCACCCTGCTCATGGCGCTGGCCGACGAGGGCAACCACCAGCTGCTCGAGCGCGACCTGCGCTACGCGTGGTGGAACAACCACCGGGGTTCATCCGCCGTCGCATTCCGCTCTTCGTGCGCCGCGCCGTCACCATGACACCCGCCCTGGTGGTGCTGGCCCTGGGCCTGCCGGTCACCGACAGCCTGGTGATCTCGCAGGTGGTGCTGTCGTTCGGCATCCCGTTCGCCCTGGTGCCGCTGCTGCTGCTCACCCGTCGCCGCGACATCATGGGCGCCTTCGTCAACAAGCCCCTCACCACCGCCGTGGCCGCAGGCATAGCCACGCTCATCATCGGCCTCAACGCTTTCCTGCTCTACGACAGCTTCCTGGCTGAGCGCCGTTCTGCTCCCCGTTAGCAACCGGAAGGCGGTCAACCGGGAACCGCCGCGTCCGATCCTCGCTCTGGCGGGACTTTCCCGTCGTGTGCCCAAGACGGACGAGGAGGCCGACGTGTCGTTGTCCCGTGTCCGTCCCGCCCGCGCGCTGACCGTGCTGCTCGGGCTGCTGCTGGCCGCGCTGGCCGGCTATGCCGTCGTGGGCAACTGGCAGCAGGCGGCGTTGGTGCGTGGTGTCGCCGCGGCCGGCAGTGACACCGACGCGTACCAGCTGGCGGCCTTCGAGCTGACCACGGAGATGGCGACGCTTCAGGGCACCATGCAGGAGACCGGCGGCGAGGAGCACGACGACCTGCTCGCGGCCAACCAGCGGGCCGACGACGCGATGGGCCACATGGCCGAGGTCGACGAGGAGCACCACGGCGATGCCGCCGACCTGGCCGCCCGGCACCGCAACCTGCGCATGGTCGTGATCGGCTTCCTGGCCCAGATCGAACGGGGCGACGAGGCCGCAGCCGAGGTGACGCTCGAGGAGGTGCTCGAACCCGAGTACACGGCGATGATGACCGAGCTGCTGGCCGAGCAGAAACACCACCTCGCCGACTACGACCTCCTGCAGACCCAGGCGCTGCGCGACTCGCGCCACTCGGTGATCGCCGTCCTGGTCGTCGTCCTGGCCGGCCTCGTCGTGCTGGGCGGCCTCGGGCTGTCCCGCCGCGCCTACCGCCGTCAGGTCGAGGCGATGGCCGGCGCCGACCCGCTGACCGGGCTGCGCAACCGGGCCGCCTTCGTCGACCACGTCGCCGAGGCGCTGCCCGACGAGCCCACCGTGCTGGTCATCAACGTTGACGGCTTCCGCGACGTCAACGAGCAGCTCGGGCACCGCGTCGGCGACCTGTTGCTGGTCGAGACCGGCCGGCGGCTGGCCTCGCTGGTCCGCGGCGGCGACGTGGTCGCCCGGCTCGGCGGCGACGAGTTCGCCGTGCTGCTGCGCGACCGGGAGCCGGGCGTCGGCGAGACGATCGCTGCTCGGCTGACCGAGGCGTTCGACCGTTCGTTCGTCCTCGACGAGATCACCCTCGACCTCGAGGTGAGCATCGGCGCCGCCACCGCGGCCGCCGGCGAGAACGTCATCACCGTGCTGCGGCACGCCGACGCCGCCATGCACGAGGCCAAGCAGAACCGGACCGGTTTCCACCGCTTCCAGGGCGAGGGCCGACAGGACGCCGCGGCCCGGCTGTCGCTGCTGGGCGACCTGCGCCGGGCCGTGGAGGACTCGGACCAACTGACCCTGCACTACCAGCCGAAGGTGGCGGTCGACACCGGCGCCCTGGTCGGCGTCGAGGCCCTGGCCCGCTGGCACCACCCGGCGCGCGGCTCGGTCTCGCCGGCCGAGTTCATCCCCGTCCTCGAGGTCACCAACCTCATGCACCGCTTCACCGAGCGGGTGCTGACGATGGCGCTGGGCCAGGCCCGGACCTGGCTCGACGCGGGCCACCGGGTGCCGATCGCGGTCAACGTGTCGGCCCGCAGTCTGCTCGACCCGCAGTTCCCGGCCCGGGTGGCCGCCCTGCTGGCCGAGAGCGGCGTGCCCGGCGACCTGCTGTCGATCGAGGTCACCGAGTACGCCCTGATGAGCGACCCCGACACGGCGATCCACGCGCTGCACCGCCTGCGTGAGGCGGGCGTGGTGGCGTCCATCGACGACTACGGCACCGGCTACTCGTCGATGACGTATCTGAAGGTCCTGCCGATCGCCGAACTGAAGATCGACCGTTCCTTCGTCCTCGACATCGCGGAGAACAACAGCAGCCGGGCCCTGGTCGCCTCGACCGTCGAACTGGGTCACCGCCTGGGCCTGACCGTCGTCGCCGAGGGTGTCGAGGACGAGGCGGCCGTGGAGGCGCTGCGCGAGATCGGCTGCGACACCGCCCAGGGTTATCACTTCGATCGGCCGCTGACGGCCGAGGCGCTGACCGCCCGGCTCGAGGAGAAGCTGCAGACCGCCTGAACGGGATCAGCCTCCGGCGCCGATACGTGTTGACGTATTGACGTGTTGATTCAACACGTCAATACGTCAACATGATGGCGCGATCGCTTCGATCAGGCGCGCGACCACTTCTGGTTGGGCTGACCGGAACAGTCCCACAGCTGCAGCTGGGCGCCGTTGGCCGTGTTGCGGTCCTTGATGTCCACGCACTTGTTGGCGGAGACGTTCACCAGGTCGCCCTGCTGTGACAGAGTAAACCGCTGCACCGGGTTGGTGTTGCACTGGACCAGCTGGATCGGGGTGCCGTTGGTGAGCGCGCCGCCGGCCGGGTCCATGCACTTGCCCATGGAACGCATCGTGCCGTCGCCGTTGGCCACCCACTGCTGCGCGGCGGTGCCGTTGCAGTCGTAGGTCTGCAGCCGGGCCCCGTCCACCGGGTTGGCGCCCGGAATGTCGATGCAGCGGCCGCTCAGGCTCGACTTGAGCGCCGTGCCGTTACCGCCCGGCGGCGGCGTCGGCGTCGTGGTCGACGTGTTGACGTGCACGTAGTCGATCAGCATCTTGCTCTCGGCGGGCAGTCCGGCCGGGTTGCCCTGGCCGAAGTTCCCGCCGATGGCCAGGTTGAGGATGATGAAGAACCCGTGGTTGAAGACCCAGTTGACGTTGCCCTTGGCGGCACGCAGCGATTCCGGGGTGGCGCGGAAGTACTCCCGGCCGTCGACGGTCCAGACGACCAGGTTGGGCGACCAGTCCACGGCGTACGTGTGGAAGGCCTGGTGCCACGGCGTGCTGGAGGTCGTGATGGCGCCGAACGAGTTGCCGCCGGAGTAGCCGGGACCGTGCAGCGTGCCGAACAGCTGGTTGGGCTCGCGGCCGACGACCTCCATGATGTCGATCTCGCCGTCGGTCGGCCAGTTGCTGCCGCCGAGCATCCAGAACGCGGGCCACAGACCCGAGCCGTTGGGGACCTGGATGCGCGCCTCGATGTGCCCGTACTGCTGGGTGAACTTGCCGGCGGTCTGGATGCGGCCCGAGGTGAACTGGCAGGTGCCGTTCCAGCAGCTGTTGCCGCCGCTGCCCTTGCGGGCCGTGATGACCAGCTGGCCCTGACCGTTCATGGCGACGTTGCTGGTGCCGCTGGTGTAGTACTGCAGCTCCTGGTTGCCCCAGCCGCTGCCGCCGGTGTCGAAGTTCCACTTCGACGTGTCGACGCCACTGCCGGCCGGGCCGTTGAAGTCTTCGTTCCAGACGACGGCCGCCTCGGCCGTGTCGTTGCGGGAGCCGACGGCGAGGCCGGCGCCCAGGGCCACCACGAGGGCGGTGGCCGCGATCAAGAATCGGGACTTGCGCATGGGGATGATCCTCCGGGGAGAGGAGTGGGGGTAATACGCAACAGTCTTAAAAATTGACCGCCATGAGTCAAGCCAAAGCCGGTCCTACCCGGAAAATCGGCCCCTAAGACTCCCTCGAACTGTGCGTCGGCGCACTTCAGGCCACGGCCAGCGCGGCCAGGCCGGCGACGGCGGCCAGCACGGTCAGGTGCAGGCGGCCCGAGGGCCAGCCGTCGGGCAGGGCGGTCTCGACCACGGTGGCCGCGCTCAACTCGTACGGCTTGGCGCAGGCGGCGGGAGCGGTCCTCGGGGTTGTTGAAGCCCAGCCCCTCGGCCACGGCCGGCGCGCACAACGGCACCCACCACAGGGCGGTCAGCGCCAGGTCGAACTCGCGCGTGGACGGCCCGGCGGTGTCCCAGTCGAAGAAGCCGGCCAGCCGGTCGCCGTCGAGGACGGCCGGTCAGCGACGGCCCGTCCGTGCTCGCCAACGCCTGCGCGGCGAGCCGCTCGTCCGCCGCACGCCTGCCCCGGAGGGCAGGCGTCAGCGCTTGTCTCGATCAGGTGGCCGAACGTCGAGCTGTCAGCTCATGCGGATCTCGACGAGGACGGCCTTGGGCAGCTCGTTGCCGTCGCCCGGCTCGATCGCCACCGGCTCGTTCGGCTCGACGGCGTACTCCTTCGTCGCGGCGTCGGGGTCGCCCGTCACCTTCGCCTTGACCACGAGGTCTTCGGTGCCGCCGCGGACGCCGAACGTGCCCGGCACCTCCAGCGTGAGGTAACCCTTGGACCCGATCGTCTTGAAGCAGTAGTACAGCCCGAACGGCGGCAGACCGTTGGTGGACTTCTCGACCTGGGTCAGGCCCACCGGGCACTGCCCCTCGGCCAGCGTCCGCTTCGAGTCGAACAGGATGTGGCCGTCGCCCTTGAACAGCTTCAGCTCGTGCTGGGCCAGGATGCCCGCCGCGCCCGGATAGGCGTAGTCCTCGACCAGCGACGGCGGCGCGTCGTCGGCCTGGGCGGCGGTGACGCCGGAGGCAGCCAGCCCCACGCCACTGGCCAGTGTGAACACAGCAAGAGCCGAGAGTGCCTTGGCACCCTTCATATGAATCCCCCGTTGAAATTGTGTGACCGCCCCGCCACCGAGTGGAGACAGAGCCGGCGCGCTGGACGATATCGGCGGCCACCGATCTCCGCAAGGCCGCTCGAGTCTTGACGCTGATGACAGCCGATGTTTGACTTTGATCGTTCATGCTCGTTCGGTTCAGAGGGGCGTGCGATGGTGATTGGTCGGAAGCGGATCGGGGCTGTCGCGGCGCTGAGCCTGATCGGGAGCCTCCTGGTGGCGGGCGAGGCGGCCGCGGCTCCCCCGCTCTATCCGCCCGGCGGCGCGACCACGCAGTTCCTCGATCACCGGGCGCTGCTGGGGACCACCCCCGAACCGGCCTGGTACGAGGCCAACATCCCGTTCGTCGACCTGCCCGACGACGAGATCGAGAAGACGTACTACTACCGGTGGCGCACCTTCAAGGAAGCCCTCAAATACACCGGGCCGCAGGACGGGTGGATCGTCTCGGAGTTCCTCGGGCCGGTCGGCTACTCGGCGCCGTTCGGCGGCATCAACGCGGCCGCCGGGCATCACATCTACGAGGGACGCTGGCTGCGCGACCGGCGCTACCTCGACGACTATCTCGACTACTGGCTCACCGGGTCGGGCTCGGCGGCCAAACCGGCCACCGAGGAGCTGAACAAGAACACCACCGACTGGGCCCACCAGTACTCGTTCTGGGCGGTCGACGCGGCGGTGGCCCGGGCCGAGGTCACCGGTGACTGGCGGTTCCTCACCGAGCGGATGCCGGCGCTCGAGCGGCAGTACGAGGGCTGGAAGCGCACCAACTTCGACGCGGCCCGCGGCGTCTACTGGCAGACGCCGGTGTGGGACGCGATGGAGTTCACCGCCGGCTCGTACCAGAGCGACGACCCCTACCACGGCGGCGACGGTTACCGGCCCACGCTCAATGCCTACCAGTACGGCGATGCCCGAGCCCTGGCCCTGCTGAAGCGCAAGGCCGGCGACCCGGCGGCCGCGCGGCGCTACGACAGCGAGGCGGCGCGGCTGAGGACGGCGACCGAGCGGGCGCTGTGGGACGGCTCCTTCTACAAGCACGTCATGAAGGGCCAGAGCACCCGCATCGCCGACCGGGAACTCATGGGCTACGTGCCGTGGTACTTCAACATGCCGCCGGCCTCGTCCGCGCCGGCCTGGGCCCAGCTCACCGATCCGCAGGGGTTCGCGGCCACCTACGGGCCGACGACCACCGAGCGCCGCAGCCGGTGGTTCATGCACCAGGCGCTCGACGGCTGCTGCCGGTGGGACGGGCCGAGCTGGCCGTTCGCCACCAGCCAGACGCTGACCGCGCTGGCCAACCAGCTGCTCGACTACCCGGCACAGTCCTACGTGGACGCCGCGGATTACGTTTCGCTGCTTCGGGGGTACGCGCTGACCCAGCGCAAGAACGGCCAGCCGTACGTGGCCGAGGCGCACCATCCGGACGAGGACCGCTGGATCTACGACGGCCGCGGCCACAGCGAGGACTACAACCACTCGACGTTCACCGATCTGGTGCTCTCCGGGTTGCTCGGCATCCGGCCGCAGGCCGACGACACCGTGCGGATCGCGCCGCTGGCTCCGCCGGACTGGACGCATTTCGCGGTCGAGAACGTGCCCTATCACGGCCACAACCTCACAGTGGTGTGGGACAGGGACGGCAGCGTCTACGGTCGCGGCGCGGGGATGCGCGTCTGGATCGACGGTGTGCAGAAGCTTTCCCGTACGACGCTGGGGGACGTGCGGGTGGCGGTGCCGGCCGCACCGGCGCGGGCCGGTCAGCCCGAGCTCGTCGACGACGCGGCGAACGTACGGGAAACGGGGTATCCCGCCGCCAGTGCCTCGTACACCTGGTCCGGGGACGCCGCCGCCAACGCGATCGACGGGCAGGACTTCCACCTCGACGTGCCGACGACCCGCTGGACCTCGTACGGAACACCCAACAGCAGCGACTGGCTGGCGGTCGATCTGGGCGCGGCGACAACGATTTCCGACGTACGCGTGGACTTCTACGACGACGGCGGAGGGGTGCGCACTCCCCCGTCGTACGCGCTGCAACACCAGACCTCCGACGGCGCCTGGCTGGACGTGCCGGGCCAGCAGCGCACCCCGGCGGTGCCGGCGGGCCGTGCCATCAACCGGATCGTGGTCGACCCGCCGCTGACCACCGACCGGTTGCGGGTCGTGGCGCCGGGCTCGTTCGGCATCACGGCGCTGCAGGTCTGGCGGCAACCCGACCCGCGGCTGAAAGCGTCGTTCGCGGTGAGCTCGCTGGCAATCGACGCCGGCCGCACCGTGAGCGTGCGGAGCCGGGTCACCGCGGCCAAGCGCACCACCGGCGTGCGGGCGTCGCTGCAGGTGCCGCGCGGCTGGACCGCTCGCGCCCGCACGGCCGCCCAGGCTCCCGTGCTCAAAACCGGCGCCACCCTGACGACCACGTGGGACGTCACGATCCCGGCGTCGGCCGATCCCCTGGCCGGCCTGCCGATCCGGCTGCTGGCCGAGGCCGGCGCCGGCGTGAGCGGCGCGCTGCTGCCCACCCGCTACCAGTTCGACCCGGCCGACTATCCGGTGACCGTGTGGGACGACGACTTCTCCACCGACCGGCTCGACCGGTACCGCGTCGACCACCCGGCAGCCGAGCCGTCACCACAACTGACCGTCGCCGGCGGCACGCTGACGGCCGCCGCCGGCTCCCGCGCGTTCGCCGTCCTGGCCGCCCCCGTCACCACCGGCTCGGCCGTGATCGTCGAACCCACGAAGTTCGCCGGCTCCACCGGAGAGGACAGCCTGTTCCTGGGCTTCTCGGCGGGCGACCACACCAACGCGCTGGCCTGGTACAACAACTTCCACGGCACCTCGGGCGCCGACGTACGGGTGGACGGCACATCCCAGCCCGACGGCGGCTGCTGCGCCCCCGTGCGCTGGCAGCCGGGCGACCGCTTCGCCGTCCTGGCCCGCTCCGGCACCCTGACCACCTGGCACGAGCACGCCGGCGCCTGGACCCTCATCCACACCGCACCCCTGGCCGCCGTGCCGGGTTCCCCCGCCTTCGGCCTGCGCCTCGACGCCGGAACGATGGCCCTCACCCGGGTGACCGCCCGCTCCCGCTAATCACCGCCACCCCCACCGCCGCTGCGCCTCGCTCAGCTGAGCCGAATCACCGCAACCAGGCGACACCGTCCGGGCCGGGCAGGCCGTCCGCCGTCAGCATCTCGTCGAGGGCTTTGGCAATTCGCTGGAGTCCGGCGCCGGTACGAGGAAAGCGCCGGCCCGAGATGAAGACGATGCCGTGATGTCCGAAGCCTTGCTGCGCCAACCGCGCGAAGTCGCTGATGTTCTCGGTGACCACACACCGGCGGTTCCGGCTCGCCCGAGCCAGAACGTCCTCGTCCGTCTTGGCGGCGAGTCCCACCTCGATCTCCAGGACGGCGACCGCATCGTGGCCGGATTGCCGCAGGTGTGCGGCGTAGTAGCGCAAGGCAACCCCCACCTGGGCCGAGGCCGATCCGGTCACCTCGGCAAGCTGGCGGAGCAGCGCAGCCGAGTCGATTTCGGGATCTTCTCGCGGTCGACGGTCAGCTCAGGGGGAAGACGGACTGGGCCCACGGTGGGCGGGCGGAGGGCTGGATCGAGGTCACCCACTTGACCCACCAGAAGCCGCGGCGGCCGGGGGCGGCCAGGCGGGCCGGGTAGCCGTGGCCGTAGGTCAGGGGGCGGCCGTCGATCGCGGTCACCAGCCAGACGTCGTCAAGACTGCCGGGGCCGAACCAGCGGGCGTAGCCGGTGGTCGAGCGGACCTCGAGGCTGCGCCAGCCGTCGGCGGGCACGCCGGCCGCTTCTAGCAAAGCGCTCAGCCGTACGCCGTCCCACTGCTGGCTGCTGTACCAGCCGCTCGTGCAGTCGAGGACCGCGGTGAACCGCTCGTGGGGCAGGGCGAGCAGGGCGGCCAGGTCGAAGGTGGCGGCGCCGACGCGTACCTGCCAATCCGTCTGGTCGATGCGTTGAATGCCGTCGTCGAACCAGGACGTGACCAGCAACCTCATCTGCGGGACGGAACCGCTGAAGCGACGCTCGGTGGCGGCCCACGTGTCCCAGGCGGCGGTGGCGGCGGCCGCACCGGCGCCGAGCACGCCCAGCCGCAGCAGGGCCCGCCGGTCGACGTCGGTTCGTCGCGGCCGGACGTAGTGGCCGGCGAAATGCAGGGCCACCGCGAGCAGCGCGCCGATGGCCGCGCCCACGTGGATCTGTATGAGGGTCAGCGGGCCGACGTCCTCGACCGTGCCAGTCGAGTGGAGCAGCCCGCTGCCGATCGTCACCAGCACGAACACGAGCAGGGCCAGCGACAACGCCTTCTTGCCGCGGCCGCGCCGCTTGTTGCCCAGGCCGCGCCGGATGACCACGTACTTCCACGGGGCCAGCAGCAGGATCGCCAGCGCCGCCCCGGCATGCAGCTGGATGAGGTCGAGCGGCCAGTTCACGCCGACGGTGTTGGCCGCCGTGCCGGTGAGCACGCCGGCCGCGATCAGCAGCCCGAGGGCGAGGTCGATCCGCCGCCCACCTTGTCGCGCCCGGAAGCTCACCTTCATGGCCGAACGGTAACTCGCCGACCCGCTCCGGTAGCCGGGGTGAGACGGTCCTTTCGCTCAGTGCGCGGGCAACGCTCTACGCGTATTGTCTTTGCTGCGGCCGGTTTTCGGCTGCCGCCTCAGACCCCGGCGTGCGTCGCTGCGCTTACAAGGGTGGGCCATGGCACCGTACTCAACGTCCGTCTGCGCCGTCGTGGCCGTAGCAACCCCCGCAACAACGTGAGCTCTGCTGACGTGCCGGCAGAGGAGCGCCACCGTCCTGAGGCGGGCCTGGATCGGTTGGGAGACCGGGTCGAGCACGGCCTGGACCACCTCAGCGCCGTGGTCAAACCCCGGCTCCGGGGGTGGCTGCATGCCGTCGCCTTCCCCGTCGCCGTGGCAGTCGGGGCGCTGTTGACTGTGCTGTCCCCGGATGCCGGTTCCCGGCTGGCCCTGACGCTGTTCACGGTGTCGGCGGCGCTGCTGTTCGGCATCAGCGCGGTGTATCACCGCGGTCAGTGGACGCGGCGCACTCACGGCGTGCTGATGCGGTTCGATCACGCCAACATCTTCCTGATCATCGCCGGCACCTACACGCCGTTCTGCGTGCTCGCGCTGCCGTCCGGGCAGGCCCGGACCCTGCTGTGGATCGTGTGGTGCGCCGCCCTGGGCGGCGTCGCCTTCCGGGTCCTGTGGGTGGGCGCGCCGCGCTGGCTGTACGTTCCGGTCTACATCGCTCTGGGCTGGGTCGCCGTCATCTACCTGCCCGGGTTCTGGCAGGCGGGCGGCGCAGCGGTCGTCACGTTCCTCCTTCTCGGCGGCGTGCTCTACACGCTCGGCGCTGTGGTCTACGGCTTGCAACGGCCTGACCCCAGCCCGCGCTGGTTCGGGTTCCACGAGGTCTTCCACGCCCTGACCGTTGCCGCCTTCACCGCCCATTGCATCGGCATCTCCATCGCCCTGCGCACCGTTGACGCCTGACGGCAGGTCAGCGCTGCGCACGGCTTGTCCCCCGCGAGAGCATGCTCGGGCGGGCCGCTGGCGTGATCTGCCGTCGGCTTCTCGCCGTCCCGAGCGGCACTGGCCGTAGGGCATCCTAGGAACCTAGCCTTTGCGTCGGACGGCGCCGATCAGAAGCGGCCACATCGCGGTGTGGTCGCCGTAGACCCGCGCGGCCGTGTCGATCTCGGACAACCATTCGTCGCGCTGGGTCTCGGTGATCAACGACTGGGCCAGGGCGAGGGGGGCGATGCTGCGGTAGGTCGCGGCCAGCATCCCGGCCGAATCGGCCGTCGTGCCGAGGCGGCCGGTCACGTCGGTCGTGTCCGGTGCGCCGATCCCGGCCTGGGCGAACAACGCCGGCAGCCGGGTGCCCAGCCGGATGTCGCGGCCCGCCGCCGCGTACGCGCCCAGGAACACCCGCCGCCACTCGTCGACCACGCTCAGCGGCGGATACGAGTCGACCGTTCGCATGTCGTAGTCCTGCACCACCAGCACGCCGCCCGGCGCCACCCACCGCCACATCCGGCGCAGCACGGCCACCGGATCGGCCACGTGCAACAGGATCAGCCGTCCGAAGACCAGGTCGAAACCCCCGGCGGGCACGGCGTCGTCGTCGCGTTCCACATCGGCCCGTACGAACGTGCCGTCGACGGCGGCCCCGAGCGACACGTCGACGTCGATCCCGGTGACCACTCCCCCGCGCGCCACCATCAGGTCCATCACCGCGCCGGTGCCGCAGCCCACGTCCAGGCACCGATCGCCCGGCGACAACCCGGCCCGGTCGAGTAGACGGGCGGTGGCCGACGCCCAGACCTCGGCCTGGCGCCGCAGCCGCTCGTGCTCCTCGGTCGTGCGTCCCATGACGTAGTCGCTCATGACTCCCCCTCAGGTGTCGGGCATGTGCCCTCAGGCTGGCCCTCCGGGCCCGGCGGGAGCATCGTGGAGGCGCTACCGAGATTTGGACGCCGGAACCATGACCGAACTGTGCGGACGCGACCGGGAACTGGCCGACCTGGCCGGGCGCATCACCGTGGCCGCGGGCCGGGCAGGCCGGCTGGTGATGATCGAGGGCGACGCCGGCATCGGGAAGACCGCCCTGGCCGACGCGGCCCTGACCGCTG
This sequence comes from Paractinoplanes polyasparticus, assembly GCF_019710575.1. Taxonomy (GTDB): domain Bacteria; phylum Actinomycetota; class Actinomycetes; order Mycobacteriales; family Micromonosporaceae; genus Actinoplanes; species Actinoplanes polyasparticus. The sequence goes on along the minus strand of NZ_JAHWFK010000060.1, from coordinate 30,140 downwards.
CCGCCGGACGGGGCCTGACCGTGCTGCGAGCCCGCGGCAACCCGCTCGATCAGCAGTTCCCGTTCGGCGTCGCCCGCCAGATGTTCGCCCCGGTGCAGACCGCGCCCGGGTGGCGCCGGCTCTGCCGCGGCCCGGCCGGGTTGGCCGCCCGCGTGCTGACCACCGGCGACCCGCCGCCCGCGAGCAACCCCGATGCCATGTACGCCGCCACGCACGGCCTGTTCTGCCTGACCACCGCGGTGACGGCCCGCCATCCGGCCGTCTTGTTCGTCGACGACGCGCACTGGGCCGACCTGCCGTCGCAGCGCTGGCTGGCCGGGGTGGCCCGGCGCATCGACGAACTGCCGCTGGCGCTGGTGCTCACCATGCGCACCGGGGAACGGGTTCTCGGTGACCTGCTCGCCGGCGACGTCCTGACGCTGGGCCCGCTCGACGCGGCCGCCTCGGCGGCGCTGATCCGCGGCCGGTTCCCCGGCGCGACCCCCGAGTTCGCCGCGGCCTGCCACCGGGCCGGCGGCGGCAACCCGTTCCTGCTCACCCACACCGACGCCCCGCACGCCGGCGTAACCGACGGAAACGCCCCGGACGCCAGCCGCCCGCCCACCGGCGCAACCGACCGGAACACCCCGCACGCCAGCCGCCCGCACGGCGGCGATACGTCGCCGAATACCCCGGAAGCCGGCCGCCCGCACGCCGACCCGGGTTCGGCCGAGGTGGCGCGGTGGCTGGCGTTGCGGTTGCAGCGGATGCCGGAGGGCTGTGCCGAGCTGGCCTCCGGTCTGGCCGTGCTCGGCCCGGCGGCGCGGCTGCGGGACGCCGCCGACCTGAGCGGCCTGACCTGGGAGCGGGCGGTCAGCTGCGCCGACACGCTACGCGCGGCCGGGCTGGTCGCGCCGGGCGAATGGGCGCCCGCCAACCCGATGATCGCCGGCGCGTTACTGCGGAACCTGGGCGGCGCGACGCGTGCCGGCTGGCACGCCCGGGCGGCCGACCTGCTCGCGGCCCGGGGCGACGACGTCGAACGGACGGCGGTACACCTGCTCCGGGCCGAACCGGCCGGCCGATCCGACCGGGCCGGCGCTTTGCGTGCCGCCGCCGCGCGAGCCACCGCCCGCGGCGCCCCTGAGATCGCCGCGGCCTATTTGAGCCGAGCCCTCGACGAGACCCCGCTGGACAGCGGCGCGACCCGCCTCGACCTGGCGCTGGCTCTCGCCGCCGTACGCCGCGCGGGCGCCACCGCTCTCGCCCACGAGGCCGTAGCCGGGATCGCCGATCCCGCGGACCGCGCCGAGGCCGCTCTGCGATGCGGCCGGGCCCTGGCCATCGCCGCCCACGGCTCGGCCGCCATCGCCGTGCTCCGTCTCGGCGCCGCCGATGCGGACCCGGCCACCCGGGCCACGATCGATGCGGACCCGGCCACCCAAGCCCGAATCACGGTTGGTTCGACCAGCCGAGCTCGGATCAAAGCCGACCCGGCCGCCCAGGCTCGATTCGAAGCCGACCCGGCAAGCCAAGCTCGGATCAAAGATCACCAGGCCACCCAGGCCCGCATCGAGGCTGAGATCGCCGGAGCAGCCGGCCTGGACAGCCGCACCATGCCGCTGATCCGCGAGTTCGCCGCCCGCCGGCGCGCCTGCCCGCGCACGGAGCAGCCGCAGCTGTGGCGGGTGATCGAGGCCGTCAACGCCACGTTCGAGGCCCGCCCCGCCTCGCACAGCCTGGCCATTCTGCGGCCCCTGCTCGACGACGGCGGTCTGGCCGACGAAACGGACTCCGTTCTGCCCACCGTCGCCGGGCTCACGCTGATCGCCAACGGCGACCTGGACACCGCCCGGGCGATGGGCGAGGCCGTAGCCCGCGACGCCGGCCCGCGCGGCTGGCTCAGCACCGTCGCCCACGGCCGGTTCCTGCGCTCGCTGGCCGGGCTGCCCGCCGGACTCGTCCCGGCGGCCGTGGCCGACGCGCGGGCCGCCGTCGACTTCAAGCTGAGCTGCGACACCCCGCCCGGCGGCCTGCTCTTCGCGCTGTGCCCGCTGCTCGACGCGCTGATCGAGGCAGACCGGATCGACGACGCGGAAACGGTGCTGCGCACCGAGTTCCCGGGCGAGCCGCCGCCGCACGCGATCAGCAGCCCGATGTTCATGCAGAGCCGGGCCCACCTGCGCCTGGCCCAGGACCGTCCGGCCGAGGCGATCGCCGACCTGCGCGCGGCCGGCGAGATGTGGCGCGATCTGGGCGTACGCCATCCGGCGCTCGCGACGTGGCGGGCCGATCTGGTGGCGCCGCTGCTGGCCACCGGCGCTCCCGCCGGCGACCTCGCCGCCGAGCAGCTCGCGCTGGCGTCGGCGGTGGGGGCGCCCGGCCCGTTGAGCACGGCGCTGCGGGTGGCGGCCCTGGTGGCTCCCCGCGACCAGCGGCTGTCCCTTCTGGAGGAGGCCGTGAAGACCGGCGAGGGCACGGCCGACCGGCTCGCTCACGCGTACGCGCTGATCGCCTTCGGCCGCGCCCTGTGCCGGGCCGGCCACCGTGAAGCGGCCCGCGTTCCCCTGCGTACGGCGTTGAGCCTGACCGCTCCGACCGGAGCGCACCGCGCGGCCGCGACGGCGACCGCCGAACTGCACGCGACCGGCGCCCGCCCCCGCCGCTCGGCGACGCACGGCCCCGAGTCGCTGACCACCGCCGAGCAGCAGATAGCGGGCCTGGCCGCGTCCGGCCTGACCAACCGCGAGATCGCCGGCCGCCTCGTGCTGAGCCGGCGCACCGTCGAGACCCACCTGGCCCACACGTACGCCAAGCTCGGCATCGCCTCCCGCCAGGGCCTCGACGCAGCCCTGCAACCTACGGGGCGAGGGACGCCAGAATGACGTCCTGCGCCGCGCGGACCGTGGCCTCGTACGACGCCGGGTCACGGCCGATCCGTTCGGCGCCCGCCCGCATGGCCCCGGAGAGCAGCTCCACCGTGAGCGGCACGTCGCCGACATCGCGGAACTCCCCGCGCGCGACGCCGTCGCGGACGACGCCCTCCACCTCGGCCACCACCACGGTGAACGGGTTGCCGGGCCCCTTGGGCACCTCGGCCACCAGCGCGGCCGAGCCGGGCCGGAACATCGGCTGCAGAGCCTGATCGGTCGACGCGGCCAGCACCGCCGCGACGATCTGCCGCATGCGCTCGGCGGCCGGCTCCGCCGAGCGGGCGGCGATCGCGGTGACGCTCTCGACCATCGGCCGGCTGGCCCGGCCGGTCAGCGCGAGGACCAGCGCGCTCTTGTCGACGGCGTAGTTGTAGAGCGTGTTGCGCGCGAGCCCGGCCCGGGCCGCGATGTGGCCCATGGTGATCGACTCGTAGTCACGCTCGAGCATCAGCTCGCGCATCGCCTCGGCCAGGGCGGCCCACACCATCTCGTGGTGTTCCTCGATGCTGGCTCCCCTGATCCGCGGCATACGGTCATCCTGCCTGAGGCGCCAGATGCTGGTTCTCCTGGTGGGCGACCGTGAGCTTGACGCGGCTGAGCCGCCAGCCCCGGGGCGTGCGGACCGCCTCGTTGTCGTAGAAGCCGACCACCAGCCAGCGGTCGCCGGAGGGCGTCCAGTGCTCGGCGCGGACATGCGCGTGGACCGTCGCGCGGTCGCCGTCGATCTCGACGACGTGCCCGGTGATGGCATGGTGGGTCGCGGTGAAGGGAGCGAAGGAGCCGCGAAGGATCTCGACGTACTGCGGCAGGGGCAGGGTCATCGGCGGGACCTCGACGACCGAGGAGAAGTCGAGCGTCACCGGGTCGGTGAGAACCCGCCCGGGCAGGTCGGTGAACTGCTTGAGATCGGCGACGTCGGCGTAGCGGCCCAGCAACTCGATCAGTGCGGCGTGATCATCCATGGCGCAAAGGTTACGACAGGTTGTCGTAAAAAACCAGGCGGGTCAGGAGGGTGTCAGCAGAGCCTCGTTCGCGAGGAACAGCGGGATCGCGCGGGCGGGCTGCGGCACCGCGTAGTGGAAGCCCATCCCCTGCCGGTAGCCGAGGTCGTGGAGCATGGCCGCCTGCGGGGCGCCCTCCACGGCCTTGGCCACCGCAGTGATGCCGAGGTCGGCCGCGAGCGTGGCGATGGCGCGGGCCACGGCCGCCTGCCGGGGCGAGGTGATGATCTGCTCGGTGATGGAGCCGTGCAGCTTGATGACGTCGATGGGCGCCGACGCCAGCGCCCGCAGGGAGGCCGGCCCGGCGCCGAAGTCGTCCAGCGACACCCGTACGCCGGACTCGCGCACCGCCCGCAACGTGCGCACCACCGGCTCCTCGAGCAGGGCGTCCTCGGTCACCTCGACGATCAGCCGGCCGGGCGCGGTGACGGTGCGCGCCACCTCGTCGGCGAAACCCGGTTCGCGCAGTTGATGAGCCGAGACGTTCACGTACGTCCCGGGCCAGTCCGCCTCCTGCTGACGGCACGCCTCGGTCAGCATCCAGCGGCCGAGCGGCACGATGAGCCCGCTGCGTTCGGCGATCGGGATGAAGTCGCCCGGCATGATCGGCCCCCGGACCGGGTGCTGCCAGCGGGCGAGCGCTTCCAAGCCGGTCAGCGTGCCCGCACCGAGCCGGACGATCGGCTGGTACACCAGCTCCAGCTGCCCGCCCGCGACCGCGTCGTGCAAGCCCTCGAGCACCGCCGCCTGGTCGAGGAAGTGGGCCCTCAGACCCGACTCGTAGTGCACGGGCCGCCCGTGGCCGCGCGACTTGGCCGTGCGCAACGCCATCTCGGCCTTGCTGAGCAGGTCGGTCCCGCGGTCGCCGGGCGCGGCGTGAGCGACGCCGGCGCTGGCCCGGGCCGAGACCGGGCGGCCGCCCGCGTCGATCGGGCTCGCCAGCGCGACCCGGATCCGCTCGGCCAGCTCCTCGAGCCCGGGCACCGCGATCCGGGGCACCAGCACCGCGTACTGGTCGCCGCCGAGCCGCCCGACCACTCCGGCGTCAGCGACGGTGTCGCGCAGCACGCGGGCCACACCCTCGAGGATGCTGTCCCCGGCCTCGTAGCCGAGCACGTCGTTGACGCCGGCGAAGTCGTCGAGGTCCACGACCAGCACACCGGGCGCGTCACCCCGTTGGAACCCTTCGGTGGCCTCGTCGAGACGGCGCAGGAACGCCGCCCGGTTCGCCAGATCGGTGCCGGTCACAAGACTCCGATCGGCACCCGGCGACCTTCGCTTAGGGTCGGTGCCGCCGGTCGAAGAGGCTTACCTCGCGCGGCTCGCTGCCGATCACCAACTCGTGGAACCCAGGCGCAGGCTGACCCCGGACCCCGTGCTGGCCGGGCTGGCCGTCTTCAGCCTGGCCCTGATCGGGTGGTTCCTCGCCGGTCCGGGCGGGGCGACCGTCTCGTGGACGGTGCAGACCGGCCTCGACGTGACCATCGCCGTCTGCTCGTGGCGGCTGGCCCGGCAGAACACCGGCCACCGGCACGCCCGGCGCTTCTGGCTGGCCGTCCTCGCCACCGGCGTGTGCTGCACGCTGGGCGACGGCTTCCAGGCCGTTCTCACCCTCTTCGACCCGGCCGCCGGTCACCAGCCGAGCGTCGTCCAGACCGGCCTGGTCGTGCTGGGCATGCTGATCGTCGTCGTCACGATGGTGTTCCACCCGCTGGGCGGCACCGGGCGCCAACGGCTGCGGTTGTGGCTGGACGCGGCGACCGTGCTGGCCGGCGTGGCCGTCTTCCTGTGGTACTTCCTGCTCGCCGGCGTGGTCACCCACGGCAACCGGACCGAGCTGGCCGGCGCCGCCGCCACCTCCACGGTCATGCTGCTGATCACCGTCGGCCTGCTCAAGCTGATGCTCGGCGGCACCGCCCCGTTCGCCCGCGTGCCCGGCATCGTCGCCAGCATCGGCGTGGCCGGCACCGCGGTCGCCGCCTCGACCGTGACGCTCGTGGCCGGCGACGCCGACCCGGGCGTCATCTACGTCTCCCAGTTGTTGCCGTGCCTGCTCATGCCGGTCGGCATGCGCCTGCAGACCCTGCACATGCGCCGCGCCCACACCCGCACCGCCCCAGCCGACCGGCGCCGCTCGAGCCGGCTGCCCTACGTGGCCATCGTCGCCGTGCAGCTGCTGCTGCTCGCCGCGCTGGTCGGCCACAGCGGTGACCTGCGGATCTGGGGCGTCGCCGTGGGTGCGGTGACGATCACCGTGCTGGTCCTGTCGCGCCAGGTCGCGGCGTTCACCGACAACGAGCGGCTGCTGGCCGAGCTCGACCACCGGATGGCCGAGGTCCGCGACCTGCACGACGAGCTGCACCACCGGGCCAACCACGACGCGCTCACCGGGCTCGCCAACCGCAGCCTGCTGGAGCAGCGCCTGGCCGAGCAGCCGGCCGGCGACCAGGTCAGCGTGCTGCTCGTCGACCTCGACGGGTTCAAGCCGGTCAACGACTCGTACGGCCACCACGCGGGCGACCAGGTGCTCGTCGCCGTGGCCGAACGCCTGGCCGCATGGACGCCCGAGGGCGGCCTGGCCGCACGCCTGGGCGGGGACGAGTTCGCAGTCCTGCTGCTCGGCCCGGCCGAGAGCTCGGCCGCGGTCCCGACCGAGGGCCTGGCCGCGGCGCTGGAGAAGCCGATCATGCTGCCCGGCACCGCCGAGGTCACCGTCGGCGCCAGCGTCGGCCTGGCCACCGGCTCGCCGGCCGACGCCACCCATCTGCTGCGCGAGGCCGACGCGGCCATGTACCGGGCCAAGGCACAACGCAAGACGGAGAAACCACTAAGTTTCTCGATGTGACCGAAGGGGTCGCGGGGCGGTACCGGCTGAGCCGGGCGCTCGGCCGCGGCGGGATGGGCGCGGTCCGGCAGGCGCACGACGAGCTGCTGGGCCGCAACGTGGCGGTCAAGGAGATCTGGTTGCCCACCACCGGCGGCGAACCAGCGCGAGGGCATCCTGCACCGGGACGTGAAGCCGGCCAACATCCTGCTCGACGCCGAGCAGGCACGCCCGCTGCTGGCCGCGGTGGTCGCCCGGCCCCCGCAGAAGCCCCGCCGCAGGCCCACGTCCGATACCGTCGTCGCCCCCGCGGACACGGTCGCCGCGCCCACCGTCGAGCAGAGCCCCGTCGGCCCGACAGCCACCGCGCACACCGTGCTGCTGCCGTTGAAGGCCCGGTCCCGTACGGCTTGGATCGCCGCCGGTGTGGTCGGCGTGCTGCCCCTGGCCGGCGGCATCGCCTGGGCCACCGGCCGCAACGGCCGGACGATCATGAACAAGAGCATCGACTCGGTCGGCGCCGATCTGCCCTGTCTGTGCGCCGACGCCACCCTCGTCAGCTACGGCAACCGGAACGTCTCGACCGACACCTACGAGCGCGTCAGCCGGACCCCCTGAGCTGGATATCAGCCTTTCGGAGGGGCCGCCGGCGGCGATCTTCGGAGTAACTTACGGGCAGTGTTCCTCTCCGTTCTGGGCCCGCTGCGCGCCACCGTCCGGGGCGCGGCGGCCGACCTCGGTGGGCCGCGGCAGCGGGCCGTGCTCGCACGTCTCGCCGTCGCGGCCGGTGAGGTCGTCTCAGCCGACCGGCTCGTCGACGACCTGTGGGGCGATGCCGACGTGCCGGCCAAGGCGCTCGCCACCCTCCAGGTGCACATCAGCCACCTTCGCCGCGCGCTCGAACCGGGCCGGGCCCCGCGCACTCCGGCCACCGTGCTGGTCAGCGTCCCGCCCGGCTACGCCCTGCGGCTGCCCGCGGAGGCGGTGGACGCGTGGCGCTTCGACGCCCTGGTGCGCCGGGCCGCCACCGCCCCGCCGGCCGAGCGGCTGCGGCTGCTGACCGAGGCGCTGGACTGCTGGCAGGGCGACGCGTACGCCGAGATGGCGGCCCAGCCGTGGGCCGTGCCCGAGGTGGCCCGCCTGGCCGAGTTGCGCCTGCTGGCCGTCGAATCCCGGGCCGAGGCCCAGCTCGCGCTCGGCCGCCCGGCCGTCGTCGTGGCCGAGCTCGAGCGTCACCTGCACGACAACCCCGGCCGCGAGGCCGCCGTCCGCCTGCTGGCGCTCGCTCTTTACCGGTGCGGCCGGCAGGGCGACGCCCTCGCCGTGCTGCGGCGCACCCGCGACCACCTGGCCGACGAGCTCGGCGTCGACCCCGGTCCGGTGCTGCGCGCGCTCGAGGCGGCCATCCTGACCCAGGCCCCGGCGCTCGACCCGCCCCCGGTGGCGGCCGCGCCGCCGGCTTCCTTCACGGCCGCGCCGGTCGCCTGGGGCCGAGACGCCGAGCTGGCCACGCTGGCCGCCGCCGCCGAGGAGGCCGATCAGCACGGCGCCCGGGTCGTGCTGATCGGCGGCGAGGCCGGCGCCGGCAAGACCACCCTGGCCGAGGCGGCCCTGGCCACGCTGGCCGAGGCGGGCTGGCACGGGCGCCGCGGGCGCTGCCCCGAGGTGTCCGGTGCCCCGCCCGGCTGGGCCTGGTTCGAGGCCCTGGACATCTCGACGCCGGCCGCTGCCGACGCCAACCCGTTCGAGCTGGGCCGCTCGATCGCCGCCGCGCTCGACACCGGCCGGACGGCGGTGCTGCTCGACGACGTGCACCAGGCCGACGACCTGACCCTGCAACTGCTGCGGCAGGTGGTCGCTCAGCAGGCCCGGCGCCCGCTGCTGGTGCTGGTCACCTATCGCACCACCGACCGCAGCGACGAGCTCGACGCGACGGTCGCGGCACTGCTCGGCGCGACCTCGGCCCACCTCGTGCTGCGCGGCCTGGCCCCGGCCGCGGTGACCGAGCTGGCCCGGCGGCACGGCCTGGCCCAGGCGGGCCCGGAACTGCTGGCCATGGTGGCCGAACGCACCAACGGCAATCCGCTGTTCGTGCGGGAGCTGGCCCGGCTCATCGCGGCCGAGGGCGCCGGCGCGGCCGGGTCGGGAATCCCCACCGGCGTCCGCGAAGTGCTGCGCCGCCGCATCGCCCGCCTGCCCGACGCCGTCGCGACCACGCTGCGGCAGGTCGCCGTGCTCGGGCGCGAGGCCGACCTGGACGTGCTGGCCGCGGTGGCCGGCCGCGACCCGGACGACCTGCTCGACACGCTGGAGGCGGCGGTCATGGCCGGGCTGCTCGACGAGCCCGCGCCCGGTCAGGTGCGCTTCACCCACGCGCTGGTGCGCGACACGCTTTACGAGGACACTCCGCTGCTGCGCCGGGCGCGGTTGCACAGCCGGGCCCTGGCCGTGCTCGACGGGCAGGCGGAAGCGGCGACGCTGGCCCGGCACGCGGCCGCGGCGGCCGGTCCGGCGACGGCGCAACAGGCCATTCCGTACGCCGTGACGGCCGCCCGCGCCGCCGAGCGGGCCGGGTCATGGCGGGAGGCGGCCGGCGAGTGGCGGCAGGCGCTGCGGTTGCGGCAGCTGGCGGGCACCCGGGCAACCCGGCCGGCGGTCGAGCTGCTGGCCCCGGCCGTGACAGCGCACGCGCGGGCCGGGGACATCGTGCGCGCGCGGGCGATCTGTCTTGACGCGCTGGCCGCCCACGACGACGTCGCGCTGCTGGTCGCCTGGGACGCGCCGCTCATCTGGACGACCCGCGACGGGCGCGAGCCGTCCTTCGTCGCGGTGGAGGCCATCCGGGCCCGGCTCGCCGGTGAGCTCTCCGACGATCTTCGCGTACGACTGCTGCTCGCCCTCTTCCGCGAGCTGGAGGGCTACGACGAGGCCGAGGCCCAGCGGATCAGCGCCGAGGCCCTGGCGCTCGCGCGCGGCGTGGACGACGCGCGCCTGCTGTGCGCGGCGCTCAACGTGCGGGCGTACGCCGCGCTCGGCCCCGACCTGCGCCGTGAGCGCCGCCCGGTCGCCGAGGAATACCTGGCGCGGGCCGTGGAGTCCGGCCAGATCGACCACGAGGCGGTCGCGCACTGGCTGCTCTTCCTCGACTCGGCCGCGCACACCGAGCTGGACCGGGCCCGGGCCGAGATGGACCTGGCCGTCGCCCGGTCGACCACGGGACAGCTGGGCAGCCTGCTGGCGGTGGTCGGCATCTTCACGGCGCTGCTCGAACTGCTGGCAGGTCGGGTCGACGAGGCCCTCGAACGGTACGAGGAGGTGAGCCGGCGGCTGGCCGAGCACGGCGCGTTCAACGGCGCCGCCATGGCCACCGTGGGGCGCCTGGGGGCCGCGCTGGCCCGCGGCGACTTCGCGCCGCTGCGCGACGAGCTCATCGCGGTCGAGGCCGCGTACCCGGGACGGGTGACGGACCCGCTCGTGCTCGCGCTGCTGGACTCGGGCGACGAACCGGGGGCCCGGCGAGTGTGGGCGGAGCGCCGGCCGATCGACCGGAACTACTACTGGCTGGGGTTCACCACACTGCGCGCGCACGCGGCGGCCCGGCTCGGCGACGTCGAGACCGGCGCTTCGCTCATCGCCGAGCTGCTGCCGTTCGCCGGGCGGGTCGCCGGGCTCGACTCGGGTTCGCTCTACGCCGGCCCGGTCGACGGCGCCCTGCACGCCCTGACCGGCGATCCGGCGTACGCGAAATCGGCCGCCGCTCTCACCGAGAGTCTCCGAACACCAGGCTCTCGCGGCGCTTGAACGGCAGCGGCAGCAATCTGATCATCAGAGCGACCGGGATGCCGCCCTCGCGCCGGGTCTCGGCCAGCTCGTCGTCCGTGCTGACGGCCAGGATGCGCGGCACCTCGAAGCTCATCTTGGCGCCCCGCTTGCGAATCGCCGTCTCGACCCGGTTCCACTCGTCGTCGGAGACGTACTGCCTGATGAGCGGCACAATCGTGCGTTCCTCGTCGGCGATGTGCTCGCGCAGGGTGTCCCGCAGGTCGGCCAGATCGGCGGCCAGCTCGGCCGGGACGACGTGGGTCGCCGCGAGTGCGGCCGCGCCCGCGCGGATCCGGGCCAGCTTGGGATCGAGCACGGCGTGGTCGTCGGTCAGCTCGGTGAGGTCGACGTGCGCGCCCGCCGAGCGCTCGAGCACCGGCCACAACACCTCGTCCTCGGCGCTGTGATGGTGGTGGATGCTGTCGCAGAAGTCGGTGAGGTAGCCGGCGGTCGCGGTGGCCCGCTTGCGCCCGGTCCGCGCCGCGGTCAGCCGGTCGGTCAGCTCGGCCAGGCGGTCGAGGTCGCGGAGCATGGCGCGGTGGGCCAGAAGCAGGCCGGTGGGTTCGTTGTTCATGCCGCGTACGGCGCCGGGGACCGCCTTCAGCCGGCCTAAGAGCGACTTAAGACGCCTGGCGCACGGGCTCGTCGGCCAGCCAGACGTCGGCCAGCTCGCTGAGCGGGATGCCCAGGGCCTGACTGAGGCCGACGACGGTGCCGAAGGCCGGCGCGGGCAGCCGGCCCGCCTCGATCTTGCGCAGCGTCTCGGGTGAGATGCCGGCGACCAGAGCCACCTCGACCAGGCCGCGGCCGGCTCGCGCGGCCCGCAGGGCGGCCCCGAGGCGCTGGCCGGCGGCGATCTGTTCGGGGGTCAGAGGTCGGCGAACCATGCCCGCAGGATACCGCCCGCCGGCGCGTGGTATAAAAATACCGAGAGGACGTCGAGGAGGAGACTGTCGTGATCGAGCTCAAGTCGGCCGACGAGATCGGCCGGATGGCGGTGGCCGGCCAGTTCGTCGGCGAGCTGCTCGCCGAGTTGAGCGGCGTCGCCGCCGTCGGGGTCAACCTGATGGACATCGAGCACCATGCCCGCCGGCGTATCAAGGAGCGCGGCGCCGAGTCCTGCTACTGGGACTACGCCCCGTCGTTCGGCCGCGGCCCGTTCCGCAACGTGCTGTGCCTGTCGGTCAACGACGCCGTGCTGCACGGCCTGCCCCACGACTACGTGCTGCGCGACGGCGACCTGCTCAGCATCGACATGGCGCTGGGCATCGACGGCTGGGTGGCCGACTCCGCGCTTTCGTTCGTCGTCGGCACGCCCGACCCGGCCGACCTCAAGCTGATCGAGGCGACCGAGGTCGCGCTGGAGGCCGCGATCACCGCCGCTCAGCCCGGCGGCCGCCTCGGCGACATCTCGGCCGCGATCGGGCAGGTCGCCCACTCGTACGGCTATCGCGTGAACCACGAGTTCGGCGGCCACGGCATCGGCCGCACCATGCACGAGGCCCCGCACATCTCCAACGACGGCCGGGCCCGCCGCGGCATGCGCCTCGACCCCGGACTCACGGTCGCCATCGAGCCCTGGCTGTGCCAGAGCACCGACAAAATCAAGTACGACGAGGACGGCTGGACGATCCGCTCGGCCGACGGCTCCCGCACCGCCCACTCCGAGCACACGGTGGCCATCACGCCGACCGGCCCGCAGGTGCTGACCCGCCGCCCCACCCCCACCCCCGCCGCCGATACCGACACCGACACCACGAGGAAGCCCGCCGCGGCCGCCTGAACTTTGGTCGGCCATCGATCGACTGAGGACGGATGTGCCGCCGGGCCGGCCTTGGCAGATTGACGCCATGGCGACCGAAACCGCGGCACCCGGGCGGCTCCGCCGAGTCGCCACCAGCCCGGCGCTGCTCATCCTGCTCGTCGCGCCGTTCTTCGGCGAGGGCCTCTCCGGCTCCAGTCCACCGCTGGAGCTTCTGCTGCCGTGGAACCTGGCCTACATGATGGCCCTCTACGGCTGCGGCGCCCTCGTCTGCCGCGAGGTCGCTCACCGGCTCGGCCTCAGGTTCGGCGGCCTGGTGCTGCTCGGCGTCGCCTACGCCGTGTGGGAGGAGGCGCTCGTCGACCGGTACTGGTTCTTCCCCCAGTTCTGGCAGGATTCCGGCATCGGCGCCTACAGCGTCGTGTGGCACACCAACGTGCTCCTCGCCGCCCACCTCACGGTGTTCCACACAGCGATCAGCATCTGCGCGTCGGTTCTCGTCGTCGAGTGGCTCGCTCCCCAGGCCCGGAACCGCCCGTGGACCGGCCGCACCGGTCTGGTCGCCGCGGGTCTGGTGCTGGCCGTGACCCCGGTGATCTACGGCGAGTTCGACCAGCGCCCACCGGTCGCCGTCCTCGTGGCCGCCGGTGTTCTGCTCGTCGCGATCGTGGCGGCCGCCGTGCTGGTGAGCCGCCGGCGGCGTCCGGTTCCCACACTGCTCACCGGAGGCGCGACCCGGCCCCGGCGCGGGCTCGGCATGCTGGCCTTCGCCGGTGTGGCCGGGCACTGGATTCTGACCTACACGGTCGCCGGGACCGGGCTGGTGTGGCCGGTCGGTGTGGCGTTGTCGCTGCTGCCCGTGGCCGCCGGCCTCGTCCTCGTACCGCGTCTGGCGGTGACCGGTCCGTACGGCAGCGACGGCGTCCGCGTGGTGGTCGGCCTGCTCTCGTTCTTCGTGCTGCTCGACCTGGTGGTCGCGCTGCTCGGCCGCTACGACATGATCCTGGTCGCGATCCTCACCGCCTGGCTCGCGCGACGCCTGCACAACCGGAGAACCCGCGCAGGGTTCTGACACGCGCTCAGGGGGCGGCGATCGCGTCGGCCAGCGCCTGCGCGAGCCACTTCTCGTACTCGTCGGGCGTCCAGCCCCGCTCGCCCACGAGCAGCTCGTAGACCTCGGGCGCGATCAGCGTCCACACGATGTCGGTGGCCCGGTCGGCGTCGACGCCGGCGCGCAGGCCCCCGGTGGCGGCGAGGTGCCGCACGATGCCGCCGGCGCCGGCCATGCGTTCCTCATTGGTGGTGCGGCGGAACCGGTCGAGATCGGGGTCGCCGCCGCGGGCGCCGGCGAGCAGCCGGGCCAGCAGCGGGCCTGTGCGTTCGGCGATCCGGCGGGCGGCGTACGCGTACCGGGCGAGCTTGTCCCGGGGGCCGGCGGCGGCGAACACGGCCTGGATCTCGGGGCGGTCGATCATCGCGACGGGCTCGTCGTCGCCGGCCAGCGTGACGTCGTAGACGTCCTTGATCAGCGCCGCCTTGGTGCCGAACGCCTTGTAGACCGTCTCGGCCGAGACGCCCGCCTGCGTCGCCACGTCGCGCATGGTGACCGCCGCGGGCCCGCGTTCGACCAGCAGATCGTGGGCGGCCTCGAGGACGTGACGCCGGGTGAGCCGAGCCTGCTCGGCCCGCCGGGTGTTGTCGTATGCGCGACGCGTCATTGATTACCGATCCTTAGTATCGAATACTTCTTCACTGTATCCGATATCTCAGTGGAGGCACCATGCGCACCATCGACACCGACGCCTGCATCCGCTCCATGGCGATCATGGCCGCCGGCGACCTCGCCGAGCTGACCCCGATCGTTCACCCGCAGGCGGTCAACCGTGAGGCCAAGGACGAGCCGCCGGCGTGCCGGGGGCAGGGGCCGGCCGCATTCGTGGCCACCGCCCACTGGCTGCGGGCCGCGTTCGCGGATCTCGCGTTCGACATCCACGACACCGTGGCCGACGGCGATCTGATCGCCGTGCACTGCACGATGTCGGGGCGCCAGGTCGGCCCGTTCGTGTCCTACGACGAGCGGGGCGAGGTGGCGCAGGCTTTCCCGCCGACCGGCCGCACGTTCGCGATCACCCAGACCCACTGGTTCCGGATGAGGGACGGCCAGGTGATCGAGCACTGGGCCAACCGCGACGACCTCGGCCTGGCCACCCAGCTCGGCTGGGTGCCGCCCAGCCCGGCCTTCATGGTGCGGATGGCCCTGGCTCGGCGGACAGCCCGCCGCAGCGCCGCTGCCTGATGGCCGGCGCCGCCTACGTCCGGCCGGCTCCGCCCTGCCCGTCCCGCACCAGCGCGTCGTACAGCTCGGCGAACCGGGCGCGCCGTTCCGCGTAGTACCCGAGGCGTTCGGTCCGGGGCTCGTATGTCGTTCCGGTGGCCCGGGGCGCGCGCACGGCATCCGGCGCCAGCACGTCGAGGGCGAGCAACGCCGTCCCCCGCTGTGTGGCGCGCCGCCGGGTCACGTGGGTGACGGGCCGCCCGAGGACGTCGGCCAGGATCTGCAGCCAGTCGGGCTGGTCGTTGCTGACCCGGCCCGCCGCCGCGACCTCCACGACCCGCGGGGCGGCGGGGCGCAGCTCGTCGGCGACACGCGCGTACGTCATGGCGACGCCCTCGACCAGCCCGCGGAACAGGGAGTCGCCGTCCGCGGCCGCCGACACACCGCCGAACACGGCCCGGGCGCTGCCGACCCAGCCGGGCGCGCGTTCGCCGGTGAGATACGGCAGCACCAGCGGCGTGGCGTCACTCGGCGGCGCGGCCAGGAGCGCGGCCGGCTCCGGGCTGAGACGCAACGTGTTCTGCGCCCAGCTGACGGCGCGGCCGACGTCGTTGATCGCTCCGCCGAGCAGCGTGCGGGACGCGTCGACCCGGTAGTTCCACAGGCCGAACGGCAGCGGGTCGGCCGGGCCGTCGAGCAACACCCGCAACGCGCCGCTGGTGGCGGTGGCCGCGGTGAGCACCGTGGCGTCGGTCGCCCCGGCCCCCACGTTGCTGGCGAAACCGTCGGTGATGACGGGGAACCACACAGCCCGGGCCAGGGCGGGCCGGCCCGCCGAAGCCGCCGACGGGGTCTCCCCCGGCGCGGAGAACTGTTCGCGGCGGACGCCGGCCGCCGCGAGCAGCTCGGCGTCGAGCTCGCCGGTGCGCCGGTCGAGCAGACCGGTCCAGGCCACAGTGGACGTCCCGGCGAGCGGCCGCCCGATCAGCCGGTTCAGGACGTACTCGCCCAGGGACCACCAGGCCGCGGCCTCAGCCACGACCCGCGGCTGGGTGGCCGCGAGCCAGCGCAGGCGCGGGGCGTGGTAGCTCGTGTGCAGGCGAGTGCCGGTGCGCTGCTGCAGCGCGTGCTCGTCGAGCTCCGCCCGCAACGCCGCGACCTCGCCGGCGCTGCGGGAATCGGCGTAGGTCAGGCATCCGGTAAGTGCGCGCCCGGCCGCGTCGACCGCGATCAGCGAGGCGGCGAAGGTGTCCATCGCGACGCCGGCGATGCGGGTCCCCAGCCGCGGATCCCCGGTCACCGCGTCGAGGACCTGCCCGACCTCCGCGGTCACCTGGTCGGGATCGATGACCGAGGTGCCGTCGGGCGCGACCGTGAAGGCGTGCGGCACCTTGTGCTGCAGGCCGTGGACCCGCCGGCCCGAAGCGTCGTGCACGCCGCCGCGGGTGGCGGTCGATCCGATGTCCAGGGCGAGGACCAGCGGGTCGAGCGCCGCCTCGAGCGCGACGTCGTCATCGGTCGGGGTCATCGCAGTCCTCGTCGTCGGCGGCACGGCTCTCCGGCGACCCTAACCGACCCGGGCGCCGGATCTCGCGGCGATCGTCACGAACGACCCTGCCGAAGGCCCGGCCGTCCCCACTAGCGTGAGTCCCATGAGCAAGGAATCCGGCGCTCCCCGAATCGACACGACCGTGCCGCACAGCGCTCGCGTGTGGAACTACTGGCTCGGCGGCACCGACAACTATCCGGTCGACCGGGCGGTCGGCGACAAGGTGCGTGAGGTGTTCCCGGCCATTGTGGAGAATGCGCAGGCCTGCCGCGCCTTTCTCGCCCGTACGGTCGGCTACCTGGCCGGCGAGGCCGGCGTCCGCCAGTTCCTCGACATCGGCACGGGGCTGCCCACGGCCGACAACACCCACGAGGTGGCCCAGCGGATCGCCCCCGGGTCCCGCGTCGTCTATGTCGACAACGACCCGCTCGTCGTGGCGCACGCCCGCGACCTGCTCGAGAGTGGGCCGGACGGCGCCACCGACTTCGTCGACGCCGATCTCTCCGACACCGCGACGATCCGGCGCGAGGCCGCGCGGACGCTCGACTTCAGCCGGCCGGTCGCGCTGATGCTGATGGGCATCCTGGGCCACGTCGAGGACGACGACGAGGCCCTGTCCATCGTGCGCGGGCTGGTCGGCCTGCTGCCCTCCGGCAGCTACCTGGCCTTCTACGACGGCACCGACACCAGCGCGAAGATCGTGGAGGGCGCCCGCGTCTCCAGCGAGGGCGGCCACGACTATCACCTGCGCAGCCCGGAACGGATCGCCCGCTTCTTCGACGGCCTCGAGCTGGTCGATCCCGGGGTGGTCACCGTGTCCCGCTGGCGGCCGGAGCCGGGGCCGGACGGCGAGCCCGCCCACCAGGACTCGTACGGTGGCATCGGACGCAAGCCCTGAGTGTTCTGCCGGTCACCCCGCAGCCCCCGCGCCAACGGCAAACAAGCGCTAAAAGTTGCGGTGCAGGCGGCGCAGGGCGAGCGCCAGCTGCAGGCGCAGGCGGCCGCGGGGCTCGCGGACGTCCCAGCCCAGCACCGGAATCGTGTGGGCCAACCTGTCCTGCAGGGTGGAGTGGTGGACGCGCAGGGCGGTGGCGGCGGCGCGGAGGCTGGCCGTCTCGGCCACGGCGTCCAGGGTCGTGAGCATCCACGGGGCGGTGGCGGCCGCGCGGCCGAGGGCCCGCACGTCGGGCACGGGCTCGGCGCCGGGGCCGACGGCGGCGGCCAGCAGCGTCAGGCCGCCCAGGTCGTCGGCGTGCACGACGCGGCGGCCGGGGTCCTGTTCGGTGCCCTCGGCAGTGAAGCGCAGGGCGATGCGGGCGGCGGCCCATGACTCGGGCAGGGCCGCGGGTGGGCCGGCCGGGCCGAGGCCGGCTCGACCGGTGGGCGGCTCGGCGGTCTCGGGACTGAGCGCCGCCGTGCCGTCCTCGAGGGCCATGGCGCGTACGCGGTCGGTGGGCTTGTAGCCGAGCCGAGCCGCCGCCTTCAGGCGCGCCGGTTCGTCGGCCCCGGCCTCGATGACCAGCTCGATCAGGGCCGGATCGGCCCGCGGCGGGTGACTGCGGGTGCGCTCGAGCACAGCCCGGGCCGCGGCGGCCGCCCGTTCCAGCACCATCGCCTCGACCGGGCCGGGCGGACCGGGACGTTCCAGCCAGAGGGTCGCGCTGCCGGCCGCGGCCGACATCCAGGCCGGATCGAGCGGAACCGGGAGCCCGGCCGAGCCCCGGCGAGGTCCTTCACGATGCCATCCTCCCTCGCCGTCCGGGTGTTCCGGGTCAGCCGAGCAGCCTCTTCAGCCAGCGGACCCGGGCCGCCCGGGCCTCCTGGCTGATCGCGGCCTGCGGCGCCATCATGTCGAAGCCGTGGAAACCGCCGGGCCACACGTGCAGCTCGGCCTGCCCCCCGGCCTGCCAGAGGCGGCTCGCGTAGGCCACGTCCTCGTCGCGGAACGTCTCGGCCGAGCCGACGTCGACGAACGCGGGCGGCAGGCCGGCCAGGTCGGTGGCCCGGGCCGGCGCCGCGTACGGGGAAACGTCCGGCCCGCCCCGGGCCGCGCCCAGCAGCGTCGTCCAGCCGGTGTCGTTGGCCGTGCGGTCCCAGACGCCGCGCCCGGCCATCTGGACCGCCGACGGGGTGTCGTTGCGGTCGTCGATCGTCGGGCAGAGCAGCATCTGGCCGTACAGCGCCGGGCCGCCCCGGTCGCGGGCCAGCAGGGCCACCCCGGCCGCCAACCCGCCACCGGCGCTCGTCCCGGCGATGACGATCCGCTCGGCGTCGATGCCCAGCTCGTCCGCGTGCGCGGCGGTCCAGACGAGCCCGGCGTAGCAGTCCTCGACCGGCGCCGGGTCGGGGTTCTCGGGCGCGAGCCGGTACTCCACCGACACGATCACCGAGGGCACCTCGGCCGCCCAGTCCTGGATCACCTCCACGCCGGTGCGGTTGTCACCGATCACCATGCCGCCGCCGTGCGTGTGATAGATCGCCGGCAGCGGCGTGGTGTGCCCGGCCGGGGTCAGGATCAGCAGCTCCACGTCGGGGTCGCCGGGCGGCCCGGGCACGCGGCGCCGGGTCACGGCGAACGCGCCGTCGCGGGCGAGGTCGTCGTCGCTGAGGTCGGCGAGCACACTGCCCGCGCGCATCGGCTCGATCATGTCGGCGGTCAGCGCCGAGGGCATCTGCTCGCCGATGACCTCGAGGGCGGCCGCCAGCTCGGGGTCGAAGGGCGGCGGCGGGCCGGCAACGCCGCTGGCATCGGGAAGAACGCTCGTCATGAGGAACCCCTTTGTTACGAGAAGGTTTCCTCCATTCTGTGATCCAGGCCACCGCGGCACGAGCGCCAACCGGCGGGAACTACCCGCCATCCGGCGGGCTCGCCGCCCGGAGCCGCGGGCCCGCGGTCGGCGTAAGGTCGCGGACGTGAAAAAGCTGCTCGAGGGGCTCGACGTCGTCGACGACCCGGATGTCCTGGAGGGTCTGAGCCACGACGACGCGGAGTGGGCGCCCTACGGCCGGGCGGCCGGCGCGGTCCGCCCGCGGACAACCGAGGAGGTACGGCGGGTCGTCGCGGCCTGCGCCGGGCGGAACATCCCGATCGTGCCGCGCGGGGCCGGCACCGGGCTCTCCGGCGGAGCCAACGCCGTGGACGGGGCGATGATCCTCGACCTGTCGAAGATGAACCGGATCGTCGAGATCGACACCGAGAACCTGACCGCCACCGTGCAGCCGGGCGTCGTCAACAACGACCTCAAGGCGGCCGTGGCCGAGCACGGCCTGTGGTACCCGCCCGACCCGGCCAGCGCCCCCTGGTCGACCATCGGCGGCAACGTGTCGACCAACGCGGGCGGGCTGTGCTGCCTGAAGTACGGCGTGACGCGCGACTACGTGCTGGGCCTGGAGGCCGTCGTGGGCGGACCCGCCGGCGAGTACGGCACGGTGGTGCGGCTCGGGCGGCGGACGACCAAGGGGGTCAGCGGCTACGACCTGGCCGGCCTGTTCACCGGCTCCGAGGGCACGTTCGGCGTCATCACGGAGATCACCCTGCGCCTCCGCCCGGCGCGGCGCGAAGCACCCCGTACGGTCGTCGGCGCCTTCGGCAGTGTCGTGGCCGCCGGCGAGGCGGTCGCTGCCATCACCCGGGCCGGGCTGCTGCCGGCGGCCCTCGAGCTGCTCGACCGCACGTGCCTGCAGGCCGTCGAGGACTGGAAACACCTGGGTCTGGAGGCCGACGCCGCGGCGCTGCTGCTGGCCCAGCCCGACCTGCCCGGCGCGGCCGGCGACGAGGAGGCCACCCGAGTCGCCGAGGTGTTCCGGGCGGCGGGCGCGCTCTGGGCCGAGCAGTCGACCGACGAGATCGAGGCCGAGGCACTGTTCGCCGCCCGACGCCTCGCCTACCCCGCCCTGGAACGGCTCGGCCCGGTGCTCACCGAGGACGTGTGCGTCCCCCGCTCGCGCGTGCCGGACATGCTGGCCGCCATCGAGCGGATCGCCGCCCGGCACGGCACCACGATCGCCACCATCGCGCACGCCGGGGACGGCAACCTGCACCCGATGATCCTGGCCCCGGCCGGTGACGAGCAGGCCCGTCACGCGGCCCAGGCCGCCTTCGAGGACATGCTGACCGCGGCCATCGCGATGGACGGCACGGTCACCGGCGAGCACGGCGTCGGGCTGCTCAAGCGGACCGGCATGCAACGCGAGTTGTCGCCGGGCGTGCTGGCCATGCAGGTCGCGGTGAAACAGACCCTCGACCCGCTCAACCTGTTCAACCCCGGCAAAGTGATCGGCTGAGCCCGTGCTGAGCCTGATGCTCGCGGTCGCGATCGGGGTGACCGTGCTCGTCTGCACGAGCCTGGCCCGCCAGTTCCGGATCGTGCCGCCCGCCCTGCTGCTGGTGGCGGGCGTGCTGCTCGGCTTCCTGCCCGCGCTGCGCGCGGCCCACCTGCCGCCCGAGGCGGTGCTGCTGCTCTTCCTGCCGGTGCTGCTCTACTGGGAGAGCTTCACCTCGTCGCTCCGCGAGATCCGTTCCAACCTGCGCGTCATCGTGCTGCTGAGCACCGTGCTGGTGGCCGCCACCGCGGCCGCCGTGGCCGTCGCGGCCCACGCGCTGGGTCTGCCCTGGGGCCCGGCCTGGGTGCTGGGTGCGGCGGTGGCGCCGACCGACGCCACCGCCGTCGGGGTGCTGGGCCGCTCGCTGCCCCGCCGCCTGGCGACCACGCTGCGCGCCGAAAGCCTCGTCAACGACGGCACCGCGCTGGTCATCTACGCGCTGGCGGTCGGCGTCACGCTCGGCGAGGAGCACGTCGGTCTGGTCAACGTCTCCGGAATGTTCGTGCTCGCCTACCTGGGCGGCATCGTGATCGGAGCGGCCGTGGCGTGGGTCAGCGTGCTGGTGCGTAAGCGCCTGCGCGACCCGTTCCAGCACAACATCCTGGCGCTGGCCACTCCCCTGGCCGCCTACCTGATCGCGGAGGAGGTCGAGGCGTCGGGCGTGCTGGCCGTGGTGGTCAGCGGTCTCTGGGTCAGCCGGGCCGCGCCCCGCCTGTTCACCGCCGAGGCCCGCCAGTACGTGGGCACCGTCATGGGTTTCCTGACCGCGCTGGCCAACGCGGCCCTGTTCGTGCTGGTCGGCCTGGAGGTGCAGTCGGCCGTCCGCGAACTGAGCACCGTCGGTCTCGTCCAGGCGCTGGTGGCCGTGGTCGCCGTCTCCGCGGCCGTCATCGGGGTCCGCTTCGCCTGGATGTTCACCAGCCCGTACGTGATCCGCATGATCGACCGCCGTCCGGCGCAGCGGGAGCGGCGGGTGGGCGCCAAGCCGCGTACGGTCGTGGCCTCGGCCGGTTTCCGCGGTGCGGTCTCGCTGGCCGCCGCGCTCGCCGTGCCCCACTCGCTCGAGGATCGCGACGTCATCGTCTTCGTCACGGCCGGCGTGATCGCCGTGACGCTGCTCGTGCAGGCGCCGCTGATGCCCCGGATCGTGCGCTGGGCGGGCGTCTCCGACGACGGCAGCGCCGAACGCGAACGCCGCCAGGCCGAGATCACCGCGGTCGAGGCGGCCATCGACGCCCTGCCCGCGCTGGCCGACCGGGCCGGCGCGAGCCAGCCCCACGCCGACCAGCTGCGCGAACAGTTCCAGCAACGCCTCGACCTGCTCCGCGGCGACGACTCGGGCGCCGCGGGTGTGGCGCGGGACCGCGAGGTGCGCCTGGCAGCCGTGGCCCACAAGCGCGCCACGGTGGTGCGCCTGCGCGACGAGGGCACGATCGACGACGAGGTGCTGCAGCAGATCCTGGAAGGACTCGACTTCGAGGAGGTCCAGCTGCGGAACCACACCTTCGGCGACCACGCCGGCCCCGGAAGCCCTTGAGCGTGAGTCGTCGCCAAGCTCGCGCGCCCGGTCGCGATCACCGTCCGGTTTCTCACCGGGAGGGGCGCCCGCGGCCGGCCTTACTTTCGTCGGGGGGTGTTCGCAACCTTCGCCAGCAGTGTCGCCGGGCGCCGATTTCTAGGTTCTGTTGGTGCGGAAAACTCTCCTGGCAGTTCTCGTCCTGTTTCTGACCATTGCCGGACCGGCGCCTGCTCGGGCTGCGGAACCGAACTTCGACGGATACCTGCGGGAGGCGTTCGAGTCGACGGGGCTGCCGGGGATGTCGGCCGTCGTGACCCGTGGCGACCAGGTCGTCCACGCGAGCGGGTTCGGGCGGGACTCGGACGGGCGGGCCGTCACGGCCGATACTCCGATGCGGGTGGCCTCGCTGAGCAAGTCGTTCACCGCGGCCGCTGTCCTGACGCTCGTGGACGAGGGCCGGGTGGCTCTGGACCAGCCGGTCGTCACCTACCTGCCGGACTTTCGCATGGCGGATGCGCGGGCGGCCCGGATCACCGTGCGGCAGTTGCTGAATCAGACCTCGGGGCTTTCCGACCGTACGGTCGACATCGGCGCGACGCAGCGGGCGGCCGACCTGGCCGGGTACCTGGGCGCGTTGCGTCCGGGAAGGCTCGCCCACGACCCCGGGAGCCGGGGCGAGTACTGCAATGTCAACTTCGACGTTGCCGCTCGGTTGGTCGAGGTTGTCGACGGGCGGGGGTTCGGCGATGCTCTGCGGGAGCGGGTCTTCGGGCCGCTCGGCATGAGCGCCAGTTCGGTCGGGGACGAGGCGTCGCCGGGATTCATCTCGGTTTACGGGGCTTGGGTGGCTCGGGCCGAGCTGCCGGGCTTCCGGGGCGGCGCCGGCGGGGTCGTCACCACGGCGGCCGACCTGGGCCGGTGGCTGATCAGTCAGAACGGTCGCGGGCCGCGGGTGCTGACGCCGGGCAGCCTGGCGGTGCAGCACCAGCCGGGGTCGGGCACCGACTACGCCATGGGCTGGGGCCGGGAGGTGGTCGACGGCCGCACGCTGCTCGTGCACTCGGGCAACCTGTTCACCTACACGGCCGTCCAGGCGGTCGACCCGGCCACCGGCTACGGCTATGCCGTGCTGACCAACAGCGCCTCGCTGCACGACGACATGTACAACGTGATGCTCGGGCTGGTGGCTCTCGGCGCCGGTGAGCGGCCGGAGGCTCCGGGCGGGGAGCGGCAGAAGCTGGAGCTGGGGCTGGCGCTGACCGCCCTCGTCGCGGCCGGTCTCGGTGTTCTCGGTGTCCTGCGGTCCGAGCGGTGGGCGAGGCGCCGGGCCGGGCGGTCCCGATGGTGGACCGGGATCCGGCTGGGCGGGGGCCTGCTGCCGGTGGTGCTGCTGGCCACGTACCCGCAAGGGGTGTCGTTCCTGTCGAACGGCCGGACCGTGACCTGGGCCCAGCTGACCTACTTCGCCGCGCCGCTGACGATCACGCTGGCCGTCGCCGCTCTGGCCGGCCTGGCGACCGCTGTGGCCCGGCTCGTCCGGCTGCGTTGAGGCGAGCGCAGTCGGCGGCGCGGTTCAGCAGCAGGGTTCGTTCGCGTTCGTTGCGGGTCAGGGCGGCTGCCCGCTCGAACTCGGCCCGTGCCTCGACGGGGCGGCCCAGCTTGGCCAGGAAGTCGCCGCGGACGCTGGGCAGCAGGTGGTAGTTGTGCAGTGCGGGGACGGCGGTCAGCTGGTCGAGCAGCGCCAGCCCGGTCTCGGGCCCGAACGCCATGGACAGCGCCACCGCTCGGTTCAGCTCGACGACGGGGGACGCCACGGAGGCGGCCAGCCGCTCGTAGAGCTGGGCGATGCGCGGCCAGTCGGTGTCCTCGAACCGGCGGGCCCGGGCGTGACAGGCGGCGATGGCGGCCTGCAGCACGTACGGACCTGGTTGTCCTTCGACCAGCACCTCGGCCCGGTCGAGGGCGGCCAGGCCGCGGCGGATCAGCAGCTGGTCCCAGCGGGCCCGGTTCTGGTCGGCCAGCAGGATCGGCTCGCCGCCGCGGGCGGTGCGGGCGGCCGCCCTCGAGGCCTGGATCTCCATCAGCGCGACCAGGCCGTGCACCTCGGGCTCGCTCGGGGCCAGCCCGGCCAGCACCCGGCCCAGCCGCAGGGCTTCCGCGCACAGGGCCGGGCGCATCCAGTCGTCGCCGGCGGTGGCCGAGTAGCCCTCGTTGAAGATGAGGTACACGACCTCGAGCACCGAGGCGAGCCGGGCCGCCCGCTCGTCGCCCTGCGGCACCTCGAACGGCACCCGGGCGGCGGTCAGGGTCTTCTTGGCCCGCACGATGCGCTGGGCGACCGTCGCCTCGGGCGTCAGGAAGGCCCGGGCGATCTCGCCGGTGGTCAGGCCGCCCAGCAGCCGCAGGGTCAGCGCGGCGCGGGCCTCGGTCGACAGCACCGGGTGGCAGGCCACGAACATCAGCCGCAGCAGGTCGTCGCCGATGCCGTCGTCCTCGGCGACCTGCGCGGCGATGTCCGGGGTCGTCTCGTCGAGGTCCCGGCCGACCTGTTCGACCTTGCGCCGCAGGGTCTCGTTGCGGCGGACCCGGTCGATGGCCCGGCGCCTGGCGGTGGTCATCAGCCAGGCGCCGGGGTTGCCCGGCACACCGTCGGCCGGCCACTGCTCCAGCGCCGCGACCAGGGCGTCCTGCGCCAGTTCCTCGGCCGCGCCGACGTCGTGGACGAGCCTGGTCAGGCCGGCGATGAGCCGGGGCGCCTCGATCCGCCAGACCGCCTCGATCGCCCGGTGGGTGTCAGTGGCCACTGCCTTCGTCTACTCCGCCGGGTGGCGGGACGCAACTGTCGCCTCCCGCTTCTCCACGGTCTCCCGCAGTTCCGCGGTGAACTCCTCGCCGAACTGATCACCGAAGTCCTCGGCCAGGGCAACCCGCCGGATCTCGAGGTTCGTCTGCTCGCCCTCGCCCACACGCATGGTCGGGCAGCGCTTGAACCACTCGACGCACTCCTCGAGCGACTTCGTCTCGACCAGGAAGTAGCCGGCGATGAGCTCCTTGGTCTCGGTGAACGGCCCGTCCACCACCGTCTTCTTCCCGCCGTCGACGTAGATCCGGGCGCCTTGGGCGCTGGGGTGCAGCCCGTCGGCGGCCAGCAGCACGCCGGCGTCGACGAGCTCCTGGATGAAGGCGCCCATCGTCTCGAAGTCCTCGGGCTCGGGCGGCAGGCCGGCTTCGCTCACCGAGGTGGCCTTGGTGATCACCATGAACCGCATCGTTGTCTCCTCATGTCGGGTGCGCTGTCATCTGTGCGTCGAACGGCGACCGGCCGTTTCGACACCGAGGCCCCTGTAACAAAGGGAAGGTGTTCCGCGCTGTTACAGCATGGCGATACTTCAGGTGCGAGGTGAGGTCGATCTGCTGACCCGGGACAGTTTCGAACGGACGCTCGACCGAGGCATGGAAACCGACGGCGACCTGGTCCTGGACCTGAGCGAGCTGCGCTTCATCGACGGCGCCGGTCTGCGCGGCCTGGCCCGGACGGCCGACCGGCTGGACCGGCAGGGACGGCGTCTGAGCCTGGACCGGCCGTCTCCGCACCTGCGCCGGCTGCTGAACCTGGTGGGGCTGGGGCGCTTAGCCGTACGGTGACCGCCAGACCGCCGGCTGGGCCGGGCGCCAGCTCCAGGGTTCCGCCGTGGGCGCGGACGATTCGCTGCACGATGGACAGGCCGAGGCCCACGCCGGCGTGCTCGTCGGCGCGTACGCGGCCGGTCGCGCGCCGAAAGGGTTCGGTGAGGGCCGGCAGCAGGTCGGGTGGCACCGGCTGCCCGGTGTTCACGACGCGCAGCGTGCTGGAGTCGCCGTCGGCCTCGGTGTGGACAGCCACCGTGCCGCCGGCCGGCAGGTTGTGGACGATGGCGTTCTGCACCAGGTTCGTCACCACCCGCAGCAGCAGCTCGGCGGAACCGGCGGCAGTGGCGGACGAGCCGGTGACCTCGAGCGTGATCCCGCGCTGCTCGGCCAGGGGCAGCAACGTCTCGACGGCCTCCTCGGCGAGCAGCGAGAGGTCGACGCTGTCCCGGGTGACGTCCTCGCGGCCCAGGAACAGCAGCGCCTCGGTGAGGTCGAT
Organism: Paractinoplanes polyasparticus; assembly: GCF_019710575.1. Classification (GTDB taxonomy): domain Bacteria; phylum Actinomycetota; class Actinomycetes; order Mycobacteriales; family Micromonosporaceae; genus Actinoplanes; species Actinoplanes polyasparticus. The sequence continues at coordinate 4,027 of NZ_JAHWFK010000060.1, read as the reverse complement.
CGCCCGCTGGTTGGCGACGTGCAGGCGTTCGATGATCTCGTCCCGGCCCCGCTCGGGATCCCGGCGGGCCACGTCCAGCAGCGCCCGCGAGATCGCCAGCGGGGTGCGCAGCTCGTGCGAGGCGTTGGCGGCGAACCGCTGCTGCTCGGCCACGTGCGACTCGAGCCGGGCGAGCATCGAGTCGAACGCGTCGGAGAGCTCCCGGAACTCGTCCCGGCGGCCCGTCATGCCGATCCGGTGGGACAACGACCCGGTCCCGGCCGTCCGGGCCGCATCGGTGATCCGCTTCAGCGGCGCGAGCATCCGGCCGGCGAGGAGCCAGCCGCCGACGAGGCCGAACGCCAGCAGGAACACGAGCACCGCGGCTGCCCGCGGAGCGAAGATGTGCAGCAGGTTCGACCGGACCGGGAACACCCCGTCGACGGAGGAGTCGGCGCGGATGAGCAGCGCCCGGTCGGGCACGTACCGCAGCAGGAACACCCACACCGTGGCCAGCAGCAGGACGCCGGCCAGCATCAGGAACCCGGCGTAGCTGAGGGTGAGCTTGACGCGGGCGCTCATCCGGCGATCCGGTAGCCGGCGCCGGGCACGGTGCTGATGATCCAGGGCTCGCCGAGCCGTTTGCGCAGGGCCGAGACGGTGAACCGGACGGCGTTGGTGAGCGGGTCGGCGTTGGCGTCCCAGGCCCGTTCCAGCAGGTCTTCGGCGCTGACCACCCCGCCCTCGGCGGCGACGAGCACCTCCAGCACGGCGAACTGCTTGCGGGTGAGCGCGACGGGGCGCCCGTCGCGGAAGACCTCACGGCGGAAGGGGTCGAGCCGCAGACCGGCGACCTCGCGCACCGGCGGCCGGGCGTGCGCGCGCCGGCGGTCGAGCGCCCGCAGCCGCAGCACGAGTTCCCGCAGCTCGAACGGTTTGGTCAGGTAGTCGTCGGCGCCGAGCCCGAACCCGGAGGCCTTGTCGTCGATCCGGTCGGCCGCGGTGAGCATGATGATCGGGATCCCGCGGCCGGAGGCGACGATGTGCCGGGCCACCTCGTCACCCGAGGGGCCCGGGATGTCACGGTCGAGGACGGCGAGGTCGTACGCGTTGACGCCGAGCAGTTCGAGGGCGGTGTTCCCGTCGAGGGCGATGTCGGCGGCGATCGCCTCGAGCCGCAGACCGTCGCGCACGGCCTCGGCGAGGTGCGGCTCGTCCTCCACGATCAGTACGCGCATGTCCGGAGCCTAGGCTCGCCACCAGCGCCGGGAGGCCAGGGCGGCCAGGGCGGCGCCGGTCGCGTTGACCAGCACGTCGTCCACCGACGAGACACGGTCGAGCTGGAAGACGTACTGGGCGGTCTCGATCAGAACCGAGCAGCCGGCCCCGAGGGCGAACATCCGGGGCACGGACGCCAGCATCGCGAACCGCATCGGGGCGAAGAACCCGAGCGGCGCGAGGATCACCAGGTTGCCGCCGATCCCGAGCGGGCCCATCGTGACCAGGTCGAGCAGCGGGATCAGGCTCAGCCGCCCGGGAACGACACCGGCCCCGGGCCCGGGCATCAGGGTCAGCCAGACCAGCGGCACCGTCCCGTAGACCAGGCCCACCTCGGCCACCGACCTGCGCCAGGCGCCCCGCCGGGCCAGGGCCAGCGCCGCTACCAGGAGCGCCGCCACCGGCAACCCGGCCAGCAGCATGAACACGACGCCGTTCTCGGTGTCGTAGCAGCCGTGCCAGTGCCCGGCCAGGCACCGCGGGGCGGCCATGAACAGCATCCGCCGCAGGGCGTAGACCGCCGCGGCCAGCAGGATGACGACGACGGCCGAGACGAGGAGCCCGGTCCGGCGGGGCGGTGCGGACAGATCTGCGCTTCGGTTCACGGCCCCATTCCACCCGGTGGCGTGTTGCGGAGACGTATGCAAAATCGCCTACGCCCCCGCGACAGCTCACCAGATGCGGGTGGTGGCCTCTCCGGAGGAGAGGGTGGCGATCGGGCCCGCCGGGAAGTCGCCCGCCTGCTTCGGGGCGCCCAGCAGGTCCTTGTCGAGCACGGCCGGGGAGCCGTCGCGCTCCTCGAACTCGGCGTCGGCGAACCGGACGCGCTCCAGGTCGAGGCCGGAGACGGCGGCCAGCCGGACCGCGTCGAACTCGGCCGGCAGCGAGGTGACCAGGTGGACGCTGTCGCCCTCGTCGGTCACCGAGACCGAGCCCGCGGACACCACGACCGGGCTGTTCTCGCCGTCGAAGGGCTGGGCACCGGCCGCGTACACGTTGGCCCGGGTCCAGACCGGCTGCTGCACGGTGAGGTAGCGCTGGTGGTCACCCGGCGGCTGGGACTCGATGCGGTCCCGGTAGTCGTCGAACGAGACCGGGTAGCCGTTGTAGGCGGACGTGCCGCTGAACGCGGGCTCGGCGCCTTCGGCCTGGTCCCCGTACGCCCGGGACGGGTCTCCCCCGACGAAAAGGTTGCCGAACCAGCGGTCGTCACCGGCCCGGATGTACGCGTAACCGGCGACCTGCGTGCTGTGCGGGCGGTGGTACGGGGTGGCCCTGTCCATGACCGCCTCGACCCGGACGGTGCCCGCGATCAGGTTGTTCACGAACGCGCCGCCCTGGCTGAACAGCTCGATCGCGGCCGGCGAGGCGAAGACGTTGTGCTCGACGATGTACGGGCCGTGGCTGACCTCGATGAAGATGTCGCGGCTGTTGTTGTACACGACGTTGCGGCTGATCCGCGTGCCCTGCGTCTGCCAGTCGAGCCACACGCCGAGCGAGCAGTCGTGGATCCGGTTGTGGCGGATCTCGACGTCGATCGCGGCGTGCAGCTTGATGCCGCCGATCTCGTATCCGTAGTACTCGCGCTTGAGGGCGATGTTGTAGATGTGATTGTCCTCGATGGTCGAGAACACGCAGCCCAGGTGGCCGACGATGCCGTTCTGCCCGCAGTCGTAGATCGTGTTGCGGCGGATGACGTGCGAGCCGATGTGCTCCTTGTCCCACCCGATCTGCCGGGCCGTGAAGACCGACTCGAGCTGGTACTGGTAGCCGGGCTTGTCGCCGCGCTCGGTCGAGTAGTTGTGACCGGTCGAGGCCTCCTTGCCGATGCTGATGGCCGAGGTCTTGGCGTCGTGGATGACGTTGTCCTCGATGATCCAGCCCTTCGACCAGTTCGGGCCGATGAGCCCGGGCTGGTCGGCGGTGGGCGGCGTCCACGGCGTGGCGGCCTGGGCGAGCTCGAAGCCGCGCACGGTGATGTAGTCGAGGTGCGTCGCCTCGGGGTAGAAGACCGACCGCCGTACGTTGATCTCGACGAGGGACTGGTTGGGGTCGGCGCCCTGGAAGTTGGCCCAGATCGTCGTCGTCTCCTCGGCGACCGAGGCGAACCACACGAGCTGCGTCTGGTCCGGGTTCCGCACCGTGTCGGTGGTCCTCGTCCAGTTGTCGATGACTTCCGTACGCCGGTCCGGCGCGTCGACCTCGGCCCGCGAACCCACCTCGTAGAAGCTGAGGCCGTTCAGGTAGACGTCGCCCAGGTGCTTGCGGGGCGCCTTCTCGGCGTAGACGATCCAGTCGCCGGCCACCTCTTCGGCGTACGGGTTGAAGTCGCCGAACAGCGTGTTGGGGACGGTCACCTTCCACACCGTGCCGCCGTCGTTCTCCCAGCCGGTGATCCGCTCGGAGCCCTTGATCACCACGTGCTCGCCCTCGGCGGCGCGGTAAGTGATGCGGCGCGACTCGCTGAGGCCGCCGCGGCGGGGCTTGACCCACTCGCGGTATTCCCCCGCGTGCACGGTCACGGTGTCGCCGGCCTGGGCCAGGGCGGCCGCGTGGTTGATCGTCCGGAAGGGTTGGTCCGCCGTTCCGGAAGCGGCGTCGGAACCACTGGTGGCCACGTGGTACTCGAAGGTCATCGGGTAAAGCCTTTCTACTTGCCGAATCCGGCGGTCAGGCCGCTGAGCAGCTGGCGGCGGCCGATCGCGTAGAGCAGGACGATCGGGACGGTCGTGAGCACGACCGAGGCGGCGATGGCGGGGATGTTGATACC
>NZ_JAHWFK010000006.1 GCF_019710575.1 Paractinoplanes polyasparticus | reverse complement strand
GGCGCTGCTCTCGGCATCGCTGGCCTGCGCGGCGCTGCTCTCGGCATCGCTGGCCTGCGCGGCGCTGCTCTCGGCATCGCTGGCCGGCGCGGTTTTCTCGGCATCGCGGGCCCGCGTGGCGCTGCTCTCGGCATCGCTGGCCGGCGCGGTTTTCTCGGCATCGCGGGCCCGCGTGGCGCTGCTCTCGGCATCGCCGGCCTGCGCGGCGCCGTCCTGCTCAGTGTTGCCCTGCTCGGTGTTGCCTTGCGCGGTGCCGCCCTGCTCGGTCCCGGCCTGGTCGGGGCTGCCCTGCGCGGTGCCGCCCTGCGCGGTGCCGCCCTGCGCGGTGCCGCCCTGCGCGGTGCCGCCCTGCTCAGGTCCGGCCTGGTCGGGGCTGCCCTGCGCGGTGCCGCCCTGCGCGGAGCTGCCCTGCTCGGAGCTGCCCTGCGCGGTGCCGCTTTGCTCGGAGTTGCCCTGCTCTGTGCTGCCCTGCGCGGAGCCGCCCTGCGCAGCACTGTCATCCGTGGTGACTTGGGCGGCGCCCGTCGCGGCCGCCTCCGAGGCACTGTTCTGGTCGGCCGCCGGGGTGTCGCCCTCGGAGTTCGGCCCGGCGGCAGCGGGCGCGACCCTCTTCGCCGGCACCGCAGTCTTCTTGCCCTTGGCCGGGGCGCTCTTGGCGGGGCTCACGACCTGGGTCGCGTCCACGACGACGGCCTTGTCGGTCTTGCCCTTGGCCGGCGGCTTGCTGTCCTTGACGTCGCCCTTGGCGTCTGCCGGCTGGGTGCCCGTGGGCTTGGCGCCCGCAAGTGTGGCGTCCTCGGCCTTGCTCTTCGCGGGCTCGGGCTTCTTCGCCGGCTCGGTGATCTTGGTTGTCCGGTCGACCGGCTCGGAGATCTTGGTGGTCGGGTCAACCGGCCGGGCGGAGGGCCCCGTGATCTTCGTCGTCTGGTCGACCGGGGCCGGGATCCTGGTCGTCTTGTCGGCGGGCTCGGGCGTGTTCCGCTTCGGCTTGGCCGGGGCCGTCGTGTTCTTCGGCGGGGTTTGGATCTTGGTGGTCGGGTCAGCCTGCGCCGGCACCGGCTTCTGCTCGGCCGGCGCGTCGGGTTCCACCCGCGGGATCAGGGCCGTGGCGTCGGCCAGGGACCGCTCGTGCTCGGGAGCGGCCGTCTTCCGGCGGTTGGCCGCGACGTCTGCTGCCGTGAAGCCGGATTGCGCGCCACGGGACGTACGGGAAATCCCGCCGCTCGCATGCGGGCCGGACCGCGGCGGCTCGGGCGCGTGGGGACCCGTACCGATGAAGGTGGTCTTGTCGTCGCGGACCGGGGGCCCGTCGACGCGCGTGGCATCGATCTTGGGACCGTCGACCCGGGTCGCGTCGAGGCGCGGCGCGTCCACCTTCGGCGTGTCGACCCTCGTCGGGGTCTCGGCGGCGGGACGGCTCACCGGCGCTTTGCCCGGCGCGAAGACCGGGCGGCCCTGGTCGGCGCCCGGGCGACCCGGGTTGACGGGCGGCTGCGGCGGACTCGCGGCACGACCCTGTGCCGGCGTGACCGGCGTACGGCCGGGTGGGTTGGCCGGACGGGCCACCGGGGGACGTGGACCCGGCACGACCGGGGTGGAGGCGGTGCCGCCGGTCAGTGCCGCCCGGTCGCGGCCGACACCCGGACGGCGCATCGTCGGGCTCATCGGGAAGCTCAGCTTGGACCGGCGGCCGGCGGCGCGCAGCAGCAAGCGCTCGGCTTCCTCGGCGTTGATGCGGTGCGTGGGGTCCTTGCGGAGCAGACCGTTGAGCACGGGCTTCATCGGGCCGGCGTTGCGCGCGGGCGGCGGGTTCTCGGTGGCCAGCGCGGCCAGGGTGGCGATCGCGGACGGGCGGGCGAACGGCGAGGCGCCCTCGACCGCGGCGTAGAGGGTGGCGCCGAGCGACCACAGGTCGGCGGCCGGACCGGCGGAACCGTCACGGGCTCGCTCGGGCGCGATGTAGGCCGGCGAGCCGAGCACCAGGCCCGTACGCGTGACGTTGGGGTCTCCCGGGACGGTGGCCAACCCGAAGTCGGTGAGCACGACTCGGCCGTCGGCGCCGATCAGCACGTTGCCCGGCTTGACGTCGCGGTGGACGACACCGGCCCGGTGGGCGGCGCGCAGCGCGTTGAGCACGCCCAGACCGATCTCGGCCGCGCGCACCGGGCTGTACGGACCGTCGGCGGCAAGCGTGTCCTGCAGCGAGCGGGACGGCACGTATTCCATGACGATCCACGGGTCGGCGTCCGTACGCAGCACGTCGAAGACGCGGACCACGTTGATGTTGTTGAGCCGGGCGATCGCGCGCGCCTCGCGCAGCGACCTCTCCCGCATCTCTTGCCGCTCGGCTGCGGTCAGGCCGGGCGGCGGCACCAGTTCCTTGATGGCAACTTCACGGTGCAGGACGACATCGGTCGCCCGCCAGACACGACCCATCCCGCCCTGACCGAGCGGCGCGACAAGCCGGTAACGGTCAGCGACTACGAGCGGGGGAGAGGAAGACATCACGGAGAAAATACCCGGTCATGTCGAGCGACAGCGAATCGATCAGCCGAGTGTGGGATGCGTGTCACCGGATCTTCGCCGTCAAGTCGTACGCTCGGTCGATGAATACGGAACCGCTGGTCAGCGTCGTGCGTGGCAAGCCCACCGACATCGAGCTGGCCGCGCTGGTCACGGTGCTGGTAGCAGCATCCAGCGAAGTTGATGCCGAGCCTGCTCAGACCCCGGTTTCCCACTGGGCCCGATCCGCACGCCCATCGATGACCCCCCACTCGTGGAAGGCGTCAGCACTTCCCCGATAGATCATCGTTCGTCACTGTCCACAGGGTCCCCGACGCTGGCAGTGACCGACTACGCTCACAAGCGCTTCAATGTTCGGACCGGGGAGGCGCGGATGATTCCGGAGGAGGATCGCGGTCCCGCATGGCTGCGTGACTACGGCACCACTGACTTCGGCGCGATCGAGGCCGACATTCAGGCGATGGAACAGTTCGCCGCCAAACTCGCCGCCAACGTGAAAGACAGCTACGCCCCCCACATGTCCACGGTGAGCGAATCGATGGGCACACCGCTGCCGCCGCCACCGGGCGAATTCGTCGAGCTTTCTTCGTTCCTGCTGGCCCACCGCGAGGCGCAAGACGTCACCCACCAGAACGTCTACAACTACGCGAACGGCACCCAGGGCTTCGCGAACGCGGCCGCCGACATCAGCAAGCAGTACAGCGGCTCCGACGCCTTCGCGCACGCCCGAGTCAGCGACGTCGACAAGGCCTTCGACAAGGTCGGCATCCCCGAAGCAACGACGCCGGTAACACCCACGACCAGCGAGGGGAGCCTCTGATGCTCGTCGCAGGCGGCGGTGGAGGAGCCGGTGGTACCCCGTGGGGCATGCTGACGATGCAGCAGATGCAGGCGCTCATCCAGAACCCCGACACAGCCAAGCATTACGAGCTACTGACGGGCTGGAAGCAATCGGCCGACCTGCTGGTCGAGCACCGCTGGCAGGTGCAGAACTACCGAGACAACCTGGCGTCGGTCTGGCCCCCGGAAAAGAACGCGGCCTCGGCGGCCTACATCGCCCGCCTGGACGAGCTGATCACCAACCTGAGCGAAACCTACGAAGCCGCCATCTCCAACCACGACGCCTTCGCCGCGGCCACGCTCTCCATCAGCCTCGCCCAGAAAGAAATGGACGACCTGGCCCGAGAGTACGAGTCAAACGAGCAACTCTTGCTGACCCACACGGCCCCACAACAGTCAGCGAGCGGCCAGCCCCAGCCAACCCCAAGCCCCAGCGGCGAACAGCCCCCGGTAGCCCCCGGCCGTCAAGAGGCCCTACACCAAAAAGCCGTAACGCTATTGAGCGGAGTCAGCGCTGACCTAGCTCAGGCTCAGGTGAATGTACGCACCCCGACGCTTTACAAGCCGACTTCGTCGAGGCAGGACCCGCCGCCAGATGGAGACGGTCCGTATACGCCACCGCCCATCCCGCCAATCACGCCATCTTTTGGGCCAGAGAGCAGCGCGCCCAACTCCGCAAGCTCGTCGCGCCCCTCCGCTTCCTTTCCTGCACCGAGTGCTTTCCAACCCGTCGCGTCGCCGGCAACGACTCAGCCCGGACTTGTCCTTGGTGGAGCTAATCCGACGGCTATCAATCCTCCACCGTCAAGTTTCCCCTCCCCGGCGCCACTGAGCCCGAGTAGTGGCTCCCTAAACAACCCGGGACTGATCTCTCCACCTATCTCCCGGCCGGGCTTCGCTCCGAACAGCGGCACCGGCATCGTCCCCCCGCCTCCGAATGTGAGTCGCGGAACCGGCGCTCCACGGGAAGGTCTCGTTCGGAGTTCGGGAGCGAACGGTGTTCACGTGCTACCTCCCGGCGGGATGATCGGCGGCGTACCGACGCCAGGAATCGGACAGCCGGGCGCAGCGCGAACAAGCGCGAATCGCGTCAATCCTGTCGGAGGAGTCATCGGCGGCGGTACCGCAGCTCATGGCAGCTCGAGCGGACGCAGTTCCGCCAATGGCGTCGGACAGCCATACGGCCAGGTCGGTAGCCGCAGAAGTGATCACCGCAGCCCGACGGACCCTGCACGCTGGGATCCCGATAACCCCTGGGAAACGGCCGAAGGGGTAGACCCGATTGTTCTTCCGTCGCAACAACGCCGCATCGACCCGGGACCGGCGATCGGACTCAGTTGACTACTTTCCGCAGCTTATCCATAACTGCAGGCATCTTCATCCTGGCAGTTACGGCAGCACCACCCAGCATCGCACACGCTGACGGCGTTCGTGACAGTCAGTGGTACTTGCGCTCGTTGAAAATAGCTCAAGCCCAAGCAATTTCGACCGGCTCGGGCGTAGTGGTCGCCATTGTGGATTCGGGATCCTATCCCCATCCGGACCTCAGGCGGAATTTACTTGATGGAACCGACGAGACGACTGCCAGTCCCGGAAGCGGAAAGATCGACGATTTTGGCCACGGCACAGCCATGGCCTCGCTCGTTGGTGGGCATGGGAAGTCTTCAGGAAGCGGCCTCCAAGGTATCGCGCCATCGTCGAAATTGTTGCCTATCCGGATTACAAGGTCGGGCAAGAATCTCGACCCTGCCCCGATGGCCAAGGGAATCAAATGGGCCACCGAGCACGGCGCCAAGGTCATCAACGTTTCTTCTAGCGTTGGCCCTGCATTTGCCCTACAAGATTCGGTACGCGCCGCACTCACAAATGACATCGTCGTCGTTGCAGCCGCCGCTAATGCGTCATCCGAAACATTGATAGGCTATCCTGGCGCTATAGATGGTGTGCTAACGGTTGGATCCACCGGGCGCGACGGGAAGCATTCCGAAGTATCAGCTCCTGATCCAAAGGTACAGATATGTGCGCCTGGTGTAGATATCGTTACCGCGCTTCCGAAAGCCACGTACCGAAGGTCCAATGGGACGTCTAATTCGACCGCAATAGTGTCCGGCGCTGCCGCACTTATTCGGTCGAAGTTTCCCGAGCTATCCGCAAGGGAGGTAGTTCATCGACTGACCTCCACCGCGGACGATATTGGGCCGCCGGGCCGGGATGATGAATGCGGGTTTGGGCGGCTCAATATTGTTAAGGCGTTGACTGCTGACGTTCCGCCGCTTGAGGGTGGGGGCAATTCAGCGCCCGGCTCCGGTTCGCCGGCTAGCAGCGCGCCCGGTGTCATTCGGCCTGAGGTTGTTGCTCCCAGTACTGGGGCTCGGGCTGATTCGGAACCGTCGGGTGGCGGCTCGGCCTTGGTGTTCGGCGGGGTTGCGGCCGTTCTTGCCGTGGTTGGAGCGCTTACCGCAGTGGGGTTACGGCGTCGGCGGCGACGGTAGGAGCGCGACGCATTATTGCTGTGCCGGTCTCGTTTGGGGACTGAACGCCGGGTTGTGTGCTCCTTCGCACGGTTGGGGCTTGTAGCCTCTTGAGCGTGGAGAAGGACATTGTGTATCGGTTGATTCTTGCTTCGGCCAGTCCGGCTCGGCGAGGGTTGCTCAGTGCGGCCGGGATCGAGGCTGACGTCATGGTCAGCGGCGTGGATGAGTCGACCGTTGAGGCTGCGGATGCGCACTCGCTCTGTCTTGCGCTGGCGCGCATGAAGGCGCGCACCATTGCCGCTCAGTTGAACGCCGACCCGGGGGTTGTCGTGCTCGGGTGTGATTCCGTGCTGGCGTTCGAGGGTGAGATTTTCGGCAAGCCGGCCAACGGCGAAGAGGCCACCGCGCGTTGGAAGCGGATGCGTGGGCGGGCCGGCGTGCTGCACACCGGGCATCACGTGACCAGCCTTGTCACCGGCAAGCAGGCCGAAGCGGTCGGCACCACCACCGTGCACTTCGCCGATATCAGCGATGAGGAAATCGCCGCCTATGTGGCCAGCGGGGAACCGCTGCACGTGGCCGGGTCGTTCACGTTGGACGGCCGCGGGGGCGCCTTCGTCGAGCGTATCGAAGGCGACCCCGGGAACGTCATCGGGCTGTCGCTGCCCCTGCTCCGGAACCTGTTGGCCGAGATGGGCGTGCCCTACATCGCCCTCTGGAAGAAGTAGGGGTCAACGGACGCTTCGGGCGAACTCCCTTGCCGCCCAGCCCACCGCCACGACGGCCAGCACGGCCATGATGAGCAGGCCCTGCCAGACATCCGGCGCTCCCAGATCGCCGCGGAACAACGCCCTCGTGCCGTTGACCGCCCAGGAGAACGGGTTCCAGTCGGCGACGCCCTGGAGCCAGCCGGGGGCGTACGTCAACGGCAGCAGGATGCCGCTGAGCAGCAGCACCGGCTGGGCGACCGTGTTCATCAGCGGGGCCAGCGCATCTTCGCTCTTGACCACGAGAGCCACGCCGTACGAAAGCGCGGACGTCATCAGCGAGATCAGGGCCAGCATCAGGTAGGCCAGCAGCAGGTTGGGCACGAAGACCCGCAGGTCGAACACCAGCGCCAGCAGCGTGATGATGACGGCCTGGGCGATCAGCGACACCACGTCGCGCAGTGAGCGGCCCAGCAGCAGCGCCAGGCGGCTGACGGGGGTCACCCGGGACCGTTCGATGACGCCGGCCCGCAACTCGGCGATGAGGCCGAAACCCTGGAACAGGCCGCCGAAGATGGCCAGGAGCACGAGCAGACCGGGTACGAAGATCTCGTACGCCTCGGCGTTGGTCGGCACCTGCAGGGCCGGCTTGAGGAGTGGGGCGAAAAGCAGCAGGTACATCACCGGCTGGAAGACGCCGACGAGAATCCAGACCGGGTTGCGCAGCAGCAACTGCATCTGGCGGTTGAAGATCAGTGAGGTGTCGCGCAGCAGCTTCATTTCTCAGCTCTCCCGCAGCGATCGGCCGGTCTTGGTGAGGAACACGTCGTCGAGGCTGGGCCGGTGCAACTCGACGGTGCCGAGTGGGACGCCGGCCGCGTCGAGGGCGCGCAGGATCTGCGGGATCGCCACGGCGCCGTCCTCGACGTAGAGGCGCACGTTGTCCTCGTACGTCTCGGTCTTGTAGGAAGTCAGGGCCTGGACCGCCGCCGGGACAGCGTCGACCGGGAGGCCGACCCGCACGACGTCGCCCGAGATCTCGCGTTTGAGTTCGGCCGGCGTGCCGGAGGCGACGATCTCGCCGTTGTCCATGATGGAGATGCGGTCGCAGAGCGCGTCGGCCTCATCCAGGTAGTGGGTCGTGATGAAGACGGTCATGCCCTCCGCGCGCAGCCGTCTGATCTCGTCCCACATGTGGGCCCGGCTCTGCGGGTCGAGTCCGGTGGTCGGCTCGTCGAGGAAGACGACCTTGGGCTCGTGGATGATGCCGAGCGCGATGTCGACCCGCCGCCGCTGGCCCCCGGAGTAGGTCTTGCACTTGCGGTCGGCGTACTCGGTCAGCTGGAACCCCTCGAGGACGCGCGCGGCCCGGGCGAGCGCATCACTCTTGGAGGCGCCGTAGAGGCGTGCCTGGAGAACCAGTTCCTCGCGGGCGGTGGAATCATCCCAGGTGCTGCCACCCTGGGCGACATAGCCGATGCGACGGCGCACCTCGCCCGGATCGGCGCGCAGGTCGGCGCCGGCGATCGTGGCCGAGCCGTCGTCGGGCACGATCAGCGTGGCCAGCATGCGCAGCGTAGTGGTCTTGCCGGCCCCGTTGGGACCGAGGAAGCCGAAAATCTCGCCCTCGGCGACGGTGAGGTCGACACCGCGTACGGCCTCGACCGTCTTTTTCTCGCGCCCCTGGCGCGACACGAACGACTTGCGTAGCCCGCGCGTCTCAATCATGCAGGGGAGCCTACGACCGTCAAGTTTTACTAGTCAAACTTGATTTCGGCGTCGGCAGCGGTCTCCCGCGCCTCGTTCAGGGTCTGCCAGGCGTCCCCCATCGTCTCGATGCGGCGGGCCGTGCGCTCGCACCAGGCGATCTCGGCCTCGGCCATCGCGATGCTGCGCTCCCACATCCACGCCACGAAAGCCGGTTTGTTGTCGGCCCAGTCGGCCTTGGTCGCAGCCTCGAGCTGCTGCACGCCTGCCCGCAGCTGGTTTGCCCGGTTTCGCAGCGCCGCCGCGGACTCCTCGCGGGGAAGCGCGGGCAGAAAGGAGAACGCGGCCATGAAGGGATCGGGCCCCGGCGTCAGGTTCCACCAGCCGTTCCTCAACAGCGCCTGGAACTCCGCTTTGCCCTTGTCGGTGGTTTCGTACGTCGTACGCGCGGGACGGCCACCCACCTGCTCGGTGGCGACCTCCCGCAACAACCCCTCATCGGTCAACTTGCGCAGACCGTGATAGATCGACCCCGGTTGGACGTTGGCCCATTTGTCGGCGCTCCAGCTCAGCAGCTCACGCCTTACGTCATAGCCGTGCACCGGCTCCAGCCACTGCACCAGGCCGAGGATCATCATGCGGGTCGCGGACACTCCGTCAGCGTAAAACTGTCGGCCGCTGCGGCTAGGCTCAGCCCGTGCGCAAGGTATTGATCGCCAACCGTGGCGAGATCGCCGTCCGGGTCATCCGGGCCTGTCAGGACGCCGGACTGACCAGCGTCGCCGTCTACGCCGACAGCGACCGTGACGCGCTGGCCGCCCGGCTCGCCGACGAGGCGTACGCGCTGGTGGGCGAGACCGCGGCCGAGACCTACCTGAGCATCGGCAAGCTGCTCGAGGTCGCCGCGCGCAGCGGCGCCGACGCGGTCCATCCGGGCTACGGTTTCCTCTCCGAGAATGCCGATTTCGCCCAGGCGGTGCTCGACGCGGGGCTGACCTGGATCGGCCCGACCCCGCAGGCGATCCGCGACCTGGGCGACAAGGTCACCGCCCGGCACATCGCCCAGCGGGCCGGCGCGCCGCTGGTGCCGGGCACGGCCGAGCCGGTGGCCGACGCGACCGAGATCGTGGCGTTCGCCGAGCAGCACGGTCTGCCCGTGGCCATCAAGGCGGCGTTCGGCGGCGGCGGGCGCGGGCTCAAGGTCGCGCGCACGATCGACGAGATCCCGGCCCTGTTCGAGAGCGCGACGCGCGAGGCGGTGGCGGCGTTCGGGCGGGGCGAATGCTTCGTCGAGCGCTATCTCGACCGCCCGCGGCACGTCGAGGCACAGGTGCTGGCCGACACGCACGGCACGGTCATCGTGGTCGGCACGCGTGACTGCTCCCTGCAACGGCGGCATCAGAAGCTCGTCGAGGAGGCGCCGGCCCCGTTCCTGAGCGACCAGCAGCGAGCGTCCATTCACGAGAGCGCGAAGGCGATCTGCCGCGAGGCCGGCTATCACGGTGCGGGCACGGTCGAATACCTGGTCGGCCAGGACGGCACGATCTCCTTCCTCGAGGTCAACACCCGCCTCCAGGTCGAGCACCCGGTCAGCGAGGAAACGGCCGGAATTGATCTCGTACGCGAGCAGTTCCGCATCGCCGCGGGCGAGCCGCTGCGGTTCACGAGCGATCCGGTCCCGCGCGGCCACTCCATCGAGTTCCGCATCAACGGCGAAGACCCGGGCCGCAACTTCCTGCCGGCCCCCGGCGCGGTCGAGGCGCTGGTGTGGCCGCTCGGCCCCGGTGTCCGGGTCGACGCGGGGGTCGAGGCCGGCAGCGTCGTCGGCGGAAACTTCGACTCCCTACTAGCCAAGATCATCGTTTCCGGCCGTACGCGGGAAGAGGCCCTGGAACGCTCGCGCCGGGTTCTCGACGAAACAGTCATCACCGGGCTGGCCACGGTGCTGCCGTTCCACCGCGCAGTGGTGCGCGACCCCGCCTTCACGTCCGAGCCGTTCACCGTCCACACCCGATGGATCGAGACGGAGTGGGAAGGCGGCATCGAACCTTTCACCGCGAGCGGCGAGGCCGCGCCGGGCGCCGAAGAGCGCGAGACGGTCGTCGTCGAGGTCGGCGGCAAGCGCCTCGAGGTCAAGCTGCCGTCGAAACTGCTGCGCGCCGGCCCGGGCCCAGCCGCGGCCGCGCGACCGGCTCCGCGCCGCGGCGGCGGGGGCGCCCAGACCCAGGCGAGCGGCGCGGCACTGACCGCCCCGATGCAGGGCACAGTCGTCAAGGTGGCCGTAGCCGACGGCGACAACGTGTCCGAAGGCGACGTGATCGTGGTCGTCGAGGCCATGAAGATGGAGCAGCCGCTCACCGCCCACCAGGCCGGCACGGTGTCCGGCCTGTCGGTAAAGGTCGGAGAGTCCGTCACCGCCGGCTCAGTGGTGTGCAACATCGAGTGACCGCAAGCGGCACGGCAGTGTGGCAGCGACCGCCACGGCAGTGTGGCGGCGACCGGCGCCGGAAAAGCGGCCCCAAGGTGAGCCGGTAGCGGAGCTTCCCTCACGGCAAGCGCGACAGAAGCGGCCCCGTTGGTGGGCCGGTGGCAGAGCTTTCGTCGCCGCGGGACGCCACAGGAGCGGCTCCCCTCGCGCGCCACTGGCGAAGCCTTTCGCGGCCCTCGACGCCAACGAATGGCCTCCGCTCATGAGCCACTGGCGAAGCCTTTGTCGCCACCACAGGAACGGCACTCCTCGCGAGGCACTGGCAAAGCCTGTCGTCGCGGTCGGCGCGACAGGAGGAGCCCAAGGCGGGAGCCGGTCGGCGCCACAGCAGTGACGCCAGGCAGCGAACCGGCCAGCGCCACAGCGACAGCCCCAGACGGCGAACCGGCCACCGCCACAGCGACAACCCCAGACGGCGAACCGGCCAACGCCATACCAGCAGACCCACACGGTGAGCCGGCCGGCGCTACAGCAGCAGCCCCAGACGAGGGAGCCGGCCACCACTCCGGCAGCGGGCTCAGGTGGTGGCCAGCCAGTAGCGGAGCTTTTCGTCGCGGCGGGCGGCCGGGATGCCGCCGTTGCGTTCGATGGTTCGGCGGGATGGCTGGTTGTCGAAGTCGCAGGTTATGAGCACCTTGGGAAGGCCCAGAGCGGCCGCCACCGGCCGTGCCGCGGCCAGCATGGCGGTGGCGTGGCCCTGGCGGCGGGCCGAGGGGCGTACGTCGTAACCGATGTGACCGTTGCGTTCGCCGGCGGGACCGGGCGCGAGGCGGTGGCGGATGTTGAGGCGGCCCAGGTAGACCTCGCCCTCGAGCCACCACAGCACCGTCGTCGGCACGTAGCCAGGCGGCCGGGGTGTCTCTTCCCGGCGCTGCGCAAGCAGGAAGCCGACAAAGTCCGCGAAGCCCGCCGGGCTCGACCAGGTCGACGCGTACGCGCGGAGGTCGGCTCCGATGTTGCTGAAGTCATCCGGACCGCCGCGGCCCTCGGCCACGTATTCGTCCATCGCGGCCAGGAACGACGGCCGGGCATCGACTGTGGGCGGGACCAGCGCAGGCACGCGCACCAGCGTAGGTGAGGCAGGGGTGGGCCGCCCGTACGGGACCTACGGACGGCCCACCGGCCGGCACACCGAGAACGGGGGACCCGGAGTTCCGGCAACTTCACGGTACGCCCGCCGCGCTTCGGCGAAAAATCGCTCGGACAAATGGGGACCGAACGCCCTTACGAGACGGCAGCGTCCCGAAAATGACAGGCACCGCAGGCATCGAGGCCTTACCGTGTCAGGCATCACCGACGACCGGGTCTGATCAGGGAGCATGCTGAACACAGCACATTCTCAGGTGACTCCACGGACAATGTCGTGGGCCCCGATACAAAGCCGCGAGGTGGCGAGACCGATGACCGAACTGTTGACCATGATGGCAACACCGGCATGGGCGTACCTTGCTCTTTTCGGCTTCCTCGCCATCGACGCGCTGATCCCGGTGGTGCCGATCCAGGCGATCATGATCACATCCGGCGCGCTGACTGTCTACGGCAATCTGGATCTTGCTCTGGTCATCCTGGTCGGGGCGCTGGGCATGTTCACCGGCGACGCCATCGCGTTCGTTCTCGGCCGCAGCAGCGCTGACCGGGGCACGGGCCGGCTGGCCGCCTTACGCGCCCGCTACGCCCCCCGGCACGACGACGAAGCCAAAGACCCTTCCCGTACGAAGCTGGCGGCCGCCCGCTTCACCCGCGGCCTCCGCCGGCCGGGCCCGCTCGTCCTGCTGCTCTGCCGGTTCGTGCCGGGCGGGCGCATGGCGGCCGGCTTCCACGCCGGCCGGCGCGGCTACCCGGTCAAGCTCTTCGTCCTGTACGACGGCGCCGCCGCGATCGCCTGGGGTTCGTACGGCGGCCTGGTCGGCCACATCGGCGGCACGGCGATCACCCAGTCGGCCTGGCGGCTGTTCGCCATCGCCGCCACCGCCGCCGTCGTCTTCGGCACCGCCGGCTGGATCCTGGCCCTCTTCGGGGGCCGCAAGGACGAGGCTCGTCAGCTCGCCGTCGCGGCCGAGCAGGCGGCGGCCCTCGACCTCGAGCGGGCTCTCGCCGCCGGGGCCGGGGCCGCCGATTTCCACCAGGCCGCCGAGCCGGACGCTACTGCAGCTCGTGCTGCATCAGCTGACGCGCCGCTTCCGCGATCGACCCCGACAACGACGGGTAGATAGTGATCGTGTGGGCCAGCTGGTCCACGGTCAGGTTGTTCTCGATCGCCATCGTGATCGGCAGGATCAGCTCGCTCGCCTTGGGCGCGACCACCACCCCGCCCACGATCTGACCGGTCGCGGGGCGGCAGAAGAGCTTCACGAAACCGTCGTGCAGGTCGGCCATCTTGGCCCGCGCGTTGCCGGTCAGCGGCAGCATCACCTGGCGCGCCGGCACCCGGCCCGCGTCCACGTCGTTCTGTGAGACGCCCACGGTGGCCAGCTCGGGGTCGGTGAAGACGTTGGCCGAGACCGTACGCAACCGCAGCGGCGCCACCGCCTCGCCCATCGCGTGCCAGATGGCGATGCGGCCCTGCATGGCGGCCACGCTGGCCAGCGGCAGCACCCCGGTGCAGTCGCCGGCGGCGTAGATGCCGGGCACGTTGGTGCGCGACACCCGGTCGACGGTCACATAGCCGCCGTTGCCGACCTGCACGCCGTACTCCTCGAGCCCGAGCGCCGCCGTGTTGGGCACCGCGCCGACCGCGATGAGCGCGTGCGAGCCCTCGACGACCTGGCCGTCGCCCAGCGTGACCTGCACCCCGGAGCCGGTGTTGACCACGGACTTGCCGCGGGACTGGCTGAGAATGGACATGCCGCGCTCGCGGAAGACCCGCTCGATCGCCATCGCGGCGTCGGCGTCCTCGTGCGGCATCACCCGCTCGCGGCTCGAGACCAGGGTGACCTGCACGCCCATGGCCAGGTAGGCGCTGGCGAACTCGGCGCCGGTCACACCCGAGCCGATCACGATGAGGTGGGACGGCAGCTCGGTGAGGTCGTAGAGCTGACGCCAGTCGAGGATGCGCTCACCGTCGGGCTGGGCGGTCGCCAGCACCCGGGGCGTGGCGCCCGTCGCCAGCAGCACAGTGGTGGCCTCCACCGCGTACGTATCCCCGTCGTGAGGCGTGACGAGCACCTGGTGGGTGTGGCCGAGAGTGTCCTCCCCCAGCCGGGCCCGGCCGTGCACCACGTCGACCCCGGCCTTGATCAGCTTGGCGTGGATGTCAGCCGACTGGGCCAGGGCGAGCTTCTTGACCCGCGCGTTGACCGCCACCGCGTCGACCGACACGCCCTCGAGCCCGGCCGAACGGATGCCGAAGCGCTCGTTGTGCCGGTACCCCGTCATGACCTCGGAGCTCGCGATGAAGGTCTTGGAGGGCACACAGTCGGTCAGCACGCAGGCGCCGCCCGGGCCCTCCGCTTCGACGAGGGTGACGTCCGCGTCGAGTTGCGCGGCGACCAGGGCCGCCTCGTACCCGCCCGGTCCCCCACCGATGATCACGATCCGGCTCACAGCGTTCCAACCCTCTTCCCGCATGGCAGTTGTGCCGACACGCACTCCTTGTATTCTCCACGACCGCCCTGTCCGGCTATCGTCATCGCCGTGCGTCATTACGCCGCGTATGGCTCAAACCTCGACCCGGCCCGCATGCGGGCCTACTGTCCGCACTCGCCCATGGTGGGCGTGGGGTGGATAGAAGGCTGGCGCCTGACCTTTGCCGGTGAGGGGGAAATCGGCAGCGAGGGCGCCGTCACGACGATCGTCGAGTCGCCCGGCGACCGCGTCTTCGTGTCGCTCTACGACGTCCACCCGTGGGATGCGTCACAACTCGACGAGGTCGAGGGGGTGACTGCGGGCGCATACCAAAAGGTCACCGTGCGTGTATCGACGCTCGAGGGCGAGTTCAGCGCCTGGGTCTACGTCTTCGCCGGCTACGAGGGCGGCCTGCCCACGGCGTGGTACCTGAGCGAGATCGCCACCGCGGCCGAGAAGGCGGGCGCCCCCGACGACTACGTCGAGGAGCTGCGCCGCCGCCCCACCGGCCCCTCGTCACCCGAGGTCTAAATCCACTTCTGATAGATGTTGGCCTCGTACAGCGGCTTCATGCCGACGGCGAGGTAGAGCCGGGCGGCCCTCGTCGGGTTCGCCATGTCGACGCCCAGCCCCGCCTTGTCGCGTCCCTTCGCGGCGTAGGCGGCAAAGGCGCGGCGCAGCAGAGCCTCGCCCAGACCCTTCTTCCGGTACGACCCCAGCACCGCGAGCCGCTTGACCCAGCCCTCACCGGAGTCCTCGTCGCTGTCGTACGACGACTCGAGCACGCCCGCGACCACGCCGTCCACCTCGGCCACGAACCACTCGTCGAAGACCGGCGCCGGATCGTCGGCGACCTGTTTGCGCCAGTTCTCGTAAGAGGTGCTGCGGTGATCGGAGTCGAGGAACGCCTGCTCGATGACGTGGTGAAACGCGCGCAGGTCGACCTCGTCGCCGGGCCTGACCGTCCGGATCGTGACGCCCGCCGGCGGCTCGGGCGCCACCGCTGACACGCCGGCCAGCGACATCTGCATGCGGGCGTTCAGCTTGAGGAAGGCGAACCCGTGCTCGGTCAGCAGATCGATGTACGCGGTCTCGGTCGGCACGGCGCCGGCCCGCACCTCGTACGTCCCGTGGCCGAATTCGATCTTGCGCTCGGCGACCCGGGCCAGCATGAGCTCGAGCAGCGGGCGCATCGCCGGCACCCCGTCCCCCGGCCACACGTACACCTCGATGAAGTCGCGGTTCTCGCCGGTCGCGTTGCCCGGATAGGCCCAGCCGACGATCCGCCCGCCCGCGTCGCAGGCGACCCAGACGTCGCGCGCCAGGTCGGTGTTGGGCTCGGTGAGCGCCTCACGCACCTCTTCGGCGGTGTAGTCGGGATAGCCGACAGCGGCGATGTCGCTGGCGTGCACCAGCTTCAGGATCGCGGGCGAGTCGTCGAGGGTGGGCCGGCGCACGATCCAGCCGTCGGGAAGCTCAGTCACCCCGGCATCGGATCACGACCCGTGCCCGCCGGGCGAGCCGTTATTGCGCGAGGCGGTGCCGCAGCGATTCCAGCAGGCCGATGAGTTCGATGCGCTCACCCAGGTCGAGGGCCGCGTAGGCCTGACCGGCCATCGCGTCGGCCACCGACTCGGCCCAGATCAGGCGCCGGACGATCGGGCCCGCCGGCGGATAGGGCGGCTGCCAGCCGAAAGCGACCGCGCCGGTCTCGCCCTCGGGGCCGGCGATGATCGCCTGGAGCGGCGTGAGGCCCCCGGCCCGTACGGCCACCAGCTGCACGCCGAGGCGGTGCTCA
The DNA here is from genome assembly GCF_019710575.1 of Paractinoplanes polyasparticus. GTDB lineage: Bacteria > Actinomycetota > Actinomycetes > Mycobacteriales > Micromonosporaceae > Actinoplanes > Actinoplanes polyasparticus. Next base: position 102,444 of record NZ_JAHWFK010000006.1, on the reverse strand, counting down.
TGCAGCAGGTGCAGCAGCACCGCGGCCTGCGCGCCCGGCGCCTGGTCGGGCACCGGCATGGCCCGCCAGGCGGCGAACAGCGGAAGCCCCGCGTAGTCGACCGCGGTGACCACCCGGCGGGTCAGCTCGTGCAGGCGGGCCAGCCGGGGGAACCCGCCGAGCTGCTCGGCGCCCCAGGTGCACAGCTCGTGCAGGTGCCAGGTGGCCACCTCCATGGGCGCGGAGGTCTTCGCGGTCGCCTCCCAGCCGTCGATGACCGCCTCGGGCGCGATCATGCCGATCGACGCGGCAACAGTTTCGGGACGGACATCGCCGAGCGCACCGGCGCGCGCGGACACGTGATAGGCCCAGCCGGACAGGCCCAAGAGGCGGGCCCGGCGAAGCGTCTGAGGCGACTCCGCGAAGGCGCCCACTATCGTCGCGAGTCCCGTCTTGGCAGTGGCGGCAGCCTGTTCGGGTGTCACCCGCCCGATTCTGCTCCCCCGGGCACGTTCTGGAAAATATTCTTTCCGTTCCGCCGGACGATCCGGATCAATTCGACAAGTCCGATTCGAGGTCTTCCAAGGCCGCCTGAACGTCGCCGACCTGGCGGCGAGCCGCGGCCGCTTCCCGTTCGGCGAGGCGACGGGCCTGCTTGCGGCGAGCCACGTCGGCCTGCGCCTCAGTACGACGGCGCTCCAATTCGGCCAGTTCGGCGTCGAGATCCTCTACAACGTGACCAGCATCACGTTCCGCCGCCTCGGCCTTCTCGAGCTGGGTGTCGGCCCGCTTCTCGGCCGACTGCGCGTTGCTCAACTCGCGGCGCAGTTCCCGGCGGCGCTGCTCCAGCTCCCGCTTACGTCTTTCCTCGGCTGCCCGCTCGCGGGCCGACTGCTGCGGGAACTCGACGACCTCGCCGCCCTCGTCCTCCTCCTCGTCGTGGTCCTCGGCGTCGTCACTGTCGACATCGGCCTCATCGGTGACCAGGCGCAGCCGGGGCCGCGGCACCTCGCCGAAGCCCGCGTAGGTGGCGGCGCGGATCAGCCGGCCGGTGCGCACCTGGGCGGCGATCTCGGGCTCGGCCAGCGCGGCCGTCAGCGTCGCCTCGACCTCCCCGAGCGGCACCTTGACCGACCTGTCCTCGCCCCGGGCCAGCTTGCCGGCCGCCGCGACCAGGGCCGAGACCACCTGACGGCGCTGGGCCGTGAGCTCGCGCAGAGCCGAGCCGTCCAGACCACGCTGGGCGTCGCGCAGCGCGGTGGAGAGCTCGACCAGTTCCTCGATCAGGTCGGGCCGGCGCAGGGCGAGCAGGTTGACCACCCAGGCGGCCACGGTCGGCTTCTTGAGGGCGGCCAGGCGTTTGGCGGTCGCCTTGTCGCCGGCCTGGCGGGCCTGCTCGATCGCGGCCGTGCGGGCCGCGACGAAGCCCTCCGGCGGGGACTCGTACAGCCGCTGGATCAGTTCGTCGGTGGCGCTGGGCACGTCAGGCGATGCTAGTGCCCGGCGCGACGTGCGCGTACTTCGTGCCACCGAGTCGTTCGAGATGTCCGTCCGACACCTTGGCCCCGGTCTCGGTGAGCAGGTAGTCGTGCAGCGCGTAGGCCCGCCCCGGCTTGACGGCGCGGATGAAATCGATGGACTCGGAAAGCTTCATCCAAGGAGCATTCAACGGCGCGAAAAGCGTGTCCACCGTCGTGTCCTCCGGCACGGTGAACGAGTCACCGGGGTGGTAGAGATTCGTGGACCCGTCGCCGATCAGGTAGCCCACGTTCGCGATGCGCGGGATGTCGGGGTGAATGACCGCGTGCTGACCGCCGTACACCCGGACCTGATAGCCGGCGGCCTCGAACGTGCCGCCCGGCTCGACCGCGGTGGCCACGTCGGCGAAGCGCGGGTGCTGCTCCAGCACGTCGGCGTGCGCGAAAAGCCGCAGACCGGGCTGCTTCCCGTTCGCCTCGCCCAGCGCGTCGGGGTCGAGGTGGTCGAAATGCTCGTGGGTGATGAGCACCGCGTCGGCGCCGTCGAGCGCCGCCCGCTCACTGAACGTGCCCGGGTCGACGACGAGAACGCCCGCGCCCTCGACCCGCAGACAGGAATGGGTGAACTTCGTGATGCGCACGGGATCCCTCCGCTGCCGATTCGTAACCGCTCATCTCGCAGTCTGCCGGAACCGGAACGGCTCCGCCGCACGTCCCAGGGGCACACCGAAACTCCGATGGGGAGAAAGCATGCGCGCATTTCGCACGCGAATGACATATCTGCTGGGAACATTCCTTCTGAGCGGCGTCCTGCTCGCCGGCTGCGGGTCCGACGACACGGCGCAGAATTCGTCGGCCGGCGCTCCGGCCATGGACGAGGGCGCGGCCCTACCGGCCGAGGGTGAGGTGGAGACCCAGGCCGGCAAGGGCGCCGACACCGCGGCCAAGGCGCCGGACCTGCGGGTCGAACAGCGCTCGATCATCTATCGGGGCACGGTGACCGTACGGGTCGAGAACGTGGACGCCGCGGCCGGCCAGGCCGGGGGCATCGCCAAGACAGCCGGCGGCTTCGTCAGCGGCGACAACCGCAGCAGCGGCTCCGGGGCCGACACGGCGACGATGGAGCTGCGCATCCCGGCCGAGAAGTTCGACGCCGCCGTCGCCCAGCTGGCCGAGCTGGGCACCGAGGAGCAGCGCCAGATCAGCACCGAGGACGTGACCGAGCAGACCATCGACCTCGATGCCCGGATCACCGTGCAACAGGCCCGGGTCGACAGCGGACGCAAGCTGCTGGCCCAGGCCAAGTCGCTGAACGACCTGGTCATGCTCGAACGCGAGGTGGCCACCCGCGAGGCCGACCTGGCGTCCCTGCAGGCCAAGAAGCGGAACCTGGCCGACCTGACCGCGCTCTCGACGATCACCGTGACGCTGCTCGACCCGCAGGCCGAGGCGATCGCCGACGACGACCCGCCGGGCTTCCTGGGTGGGCTGGGCGCCGGCTGGGACGCGCTGCTGGCGTCGCTGCGGGTGCTGCTGACCGTGCTGGGCGCGCTGCTGCCGTGGCTGATCGCGTTCGGCCTGCCGATCTGGGGCGTCATCTACGCCGTGAAGCGCTACAACCGCACCCGCCGCGCCTCGCATGGGGGCACCCCGGCCTACGTCGTGCCCGGCGCCCAGCTGCCGCACCCGCCCGCGGCGCAGACACCGGTCTCGGCGCCACCAGCCCAGCAGCCGCCGTCGGAGACGCCGTAAGAAATGACGGGATCCCGCGAGTGCGGGATCCCGTCGCCGTTCTCGGTGCCGGTCAGAAAGCCGCGGTGGCCAGGGCGGCCAGGGCGGTGTGGACCATGACGCGGACGCCGTAGCCGATGGAGCGCTCGTCCACGTCGAAGTCGCCCTGGTGCAGGTCGTGCTTGGCGTCCGAGCCCGGCGCCCCGGTGCCCAGCCGGATCATCGCGCCCGGCACCTGGTCGAGGTAGAAGGCGAAGTCCTCGCCGCCCATGCTGATCTCGGCCTCGACCACCCGCTCGGCGCCCAGCGCGGCGCCGGCCGCACCCGCGATCACCGCGGCGGCCATCCGGTCGTTGATCACCGGCGGGACACCGCGGTGATAGCCCACCTCGACCTGCGCCCCGGTCGGCGCGACCACGTCCTTGATCAACTGGGTCACCAGCTCGGGCGCCGTCCGCCAGGCGTCCCGGCTCAGGATGCGCACGGTGCCACGCGCCACGCCCTCGCCCGGGATCGCGTTGAACGCTTCGCCCGCGTGCACCGCGCCCCACACCATCGACAGGCCGGCCCGCGGGTCGACGCGGCGGCCCAGCAGGGCGGGCACGTCCACGATGACCTTGCCCAGCGCGTACACCAGGTCGGCCGTCAGGTGCGGCCGGGCGGTGTGCCCGCCGGGACCGCTCAGCTTGATGTCGACCGTGTCGGCGGCCGCGGTGAACGGGCCGGAGCGCACCCCGATCAGCCCGGCCGGCAACTGCGGGTAGCAGTGCAGCGCGAAGATCGCGGCCACGTCCTTGAGAGCACCGGCGGCGATCAGCTTGGGCGCGCCGGACGGAACCGTCTCCTCGGCGCACTGGAAGATCAGCCGGACCCGGCCCGGGAGCTGGCCGCTCTGGGCGAGCTGCTGCAACGCCAGGCCGAGGCCGAGCATCACGGTGGTGTGCACGTCGTGGCCGCAGGCGTGCGCGACGTTGGGGACCGTGGACTTGTAGGGCACGTCCTTGAGGTCCTGCAGCGGCAGCGCGTCGAGGTCGGCCCGGAACGCGATGACCCGGTCACCCTCGCCGATGTCGCAGATCAGACCGTTGCCCTCGGGCAGCATCTGCGGCGAGAGCCCGGCCACGGCGAGCTCGCGAGCGACCAGGGCCGCCGTCTCGAACTCGTGATAGGACGGCTCGGGGTGGGCGTGGATGTGCCGACGAATCGCTACGAGCTCCGCGCCACGGGTGGCGAGCCAGCGGTCGAGCCGGCCGGGCAGGGGCTCGGCACCGGGCAGCGGCCCGGGCCACTCCGCATGGGCCCCTTCGGGCTCCGTCAGAGTAGTAGTCACGTCGGATTCCGTACTCTCGAAGTTTTGTCAGGTTTTTGCGACGCGCGACAGCTTAGACCGTTTTACGTGACGCTGTGCAACGCCATTCCCGTGCGCAATGGATCGCGCTCGGTGACAAAAGACCTGGGTACGGGAGCTGGTGGCCCCCTCACCCCCTACAACCGGTTACGAAGGCGGAGGTGACGCAGGTTCAACGGTGCCACGCGGTGGTCAGAAACGCTCGACAGGGTGGTGGACGCCCCACACACCGCGCAAGGTGTGGCACACCTCGCCCACAGTGGCACGAAGGCGCAACGCCTCTTTCATCAACGGTAGGACGTTCTCGGTCCCACCGGCGGCCTTCGCCAAATCCGCCAGGGCCGCCTCGACCGCCGCGTTGTCGCGTGCCGACCGCAGGGCGGCCAGCCGGGCCACCTGGGCCGCCTCGATCGCCGGGTCGACGCGGAGCGGCTCGTAGCGCTCCTCCTCGTCGGCCGCGAACCGGTTGACCCCGACCACGACCCGCTCGCCGCTGTCGATCTCGTTGGCGATCCGGTAGGCCGACGCCTCGATCTCCTGCTTCTGGAAACCCTGCTCGATGGCGTCGACCGCCGACCCGTACGAGAAGACCCGCTCGATCAGCTCGGCCGCCTGCCGCTCCACCTCGTCGGTCAGGGCCTCGATCGCGTACGACCCGGCGAACGGGTCGACCGTGCCGGTCAGGCCCGACTCGTACGCCAGGACCTGCTGGGTGCGCAGGGCCAGGCGGGCCGACTTCTCGGTGGGCAGGGCCAACGCCTCGTCGTAGGCGTTGGTGTGCAGCGACTGGGTGCCACCGGCCACCGCGCCCAGCGCCTGGATGGCCACCCGGACCAGGTTGACCTCGGGCTGCTGGGCGGTGAGCTGCACCCCCGCGGTCTGGGTGTGGAAGCGGAGCATCAGCGACTTCGGATCCTGGGCGCCGAACTCGTCCCGCATGATCCGGGCCCACATGCGCCGGGCCGCGCGGAACTTGGCGATCTCTTCGAGTAGGGTCGTGCGGGCCACGAAGAAGAACGACAGCCGGGGCGCGAAATCGTCGACCGCGAGGCCGGCGGCGAGCGCGGCCCGTACGTACTCGATGCCGTTGGCCAGGGTGAAGGCGATTTCCTGCGCGGGTGAGGCGCCGGCCTCGGCCATGTGATAGCCGGAGATCGAAATGGTGTTCCATTTCGGGATCTCGGACCGGCAATAGGCGAATGTGTCGGCGACCAGCCGCAACGACGGTTTCGGCGGGAAGATGTACGTCCCCCGCGCGATGTATTCCTTCAGGATGTCGTTCTGGATCGTGCCCTGCAGGGCCGATCCGGGCAGGCCCTGCTCCTCGGCCACCAGCTGATAGAGCAGCAGCAGCACCGAGCCCGGCGCGTTGATCGTCATCGAGGTGGAGACGCGGTCGAGCGGGATGCCGTCGAACAGCTGGCGCATGTCGTCGAGCGAGTCGATGGCCACGCCCACCTTGCCGACCTCGCCGTGCGCGATCGGGTCGTCGGAGTCGTAACCCATCTGGGTGGGCAGGTCGAACGCCACCGACAGGCCCATCGTGCCCGCCGCCAGCAGCTGGTGATAGCGCGCGTTGGACTCGGCCGCCGTGCCGAAACCGGCGTACTGCCGCATCGTCCACGGGCGTTTCGTATACATCGTCGGGTAGACGCCGCGGGTGTACGGGAACTCACCCGGCTCGCCGATCGGCGCGTCCGGCGGCACGTCCCCGGGTCGGTACACCGGCTTGATCTCGAAACCCGACTCCGCGTTCACATCCGGAATCCTAAGGCTTCGTTCAACCCTGGAGCGTGAGGACTTTCGCACTGTGCGTCCGAATCCTTCGACACAATGCGATTCCATCGTCACCTACCGTCGAGTTCGGCGGAACACGGCGGCAGTGACTTTCAAATAGGGCCCGGGGCACGGCAAGATAGCGGGGTTGGTCGACGGCCCCCTAAACCCCTCGGTGGCATCCTCAGTGACTCAGATTCCGACGTGGAGCGGCGGCAACAACGCTCCCACCAGCGGACGCGCAGCCCCGGGCACGCTCATCGGCGGGCGCTACACCCTGCGTGCCGCGGTGGGCCACGGTGGCATGGGCACGGTATGGCGCGCAGCCGACACGCTGCTGCGACGCGACGTGGCCATCAAAGAAGTCATCCTCCCGCCCGGCCTGGCGCCGAGCGACCGCGACGCGATGTACGAGCGGACCATGCGCGAGGCCCGCGCCGCGGCCGCCCTGCAGCACCCGGCCGTAGTGCAGGTCTACGACGTGGTGCACGAGAACGGCCGGCCGTGGATCGTGATGGAGCTGCTCGACGCGCGCAGCCTGGCCGACATGGTGATCGAGGACGGGCCGGTCCCGGCGCGCGTGGTCGCCAAGATCGGCATCGCGCTGCTGGGCGCGCTCGAGGTCGCGCACGCCCACGGTGTGCTGCACCGCGACGTGAAGCCGGCCAACGTGCTGATCTGCCAGGACGGTCGCTGCGTGCTGACCGACTTCGGCGTCGCCCGCATGCCGACCGACGTGCAGCTGACCACGCCCGGCATGGTGCTGGGCTCGCCCCACTTCATCTCGCCCGAGCGCGCGATGGGCAGCTCGTTCGGCCCGCCGAGCGACCTGTTCTCGCTGGGCGTCACGCTCTACACGGCGATCGAGGGCCGGCCCCCGTTCGACAAGGGCGACCCCATCGAGACCATGCACGCCGTGGTGGAAGACCCGCCGACCCCCGCCGTACGGGCCGGCTCGCTCACCCCGGTGCTGATGGGTCTGCTCGAGAAGGACCCTGACCGGCGGATGGACGTGCAGACCGCGCGCACCATGCTGCGGCAGCAACTCGCCGGCCCGCTGGCCAGCAAGAGCCCGCCGCACATGATGACCGACCCGTACTCGGTCGTCCCCGCGCAGCGCCCGCCGGCCGCCCCGGCCGAGACCCAGCCGATCCCGCCTTCGAAGAACGGGCAGATCGGTGGCCGGGCCATGCTCGCGCCCGGCGACTCCCTGACCGACCACCTCAACCGGGTGCAGCAGGACAACGCGTCCACCCCGGGCACCGCCCGGCGCCGGGCGGCGGAATCCACCCCGACCGGCCTGATGCCGGCGGCCGCCTCGAACGACACCACGAGCATGCTGCCGCCGCGCGGCGCGTGGGACGGCCACCGGGCCGCCCACGACCCGATGCCGGGCACGGTCGTGGCGAGCCCCGCGGCCAAGCGCAACGCTCTGATCGACAAGACGGTGACCACCGTCCGGGAGACCACCGGCAAGGCGGTCACCACCTTCAAGGGCTGGCCGCAGAAGCAGCAGCTGATCGCCGGTGGTGGCGCGCTGGCTGTGGTCGTGCTGCTGATCGTGGTGTTCTCGCTGGTCGGCTCGGGCGGCGACGAACCCGTCACACCCCAGGCCGGGTCCCCCGGCAATGCCGCGGCCAAGCCGGCGGCGCTGCCGACCCAGCAGTACAACGACCGCGGCATCACCGTGGCCGTGCCCAAGGGCTGGACCAAGAAGTCGGGCGGGGTCTGGGTCGACTACGTGGACCCGGACGACGCCAAGCGCAAGGTGCGCATCCTGGTCGAGCCCGCCTCGTCCAAGGCCACCCCGCAGTCGTTCCTGGGCGTCGCCGAGAACACACTGAAGACCCGGTCGGCGAACTGCCCCAAGCCGTACGCGCAGGTGGGCGTGACCGACACCAAGATCGGCGGGCGCGACGGGGCCGTGCTCGAGTACACGTGCGGCACCGGCGACAGCGGCCGGCACGGGCTCTGGGGCGCAGTGATCGCGGGCGGCAAGGCGTACTCGTTCTTCCTCACCGCGAACGAGTCGCAGTTCGCGGCCAGCAAGCCGATCTTCGACCAGATGATCAAGACCTACGCCCTGCAGGCCTCCTGAGCGGTCGCGGCGTGCTATCAATCCCTGATGGCGCCTGACGACGAACTCCGCACCCGCGCGAAGGCCTGGCTGGCCGACGATCCGGACCCGGCCACCCGCGACGAGCTGACCCGGCTGATCGCGGGGCTGCCCGGCAGCGAGGCCGAGCTGCGCGACCGCTTCGCCGGTCCGCTCACCTTCGGCACCGCCGGGCTGCGCGGACGGCTGCGGGCGGGGCCCAACGGCATGAACCTCGCGGTGGTCACCCGGGCGGCGGCCGGGCTCGTCGGCTGGCTGGCCGCGCAGGGCGGTCAGGGGCCGCTGGTGATCGGCTACGACGCCCGGCACGGCTCGAAACAGTTTGCCGAGCAGACCGCCCGGGTCGCCACCGGTTCGGGCCGGGAGGCTCTGGTCATGCCCGGGCTGCAACCGACCCCCGTGCTGGCGTACGCCGTCCGCGCGCTCGACGCCGTGGCCGGGGTGATGGTGACCGCGAGCCACAACCCGCCGCAGGACAACGGCTACAAGGTCTACCTGGGCCGCGAGCTGGGCGGGCCGGCCGGCGACGGGGCGCAGATCGTGCCGCCGGCCGACGCGGGCATCGAGGCCGCCATCCGGGCCATCGGCCCGATCGCCGACATCCCGCTGGGCTCGACGGGGACGCTGATCGACGAGAAGACCATCGACGCGTACGCCCGGAGTGCCGCCGATGTGCTCGAGGCGGGCGGCCCGCGCGACCTCGCCGTGGCCTACACGCCCATGCACGGTGTCGGGGGCGCCACGCTGCTGGCCGCGTTCGCCGCCGCCGGGTTCCCGGCCCCGGCCGTGGTGGCGGCGCAGGCCGAACCCGACCCCGACTTCCCGACCGTCGCCTTCCCCAACCCGGAGGAGCCGGGCGCCATGGACCAGCTGCTCGCGCTGGCCGCCGCCACGGGCGCCGACCTGGCCATCGCCAACGACCCGGACGCCGACCGGTGCGCGGTGGCGATCCCGGTGGCCGGCGGCGGGTGGCGGGCGCTGCGCGGCGACGAGCTGGGGGCGCTGCTGGGTGATCACCTGATCCGGCGGGGCGTTCCGGGGACGTACGCGACCACGATCGTCTCGTCGCAGCTGCTGGGCCGCCTGTGCGCCGCCCGGGGAGTGCCCTACGCCGAGACGCTGACCGGGTTCAAGTGGATCGTGCGGGCGGCCGAGGATCTGGCCTACGGCTACGAGGAGGCGCTCGGCTACTGCGTGGCGCCGGGCCTGGTACGCGACAAGGACGGCATCACCGCCGCGCTCACCGTGGCGGAGCTCGCAGCAAGGCTGAAGGCCGAGGGGCGGACGCTGGCCGACCGGCTCGACGAACTGGCCGCCGAGTTCGGCGTGCACGCCACCGACCAGCTCTCGGTCCGGGTCGACGACCTCGCCGAGATCGGGGCGGCGATGACCCGGGCCCGGCAGGCGCCGCCGGCCACGCTGCTCGGCTCGCCCGCAAGCGTGGCCGACGACGCCGGCAACAACGTGCTGACCTTCCGCACCGGTGCGGTGCGCGCCGTGATCCGGCCCTCCGGCACCGAGCCCAAGCTCAAGGCGTACCTCGAGGTGGTCGAGCCGGTCGCCGGGGGTGACCTGACCGCCGCCCGGGCGCGGGCGGGCGACGGCCTGGCCGAGCTGCGGCGCGAGATCGCGGCCGCCCTCGGGGTCTGATCAGGCCGGCTTGGGCGTGCCCAGCGCGGCCTGGATCGCCTTGCCCAGCGTCGCCACGACCAGTGCCACGCTGGGCCGGACGATCGAGTCCTCCAGGTTGGCGCCGGCCATGAAGCCGGCGCCCGAGGCGATCTGCTCGAGCCGCTCGTGCGCCCGCGCGACCTGGTCGGCCGGCAGCCGCAGGTTGGGCTCCATGCGGCACGCGACCAGCAGGGTGGCCAGCGCGGCGGTGCGTTCGTCGCAGAGGGCGCCGCTGGTCAGCGCCTCGGCGAGCCGACCGCGGATCTCGGCCTCGAAGGCGTGGTCGGTGGTCGGGTAGCGGTGCACGTGAATGACGCCCATCTGGGTCTCGTCCACGTCCTGGATCACGCCCCGGGCCACCAGGTCCTCGAGGACCCGGATGCGCAGGCGGTGCCGCAGGCGCTGCAGCCACTGGGCAGGGGTGTGCGGTTCGTCGTCGGCCGCCTTGGCCAGCACGGCGTCGGCGATCGTGTCTCCGATCGGGCTGGGGTCGATGACCTTGAGGTAACCGTCGACGTACGCGATCCGCCCGGCCAGCGCGAGGTCGACCAGCACGGCCGCGGCCATACCGAGGTCGAGCCCGATGCGGGAGCCGGTCGCCTTGCCGGTCTGGTCGTCATAGGCGAGGAGGAGCAGTTCCTCAGCGAGAGGCATGGAGGTCATGGATCAAAAGATAGTGTCCCCAGTCACGCATTCAGATCGCCAGGTCGGTTATATCCGGGTTGTAACTGGTCCCATAAAGTCGCGGCATGCAAGCGATCATCGCGACCCTCGGGTACGTGCTCTCCCCCGACCACCGCGAGGTCCTGATGGTCCGTCGCGACACCCGGCCCGACGACCTGCACTACGGCAAGTACAACGGCCTGGGCGGCAAGCTGGAACCGGACGAGGACGTGGTGAGCGGGCTGCGGCGCGAGATCCACGAGGAGGCGGGCATCGAGTGCACGGCCGTCGAGCTGGCCGGCACGATCTCGTGGCCCGGCTTCGGCCGCGGCGGCGCCAACTGGTTCGGCTTCCTCTTCCGCGTCACCGCCTGGACGGGCACGCCGCTGGGCGGCAACGACGAGGGCAGCCTGCACTGGGTGCCGGTCACCGACGTGCTGGCCGGCAAGGTGCCCATGTGGGAGTCCGACCGGCACTTCCTGCCCCTGGTCTTCGCCGACTCCCCCACCGTCTTCCACGGCGTCATGCCATTCCAGGACGGCCACGCCCTGAGCTGGTCCTACAGCATGGTTTGACCGCAACCAGAGTCGCACTTCGCCCGTCGACGTGCCGCGAGCGAAGCGAGCCATAGACTCAGAATCTGCGCATGCCGCCGAACTGGCGGTCTCCCGCGTCGCCCAGGCCGGGCACGATGTACCTCTTGTCGTTCAGGCCCTCGTCGATCGAGGCGGTGACCAGGCGCAGCGGCAGGCCGGACTCCTCGAGGCGGCGGATGCCCTCGGGCGCGGCGAGCACGCAGCAGACGATCACGTCGGTGCAGCCGCGGTCGACCAGCAGCCGGCAGCAGTGCAGCAGCGACCCGCCGGTGGCGAGCATCGGGTCGAGCACCAGCACGGGCTGGCCGGAGAGGTCGCCCGGCAGCGATTCCATGTAGGCACGGGGCTCGTACGTGTGCTCGTCGCGGGCCAGGCCGACGAAGCCCATCGACGACTCGGGCAGCAGGGCCAGCGCCGAGTCGGCCATGCCGAGGCCGGCCCGCAGCACCGGGACGATCAGCGGCGGGTTGGCCAGCCGGATGCCCTCGGTGGGGGCGACCGGGGTGCTGATCGGGTAGGTCTCGGTGGCGAACGAGCGCGCCGCCTCGTAGACCACCATCGTGGTCAGCTCGTGCAGGGACGCCCGGAAGACGCCGGAGTCGGTCTCGGCCTTGCGCATCGCGGTGAGCCGGGTCTGAGCCAGCGGGTGATCTACGACGAGTACGTCCACGCGATCAACCTACCGGTCAATCAAGATCAACTGTCGGGGGCCCGCGTAGAATCGTTCTCATGACTGCGACAGCGACGTCAAGGCTGTCCGGCCGGCCCGATTCACCCGCCGATCTCCGGACCTTCCTGCATGGTCTGCCCGGTGTCGACAAGGTGGGCATCGAGGCCAGGGCGGCGGCGCTGGGCACCCGATCGGTGAAGACGAGCAGCAAGGCGCAGGCGATCGACCTGGCCATCCGGATGGTCGACCTCACCACCCTCGAGGGCGCCGACACCCCGGGCAAGGTCCGCGCGCTCTCGGCCAAGGCCCTGCGGCCCGACCCGGCCGACCCCACCTGCCCGCCGGTCGCCGCGGTCTGCGTCTATCCGGCCATGGTGCCGACGGCGGCCGCCGTGCTGGCCGGCTCCGGCGTCCACCTGGCCAGCGTGGCCACCGCCTTCCCGTCCGGCCAGGCGCCGCTCGACGTCAAGCTGGCCGACACCCGTGACGCGGTGGCCGGCGGCGCCGACGAGATCGACATGGTGATCAGCCGCGGCGCCTTCCTGGCCGGCGACTACGCCAAGGTGTTCGACGAGATCGTCGCGGTCAAAGAGGCTGCCGGCCCGGCCCACCTCAAGGTCATCCTCGAGACGGGCGAGCTCGGCACGTACGACAACGTCCGGCGCGCTTCCTGGCTGGCCATGCTGGCCGGGGCCGATTTCATCAAGACCTCGACCGGCAAGGTCCCGGTGGCCGCGACGCTCCCGGTCACGCTGCTGATGCTCGAGGCCGTGCGCGACTTCCGCGACCGCTACGGGCGGCAGGTCGGCGTCAAACCGGCCGGCGGCATCCGTACGACGAAGGACGCCATCAAGTATCTCGTGATGATCAACGAGACCGTGGGCGACGACTGGCTGCACCCCGACTGGTTCCGCTTCGGCGCGTCCTCGCTGCTCAACGACCTGCTGATGCAGCGCACCAAGCTCACGACCGGCCACTACGCCGGTCCGGACTACTTCACCCTGGACTGAGTGAGGCAGTGCCTATCCGAAGCGGCTCCGCCGCACTGCCCGAGGACTGGGGATAAATGTTCGAATACGCTCCCGCCCCCGAATCCCGCTCGATCGTCTCGCTGGCCCCGTCGTACGGGCTGTTCATCGACGGCGAGTTCGGCGAGGCCAAGGACACGTTCAAGACGATCAACCCGGCCACCGAAGAGGTGCTGACCGAGGTCGCCCTGGCCGCTCCGGAAGACGTCGACCGAGCTGTCGCCGCCGCCCGCCGGGCCTTCCAGAGCTGGTCGGCTCGCCCGGGCTCGGAACGCGCGAAATACCTGTTCCGCATCGCCCGAATCATTCAGGAGCGCTCCCGCGAGCTGGCCGTCCTCGAGTCGCTCGACAACGGCAAGCCGATCAAGGAGTCCCGCGACGTCGACCTGCCCCTGGTCGCGGCCCACTTCTTCTACTACGCCGGCTGGGCCGACAAGCTGAAGTACGCCGGCTTCGGCCCCGACCCGCGCCCGCTGGGCGTGGCCGGTCAGGTCATCCCGTGGAACTTCCCGTTGCTGATGCTGGCCTGGAAGATCGCCCCGGCCCTGGCCACCGGCAACACCGTGGTGCTCAAGCCGGCCGAGACGACCCCGCTCTCCGCGCTCTTCTTCGCCGACGTGTGCCGCCAGGCCGACCTGCCGCCGGGCGTGGTCAACATCGTGACCGGCGCCGGCGACACCGGCCGCTACCTGGTCGAGCACCCCGACGTCAACAAGGTCGCGTTCACCGGCTCGACCGAGGTGGGCCGCCAGATCGCCCGCTCGGTGGCCGGCACCGGCAAGCGCCTGTCACTCGAGCTCGGCGGCAAGGCGGCCAACATCGTCTTCGACGACGCACCGATCGACCAAGCCGTCGAGGGCATCGTCAACGGCATCTTCTTCAACCAGGGTCACGTCTGCTGCGCGGGCTCCCGGCTGCTGGTGCAGGAATCGATCGCCGAGGAGCTGCTCGCCTCGCTGCGCCGCCGGATGGCCACGCTGCGGTTGGGCGACCCGCTCGACAAGAACACCGACATCGGCGCGATCAACTCCCGCGCCCAGCTCGACAAGATTGTTGAATTGTCGGAAATCGGTAGTACGGAGGGCGCTGAGCGCTGGTCGCCGCCGTGCGAGCTGCCCGACCGCGGCTTCTGGTTCGCTCCGACGATCTTCACCGGCGTCACCCAGGCCCACCGGATCGCCCGGGAAGAGATCTTCGGCCCGGTGCTCTCGGTGCTGACCTTCCGGACGCCGGCTGAGGCGATCGAGAAGGCCAACAACACCCCGTACGGCCTGTCGGCCGGCATCTGGTCCGACAAGGGCTCCCAGATCCTGGCCGTGGCCGACAAGCTGCGGGCCGGCGTCATCTGGGCCAACACGTTCAACAAGTTCGATCCCACGTCGCCGTTCGGCGGCTACAAGGAGTCCGGTTACGGTCGCGAGGGCGGCCGCCACGGCCTGGAGGCGTACCTTGCCTAAGTCTTCGACTCCGTCCCGCCTGGCGGTGCGGAAGACCTACAAGCTGTACGTCGGCGGGAAGTTCCCGCGCAGCGAGTCAGGACGGACCTATCTGGTGGACGGCGACAACGTGGCCCTCGCCTCCCGCAAGGACGCCCGCGACGCGGTGGTCGCCGCCCGTGCCGCTCAGCCCAAGTGGGCCGGCGCCACGGCGTACAACCGGGGTCAGGTCCTCTACCGCATCGCCGAGATGATCGAGGCCCGGCGGGCCGAGTTCAAGGCGCTGGGAGTGAGCGGCGCCGAGGTGGACGCCACGGTCGACCGCTGGGTCTGGTACGCGGGCTGGTCCGACAAGATCGCCCAGGTGGCCGGCAACGCCAACCCGGTGGCCGGGCCGTTCTTCAACATCTCGGCCCCCGAGCCCACCGGCGTGGTCGGCGTGGTGGCCCCGCCGTCGCTGCTCGGGCTGGTCAGCGTGATCGCCCCGGCCGTCGTCACCGGCAACACGGTCGTCGTCGTCGCGTCCAACCCGCAGGCAGCGATCACCCTGGCCGAGGTCCTGGCCACCTCCGACGTCCCCGGCGGGGTGGTCAACATCCTCACCGGCTCGGGCGCCGAGATCGCTCCGTGGCTCGCCTCGCACGACGACGTGAACGCGCTCGACCTGTCCGGCATCGAGGACGCCGGCCTGGCCACCGACCTCGAACGGGCAGCGGCCGGCACTTTGAAGCGGGTCCTTCGCCCCGTTTCGGGCGTTGACTACACGGAAGACCCGGGCACGGGCGCCATGACCGCTCTGTTGGAGATCAAGACGGTCTGGCATCCCAAGGGTTTCTGACCGTTTCTCACCGGTCAATGGGGAAGTGCGGGGGACGGTCAGCCCTCGCCCAGGCACGCCCATTAGGGTGTGTCGGCAGTATCACCCGTCCCGTCAGTCAGATCGATCCCGGAGGTCACCGTGACCAGCCAGTCCGACGAGCCCGAGGCGTCCGCGCCGGTGGCCGCGAAGTCCGAGGCCGGACTCTCCGGGCGTGACCTCTGGGACAAGGTCGGCATCGAGCCGGTCGAGATCGCGTTGCCCGGCGGCGTAGCCCTGACCCTGCGGGCCTACCGCAAGGCGTCCTCGCTGACCCCGACCGAGATCGCAGTCGACGAGGACGACCCGTTCGAGGCCCGCAAGCGCGCCGCCGTCCGCGACGAGGACGACGACGAGGAAGTCATCGTCGACGACGAGTTCCAGGCGCTGCTGACCGAGGGCGAGGCCGACAAGGACGCCAAGGCAGCCGACGAACCCGATCCGGCCGACTTCGAGGACGAGCCGGAGGACTCCGCCGCCGAGGAGGACGAGGAGGTACCCGCCTTCCTCAGCCACAAGGGCCGGTTGATCGCCTTCAAGTCACCCGAGTCGCTGGTCTCCTTCATTCGTTCGGGTGCTCCGCACGACCTCGCACAACTCGAGTCCTGGGGCACCCTGGCCGAGCAGGTACAGTCGACCGACGTCGACCCGCTGCCGGAAGACCGCTACGAGCTCGACCTCGTGGTCGAGAACCTGCGCGGCGGGCACGACACGTGGGACTTGCCGCTCCTCATCGCCGCCGGCGAGGTGGCGCGTGACCTGGGTCACGCACTCCGGCTCAAGCCGGTGATCCTGGCACTGTCGCCCGGTTCGCCGCTCGACGACCTGGACGAGTCCCTTCGTTCCGCGGAAAGTGGCGGAATGGGTGGTTTCTTCGGTCGGCGTCGATTGAAGAAAATCGGGGCACAACAGGCAAGTCTCGGCTGGCGCTCGGTAATCGGCAAGATCTCTGCAGCTGTGGACTGGCGCGACTGACCCCTCAACAGGGACCATCATCTCTTGGCCATACAGCTGCCTCGGGGAGGAGGACGACGCCGTGGCGCTCGTGCGCGTGTACTGCGGTCTGGCGTCGGCAGATGAAGCGGTGCGTGGGGCCTCGGCCACACAGCTGACCATCGCCGTCGTGGACGACGCAGGACGACTGCTCGGCGTTCACGAGATAGGTGACGATCCCGGCGGTTACGCCGAGCTCGGCGCCCTGCTCGTGGAACGTACGAGTGGATTCACCGACGCCGCGGTCGCCGCCGACAGCGACGACCACCTGGTCACCTCCCTGCTCACCGCGGCCGGCCGGCCGCTGGTCGTGGCCGACGACGACACCGTCGACGACTTCGCCGAGCGCTTCGCCGACGACGACTCCGTCGAGGAGATGCAGGCACCGCCCGCGGCCCGCCGGGCTGTCGGCCTGGCCCGCGCGCTCCAGGCGGGCGCGCTGGTCGCCGGCACCCTGCCGGTCCCACGCGACCTGGTCAGCTACAAGCCGGTCCTGACCGCCCACGTCGCCCTGCTCAGCGGGCGGCACGCGGCCGCCATCGCGCTGCGCGAGGTGCTCCGTGAGCTTTACCCGGCCGCGCTTCGCGCCTACCCCGACCCGTCGCACCCGCTCGCGCTGTCCGTGCTCGACGCGCTGCCCGAGCCGGGTCGCCTCACCGCACAGGGCGAGCCGCAGCAGATCGCCGAGCAGGTCGCTGTCGAGCTCAC
Source organism: Paractinoplanes polyasparticus (assembly GCF_019710575.1). Taxonomy (GTDB): domain Bacteria; phylum Actinomycetota; class Actinomycetes; order Mycobacteriales; family Micromonosporaceae; genus Actinoplanes; species Actinoplanes polyasparticus. The sequence goes on along the minus strand of NZ_JAHWFK010000006.1, from coordinate 85,395 downwards.
CCGGGCCGGCGCCGGCTCCGAAGACGAGATCATCGCCGCCGTCACCGCGCTCCAGGTCGCGATCAGCGAGTCGCCCCGCCGCGGCGGGGTCAACAAGTCGCTGGCCCCGGCCGCCGGCGAGACGGTGCGCCAGTCGGTCGCCTCGGTGCGGGCCTGCGATGCCGCCTGCGCATCGCTGGTCGGCACGCTCGCGGCCCGCGCCACCACGTCCGAGGCCGGCCGCCGCAACCGCCGCGCCGAGGCTGCCCCGCTGCAGTCCGTGCCCGGCTTCGGCCGGCGCAACCGGCCCGAGCCCGCCTCCACCGGCACCGGCCCGGTCAGCCCGCAACCGCTGACCACGCCGCCGGTCGCGCCCAGCCCGGTCATGCCGCCGCCGCTGGCGCCCCGGCCGGTCACACCGCCGCCGGCCGCGCCCGCGGCCCTGTTCCCCAACCGCGCTCCCGCCCCGGGCAACCGGCCCGTCTCGGTGCCGCCGCCCCCGCCGGGCATGACGCCGATCACTCCGGGCTCGCGCCCGCCGACCGGCACGCGCACCCCGGCTCCCCCGACCGGCACCGTGTTCCCGGCGGCCTCGGTCTCGCCGGCCGCGGCGGCCCCGTCCTCGGGTGCCCCCAACGGCACCTCACCGGCCGACACCGGCCAGCCGTTCCGGGCGACCCTGACCAACGCCGCGATCAACAGCGTCCGCGCCGAGCGTCAGCGCACGGTCATCCCGCCGCGCCCGACCACCCGCCCCGCGACGCCCGCGGCCGACGCCACCGACTACTCGCTGCCCATGCCCTCGCAGCGCCCGGGCCCCGAGCCCGCCGAGCCCGGCTCACGCGCCAACTGGCCGCTGCTCAACAGCGGCAGCGACGACGCGGCCACCCTGCCCGCCGCGTCGGCCAGCGCCCCGCCGGCCGACGGCCGGGTGCGCCCGCCCTGGCAGGACATGCCCAAGGAGCCGCCGGCCCTGCGCCTGGTCGACACCCAGCTGGCCAACGGCCTCGACAAGACGGTCACCGACCTGCCGCCGGTGGCCGATCCGCCGCCCCTGCGCCTGGTCGACAGCCGCAACGGCCGCCGGTCCCCCGGCCAGACCACCACCAAGCTGACGGCGCTCGACCGCAGCACCACGCCGCCGGTTCCCGCCGACAGCAACGACACCGACCTGCTGATCTTCGCGGCGGCCCGCTCGGCCTGGTTCACCGGCCACAACGAGCAGCCCGACAAGCTCGACTGGACCAACCCGAACGACACCGGCTGGCGCGCCGCCGAAAAGGCGTCGACGCCCGCGGTGGCGGCCGAGACGGCAGCCGGCCTGCCCAAGCGCGTGCCCCAGGCCAACCTGGTGCCCGGCTCCCCGCTGCGCGACGAGCGCCCGCTGCGCATCGTTCGCGACGCGGCCAGCATCGCCGCCCACACCACGGGTTACTTCCGTGGCTGGCGGCGCGGGCAAGAGATCGGCGGCTTCGCCATGGGCGGCCGCCCGGGCCGCGAGGCCGCCGGCGGCTGGGACTTCACCCGCGACCGCGAGGGCGCCGACGATTTCCGCAACAACAACGCCGGCTACGGCTCGCGCTGACCGCATCGCATCGCTTTTCGGCCCGGTCGCTCCGCCATGGAGAGGCCGGGCCGAGTGCTTCCTGCTGGTCCGGGCGCCCCGGGATCGTCGCTCAGTCCTCGGTTATCCACAGTCCCGGGTTATCCACAAGCAGAACCGGCCGGCCCGCCGCGATGTCACCAACTTCGCGATAATGGCTGCGGGTGAACCGCCCCGGGTTTGATATCGGCCTGATCTCTCGGCGGATCGAGTCATGTCACGCCCGTCGCCGTACCCCCGGTACGTGAGCGGGCAGTGCGGATGGTCGCCGAGGTGCGACCGAGCTACGAGTCGGAGTACGCCGCGATCGTCGCCGTCGCCCACAAGCTGGGGATCGGGACGGCTGAGACGCTGCGTAAATGGGTCCGGCAGGACCAGATCGACACCGGCCGGCGGGCCGGGACCACCACCGACGAGACAGCCGAGTTGAAACGGCTGCGGCAGGAGAACGCGGAACTGCGCCGGGCGCACGAGATTTTAAAGTCCGCTTTCTTCGCGGCCGAGCTCGACCGGCCACAGCGACGCTCGTGAAATACATCGACGAGCACAAGCAGAAGTTCGGCGTCGAGCCGATCTGCCAAGTCCTGACCAGCTCGGGATGGCCGATCGCGTCCAGCACGTATCGGGCGGCCTGCCGCCGGTTGCCCTCGGCCCGGACCCGCCGCGATGCTTGGCTGACCGAACGGATCCGGCTGGTCCACGCGGCCCACCACGGCGTCGACGGCGCCCGCAAGATCTGGCTTGTTTGAACCGTGAGGGCGTCGAGGTGGCCCGGTGCACCGTCGAACGACTCATGCGTCAGGCCGGGCTGTGTGCGGTCGTGCGCGGCAGAATCCGCCGGACCACGATCGCGACCAGCGGGCGGCCCGGCCGGCCGATCTGGTCCAGCGCCGCTTCACCGCGGACCCTGGGCTTGGCTTGGCTTGGCTTCAGATTTGTGGCTTGTGTGCCGAACAAGTGCTTGTGAGCAAACCGTTTCTCGTCGCCTGTCTGATCGTGCGGGACGAATCCGCTGAGCTGGCCGGGTGTCTCGAATCGCTGGCCGGGGTGGTCGACGAGGTGCGCGTCCATGACACCGGGTCAGTTGACGGAACCCCTCAGATCGCCTCTGAGTGCGGCGCGATTGTCACCCTGGGCCGGTGGACCGATAACTTCGCCGCGGCCCGCAACGCGGCTCTGGAGGGTTGGAGCGCTCTCTGGGTGCTCAGTGTGGACGCCGACCAGCGGTATGTCGGAGATCCGGGGAAGTTGCGGGATCTGCTGACGGGCGCCACGGCCGAAGTCGTCGAGGTCGAGGTGGACAACGCGCACGACGAGCTGCCCTATACGAACACCGCAGCCCACCTGTTTCGCAAGGACGAGGTCGGCTGGACCGGGCGGGTGCACGAGCGGCTGACCGGACTGGACGGGCGGGTGCCTCGCACGGCGGTCGCGCCGCGGGAAGCCATCTTTCTGGCGCACGGGGGCTGTGCCCGGCCCGAGGTACGTACGGCCAAGGCTCTGCGCAACGCCGAGCTGGCCCGGCGGACGCTCGCGGAGGCTGACGGCGATCGTGCGCTGATCGCGCGAACCCTGCTCGACCTGGGCCGGAGCCTGATCGGCGCCGGGCAGCGGCAGGAGGCGGTCGACACCCTGGAGATGCTGCGGGAACTGTTTCCAGGTACGCCGGAGTGGCTGCACGGCACCGACTTTCTGGCTCGCCTGGTGCTGGCCGCGGGCCTGGACGACGTCTGCCTCGTCCTGGTCGAGCAGATGCGAGCTGCCGGGGCGGCCGGCCCCTACTGCGACTGGCTCGCCGCGCAGGCACTGGCCCAGCTCGGCGGCGTCGCCACCGCCACCCGCCTGCTGGCCGGCGTCACCGAGGTCGTCGACACCGCGGGCCGACGCCACGACCCGCGGGCCCTGCACGAGTTACGCGGCCTGCTGGCCGCCCTGGCCCACGCGGCTTAGCTCCAGTTCCGGCGCCGGGTCGGGTCGCGGCGCCCGGTGCCGAAACGTCAGGAAGCGTTGTTGCGGTCCTGCCAGGTGCAGAGGCACACGCGGTTGCCTTCGGGGTCGGCCAGCACCCAGAAGGCCGGCGCCTCGGCGTCGCTGACCAGTGTGCCGCCCGCGGCCACGGCGGCGTCGATGCGCGGCTGCACCTGGGACGGGTCGAGCCAGATGTCGGGGTGCCAGCGCTGACGCGGCTCCTCACGGCCGGACTGCTGGAACCAGAGCGTGGGGTTGAGGCCGGCCGGGTCCAGGAGGTCGTTCTCGCCCTCCTCCATGGCGAGAAGCGCCTTCCAGAACGGCCGTACGCCGTGGAAGTCGGGACTGTCGAGCGCCCACTCGAACCGGGACACCTCGGCCACCGACAGTCGCCGGGACAGGGCCGACGCCACCGAGGAGATCGCCCGGGCCAGGCGCACGTCGCGTGCCGTCACGCCACCGAGGTCATGGCTGGTCAGGCGGATGTCGACCGCCGGATAGCGCAGCGTGAGGTCGGGGTGGTGGTCCATCTGCGCGGCCACCTCAGCGATGGCGTTGACCAGCGCCAGGCCCGTGGCGAAGTCTCCGGTCTCGATCCTGGTGTACAGGGCGCCGGGCAGATAGACCCAGCCGTCCAGCTTCTCCGCCGCGACCTGCTTGCCGTAGAGCTTCGTCATGAGCCCATCCTGACCCGGTTGTTGCGGATGTGCTCGTAGACGATCGACGTGCGCACATCGGCCACCTCGGGCCGCTGGGTGAGCCGGTCGATGACGAACTCGTAGAGGCTGTCGTTGTCGGGAACGGCCACGTGCACGATGAAGTCGTCGGTGCCGGTCGTCACGTAGAGCCCCAGAGTGTCGGGCAGGGTGGACACCCATTCGCGGAACGCTTCGATGTTCCGGCGTGACGGCGGCCGGATCCGGATGGCGATGAGCGCCTGCACGGGCCGCCCCACGGCCTTGAGATCGACGTCGAGGATCGCCCCGCGGATCACGCCGCGCCGGCGCAGCGCCCGGGTGCGGTCGAGCGCCGTGGTGGGCGAGACGCCGACGGCCGCCGCCACCTCACGGTTGGTCTTCCGTGCATCCAACTGGAGTTCCCGCAGGATCGCCGTATCTAGTTCGTCCAGGTCCACCGATTCGGCCCTCATTCCGATACAAGTACGGATTTGTTGCCGTCGAACCTAACAGCTGCCTAGCATTCCGGTCGCAAGCTGCACAGACGTACGGAGGCCAACATGATCGGATTCGAGCCGGCGGAGATCGACCCGAGCGCGCCCACCCGCGCCGCCCGGCTGAAGTGGGTCGTCGTAGTCGACGGCGACCTGCCCGCCGGACGCGCGGCCAACGCTGCCATCTGCACCGCCGCGGCCACCTCGCAGGCGGTCGCCGGGCTGCTGGGCGACGACGCGGTGGACGCCGACGGCAACGCGCATCCGGGCCTGCCGTGGGCGGGGTGCACGGTGCTGTCAGCCGACCCCGCCACCCTGCGCACGATCCGCGCCAAGGCCGCCGCCCGGGCCGACTTCTTCGTGGCCGACATGCCGGCAGCCGCGCAGCACACCCGCGTCTACACCGAATACCTGTCGTCCGTGGCCGGCACCGCCGCCGACGGCCTCGACTACTACGCGGTCAGCATCGTGGGCCCGCGCAACCCGGTCGACAAGCTGGTCGGCAAGCTCCCACTCCTCGCCTAGGGTCTGTTTCGCAGCGGGGGTGGGAGCGAGGCGCGGTCCAGATTTCGTCTGGTGGTGGCCCACGGAAGTCCGGCTCCCGGTGTTGGAACCGGGCTTTCGCGGGACGCCGCCAGGCGGGATCTGGGCCTCGCCGCAGCCCCGCCCCTGGTGCGAAACAGACCCTAGGCGTCAGCCCAGCCAGGAGACGGCCGCCAGGGCCTTGTTGATGTTCAGCTCGGCGAGGTCGCGCATCCACTGCCCGCGGGGGAAGTCGGTGTCGGCGATCCGCAGCGGGCCCTCGATCAGGCTGATCACCTGCGCGAACCGGTAGAGCTCGAGCCTCGCCGGGTCAAGATCCACAGGTGCCAGCTCCGCGTACGCCGCCTGAAAACGCAACTGCAGGAAGGCGTGCTCCCACTCGGCGTCGAAGTAGGTCACGCCCTCGATGTCGATCATCACCGGCTCGCCCGCGGCCGACATGAACACGTGGTCGGGCCCCAACTCGCCGTGGATCAGCACGTAATTGCGCCGCTGCTCCACCCGTTCGCGCAGCCCGCGCAGATGGTCGTCGATCCGGCTGCGGGCGGCCGCAACCCGCTCGTCCCGGCGCACCACCGCCGCGAGGTGGGCCAGCGCACGGTCCAGGACCATCTCTTCGGGCGGCCTGTTCTGCGACCTCAGCGCGGCGGGCCGCCCCCACTCGGGCCCGGTGGTGGTGTGCATGCGGCGCAGCGACCGCCCCAGCTCAGCCAGTGGCCCGCGGTCATAGCCCATCCGCGCCTCGAGCGTCTCGGCACCGACGTCCTCGACGAGCGCCCGGTCGCCGCCGGCGAAATACAGCTCGGGCACCCGCACACCGGCGCCCGCCAACAGCGCCCGGTTCGTGACGAACAGCTCGGCCCCGGACGCATCGGTGAACGGATCGTCGGGCACGGTCTCGGAAGGCGGCCAGTAGTCCTCGGCCGCCGCCCACACATAGAGGACCACCGAGTGCCCGTCGTCGAGCCGGATCCGGTAGACGCCCTTCTTCGTACCGCCGGTGAGCCGTTCCAGGCCCACCGCCTGCCGGTCGCTGCCCAGTTGTTCCGCCACCAGTTCGGTCACGTCGTCGACCGTCAGAAAGGCACGCATGGCGAGCGATCCTGCCGACGCCGGCTGCCGTCCACAACCGATTAACAGCGCGAAGACACGGCGAAGCCCCGCTCCGGCCTAGCGGAACGGGGCTTCGACCGACTGTCAGGCGGGCGCCACCGCGCGTGTCCGACGCATCGTCAGCACATACTCGACCAGCGAGATGAGGACGTTCTTCGTCGACTCACGGTTGCGCGCGTCGCAGCTCACCACAGGGACGTCACTCGAGATCGCCAGCGCGTCCCGAACGTCCTGGGCGTTGTGATACTGCATACCGTCGAAGCAGTTGATCGCGATCAGGTACGGAAGGCGACGGTGCTCGAAGAAGTCGATCGCGGCGAAGCAGTCGGCGAGACGCCGAGTGTCCACCATCACGACCGCACCGATCGCGCCCCGCACCAGCTCGTCCCACATGAACCAGAAACGCGTCTGGCCCGGTGTTCCGAACAGATAGAGAATCAGGTCGCGGTCGATGCTGATTCGGCCGAAGTCCATGGCGACAGTGGTCGTCATCTTCCCCGGGCCCTGCCGGTTGTCGTCGACACCCACACCCGCCGAGGTCATGATGGCCTCGGTGGTGAGCGGGGTGATCTCCGAGACCGACCCGACCAGCGTCGTCTTACCGACGCCGAACCCGCCGGCGATAACAATCTTCGCCGACGTCACGCGCCCCGCAGAGGGACGGTGCGACATGTCAGAGCCTGCGAAGTCCACTCAGCACCCTTTCCAGCAGTTCCGTGCCTACCGCGTCGGTCTCGTCGTCCAGCGAGGTGGGCTCGTACACCGCGACAAGGCCATCGGTGGCCATGTCGGCGACGATCACTCGAGCCACACCGAGCGGCAGTTGCATGCGTGCGGCGATTTCCGCCAGCGACTGAACTCGGCCGCCGTCGCACATCTCCGCGATGTACTGATGCTCGCTTCCACCCTGTCCGCCGCGCATCATGCCAGATCGGCCACGAACGGTTGTCTCGACCAGCGCTTCCAGCGCTATCTCAAGCTTTGGTCGGGTCCGACCACGAGTCACGGCGTACGGCCTGACCAGCGCGCCGGTCGGCTCATCGCGTTCGGGCATCGTCACCGCTCACCCCTTCCTCGGACCCTAGAAGTGTCTCTTGTTGTCAACTCTTTGAACAGCGGCCGAAGTAACCGGCAAGCTGCCCGTTCAGCCGAGGACTCACTCAGCCCAGAACCCCGGCCGCGGAACGCGGTGCGGGGGTGAGAGCCTCACCGACGCGGTCGACCAGGAGGGCCATCTCGTAGCCCACCTGCCCGACGTCGCAGCTGCGCGCCGCGAGCACCGCGAAGGACGAGCCGTCCGAGATGGACATCAGGAAGAGGAACCCGTTGTCCATTTCGACCACCGTCTGCAGCACGGCGCCACCCTCGAAGCACCGCGCGGCGCCCTGAGTGAGGCTCACCAGGCCGGAAGCGATGGCTGCCAGCTGATCGGCGCGGTCCCGGGGAAGGTCCCGTGACGCCGCCAGGAGCAGACCGTCAGCGGAGACCGCGATCGCATGTGCGACGCCGGGAACGCGGTCGGCGAAGTTGGCCAGCAGCCAACCGAGATCCTGCGTAGATGTCATGCCTCATGCTCCTTGCCAGCCTGCGAGGACTGCTGCCCTCCCGGAGTCTCCTCCGGGTTGGTCGATTCTTTGGTGCGACCGCGCTGAACACCCCGGTGGTAGGCGGACAGCAGACCGCGGACACCTTCGGGGGTACGGCGCTGAACGGAAGTGTCGTTCCGGTCGACACCACCGGGGACGAGCTGCGCCATCGGAGTTCGCTTGGGCAGACCCGCTGTGGTCGTGGATTCGACCGCCACCTCGGACGCCGCCTGAGCGGCCTGCCAGCCTGTGTCGGCCGCGGTCTGCCACGGGCTCGTGGCGACACTGCCGTTCGGGCTGGAGCCGTTCGCGACGGCGCCGTTGGAGGCGCCGGCACCAACAGTAGCCGGGTCTCGGTCGCGTGACTCGGGTGAGACGGCCTGCTGTGGCACACCGACCGTCCGCGACGGCTCCCCGGTGGGGATTCGCTGCGAGCTGACCGGCTCGTCAAGTCCGTTGGTCGACGGTTTGGTGTCAGCCGGACGGGCAGTCGTGAACCAGGCCGACTCGAGCTCCCGGAAGATCGGGAGTTCCATCGTCTCGTCGGCGAACTGGCCCTGGCCGTTGTCCCGCTGGCGGGCCGCGGCCTGCGCGGCCGCGATCTGGGCGGCGGCCGTGGCCTGCGCCTCGGCAGCCTGCGCGGTCGCGGCCTCGTGCGCCGCCTTGGCCGCCGCGGCCGCCCGCTGCGACTCCGACGGCAGACCCGAGGTGGGTGCCGCGGAGACCGGCGTGGCCGGCGGGGCGGAGGACGGGATCGGCGCCGTCTGCGGGTTGGTCGGGCGCTCCACCTGCGGTCGCTGGTCGCCGCGCTGCTCCGGCCGGTAGCGCGGGAGCTCGGCGGTCATGTCGAGCGCGGCCGCCAGGCTCTCGGGCACGTGCGGAGCCGGGTTCTCGCGCTCGGGAGCGACCGGCGGCCAGACCGGAGGCGCGGCCGCGGTCGGCGGCGCGGAGACCGGGGGTTCCGATCCGGGCGGCGACGACATCGGGCGGCCACCGTACGGCGGGGCCGAGGGAACCGGCGGAGCCGAGACCGGCGGCAGCGGCGGAGCCGAGACCGGCGGGACGAACGGGGTGCGGCCCTGGTGTTCCGGGTTGGCCGGCAGCTGGCGCGGAATCGTCGCGCCGTAACCGGTGGCGTCACCGTCGGGACGGCCGGGCTCACCGTTGCGGCGCTGCGGCAGCCCGTCGGGACCGGCGAAGCCCTGCGGCGACGGCTGGCCACCGGGGCCGGACGGCAGCGGCGGGATGGGCTCGTTGCTGCGCGGGCCGTAGAAGCCGTTGCTGCCGTTGCCGTTCCCGTTGCTGCCGTTGGCGCCGTTGAGCGAGCCGTTGGAACCGAAGCCGTTGCTCGGCGCTCCGGTCAGGTCGGACCACGCCGGCACCGAGTGCCCGTTGGTGCCCAGCATGCCGCCGGTGTTCATCGGCGGATTGGGGTCGAACGGACGACCGGTGGGGTAGCTGCCGCTCGGGTAGCCACCGCGGCCACTTTCGAGCGCGAGCGGCTCGGGCATGCCCGGGCGACCCTGCTCGTCGTAGCCGGCGCCGACCTGGGGGCGGCCGCCGCTCGCGACGGCGTTCTGGTTGTGGCTGCCGGTGAGCACCGAGAGCGGAAGGCCGACCTCGGCCACCGTGCCCCGCTCGGTGTCGGCCGGGCGCAGCTCGACCTTGACGGCGTGCCGGTTGGCCAGCCGGGCGACCACGACCAGGCCCATCATGCGGGAGACGGCCACGTCGACCATCGGCGGGCTGGCGAGCCGCTCGTTCAGCTCGCGCAACTGCTCGCGGCTGATGCCGATGCCGCGGTCTTCCACCGAGAGGAGAGCGCCGTCGCCCAGCCGCCGGGCCTCGACGATGACCGTCGAGTTGGGCGGGGAGAAGGCGGTCGCGTTGTCGAACAGCTCGGCGACCAGGTGGACCATGTCGTTGACGGCGTGCGCCGCCACCTCGATGTCCCGGTCGATCATGCCGAACTCGATGCGCGTGTAATGCTCGACCTCGGACTGCGCGGCGCGGAGCACGTCGATCAGGGCGGCCGGCTCGCGTTGCACACGGGTCGAGTCGGCGCCGGCGAGAACCAGGAGGTTTTCGTCGTTACGGCGCATTCGGGTGGCCAGGTGGTCGAGCTGGAAGAGCTCGGCCAGACGGTCCGGGTCCTCCTCGCCGCGCTCCAGCCGGTCGAGGTGACCGATGAGCCGGTCGACCAGGATCTGGGAACGGCGGGCCAGGTTGACGAACATCGTCGCGACGGAGGCCCGCAGGGCGGCCTGCTCGGCCGCGGTGCGCACCGCCTCGAGGTGAACCGCGTTGAACGCCTCGGTCACCTGACCGAATTCATCGCGGCTGCGTACCGGAAGGGGCTCGGCGATCTGGTCGGCGAGCTGGGCCGGGGTGAGCGATGTGGACAGCTGCGGGTCGCGCAGCCGGCTCACCGCGTGGGGCAGGCCGAACTGGGCGACCGAGAGCGCACCCTGTCGCAGCTCGCGCAGCGAGCGGGCCATGGAGCGGGCGACCAGCCAGGCGAAGAGGATGGCGAGCAGCAGCATGCCGAGCAGGATGCTGGTCTCGAGGAAGACCCGCCGATTCACGTCGTTCCGCAGGTCGGTGGCCTCGGCGACGATGTCGGAGTCCATCTTGACCTCGAGCTTGCGGAACTCCGCGCTGTAGCCCGTCATCGCCTTTTCCCAGTTGGCGGTGTTGAACGGGATGTTGCGGGTATTCGCGCCCTGCAGGGCCAGCAGAGGAACCGTGTAGCCGGTGGCGCCGCGGCCGGGCTCAGACTTCTGGATGGCCGCGAAGGAGGCGATGTCGGCGGCGGATCCGACCGACTGGACCGTGGTGCCGGCGAGCACGAAGCCCCGGTCGGCGAGGAGGAAGTCGCGGCGCAGCGGCTCGGTCAGCTGGCGCGCGCTGATGATCTCGTGACCGATGTCGCGCTGCTGGGCGATGAACTCCTTGGCCTGGGCGACGGCGGCGACCGAGCGCAGGTGGTTGCTCAGCTCGGTGTCGCTGGCCAGCTGGGCGGCGGCGTCACGCACGCCGAGCAGGTCGCGGATGAGCGTGGTGTAGCTCTCCTCGACGTCGGTGCCGGGGCGGTTGTTCGCGATCTGGCTGCGCTGGGCCGGCAGGTCTTCCAGGTTGCGGTCGAGGCGCAGGAGCAGCGTGCTGATGTTCTCGGGGACCTCGTCGAGCGCGGCCTTCTGCTGGGCGTAGGGCACCTTGGCCGCGTCGACCTGGGCGGTCTCGGCGGTGTAGGCCTCTTTCGCCTTGATGAAGTCGGGACTCTTCTTGTCCTGGATCGTCGTGACCATCATGCCGTAGGCACGTTCGTTCTGCAGGTGGTCGACGAGACCGCCGGCCGCCTCCGACAGCACCGAAAGGGTGCGCGCACGCTCCGCGTTGTTGGCTTCCTCGATGTGGTCGACCAGGCCGCTGACGCCGACGATGATCGTCGCCAGGGTAGGCACCAACATGATCAAGCCAAGCTTCGACCAGATCGGCAGGTCTCGCAGCCGATCAGCCGGGCGACGGAGACGCGACATGACGCCGGTCGCCGTCTTGGGGCGCTTGCTCACGTCACCGTCCTCCTGTTTCGGGCCCCGGCACTCGGCTTGCCGGGCGCCGCACACGGCCGACTGCCGCGTCGGGCCCCCGAGATTCCATCACGACGAGTGTCAAAGAGAAAGGGCCGCCGGACACGGACCGGTTGTGTGACGCAATGTTGGTCCGCCGGAGCGGGGACGTCGCCGGTCAATATCACGGGATGTAGGGGAACCTTTTCTCAGCGTTACTCAGACCGATCGATCGGCGTGGGGGTTACACCGAACGAACGGGCCCGATCGTAGAGGATCGCGGCAGGAGAGACGATGGCGCGGTCGCGAACGATCGGCAAGGTGAGATGCCCGATTTTGCAATGTTTGTAGGGACCATTCTGACCGAACGGACGATCAGTGCCGCCGAACCGCCAGTGTCGGTTGCCGCAGGGCGACCTGTAACAGCTTCGTAGCGTCAGCCGAGCAGCTTCGCGTAGCCCGGCTTGATCACGTCATTGATGATCGCCAACCGCTCGTCGTACGGGATGAAGGCCGACTTCATCGCGTTGATGGTCAGCCACTGGAACTCGGGCCACCCCCAGCCGAAGGCCTCGGACAGCAGAGTCATCTCGCGGGACATCGACGTGCCGCTCATCAGGCGGTTGTCCGTATTGACGGTGACCCGGAAGCGCAGATCGCGCAGCAGGCCGATGGGGTGCTCGGCGATCGACGGCGCGGCGCCGGTCTGCACGTTGGACGACGGGCAGAGCTCGAGCGGGATGCGCTTGTCGCGGACGTACGCCGCCAGCCGGCCCAGCACGACGTCGCCGCCGGCCACCGTTCCGGTGATGTCGTCGACCAGTCGCACACCGTGCCCGAGCCGATCGGCGCCGCACCACTGGATGGCCTGCCAGATCGAGGGCAGCCCGAAGGCCTCGCCGGCGTGGATGGTGAAGTGGAAATTCTCACGCTGCAGGTATTCGAAGGCGTCCAGGTGGCGGGTGGGCGGGAAGCCGGCCTCGGCCCCGGCGATGTCGAAGCCGACCACGCCCGCGTCGCGGTAACGCACCGACAGCTCGGCGATCTCCTGCGACCGGGCCGCGTGGCGCATCGCGGTCAGCAGCACGCCGATGCGGATCGGGGTGCCCTGGGCGGCCGCCTCGGCCGCGCCCTCGACGAAGCCGGCGTTGACCGCGTCGACCACCTCGTCGAGCGTCAGGTCGCGTTCGAGGTGCTGCTCGGGGGCGTAGCGGACCTCGGCGTAGACGACGCCGTCGGCGGCCAGGTCGAGCGCGCACTCCTTGGCCACCCGGTGCAGCCCCTCGGCCGTCTGCATGACCGCGACCGTGTGGGCGAACGTCTCCAGGTAGCGTTCGAGCGAGCCGGAGTCGGCCGCCGCGACGAACCACTCGCCCAGCGCGGCCGGGTCGGTCGTGGGCAGCTGGTGACCCACGCGATCGGCCAGCTCCACGATGGTGGCGGGGCGCAGCCCGCCGTCGAGGTGGTCGTGCAGCAGCGCCTTGGGCGCCGGAACGATGTCGGAGAAAGCAATGGCGGCCATCAACCGAGCCTAGAGGCAGGGGACCAATGATCGACGGAGCATTGCCGTACCTGCGATGCCCGGTTTGCCGGCAGCCGCTCGAGCGCGCCGGCCGGACGCTGCGATGCCCGCTGCGCCACAGCTTCGACATGGCGAAACAGGGCTACGCCGATCTGACCGCGGGCCGCATGCCGCACGTCGGCGACACCGCCGCGATGATCGCCGACCGCGACGCCTTCCTGACCGCCGGCCACTACGACTTCATCGCCGACGCGCTGGCCGCCGCGGCCGGGCCGGGCTTTGTCACCGACGCGCCGGCCACGGAGGCCGGGCCGGGCTTTGTCATCGACGCGGGCACCGGAACCGGCCACTACCTGTCCCGGGTGCTCGACGCCTCGCCCGACGCGACCGGCCTCGGCCTGGACGTCTCGAAGCCGGCGCTGCGCCGGGCCGCCCGCGCCCACCCGAAAGCGGCGGCTGTCCTGGCTGATCTGTGGCGCCCGCTACCCATCGCGGACAGCGTGGCCGACGTCGTCCTCAACGTTTTCTCCCCGCGCAACGGTCCCGAGTTCCACCGCGTCCTGCGCCCGGACGGCCTGCTGCTGGTCGTGACCCCGCAGCCGGATCACTTGCGGGAATTGATCGCCGCCCACGAGATGATCCAGGTCGACCCCGACAAGGCCGCCCGAGTCCAGGAGTCCCTGGGTGATCATTTCAAGTCCGGCGAGCCGATCCCCCTGCGCCGCGAGATGACCTTGACCGCCGGCGAGACCCGCACGCTGATCGGCATGACCCCGAGTGCCCACCACGCCTCGGCCATCGAAGCCGCATCGGCCACCGTGACGGCGTCGGTGCTACTGACGGCGTATCGCCCGGTTTGAGCGCAACCGCTCACGCACGTCGCCGTGGCGCGGTGAGCGCTCTGGACGCGCCAGCGGCCAGCTCACCGCGTCGCGGCCCTCGGCGGGAGCAGCGATCCGTACCCACCACCCCGCCACGACATGGATCTTGACCTGAGTTCTTCATACAGAAAGATCCACCTCCTCCCATTCGGCCGGCTTGTCGTGATAGGGCCCATGGAAGATCACTGCCCATTCCAAGGCCCACCGCCGCTGGCCGATGGCGTTGGCGTCGATCTCGCCCGGCAGGGTCAACCCCACCCGCTCCGCCTCCTGGAACGCCCAGTCCAGGCAGTAGTAGAGGTCCAGCAGAACAGCAGCCTCGACGGGATCACGCGGTGACATCAGCGACCGCGACCGCCACTGCCCGAAAGTCTCTCCTGCCGGCAGATCCGGCATCTGCGACATCATCCGCCCCTCGGGCGGCGCCGTCGGGTCGAGATGCCGGCTCAGCCCGAGCACCCAGGCCAGCGCGAACACCGCGTCGTGATGCAGCACGAACGACCGGTGGTCCCCCTTGGCGCCGATCACGAACTGCCATTCCGGCGGGGTGACCAGGTCGACCAGGCGCGATCCGAGCAGCCAGCTCATCGCCGCCTCGGTGGGCATGCCGAAGCAGCGGGCCACCACCACATGCAGCACCGCCGCGCGCGCCTCCAGCTCGGCCGTGGGACGCAGCTCGACCGAGTCGCCCGGCTCCCACACCAGGGGGAAGCCGGGCGGCGGCAGCGGCAGCCCGAGCCGGGCCACCTCGTCGAAGCTGGCCTCCCGGACTGCCCGTGGGTCGGGTACTGCCTTCTGCATGGTGCGTCAGGCTATGCGGTCGAGCACCAGATTGGTAAGAGTCGGCCGTTCCGTACCGATGACGACCGCTTCGGCGGCAGTCGCGCGGGCCACCGGGATGCGGGCCGGATCGTCGGCGCGCAGCTCGAGCAGCACGTCGCCGGCACGCACCGGGTCGCCCGGCTTGACCTTGAGGACCACCCCGGCGCCGAAGCTGACCGGATCCTCCTTGCGGGCCCGTCCGGCGCCGAGCCGCCAGGCAGCCAGGCCTATGCCGTACGCGTCGACGCTGCTGACGACGCCGTCGGCGGTCGCCCGCAGCACCTCGGTCTCGCGCGCGACCGGCAGCGGGGCCTCCGGGTCGCCGCCTTGGGCCCGGATCATCGCGCGCCACGTGTCCATGGCCGCCCCCGACTCGAGCACCTTGGCCGGGTCGGCGTCGATGCCGGCCGCGGTCAGCATCTCGCGGGCCAGGGCCAGGGTCAGCTCGACCACGTCGGCCGGGCCGCCGCCGGCCAGCACCTCGACCGACTCGGCGACCTCGATCGCGTTGCCGACGGTCAGGCCGAGCGGGGTGCTCATGTCGGTCAGCAGCGCGATGGTGGTGACGCCGCTGTCCTGGCCCAGGCGCACCATCGTGCTCGCCAGCTCACGGGCGCTGTCCAGGTCTTTCATGAAGGCGCCGGAGCCGACCTTGACGTCCAGCACCAGCGCGCCGGTGCCCTCGGCGATCTTCTTGCTCATGATCGAGCTGGCGATCAGCGGGATGGCCTCGACCGTGCCCGTGACGTCGCGCAGGGCGTACAGCTTGCGGTCGGCCGGGGCCAGGCCCTCGCCGGCCGCGCAGATGACCGCGCCCACGTCCTCCAGCTGCCGCTTGAAGTCGTCGTTGCTGATCGATGCCCGCCAGCCGGGGATCGACTCGAGCTTGTCCAGCGTGCCGCCGGTGTGGCCGAGCCCGCGGCCGGAGAGCTGAGGCACGGCCGCCCCGCACGCTGCGACCAGCGGGGTCAGCGGCAACGTGATCTTGTCGCCGACGCCGCCGGTGGAATGCTTGTCGGCGGTGGGGCGGGTGATCGCGGAGAGGTCCAACCGCTCCCCGCTGGCGATCATCGCGGCCGTCCAGCGGGCGATCTCGGCCGGCGTCATGCCGCGCAGCAGGATGGCCATGGCCAGGGCCGACATCTGCTCGTCGGCCACCGCCCCGCGGGTGTACGCGTCGACGACCCAGTCGATCTGGGCGTCGCTCAGCGTGTGCCCGTCCCGCTTGGCCCGGATGACATCGACCGCGGCGAACTCACTCATCGCCGTCCTCCTTCCACGAAGCCGGGATGCCCTCGGGAGGCGCCCCGTCGCCGGCCCAGGCGAGCGATCCCTCGGCGTCCACGACCACGATCCGCGGGGTGCGGAGCCGTCCCCAGGCCACCGCCGCGCTCGCGCTCGGGAAGTTCGGCCCCTCCTCGAGCACGCCCTTCTCGGCGTCGCTCTCGGCCGGGCTGCCGGCGGACCGCTCCCAGTAGCCGGTCCAGACAGTCTCGCCGCCGGAGAGGTCGGGATGCACGAAAACGGTGCCCCGGCCGCGCCATTTGGCGAGCTCGGCCGGCACCTCGGGGGTCTTGGAGGCGCCGTTGACGCGTTCCAGGTCTTCGAAGCCGAACGCATGCGGCAGCAGTTCGGCCAGCCGCAGCGGCCCGGTGTGCCACTCGACCAGCATCTCGGGGCCGCCGTTCTCCCACAGCAGCTGGCGGCAGCGGCCGCACGGCATCAGCGGGTTGCCGGTGGCGTCGACGCACGAGAACGCCACCAGCCGTCCGCCGCCGGTCATGTGCAGCTGGCTGACCAGTCCGCACTCCGCGCACAGCCCCACGCCGTAGGACGCGTTCTCCACGTTGCACCCGACGACCACCCGGCCGTCGTCCACCACCGCCGCCGCTCCGACCGGAAAGTCGGAGTACGGGGCGTACGCGTGCCGCATCGCTTCGATGGCGGCCGCGCGCAACCCAGCCCAGTCGATCTGCATGGTGCAGATTGTGCCTGACGTGCCCGACGTCAGCTCTTGACGTAGGGCACACCGTCAGCCGCGGGCGCCCGCACCCGTCCCACCAGACCGGCCACCGCGATGATGGTCGCCAGGTAGGGCAGCATGTTGAGGAACTGGTTGGGCACCGGGCTGCCGACCGCGCTCAGGTAGTTGGCCAGCTTCTGGGCGAAGCCGAAGAACAGGGCCGCGCCCAGCGCCCCGAACGGGGTCCACCGTCCGAAGATCAGGGCCGCCAGCGCGATGAAGCCGGCGCCGGCCGTCATGTTCTTGTTGAAGGCCCCGGTCGAGACCAGCGTGAAGTACGCGCCACCGGCGCCCGCCACGACGCCGCCGAGCAGCACGTTCATGTAGCGCAGGCCGCGCACCCGGATGCCGACCGTGTCGGCCGCCGTGGGGTGCTCGCCGACCGCGCGGGTGCGCAGGCCCCAGCGGGTGCGGGTGAGGGCGAGGTGGATGACCACGACCAGCGCCAGCGCCAGCCAGACCAGCAGGTTGGTCTCGAACAGCACGGGGCCGACGACCGGGATGTCGGCCAGGCCCGGGATGCGCCACTCGGGCAGCCGCGGCGGCGAGTTGTACTTCATCGCGTCGGGCTGCATGAGCCGCTCGTACAGGAAGCCGGTGACGCCCAGCGCGAGCAGGTTGAGCACGATGCCGACGACCACCTGGTCGACCAGGAAGCGGATGGCCAGCACGGCCAGCAGCGAGGCGATGATGACACCGCCCACGACCGCGCTGATCAGACCGGCCCAGACGCTGGTGGCCAGCGTGCCGACCAGGGCGGCGCCGAACGCGCCCATCAGGAACTGGCCCTCGATGGCCACGTTGACCACGCCCGAGCGCTCGCACAGCACGCCGGCCAGGGCGCCCAGGATCAGCGGCAGCGCGAGTTCCAGCGAGCCGCTGGCCGTGTCGACCAGCGGAAGGAACTTGCCGGCCACCTGCCAGCACAGGAACGAGAAGACGAAGGTCACGATGCCCAGGGTGAGCAGCGTGGTCTGCCAGCGCTTGGCCACGCCGGCCAGGAGGGCGGCGCCGGCGGCGATCGTGACGATGCCGAACAGGATGGCGCCGAACTGGCCGTTGATCGAGAGCGCGGCGCCCTCGGCGTCCTCGCTGAGGGTGAAGCGGGCGGTCGCCGAGTCGGCCACCGATCCGAAGATCACGGCCGCGATCAGGCCGATGACGACCAGGCCGGCGCCGAGCCGGCGCTGCCGGTTCCAGAACCTCTTGGGGGCGGTGGCTTCGGTCAGGTCTTCCACCGTTGCGGTCGACACGCCGCTCACCAACCCTTCGCCATGGACGTGCCGAGCCGCGCGGTGCGCGCATCGCGGAGCTGGAAGATGGACTTCACCAGGGCGGGGGCCGCGATGAAGATCACGATGAGGGCCTGCAGCACGGTGACCAGCTCGAGCGAGACACCCACGTCGACCTGCATCAGGTTGCCGCCCGCGCGCAGCCCGCCGTAGAGGATCGCGGCGAACAGCGTGCCCCACGGCTTGTTCCGGCCGAGCAGGGCCACCAGCAGGCCGTCGAAGCCGATGTTGCCGGCCACCTGGCCGGTCAGCCGGTCGGCCGTGCCGAGCACCTGCACCGCGCCGCCCAGGCCGGCCAGGCCACCGGCAACGACCATGAGCATGATGTAAGTGCGGGCCACGCTCATGCCGGCGGTGCGGGCGGCCGGCGGGTTGACGCCCACGGCGCGTAGCTCGAAGCCGAACGACGAGCGGTTGATCAACCAGGCGACCCCGGCCGTGGCCAGCACCGCGAGCACGATGCCCAGGTGCACGCGCAGCGGCGCGGGCAGGCCGGGCAGCGCGGCGGTCGACTCGATCGTCTTGCTGACCGCGTCGGTGCGGTCCGGGTCCTGCACGCCGTTCTGCAGGATCAGCCAGCCGAGGAAGAGCGTCGCCGTGTAGTTGAGCATGATCGTGGTGATCACCTCGTGGGCGCCGGTGCGGGCCTTGAGCAGGCCGGGCACGAAGCCCCAGAGCGCGCCACCGATCAACCCGGCGGCCAGCGCGACGATCAGGTGCAGGCCGGCCGGCAGTCCGATGGCGAAGCCGGCCACCCCGGCGGTGACGCAGCCGATGACCGCCTGGCCCTGGGCGCCGATGTTGAACAGGCCGCCACGGAACGCGAGCGCCACCGACAGGCCGGTGAAGACCAGCGGGGCGGCGTAGGTGAGCGTCTCGGAGAGCGGGTTGAGCGCCGTCTTCCAGTCGCCGGTGCCGCTGAACCACGCCTGCACGGCAGCCGGGTCGAAGATCGCGCCCTTGAACAGGTCGGCGTACGCCCGGCTGATCAGATCCCAGCTGGCGTTGAGTGCGTCGCTCGGCCGGGCCGTGAAGTACGAGAACGTCGAGAGCACCGCGGAGTCGGACACGACGATCAGCACCGCGCCGATGACCAGCGCCAGGAAGATCGACAGAATCGTCACCGTGACGGTGTTGGCCGACCAGAGGTTGTGCAGGAAGAGGCCGAAGAACGACTCCTCCTTCTCCTCCTTCTTCGCCGGAGCCTTGGGCGCCTCGGGGGCTTCGGTGGTCACTCCGTGTCCTCTGCTTCTCGCGTCACGACGCCGGCCATGAGCAGGCCGATCTCCTCACGCGGCGTGTCCGGGGAGACGATGGCCAGGATCCGCCCGCGGTACATCACCGCGATGCGGTCGGCCAGGCCGAGCACCTCGTCCAGCTCGCTCGAGACGACCAGCACGGCGGTGCCGACGTCCCGCTCGTGGATGATCTGGTTGTGGATGAACTCGATCGAGCCGACGTCCACACCGCGGGTCGGCTGCGCGGCGATCAGCAGCTTGAGCGGGCGGGACATCTCGCGGGCGACCACGACCTTCTGCTGGTTGCCGCCGGAGAGCGTGCCGACCGTCGACTGAGGTGACGAGGTGCGGATGTCGAACTGGCTCACCCGCTCCCGGGCCGAATCGGCGATCGGCCCGGGATTGAGCTTGAACCCGTTGCCGAACGGCGCCTGGTCGTAGATGTCGAGCACGAGGTTCTCGGCGACGGTGAAGTCCTTGACCACGCCGTCGAGGCTGCGGTCCTCGGGGACGTAGCCGACGCCCGCCCGCAGCACCTGCTTGGTGGTGCGGCCGGCGAGGTTCTTGTCCTCGAGCTCGATCAGGCCCGCGCGGGACTCCCGCAGGCCCATGATCGCCTCGACCAGCTCGGTCTGGCCGTTGCCCTGCACGCCCGCGATGCCCAGCACCTCGCCGGAGCGGACGACCAGGTCGACACGGTCGACGGCCCGCGTCCCGCGGTCGTCGTCGACGATCAGGCCGGAGACCTTGAGCACCTCGCGGCCGGGGTCGGACGGGGTCTTGGTGACCTCGAGGCTGACGTCGCGGCCGACCATCAACGCGGCCAGCTCGTCGGTCGAGGTGTCGGGACTGGCCGTGGCTACTGTGCGCCCGCGGCGGATCACCGTGATCCGGTCGGCGATGGCCTTGACCTCACGCAGCTTGTGCGTGATGAAGACGATCGACTTTCCGGTCTCGGCCAGCGACCGCATGACCGCGAGCAGCTCGTCGGTCTCCTGCGGGGTGAGCACGGCCGTCGGCTCGTCGAGGATGAGCAGGTCGACGTCGCGGGTCAGGGCCTTGACGATCTCGACCCGCTGCTGCGAGCCGACCGGCAGGTTCTCGACCAGGGCGTCAGGGTCAACCGGCAGGCCGTAGCGCTTGGACGTCTCGAGCACGTCACGCCGGCTGCGGCGGCGGTCGAGCCAGCCGAGCGGGCCGCCGCGCACCTCCTCGGCCCCGAGTGCGATGTTCTCGGCCACGGTGAAGACGGGGACCAGCATGAAGTGCTGGTGGACCATGCCGATGCCGGCCGCGATGGCGTCGCGGGGACTGCGGAAGACCTTGGGCTCCCCGTCCACCAGGATCTCGCCCTCGTCCGGCTGGAGCAGACCGTAGAGCTGGTTCATCAGCGTCGACTTGCCGGCGCCGTTCTCGCCCAGCAGGGCGTGCACCTCACCGGGCTCGACCGTGATGTCGATGTGGTCGTTGGCCACCAGGTCGCCGAAGCGCTTGGTGATGCCGCGCAGTTCGAGTCTCAGCGGAATCTCCCGACTTCGGCTTCTTTGTGAGTTTTACCCGAGAACTGGAACCGCCGCTCGACCACGAGAAATTCTCGCGGTCGGGCGGCGGCCGGAATGTTACCCAGTGAATCGTCAGGCCGGAGCGCTGGGCGATTCAACCTTGATCGTGCCGGCGATGATGTCGGTCTTCAGCTTCTCGACCTCGTCCTTGAGACCCTGGTCGATCTTGCTGTCGAACTGGTTGTACGGCGCCAGCGAGACACCGTTGTTCTTGAGCGTGCCCAGGTAGCCCGGGGTGGCGGTCAGCGGCTGACCGGTGGCGCCGGCGACGACCGCCGTCTCGACCGCGTCGGTGATGTTCTTGACCACGGTGGTCAGGAAGACGTCACAGTCCTGAGCCGCGCTCTTGCAACCGTCCTGGTCGACCCAGACGATCGAGACCTTGCCGCTGGAGCTCTTGGCGACCTCGGCCGCACCGAGGCCGGTGCCACCGGCGACCGGCATGATCACGTCGGCCCCCTGAGCGACGAACGTGCTGGCCAGCGCCTTGCCCTTGGCCGGGCTGGCGAAGTCCTCGGCGAAGCTGCCGTTCTGCTTGGCCTTGTCCCAGCCGAGCACCTGGACGTTCTTGCCCTTGGCCTTGTTGTACTGCGCGACGCCGTCGGCGAAACCGTCCATGAAGATGGTCACCGGCGGGATCTTGAGGCCGCCGAACGTGGCCACCTTGCCGCTCTTCGAGTAGCCCGCGGACAGGTAGCCGGCCAGGAAGGCCGCCTCCTGGGTGGCGAACTGCATCGGGTAGACGTTCGCGGCGCCCTGGATCGCGCTGTCGACGATGCCGAACTGCTGGCTCGTGTTCTGCGCCGCGACGGCCTTGGTGGCGTCACCCATGAGGCCACCGACCGACAGGATGAAGCTGCACTTCTGGGTCACGAAGCCGCGCAGGTTGGGCTCGTAGTCGGCCTCGGCGGTCGACGCGACGTACTTCGGGTCGACACCGGGCGCCTGAGCCTTGGCGGCCTGGAGTCCGGCCCACGCAGATGCGTTGAAGGACTTGTCGTCGATGCCCCCGGTGTCAGTAACCATGCAGGCCTTGTAGGCCGCGGCGGCGGCGCTCGAGCTGCCGCCGGCGGGGGTCTCGTCAGGCGCGTCGCTGCAGGCCGCGGCGGCGAGCGTCAGCCCACCTGCCGCGAGCAGCGCAACGAGCCGGTTCCCACGTACTGGGCGCAAGACGCCCTCCTTCCAACGCGCACCGACACTTGTCGGTGAGTCTTCACCGCGGGAGCGTAGCCGCAGGCCAGAGCGCGGGCGGCACTTTGGACCGGACTGTTGGCGCACCGTTATCTGCCCGCAACCGGGGAACACTCGCGGCGTCGCTTCTATCCGTTAGTGCGGCAAATCATCGGCCTGCGTGGTAATCAGCCAGAAACCTTGCGGCCGGGTCAGGACTTTCGCCAGGCTTTTACGCCGAGGACGCCCACGGTCGTGCCGATGACCAGCGAGGCGCCGATCAGCACGGCGTGGATCAGCAGGAACGACGTGGGCCGCCCGTCAGCGAAAGAGCGGCCGTCCTGCCAGATGGCCAGGCCGAACCGGGGCCAGATGACCCAGGTCCAGACCCCGACCGCCGTCAGGAAGACCGCCCACCGCTTAGTGATGACCATTTCGCCATGGTCGCAGCGATTGCTCAGGCCGCCGGAACCAGGTCGGGCCGGGCCGAGCCGGGCTGCGAGGCCGGCGCCTTCTCCGACGCGAGCCCGCGGCGTCCGATCAGGGTCAGAAGCAGACCCCCGGCCGCGTACGCCGAGAGCAGGGCCACCGCGAAACCGGCTCCCCCACCGTCGAAGTAGGCGACCGACCGCAGCAGCGACGCGCCCGCACCGATCGGCAGCCACTGACCGATCTCGCCCCACGGCTGCGGCAGCAGTTCGGGTGCGGCCGAGATGCCGGCCAGCGCGTTGCCGACCAGGAACATGACGAGCGCGCCGAGAGCGAGGCCGCCCCGGTCGAGCACGGCCGCGAGCCCGGTCATCGCCGCCGCCACGGCCAGCGCGAACAGACCCAGCGCAGCCGCCACGGCGAGGTAACCGCCCGGGAGGATGCCCAGCCATTCCTGCTGCACCGCGGCGACCGAGAACCCGGCCAGAACGCCGTAGCTGAGCAGGGCGAGCAACCGGGCGGCGCGCTGCCGCACGAGCAGGAACACCAGGACGCCGGCGAGCAGGCTGGTGATGGCCAGCGGCAGGAAACCGCCCGCGAACCCGGCGCCGCGTGCGTCGTCAGGGTCGAGCGGCACGACGTCACGCACCGGCACCTGCGGGCCGAGCTCGGCCGCGGCCTGGGTGAGCAGCGCAGCCACGGTGGGCGAGGCAGCCGAGGCAATGTGCACCTCGGGGCCGGTCGGCGAGACGAGGATCGCCCCGTACACCTCGCGGTCCTTTATGGCGGCGTCGGCGGCGGCCGCGTCGGCCACCGGGTGCACCTCGAAGGCGCCCGGGCGTTCGGCCTCGAGCTGAGCGGCCAGCGCGGGTGGTCCGGCGACCGCGATGGGCAGGTCGCGCGGCGCGATATTGGCCGCCGGGGCGGCAAAGAGCGGGACGAGGAGCGCCTGGACGGCCACCACGATCACCGCGATGAGCACGCCGAGGGCGAGAGCCTTGCGCTGCATGTTTCCTCCTAAAAACGAATGCTCGTTCTTTTATGTTCACAGCGTGCTCCGCGCCACGCGGCCGTGTCAAGAACGAGCGTTCGTTTATGATGTGGGGCGTGCCACGTGTATCCGAAGACCACCTGACCGCCCGCCGAGAGCAGATCCTCGCCGCGGCCCGTACCTGTTTCCTGCGCAAGGGGCTGCACAACACGTCGATGCAGGACCTCATCAAGGAGGCCGGGCTGTCGGTCGGCGCCGTCTACCGGTACTTCAAATCCAAGGACGAGATCATCGCCGCCATCGCCGGCGGGGTGGTGGGCGGCATCAGCCGGCGGATCGACGAGATCGCGACCCAGCAGTTGCCGCTGTTGGAATCGCTGTCGGAGCTCCTCGACGTGATCGACGAGCAGACCGGAGCCGACGGTGCATTCCCGATCGCGCTGCAGGTGTGGGCCGAGTCGACAGTCGACCCGGCCATCCAGACGATCGTGTACGAGCGCTACACGGGGCTGCGGGCCAGTGTCCGGGTGCTCGTCGCACAGGCGGCCGAGCGGGGCGAGCTGCCGCCCGGCGCCGACCTCGACGATGTCACCAGCGCCTTCTACGCGCTGATCCCGGGTTACGGCCTGCAACGGATGCTCATCGGCACTCCGGACCGCGACGGCTTCCTGCGGGGCGTGCGGGCGCTCTACAACCGCTAGACGGCGGTGAGGCGGGCGGCTATCCGCGACCAGCCCTCGCGCACCTCGGCCTCGGTCGGCGGGCGGCCCGGGCGTACGCGGCGGGTCTCGTACTCGTCGTCGGTCTCGACGTCGCCGGTGGGTTCTTCCAGGGCGGCGCGGGCCAGGTCGATCTCGTCGCGGATGGATTCCGCGTCGGGGCGGGGCAGCAACGGCTCGACGACGGCCATCAACTGCTCGTCGGCGACCACGGCCTGAGCCAGGGCCAGGGCATGGGCGCGCTCGTAGGGGCCGCAGACCACCGGCTCCCAGTCCTCCTCGTCGCCGATCGATCCGATCGTGATGACCCAGGGGAGGTCGGCCACCGGCGAGCCGGTCGGCAGATCCAACGTCACGAGTGTGCCCACGGGCTCATCATTCCGGGCTGGTGTGCCGAATCCAGGTATTTTGCCCCACGGGGGCAGTTTTATCGTCGGCTGAGAGGTCGATGACGCGCCCGTGCGGGCTGGTGGCCGCCCAGGCCGCTCCGAACAGCAGCAACTGGTTGAAGACGTACAGGTAGACCAGCACGCCGACGGCCGAACCGACCAGGCCGTAGGCGGGATTGCGTGTCACCAGGCCCACGAAGGACTTGCCCACCGTGTTCAGCAACGTGATGCCGATGCCGACCTGAAGCACCGGCGGGGCCATCCGCCGGACGGTCATGCGCAGCCGAGGCACCGCGGCCAGTAGCGCCGCCGCCAGAAGCATGTTGACCGCCACGGTGAGCAGCAGGCCGGCCGTCGAGCGGACGATGCCGTGGGCGATCCAGTCCAGCAACAGGTTCAGGCCGTACACGGCAAGCTGGGACATCGCCAGCAGCACCAGGATGCCGAGCAGCACGAGCAGGTCGAGTGCCTGCCGGACGCCGATGTAGCCGGGCTGCTCGTTGAGCCGCCAGATCAGTCGCTGCGACGAGCGGATGGCCTCGACCCAGGCGATGCCGGTGAAGGTCAGGCCCAGGATGCCGACGATGCCGACCGTCCGGCCGCTGGCGAGGATCGCCCCGATGTCGAGGAAGGGCAGGTTGACCCGCAGGAAGTCGCGGACGATGTCGAACAGGTCCTGATTGTTGGTGAGCAGGATGCCGAAGATCGAGTAGCCGATGAGCAGCAGCGCGAACACGGCGAAGAAGCCGTAGTAGGCGATCGCGGCGGCCAGGCGCCCGCCCTGCACGTCGATGTAGCGCACGACGGCCCGGCTCAGATGATCGAAGTACCGGGACCTGTGGCGCAGCCACATGACACGGGCCTCGGCCGCGTCGTAGGCCCGATCGATCGGATTCACGCGCCGACCGTAACCGAAGTCACGTCCTGCCGAGCGGATAGTCGCGCCGGCGCCGCCAGGGCCCCTCGCCACCGTGGGAGAACAGCGTGAACGCCGGCACACCGAACTTGGCCGAGAAGCCGGCCAGGTCGTCGAACGCCGCGTCCAGCGCCTCGGCCGGCACGTCCTGGGCGATCGTGACGTGCGGGTGGTAGGGGAAGCGCGAGCCGCGGTGGATGTCGCCGGAGCTCACGATCGCCTCGGCCAGCAGCTCGCACTCGCTGATGCCGGCCGCGAGGGTCACGAAGACCACCTCGGTGATCGGCCGGAAGGTGCCCGTGCCCCGCAGGTGGATGGTGAACGGCTGTTGCGCGGCAGCGACCGCGGCGAGGTGCTTCTCGATGCGCGGCAGCGCCTCGGTGGCGACCTCGGTCGGACCGAGCAGCGTGACGTGGGCCGGGGTGTACGCAGCCTGCGGGTCGCCGGCGGCGGCCCGGCGCTGGGTGAGCTGCTCGCCCCAGGGCTCGGGGATGTCGATCGCGACACCGATGCGCGTCAGCCCGCCTTCGGGCGGCGGCGGGGTGGTCGGATGGGGCGTCACCTCGGGGTCAGACGCCGCGGGCCGGGCTGAGGAAGCCGATGTTCCGGTACGCCTCGGCCAGCGTCACCGAGGCGACCGCGCGGGCCTTCTCGGCGCCGATCGCGAGCACCTTGTCGAGGTGGTCGGGGTCCTCCAGGTAGGCGCGGGTGCGCTCCTGGATCGGCTTGACGAAGTCGACCACGATCTCGGCCAGGTCTTTCTTGAGGTCGCCGTAGCCGCGGCCGTCGTACTGCTCGAGCAGCTCGTCTATGGTCCGCGTGGTCAGCGCGGCGTAGATGGTGAGCAGGTTGCTGACGCCGGGCTTGTTCTCCTCGTCGTAGAGGATCTCGCGACCGGTGTCGGTGACCGCCGACTTGATCTTCTTGGCCGAACGGGCCGGGTCTTCCAGCAGCTCGATGATGCCGTTGGGCGAGGAGGCCGACTTCGACATCTTGGCCGTCGGGTCCTGCAGGTCGGTGATCTTGGCCGTGTCCTTCAGGATGTAGGCCGAGGGGATCGTGAACGTGGGCCCGAAGCGCGTGTTGTAGCGCTGGGCCAGGTCGCGGGTGAGCTCGAGGTGCTGCCGCTGGTCTTCGCCCACCGGCACCTGGTCGGCCTGGTAGAGCAGGATGTCGGCCGCCTGCAGGATCGGGTAGGTGAACAGACCCACCGTCGTCGTATCGGCCGCCTTGGCCGACTTGTCCTTGAACTGCACCATGCGGCCGGCCTCGCCGAAGCCGGTGATGCAGCTCAGCACCCAGCCCAGCTGGGCGTGCTCGGGCACGTGGGACTGGACGAACAGCGTGCACCGCTCGGGGTCGAGCCCGAGGGCCAGCAGCTGGGCGGCCGACACGCGGGTGCGCTGGCGCAGAGCGGCCGGGTCGTGCCCCATGGTGATCGCGTGCAGGTCGACGACGCAGTAGTAGGCGTCATGCGTCTCCTGCATCGCCACCCAGTTGCGAACGGCGCCGAGATAGTTGCCGAGGTGGAACGAGTCGGCGGTCGGCTGAATGCCGGAAAGCACGCGGGGGCGGCGGGCGACATCGGACATGACGACCATTGTGTCAGCCGTCGAGAAGCCTTCGCGAACGACCCGTGGGGTCGGGTCGAATGTTTGAAGATGTTGACTTTTGAGCGAAGTTGGTGGAACTATGAAGGCCTAATCTGCGGAAGGGTAACGCCGTGAAACTGCTCGTCACGGGGGGCGCCGGCTATGTCGGCAGCGTCACCAGCCGGCTCCTGCTGGACGCCGGCCACCAGGTCACTGTCCTCGACAACCTGGTCACCGGCTTCCGCGAGGCGGTTGCGCCCGACGCCACCTTCGTCGAGGCCGACATCCGCGACGCCGCCCAAGTGCTCACGCCCGGCTCCGGTTTCGACGCCGTGCTGCACTTCGCGGGCCTGATCGCGGCGGGCGAGTCGATGGTCAAGCCCGAGCTGTACTGGCACGACAACGTGGTGAAGTCGCTCGCCCTGCTCGACGCGGTGCGCGCCGCCGGGGTGCCGCGGTTCATCTTCTCCTCCACCGCCGCTGTCTACGGCAACCCGGTCGAGCTGCCGATCACCGAGTCCGCGGTCAAGGCTCCCACCAACACGTACGGGGCCACCAAGCTCACCTTCGACCACGCGCTCACCTCCGAGGCGTTCGCGCACAACCTGGCCGCGGTCTCGCTCCGCTACTTCAACGTCGCGGGAGCCTACATCTCGGGCGACCACGAGATCGGCGAGCGGCACGACCCCGAGACCCACCTCATCCCGATCGCCCTGCAGGTGGCCGCCGGCAAGCGCGAGAAGCTGCAGCTCTTCGGCGACGACTACCCCACGATCGACGGCACGTGCGTGCGCGACTACATCCACGTCGAAGACCTGGCCCGCGCCCACCTGCTCGCGCTCGACGCGGCGACGGCCGGCGAGCACCGCATCTACAACCTCGGCAACGGCAACGGCTTCTCCAACAAGCAGGTCGCCGAGGTGGCCCGCGAGGTCACCGGAACCGAGCTGCCGGTCGAGATCGCCCCGCGCCGCGACGGTGACCCGGCCACCCTGGTCGCGTCGTCCGAGCGAGCCCGCGACGAGCTGGGCTGGGTGCCCGCGAAGAACACGCTCCAGGCGATGATCGGCGACGCCTGGACCTTCTACCGCAAGCACGTCGCATGATCGTCGACGATGCCGTCGGCGCCTTCCGCAAGGCGTACGGCGCCGAGCCCACGGGTCTGTGGGCCGCGCCGGGCCGGGTCAACCTGATCGGCGAACACACGGACTACAACGAGGGCTTCGTCCTGCCGTTCGCCCTGCCGCAGCGCACGATCGCGGCAGTCGGGCCGGCCCCGGCCGGTGAGTGGACGGTGTGCTCGACCTTCGAGGACGAGCCGGTCAGCTTCGGGCTCACCGAGCCCGGCGCGGTCACGGGCTGGGCGGCGTACGTGGCCGGGGTCGTATGGTCGCTGGCCGACGCGGGCCACGAGGTGTCCGGCGCACGCATCGCGATCGCCTCCGAGGTGCCGCTGGGCTCCGGCCTGTCGTCGTCGGCCGCGCTCGAGTCGTCGGTGCTGACCGCGCTGATCGACCTCGGCGGCCTCGACGTGCCGCTCGAGAAGCGCCCGGCGATCGCCCAGCGGGCCGAGAACGTCTACGTCGGCGCGCCCACCGGCATCCTCGACCAGTCCGCGTCCATCCGCTGCGAACAGGGCCGGGCGCTGTTCCTCGACTGCCGGTCGTACGAGGTCGAGCAGATCCCGTTCGACCTGGCGGCCGCGGGCCTGGCCATCCTGGTCATCAACAGCAACGCCCCGCACCAGCACGTCGACGGGGAGTACGGCGCCCGCCGCAAGTCGTGCGAGGACGCGGCCCGCCTGCTGGGGGTGCGCGCGCTGCGTGACATCACCGGCGACCAGCTCGACGACGCGCTGACCCGCCTCGACGACGAGGTGATGCGCCGTCGCGTCCGGCACATCGTGACCGAGGACGACCGCGTGCTGGCCACGGTGAAGCTGCTGCACGCCGGCCAGGTGCGCGAGATCGGGCCGCTGCTGACCGCCTCGCACGTCTCGATGCGCGACGACTTCGAGATCACGGTGCGCCAGGTCGACCTCGCGGTCGAGACCGCCCTGCGGGCCGGCGCGTACGGCGCCCGCATGACCGGGGGCGGCTTCGGTGGGTGCGTGCTGGCCCTGATCGACTCGGACAAGGCGGCCGAGGTCACCGCGGCGGTCGAAGAGGCGTACGCCAAGGAAGGCTTCACACCCCCGACAGCCTGGACCGTCACGGCGGGACCGGGCGCGGGACGGCTTTAACGCTGGGTGGCTTCAAGGGCATGCCCATCGGGTAACCGATGGGCATGACTGCACAGAACGAGGGCCGCGAGCAGGAACACGACGAGCCCAACGAGTTCGGCTTCGCCGGCGGGGCGACCGCGCCCGAGCCCGAGCGCGGCACCGGTGAGGGCCTCGGCGAGAGCGTCGCCGTGCCGGCCGGTGACCTCACCGAAGCCATCAGCGAGGCGATCGACGAGGCCACCACCCGGGACGACAAGTCCTAACGCGGAACTGCTTGAGCCTCGACGGTCGGACCCTTCACCACGGGTCGCCCGTCCACCCAGTCGACCCGGTCGAGCCAGAGCTGCCGGCCGGGTGCGACGCTGCCGACCGCGCTGGGTGGCCAGGCGTGATAAAGCATCCACGACTCACCCGCCGGCGTGGTGACCAGGAAGCCGTGCCCGGGGCCGGCCGCGGCCGGTGACGTGTGCAGGATCGGGTTCTCCGAGGCCTTGACGCACGGCCCGAACGGACCTTCGCAGGTGGCGTAGCCCAGGGCGTACTCCTCCTTGTCGAAGGCGTTGGCCGAATAGAACAGGTAGAGCCGGCCGTCGTGGCGCACCATCTGCGGCGCCTCGATGACGTGGGCCTCCCAGCCGGCGTCGTTGACCAGCAGTTGTTTCGGCTCGCCGCTGATCGAGAGCCCGTCGTCGCTGAGGCGGGCGCCGTAGAGGTACGTCGGCTGCCCGATCGCGTTGCCGTCGTTCTTCCAGTAGAGCCAGCGCTCCCCCGACTCGTCGGTGAACGGGCTGGCGTCGATCGACCCGCCCTCGTCGGCCTGGCAGATCAGCGGCTTGTCGGAGTCGTCGACGAAGGGTCCCTCCGGCTTTCCGGCGACGGCCACGCCGATGCACTGACGGTTGGTCGCCGTCGAGCGGGCCGTGTAATAGAGCAGAAACTTGCCGCCCGGGGCGGTGATGACCTCGGGCGCCCACGTGTTGCCGCGCTCGGCCCACCTGCCCACCTGCGGCAGGACGTCGCCGACGGGCGTCCACGCGACCAGGTCGGGCGAGGTCAGCAGGGGCACGTTCTCGGTGGAGTTGTTGGTTCCGTACGCGTACCAGGTGTCCCCGACGAGCAACGCGCCCGGATCGGGGAAGTTGTCGCTGAACACGGGGTTCGTGAAAGTCACCTCGGCCTGTTCCTTCTCCGCCGGAGCGGGTGACGGGGACGAGCAGCCGGACGAGCAGCCGGCCGCGACCAGGGCCGCGGCCAGGGCCGCGGCCAGCAATGCTCGCTTCACCACTGGTAGAACCGCAGATAGTCGAACGACGCCGTGACTGCCGGCTCCGCCCCGCCGTGGGCGACCAGGCCGATCCGCGGGTTGCTGTCGGCCGGCAACGTCCACACGCCACCCCACGTCCAGCCCTTGCCGTCGCGGCTGACGCCGGCGCGGTATTCGTGCTCGCCGTTCACCGGGTCGACCCGGTGCGCCAGCCGCAGCCACGTCGTCGTGAGCCCCGGCGTCCCGGCGATGGTCCCGCCGTACGAGAGAGCATCCGCGAACGGCATCTCCTTGCCGAACTCGACCTGCCGCGTGTTCCAGATCGCGACCGAGCTGAGCCGCGCGAACAGGTCGTCGCCGGCGTAGGCGATGAGCCCGGCCTGCTGGAAGTTGCGCACGACGTCCTCGCCCAGCGGCAGCGTCAGCTTCGTCTCGGCGATCCATCGGCCCTTCGGCGGCGTCCGCAGCAGCACACCCGCGCTGTTCGACGTGCCGGTGAGGTCAGCGCCCTGCACCGGCCAGCGCAGCGCACCCCCGCTCACCGTGGCCGCGGCATCTTGCCGCACCCAGCTCCAGCCCGGCAAAGTCGCGCTGAACTCGTCGGAGGAGGAGGCCAGCAGCCGTCCCGGCACCGGCGTGGGGGCCGGTCGCGCGTCGCGGCTGTCGGAGGCCCAGTTACCGCGGTTCACGGTCGGCCAGCCACCGGTCCAGTCGAGACGGTCGATCAGCATCGGGCGTTCGTTGATGCCGAACGGCTCGTCGAGATAGGGGTCGTTGCGGTCGATCGCGTGATACACGAACCAGTCCTGCCCCCGCTTGTCGGTGATCAAGCCGTTGTGGCCGGTGCCGACCCAGCGGTTGCCGTTGGGCGCGATCACCGGCGTGCCACCGGCGCGCGAGACGTTGAGGCTGAGGCCGTCGCGGTCGGTGAAGGGGCCCAGCGGGCTGCGTGACCGGCCGACCGACACGGAGTAGCCGGTGGTCGGGCCCGCGCAGCAGTTGGCCGACGAGGCGAACAGGTAGTAGTAGCCCGAGCGCCGTACGACGTACGCGCCCTCGAACTTGTTGTCGACGGCGACGCGGGTCGGCGTGCCGGTGATCCGCAGGCCGTCGGCGGTCAGTTCACTGACCCAGATACCGCCGAAGTAGCTGCCGTAGTAGAGGTACTTCTTGCCGTCCGGGGTGGTCAGCTGGGACGGGTCGAAGGTCCACCACCAGCCGCCGTCGGGGGCCGCGCGCGGGGGCACGGCTGGTTCGTCCGTCCAGGTCCACGGGCCGGTCGGCTTGGGCGCGGTGGCCACGCCGATCGACGAGGCCCCGGGGGTGCCGGCCGTTTCGGTCACCGTCGCGTACAGCACCCAGCGGTTGCCGATCTTGCGGACGTCCGGCGCCCACAGCGAAGCGTTCGCCGCGGCGTACGGGGGCAGCTCGCCGAAGGCGTCTCCCACGTACTTCCAGTTCTTCAGGTCGGTCGAGCGCGCGATCGGAATCCGGTGCGCGACCTTCTCGCCCTCGCGCAGCGGGTCGGATGTGCCGAAGCCGTAGTAGTAACCGTCGTCGCCGCGGACGATCACCGGGTCGGCGAAGGTGTCGGCGAAGCTCGCCGAGATCGGGTTGCGCGGTCCGGGCGCGCTGCCGGCGTGCGCCGCCGACGCGGTCAGACCGATCAGAGTGATCGCCGCCGCGAGTGCGGCCGTCAGACGTCGCATGATCATCCTTTCAGGCCGGAACGGGAGACACCCTCGATCACGTAGCGCTGCGCCACCATGAACAGCAGCAGCACCGGGATGCTGGCCACGAGCGCGCCCGCCATGATCACCGGGTAGTTGATCGTGTACGCGCCCTGCAGGATGGCCAGGCCGGGCGGCAGCGTGAACTGCTCGGGGCTGAACAGCACGTAGATCGGCCAGATGAAGTCGTTCCAGTTGGTCAGGAAACTGATCACCGCGAGCGTGGCCAGGGCCGGCTTGGACAGCGGCAGGACCACGCGGGTGAAGATCTGCCAGGAGTTGGCCCCCTCGAGCACGGCCGCCTCCTCGAGCTCCTTGGGCAGGCTCAGGAAGAACTGCCGCAGGAAGAAGACGCCGAACGCGCCGGCTGCCCCCGGAATGATCAGGGCCCACAACGTGTCGAGCATCCCGAACCGGTCGACGATCAGGAAGTTCGGGATGATCAGCACGAAGCTCGGGATGAACAGCGTCGCGATGATCATGCCGAAAATCAGCTTCTTGCCCCGGAACTCGAGCCGGGCCAGGGCGTAGGCCGCCATCGAAGCGACCGCCAGCACCAGCACGGCCTGGCCGGTAGCGGCCAGCACGCTGTTGAGGAACCAGCGCAGCACGGGCGTCTGGGAGTTGCCCAGCAGCGTGTCGAAGGCGCCCGTGGTGGGCTCCGCGGGGAATACCGTGGGCGGCACCCGGGTGGCCTCGCCCGGCGTCTTGAACGCGGTGAGCAGCATCCACACCAGGGGCGCGATGAAGACCAGGCTCAGTCCGATCAGGACGGTGTACCAGGCGATCGGGCGTACGCGTCTCATGATGCGTCCTTCTCCCGGAACATGCGGAACACGATCAGGCTGATCACCAGCAGGCACGCGGTCAGCAGGTAGCTCATCGCCGCGGCGCTGCCCATCTTGTAGTCGCTCAGGCCGACCTGGGCGATGTACATGATCGCCGTGCGGGTCTCGGTGCCGGGCGCGCCCTGAGTGATCAGATAGGACTGCCCGAACATGTTGGCCGACACCAGGACCGTGTTCACCGTGACGAACAGCAGCACCGGGCGCAGACCGGGCAGCGTCACGTGCCGGAACTCGGCCCATTTGCCGCCGCCGTCGATCCGCGCTGCCTCGTACAGCTCACGCGGAATGTCCTGCAGACCGGCCAGATAGATCACGGCGTTGAAGCCGAGCGTCCACCAGACGGTCACGCCGACGAGCGTGACCCAGGCCCAGGGCAGCGCTGTGGTCCACGGCGTGTCCCCCGGCAACCCGATCGCGCCGAGCACGGAGTTGACCACGCCCAGGTTGGGGTCGAGCACGAAACGCCAGAGCACACCGATCACGGCGACCCCGAGGACGTACGGCGCGAAGTAGACCGCCCGGAAGAACGTGCGGCCCCTGAAGCTGCGGTTGAGCAGCAGCGCCAGCATCAACGGGATGATCAGCAGGAGCGGAACGCTGAACAGCGTGAAGATGCCGGTGGCCGACAGGCTTTCCCACCAGAAGCTGTAGACCGCCGAGTTCGAGTCGAACAGTGCCTTGTAGTTGTCCAGCCCGACGAACGGCTTGCCCGGGAGCAGGTAGTCCCAGTCGTGCAGGCTGATCCACAGGCCGTAGACCGCCGGCGCCAGCACGAAGGTGGCGAACACGACGAAGTACGGCAACAGGAACAGGTACGCCGTGAGTGGCCCGGTCCGGCGCACCCGGCCGCCGGCGCCGGCCTCCCCAGCCTGCGCCGGCGGCGTACGGGTGACTGCGGTCTCAGCTGCCATACTTCTTGGCGTTCTGCTCCAGGAGCTGGTTGGCCTTGGCGGCGCCGTCGGAGAGCGCCTTGGCCGGCTCCTTGCGTCCGAGGACAGCCTCGTTGATCGCCGTGACCATGGTGGCCATGACGTCGGCGATTCCCGGCTTCGGCGGCAGGAAGTGCAGGTAGTCGATCTGCGTGCCGATGGCCGCCTGCTCGGGCAGCGCCTTGAACTCGGCGCCGTTGCGGATCTCGGCACGGGCCGGCACCTGGCCGCCGCGGGCCCACTCGATCGAGTGCTGGCTGATCCAGTTGATGAAGACCTTGCCCGCGGTCAGCTTGTTGTCGTCCTTGGTCTTCTGCTTGAACTGCACGAACTGGTGCGAGCCGGCCCAGGCCGCCTTCTGCGTGCCGATCTGCGGCAGCGGCGCCACGCCCCACTCGAGGTTCTTGTCCTCCTTGAGCGTGTTGATGGTCCAGATGCCGTTCCAGTTGAACGCGTTCTTACCGTTGCGCAGGGCCACGATGTCGGCGTCCTGAGCCACGTTCTTGGGGCTGAAGCCGTTCTTGACGTGGTCGGTCATCCAGGTCAGCGCCTGCACGCCGGGCTGCTCGGCGAAGAGCGCCTTGGTGCCCTGGTCGTCGAAGAGGTCGCCGCCGAACTGCCACAGCAGCGACTGGAACTGCATGCTGCCGGTGAACTCGAACGGGGTGACCCAGTCGCCCTGGATCCCCTTGGCCTTCATCGATTCCAGGGCCGCCTGGTACTCGTCGTTGTTCGTCGGCGGCTTCTCGGGGTCGAGACCGCCCTTCTCCATCACGGCCTTGTTGTAGAAGAAGCCGAGCGGGTGCACATCGAGCGGGATCGCGTAGCGGACATTGTTGTAGACCCCCGCGTTCCACACCGGCGGCGAGAAGTCCTCGGCCTTGAAGTTGAGCGCCTTGGCCAGGTCGTCCAGCGGCAGGACCACGCCGCGGGCGGCGTTGGTCGAGACGTGGTCGACGTGCATGACCCCGACGTCCGGGCCGTTGCCGGTGGCGACGGCGGCCGGCGTCTTCTGGTAGTAGTCGGCCCACTGGTACGTGTTCATCGTGACCTTGATGTTCGGGTGCTCGGTGTTGAACTGGTCGACCAGCTTCTTCATGAACGGGCCGTCGCCGCCGGTGAAGCCGTTCCAGAAGGCCAGAGTCACGTTCGGCCCGGTGTACGCGGTCGCGGCCGGCGCGGCGTTCTGTCCGCCACCGGTCACCTTCTCGTTGGGGCCGCTGTCGCCACAGGCGCTCAGGAGCACGGCGCCGCCGGCGCCTACGCCCAGACCCATCAAATTACGGCGTGAAAGATTCATCGAGACTCCTCAGGGGTGAGGCACAGCGCGTGCCAGGACACGGGCGGAAGGAGGATTTCGTCGCCGTCGCTCATCGGAACCGAGGTGAGCTCGGGCTTTTCGGCGCTGAGGGTGAGGTGCTCCCGCAGGCGGTGGCGAGGGAAGGCGCGCAGGTCGACAGCGAGCGGCACCGGCTCGGTGCCACGGTTGACCAGGAAGAGGGTGAGGGCGCCCGACTCTTCGTCGTGGGTGGCCACGGCGTCGACGGACGGCACCTCACCGAAGCGGCCGGTGGTCATGTCCGGCGAGGTGAGAGCGGGGCGCAGCACGGTGCCCCGCGCGAGCCGCGCGGTGTGCGCGAACGGGTGGAAGATCGTCTGCCGCCAGGCCTCGCCGCCGGCCCGGGTGCGGATCGGCGCGATCACGTTGACCAGCTGGGCCTGGGCGCCGACGGTGAGCCGGTCGGCGTGCCGCAGCATGCTGATCAGCAGGTTGCCGACCACCACGGCGTCCGTGCCGTTGTAGTCGTCCTCGATCAGGGCCGGCAGCTCCTCGATCGCACGGTCCTCGGGCTCGGTGAACCGGGACTGGTACCAGACGTTCCACTCGTCCAGCGACAGCTTGATCCGCTTCTGGCGGCGCAGCTTGGCGCGTACGTGGTCGGCCGTGGCCACGACGTTGTCGATGAACCCGTCGAGGTCGACCGCGGACGCCCGGAAGCTGGCCTCGTCGTGTTTCTCGGGGTCGTAGTAGCTGTGCAGCGAGATGTAGTCGACCTGGTCGTACGCGTGCTCGAGGACGGTGGCCTCCCACGCGGCGAAGGTCGGCATGTCCGAGTTGGAGCTGCCGCAGGCGACCAGCTCGATGCTCGGGTCGACCCGGCGCATGGCGTGCCCGGCTCGCGCCGCGAGCCGCCCGTACTCGTCGGCGGTGAGGCTGCCGATCTGCCAGGGCCCGTCCATCTCGTTGCCGAGGCACCACAGCCGTACGTCGTGGGGTTGCGCGACGCCGTGCTTGCGGCGCAGGTCGGAGGCGGCCGTGCCCTCGGCGAGGTTGCAGTACTCGACCAGCTCGGCGGCCGCCTCGATCCCTCGGGTGCCCAGGTTGACGGCCATCATCGGCTCGACACCGGCCAGCGACGACCAGCGCATGAACTCGTTCAGTCCGAACGCGTTGCTCTCCAGCGCCCGCCAGGCCAGGTCGAGCCGGCGCGGGCGGTCGCCACGCGGGCCCACCCCGTCCTCCCAGCGGTAGCCGGAGACGAAGTTGCCGCCCGGATAGCGGACGGTGGTCACGCCGAGTTCGCGCACCAGGTCGAGCACGTCGCCGCGCAGGCCGTCGGCGTCGGCGGAGGGATGACCGGGTTCGAAGATGCCCGTGTAGACACATCGCCCCATGTGCTCGACGAACGAGCCGAAGAGCCGCCGGTCGACGGGGGCGATCGTGTAAGCCGGATCGAGGGTGAGCTGCGCCACTGCCATGCCCCACTTTTTACAACGTTGCATTCATCGTTGTAAAGAGACCGCGGCAAAGATCTCGAAACGAAACGGAAACGACGTCAGCCGGACGTGCTCTCGCGGGCGACGAGCCGGTGATCCACTCGCAGCTCGCGCGGGGCTCCGGCCGCGGCCGGCCCGTCACTCAGGCGCTCAGCCAGCAGATCGACCGCGAGCTGGGCTATCCGGGGCGCATCGGGCGCGACGGTGCTCAGCGTCGGCGTCGAGAACCGCCCGTCCTCGATGTCGTCGAACCCGATCAGCGCGACGTCGCCGGGCACCGAGACCCCGCGCGACAACAGCGTCCGCATCGCCCCGAGGGCGAGCAGGTCGTTGAAGCAGAACACGGCGTCCGGCGGTGACTCCAGATCGAGCAGGCGGGCCATCGCGGCCGCCCCGTCGACCCGATGGAAGCCGTCCGCGGGCATCTCCAGCGCCGGATCGAACGGCAGCCCGGCCTCCGCCAGCGCGGCCCGGTAGCCGGCCAGACGCTGGTGGGCGGTCACCGCCGAGGGTCTGTCCTGCACGCCGATCGCGGCGATCCGGCGCCGGCCCAGCGAGGTCAGATGCCGGGTCGCGTCGGCCGCGGCCGCGGTGTTGTCGATCGCGACGTGATCGGCCGGCCCGTGCCAGACCCGCTCGCCGAGCAGCACCATCGGCGTGCCGTCGCGCAATGCCAGCTCCTCACCGGCCAGGGCGAGCGGGCTGAAGATCAGGCCGTCGATTGCGTGCCGCCGCAAGCCCTCGACCAGGTCACGCTCGCGCTCGGCCTGTCCGTCGGTCTGATCGATCAGCACCGTCCATGATCGACGCTCGGCGGCCTGCACGATCAGTCCGGCGATCCCGGCGAAATAGGGCGACTGAAGCTCCGGCACGGCCAGCGCGATGACACCGGAGCGGCCGCTGCGCAACTGGCGGGCAGCCATGTTGGGCACGTAGCCGAGGGCGTCGATCGCAGCCTGCACCCGGGCACGGGTGGCCGGAGCCACGTGCACGTAACCATTGACGACGTTCGAGACCGTCTTGATCGATACACCGGCCCGCGCCGCGACGTCCTTGAGGCCTGCTGGCACGAAAAGGGACTATACAACGTTGCAGGACTTAAGTCCGATCACCCGGCGGAGCTAAGGGGCGCCTCAGAGATCGGCGAGGGGGATTACCGTGGCGACATGTCCCTGAGCGCAGCGTGTCTGCCGGTGAAGGAGTCAGCGGTGCACCTCGAGAGTGAGGTCGATGCGTCGATCGCGCTGCTGACCGTGACCGGGCGATGGGATCGCGCGCTGTGGCAGCGGACCACCGAGCGGTTGCAGCAGTGCCTGGCCGAGCACCCGGAGGCGCTCATCGTCGACCTCACCGGTCTCGACGATCCGACCGGCGCCAGCGCGCCGACCTGGGTGGCGGCGCGGCAGACGGCCGACGCGCTGGCGCCCTCCGTGCAACTCGCCCTCTGCATCCCGCCCGAACTGCCGCTGGCCGACCGCATGCAGCGTCTGGGCTCTCGCACCCATCTGCCCATCTACGCCCGCGTGCGGCAGGCCCGGGTGGCGATCGCGAGCCGCCTGCCCCTGACCGAGCGCCTCACGCTCACCCTGGGGCCCGACCCGGAATCGCCCAGCCTGGCCCGCAACCTGATCAGCGACGCCTGCCTGGCCTGGGGCCGGGTGGCGCTGTTGCATCCGAGCCGGTCGGTGATGTCCGAGCTGGTCAACAACGCCATCGAGCACGCCGGCACCGAGATGACAGTGGCGGTCAGTCTGCGGGGCGCCGGCATCCACCTCAGCGTGGCCGACAGCGTCGACGATCTGCCGCAACCGCTCAAAATGACCCGGGTGCGCCGCGGCCTGCCCCTCGACGAGCGCGGGCGCGGCCTGCAGGTGGTCAGCGCGCTCGCGGTCGCCTGGGGCAGCCTGCCGACCCGTACGGGCAAGGTGGTCTGGGCGACGCTGCAACCACCGCTGGAGACGGAGCGACGGCAGCCGCGGAACGACGCTCCGCGGCTGCCGCCCAATCGGCGTAACGAGGGCCCTACTGAGCCTCGATGATCATGCCGGCCGCGACCGTGCGGTTGGTGCTCTCGTCGATCAGGATGAAGCCGCCGGTGGTGCGGTTGCGCCGGTACTCGTCGGCGAGCAGCGGCACCGTCGTGCGCAGCCGCACCCGGCCGATCTCGTTGAGCTGAAGCTCGCCGGCCTGCTCGTCGCGGTGCAGGGTGTTGACGTCGAGCCGGTACTGCAGGCCGCGGACCACCGTGCGGGCCGAGCGGGTGGTGTGCTTGATGGCGTACTTGCCGCCGACCCGCAACGGGGCCGTCTCGTCCATCCAGCAGACCATCGCCTCGATGTCCTGAGCGACGGCGGGAGCGTTGTGCGGCCGGCAGATCATGTCGCCCCGCGAGATGTCGATCTCGTCGTTGAGCCGCACGGTGACCGACATGGGCGGGAAGGCCTCGTCGACCGGGCCGTCGGCGGTGTCGATGGCGGCGATCGTGCTGGTCATGCCGGACGGGAGCACCAGCACCTCGTCGCCCGGCTTGAGCACGCCGGAGGCGACCTGGCCCGCGTAGCCGCGGTAGTCGGTCACGGTCGTCGACTGGGGACGGATCACGTACTGCACCGGGAACCGCACGTCGACCAGGTTGCGGTCGCTGGCGATGTGCACGTGCTCGAGGTGGTGCAGCAGCGACGGGCCGTCGTACCACGGGCTGTTCTCGCTGCGCGACGCGATGTTGTCGCCGTTCAGCGCGGACACCGGGATGATCGTCAGGTCGCCGATCTCGAGCTTGGCCGCGAACGAGGTGAACTCGTCGGCGATCTTGTCATAGACCGCCTTGTCCCAGTCGACCAGGTCCATCTTGTTGATGCAGAGCACCAGGTGCGGCACGCGCAGCAGCGACGTCAGGAAGGCGTGCCGGCGCGACTGCTCGACCAGGCCCTTGCGCGCGTCGACCAGGATCAGCGCGAGGTCGGCGGTCGAGGCGCCGGTGACCATGTTCCGCGTGTACTGGATGTGACCCGGGGTGTCGGCGATGATGAACTTGCGCCGCGGGGTCGCGAAGTAGCGGTACGCCACGTCGATCGTGATGCCCTGCTCACGCTCGGCCCGCAGACCGTCGGTGAGCAGCGCCAGGTTGGTGTATTCGTCACCGCGGGACGCGCTGGCCGCCTCGACCGCCTCGAGCTGGTCGGCGAAGATCGTCTTGGTGTCGTAGAGCAACCGGCCGATGAGGGTCGACTTGCCGTCGTCGACGCTGCCGGCGGTGGCGAACCGCAGCAGGTCCATGCGCGCGGCAGGCGCCGTCTCGGTCTCCAGGACGGCCTGGCTCATCAGAAGTAACCCTCTCGCTTGCGGTCTTCCATCGCGGCCTCGCTGACCTTGTCGTCACCGCGGGTGGCGCCCCGCTCGGTGATCCGGGTGGCGGCGACCTCGTCGATCACCTTGTCGACCGTGTCGGCCTCGGAGAGCACGGCGGCGGTCTGCGAGGCGTCGCCCACCGTGCGGTAGCGGACCCGGCGCACCTCGGAGGTTTCGCCGTCGCGGAGCCGGATGAACTCGTTGACCGCGTAGAACATGCCGCTGCGCTCGACGACCTCACGGTCGTGGGCGTAGTAGATGCTCGGCAGCGGGATCTGCTCCTTGGCGATGTAGTGCCAGACGTCCAACTCGGTCCAGTTCGACAGGGGGAACACCCGGATCGACTCGCCCGGGTGGTGCTTGCCGTTGTAGAGCCCCCACAACTCGGGCCGCTGGTTCTTCGGGTCCCACTGGCCGAACTCGTCGCGGAAGCTGAACATGCGCTCCTTGGCGCGCGCCTTCTCCTCGTCGCGGCGGGCGCCGCCGAAGAGCGCGTCGAGGCGGTACTTCTCGACCGCGGCCAGCAGCACCGGGGTCTGGATGCGGTTGCGGGTGCCGTCGGGCAGCTCGCGCACCAGGCCGGTGTCGATCGCCTCCTGCACGCTGGCGATCACCAGGTTGAGTCCGAGCGTGGCGACCCGCTGGTCGCGGTATTCGAGCACCTCGGCGAAGTTGTGGCCGGTGTCGATGTGCATCACCGGGAACGGGATGCGCGCCGGGGCGAAGGCCTTCTCGGCCAGCCGGAGCATGACGATCGAGTCCTTGCCGCCGGAGAACAGCAGGACGGGACGCTCGAACTCGGCCATGACCTCGCGCATGACGAAGATGCTCTCGGCTTCGAGGGCATCCAGATGCGAGACGCGGTACGGCTTCGTCTGGCTCATCGGTGGCTCCCAGACATCGGATCTAGAGGATCAGGGGGTTTGCGGCTGTGTTGCTAGTGAAGAACCGTCATTCTGACGGAAGGTGACGCTGCAACGCTGCAAGCAACCGAGGAGCGAGATCCTTACGGCACACCACCAGGTCCGGCAACTTAGGGTCGGCCCCGTTGTATTTCAGCTCAGATCCGTCGATTCGGCTAGCGTGCAGGCCCGTGGCCAACGCCACAGCGACCGGTGCGGCTGAGTCCCACTCGTACTGGCCGCCGGCGTGCACGTAGGCGTCGGCCTCGCCGCTGATCACCGCGGCGATCTTCACGCCGGCCGATCCCATCGGCACCAGCTCGGCCCCGATGTCCTCGGCGAGGGCGGTCACGAAGGCCGGGGGCCGCGTGCGGCTGGCGGCGATCCGGATCGGACGGGCCGTCGCGTCGAGCGGCATCGGCGGATAGGCCGGGGAGTGGTCGGTGGCGATCGTGCGGTGCTGAGCCGGCATCGCGACCGCGCCCGCGGCCAGGCAGGACGGGCTCGAGCAGTCGGCCGTCCAGAGCGCCACGTGGACGGCCCAGTCGGTGCGGCCCTGTTCGGAGAACTCGCGGGTGCCGTCCAGCGGGTCGATGATCCAGACCCGCGAGGCGCCCAGGCGTTCGGGGCGCACGGTGCTCTGCTCGCCCTCGCGCCAGGCGTCGCGCGCGTGGTCGTCCTCCTCGGAGAGAACCGCGTCGGCTGGGCGCCAGCGCGCCAGTTCGGCCCGCATCAGGTGGTGCGCGGCCTTGTCGCCGGCCGCCTTGAGTGCCTTGCCGTCGGCGTAGCCCATCTCTTCCCGTACCTGAAGCAGGGTCTGCCCCGCCTTGTCGGCCAGCCACCGGGCGAAGGCCGCGTCGATCACCGGCGGCGTGCCGCCGTCATTGCTCTCCCGCTGGGAGGTCACACGGGCCGACGTCTCTGTCCGCTCGCCCATCTGTTTGCAGCTCCCTCAAGCTCAGTACGCCCCGGACGAGCGCACCACTGCGGTCATGGTGCGTAACAGGATCACCAGATCCAAACTCAGCGTCCAGTTCTCCACATAGCGCAGGTCCAGCCGGACCGCTTCCTCCCACGGCAGATCCGAACGTCCGGATACCTGCCACAGGCCTGTCATACCCGGCTTGACGGCGAGCCGGCGCCGCACGTCGTCGGCGTACGCCGCCACCTCGGAGGGCAGCGGCGGCCGCGGTCCGACCAGCGACATCTGCCCCAGCGCCACGTTCAGCAACTGCGGCAGCTCGTCGAGCGAGAAACGTCGCAGATAGCGCCCGATCCGGGTCACCCGCGGATCGTCACGCATTTTGAAGAGCACGCCGTCGTGCTCGTTCAGATGCCGCAACTCGGCCAGCCGCGCCTCGGCATCCACATACATGCTGCGGAACTTGAAGATGCGGAACAACCGGCCGTCGCGGCCGACCCGCACCTGTCGAAAGAGTACCGGCCCGCGCGAGGTGCAGCGCACACAGAGTGCGAGGCCGAGCAGCAAGGGACCGAAGATCATCAATAGCGCGAGCGCCCCGATCCGGTCGAACACCTCCTTGACCAGCCTCGATCCGCCGTGCAGGCGCGGGTGCTCGACGTGCAGCATCGGCAGCCCGTCGAACGGCCGGATCGTCGTCCGGGCGCCCGCCACGTCGACCAGGGAGCTCGCCACCACCAGGTCGACCTCGTCGCGCTCGAGCCGCCAGGCCAGCCGCCGCAGTGCCGCGCCGTCGAGCTCGGGGCAGCTCAGCACCACCACCGTGTCCGCGTCGGCCTGCTCGACCGCACCCGCCACGTCCTCGAACGTGCCGTAGACGGCCAGCCCCTGCGGCCCGCTCACGCCCACCCCGTCGTGCCCGGGCGGCAGGCACGCGCCCACCACCTCGAGCCCGTGGTAACGCTCGCGCCGCAGCTGGCGGGACATGCCGATCACCGCGAGCTCGTGCCCGACCAGAATCACCCGGCGGAGGCTCTCGCCCCGGGCCCGCGACAGATGCAGCCGCTTGCGCAACGCGAAACGCAGGACGATCGACGAGACGATCGCCGTCGGCAGGGCGGCCAGCACATAGCTGCGGGCCAGATCAAGATCCAGCGCGTACGACACCAGGGCCACGCCGGCGATCAGGCCGACCCCACCGCGGAGGACCCGCTGGTACTCGTCGGTGCCGACGAACAGGTACCGCCGCTCGTAGGCCCGCGAGACCGCCAGCACGGTCAGCAGCAGCGCCGGCAGCAGGAACGACAGCAGCACGTACGCGCGGTTGTAGCTGGTCACCTCGTCGCCGAAGCGCAGTCCGAAGGTGACCGCGCCGGCCGCCGTGCCCGCCATCAGGTCGCACAGCACCAGCGAGCGCACGTACTGGCGTTCCCAGCGCTGCCGGCGCGACATGGCGGCGTGCCGGCCCCGCACCCGCAGGAAGGGGCGCGCGGCCGGGCGGGTCGCCGCCGACTTGCTGGGGCGCTCCGACCAGTGCCGGTCGACCGCCTGGTTGCGCGCGACGTCGGACTTGCCACCGGCCGACAGCGGCGGGGCGTTGTCGGACCGGCCGGACGGCTGGTCGACCCGGTTGGGCGAGGTCGGCCGGGGGCGGGCCGGTGCGGTGACGCCGAGGTGCATCGTCGAGCCGGGTGACGAGGATCCGGCCGGTGGCGGGCTCAACGGCACGACCGGAGCGGGGATCTTCGTACGCATGGACCCGGTGTTGGCCGGCGGGTGGTTCGCCCACCCGTAGCCCTCGGGCGGGCGCACCGGTGGACGCACCGGCCGGATCGCCGGCAGCAGCACGGTCGGCTGGGACAGCACCGCCTCCTGCGCGGACAGCTTCTGCTGCACCCCGAACCTCCCCCAAACGCCGGTCGCTTTTGCACCGATCCGGTGCATACGTCTGACCAACGGTCGGACAGTCGTGAGCGTCACGGGATCGGGAGACGGACAAAACCGCCCAAACGATCTAAACGTTTCGACCCCGCGGCATCAACCGCCGTGGTATTTGTTCTGCGCCCACTCCACGCCCTCGAGCACGATCGCCTCGACGACGTCGGCTGCCCGGTCGACCAGGAAGTCCAGCTCCTTGCGCTCGGCG
Source organism: Paractinoplanes polyasparticus (assembly GCF_019710575.1). GTDB lineage: Bacteria > Actinomycetota > Actinomycetes > Mycobacteriales > Micromonosporaceae > Actinoplanes > Actinoplanes polyasparticus. Next base: position 41,226 of record NZ_JAHWFK010000006.1, on the reverse strand, counting down.
CCGGAGAAGTCGGAGAGCACGTAGTCGGCCGGGTCCTGCCGGCCGGGCGGACGGCCGATGCCGAACCGCACCCGTGCGTACTCCTTGTCCGCCAACGACTTCGACATGGAGCGGAGACCGTTGTGGCCACCCTCACCACCGCCACGCTTGGCCCGTATCTGTCCGAACGGCACATCAAGCTCATCGTGCACGGCAATCACGTTCGACACAGGCACTTTGAAGAACTGAGCGAGCGAGACCACAGGCGCACCGGAAAGGTTCATGTAGGTCAGCGGCTTCAGGAGAACCAGCTTCGGACCCCCGAACCCCAACCGCCCCTCGGCCACTTCGCCCTGAACCCGCTTCGCCCGGCCGAACTTCGCGCCCACCCGGGACGCCAGCAGGTCGGCCACCAGGAAGCCCACGTTGTGCCGGTTGCCGGCGTACTCCTTGCCCGGATTACCGAGACCGACCACCAGCCACGGCGACTCGTCGCTCACTGACTTTCCCCTCCCCATCCCGGACACGACTGCGGGGAAAGTGCCTGTAGCGGCACTTTCCCCGGTCACTTGCTCGTACGCCGACTAGGCGGGTCTTACTCCTCGGTCGCAGCCTCGGTGGTCTCGCCCTCGGCGGACTCGCCGGCCTCGCCGGTGTCGCCCTCGAGCTGCTCAGCGGTCTGCGCCTGCGAGATGATCGCGAGCACGAAGTCGGGCTCGACGGCCAGCTCGGTGCCGGTCGGCAGGCTGACGTCGCCCGCGGTGACTTGGGAACCCGCCTCGAGGCCCTCGATGGACACCTCGAAGCCGGAGGGCAGGTGCATCGCCTCGGCGACCACGGCCAGCGTGTTCGACTCGTTGACGACCAAGGTGTTGCGAGCGGCCTCGCCGACCAGCGTCACGGGGACGTCGACCTGGACCTTCTCGCCACGCTTGACGATGATGAGGTCGACGTGCTCGTAGGTGTCCTTGATCGGGTCACGCTGGATGGCCTTGGGCAGGGCCAGCGTGGCGCCGGAGGCACCGACGATGTCGATCGTGAACACGGTGTTGAGGCCACCGTGCCGGATGGCGGCGGCGAACTCACGGGCCGGCAGCGCGATGTGCACCGGCTTCTCGCCGTGGCCGTAAAGCACGGCGGGCACCAAACCGGCCCGGCGCGTGCGGCGGGCACCACCCTTGCCGAACTCGGTGCGGGGCTCGGCGCTGATCTTTACCTCGGACACGGGGAAACTCCTGAAACTCTTGGATCGGGCTGCGACGTAGTCGGCGTTGCTTGCCTTTGCGGTGGTGCAATTCGGCAGTGTGTCGGTGGCTGACGGCCGCCGTCGGTGCTGATGGCCGTCGTCGGCGCTGCCGGGCAAGGGGCGCGCGGGGCACAGGCCCGGAGCACCGCGTCGATCACGGTGCCCCCGAAAATGGCTGCGAACCTCAGCAGACCGCGGGGCACCCTCGCCGTGGCAACCGCACTATCTTACCTACTGCGTGAGCGTACGGATCAGCGGGTCCGGCGCGGTCCGGCACTCTGCGCGAACTTCACCCGCTCGATGCAACTTGCACGGCGAAAACTTCGGTGTATGACCCCATAAAACCGGCAAAGTTCCTCACCCGCGCGACGCATGAATCACAAAGCCGCCTTTCGCGGGATTGCCGCCGCCGCGATCGTCAGCTCAGCCCGCCGAAGAGGGTCGTCACCGAGCCGTCGTCGAACACCTCGCGGATCGCGCGGGCCAGCAGCGGCGCGATCGACAGCACGGTGATCTTGTCGAGCCGCTTCTCGGGCGGCAGCGGCAGCGTGTTCGTCACCACCAGTTCGCTGATCCGGCTGTTCTTCAGCCGCTCGGTCGCCGGGTCGGACAGCAGCGCGTGGGTCGACGCCACGATCACGTCGGCCGCGCCCTCCTCCCACAGGATGTCGGACGCCTTGGTGATCGTGCCGCCGGTGTCGATCATGTCGTCGACGATCAGGCAGACCCGGCCCTCGACCTCGCCGACCACGCGGTTGGCCACCACCTGGTTGGGCTTCAACGGGTCGCGCGTCTTGTGAATGAACGCCAGCGGGCAGCCGCCCAGCCGGTCGGTCCATCGCTCCGCCACCCGCACCCGGCCCGAGTCGGGCGCGACCACCGTCAGCGGGCGGCCGGCGTACTTCTTCTCGACGTGCTCGGCCAGGATGTCCATCGCGAACAGGTGGTCGACCGGGCCGTCGAAGAAGCCCTGGATCTGCGCGGTGTGCAGGTCGACCGTGAGGATCCGGTTGGCGCCGGCGGTCTTCAGCAGATCGGCCACCAGGCGGGCCGAGATCGGCTCGCGGCCGCGGTGCTTCTTGTCCTGCCGGGCGTACGGATAGAACGGCAGCACGACGGTGATCCGCTTGGCCGACCCGCGCTTGAGCGCGTCGATCATGATCAGGGTCTCCATGACCCAGCGGTTGACGCCCTCGGTCATCGACTGCACGACGAACGCGTCCGAGCCTCGCACCGAATCCTTGAAGCGGACGAAGATCTCACCGTTGGCGAACTCGTACGAGTCGGCGGGGGTCGGCGCGACGCCGAGCACCTGGCCGATCTCTTCGGCCAGCTCCGGGAAACCCCGACCGGAGAAAAGCATCAGAGACTTACGGTTCTCCGCGACGATGCTGCCCATCGGCTCGCTACTCCCGTTGGATCGAGGGGGTGGGGGATGTGATTCGAGTGAAGTATCCCCCGCGGCCACTTTCCCGCCACGTTCCGCGCCCGTGGCGTGGGATGCCTCACCCTCGCCGGATCATTCCAGCTCAGGGGCGGTCCACCCCGCGGCGTAGGCGCGTCGGATTCCCGTCAGAGGCGGGCCGTCCCCTCAGCTAACCGCACCCGGCGCGGATCCGCCTGTCACTCGGCCGTGCTGATCTCGCCGCCCGCGTCCTTCTCGGCGATCGCGCGCTCGGCCGCCGCGGCCGAGACCGTGCCGGCCCGGCGCCGGGTCACCCAGTTCTCCACGTTGCGCTGCGGCGCCCGGGTCACGCCCAAGCTGCCCGCCGGCACGTTCTTCTGGATCGCGCTGCCGGCCGCCACGTAGGCCCCCGGCTCGATCTCGACCGGCGCGATGAGCACCGTGTCCGAGCCGACGAACGCGGCCTCGCCCACGGTGGTGTGGCTCTTGTTGACGCCGTCGTAGTTGGCGAAGATCGTGCCCGCCCCGATGTTGGCCTTCGCCCCGATCGTGGCGTCCCCCACGTACGACAGGTGGGGAACCTTCGCGCCCTCGCCCAGCTCGGCGTTCTTCGTCTCGACGAAGCCGCCTACCTTGGCCTTGCGCCCCAGGCGGGTGCCCGGCCGCAGGAAGGAGAACGGGCCCACAGTGGCCTCGGCGCCGATCTCGGCCCCGATCGAGTGGGTCCGCAGCACCACCGCGCCCGCGCCGACGGTGGTGTCGATCAGCGTCGTGTCCGGCCCGACGATCGCGCCCGCGCCCACGGTCGTCTCGCCCAGCAGCTGCGAGTTCTGGTCGATCTCGGCGTCCGGTTCGAGCCGCACGGTCACATCGATCCAGGTGGTGGACGGGTCGAGGATCGAGACGCCGGCCCGCATCCAGGCCTCGTTCACCCGGTCGCGCAGCAGCGCCCGCAGGCTCGCCAGTTCGGCCCGGTCGTTGCATCCCAGCGTCTCGTCAGCGTCCGGCGCCACGAAGACCCCGACCGGGTGACCCACCGAGGCCAGGATCCCGAACACGTCGGTCAGGTATTCCTCGCCCTGGTCGTTGTCGGTCGACAGCTTCGACAGCGCCTCCCGCAGCGACGCCACGTCGAAGGCGTAGATGCCGGCGTTGATCTCACGGATCGCGCGCACCTCGGCCGAGGCGTCCCGCTCCTCGACGATCCGCTCCAGGTTGCCCGCGGCGTCGCGCACGATGCGTCCCAGCCCGGTCGGGTCGCCCACCTCGGCCGCCAGGACGGTCGCGCCGCGCGCGCCGGACTCGTGCGCCTCGATCAGGCTGCCCACCGTCTCGGCCCGCAGCAGCGGCACGTCGCCGTTGAGCACCACGACGGTGCCGGTCACCTCGGGCACGGCCTCGAGCGCCAGGCGTACGGCGTGACCGGTGCCGTTCTGCTGGGCCTGGAGCACCGGCGTGGCGGTCGGCGCGACCTCGGCCAGGTGGGCCTCGACCTGCTCGGCCTTGTGCCCGACGACCACGATCGTCCGCTCCGCACCGGCCGCCGCCGAGGCGCTCAGCACGTGCCCGACCAGGGTGCGCCCGAGCAGCGGGTGCAGCACCTTGGGGGTGGCGGACTTCATCCGCTTGCCTTCACCGGCGGCGAGAACGACGACGGTACGAGGGGCCTGACTCACGCGGTACTCCTGTGCTCGCTGTAGTCATTGAGGAAGAGGCGGCGACAACTCAGCCGCGGAAGACTGCTCCCGGAAGAGGATTCGAACCCCTATAAACGGCACCAAAAGCCGCGGTCCTACCATTAGACGATCCGGGACCAAATGGGACATTTACCCATCGGGCGATGTCCACCGGTCACATCTTAGCGGCACGGTCCGACCACCACCCGCCCCCGGCAGCGTCGGACCGTCACGGGGCGATGGCCGCGGAGGGGACCTGACAGGATGGCCCGGTGACGGATGCGGGCGATGGCGACGGCAAACAACGGCGGGCGCGGCCAACGGCGGCCCCCCGGGTTCGCATGTCGGCCGCCCAGCGGCGGGAGCAGTTGATCGCCATCGGCCGTCAGTTGTTCGCCGAGCGGGGCTACGACGCCACCAGCGTGGAAGAGGTCGCGTCGCGGGCCAAGGTCTCCAAGCCGGTCGTCTACGAGCACTTCGGCGGCAAGGAGGGCCTGTACGCGGTCGTCGTCGACCGCGAGGTGCGGGCGCTGCTCGACCGGATCGCCACGGCGCTGACCGCGGGCCACCCCCGGGAACTGCTCGAACAGGCCGCCCTGGCCCTGCTCGACTACATCGAGGAAGAGCCGCACGGATTCCGGGTGCTCGCGCGCGAATCGCCCGTGCTGTCGCCGGCGGGCACCTTCTCGAGCGTGATGAACGACGTGGCCCACCAGGTCGAGCACATCCTGGGCGCCGAGTTCAAGTCCCGCGGCCTCGACCCGAAGTTCGCCGAGCTCTATTCGCAGGCCCTGGTCGGCATGGTCGCGCTGGTCGGCCAGTGGTGGCGCGAGGCCCGCAAGCCCAAGAAGGAGATGGTGGCCGCCCACCTGGTCAACCTGGCGTGGAACGGCCTGTCCAACCTCGAGGTGAAACCGACCCTGCTGACCCGCAAGACCCGCTAGGCGCGGATCCCGTGCGCCGCTCGCGACTCGCCCGGGGCCGGTTCCGGGGTGCCGACCTTGCCGTAGAGGCCCGCCGTCAGCACGATCAGCCCCAGCACCGTCAGCACGATCACGTTGACCATCGAGACGTTGAAGACGTTGGCGTCGGTCTGGATCATCGCCATCATGATCATCGCGTAGCCGGCCAGCGCCCAGCCCAGCACCAGCGTGACCCGGTGATAGAGGTTGCGGCCGACCAGCACGACGGCCAGCAGCACCACGCCCAGCAGCAGCGTGAGCCACGCCGTGGCCGGGTTGGTGCGCAGGCCGAGCACCCAGTCGGAGCCGCGGTGGAAGACCGGATCCCCGGCCGTCACGCCGAGGCCGATGGCGCCGAAGAGCGTCAGGTAGGCCCCGGCGAGAAAGGCCAGGAAGCGGAAGACGGGACGCAGAGGGTGGTTGAGGGGGTAGTGCGCCATCAGGCCGTACGGCCCTCACGCACCTGCCGCGGGGCGCCGGCCTCGGACTGCGGCGCCACCTTGAGGTAGAGGCCGGCGGTGATCAGGACGAGACCCACGAGGTAGGTCACCACGACCGTCGCGATGGTGAAGCCGAAGAAGTTGGCGTCGGTGCGGCTGGTGGCCAGCTCGTAGCTGCCGACGACCAGGATTCCCCAGCCCAGGTACTTGTTGGCCTCGACGTCGAGGTTGCGGCCGATCGCGGCAGTGGCCAGCACGATCGCGCCCAGGACGACGGCGAGGATCGACCACAGCATGTTGGTGCCCTGGCCGAGGACGCGGACGTCGCTGGCGCCGGTGAAGCTCTCGCCCGACGTCTGGATCAGACCGATGACGCCGAACACGACCAGGTAGGCGCCGGCGACGAAGCTCAGCGCCCGGTAGAGAGGCCGCAGCGGGTGGTTGACCGGGGTGTGCGCCATGGTGTCCGTCTCCAAGGTCAGATGTTGTACCCGCCGATTCTCGCGTATTGCCCCCGAGCGGCGCAGGCACACCCCCCGGATCAGCTTCCGGGCACCTGCTCGGCCAGCTCGAGCCAGGCCTCCTCGACCTCGGTGCGCTCCTGCTGGACCGCCTTGAGCTGCGCGTCGAACTCCATGATCTTGTCGTAGTCGCTGCCGTGCTGGGCCAGCTTCTCGTTGATCTTGACTACGCGTTCGTCGAGCTTGGCCAGCTGCCGCTCGAGCCGGGTCAGATCCTTGCGAGCCTGGCGCAGGTCACCCGCGGAGAGGCCACTCGCGGCCTCTTTCGGTACGCCGGAAGCTGTCACCCCACCGCCACCGCCACCGGCGCCCGCGGCCGTGCGGGCGAGGTATTCGTCGATGCCGCCGGGCAGGTGCACGAGCCGGCCGTCGCCGAACATGCCGTACGCCGTGTCGGTGACCCGTTCGACCAGGTAACGGTCGTGGCTGGCGACGATCATCGTGCCCGGCCACGAGTCGAGCAGGTCTTCCAGCGCGGCCAGCGTGTCGGTGTCGAGGTCGTTGGTGGGCTCGTCGAGCAGCAGCACGTTGGGCTCGGTGGCGAGCAGGCGCAGCAGCTGCAACCGGCGCCGCTCGCCGCCGGACAGGTCGCTGACCGGGGTCCAGATGCGCTTGTCGGTGAAGCCGAAGACCTCGGCCAGCTGACCGGCCGAGAGCTCGCGGTCGCCCAGCTTGACCCGCTTGGCAACCTCTTCGACGGCCTCGAGCAGGCGCAGGTCGCCCGGCAGCTCCTTGAGTTCCTGGGACAGGAACGCGGCGCGCACCGTCGAGCCGGTCACCAGACGGCCGCCGCCGGGCTTGGTGACGCCGGCCAGCAGCCGCAGCAGCGTGGTCTTGCCGGCGCCGTTGGCGCCCAGGATGGCGAACCGGTCGCCCGGACCGACCTGCCAGGTCAGCCCGTCGAGGATCCGCTTGGGCCCGGCGTCGAGCGTCACGTCCTCGAGGTCGTAGACCTGCTTGCCCAGCCGGGAGGTGGCCAGGCGTTGCAGGCTCACCTTGTCGCGCACGGGAGGCACGTCGGCGATCAGCGCGTTGGCGGCGTCGATGCGGAACTGCGGCTTCGACGTACGCGCCGGTGGGCCCCGCCGCAGCCAGGCGATCTCCTTGCGAAGCAGGTTCTGGCGACGGGCCTCGACGGCGGCGGCGACCCGCTGGCGTTCGACCCGGGCCAGCGTCCAGGCCGCGTAGCCGCCCTCGTACGTGAGCACCTGCTGGTCGGCGACCTCCCAGGTGGCCGTGCAGACCGCGTCGAGGAACCAGCGGTCGTGGGTGACGACGATGAGAGCGCCCCGGCGGGAGAGCAGGTAGTGCGCGAGCCAGTCGACACCGGCCACGTCGAGGTGGTTGGTGGGCTCGTCGAGAATCAGCAGGTCGCTCTCGCGGACGAGCAGCGCGGCCAGCGCGACCCGGCGGCGCTCGCCACCCGACATCGGGCCGACCGGGGTGTCGAGGCCCAGGTAGCCCATGCCGAGGCCCTCGAGGATGGCCCGCACGCCGGCGTCGCCGGCCCACTCGTGCTCAGCCCCCATGCCCTCGGACAGCCAGGCGGTGCCGAGCACGACGTCGCGCACGGTCGCCTCGGCGGCCAGGGTGAACGTCTGGGGCAGGCTGGCCACCCGCAGGTCGCGCCGGTGGGTGACCCGGCCGGAGTCGGGTTCCTCACTCTTGGCGAGCAGCCGGAGCAGCGTCGACTTGCCGGCGCCGTTGAGGCCGACGATGCCGATGCGGGCGTCGTCGTCGAGCCCGAGAGAAACGTCGGTGAGAAGCTGGCCGGCGGCGCCGTAACCCTTGCTCACCCGGTCAAGGTTGATGATGTTCGCCACGATGCTTCCTAGGTTACCCGCGCCCCCGGCATCGGACCGCGCGCGGTGACCGCGTCGCGGCACACCCCCGCGGCGTTGAGGCCGGCGGCGACCCGGCCCGCGTGGGCGGCGTCGGTGGCGAGGAACACGCAGGTCGGCCCCGACCCGGAGACCAGACCGGTGACCGCGCCGGCCTCGCTGCCCGCCTTGAGCACGTCGGCCAGTTCGGGCCGCAGCGCGAGCGCGGCCGGCTGCAGATCGTTGCCGAGCGCGGCCCCGAGCACCTCGGGGTTGCGCTGGCGCAGCGCGGACATCAGCTCGTCGGCGTCGCCCAGCGCCTTCGGCGGCCAGGAGCCGTCGCGCAGCTCGTCGAGCTTGCGGTAGACCTCGGGCGTCGACAGCCCGCCCTCGGCCACGGCCACCACCCAGTGCCAGGTGGTGGGCCGGGCCAGGATCGGGCTGATCGCCTCGCCGTGCCCGGTGCCGAGCGCGGTGCCACCGTGCAGCAGGAACGGGACGTCGGAGCCGAGCGTGGCCCCGATCTCGGCCAGCTCTTCGCGGGCCAGGCCGGTGCCCCACAGCAGGTCGCAGGCGATCAGTGTGGCCGCCGCATCGGCGCTGCCCCCGGCCAGGCCACCGGCGAGCGGGATGCTCTTGCGCAGGTGCAGCCGCGCGTAGGCCGGCACCCGCGTGCGCGCCGCCAGGGCCTTGGCGGCCCGGATGATCAGGTTGGTCTCGTCGAGCGCGAGCGCCCCCGTGCCCTCGCCCTCCATCGTCAGCGTGAGCGTGTCGCCCGCGCGCGCGGTCAGCTCGTCGAACAGGCTGATCGCGTGGTAGACGGTGTTGAGCTCGTGGAAACCGTCGGCCCGCAGCGGCCCCACGCCCAGGTGCAGGTTGATCTTTGCCGGCACCCGCACCCGAACCGGCCCGTGATGCCGCCGCGGCTCGTCGTCATCCGGTCCCCAGGCCTCGGTCACGGAGTGATTTCCCGAATCGGCAGCCTAAGTTCGTAGGGAGCCGTGAGAACCAGTTCCTCGTCGGCGTCAGCGACCAGCTCGTAGCGGCCGCCGACGAGGTCATAGGCATATATGTGGACAGGATTCTGCTCGATACGCCAGTAGTGCGGAATCCCGACGGACGCATAGACCGCCGGTTTCTCGAGCCGATCCCGTCGTTTGGTGCCCGGTGAGACGATCTCGATCGCCACCACGACCTGATCCGGTTCGTAGAAGTGATGCTCAAGGTCGACCGGGGCATGCAAGATCAAGCCATCCGGTTCGAGTGTGTTGCGATGTCCCACTGCTACCCCGACCGCGAACAGCGCCTCCAAGCTCTCAGGCAGGTGCTGGTCGAGCCAGGCGATCAGCCGGCCGTTGATCTTCTGGTGTGCGCCCGAGTGCGACGGAACCACGGACAGGACTCCATCTGTGAGTTCAACGCGGGGAACGTCATCCGGCAGCCTGAGGATGTCTTCGATCGTGTAGCCGGCGGCCCGCTGTTTGACCGGGTCTGGCACCCAGAAGCCGGCCGCGGAAAGGTCACTGATCGGCTCCGCGGTCATGAGTCCACCTCCTCGGGCTGCGCGTCGGACGGGCTGAGCTTACCGCCGGGAAGCGACAGTTTTGCTGCCCCGGCGATCGCGGCGAACTGGGCGACGGTCAGCGACTCGCCGCGGGCCTGCGGGCTCACCCCCGCCGCGACCAGCAGCTTCTCGGCGCGGTCGGCGCCACCGGCCCAACCGGCCAGCGCGGCCCGCAGGGTCTTGCGGCGCTGGGCGAAAGCAGCGTCGACCACGGCGAAGACATCCGTTCGATCGACACCGGGCGGGGCGGCGTGGCGGCTGAAGGCGACCAGACCCGAGTCCACATTGGGCACCGGCCAGAAGACGGCCGGCGGCACCTTGCCGGCCGCACGAGCCTGCGCGTACCAGGCCAATTTGACCGACGGGACCCCGTACACCTTGGAACCCGGACCGGCGACCAGCCGGTCGGCGACCTCTTTCTGCACCATCACCAGGCCGCCGCGCAGACTCGGCAGCTCGGCCAGCAGGTGCAGCACCACCGGCACGGCCACGTTGTAGGGCAGGTTCGCCACCAGCATCGTGGGCGCCGGGTCGAAGTCGGCGCCCCGCACGCGCATCGCGTCGGCGTTGTGCACGGTCAGATGGGCAGCCGTCACCGTCTCGGGCAGGGCAGCCGCCAGCCGAGGGTCGATCTCGACCGCGTGCACGTGCCGCACCGCGCCGGCCAGACCCAGCGTCAGCGAGCCGAGCCCGGGACCGACCTCGAGCGCCACGTCGTCGGGGGTCAGCCCGGCGGTCGCGACGATGCGCCGGATCGTGTTCGGGTCGTGCAGGAAGTTCTGGCCGAGCTTCTTCGTGGGGGCGACACCGAGACGCGCCGCCAGTTCCCGGATCTCCGCCGGGCCGAGAAGTGCGTCAGCCATGGTCGGAAAGCCTAGCCGGGGTACGAACGAGCGCATGACGCAGTTGCTGAGTCGCGGGCCGTGGTCGAGGCGGCGCCCGACCTGGTGGCCGAGGTGCTGCTCGACGTGACCGCAGCCTCGGCTAACGCCAGGGGCCGAAGACTCGTTCGCCGTTGGCCGAGATGGCGGCGCACAGCTCGTCGAGGTCGTCCCCGCGGATCGCGGCCAGCGCCCGCACGGTCAGCGGGATCAGGTACGACGCGTTGGGCCGGCCGCGGTGCGGCATGGGGGTCAGGTAGGGCGCGTCGGTCTCGACCATGATCTGCCCGGCCGGCGTGAGGGCCGCCGCCTCGCGCAGGTTGGCCGCGTTGGCGAAGGTGACCGTCCCCGCGAAACTCAGGTGGAACCCCCGGCGTACGCACTCGGCCGCGAACACCGCGTCGCCCGAGAAGCAGTGCATGACCACCGTCTCGGGCGCGCCCTCCTCGTCGAGCACGCGCAGCACGTCCTCGTGCGCGTCCCGGTCGTGGATGATCAGGGCCTTGTCGTACCGCTTGGCGATCGCGATGTGCCCCCGGAAGCTCGCCTCCTGGGCGGCGCGGCCCTCCTCCCCCGTACGGAAGGTGTCGAGGCCCGTCTCGCCGATGCCCCGCACGCGCGGCTGCTGGGCCAGCGCCTCGATCGCCCGTAGCGATTCGTCCAGATCGGACAGCAGTGGGGCCTCGTTCGGGTGCAGCGCGACCGCGGCCAGCACCGACGGGTGACGCGCGGCCAGTTCGGCGCCCCACCGCGAGGACGGCTCGTCCACGCCCACCTGCACGATCCGGTCCACTCCGGCCTTGGCCGCCGCGGTGAGCAGCGACTCGACCGGGTCGGCGGCCTCGCCGCCGGGCACGCCGGCCTCCTGAACGGTCAGGTCCAGATGGGTGTGGCTGTCGAAGACGGCCACGGCCAGCGGCTCGGGCGGCGGCGGAAACTCGCCGGCCCGGCGGCGGGCCTTCTCGCGGCGGGATTCCGAAGGTGACGATGACATGTGAGACATTCTGCACTTCGACCTCGAGGACACCGGCTGTTCACCTGACATCCACCGCTGTTGACTACCTTGCGCCGGGTGACTGTGACCGGCGAGGACAGCGTCATGGAGGCCGATCCGCTCGAGCCCCCGCTCTCCGCACCGCTGAGGCGCGATCTCGGCTGGGCCCAGGTCCAGTCGATGAGCCAGTCGGCCAACTACCGCGACGATCCCGTCCTGCGCCAGATCCGGGCGACGGCGGCGGTCCGGCGCGGCACCCGCATGATCAAGGTGCTCTCGCCGGCGCAGGTCTCCGGGCATCTGGGCGGCTGGCTTCCGTACGGCTTCTGCTACCGCGCCTGCGACGTTGCCCACCTGAGCGACCCGCGCGACCTCGCCCTGCTCGGCACCGACGGCGTCACCGACTCCGAGGTGGCGTACGCCCTGCGCTGGCGGGCCGTCGACCCGCTCGACTACGAGGTGCCCGGCGGCCCGTCGCAGCCCGGCCTGGCCATGCTCCAGGCGCACAACCGGATCGGCGCCATGATCCTGGGCACCGGCTTCACACCCAGCAATTCCGAGCTGATCCCCGAATACATCACGGCCGGGTTCGCCGACCTGCCGATCCCGGCCAACTCGCAGATCATCGCTCACCTGCCCGGCGGCGAAGAGGTCATCCTCTACACGTATCAGCCGGAGCAGAACGGCTGGTTGCGGCTGGCCGGCCCCCGCTGGCGCGGCCTGCTCGACAACCTGCCCGGCGTCAGCCCCGACCGTGAATACGTGCCCTGCACGACCACGGGCTCGGCCCGCCTCGTCGGCCAGATCAAGGGCAAGGAGTACGAAGCGGTCGCCGACCCGCCCGAGGAGTTCCGGGTGCGTGCCCTGACCCGGGCCGCCCGCTATCCGGTCTCGACGCTGAGCCGCCGCGCCGAACAGGCGTTGTGGCGGGGCACCCCGTGCTGGGTGCTGCAGCGCGACGAGGCCTGGGCCCGGCTGCGGCTGGTCCGGCCGGACAACGACTCGCTGCAACACACGGGCGCGCGCTGCTACGAGCGGGGCGTCTACGAGTCGTGGGCGCCGGTGGGCGAGCTGCTCGACCACCACATCGCCGACATCCCGTACGCGCTGTAGCCGTCAACGCCGAAGCCGGCGCCACCCTCGCGGGGTGACGCCGGCTTCGCTGTCTGGCAACAGCTCAGCTGATGCGCCGCGTGTGGACGAACGGGAACGTGGACTCGGGGATCGAGTTCATGTTGCCGGCCCAGTCCGCGGCGATCGCGATGATGCCGAGCTGACCCTTGGGAGTGCTCTTCAGCGGGGTCGAGAACTTACCCTTCGACGGCTTCACCACGACGACACACGCGTCGGGCGTGTCGTTGTTGGCGTTGAGCCACTTCTTCTTGGAGGGCGCATAGCAGACGGCGTTGTTGTTGGTCTTCAGCACCAGGGTGACCATCGCCATTTCCTTGATGCCGGAGCCGGTGTCGGTCGCGGTGCCCTTGACGGCCTTCCACGACGAGGCCTTGCTCGGCTTCGAGGGCGCGGTGACCCTGACGACCGGGCGGGAGGTGTCGTTCTTCAGCGAGACCTTGCCCGCGACCTGCGGGGTGGCGGCGCCGTACTTGTTGTAGGCCGTCACCTTGATGGTCTTCACGCCCGGGTCGACGATGTACTTGTTGTCCGGGGTCGAGTAGTAGTGCCGCGTGATCTTCTGCTTCTTGGGCTTGGTCAGCACCGTGGCCCGCCCATCGCCCCAGGCGATCGTGATCTTGGTGGCGCCGGCCGGCACGCTGAGCAGCTCCCAGACGAACTTCTGGCCGTGGAAGACCGTGGTCCGGCTGAGCTTGTACTTCACCGACTGCGGGACGACGGTGGGGCCGGACGACTTGAGGACCCTCTTGTTGCCCGCGGCGTCGGTCAGCGTCAGCGTGATCGGCTTCTTGCCCGACGACTTGTACGTGTGGGCGACCGTCTTGGCGGTCGGGTTCACGGTCGAGCTCGTGCCGTCACCCCAGGTGACCACGCGCTTGATCTGCGCGGCCGGGCTCACGTTGTCCTTGATCCCGCTCAGGGTCAGCGTGATCGACTGGCCGGGGAAAATGCTCCACCGGTTCACGCCGATCGCACCCGTGGGCGCGGTCTTGTCCACCGGCGGCGGCGTGGTCGTGGTGGGCGGTGGCGTCGTCACCGGCGGCGTGGTGGTGGCGGGCGGCGTGGTGACCGGCGGCGTCGTCTCGGTCGGCGGCTCCGTCGTCGCGGGCGGCGGCGTCGTTTCCGTGACCGGCGGCGTGGTGGCCGGCAGGTCCGTGGGAGGCGGCGGCGTTGTTACGGGCGCCGTGGTGGTCGGCTCCGTGGTAGGAGTGCTCGTCGACTCCGGCGCGCCGGGCGGCGGCGGTTCGGCGAGGGCCGGCGCGGCGAAGATGCCACCGCCGACCAGGAACGCTCCACTGACGACGGCCGCGAGCAGCGGACGTGAGAGGCGAGACTTCAAGGAAATGCTCCTTCGAGGGGTTGAAACCGCACGAAGGGGACGCATAGATGCAACTCCGATAGAACGGAGCCGTATCGATGAAACGCTGGTGTTCCCCCGTGGAGCGCCGACGCTACCTGATCAACATCACGGGGATCAATCCCATGAACGGACCAGGCCCGCCCGCACCTTCGTGCGGACGGGCCCGGCATCCGGCCTAGATCACCCTGCTAGACGAGCCAGCTCCTCCTCGATCACGGACGGCTCGAGCTTGCGGAACACCGGCTTCGGGGCGGCCAGCGGCGTGCCGGCCACCAGCGGCACCGATTCCCAGCGCGCGCCGACCGTGTAGTCGCCGGTGAGCACCGGGTAGGACGGGCCGCCGTCGAGGTCGTCGACCTGCTCGATGCTCGGCATCGGCGCGTGCACGCCCTCGCCGCCGAGCAGCTCGAAGACCTTCTGGGCGGAGTGCGGCAGGAACGGGGTCAGCAGCGTGTTGGCGTCGCTGACGACCTGGAGCGCGACCGCGAGGACGGTGCCCTGGCGAGGCTTCTGCTCCTCGGACTTGAGCTTCCAGGGCGCCTGCTCGGACAGGTACTTGTTGGCCTCGGCGACCACCTTCATGGCCTCGCCGATGGCCGCCTTCTGCCGGTGCTTGCCGATCAGCTCGCCGACCGTCGCGAAGCCCGTCCGGGCCACGGCCAGCAGGGCTTCGTCCTCCGGTGTGAGTTCACTCACGGCCGGGATGGCGCCGAAGTTCTTGGCGGCCAACGAGATCGACCGGTTGACCAGATTGCCCCAGCCCGCGACCAGTTCGTCGTTGTTGCGCCGGACGAACTCGGCCCAGGTGAAGTCGGTGTCGTTGGACTCGGGACCGGCGACCGCGATGAAGTAGCGCAGCGCGTCGGCGTCGTAGCGCTCCAGGAAGTCGCGCACATAGATGACGACCCGGCGCGACGAGGAGAACTTCTTGCCCTCCATGGTCAGGAACTCGCTGGAGACCACCTCGGTGGGCAGGTTGAGCCGGCCCAGCTCGCCCGGGTCGCCGCCCTTGTCGCCCTCACCCGAGTAGCCGAGCAGCAGCGCCGGCCAGATCACCGAGTGGAAGACGATGTTGTCCTTGCCCATGAAGTAGTAGCCCAGGGCGTCCTTGCCCTCGCCGTCGGCCGACCACCACTTGCGCCACGCCTCGGGCTCGCCGGAGCGGCGGGCCCACTCGATCGAGGCCGACAGGTAGCCGATGACCGCGTCGAACCACACGTAGATGCGCTTGTCGTTGCGGTCGCGCCAGCCGTCGAGCGGGATCGGCACGCCCCATTCGAGGTCACGCGTGATCGCCCGGGGCTGCAGGTCGTCGAGCAGGTTGCGCGAGAACTTCAGGACGTTCGGCCGCCAGTTCTCGCGCTGGTCGAGCCAGTTGCCGATGGCCTCGGCGAAGGCCGGCAGGTCGAGGAAGAAGTGCTCGGTCTCGACGAACTCCGGGGTCTCGCCATTGATCTTGGAGCGGGGATTGATGAGCTGTTCGGGGTCGAGCTGGTTGCCGCAGTTGTCGCACTGGTCGCCCCGGGCGCTGTCGTAGCCGCAGATGGGGCAGGTGCCCTCGATGTAGCGGTCGGGCAGGGTGCGCCCGGTCGACGGGGACCGCGCGCCCAGCGTCGTGCGCTTGACGATGTAGCCGTTGCGCTCGAGCGCGGTGAACAGCTCCTGCACCACGGCGTAGTGGTTACGCGTGGTGGTGCGGGTGAACAGGTCGTAGCTCAGGCCCAGACCGTGCAGGTCTTCGACGATCACCCGGTTGTAGCGGTCGGCGAGCTCGCGCGCGGTCACCCCCTCGGCGTCGGCCTGCACCTGGATCGGCGTGCCGTGCTCGTCGGTGCCCGAGACCATGAGCACGTCGTGGCCGGCCATCCGCATGTACCGGCTGAAAACGTCGGAGGGCACCCCGAAGCCGGAGACATGACCGATGTGGCGCGGGCCGTTGGCGTAGGGCCAGGCGACCGCGGCGAGAACGTGACTCATGAGGACTAAGAGTAGTGAGCGGCGGGGGCGGCGAGCGAACGGATTCGTTCTGCCCTCCGCGAGATCCGTATTTATCCCGACACGCCCGATTCAAAACGCCGCACTCACCCGCCCGCGTAGTCCAATGGAGCCGTGCCCGGAGACACGCCACAACCTGGGGAAACGCCTCGCAGCGAAGGCGACCCGTGGTCGTTCGCCGATCCCGACGCGGCCTGGTGGCGCGGCGAGACCGACCGCTCGGCCGGGGACCCGATGCCCGCACCCGCCCGCCATCCGCGCCGACGGCCCGCTCAGGCCACCGAACAGGCGGCCGGCGGCACCGGCGTGCTGCTCCCGCCCGAATCCGTACCCCGCACGGGCGCCGCAGCCGATGCGCACGCCGCCGGAGCCCAGGATGTGGCCGAGGGACTCGGCACGGGCCGCTCCCCGCGCGCCGCCGCCGAGCCTCTCGTCGTGGAAATGCCGGCGGTCGAGCGCGACCACGACCGCCCCGACCCGCACCGGTACGACCCCCTACGCCCCGCGGCGGGCCATGCAGCCCGGAAGTCACCCGAAACGGTGGCCGCCGACGCCCCGCCGCCCGCGTCCCAGACCGCAGCGATGCTGCCGCCAACGTCCCAGACCGCGGTGACACCGACTGCCGGGTCCCAGACCTCGGTGACAACACCGGCTGCGTCCCAGGCCTCCGTGACGAAGCCTGCCGCGTCCCAGACCTCGGTGACGCCTCCCGCCGCGCCTCAAGGCTCTGTGACGCCGCCTGCCGCGTCTCAGGGCTCGATGACGCCGCCGGCCGCCGCGCGGACGACGGTCACGCCGCCACCCGCGCCTCAGACCGTGACGAAGCCGCCAACGCCGCAGGCCTCGACGACGCCGCCGGCGCCCCAGTCCTCGGCAACGACATCCGCGCCTCCGGCCTCGGTGACGCCGCCCACCGCGGAGACCACGGTCGTGCCATCACCGGTCTCGAAGGACGCAGCCGTGCCGCCGCCCGCTCCGAAGCCTCCGATCACTCCGACTCCGACTCCGACTCCACCGGCACCGGCCCCGAAGGCCACCGTCACCCCGCCGCCGGACGACGTGATGGTGCTGCCCGAGCCGAGCCTGCGCCACCGCCCGACCGTGCCCCTGGACCGCCCGATGCCCGCGCGGCCCCGGCAGGGCGGCCCGCGTCCCACCGTGCCGCTGCCCCCGGCGACCGGCTCGCCGTCCACCGACGCCCGCCTGGAACGCCTGGAGAACTCCCCGTTCTGGCGCGGAACCTCGACCGACGACACGATCGAAGTGCCGCCCGGCGAGGAACCCCCGCCCGTGCTGACCCGGCCCCGCCATCGGGGCACCGGACGAGCGGCCCGCAAGCACACCGGTCGCCCGGTCTCGGCTCAGGTCTCGCTGGTGGCGCTGGGCCTGGTGGCGGCGTTCTTCGCCTGGGTCAGCGCCGAGCCCTTCTGGCTCGCGGTCGGCCACGGCGACCACGGGTACGCCACCACGACGCAGTGCACCGGCGACGGTGTCACCCAGCGCTGTGCCGGCCGGTTCGCCGACGCCGGCGGCCGTTACACGATCACTCAGGTGCGCCTGCTCGGCGTGGAAGGGCAGGCGCGCCAGCCGGGCGCGGTCACTCCGGCCCGCATGGTCAGTCCGGACAGCCTTCAGGCGTACGTCGGAGGGACCGGCGCCCTGCTCCAGCTGCGCTGGATGCTCGGCTTCGCGCTCGTGCTGCTCTGCGGCTACGCCATCGCGGGGGTGACGAAGGCGCGGCGGCTCGACACCGCCAAGGCCCGCCGGGCCGCCGTGCTCCTCAGCCTGGCCGGCCCACTGGCGCTCCTGGCCGGCTTCCTGGCCGCCGCCTACTGACCGCCCACACAAGGAAAACAACAGCCGCCGCGATCGACAGCAGCCACTGGCCGCACCCGCACGACCGGCGGCTGCCTACTGGCCGTGCACCAGCGCGTACACCTCGCGCTTGCGGATGCCGTATTCGTCGGCCACCGCCTGGATGGCGTCGCGCCGAGACGAACCGGCCGCCTCGCGCTCGGCCACCGCGGCCCGCAGGTCGTCGTCCGCCGGGCGCTCGGCCGGGCGGGGCGGGGCGCCCCCGACCACCACGGTGATCTCGCCCCGGGGCTCCTCGCGGGTGGCCCAGGCGGTCAGCTCGGCCAGGGTGTCGCGCCGGATCTCCTCGTACGTCTTGGTGAGCTCGCGGCAGACCGCGGCCGGCCGCTCGTCGCCGAAGGCGGCTGCCGCGTCGGCCAGCATGCCCGTGATGCGGTGCGGCGCCTCGAAGAAGACCAGGGTGCGCGGCTCGGCGGCCAGCTCCCGCAGGCGCGAGCGGCGGTGGGAGCCCGTACGGGGAAGGAAGCCCTCGAAGACGAAGCGGTCACTCGGCAGCCCGGAGAGCGCCAGCGCCGTCGTCACCGCACTCGGTCCGGGCGCGGCGGTGACCGGGTAGCCCGCGTCCAGGGCCGCGCGGACCAGGCGGAAGCCCGGATCGGAGACGCTCGGCATGCCGCCGTCGGTGACCACCGCGACCACAGCCCCGCCGGCCAGGGCTTCGACCAGTTCGGGCGTACGCCGCTCGTCGTTCCCCTCGAAGTACGAGACGACCCGCCCGGTGACCGTCACGCCCAGGTCCCGGGTCAGCCGGGCCAGCCGGCGCGTGTCCTCGGCCGCGATCACGTCGGCGGTCGACAGCACCTCGCGCAGCCGGGCCGAGGCGTCGCCGACGTTGCCCAGCGGGGCGCCGAGCAGAACCACCCGGCCTTTCTCTGTCGAGTCCACCGCGAAAGTCCATCACACGCCCGGACGCGGTGACGGCAGGCGTCACCTTCCGGGCGCACGCCCTACGATCGCGGGGTGACTACGGCGCCCACGACGGAGACTGAACTCACCCCGGAACCGCCCGCGGCGGCCGAGTCCGGGGGTGTCCGCGGCGTCCCCGAGATCGTCCGGCGCCGGCTGAGCACGCTCGACAACTGGCTCAACCCGCACTCGTGGCTGGTGACCGCCGTCGTCGTGGCGATCGCGGCCGTCCTGCGGCTCAACGGGATCAGCAACCCGAAGGGCTACATCTTCGACGAGGTCTACTACCCGACCGATGCCTGGGACATGCTGCAGCACGGCGTCGAGTGGGACGAGAAGACCGGCAGCGCGGCCTACGTGGTGCATCCGCCGCTGGGCAAGTGGCTGATCGCCCTCGGCGAGATGCTGTTCGGCAACACCGAGCTGGGCTGGCGCTTCCCGGCCGCGATCGCCGGCACGGTCATGATCCTCATCCTGATCCGGGTCGCCTACCGGCTGTTCCATTCGGTGCTGCTGGCCGGCCTGGCCGGGTTGCTCATGGCGCTCGACGGCTTCCAGCTGGTGCTGTCGCGCACGTCGCTGCTCGACATCTTCCTGGCCACGTTCCTGCTCGCCACCTTCGCCGCGCTGGTGCTCGACCGCGACCACTACCGCCGCCACCTGCTGCGGGCGCTCGAGAACGGCTACGAACCGGACAAGACCCCGTACGTGCCGCGGATCGTCCCGTGGTGGATGCTGACCGCCGGCGTGCTGTTCGGCCTGGCCTGCGGGGTGAAGTGGAGCGCGCTGTTCTTCGCGCCGTTCCTGGCCGGCCTGGTGATCGCCTGGCGGACACAGGCGCGCCGCTCGGCCGGGGTCCGCGGCCCGTTCCTGGCCGGCATCATCGGCGACCTGGGCTGGCTGTTCCTCAGCTTCGTGCTCACCTTCGTCGTCTACCTGGCCACCTGGACCGGCTGGTTCGTCACCGACACCGGCTACTTCCGGCACTACCGCGAGGCCAACGGGCTCAGCGAGCCGCCGGTCATCGGCGCCCTGCTCAACCTGTGGCACTACCACCACGAGGCGTACACGTTCCACAGTGGCCTCACCGAGCGGCACGTCTATCAGTCCTGGCCGTGGCAGTGGCTGCTGCTCGGGCGGCCGGTCGCGTTCTACTGGAACAACGGCGGCGACTGCGGGGCCACAAGCTGCGCCCGCGAGATCCTGCTGCTGGGCACGCCGGTGCTGTGGTGGTCGTTCCTGCCCGCGCTGGCCGGCGTGGTGTGGTTCGGTCTGGCCCGCCGCGACTGGCGCGCCTGGGCGATCCTGGTGCCGGCGGCGGCCGGGCTGTTGCCGTGGTTCTACTACGCGGTCAAGGACGGCCGCACGATGTTCTCGTTCTACGCCCTGCCGGCCCTGCCGTTCCTGATCCTGGCCGTCGTCTACGTGCTGGGCGCGATCATGACACCGCCGCAAGGCATCGCCACGGGTTCGGCCCGGACGGACCGCCAGTTGGTGGGCACGGTGGTGGCCGCGGCCTACATCGTGCTCGTGGCCATCTGTTTCGCCTACTTCTATCCCGTTTTCGTAGGTCAGATCATTCCGTACGAAAGCTGGTCGAACCGCATGTGGCTGGGCGGCCGCTGGATCTGACGCCGCCCGCTCGATCGAGCCGCCGCCGTGGGCACAACTCACGCGGCGGCTCGCTGCCGTTTCCGGCGAGTGAAGAAAGCCCGCGAGCTCGACCGGCGCGACGGAGAACCAGGGCGGCGCGGGAGCAGAAGGCGAAGAAAGTAAGAGCGCGCCCCGATCGCCTGCCACGGGGGAAGCGGGCGATAGGGGCGCGCAAGGTGAAGTTTAACCACCTCGGATGACCAATTCAACGGGTGGCCGAGAGAACTTTCAAATTTCGATCACGCACAGGAAGGACAACTTGGACATAGTGGTATATTCTCGTTAAGACACGCAATTAGGGCCGTGAAGAAGCTTCGCCATTTTGCCTCTTTCATTGTCGCCAATGCGACAGGAAACAAATGCGGAAAACGGCGTAACCTTCGGCCTTCCATCATTCCGATGCAGCTCAGCGATGTGCGCCCAGACGTGGCACAGATGACGTGCCATCTGGTCAAACGCTGGCGCTCATCATTTCGGTTGATTTCCGGGAAACGATCATCCGTCACTCACCAGAGTGAGTATTACCAAGATCGCTATTTATCTTTTTAAGCTCGCCGCGTGACTTCGCAGGAGCCAGAAAACCCGCATTTCGTTGCGACCGATGTCCTCGCGACCGAGGTGATCTCCGTCGAGGTGCCGGCCCCGGTCTTCGTGGACAGCACCGGCCGCCGTAGCCGGTTCTTGCGGCGGATCGCGTACGCCTTCGGCGTGCTGGTCATGCTGTACGGCGGACTGATCAGCGTCAGCCTCGCCGGCGGACCGGTCCGCTCCAGCGCCGTGCTGCCGCTGCCCGGTCTCGAGCCCGAAAAGAAGGAGACACCGGCCCCCAAGCCGCCCGACCCCAAGCCGACGCCCGCTCCGACTCCGACTCAGGTATCGCGGGCCCTGTCCGTCGCCGATCCGCTACCGCGCCGCGCGACCGCACGGCCGCAGACACCCCGGCTGGAATCCACGCGGACGCCGACGGCGACGCGGAAGCCCACGCCGACCCGGTCAGTCGTCAAGCCGAAGCCGGTCACGCCCCCGAAGCAGCCGGAGTCGACCACCACGACCAAGCCGGTGGAGAACCCGCCGGTGCAGAACCCGCCGGTGGAGACCCCGCCCACGGACACCACCACCCCGCCGGTCGACACGAATCCGCCCCCGCCGGTGCCGCCCGGCCCGGAGGGGGCAGGCGGCGCCGGCGGTGGAACGGGTGATGCCGGTGGCGGATCCGGTGGCGCCGGTGGCGGAACCGGCGTCGACAAACCGACGAGCGCGAGCCCGAGCCCGACCGGCTCGGGCTCGTCCGCCTCTGGGGGCAGCACGGGCTCCGGCAACGGCGGCGGTTCCGGCAGCAGTGGCTCCGGCAGCGGATCGGCCGGCAGCGGAGGGTCGGCCGGCAGCTCGTCCAGCGCGGGCTCGGGCGGCGGTTCGACCGGTTCGAGCGACAGCGACACCACCCCGGGATCGGCCATCGAACTCGTCCTGGCCCGCGACGACGACCTGACTTCCAAGGTGCTCCAGTGAACTCCCACACCCCCGCCCACAAGGCCCCGGCGCCCAACACCCCGCCGCCGATGCCCGCCCGCGGCCGGCGCACCCGCGGCCGCGGCCCGGTTCGCCGCCGTCTGCTCCCGCGCCCCCGCGTGCTGCTCGGCACCCTGCTGCTGGTCGTCTTCGTGGCCGTCCTGGTCGTCCAGGCCTACGTGAACGCCGAGTTCAAGGGCGACCACGTCGAGACCGAGGTGGGCGACAACGTCACCGTCCCGGCCGAGATCCTCAACGGCGGACCGGTCATCAACACCACCGGCGGCCAGGAGAGCACGAGCCGCATGCCGCCCAAGACCATCGCGCTCACCTTCGACGACGGCCCGGATCCGGTGTGGACACCGCGGGTGCTCGACGTGCTGAAGGAGAACGACGCGCACGGCACGTTCTTCGTGGTCGGCTCCGAGGTGGCCCGGCATCCCGACCTGGCCAAACGGGTCACCGACAACGGCAACGAACTCGGCCTGCACACCTTCACCCACCCCAACCTGCAACTGCTCGCCCCCTGGCGGCGCACCCTGGAGCTCTCCCAGACCCAGGTCGCGATCGCCCGGGCCACCGGCGTGCACACCAATCTGGCCCGCTTCCCCTACTCGTCGAAGAACGCCGCGATCGACGACGAGAACTGGAAGCTGATCAAGAACGCGGGCCGGCAGGGCTACCTGGTCGTCGTCAACGACACCGACAGCCAGGACTGGCAGCGGCCCGGCGTCGAGCAGATCATCAAGAACGCGACGCCGGCCGGCGAGAGCTCGGCCGTCATCCTCTTCCACGACGCCGGCGGCGACCGGCAACAGACCGTCGACGCCCTCCGGAAGTTCATCCCGATGATGAAGGCGCGGGGCTACCAGTTCACGACGGTCACCGAGGGCCTCAACCGCACGATCGAGCAGAGCAACACGGCCGCGGCGGCCGGCGCGAAGCCGGTGCCGAAGCTGCCGGAGAACCCGGACGCCGCCGGCAGCGACGTCTGGCGTGGCAGTGCGGTGATCTGGACCGTGCGGCTGGCCGACGGTCTGGTGTGGGCGATCGCCATCCTGTTCCTGATCGTCGGCGCGCTCACCATCGGCCGTACGGCGTTGTTGCTGTTGCTCGCGACCCGGCACACCCGGCAGCGCCGCAAGCCCGGCTGGAGCTGGGGTCCCCCGGTGACCGAGCCGGTGTCGGTGATCGTGCCCGCGTACAACGAGAAGGAGGGCATCGAGGCCGCCGTGCAGTCGCTGGCCGGCGGCGACTATCCGCACATCGAGGTCGTGGTCGTCGACGACGGTTCCACCGACGGCACCGCCTCGCTCGTGGAGCAGATGCGGCTGCCCAACGTACGGGTGGTCCGCGTGCCCAACGGCGGCAAGTCGAACGCCCTGAACACCGGGATCGCCCTGGCCCGGCACGACCTCATCGTCACGGTCGACGGCGACACGATCTTCGAGCCGGATTCGATCCGCAATCTGGTGCAGCCGTTCGCCGACCCGTCGGTGGGCGCCATCGCCGGCAACGTCAAGGTCGGCAACCGCGAGAAGATGGTCGCCGCCTGGCAGCACATCGAGTACGTGATCGGCTTCAACCTCGACCGCCGCCTCTACGAGGTGCTGGGCATCATGCCGACCGTGCCCGGCGCGATCGGCGCGTTCCGCCGCGAGGCGCTGGCCCAGGTCGGCGGGATCAGCGACGAGACGCTGGCTGAGGACACCGACGTCACGATGGCCATGCTGCGGCAGGGCTGGCGGGTCGTCTACACCGAGGACGCGAAGGCGTGGACCGAGGCGCCCGCCACTTTGGAGCAGCTCTACCGCCAGCGTTACCGCTGGAGCTACGGCACCATGCAGGCGATGTGGAAGCACCGCCGGGCGCTGTTCGACAAGGGCCCGTCGGGCCGGTTCGGCCGGATCGGCCTGCCCTTCCTGGCCCTGTTCGGCGTGGCCCTGCCGATGCTCGCGCCGGTGGTCGACATCATGCTCCTCTACGGCCTGGTCTTCTGGGAGCTCGAGGAGACCATGGTGGCCTGGCTCGGGATGCTCGCCCTCCAGCTGTTCACGGCGGCGGTGGCGTTCCGCTTCGACAAGGAGTCGCTCAAGCCGCTGTGGCGATTGCCGTTGCAGCAGTTCGCGTACCGGCAGCTGATGTATCTGGTGCTGATGCAGTCGGCGACCACGGCCATGACCGGCGGCCGGCTGCGGTGGCACAAGCTGCACCGGGCCGGGCTCGGCGCTCGGGCGGGCACAGTGCCGCCGCCCCCGCCGCCGATGACCGCGGTCGCACCGGTCGTCGACACCTGGCCGTCGACCCTGGGTCAGAGCCGGCCGGAAACGCACCCGGCCGCGGGCCGCGCGGTCGCCCGCCCCGCCGTGCCGGCCCAGGCCACCCGCGACCTGGGCCCCGAGGACCTTCCGTCAGCCGGCTCGCCCCCGGGTGGCGGCTCCGGCCCGGTCTACACCGGGTAGACGCGTCGGCCCGCGCCTCGCTCGAACTGCAGCCGAGCGAGGCGCGGGCCGATGTGTCCGGTGGTCCCTACGCGGCGATCAGGTCGTCGATCGTCGCGGCCGGGTTCGCCGCGGCCGACGGGAAGACCACATGCAGCGAGGTGCCGTCACCGGGCCGGTCCGACAGCGCCACGGTCGCGTGGTGCGCGTCCAGGATCTTCTTGGCCACGGCCAGACCGCGGTCGGGCCCGGGCACGTCGGCCGGATTGGCGATCGCGCCGTAGTACAGGTGCGGAAACAGTTCGGGCCGCATCCCGTCGGGCATGTCGATGTCGTCCAGCCGCAGGGCCGGCCCGGACTCGAGGTCGGTGCCGACGCGCACCCGCCCGCCCGTCGGCGTGTACTTCACCGCGGCGAACAGCAGGTGGGTGAACACCTGCTCGAGCCGCACGGGGTCGGCGATGATCGGCAGGGTGGGCCCGCCGGCCTGGTTGAGAATCCAGATCTGCTTGGTGGCCGCGATCGGCCGCACCGCCTCGACCGCCCGCTGGGTGAGGCCGGTGAGGTCGATCTGGCGCATGTGCAGGCTGTCGGCGCCGAAGCCGGCCTCCGACATCTCGGTCAGGTGGTGCATCAGGTCCATGAAGCCGCGGATGTGCCCGGCGGTGGCCCGGGCGACCTGATCAGCGAGGTCGGCGTCGTGCCGGCCGGTCGTCCCCAGCCTCTCGAGGTACGCCGTGACGAGCCGCAGCGGCGCCCGGAGATCCCCGCCGACGAGGCCGGCCAGGTCGTCCTTGCGCCTTTCCAGCTCCTGCAGCCGGGCCGTGGTGTTCGCGAGCGTGACCGCATGCCGGCGCAACTCCATCTGCGAGGTCACCTGGCGGGCCAGCGCGCGCAGCGCCTGCAACTGCTCGATGTCGAGTTGCCGCGGTTGATCGTCGACCACGCACAGCGTGCCCAGCGCGAAGCCGTCGGTGGTGATCAGCGGGGCCCCGGCGTAGAAGCGGACGCCGTTGGCGCACTCGACCTGCGGGTTGTCGGCGAACCGGGGATCCTTGGTCGCGTCCGGCACGACGAGCAGGTCACGGCCGAGAATCGCGTGCGCGCAGAACGAGGTCTCGCGGTCGGTGCCGGTCTGATCCAGGCCGACCCGCGCCTTGAACCACTGCCGGTCCATGTCGACCAGCGTCACCAGCGACATCGGGGTCCCGCACACGGTCGACGCGAGCGCGACGATGTCGTCGAAATCCTGCTCGGGCGCGCTGTCGAGGATATCCAGGGCGTACAGCGCCGCGAGCCGGTCGGTCTCGTTGTCGGGAAGGGGAGCTTTCATGGGCACCTCCGAAGGCCTGCTTCAGAGGTACCACACGAAAGTAGCAATACCGACTTTTCGCCCGGTCGCTCAGGCGGTCAGTGAGCCCGCCTTGCGCCACTGCTTGAGCGGCTGGGTCGCGACCGGCCAGCCGAGATGGGTACGCAGCTCCTCGGGGGTGCAGAGGATGTCGGCGCCCAGCTCGACCTCGGCCACCTTGCGGGCGGCGATCGGGTCGGGGTCGTAGCCGTAGACCTCGGGCCACTGACGCCGCAGCCGGGGCTCGCCGCCGAAGGTGGGGTCGGCGTTCTCGAGCACCATCGGGTCGCCGTAGACCGCGCCCTGGGCGCCGGCCAGCAGGCCGTACCAGATCGCGCTGCACAGGCGGTTGGACACGACCCGCTTGTGGCGCCGCAGCTCGGCCAGCTGGCGCACCAGGAAGTCACGGTCGTGGTCGCGCCACCAGAAGCCCCGGTAGCCGTGGCAGATGACCCGGAAGCCGGCCTTCTCGTACAGCCGGCGGATCGCCTTGACCTTGTGCTCGTTCCAGTACAGACAGACCGTCAGCGGGCCGGTCTCGTGGGCCTTGAGCTCGTCGATCAGGCGCTGGTGGTCACCCATGACCTCCTGCCCCTCCCATCCGTGGAAGGGGTAGAAGATCGTGCCGTCACGCTTCGACTCGTCGACCGGGGTCTCGTCCATCTCGAGCAGATAGGCGAAGGGCGAGCCGATGGCGATGACGTCGCGCCGGCCCTGCGACCAGGCCCGGCGCCGCAGCTGCTCGGACCAGACCAGCAGGCGGCTGCCGTCGACGAACGGGACACCGGGGGCCAGGCCGTCGCCGATGTTCCACCCGTGCTGCAGGTAGCCCTGCATGCGCGGCGGGTGCATCCAATCGTCCAGCTGGGCGTAACGGGCAAGCAGGTGAGCGTGACCGTAGTAGTAGTTGGCGTGGTGCATACCCTCATCCAGACAGCGCAGCGGTGGGCGATACGTTCAGTTCCGGGCGTACGGCTTCGTTCAGGGCGTACGGCGAGCGATTGTACCGTTCGGATCAACCATCAACTAACGGCGTTGCCGCCGGCGAAGGACGACTGATGAAAGACCAGGCGGGGCCGGTCGTACCGGTCCGGGCGCGCGGCGCCTACCGCCAGTCGGCGCTGGTGCTCGGCACGGCTCAGCTCGGCGGAACGTACGGCATCGCCAACCGCACCGGCATGCCGGACGACGACGCCACCGCGCGCATGCTGGTGGCGGCCCGCGAGCTCGGCGTCACCCACGTCGACACGGCCCGGGCGTACGGCGACAGCGAGCACCGCCTCGGGGCCGCGCTGCCCGGCCTCGGCCTGGCCGTCATCACCAAGATCGGCCCCGGCGCCGACGTGCGGGACAGCCTGGCCGCCAGCCGCGAGGCCCTGGGACTCACCGGCCCGCTGACGATCCTGCTGCACCGCGCGGCCGACGCCGCGGCCGGCTGGTCGGACCTGCGCCGCTGCCTGGACACCGGGGAGGCCGACCGGGTCGGTGTCTCGGTGCAGTCGCCCGACGAGCTGCGCCAGGTGCTCGAACTGCCCGATCTCGGCTACGTCCAACTGCCCTGCAACATCCTCGACAAGCGCTGGCTCGCCGCCTTGTCCGGCGAGCAACCCGACCTCGTGGTGACCGTGCGCAGCGCTTACCTGCAGGGCCTGCTCGCTGCCGGCAGCGACGTGACCTGGCCGCACCTGCACGACGCGGAGCGCGACGCGGTGGTCGCCACCCTCGACCGGCTGGCCGTCGAGTTCGGCCGCGAGGACCGTACGGACCTCTGCCTGGCCTACCTGCTGTCGCTGCCCTGGGTGACCTCGCTCGTGGTCGGGGCCGAGACCGAGGAGCAGCTGCGCCGCAACGCCGACCTGATCAGCCGCAAACCGCTGACCGCCGCGGAACGGGAGCAGGCCCTGGCCGCGCTGCCCGAGATGCCGGTGGAGCTGCTCGACCCGGCCCGGTGGTCCGCGTGACGACGTTGGACGACCTCTTCGGCCTGCGCGGGCGGGTGGCCGTGGTGACCGGCGCGACCGGCCGTCTGGGCCGGGTGATGGCCGAGGCCCTGGCCGGTGCCGGCGCGACGACCTACCTGGTCGGGCGGGACCAGGGCCGCCTGGAGGAGCTGGCCGGCAAGCTGGGCGAAAGGTGCCGTCCGGCCCGGTGCGACGTCACCGTCGACGCCGACGTGGCCGCGCTCGGCGCCCGGCTCCGCGAGGAGCACGGCCGGGTCGACGTGCTGGTGCACAACGCGCACGTGGGCCGGGGTGGTTCGCTGCGCACATCCCGGACGGCCGACTACCTGGAAGCCGCCGACCTGGCCCTGGGCGCCTTCCAGCGCCTGCTCGACGCCACCCACGACCTGCTCGAGGCGGCAGCGGCCGACGGGTCGCCGTCCATCGTCAACGTCGCCTCGATGTACGGCGTGGTCAGCCCCAAGCCGCACCTGTACGACCGGCCCGAGGCCGGCAACCCGCCCTACTACGGCGCCGTGAAGGCCGGCTTGGTGCAGCTCACCCGCTACGCGGCGGTCGAACTGGGACCGGCCGGCATCCGGGTCAACTGCGTCACGCCGGGTCCGTTCCCCGGCGAGGGCGGCGACCCGGCCCTGCTGGCCCGCCTGGCCCAGCAGACGCCCGTGGGCCGCGTCGGCGACCCCGCCGAGATCGCGACCACGGTGCTCTACCTGGCCTCGCCGCGCTCCAGCTACACCACCGGCGCCAACGTGATAGTGGACGGCGGCTGGACCATCTGGTGACCCGATCCCCGGCGAGCCGGTTGCCCGTTTTGTCGGTATTCCTCCGTACCCTGATCGTCGTCGCCGGCGCCCGGCCGGCCCGCGATCCGACGGAGGTGGACATGCGAGCGATCCTGCGAACCGCCGCGGCCGTGACGATCGGAGTCTCGGCCACCGCGGCCGCACCCGTCCTCACCGACGGTTTCGAGCAGCCGCCCGTTCCGCACAGCTACCAGCGCCTGACCGCCGGCCACCAGTTCGGCGCGTGGACCGTGACCAGCGGCGACGTCGACCTGACCACGACCGACCTGTGGAGCGCCGCCCAGGGCCGCCAGTCCCTCGAGCTCGACGGGGCCGCCCCGGGCACGGTTGCCCGCACGTTCAGATCCACCCCGCTGCTGACCTACCGCATCTCGTACGCCCTGGCCGGCAACTACGTGGGCGCCCCCGCGATCAAGACCGGCGAGGTGCGCGTCAACAACAGGATCGTGCAGCGGTTGTCGTTCGACACCACCGGCAAGTCGCGCAACAACATGGGCTACACCCGCCACCAGGCGTACGTCCTGGCCAAGAGCACAAGCCTGCGCCTGGAGTTCGCCAGCACCACCACCCCCGCCGGCCACGGCCCGGTGATCGACGACGTCAAGGTAGACACCTGCCTGGCAATCCTCTGCCCCAAGAGCGCAGCCACCCCCGCCTGAGACCAGGTCAGATCAGTCGAAGCGGTCCCTACAGCGCCCAGTAGCAGTAGAGATGCCACCCGTTGGCTCGCCGGGCCGGACCAGCCAAGCGGACAAGGAAGTCGGCAATGCCCGCAGGATCCAGCCCGGCCAGCTCCTCGGTACTGGTCAGACGTAGGGCAGCGGCATCGAGCGTGGCGGGCGCGGCATCGGCCAAGGCGTCCCGCAGGGTGTCGGTGACCGCGACGATCACCTGGTCCACATCCCAGCAGCGGCGATGGTGTCGTCAGGCGCCAAGAAGTAGTCGGCGGAACCACCCCAGCGGAACCACCACGCCAAGCTGAACCACGACACCGCAGGGTTTCCGGGGGCTCGGCCCCCGGAGCAGATATGACGAGTGCCCCGTGTCCGCGCTTTTTGCGGACACGAGGCACCAAAACTCGTGGAGCTGTGGGGATTTGAACCCCAGACCCCCTCGATGCGAACGAGGTGCGCTACCAGACTGCGCCACAGCCCCTTACCAGCCCTCGGACCGCAGTCCGTGGAACCGCAAGAAGGCTAACAGGTCGCGCGCCGCTGCCGCGAACCGACCCCACCTATGCGGTGTGGTGTCGGCCGCCCGCTTCGTAGGCGCGGCCTCGCAGGCCGCCCACCCGGCGGTAGTGGACCGACGGCGCGGCGGCCGGCGGCTCGTCGCGGTCGAGGCCCATGGCCGTACGCCGGGCCGCCTCCCGCTGGGCGGCCAGCTGCTTCTGCTTCTCGCGGCGGTCCCGCGCCCGGCGGGCCTGTTCCCGGCGGACCATCGCCTGCTGGGCCGCCAGCCACGCAGCCTCCCGGGCCTCGACGCGGCGCCGCCGGCGGTCGGCCAGGGCACGGTTGCGCAGGTGCACCAGGTCGAAGGCGAGCAGCATCCCGGTGACCGCGAAGCCGATCCAGAAGCCGGGGCCGACCGCGGCCACGCCGATCAGCTCGATCACGTTGAGCAGCAGCAGGGCCGCGAAGACACGGCGACGGCGGACGACCGCCGGGGTGTGCCGCCGTGGGGGCGTGCGGCGGATCGGGCGGCGGCCCGGCGTCACCAGGCGCAGCCGGCGCTGAGGCTTTTCCGGAACGGCCGGGACCGTAACCGTGACCAGGCGTCCGGGGTTGATCGGTCGGCGTCCGGGCACGGTGCGGTGACGGCGCCGGCGCTGTAGCACCCTCGCCGTGGACGACGCCCGCTCCGCGGCGAGCCGCTCGGTGGCGTCGTACCGGCGAACGAGCGCCGGCGCGAGGGCGAGCAGTCCGGCCGCGGCGAGGACGGCGAGGAGCACCGAGGTCGGCACCCTCACCCCTCCCGTCAGCTACGGGCGGTCCGCCATACACGTCTCCGGTGGCGGACCGCAAGACCCAATCTCCCCGAGGCTACGGGCGCGAGCTGCGGAAACACGCTCGACGCGCCGGGCGTGTCGGGCGTAAGGATCAATAGGCACACGCGGGTCAGGCCCGCACGCGCCGCCACCGTGCCATCAGGCCGCCTTCGGCGGCGACCTCCTCGCTGGTCAGGGCATATCCAAGGTGATCACGCCAGGTGCCGTCGATGTGCATGTAGCGCTGGTGGTACGCCTCTTCGCGGAAGCCGAGCTTCTCGACCACGCGGCGGGACGGCCTGTTCTCGGGCCGGATGTTGACTTCGATGCGGTGCAGGCCGCCCGGCCCGAAGGCATGGTCGACGGCGAGCGCGAGCGCGGTGGGGATCACGCCCTGGCCGGCGACACGATGGTCGACCCAGTATCCGGCGTACGCGGAACTGAAGGCTCTTCGCACGATGTTGCCGAGGTTGAGGTGGCCAACCAGCCGGTCCTGGAAAAGGACCGCGAACGGCATGCTCTCGCCTCGGCGGGCAGACCGGCGCATGTCCTGGTAGACGTAGCCGTACGCACGTGTCGAGTTCATCTCGGACCAGGGGCCGGGCGGAGCCGATTCCCAGGGGGCGAGCCACTTCTGGTTGGCGATGCGCACGTCGGACCAGGCCCGGCCGTCGCTTCGCTTGTAGGGCCGCAACACCACCGGGCCGTCCGCCAACACGGCGGGCCACCCGGGCGTGGACCCCAGCATCTATCGCCTCCGGTTGAGAAGCAGAACATCCACGGTCGAGCCGGCGGCCGCCGTGGTGACCCGCTCGCCGAGCACCAGCAGTCCGTTGGCCTCGGCCAGGCCGGAGAGAGTGTACGGCCCGCCGGCCAGCGGTTGCACCGTATGTCCGCCGCCGCGCCGCTCCGCCACGTGGGCCGGGCGGAATTCGCGCAGCCCGCCGGGGGACGACACAGTCTCGAGCAGATGGGCCTTCACGCTGGGCCGGAACACCGGTTCGGCCCCGGCCAGCAACTGGATGACCGGGCGGGCCAGCACCTCGAAGCCGATCAGCGCGGCCCCGGGCTCGCCGGGCAGGCACACGACCGGCACTTCTTCGCCGCCGACCGTACCGAAGCCCAGCGTGGCGCCCGGGCAGAGCGCGACGTCGGTGAACTCGACGGCGCCCCGGCCCGGATCGCGGCGCGAGAGCACCCGCCGCAGCATGTCGCCCGGGCCGGTGCCGGTGCCGCCGGTGGTGATGATCAGGTCGGCCCGGAGGGTCTGGTCTTCCAGCAGGCCACGCAGGCCTTCCGGGTCGTCGTCGCAGATGCCGATCCGGTACGCCAGGGCGCCTGCCTCGACCGCGGCCGCGGTGAGCGCGTGCGAGTTGGCGTCGACGACCTGGCCGGGCTGGCTGGGCCGGCCCACGTCGACCAGTTCGTCGCCGGTGGCCACGACCACGACGCGCGGGCTGGGCCGCACGACGACGTGCCCGATGCCCGAGGCGGCGAAGGTGGCCACCATCGGCGGCGTGACGTAGGCCCCGGCGGGCGCCAGAACCTGCCCCGCCGCTATCTCGTCACCGGCCCGGCGTACGCCGGAACCCCGCTTCGGCGCGTGCAGGATCTCGACCGCGGCCATGCCCTGGTCGGTCCAGTGCACGGGCACGACCACGTCGGCGCCGATCGGCAGCGGCGCGCCCGCGGCCACCGAGAAACACGTGCCGGGGTTGAGCCGCACCGGCCGCCAGCTGGCCGCGCCGAGGTCGCCCACGACGTTGAGCCGCACCGGCCGGCCGCCCTCGAACCGCCCGAAGGAAGGGTGGGATCCCACCCGTCCCGCTCCGGAGAGGTCTTCCCACCGGGCCGCGTACCCGTCGATCGCGGCCTGGTCGAAGGCCGGGAAGGGGTGTGGCGCCAGCACGTCGTTGGCCAGCACGTTGCCGTGGGCCTGGGTCAGGTCGAGGTCGAGCGGAGGCAGCGCCCGTAGCCTGCGCAGCACGCTGCCCAGGTATTCGGCGAGAGGCTTCAGCTCGTTGGCGGCCGCCTCGGCATCGGCCGTGGCCGTCATCCCTTCGCACCGCCGGCGACGAACTCGGCCAGCCAGCTCCGGAACTCCTCGCCCAGGTCGTCCCGCTTGGACGCCAGCATGACGACCGTCTGCAGGTAGCCCAGCGGCATGCCGGTGTCGTAGCGGTGGCCACGGTAGACGATGGCGTGCACCGGGACGCCGTCGGCGAGCAGCTGCGCCATCGCGTCGGTCAGCTGGATCTCGCCGCCGCTGCCGGGCTTGGTGTTCGCGATGGCCTCGAAGATGCTCGCGGGCAGGATGTACCGGCCCAGGACGGCCAGGTTGCTCGGCGCTTCCTCGGGCGACGGCTTCTCGACCAGCCCGGTGACCTTGACGGCGTCGTCGCCCAGGTCGGACGCCTCGACCGAGGCGATGCCGTAGCGCGACGTCTCCTCCGGCTTCACCTCGCCGAGGGCGAGCACAATTCCGCCCGTACGGGCCTGGAGGTCGATCATGTCGGGCAGGAGCGGCTTGTCCTGTTCGACGAACTCGTCGCCCAGCAGCACGGCGAAGGGCTGGTCGCCGACGTGCGAGGCGGCGGTGCCGACCGCGTGGCCGAGGCCGAGCGCCTCGCCCTGGCGGACCGTGTAGATGTCGGCCAGCTCGCTGGTGCGCCGGACAGCGGCGAGCCGCTCGAGGTCGCCCTTCTTCTCGAGCCTGTCCTCGACGTCGGGCCGGCGGTCGAAGTGGTCGACCATCGAGGTCTTGCCGCGACCGGTGACCAGCAGGACGTCGGTGATGCCGGCGGCGGCTGCTTCCTCGACGATGTACTGCAGCACGGGCCGGTCGACGACCGGCAGCAGCTCCTTGGGCACGGCCTTGGTGGCCGGCAGGAACCGGGTCGCCAGGCCGGCCGCCGGAATGACGGCCTTCACCGCCCGACGGCCGGACTCGTGCGCGTTCGAGGTCATCAAGGTCACCGCACCTTCGCTCAGTCGTGCCCGTGGTATGCCGCGAGACTATCGGCCACGTCTGCGTTGCGGCGGTCGTGGCCCGCTCGGCACAGCCGTCGTCGCATCAAAATCTCCATCATGATCGCCCGGCGAAACCCCTGACTTCGTCACATCCGCGGGTTCGGCCAACCGATATGTGTCGCGCCCGGCGTTTTTGGCCGCGTACAGCGCCCGGTCGGCCGCCGCGAGCACCTGGAGTGAATTCTCACCGTGCTCCGGGAAGACCGCCACTCCGATGGACACGCTGATCGGCACCTGGACTCCGTCGATCGACACCGGCTGGGCGCGCACAGCGGCGCCGAGGCGCTCGGCGACGATCGCTCCGCCGTACGCGTCGGTCTCGGGCAGCAGCACCACGAACTCCTCGCCGCCCTGACGGAACGCCACGTCGACCTCGCGCAGGCCGACCCGGATGCGCCGCGCGAACTCGCCCAGCACGGCGTCGCCGGCGGCATGCCCGTACGTGTCGTTCACGTCCTTGAAGTGGTCGAGGTCGAGCACCAGCACCGCCAGCATGCGCCCGAAGCGGCTCGCCCGCTCCACCTCCCGGCGCAACGATTCCCGCAGGTAGCGGTAGTTCCAGAGGCCGGTCAGGGGGTCGGTGAGCGAGAGCCGCTGCGCCTCCTCGTGCAACCGCACGTTGTGCACCGCGACGCCGGCCTGTCCGGCGAACGTGCGCAGCGTGCTGAGGTCGGAGTCGTCGAAGCTGTCGCCGCCGACCCGGTCGTAGAGGGCCAGCACGCCCAGCGTCTCGGGAAAGGGAACCGGGTCACCCGGCTCCTCGGGGACCCCCGGGGCACAGATGGGCACCGCCACATAGGTGCGGCAGGGCGGTTCGGACGAGGCAAGTTCGCCCTGGCCACGGCGGGGTTCCCCGCTCGCGGCGACGGCGCCCAGCACCCCCTCGCCGATCGGCAGGCGCTGCTGGGGCAGCTCGGCCTCGGGGACGTCCCAGCGCCCGGCCAGGCCCACCCCGCACTGCGCGACCAGCTGGCCCGACGGCCGGTCGATCAGCAGCACCAGGCCGGCCCGGGCGCCGGTCGCGGCCAGCGCCGTCCGCAGGATCACCTGCAGGATCCGGTGCAGGTCATGCGTACTGGAAAGGGTCTCGCCGAGGATGGCGAGGTGGCCGCGCAGCTGGTCGCGGCTGGCGGTCAGGGCCTGCACGTAGGCCTGGAGCTCGCGGGTCATCCGGTTGAAGGTCGCAGCCAGGCGCCCCAGCTCATCGGGGTGCGGGATGGGGACGCGGGTGTCGAGGTCGCCTTCGGCCACGCGGCCGGCGGCCCAGGCCAGCTCGCCGAGCGGGCGAGTGGTGGAGTGGGCCAGCCAGCGCGCCACGAGCACGGCGGCCAGGGCAGCGGCCAGAACCACGGCCGGAAGGACCGCGTACAGAAAGATCGGTCTGTGCGGGGGGAGGGTCACCGTCAAAGCGAGCGGCTGGCCCGGTTGCGGGGTCATTCGGCGGCGTTCTCCGCTGGGCTGCTTTCTTTCGGTTAGCTCGGGCGCAGTGACGGCGACGTCGGCCCCGGCAGCCGCCTCGAGCCGGGCCAGGAATCCTTCGTCGATGGTTTGAGCTGCGGTGATGGTGAGATCGCCGGTGACCGCTCGGGCGGCGATCACGTTCATGGGTCCGCCGGTCGGGGACGCGCAGTCCGGCCGGCCGCCGATCTTCCCATCGTCCGGGCGTGGGGCTGTCCCAGCGATGCGGATGTCGGTGGCGAGGCCTCGGGCGATGAGCCGGCCCACCACGTCCTGCCTGTTCGCCGCGGGCACTGTCGCCACCGTGTCCGCCGCCGCCTGAAGCTGCTGGCAGGTGGCGGCCATGCTGGTGCGCACCGTGGCGGCGGCGTGGTCGAGCCGCTCGGCTGCCCGATCCCGGCTCACCGTGGCGACCGTCATGGCGACAAAGATGGACCCGAGCAGGACCGGACCGAGAACGACCACCAGAAAGGCAGTGGTGAGCCGGCCACGCAGCGTCACGCGTCCTCCCGGCAGTGGCCCTCTTTGGAGCGATGCTGACATAGTGTGCACCGTTTGCCGCTTTTCAAAAGGGGGTGTTGTGTGCCCGATTTAACCCGTGATGCGGAAGGATCTCGATCCGCCAAGATCGCGCTCCGCAACCGCCTCCTCACTTCTCGTCGCTCTCTCACTTCCAACGAGCTAGCCGCGGCGGCCGCACAGGTTCAACAGCAGACCCTTTCCCTCGTACGCCGTGAGGGGGCGGCCGTCGTGGCGGCGTACATGCCCATCGGGTCCGAGCCGGGCGGGCCGGGCCTGGTCGAGGCACTCGCTGCCCAGGCCCGCGTGCTGCTCCCTGTCCTGCTTCCCGACGGCGATCTGGACTGGGCGGCGTTCTCCACGCTGACGGCCGGGCCGCGGGGACTGCTCGAACCGGTGGGACCGCGGCTCGGGATCTCGGCGATAACCACCGCCGACCTCGTTCTGGTTCCCGGGCTGGCCGTGGATCGCGCCGGCCTGCGGATGGGGCGCGGGGGTGGCTCGTACGACCGGGCGCTGTCCCGGCTGCCGGCCTCGGGGGGACCGCTGGTGGTGGCGTTGCTGCACGACGGCGAACTGGTCGAATCGGTGCCGGCCGAGCCGCACGACCGCCCGGTTCATGCGGTAATCACCCCCGCCGAAGGGCTGACCGTTTTTGCCAACCGGTCGGTGTGAGCGCTCAGACGCCGCCCCGAGTGGACGAAATGACCTCCGATGGCGCAACATTGGCACTCGGAGCTGGCGAGTGCCAGCAGCCGACAGATCCGGAGGAGCCGTGCCTACCTACCAGTACGCCTGCACCGAGTGCGGACATCAGCTCGAAGCCGTGCAGTCGTTCTCCGACCCGGCGCTGACCGAGTGCCCGAACTGTGCCGGCAAGCTCCGCAAGGTCTTCAACTCGGTCGGCATCGTCTTCAAGGGCTCGGGCTTCTACCGGAACGACTCCCGCTCCGGCAACGTGAGCGCCGAGAAGTCCGCAGGCAACGAGGCCGCCAAGAAGTCCGACGCACCGTCCACGTCGTCGAGCGATTCGTCCTCGTCGTCGTCCACCACGCCGTCGACCACGTCGTCCTCGTCGTCGTCCAGCTCCTCGAGCTCGTCGTCCTCGAGCTCCGGCAGCAGCACGAAGGCCACGACCTCGTCCTGACCCACCACGCCACCGACCGCGCCAGGCCTCCGCGCCTGGCGCGGTTCGTCGTGCAGTAGCCACGCCGCTCGACCAGGCCCGGCTCCGGCCGTGAGCACACCGCGTCGTCGGCGGCTGGGCCCGCGTAGCACATCCAGGCCGCGCGAGGCGGTTATCCACAATTGCGCTCTGTCCACAGGCTTGGGGCGAGCGATCTCTGCTTCCGCCTAACGTTCGCCCCGGCGCCGCCAGACCGCGACGCCAGAGCGGAAGGGGCAGTCGATGGGCAGATCCAGCACATCCCGGTTGGGCTCCGCCCTGCCCCAGGCGCAGGGATCGCCGAGCCGCGACGGCGGCGAAGGACGCCTCGATCCTGTGCGCTGGCGCCCGCCGGCCCGTGGCCTGCTGCTACGCCTCGTAGCGGTCGCGCTCCTGCTGGGCACCGCCGCTCTGGTGTCGTGGTCACCCCCACCGGCCTGCGACCCACCGGTCTACACGGTTCCCGCGGCGGGCTCCGCTCCACCGTCCACCACGCCCGGCGCGCGGTCCGTCCCCACCGGCAGCATGGGTGTCCCCGTCCGCCTGTCCGACCCCGCCGCGTTGGCGCTTGTCGAGCCCGGCAACCGGGTCGACCTGCTACGCCTCGACGAGGCCGACGGCAGCACCACCCAGGTGGCCGCGTCCGCCCTCGTCCTCCAGGTGACATCCCCCGACGACCCCACCACCGGTGGCCTGCTGCTGGCCCTCTCCCCCACCGAGGCCCAACGCGCCGTAGCCACCCGCGGGCAAAGCTTCAGCGTCCTGATCCGCCCAACCTGACCCACCACAGACTCTCCTGACGTGCCAACGTCAGCCACGCCGACAGATCAGCGCCCCACAACGCCGAGCAGGCCGCCACAGCGGAATCAGCACCGGGCCCGACACAAAGCGGGGTGGCCCCAGCCGCCGCGATTATCAGCGCCGCGGTTCACCAATGCTGTGACGGACGCTCTGCGCTTGCCGACAGTGCGGTGACCAGCGCAAAGGCGCGGTCGAAGATCCGCCAACGCGCACCCACGTCGGGGCCACCAGCAGCCGGCCCTGCTGGCGCCGCTTTTGATCGCCGGCGCGCCTGGGTCCGATCTGCGACTGGCGCCGCCAGAACACACCGCCTACCCACGATTGCCGACGCTACGGACACCAGCGCGGTAGCCGAGCCTCGACGCCGGTCGCCGGCGCGTGGTCCCGAGCGGCGCTGCCGACACCACGACCACCAACGCACAGGTCTGCTTGCGGACGCCGGCGCACGATTAATGAGCCGCGGGACTCTGACCTGCGGTTGCTGGCTTTGCGGTCGTCGGCCTGCGGTAGCCGGCGCGGATCACCAGTGCGGCGGGCGATCCTCCAGGAGGCGCTCGTCGTTTTCGTATGAGCGCTCACCCCAGCCGCGCTCGGTGTCGTCGCGGGTCTGGTCGGGCAGCACGGTCGCCTCTTCCGAATCGAAGTCAACTTCGCGCTCGGCGTCGTTGTCGCGTTCGGGCTCATCCAGGATGTCCACGTCTACGAGCCTAGGCCCGCGCCGCTGCCGAAGTCTTCCCCCTGCGGCTGTACCGTCGGTGAACGTGACCACCCCCACCGGCGTCCCGGACGACGCGTACTGGCAGCGACCGGACCCGAACTCCGCCGTGCCCGCCGGGGAGCCGGAAAAGCCCACCCCACAGCCCGCCCCCATTTACCCGGGCCCGCCGCGTACCCCGCCACCCTCCGCCAACTGGCGCCCGCCCACGATCGCCAGCCCACCCCCGCCGCGCAGCATGCCCACGCAGGACATGGATGCCCTCGACGACTCCGAGGGCTCCGCTCGCACGGTCACCTACGGCGTGGGCCTGGTAGCCGGAGCCATCGCCCTGATCCTGCTCTGCCTGCTCTGCGCCCGCTTCCTCTTCTGACCCGCAACCCAGCACCCGCACCCCAGCACCCCCTAACCCAGCCCAGCAACTCGGGCCCTAGCACTCCACATCCCAACGCCCGGGCCCCAGCACCCCGCACCCCCCGCACCCCCGGGCCCCGGCACCCCGCATCCCAACACCCCGGCCGCAGCACCCCGCACTCCAGCGCCCAGGCCCTGGCAACCCGCACCCAGCCCCAGCGCCCCGGGCCAGTCCATGCCACTTCGCCTCAGCATGAGCCGGTACCACCGAAGGCTCCTCCAGCAGACGCACCACCTCGCGTCCGGATCCAGGTAGCGAGAGCCGCAAACCCCCTCCTCCGGACGTGAGCGATGAACCTTCGCGCCAGGAAACGACGACCGCCCCGGAGGGCTGAGCCCCGGGGCGGTCGAAAAGCCGGATACGCCGGCGCGGTGGCTCTAGTACGTGCCCCACACGGCGGTCGCTCCCGAGTCGCCGGTCTGGAAGACGAAGTAGCCCGAGAGCGCGGCCAGCACGATCAGCGCGACGGCGCCGCCGAGTTCGCCCGGCAGTGGGAGGCGGGTGCTGCCCCGGCGCCACGTCAGGGCCACCATCACGAGGCTCACCAGGCCCAGGCCGAGCGTGAGCCAGGCCGTCAGCTGGCCGTACCCCATGTGGTCGTCGAGAATCTCCTTGCCGGGCCCGCTCAGCCCCTGGTCGAGCAGGCGGTTGTAGAGCTGCGTCCCCGAGGCCATCGCCACGAAGGCCGACGCCGGCGCGACGATCGCCAGCAGTCCGAGCGCCCAGCCCATCCGGGGCCGCCAGCGGGGAACCAGCGCGTAGACCACTGCCCCCAGCGCTAGCAGCGGGACGAAAACGACCGCCGCGTGCAGCACGAGCACGTGCACCGGCAGGCCGTTGATCTGGTCGAACACGACGCCTCCTCATGAACTGGTGGGGCCGCCAGCTTAGAAGTATCTGACGACGCAAGCATTGCTTCGTCTCCGCTTACGCCCATCGGCCGGTGCCGGTTCACCGCTTCAGCCGATCTTGACCAACTAGTGCTCGACCAGGCTCTCAGATGATCGAGCGGTTGGGGTTTGCGGCGAAGCATGTTGTCATTGAGCAATGTCCACCGGCGAGAACCTGCTGCGGGAGCACGGCCTGCGGGTCACCAAGCCGCGCCTCGCGGTGCTCGAGATCCTCGCCGAGGGCGGCCACCTGGAAGTCGACGAGATCGCCCGCCGGGCCCGCACCCGGCTCGACTCGGTCTCGACCCAGGCGGTGTACGACGTGCTGGGCGCCCTCTCCCGCGCCGGCCTGGCCCGGCGCCTGGAGCCGGCCGGCAGCCCCGCCCGCTACGAGGCCCGAGCGGGCGACAATCACCACCACGTCGTCTGCCGGGGCTGCGGCGAGATAGCCGACGTCGACTGCTCGGTGGGCGAGCGCCCCTGCCTCACCCCCGCCTCCGCCCACGGCTTCGAGCTGGACGAGGCGGAAGTGACGTTCTGGGGCCTGTGTCCCGCCTGCCAGAAGCGCCGAGCCACAGACGCAGCCTGAGCAGAACCGACAAGCGCCGCCACGGACTCAGCCTGACGAAGCAGAGCCGACAAGCGCCGCCGCAGACCCGACCTGATGAGGCCGAGCCGAATTTGAAACTGAACGGGTTCAACTTTGGGCGCCGGGCGTGGCACTGTGGAAGGCATGAGTGTTGACGTCGGGTTGTTCGGACCGGAGTCGGTCACCTGGAAGCTGCACCGGGAGCCGATCCTGCTGATCGGCGGCCTCCGCTCCCTGTATCTGCAGGCCCTGCATCCGCGGGCGGTAGCCGGCGTGGCCCAGAACTCGGGATACCGCGCCGACCCGTGGGGCCGCCTCAACCGCACCTCGGAGTACGTCGGCACAGTCATCTACGGCACCACCGAAGAAGTCGAGCGAGCCGCCGGCCGCCTGCGCCGGCTGCATTCGCGCATGACCGCGACCGACCCGCGCACGGGCGAGACTTTCCGCATCGACGAGCCCGACCTGCTGCGCTGGGTTCACGTGGCCGAGGTCGAGTCGTTCCTGACCACGGCGACCCGGGCCGGCCTGAAGCTGACTCCGGACGAGGTCGACCGGTATTACACCGAGCAGCTGAAGGCGGCCGAGCTGGTCGGCCTGGACCCGTCGACGGTGCCCGCCACGGCGGCCGAGGTCGAGGCCTACTACGAGGCCATGCGTCCCGAGTTGTCTCTCACCAGGGACGGGGCGGAAACGGCCGCCTTCCTGACCGTGCCCCCGGTGCCCGACTTCTTCGGCAACCGGGCTCTGCGCCTGGGCCTCACCCTGGGCCCCGCCCGCTGGGCCTATCTGGGAATCGCCGGTACCGCGATCGGTCTGCTGCCGCCGTGGGCCCGGCGGCTCTACGGCGGGCTCGGCTGGCCGACCACGGATGTCAGCGCCGACCTCTCGGTGCGGGGCCTGCGCCTGCTGCTGGCCGGGGTGCTCAACACGCTGCCGAGCAGGTACCG
Organism: Paractinoplanes polyasparticus; assembly: GCF_019710575.1. Lineage (GTDB taxonomy): Bacteria > Actinomycetota > Actinomycetes > Mycobacteriales > Micromonosporaceae > Actinoplanes > Actinoplanes polyasparticus. The sequence continues at coordinate 231 of NZ_JAHWFK010000006.1, read as the reverse complement.
CACCGCGCCGATGCGCCAGGCCGCCCTCGACCGGGCCAACCTGACCGAGGCTTAGGGTCTGTTTCGCAGCGGGGGTGGGAGTGAGGCGTGGTCCAGATTTCGTCTGGTGGCGTCCCGGCGGGATCTGGGCCTCGCCGCAGCCCCGGCCCCGCTGCGAAACAGAACCTAGCTTGAGTTTTAACCCGTGCGGCGGGGTCGAGGGGTGGTCGTGGGCTTCTTGGATTGTGTGTC